>JAOABQ010000095.1 GCA_026418275.1 Clostridia bacterium
CTCAAATACTGTTTCTACTGACCCAAGGTTCACAAATGCCCCAACAAACTTAAAAGCCAGTCCATATTCAGGAAACAAAATAAGAATTGAATGGACAGATAACACCATTGGCGAATCAGGCTTTGAGTTATGGAGAAAGGCTGCAAATCAAAACTGGCAGTTTATAGCTGTAGTATCAACAAATAAGTGGATTTACTATGATACAAATATATCAACTGATGTGAATTATAGCTATCAGATACGAGCAATAATGAGTGATGGAAGTTATACCTTATATTCAAATGAGGTTACCACAATTCTATCATCAGCAAAGCAGGTTCAAAATCTTCAGGTTTATGTAACAAAAACTGGAGTATTGTTAACATGGAATAAGTTGGACAGTTATGATGGTTATTATTCTGTTGAAAGAAAAATGAATACAGATGAGACATGGGTTGCTGTTGAAAATGTTAAGGATTCTCAATTTACCATAGAGCGCTCCCAGTTCTTAGCTGGACAGAGATACTCCTTTAGAATAAGAAGTTATGGAAAAACTGAGGGAAGCTCGACAGTGAGTGAGGAAAAGAACTTTGATATGGATTTAAATTCACCATCATTTGTAACAGCCAAATATGTGGGGCAGGGCAAGGTTCAAATAAATTGGCAGGATAATTCAACAAATGAAGATGGATTTAGATTGTATAGAAATGTTGATGGTGGAAGCTATTCTGTAATCCTAACCATTTCGCCAAATGTAGGTAGTACTTATGATTTGAATGCGGTAGAAGGATATATCTACGGATATTATGTTGAAGCTTATACAAACAATGGTTATAGATCTCCATCAGCAGCAGTAACATTAGCCAAGTCATCAGTTAATCCTTTAAAAGATGTAGTGGAAGGTTCTTATGCTGAAAAGGCAATAAATTTTTGCGCAGCAGCTGGATATATAAAGCCTGCTACAAGTAGTAGCTTTGGAGTGGGGAAGACCATTACACGAGGAGAATTTATCGCTGCCGTTATAAAAGCTTTAAACCTATACAAAATACCAGTTGGAAAAATAACTGATGTTTCTCAGAAAAATCCTTATTACAAGGAAGTAATGTCTGCACTCAGGATTGGATTGATAGTAAAAGACAAGAGCGGTAAGATTTATCCTGACAACGCAGTAACACGTGAAGAAATGTCAATTATCATCGTTAAAGCCTTTCAAGCGGCAGGGAAGCCGTTGAAAATAGAGGATACAAAGACAATATCAACATATGGGGATTACGGTAAAATCAATTCTCAGAATAGAGATAAGGTTGCTACAGCAATGGCTCAAAAACTTCTGAAGCTTAGGAAAGTCAATATGATTAATCCAAAGGATAAAGCTTTAAGGGAAGAAGCTGCCTATATGATTTACATGGCTATTGGAATAAATCCTTGATTAGTAAAACAATTTAGAGATGCTTTAAGTAGGTTATTTTCAAGTGTAATAAAAAGTTTAACAAGTGTTTAGTAAGTATTTATAAGCAAAGTAAAAGGACAGGAGAATATCTCCCGTCCCTTTTAATTGTAGATTAATGTCCCTTACCCTTAACCTTAAGTCTTGCCATAGCTCTTGCTACAGCAGCTTGTGATTTGATGAACTCCTGTCGGCTGAGCTGGCTTTGTAGTCTTTCTTCAGCTCTTTCTTTTGCTGCTTTTGCTCTATTTTCATCGACTTCTTCTGGCCATTCTGCAGTGTCAGCGAGTACGATTGTTTTATCATTGGTAATTTGCATAAAGCCTTCAGTTAATACAGCATCAAGCCAGTTACCATCCTTTTTGATGCGGACTGTACCAATTGCAACAGGAGCTAATGTTGGTTCATGGCCAGCCAGTATACCCATCTCACCATCTACAGTTTTAATAACTATAGTTTCAACCTGATCTGAGTAAAAAACTTTTTCTGGTGTTAGTATTTCAAGAAGAAAGGTAGCCATTATAGCACCCCCTTATACATTTTTAGCAGCTTCATAAACCTCATCGATAGAGCCTTTCATAAAGAAAGCTGCTTCTGGGATATCATCCATCTTACCGTCAATGATTTCTTTAAATCCTCTAATGGTCTCCTTAATCGGTACATACTTGCCCGCATATCCTGTAAAGGTTTCGGCAACGAAGAATGGCTGTGACAGGTATCTTTCAACCTTTCTCGCTCTGTATACGGTCAGCTTGTCTTCTTCGGATAATTCGTCCATACCCAGGATCGCTATAATATCCTGGAGTTCTTTATATCTTTGCAGAACCTCTTGAACCCTACGGGCAACAGAGTAATGCTCTTCTCCTACAACGCGCGGGTCCAGGATTCTTGATGTGGAATCCAGCGGGTCAACCGCCGGGTAAATTCCACGTTCAACAATCTGTCTTGAAAGAACTGTTGTCGCATCCAGATGGGTAAACGTAGTAGCAGGCGCCGGGTCAGTCAAGTCATCGGCAGGAACGTATATGGCCTGTACTGAGGTTATGGAACCTTTCTTGGTTGAAGTAATTCTTTCCTGGAGGGCCCCCACTTCTGTAGCAAGTGTTGGCTGATATCCAACGGCAGAAGGTACCCTACCCAAAAGGGCTGAAACCTCGGAACCCGCCTGAACAAACCTAAAGATATTATCAACGAACAATAATACGTCCTGTCCCCGTTCATCTCTGAAGTATTCCGCCATTGTAAGTCCTGACAAGGCAACCCTCATTCTCGCTCCAGGCGGTTCATTCATCTGACCGAATACCATGGCCGTCTTCTTTATAACACCGGACGCTCTCATTTCATGCCACAAGTCATTTCCTTCACGGGATCTTTCACCAACACCGGTGAATACGGAATAACCTCCGTGTTCTGTAGCAATATTTCGGATTAATTCCTGAATCAAAACGGTCTTACCAACTCCCGCTCCACCGAAAAGTCCGATTTTTCCACCCTTTGCATACGGCGCAAGCAAGTCAATAACCTTAATTCCGGTCTCAAAAATTTCTGCCGCAGGTTTCTGATCCTCAAAGCTTGGAGCCGGTCTGTGAATTGGCCAAAACTGTTTTGCTTTGACATCCCCTTGCTTGTCTACTGCCTCACCAATTACATTAAATACCCTTCCTAAAACTTCTTCACCTACAGGTACTTTAATTGAACTGCCCGTATCGATGGCTTTCATGCCTCTAACCAATCCATCTGAAGATGACATGGCAACACATCTTACAGTATCATTCCCCAAATGCTGCATTACTTCTGCAACAATGGTTTCACCTTCTTTTTCAATATTAACCGCATTATATATCTTTGGAAGTTCACTGCTTTCAAACCTTATATCAACAACCGGTCCGATAACCTGCACAACACTCCCGACTCTATCCGCCATACTCTTCTCACTCCGTTCTTCAATTCTTTAATTATCTCAATGAATTTAATTTTTTAACTTAAAGCCGCAGCACCCCCGACAATCTCGGATATTTCCTGCGTAATTGCTGCCTGCCTGGCCCTATTATAATAAAGGTTCAATTTTTGAAGCATCTCATCTGCGTTGGATGTTGCATTGTCCATAGCAGACATTCTTGCGCTTTGTTCACTGGTAAAAGCCTCAACCAGTGCTCCATAGAAAATTCCCTTGAGGTATTTCGGTATCAAAACATCAAAGACTGCCTTTGGTGATGGTTCATAACTTAAGCTTTCATCAATTTTCACTTCAATATCCTTTAAATCTTCTCTTAAGGCTTCTGCCTCCAAAGGAAGGAGCTTCATTACTTTTGGCTCAAGTTTTATGGATGAAATCATGTTGGTATAAATCAAGTAAACTTCATCCAACTCACCCTTACTGAATAGATCAAGAACGATTTCAGCCATCTCTCTTGCCCTGTAAATAGTTGGATTTTGAACAGCATAGTCAAATTCTTGGTAAACATTGTATTTCTTTCTGATGAAATAGTTCCGACCCATGTGTCCCGCTACAAACAAAGTGGAATCCGGCCTTTTCTCCAAATGGCTTTCCGCTAACTTGATAATGTTGTTGTTATAACCGCCAGCAAGCCCTTTATCCCCTGTCAATATAATATATCCGAATTTTTTTCCTTCTTTTTGGTTTCTTACATCAAAAAATATATTATCTACATTTCCACTATGAACAATAATATCTGCAATGGTTGCTTTAACCTTGTCAAAGAAGGGCTTGGTTTGATCAAGCTGCTGTCTGGCCTTTTTGAGTTTCGCAGCAGAAATCAGCTTCATGGCTTTAGTTATCTGCCTTGTCTCCTTTATACTTTTCATTCTTAACTTGATTTCGCTCATACTAGCCATAATATATCACCATTTTCACAAATATGACTTATTTCATTCCGGTAACTACCGGTAGACTTTTTGCTTATTTATAAGCATCTTATCGCAGATAGCTTGTTTTAAATTCTTCTATCCCTTTTTTCATAAGTTCTTCTGTTTCAGGCTTTAGTTCTCCTGTTTCTGCAATTGCCTTCAAAACTTTCGAATATTTATCCCTAAAGAACTGAATCAATTCATCGTTGAACTTTCTAACTTCCTTAACCGGCATGTCCATTAAATACTTGTTTGTAGCACAATAAAGCACCACAACCTGCTCTTCTACCGGCATAGGCTGGTACTGAGGCTGTTTTAATGTTTCAACCAATCTCTCCCCTTGTACAAGCTTATCCCTTGTTGCTTTATCAAGGTCAGACCCAAACTGTGCAAACACCGCAAGTTCACGGTATTGTGCCAGATTAATTCTGATCGGTCCGGCAACTTTCTTCATTGCTTTGATTTGGGCTGCCCCACCAACTCTGGATACTGAAATACCTACGTTTAAAGCCGGTCTTTGACCTGCAAAGAAAAGTTCTGACTCTAAGAATATCTGCCCGTCAGTGATGGATATTACATTGGTAGGAATATATGCTGAAACGTCCCCGGCTTGTGTTTCGATGATCGGAAGTGCAGTGATTGAACCCCCGCCCATCTCATCACTAAGTCTTGCAGCTCTTTCAAGCAGTCTTGAGTGCAGATAGAAAACGTCTCCAGGGTAAGCTTCTCTTCCCGGCGGCCTTCTTAAAAGAAGTGACATGGCCCTATATGCCACCGCATGCTTGGTAAGGTCATCATAGATAACCAGAACATCTTTATGGTCATTATACATAAACTCTTCAGCCATCGCACAGCCTGCATAAGGCGCAATAAACTGAACCGGTGCCGATTCACTTGCGGTAGAAGTAACAATGATCGTATAATCCATGGCACCAAACTGCTCCAATGTATTCACGATTCCGGCAATGGTAGATGCCTTTTGCCCTATGGCTACATAAATACAAATTACATCTTTTCCTTTTTGGTTGATAATTGTATCTAATGCAATGGCCGTTTTTCCGGTCTGCCTGTCTCCGATAATCAATTCTCTCTGTCCTCTTCCAATGGGGATCATTGAGTCAATAGCCATAATCCCGGTTTGAAGCGGCACACTTACCGACTTCCTGTCAATAACGCCGGGAGCCAGGAATTCAATCGGTCTAAATTTTTTGGTTTTGATTTCCCCTTTGCCGTCTAAAGCATTTCCCAGCGGGTTTACAACTCTACCGATCAGTTCCTTGCCTACCGGAACCTGAACTGTTCTTCCGGTTCTTTTAACGGATGTGCCTTCCTTAATGTTTTCCGCATCCCCTAAAAGCACGCATCCAACATTGTCTTCTTCAAGGTTTAATGCCATTCCGAATACACCATTCTCAAATTCCAGAAGCTCTCCGTACATACACTTTTCCAAGCCGTAAATTCTGGCAATTCCGTCCCCTGATTGAAGAACGTACCCCACATCTTCCGTTTTTGTCTTGACACCATAACTCTCTATCTGCTGCTTTATTATGGAACTTATTTCTTCAGGCTTTAGATTCATGTTTATCACCTCATAAAATATGCATTTAAACTTTATCGTTCGAACTCATTAGAACTTATAACTTAATTAACCGATCAATATTTCCTTCAAGCTGTGCAATCTTCCTTTTAACGAACCGTCTGAAACCTTATCGCCAATCTTAACTTTTACACCGCCTATAAGGCTTTTATCGATCTCGGTGCGTACCTTTACCGCACTTACATTAAAGGACTTCATATATTTAAGCTTGATTTCCTGCACTTGTAAGTCATCCAGCGGCTCAGCGGATATAACGGTCATGCTTAAAATATTTCTCTTTTTATCCGCCATTTTTGTATACTCATCCAAAATCCCCGGAACAAACTTAATCCTTCCTTTATCCAAAAGCAGCATCAGGAAATTTAAAATTTCCGGTCTTATTTGGCCTAAAAAAACTTTCTTTACAACTTCTTTTTTGATTTCAACCTTTATCTCCGGGTTTAAAAGGAAAAATTTAAAATCAGACTGACGGTTAAAAATTTCCACAATGGCTTGCAACTCACTAAGGTAAGCATCAATAGCCCCGCTTCCGCCGGATATGTCGATCAGTGCTTCTGCATACCTTCTCTCTACTAAAGGCATTACGCAGCACCTGCCTCATCTATAAATTTGTTCACTAGTTTTCTATTGCTTTCGGTATCCATATTGGCTTCAATTACTTTTGAGGCTGCAGCCAGTGCCAGGCTTGCAACTTGGCCTCTAAGTTCTTTGATCATTTCAGCCTTCTCCCGCTCAATTTCTTGCCTTGCTTTCACCAAAACAGTTTCGGCATCCTTCTTAGCATTTGCCAAGATTGCATCATACTCTTTATTTGCCTTGCTGCGGGCTTCGGCCAAAATCTTTTCAACCTCACCTTTTGCAGCTTTTAACTGCTCGTCATACTTTTTCCTTAAACCGACGGCTTCCTCTTTACTTTTCTCGGCATTTTCTATGGCGTCTTTGATGGTTTGCGTCCTGTTCTCCATAAATTGAGTAACTTTCCCGAAAAGCAGCCATCTTAATACTAAGAAAAGTACCATTAGATTAATAAATACCCAAACAAACGTTGGTCCGAATTTTAATAACACCCTGCACCCCACCCTTTCAATAAACTTTGTAAAATCTTTGCAGATTTATATCATTGCTTTGCGGCTGATTGAAGGTATTTACAACCAGCCATGATGCTATCATTTCATTCATTGTCGGTATGATGAAATACCGTTATGCGAATGAAGAGCTCTTCACTCTCCATTCGCACTTTAAACAAAACTCCGCCTTCAATCTTAGGCCATTTTCAAGTATAACAAGATAGCGATAAATAACCCGTAAATTGCGGTAGCTTCTGCGAGTACGGCACCAAGCAGTGTAATACCTCTGATTTGATTTGCAGCTTCAGGCTGCCTTGAAACACCTTCTGCAGCTTTTGAAGTTGCAATACCAATACCGATTCCGGCACCAAAACCTGTTAAAACAGCAATACCTGCTGCAATTGCAATTAAACCGTTTGCTTCCATGTGTTGTTCACCCCCTTACTCTACAGCCTCTCCAATATAAAGTGAAGATAAAAATACAAATATATATGCCTGTAAAATACCGTCAAACAAGTCAAAATACAAACTCAAAAATCCAGGAATTATTGGCGGTATCGCAAGGTATACTAACTCCATTATAACAAAAGCGGCCAAGATATTACCAAAAAGACGAAGACATAACGAAAGTGGTTTGATTGCATAGTCTAAAATGTTAAAAGGCAACATCATGGGAAGCGGGTGAAGGAAATGCTTGAGCCAGCCACCCATTCTTTTGTATCGGATCCCTGCAAAAATAACGATGAGAATAGTCATGATGGCCAGACATGCTGTAACGTTGATATCTTTTGTCGGCGGCCTTAAGTGGAAATGTGGAATCGGTATAAAGTTAAATATGGAAATGATATTCGATAGCAATAAGAAGAGAAGAACGGTTCCCATATAAGGTGCAAAAGGTCTCCAATGGTGTCCGATTGCATCTCTTACGAGGTTATTGATAAATTCGACGATGAGTTCAACGAAATTCTGCTTTCCTTTGGGTACCATTTCCAGTTTCCTGGTAAACACAATTGCTAATACAATAATGACGGCCATGACAATCCACATGTTTATCACCGTATCCGTTACCGGAATATCAAGAACAGGAATTCTAAAAACCTCATGTGGCAGCATGGCATTGGTTAATTCTTCTGTTAAATTCATTTACAACACCTTCTTATTCAAAATTATTGTTTGATAATTTAAAAAACTCAGTTATACTGTTAACCATAACAACGATGGGCACCGTCATAATACCAACGGCCATCCCCGCAAACAAACTAAATTTAACCGCAATAGCGATGATTAAGAATAGTACTGTAATTACCTGATTCAAAACATATCTAAACACCCCGTGCTGAGCTTTGAGAGGCTTAGCTGATTCCGGCATCAACCGCGAAAATACTGCCGCCATTGATAAAAAACGAAAAATGCTCAGCCCTGTACCTAACAAAAGCCCAAAAAAAATATATATATCTTTGAAAAGAAACACCGTAAGTATAGCAAGAACTGCAAACAGTATGACAACTCTTCTTAAAATAAACTTTTCCAGCTTACCTTTAAACAATTCAACGCTTCCTTATCAAATTTATTTCTTAAACCCTAAAGGTTTTACCGCCTTTTGCCGATAAATATTTTATATGTATTCATCGTACAACAGCACATATTACTTTACAGGAAAATAATTCATCATCCCAACGGTCTGAAAACAAAATTCAAATTCAATATTAGCATAGTTGCATTTCGAAATCAACATGCTATTTTACCCCAAAACCATTTTTTATTTTTAAATTTGCAATTTATTTTTCCCTGGGGGCGATTTTATGGATATTGGAGCTATAATTGGAGCTATTTTTGGGGTTACAATGATTTTGATCGGTTATATTTTAGAAGGAGGTTCCCTTGGAAGTCTTGTCGCACCTTCACCGCTTTTCATTGTTATCGGAGGTACCATTGGGTGTATGCTTTTGGCTTTTCCCCTTCCCGAGCTAAAAAAATTAATTGGATCTCTAAAAACAATATTTACAAGCAAGAATTATAACGAGATAGAAATTATCAACAAGCTTGCCGAGCTGTCTGAAAAAGCAAGAAAAGACGGGCTTTTAAGCTTGGAACAAGACGCCCAGAATAATGATAATCCCCTTATCCGAAAAGGGTTGGCTCTCGTTGTTGACGGAATTGAAACGGAAGTTATTAAAGACATTCTCATTAGAGAGGCTGAGCTTCATGAGTCTATTCACGAATCAGGAGCAAAAATGTTAGAAGCCGCTGGAGGATTCTCGCCAACTATGGGTGTGTTGGGTACTGTTATGGGAATGATTGTTATTCTCGGCAACATGGAGGACCCTGGAGAACTGGGACATAAAATTGCGGTGGCCTTTATCGCTACCATGCTAGGTGTCGGTCTTGCCAACCTCATCTATCTACCAATGGCCGCCCGGATTAAAACAAAGGCAGAACGTGACAAAATGATCAGTGACCTCATTATCGAAGGACTTCTGTCCATCCAGGCAGGTGAGAATCCAAGAATCATCAAGGAAAAACTCAACCTTGCACTGCTTGAAAAAATGTATAAAAAAGGTGGCTCAAAACAGGATTCCAAGGATGAAGGAGAGGGCTAATCAATGGGTAAGGTAAAAGTTGAAAAGGATACCTCTGAAAGGTGGCTGCTAACCTATGCTGACTTAATGAACCTTCTTCTGATATTTTTTATCATTTTGTATGCCATGAGTCAGGTAGACGCGGCAAAATTTAATCAGTTGGCTTCATCCCTTCGGACAGCACTTGGTGATAGTACCGCCAATACATATTTTATAGAGTCAGGCAACTCCTTGCTAAACTTTGAAGCAACGGCGCCTTCTCCTGTTATTCCTCAAAGGCTGGAAGACGAACAGATGAAGGAAGCCACCAAGGAAATAGAAAATATCATTAAGGCAGGAAACCTTGGGGACAAGATTAAGGTTTCTATCGATTCCAGAGGAATAAAAATATCCATGACCGCTCATTACCTTTTTAAAAGCGGAAGTGCCCTATTAGAGGCTGATTCAAAACCTACCATCCAGGATATCGGCCAGATTCTTAAAAAATTCAAATCCAATGACATAAGGATTGAAGGACATACGGACACGGACCCTATCAATACGCACGAGTTTCCCTCCAATTGGGAACTATCCTCTTCCCGGGCTGTTAATGTGCTTCGCTTGTTGATCGATAAAGCAGGAATCAGCCCAAAACAGATTTCGGCTGTGGGGTATGGCGAGTTCAGTCCTGAGTTTCCAAATGACAGCGAAATCAATAAAAGCAGAAACAGAAGGGTTGATATCATTATTTTGAAAAATGAGTTCGGTAAGGTGCAGGTAGGTACAGGGACTAAGTAAAAGAAGACGGACTAGAGGAAATGTGTTTGAACCCTGTATTCTGAAAGTGTTCATGCAACGAAAGTTCTAGTCTTAAAAAAACATTAAAGCCGGCTTAAGCCGGCTTATATTTTTTGATTAACTAACGATTTATCACTTATGAAGTTTATTGTAGTCTAAATAAAAGTTATTTATGTATATAGTATAAAATTTATTTGAATTCCTCCGGCTTGGTACTTCTAAACCCGTATTCATAAAGGAGTGCTCCGGCTATCCTTTCGGAAGCTCTGCCATCTCCATACGGATTGACTGCCCTAGCCATCTTGTTGTATTCTTCCTCATTCTCCAACAGCTTTACCGTTAAGTCTATGATTTCCTTTTCATCCGTACCTGCAAGTTTCACCGTCCCTGCCGCAACTGCCTCGGGCCTTTCGGTTTCATTCCTAAGCACAAGAACTGGCTTTCCGAGCGAGGGAGCTTCTTCCTGCAAACCTCCCGAATCCGTCAATATAAGATAGGACCGGTCCATCAGATTATGCATATCCTGCACGCCCAAAGGATCAATCAGGTGTACATTGGAACACCCACCCAAGATGTTCCTGGCTGTCTCCTGAACACTCGGATTTAAGTGGACGGGATAAACTATTTCTACATCGCTGTATTGTTCTGCAATATATTTGAGGGCCCTGCAAATATTCTGAAGCGGCTCACCTAAGTTTTCCCTCCGGTGTGCGGTAACTGTTATGATCCTTTTTCCGGTGCAATTTATTTTATTCAGGCTGTCGCTCTCAAAGACATAATTTTTATCAACCGTTGTCTTTAATGCATCAATAACTGTATTTCCTGTAACATAAATCTTGTCTTTCTTTACAGCTTCATTTAAAAGATTTTTCCGGTTGGTTTCGGTAGGCGCAAAATGCAGATCGGTCATTGCCCCTGTGAGCTTACGGTTCATCTCCTCCGGATAAGGGAAATATTTGTCAAAGGTCCTAAGTCCGGCCTCAACATGGCCGATCCCAATTTGTTTGTAGAACGCAGCTAAGCTTCCTACAAACGTAGTGGTGGTATCTCCATGCACCAAGACAATATCCGGCTTTACCGATTCAAATATATTGCTAAGCCCTTCAAGCGCTCTCACCGTGATCCCCACCAAAGTCTGCCGGTCTTGCATGATATTGAGGTCAAAATCCGGCTCTATATTGAAGATTTGAAGCACTTGATCCAACATCTGCCGGTGTTGTGCCGTAACACACACATAAGTCTCTATTTCCTCATGCTTTTTCAATTCCTTTACCAAAGGCGCCATTTTTACAGCCTCCGGCCGAGTACCGAATACTACCATAACTTTCAGCTTATCCATTCTATTCCCCCTAAAAAATTCTGATAAAACATCTCTATGTTAAAGCTATAAAAACATTCCCGGCAGCAGCATTTACTGGTTATTTATTTTTACATCATTCGCATCGCCGATTCCCATATTGATATCCACTTCATCGCTTTCTTCACTTTCGCTCTCCATATCGTTATCCAATTCACTCATGTATCTTGCTCCTCCGATAACAAACACCGAAATGGCAATAACGAGCATAATTGCACTCAAAATTCCCTTTTCCGCTAAAACAATTGCGCACAAACCTAAGGCCGCACTGGCAGTATACATCACAACCACGGATTGTTTATGGCTTAATCCCATATCAATAAGCCTGTGGTGAAGATGTCCCCGGTCGGCAGACATAATGGACTTCCCGCTCAGCAGTCTTCTAAAGACAGCAAAGATGGTATCGAAAACAGGCAGACCTAGTGCCAAAAGCGGAATCGCAATGGTTATTGCCGCATAAGATTTCATCATACCCTGGGCTGAGATGGATCCAAGAATAAAGCCAAGAAATGTTGCGCCGGTATCTCCCATAAATATTTTTGCAGGATTGAAATTAAAGGGCAAAAATCCCAAAGTCGATCCAGCTACAGCAGCAGTAATAATCGCAATCACGATATTCCTTGGATCATTCGCAATATTTATAACCGAGACAAAAAACAGGGACAAGGAAGAAATAGATGCCACACCTGCAGCAAGTCCGTCCAAACCGTCAATCAAATTGATGGCGTTGGTTATCCCTATAATCCATAAAATCGTGAGTGGAATTGCTATATAATCACTTAATGAAGATACTCCAATTTCAGAAAATGGATTTGTAATGGCACCGATCTTTGTGCCTGTAAGTACTACAATCACTGCAGCAATGATTTGAAACAAAAGCTTTATTTTTGCACCCAGTTGTTTTACATCATCGATAATTCCTATACCCACAATAATAATGGCACCAATCATGATTCCCAATAGTTGTTTATCAAAAATCAATATCCGGGTTACGTCGAGAATGGAACTTAATACAAAAAACAGGGTAGAAATAAAAAATCCCGCAAAAATGGCCAATCCTCCAAGTCTGGCAATTGGCTTTTTATGCATTCTTCTGTTATCTTTGGGTACATCAACGGCTCCAATTTTAAAAGCTACTTTCTTTGCTATCGGCGTGGCGGAAAAAGCCACAATAAACGCCACAAAGAACGCGATCAAATATTCATATATGTACTCCATTAAAAACACCCTCTTTTATCTTTTGAAATTAACTTTTGACAAACAAACTCAGCCATACTATAAACCATTTCCGCATTACACCTGATTATTGATTTCATGCAGCATCATTTTAACCGAATAATTTCCCGGATCAAATTTGACAACCCGTATTCCTGCTTCCTTGAGCAGTTCCATCGCGAGCTCATCCGGATACTCACCCCTAAAAACAATCTTTTTTATCCCGGAATTGATAATGATTTTTGCACAAAGTACGCAAGGTTGATGTGTAACATACAATGTACCATCTTTAACACTAGTTCCGGAATAGGCAGCCTGAACAATTGCGTTTTGCTCTGCATGGATTGCCCTGCATAGTTCGTGCCTTTGTCCGGAAGGAATCTTCATCTCTTCCCTGAGACACCCTACATCGCTGCAATGCTTACAACCCGAGGGTGCTCCGTTATATCCGGATGCTAGAATCCGCTTGTCCTTTACGATTAAAGCACCCACTTGTCTTCTAGTACATGTAGATCTCGTTTTGATGAGCTCTACAATTTCCATGAAATATTCATCCCATGACGGCCTCATATCGTTTCCCCCTTACCTCATCCAGTATCCTACTTTGTGCCAAAGAGCCTGTCTCCCGCGTCTCCAAGACCGGGTATAATATAGCCGTGATCATTTAACTCCTCATCTACCGCCGCACAATATATTTCGACATCCGGGTGATCTTTATTAACCCTTTCGATCCCTGTTTTTGCTGCAATAAGGCACATAAGCTTGATATTACTGATTCCTTTTTGTTTAAGGTAATTTATGGCACTTGATGCAGACCCTCCCGTAGCAAGCATCGGATCAAGGACAACAATATCCCTCTCACCTGCATCCACAGGAAGTTTGCAGTAGTACTCCACCGGTTCTAAAGTGTCCGGGTCTCTATAAAGCCCGATATGTCCCACTTTTGCCATGGGAAGCAGCCTTATCATCCCGTCTACCATGCCTAATCCTGCCCTAAGTATTGGAACAATGCCCAGTTTCTTACCGGATATCACCTTTGTTTTCGCAATTCCTACCGGAGTTTCGATTTCAACTTCCTTGAGAGGCATATTCCGGGTTACTTCATAACCCATAAGCATGGAAATCTCGGAAACAAGTTCTCTAAATTCCTTCGTATTGGTATTCTTATCCCTTAAAAGAGAAATTTTATGCTGTATCAACGGGTGGTCAAAAATGAAAACATTTTTCATGAATATTCTCCTCACTTATTTAGAATACTTTTTTTCTATTTCTGAAATTTTGTCTACTCTACTCTCGTGTCTTCCACCCTGAAATTCAGTCTTTAGCCACACGTCTACAATTTCCAGGGCCAATCCTGCTCCTACAATCCTTTCTCCCAATGCAAGAACATTTGCATTATTGTGCTCTCTGCTCATTCTTGCCATAAAACTGTCGGTACAAACTGCTGCACGGATTCCGGGAACCTTATTTGCGGCAATTGAAATGCCAAGACCCGTTCCGCAAATCACAATACCTCTCTCGCAATCTCCGCTTTTTACAGCTTCTGCAACAGCCAAGCCATACTCCGGATAATCCACTGACTGCTCGTCACAGGTTCCGAAATCTTTAACCTCGTATCCCTTATCTTTCAGATACTTCAAAACCTCTGCTTTTAGTCTGAAACCACCATGGTCACTTGCAATGGCAATCATTTTATACCTCCAATTAAATATTTTATAGTATACAAAACTATATGTCAAAATAAGTTTTTATTACCTCGTACAGCATCATTATCACTCAATGATTTCTCTTTTAAGTTTCATTACCAGCTTTTGAAGGGCATCTTGTATTTCGAAGGCACAACGCCGGTAGACCTCTTCCGGCATACCGTAGGGATCGGCAACATCCAGTGCGAAATTGTACTCCTCCAGGTTTTCATCTACTTTTCCTTCAACAACATATTCCTTCAAAGTAAATACTTTTTGCTTTGCGTCAGGATAAAACCTTATAATAGCCCTTTTATGCTCCCTTGTCATTGTAAGGATCAAATCCGCTTTATCGATAAGCTCTTTGGTAATCGCCCTAGACCGGTGAGACCTGATATCAACTCCCCACTCACTCCTTAGAACCTTCACCGAATTGGAACTGGCCATTTCACCGTCGAAAGCCGATGTACCTGCAGATGCTGTAGATATTTTTCCCTTAAGCTTTTCATCCCTTTCAATCATTTTACGAAATAAGCCTTCTGCCATACTGCTTCTGCATATATTCCCGGTGCACACAAACAATATTTGTTTCAAAGCGACCACCCCTCTGTCTTATTCCACCTTAATAATATTGTAGCCTGCGGCTTTGGTCAACCTGTTCATAATTGCAAAACCGATATTACTCCGGTCCACAGCCTCTGCAAAAACTACATCTACTTTCAACCGGTCAAACTCCCTTAACAGATTAAATAGATTTGCAGCAATGGTTTGGGGCTCGTCCCGGTTGCCAACACATAAGATATGATTCAATGAATACAATTCCTTTGTTTGTTCTGTCGCAAGAATACCTACTTTTTTCCCTTGCTTCCGACTTTCCTCCGCCATTTTCGAAATGGTCTTCACAATCTTGGAGAGTTCACCTTCAACAATAATCACATCCGCTTTGGGAGAATAGTGGGTATATTTCATTCCCGGTGCCTTAGGAACTACATCTGCAGCTCCGCTTTTCATTAAAGCAGGGTCCAAAACAACTTCGCCTATAGCTTTGCTCAATTCATGAAGACTTATTCCCCCAGGCCGTAATATCATGGGTGGATCCACAGTGAGATCAAGTACTGTAGACTCCAAACCAACCTTGGATATGCCTGCGTCTATAATAACATCCACCTTTCCCGACAAATCCTCAATGACATGCTTTGCCATTGTTGGGCTGGGTTTACCGGATGTGTTGGCACTTGGAGCCGCAACCGGAACTCCGCTTTCACGGATGAGTTGAAGAGCTACCGGATGCTCCGGCATTCTAACCGCAACCGTATTTAAGCCGGCAGTGATTACCCGGGGTACGATACCCGACTTTCTAAGTACCACTGTTAGCGGACCGGGCCAAAAAGTTTTTACTAAGGGCCGCATTACGGAAGGCACCTCATTAACAAGCTCTTCCAATGCATCCATACCTGAAATATGTACAATAAGCGGATTATCGGAAGGCCGTCCCTTGGCTTCAAATATCTTTTCAACTGCTTTCTCATCCAATGCGTTCGCACCTAATCCATAGACTGTCTCGGTAGGAAAAGCAACAAGCCCTCCGCCTCTTAATATTTCTGCGGCATATCGGAGCTTGTCCATCTCTATTTTGTTTTCATCCAATTGAATAATTTCAGTTTTCAAACTTCATTGTCTCCTTACCGTAAAAGTTACAGCAGCTCTAAACAAAGACTTATGTAGCGCTGCATTAGCTTATACCTTGCCAATCTGTTGATATTATTATATCTCATATAAATGATCTCTCTCAACTTCGGTTTCTATTGAAAAATTCAAATTATTTGCATTCATTCTTTTTCCTGCAAAAAACGCATGTCTTTCATAACAATCATCATTATTCCTATTGAAATTATGATCTGGATTTATATTTATCAAACCTTGGTTAACTTGACAACGTAACCAGAATTCCGCAAAGGATACCTATTACATTTCCTATAGATGAGATTCTGCCCCGATACAAATTTTTCGACTCGGGAACCAATTCGCCATAAACGATATAGAGCATGGCACCTCCTGCAAATCCAAGGCAAACTGCAATAAATTCACTGGAAATTTCCCCGAATAAAGCACCTAAAAATGCCCCCAGACCCATGGGCACACCGGATAGGGCAGTAATAACGAACGCCTTCGTTTTAGAAAAACCTCCTGCTTTCATAGGCACAGCCATAGCAATCCCTTCGGGAATATCATGTATCAAAATGACCAGTGTTATGGTTACTCCAAGTTTGACCGATGCTTCAAAGCCTGAGCCCACGGCAAACCCTTCAGGAAAATTGTGTAGGGCAATACCAATGGACATAAGGATTCCAGCCCTTAAGAGTCCTGAATTCCCTTTACTTTTGATAAAGTCAAGTTTGTGAATGTAATCTTCAATTACAATGATGAGGAAAACTCCTAAAATTACCCCGAGCAGCGTAAGCCAGGTGCCTCCCAGTTCAAAAGCCTCCGGTATAAGTTCAAAACAAACCACCGCAGTCATTAAGCCGGCTGAAAACTCTAATATAAAGCTGATGAACCGGTTGCTGATCTTGTTAACAAAAAAAGCCATCAATCCTCCGGTACCTGTACCTATAATCCCGGAGACAAGGCCGATAAAAGTAACTTTTAATAAGTGTTCCAAGTGAACCCCCTGAAAACGCATTTTTTAAAATTGTATTCAGGAGCATTTATTTTATTCCTAAAACTGCACAATAAAAGGATTTTGAGACAGTTGAATCATTTGTCTTTCCAATTATTCATCATCATCCATACCGCCCAGCTTTTCTGTCTGATCTGTGGTAATCAAAGCGTCAATTACTTCATCCAAATCGCCTTCCAAAATGGTTTCAAGCTTGTATAAAGTTAATCCGATTCTGTGGTCTGTGAGCCTTCCTTGAGGATAATTATAGGTTCTAATCCTCTCACTCCTGTCACCGGTACCCACCTGGCTTTTCCTTTCCTGTGCCAACTCTGATGCTTGCTGCTGCTGCGCTATCTCATACAGTTTGGAGCGCAAAATTTTCATTGCCTTATCCTTATTTTTATGCTGGGACCTCTGATCCTGGCAGGTTACTACTATTCCCGAAGGCTTGTGAGTAATACGGATGGCTGACTCGGTCTTATTGATATGCTGTCCGCCTGCACCTGAAGCACGGAACGTATCGATTTCCAAATCGGTAGGATTGATATCCACATCCACTTCCTCAACCTCAGGCAGTACTGCCACTGTCACTGTTGATGTATGGATCCTCCCACTTGCCTCTGTGGTTGGTACTCTCTGAACCCTATGGACTCCACTTTCGAATTTCAGCTTACTATAGGCGCCCTTTCCTTCAATCACGAAAACAACTTCTTTAAATCCACCCAATTCAGTGGCATTCTCATCCAGAATTTCTGTTTTCCAGCGTTTACGTTCGCCGTATCTGGAATACATACGGAAAAGAACACCCGCAAACAATGCTGCCTCTTCTCCCCCTGCTCCACCCCTTATCTCAACGATAACATTGTTATCATCATTAGGGTCTTTTGGCATAAGAAGTACTTTTAATTCCTTTTGAAACTTTTCAAGCTTTTCTTCTGCCTCTTTCAATTCTCCTTGGACCATCTCCCGAAATTCCTCGTCCAGCTTATCGTTTAACATTTCCTTAGCGTCTTTGATATCCGCATTTACTTTTTTATATTCACGGTATTTTAAAACAATCTCCTCTAAATCGGAGAATTCTTTCATCAATTTTCTATACTCCTCCTGGTTTTCCAAAACAGAAGGATCTCCTAGTTTGTGACTGATCTCATCATATCGATCTTCCACCATCTGCAACCTGTCAAGCATTTTACACCTCATAATTATAAAAAAATGATTTCTACGGTGCTATATTATAACACAAATCAAATTATTAATCTATAAGGTTCCTGTGAATCCACAACTTTTCTTCAGGAAATTTTTTACACTCCAACTTTTCTAAAGTGTACTTTGTACATTTTTCAGGCTCTGACTGAGCTTAAATTTGCACACTAAAAAGCAGCATGGAAATATTCCACACTGCTCCAAATTGAAATTATTTATTTCACAACTTCAATATAACCGTTAACGGTTTGTGCATCGATGTATACCTTTGAGGCTGCATTGTTAAAGTCCTCACTCTCAGCCTCAATATAGTTCTTTCCACCCATTTGCTTATTTAAATTATCATATTTGATCTGAGGTATTAAGAGGTTAACCCCACCGTTTGAGGTTTGTGCTTTTACCTTATAACCTCTATGATTATTCATATCATCCATGTTTACCTTAATGCCGCCATTGCTTGTCTTTAACTCCAAATTGATATCTTTGGAATCTTCATAATTCTGAACATTTTCTACAAGGATTCTTCCATTCATGGTTACTGCTTTTAAATTGCCGGTTTTAATATGTTTGATATCGATCACAGAATTATTTGTGTTAATATCGATATCCCTTCCTATGACATATCCAATTTGTATCCGGGCATTTTTTGTGCCCACACTAATCTTTTCACTGTTTACACCCATCAATTCAATGTGGCTGTTCCTTGTAGTACACTCAAAACTTTGTGATAATGAATCCTCCACATAGATTTTGCCGTTGGTAGTTTCCAGCTTTATTCTGCCGAATTTTATGGCCGGCAGGTAAACCTCATGTGAAACGCTAATATTGGCCATAGGTTTGATTTTAAGAGAAACTGTTCCACCTAGATCCTCAAACATTAAGATTTCATCTGCATTATTTTGAGGACTCCTTACTTTTGTTCTGATTTTTATCTTATCTTCTATGTGTTTTTTTACCAGGATAGACCCATTAATACCTTCAATATGGAGTGCAGCGCCTTCTATTGCTATGGCATCAAATGCTTTATCGATAATCTTATAACTGCCGAATAGATTGAATGCATTGGTCTCTACAAAACTTCCAACAAAATCAATTACCCTATCCACTATTCCAACGGTTGTCGTAGCTACATTTTTACCCAGCTTTTCTGCTTTAGCAGCAAACTCTTCTACGGTACGGTCAAAATCATTCTGTTTGTAGTTATTTTTGAAGTCCTTTTTCCACTCATGAATTTTATCTCTCATTTTAAATATTTCATCCTGAAAATTTGCCTGTTTGGATGATTTAGGTGCAGCCTCAAAGCCGCCTTCCTTTTTCGGATTATTATCCATCGCTTCCATAAGCTTGACTGCTTCTTCGCTGCTTATTTTCCCTTCTTCAAGCATTTTCAGGATCAGAACCTTTTCATCACTCAAAGCCATAATCTATATACCTCCCTCAAACGGTTTTAACGTAATAATAAGTACGTTTAATCTTTTAACAGGTTAATCGCATCCGAGACTGAAATCTCTCCTTTATTGAGCTTATCCAGTATTTCTTTCTTCTTTCCTGCACTTGAAGAATCAGATTCCGATTTATATCCCAGAGCTGACGCTACATCTTCTAACCTGTTTTTTACTGTAGGGTAGGATACACCCAACTCCTTTTCCACTTCTTTTATATTTCCCCTGCATTTGATGAACGCATCAACAAATGCCTTCTGTTCGGATGATAATCTACAAAATTTGCATAACTCAAAACGTCCTTCAATATTTGTACCACAGCTATCACAGCTGATTTTGGTTACTTCTGTATCGTGACTGCAAACCGGGCACTTTCCAAGCACCTCTTTCGGCATAAAATCACCTCTTAATATATAATGGTAAAATGGTTACTATATTCGACTGTAAATATATCTTAATATTTTCCTTAACAATTGTCAATAGTACAATTAATATTTTTAATCCATATATTAATTTTATTAATTTTAAAATCAATATATTTATGTGCAACCTCATTATTCCCCCTCTTTATTGATATCTGTTTATATTCAACGTCCTAAATCCATAAAATCTAACTGTCTGATGCGTGCTTTATTAATATTTAATACTTCCAAATCCCTACTTTTACTCCTTTTTAGATAAATTCAATATCTAAACCCAATCTATCAAATTCAATTTTAATATTTGTGAAGTCTTTGTGGCTATAATTGGGTTCGAGAAAAAGTCTTTTTTGCAGTCTTAGTAGTTCATAAATTCTTGTTACATCAACTTTTTTAAATCCAGAAAATTGTTTTAGAAAGTTCACCATTTCCTCAGTAATAACTGTATTAGTAACAGGTTTTAGCCAAAGTTTTCCACTATAATCTGGTAAGTCAGCATATTCTTCATCCTTTAGCATATTATCAAAATCCCTTATGATTCTTCTTGTAAAACACTGAATTTCTTTCCACTCATATGGTACATCTTCCCACCATCTTAATTTAATATCATACAAAAATCCACCAAACTCAATTTCGTAACTTACTCCGTCACGTCCAATAATATTATTATTTAAAATAATCGGTATTCTTAGCTTTAAAAGCTCCTCCATAATTGATTGTGAATAGTTTTCTTCAACCTTAATTGCCTTATATCTAATTGTTGGAGAAATTTCTTTTAGATACTTTGCCCGTTGGGTTATATTATTAAATTTCTTATAGTCATTCTGGCAAAGCCAGTCAAACCTTAGCACCATATCTTCACATAGGGCCCATCTTTTAATGCTTTCATAATAAAAGGAAGGTAACTTCATAACTTCTAACAGTCTGAATTTGCTAATTTCTTTTATACCAAAGTTCCTTAGTTGTTCTAATGCTACCTTCTCAAATAAACGCCATTCAGAAAAGAGTTCCGGTTCCATTTAACGCCCCCTTGTATAAAAATAATTTTACGATACTAATTTTCATCCAAGTATTCCATACAAGAAAATTTTATCAGGAAAAGAATAGGGCTGGAAGACTAAACCGATTAGGTTTAGCAACATTCACTTCAAGCACTGTATTCATAGCCTTTTAGCTTAGTGCTAAGTACTGGAATAAAAAGTAAAAAGCCACGGTTCCAATGCAATTTCAATAGCATTTTCTCCATGACTTCTGATTAAACTATTTGGCATATTAACAAGACCTTTTTGGGATTATACACCTACCACGCCCAGGCTAGATTTCTCTTCGCCCTTCAAGGGCTTTAGCCAGCGTCACCTCATCCGCATATTCCAAATCGCCGCCCACCGGGATCCCGTGAGCTATCCTTGTAGCCTTTATCCCGAGAGGTTTTAACAGCTTGGAGATATACATTGCGGTGGCCTCACCTTCAATATTCGGATTTGTGGCAAGTATAACTTCCTTCACATTTCCATCCCTGATTCTTGCCAATAGTTCCTTTATCCTGATATCCTCAGGTCCGATTCCTTCCATTGGGGAAATTGCACCGTGCAAAACGTGGTAAAGTCCTTTAAATTCCCTTGTCCGCTCCATTGCAACCACATCCTTAGGGTCTTCGACAACACAAATGGTCGAGCCTTCACGGTACATTCCGCTGCATATGCCGCATGGGTCAATATCTGTCAAATTGCTGCAAATAGAACAATACCTTGTTTTCGTTTTCGCATCAATAATCGCATTTGCTAAGCTTTGAACTTTTTCCTCCTGAAGGTTCAGCACGTGAAATGCCAGTCTTTGTGCCGTTTTATGACCTATACCGGGAAGCTTTTCAAATTCCTCAATCAGCCTTGCTATAGGTACTGAATAAAAACTCATTATATAATCCTTCCTATCTAAGGGATAAGTTTAGAATAATCCCGACAGTCCGCCTAATCCTCCGGTGATTTTGCCCATTTCACCGCTTACCATTTCGTCTGCTTTTCTCAAAGCTTCATTTATTGCCGCAAGAACTAAGTCCTGAAGCATTTCAACATCATCCGGATCAACAACTTCCGGTTTTATCACAATGGATTGGATTTCTTTTTTTCCTGATGCAACAACGGTAACAGCGCCCCCGCCTACAGTCGCCTCAACTGTTTTCTCATGGAGCTCAGCCTGGAGTTTTTCCATATCCTTTTGCATCTTCTGTGCTTGCTTCATTATATTTCCCATATTCCCGCCAAATCCCGGGAAACCGCCTTTTGCCATAATATGTCCCTCCGCTATCAAACTTTTATTCTTTACTATTATACAGGATTTTACCACAGATATACAATATAAATACATAATCAAATTCTTTTTCTTCAAGGCTTACCACTCTCAATTAATCAAACACATTATTGAGCCTTTTATACCTTTAAGATTGTCTATTTTTCCAAAACTGCCTTTTTTAATTCTTGTGCCATTTCCTCAATGGTTTTCACAGAAGTTGTCACCTGTTCCATGGATGCTAACTGTTCCTGGGAAGCAGCCGCAATATTTTGAAGTTCCGAAATGCTTTTTTCACTGATTGTTTTTATATTTTCAATTACATCTACAATCTTATCTCCATGAATAGAAATATTCTGAGTAACACTGCTCACATCCTGTATTCTTCCATTTACTTCCACCCCGGAAACCGAACTCTTCTCAAAAGCATCACCTGCTTGTTCGATAAAATGTAATCCTTTTGCTACGAGACGGGCTCCATTTTCCATTGTCTCAACTGCTTTCGTTGTATCTTCCAAAACCTTTTTGATTATATTTGATATATTTTTTGCAGCACTTTCGGACTGTTCGGCAAGTTTACGTATTTCTTCAGAAACTACTGCAAATCCTTTTCCATGTTCTCCGGCTCTCGCAGATTCTATTGCAGCATTTAATGATAACAGATTTGTTTGTGTTGCAATACCGGTAATAACCTCCACAATTTCTCCTATTTCATTAGATCTTTCACCCAGTTCATGAATGATATCTCTACTGTGGAGGGTTGTTTTTTCAACAGCTTTCATTTCATTGACTGCATCTTTTATGAGAACACCGCTGCTTTTATTATTTTCATAAGTTTCCGCAGATATCCGGGCAATAAAGCTGCTCTCCCCTGCAATTTTATTAAGATTTTCAGAAATTGCTTTTACTGCAGCTAAAGCCTCATTCACTTGATTCATCGTAACTTCAGACCCTGTAGCAACTTGTGATGCGTGTGAGGCTACCTGTTCGCTCGCTTTTGTGGTCATATTTGTAATTTCGGATAACTGGCTGACCGACTCAGCCAAAACTGCCGAAACATCGGATGACTTATTAACTAGTGCCATCGTATTTTCAATGATTCTAGTCTGTTCCTCTTCAGATTTCATCATGCTCATAAGCAGCTTTTTCGTTCTTCCCGACAATGTAATGAACACAAGAATCAATGGACCATTTTCCATAGTTCTCGCAAGAACACTTGAAATTAAACTTGAATTTTTGATTACAACATCACTTGCTGTCATAATCCCAATCATTAAAACCAGCGCAAATATCGACAGCTTTCTGGAAAAATAAAGGCTTGCAACCGCAACTGTAAAAAGCCACACGGTAGTGAGTGAATGATTGGGTGGCGTAGAAACCATGTAGTTTAAAATTCCGATAGATAAGGCGGCAGAAAATACCATCATATATTTTATCCAATACCCTTGTAACTTGAAAACCAGTAAAATCATAGCCGGCACCAGAGCTACAACAGCGGCAGTGGAATAGTTCACCACCTGTGAGGCCTTATTGCTGCTTTCATTTCCGAATGCCCCCACAAGAACAAGTGTCATTGCAACAAGAATAAGTATTGCAGTACCTAAAAGCATCTTTGCTGCAAACTTATTTGCCTCATGCTCATTTTTCAACAAAACATTTTTGTTATTCATCATTTAATTTCCTCCAATGTGGTGGTAAGTAGAACTTAAAACATGATAAGAGAAATTGCATATTAAGACTTGCTATACGAAGCATGGTAATGATTTTAAATGGAATTAATAAATATCATGATTAAAACTAAGGGTTATGAAGCAAGAAAGGCAAAAGTGCAAAATATTTTTCACTTTCAATATACGTGATAGTAAAACCTTCTGACATTAAAAACTAATGACGAAAATACTCTGCACAACACTTTAATTATACAACAAAATAGTTAAAAAGAAAATATGTAAAAAGCACTTATTTAAGTGAATCCACATAAGCTTTATATTCATTATATTGCACACTATTTCCCTGCTGTGGTGAACCATAATGGTTAAAACTAAAGCTGGTGATTTTATCCACATAGTTGGCTTCTGCCCGGATCTGTTCAATGACTCTTTGAACAGGTGCCGGCTTATACGACAGATCCAGCGTTTCGAGATCTGACCAAAGCTCGGTAGCAGGTCTTGCAGTTTTCACTGCATTTTTCATTTCCAAAAACCAATTTCCAACGGTTTTCACCGAGCAGTGCCCTACACCGATTCCATCTTGAAGGGCTACGATATCAAGAGGTGCATAGCTCAAAATGTTTTTCCACATTGCGCCGTAAGTTGCCGCTCCCATTCCAAAACTTTCATTAAAGAAGGGTGCAACCATAACCGGCTTATTCATATTTTGATGTATATAGTCTGCGAGATCCTTATAAACGCTTTTCATATTGTCCTGAGATGCGGAAGTCATGAAATTTACATTATCAATCTCCATTGTTATGTAAAAGCCGGCGATGGTTTCCTTGTATAACCCTCCATAACGGCTCCACAATTCATATGCAATTTCCTTACTTAAGCCAAACTCCTTTATAAGCCACGCCTTATCATAGGCGTATTTTTGCCACCAATCATCCGTCCAATTGAGTCCCAACCATACTTTCATACCTTTGATTTTTGCTTGTTCTAAAGAGACACCTACCGCGTCATAAGAATTGAACTGGGTTAGCCCGGGTATTCTTGTGGGGTAATAAGCCCGCATATTTTTACTGTCTACAGTCCACTGCCATATCATATGATCCATTTTAACGCTTTTCATATAATCATATTCGGTGGCAAATTTGGAAGCATTCCAACCGTCAGTAAGGTAAGGCTGTATGAAACTTCCCGAAAGAAGTTTGGGAGGCGTAGGAGAGGGAGCAGCCGTCGGGGTAGGCTGAGGGGTAGGTATAGCAACCGCTGGATAATCCTTTGATGTCTGGTTAAAATGCATGCAAATGATAATAATGTCCGTCATATTTACAGCATTGTCCTGATTCAAGTCACAAGTGGGGTTGTAGCCCGTTTGCCCCTTCGCGGTATTAAAATATTGAATTAAAGAAACGATATCCGACATATTAATAGCCCCATCACTTATAATATCCCCCGCCCATATTACGATGGGCTGCGCAATGGTCACATTTGAGTTTATAATTATATTGTCTATTGTCCTCTTTAAATATCCCGGTTTATCAATTTCCAATATATACCCTGCAGAACTTTCCAGGATTCCGGTAAGGGTAAAGGAACCGTTTTGATCCGTATCAGCCAAAATCTCCAAACCAGGAATAGATGCTTTAAACCCGTATGCAAGCCCGGTTTGGGCATCCGAAACATCCACCGCTATGCTTCCGGATAGGCTCCACTTGTTTGCCGTATTTTGCAAATGACCGGATATATTTACAGCCTGTTTAGAAAGGATATCTTGATCAATGGACATATCGGAAAAAATCAGTTCCCTGACATTATGTACTTTCCAGAGTGCAGGTTCTTTCGGGGGTTCTGCACCCTTCAGCGCTTGGTGGGCTTTAATACACTGATAGTTCGTCCCGTCAAAACGTACAATATCATCCTTAATATAGGCGTTATCAGGCTCCCAGTCCACCGCAATCCGGTTGGAGAATAAGGTTAAATAAAAAAGGACAAAGATGATACCGATTACCCCTACAATAGAAACAAACCCTCTTTGTAACATTCTAACCATGTGACCCTTCCCCTCATTACTATATCCTATTTATTGGGATTTCAATGCAAATAAACTGAAAATATTATTTTAAACCAATCCTAAAAACACGGAAATCTATATATAATCTGTGTCCACAGAAAAAAGTATATGTTTTAGATACTTATAATGTTTTTATCATAATATTAATAATTTTACCATAGAGTACCGCATTCCGTCACTACATTGTTCACCGGTGGCAATGTTTTACCATACGCAAAATATATGATATAAAACGATACATTTGGATAACATCGATCCATTACCCCTTCTATATGATTTTATTGAACAGCTATTAAAAAGATGTTAAAGTTAGATTGTGGATTTTTTTGCCTTTCCTGGAATCCGCTAAAGGAAGTTGGTTGTATGAAACAAAAAATAGTATAGTAAAAGTGGATCTTTTCAGGAGTAATACTTTGAGGAGGGATAGCGTTATGAGTATCCAAAATAAGTATTTTGCAAGTTATTATGACGGAATCCTCGGTGATGCCAACGATTTTGAAGCGTTCTTGCAAATGCAGGGTGTGGGGACCATACATGTGCTTTGGTGATGCTGAGCACCTTTTTGTATTTTATGAACCACAATCTAAAATTATGTATTTAAAAGAACGAGGTTAGTAAAGTATTAAACGGCCGTACTCATACGACTCCGAGGCTTGATCATGTCAGAATGCCTCCCCATTCCCGGTATTGGCCAAAAAAACGCAGTAGAAACCAAGATACACAATTGTGACAGTTTTTTGAAACCGATAAAATTATTGATTAAGGAAAGATGTTGTTTTAATTCAAAGCATTTATCAGTGTTGTTATATATATACAAAATCAACCCGACCAACACTGATAAAATATTTTATCTTTTATTATTTTTTAAGGAGGAGCGTATATGAAAACATCAGGAAAAAAGCTTTGGTTTAAGGTTATAGCCCTCTCTATCAGCCTCATGCTTCTGCTTTCAATGTTTGTTACTACAGGCATTGGAATTTCCGGAGCAGCCATACCGGAATGGCAGCCTAACACGGATTATGCAAAAGATGCTCTTGTCACTTATAGCGGTAAGACCTATCAATGCATTGCCGCACATAAATCATTGGACGGCTGGCAGCCTCCCAATGTTCCGGCACTATGGAAAGAATCAACAGGTCCGGTTACCCCACCATCCACACCGGTGGTTGTAACCCCGACAGTTCCACCAGGGGGACAAACATTTACAATCTCGGGAGTTATTAAAGCTGACGTCACTTCCAACAACCCCGCCGTAAATGCTGGATTTAAAGTTGAAGCTTCGGGTATGAGTACATATGGCATATCAGACAACAACGGATACTTCACACTCAGCGGTTTCCCTCCAGTTTCTGCAAACATCACTCTAAAAATAACAAAGACCAATCACCTGAGAAGAGAAATACAGGGTATCCGGTTAAGCGGGCATGTTACAGTCGGCTCAGCTAACAAACCTGTACAGATGTGGGCAGGAGATATGGTGATCGACGGCAAGCAGGATGACGCCATCAATATGTCCGATATTGTTGAGCTTATTACAAGCTACAATACTTCAGTAGGAAATCCGGGATATAAAGCGGAAAGTGACTTTAATATGGATAATGCCATCAATATGGAAGATATTTTGATAATCATCAATCACTTTAATAAGAGCATGGCCGATTACCAACAAGATTATGATTACAACACAATTACATATACACCGGTACCTACATCATCAATGACAACTGCACCCACTTCAACACCAACCAATACAATACCTTCAACCTATACACCGACCCCAACGCCAACTTACGGTACACCGCCTCCACCGGCGCAAAGAATGTACGTAGGCTATGCAGGTACATGGAATACAAGTATTTACGACCTGGATCCCAAAAATATTCCGAACTATTTTACACATGTAAATCTGGCCTTTGCAAGACCGGATACAACCTACCAAAAGGGCTCCTACGCATTTGATCAGGCAGTAGCAGGCTTCGAGTTTGTTGAAGGGGCTACCACATTTACCGGTCAAAAGAAGTTTACGCCTCAGCAGGTACAAGACTTTAAAAATATCATTGCGGCACTGAAAGCGCGCGGTACAGAGGTTTGGGTTTCCATCGGCGGCTGGGCGTACAGCCAGGGAAGCCAGTGGGCAAACTTTAACGCGCCTCACGTAGTAGACCTGGCACTTGACTTAGGCGCTACAGGGATCGATGTAGACTGGGAATCCAGCGGTTCCACTGTTAAAAAGGGTCCTCCGGATACCTTCTCTTGCTCCAAAGACGGTGAGATCAAAGGGATTGTCTCCAGCCTCTATAACGAAATCAAATCCCGTGGTGTTAAAATGGGCATCTCCATTGCCGGATGGTCAACCGGTGCGTACTATGTATTAGGTACTCCTTTTGAAGAAGGAAAGGTCCAATGGGGCTCTCCCTTCGGCGGCACCATGTACCGGGTTGTAAAGGATAATGGACATATGTTAAGCCACATAAACCTTATGTCCTATGACGGCGGCGAGTACTATGACCCAAGGGAAGGATACGAAGCCTACCGCGCAATCTACGACGGCCCGATTAACGTGGGAATCGAAATTGCACCTGAAGGCTCCGGAGGTGCTGTACTGAAGCTCAATGCAGAACCTGGTTCTGCATATGACGGAGAAATGCTCACAGGACAAAACAATATGGCCTCCAAATATTACAATGTTGAAACCTTGGTAAACTACGTAAAGAATAAAGGAAAGCCTTTTGACGGCTTTATGATTTGGCAGATTTGGAAACAGCGTGTTCACCAACCGGCTCCCGCTGGTGCGGCTACAGAGAACAGTGCAGGGCAATATATTTGCCGGAATCTCCCTCTGCGAGGCGATCCAAACCAGACTATTCCAAGTCTTCCGCCATTAAAACCGTAACAAATTGTTTTGAGTCTTATTTAACGGGTGGGTATTTTATTCACCCGTTTTTAATTTTTGGAACAACTATCCGTAAAAGGAATTGACAACCTGGATATATTACCAAGATAGAGCACTAAATAACAATGTAGTTAATTGTTATACAACCTATAAAGTGTTAAAATCGTATTACAAATTTGGCGAATGTACAATAATGTTTTTTAATATATTTTGAAAGAGGTAAAGGATTTACGTCGCACTTCGATTACCTTGATTTAATATCGTGAAAATTCAATTTATCCATGCAAAATTACTTTCACGATCCAAATACATAGAGAATATTAGTAACTGATGCAGAGGAGGACGTCAGCATTGGAAGGAAGTGATACCGAAGACGTTCTAAAATAGCCATACCGGAATTATAATCAGCACTGACAAAAGCTAAAGGAGGGTAAATAAATGAGTAGATTGATTTCCTTTGCATTGGTATTTAGTTTGATTTGTACAGTATTACTGCTTGGTGCATCTACCGGGACATATGCGCAAGCCGACCTTACATGGACAAAAGTCACCCCTGAAATATTCAACTATAATGGAATCACCTACGGAAAGGGTTTATATGTGGTAGTCGGAGATAAGGGCTGCATCATGACCTCTACTGATGCCTTGTACTGGACGAAAAGGACTTCAGGAACATTAAGTAATCTAAACAAAGTTCTCTGGAATGGAAACATCTTTGTGGCAGTTGGGGAAAATGCAACCATTTTGTCATCCAGTGACGGCTTGATATGGACCGTTAGATCTTGCGGAGAAATTTCACAAAACAGTATCTTAGAAGACATTGCGTGGAATGGAAAAACATTTGCTGCAGTAGGGTATTATACGACGGAAGTTATAACCTCGCCTGACGGCATAATATGGACCGTATCAGCAGAGAACCAGTTTAGAACCATCGCATGGAACGGAAAATTATTTGCTGCTGCAAAGGATAGTGAAATCTATACATCTACCGATGCAATTTCATGGACCAGACAGCTAAATACCCCCTTGACTCTATCCCTTAACCGTATCCGATACATGGGTAATACGTTTGTTGGTATTGGCGGCTTCGGTTCAATTGTTACTTCACAGGATGGCCTCAACTGGACCATTCAAAAATATCAACCTGCCTATGTTGATGATAGTCCTTCCTTAAACTGTCTTGCCTGCAGCGAAAACACCTATGTGTTAGTAGGAAAGGAGGTTTACGTTTCTACCGATTGTACGAATTGGAGTACAAGACTTCTAGAAAATTCAAGGAATCTATATGATATTGTATGGGCTAACAACTTATTCGTTGCCGTGGGATATGGAGGGAAAATCTGTATTTCGGAGGATGGAGACGTTTGGAAGGATTACACAAAATGGCCTGCAGAAGGTTTCACAAGTATCGTTTGGGACGGCTCTAAATATTTAACCTTGAGTACCGGTGGAAGTGCTCTTATTTCACAAGACGGTATAAACTGGAAATGGAAGAAAACCAATCTATACAACAACGAACTGGTGAGAATCATCTGGGATGGCAAAAAATATGTAGCCGCAGGCGTCCATAGAAATCTTAATAAGGCTACTGGAATCATTTGTACCTCTGCTGACGGAATCTTTTGGAGTACTTCATGGGGTACATCCTATCCTGGACCAAACAATGTCCTTCACGATCTGGCATACAACGGCAATATGTTTGTCGCTGTCGGAGATGCAGGTACGATGGTTACTTCCCTTGATGGAGTAACATGGACTCTTAAACCTCCAGATACAAGCGAAGAGATCAATGCCATTACCTGGAATGGTGAAGAATTTGTCGCAGCAGGGCATTCTTATTTAGCAACATCCCCTGACGGTATAAACTGGACAAAGAACGAAATGCCCAAAATAACAGGCATCAGAAGCCTTTCAGGAAATCAAAACATGCTTGTAGCCTGTATAAACTACTATAGTATTTTCACCTCTCAAGATGGACTTACCTGGGACCATGCAAATGTAGAAATAACCGGTTTAATTGGAAAGAGTATATGGACAGGTAAAGAATTTATTGTAATAGCCAATGATGGTGGTTTCTATACCTCAACTGACGGAAACTACTGGACAAAAAAAGATATAGGAATCAACGAAAGCATCAACGATATGGCCTGGAATGGAAAACAGTATATCGGCGTAGGAAGTAATGGTTTATTGGTAAGAGGTGATTCATCCACACCCTCTCACAAGGTTTCGGGTTTTATCGCACCTGACCTTATCTATTCCGATAGTGCGGCAGCCCTGGTAAAAGGTCAGTTCAAAGTGGAGGTCGAAGGTATACAGAAGACCGCCTACACGGATGCCAACGGTTATTTTGAGATTAGCGGCCTGGAGCAAAATACTGGGGGGTACACATTAAAGATAAGCAAGCCCAATTATTTAGCCCGATATATAAAAGATCTGTCCGTAGTTTCCGACACTTCCATATCCACGGCTGAAGCTCCTTTACGCATGTGGGCAGGCGATATGGAAATCGAGGGAGTACAAGATAATGCCATCAATATGACAGATATTTTACAGTTAATCTTGTATTTTAACAGCGCAAAGGGTGATGGAAAATACCTGGATTCCGCTGATTTTAATAAGGATAATGCTATCAATATGCAGGATATCCTTATTATCATCGACCATTTCAATAAGACACCTGTAAATTATTAGTATTACAAATCAAAAAAGGAGTCGTCATGTGAAATTCGGACGGCTCCCTTCTTTTATTTTCACACCCCTTATTCATCAATGATATTCAGGGGTGTATTGAGCCTTTTAGCAATATCCTGTGCCTTTTCCAACAGTTCATCCTTCTCCGCCGCTTTGCCACCTACTGCACCATCTTCAAAACTATCCTCATCCAGACATTTAAATTTTACCTCTCTGCCCAAAACACGGCTTGCGGCAGATTCCAACGCCTCCATGTTTTCAATCTTGCATACCATCATTTTATTAAAGCTGCTACCGCCTTTAAATATGATCCCTATGAATTTATGGTCCAACTGAACTGCTTTTGCATCCATCAAACTGGTATACAGCGCCATTCTGCCATTGCCCTTCAGGTCATTTAAGACCTCTGCCCACTGCTCAATGCTTTTCACATTGGCTAAATTGGATTTCCCCTTCTTCTCCTTATGCGGTGCCTGATCCTCCTGGCTTGAGGGAGTCTCTTTTTTAGGCAAAGTCTCTTTCTTTGCCGTATGGTTTACATCTTGCTTTACCGCAAATTCTCCACTACTGATTTTCCTTTCCAACTCGGCCAATCTCGCAAGAATTCCTTCAAAGCTCACATTTGCTTCGGATTCACAAATCTTAACAAGAACCATTTCCAGCAGGACTCTTGGGTGTGTAGCCCACTTTAAACTGCTTTCAATGGCTGAAAGTTCTTTTATGATGCTCATTATACTTTCCTGGCTAAACCTGCCTCCCAGTTCTTTCATCAGCTCTATGGTCTCTTTTGAGGCTTCAATAATTTCCTCAGGCTTTAGGGATATTTTGCAGATGAGCAGGTTTCTATAGTACAACACCATATCGGATACAAACTGGGTGATATCCTTACCGTCCATTACAAGCATATCCACCATCTTTAAAATTCTGCCGATATCATTATCAGCTATGGCCGAAACCATATCGGATATAAAAGTATCCTTTACAATTCCCACTACCGAAAGGACATCCTCATAGGAAATCTCATCTTTTCCTGTAGCTATGCACTGGTCCAAAATACTGATGGCATCCCTGAGGGCTCCATCGGATAACCTTGCAATAAGCCTTGCAGCCTCCTGACTCAGTACCACCCCGTTTGATCCTGAAATCATATCAAGCCTTTTTGCAATGCTGTCTACCGTAATCCGTCTGAAGTCAAACCGCTGGCAGCGGGAAAGAATGGTAGGAGGCAGCTTGTGGGGTTCTGTTGTCGCAAGGATAAAAACAACATGCGGCGGCGGCTCTTCAAGGGTTTTCAGTAAAGCATTGAATGCACCGCTGGATAACATATGAACTTCATCAATAATATAGACTTTAAACTTTGCTCTGGATGGTGCATAGACTACCTCGTCCCGAATTTCCCGGACATTGTCAACACTATTGTTGGAAGCCGCATCTATTTCTATTACGTCCAAAATACTTCCGGATAAGATATCCCTGCAAACCTCGCATTGATTGCATGGATCTCCGTCATTGGGGTTTAAACAGTTAATCGCCCTGGAAAAAATATGGGCTGTGGTTGTTTTTCCCGTTCCCCTGGTTCCGCAAAAAAGGTAAGCATGGGCAATTCTTTCACTGGTAACACTATTTTTAAGTGTACGTACAACATGTTCCTGTTCAACAACATCCTCAAATAAAGCGGGTCTCCATTTTCTATAAAGTGCAATATACGCCATAAACCCTCCTGATCTATATTGAACGCGATAAAAGATTTACACCGCGCTTCAATTTCCTTAATTTAATATCGCAAAAAATTTAATATCGCAAAAATCCAATTTTATCCATACAATGTCGTATTCACAATGATTTAAAAAAGTAGTCGCAAGTCATTTATATTATCATAGCATAATTCTTTCAACGCATCAAAATAAATAGACCTTAATGGTGTAATGATCACAAATTTTCAATATGATTTTACTGTATTGATGGATTTATGGAATATATTTCATTAAAAATGCGTGCAAAAAAGTACAGGTACCCCTCTCCCCAGTTGAGCACCTGCACTTTAAAAGCAAATTCGATGCATGTAAATTATCCGGTTTATATTAAAAAATCTTTTGCATAATCAATGGCATGGAACAAAGCATCAATGACCTTTGGATTAAACTGTGTTTCTTTGTTTACAAATAATTCGTTTAATGCCTCCTCTCTACTCATTGCCTTTCTATACGAACGGTTTGAAGTCATTGCATCGTAAGCGTCTGCTACTGCAATTATTTGAGCCTCTATCGTTATATCCTCCCCTATCAATCCAAAAGGGTATCCCTTCCCATCATACCTTTCATGATGGTAGGCAATTGCCTTTAATGTCCTATCCGAAAAACCTACAGAGTGAAGTATTTTATTGCTAATGGCAGGATGCTGTTTAATTTCTTCATACTCATCCTTTGTAAGCTTATCCGCTTTTAATAAAATACTGTCGCTAATACCGATTTTACCGATATCGTGTAAGATACCCGCAACTTTAATATCTTCTATTTGTTCCTTTGCCAATCCCATTTTCTTTGCAATTTTAACCGCGTATTTGGATACTCTTTGGGAATGCCCCTCTGTATATTTATCCTTGGCTTCTATTGCAGCAATCAATACATCAATGGTCTTAATAAAATATTTTCTCGTGCTTTCATAAAGCAGTGCGTTCTCAATCGCAACCGCCGCATTATTGGCAATAGATGAGATTAAGTTCACCTCCCTTCGTTTGAAATAGTATGAAGATCCCACAATTAAAACACCCATTTTTTTATTTGCACAATTAATTGGTACCGATAATAATTCTACTACTTTGCCCCCCTCAAGCTTTGTCCTGTTTATTTCATCTATTACCGAATCTTTGGATAATTCCTTGATCCTTAATATTTCACTCTTCCCTATCACCTTTTCCAGAATATCTTTTTTCAGTGTACTGCTTTCAAAATTCAATGGGCAATCGGAGTCTTGAAAATGAACACCTGAAAACGCTTTCACATTAAGCCCGTCTTTATCCGCCAGTCCAAGCAAGCAAAGCGGATATTTCAGTCTTCCGCTCACTTCATTGGTAATCAAATTGAAAAGTTCATTGAGATCCAAGGTCGATGTAAGAGACCGGCTCACAGAGTTGATAATCGCGAGGTCATTATTGCTCTGGATGATTTCTTCTTCCATCCTTCTTTTCCTTGTGATGTCCCTGACCGTGGCTTGAAGCCCCATGTTTACGCCATTAAAAATATAATTTGTAAAGATGGCTTCGGTTATAATAACCGAACCATCCTTTTTCGCAAGTGAAAGCCTTATGGATACCGATTTTTGGCTTAGCAATTTCTGCGCAATCCTTTGAACAGGCATTGTCATCTTTTTTGTATCCACCAGATCCATTATGTTCTTTCCGGTTAAGTAGAGTTTATCATAGCCAAACATATCCGTGCAGGCATCGTTTACAAAGGTTATATTCCCCTCATCGTCGATCACTAATATTACATCCGGAATATTATTAATCAGTGAATGAAACTTCTTCTCGGTCTCATCCAACTGTTCATAGGTAGCATCCAACTCCATCGATACCTTCTGAAGCTTAAACTTGCGGCTGTAAAGTTCTGATGCCTGTACCTTGATTTTCTCAATACTTTGTTCAAGGTTGTCCGCCATATCATTAAATGTACATGCAATTTCAGAGATTTCATCACTACCGGCAAGATTCAGCCTGTATGAAAAAAAGCCGTTTCTTATAGCATGAACCCCTTCTTTAATTTTTTGAAAAGGAATAAGAAAATTTTTGCGAAAAAAGACATAGAATATCGCCATACAAACAATCAATGCCAATAATATAAATAATTCTATCTTAAGCAACTGAATATATTCATCAAGGACAATTGAACTTTCCCGAGACTTTCCTGAAAGCTTTGTTATGAAAAACAGATTAAACGCTACAATGGAAAACGGAATCATCACAGCCAAACTTAAGAGAATTACCAGACGTGCCTTTACTGATATTTTAGGCAAAAACATCACCACACATTCCTTAGAAAATATCATAACTATACAATTTATTTTCTATATGATAACCAAAGATAAATTGGTGGTTTCAAATAAAAATAGGAACAAAATTCAGTTACCGGTCCGCTAAATTGTGGATTTATCCAATATATTTAAATTTATGGATGTTTTTGGGAATATTATGTTATTTGTTAAGAATGTACCTTTACCATTGTCTCAAATGAAAAGCGTTTATATTATCATGATAATTAAATCCAAAGCTATTTTCAATTGCTTGGTTTGTCATTTACTGTACATGCTTGGCTAAGTAAAATACCCGATTACAGCTTTATCCATCTCATCGAAATAATGGTTTTCTACTTATAATCTCCCCAAATATACCTGTTAAAAAAAACTAAACTATAACCGATAAAAATCATATGAGCCCTTCAAAAAATTCCTTTGACCGGAAGGAGGTGATCACATGAGAATTAATACCAACGTAAGTGCACTTAATACATGGAGGGCAATGAAAACAAACAGTTTCCAAAAAGAAAAAGCCATTGAAAAGCTTGCCACTGGCGTTAGAATCAATAAAGCCGGTGATGACGCTGCGGGTCTTGCAATATCCGAGAAGATGCGGGGACAAATTCGAGGATTGTCCAAAGCAAATCAAAATATTCAAGACGGTATCTCCTTAATTCAGACTGCCGAGGGAGCTTTGGGTGAAGTGCACAGCCTTCTTCAACGAGGACGGGAGCTTGCTGTCCAAGCCTCAAACGACACGCTTTCCTCTCAGGACCAAAATCAAGTTCAGACAGAGATAACGCAAATCCTTAATGAAATTGACAATATCTCACAAAATACACAGTTCAACACAAGGAAACTTTTGAATGCTGTGGGCTTTACACAGTCGGATATCGACAAAGTGGTTGCAGGCCTTCAAACAGGAGGCTGGCTGACACTTGCCGAAAGCAGAATAAATTCGGCCTATGGACTTGCCGGAGACGGCGCCACTCTTACCATAAAATTTGATCAGGGCTCACCAGGCGGCGTGTTGGCATATGTGAGCGGTACTGGGGGCGCAGGCGGTAAGCTCAATAACCTGGAACTTCATGTGGATCTCTCGGACTTTATCCCGGTCAATAGTGATCATGGAGGCTCTGCACCGATGTATAACGACCGGATTATTGCTCATGAAATGGTTCATGCCATTATGGCCAGAAGTATGAACTTTACATCCCTTCCTACTTGGCTTAAAGAAGGCGCCGCAGAATTTATTCACGGTGCTGATGAAAGACTTAAAGGGGATATTGCTATAGCAGGAAGTATCAACAACCTGGTGGATAATAACTCCATAAGCGGTGCGTGGGTTAGCGATAGTGCCCATTACTCCACAGCCTATGCAGCAACCCGCTTTTTACATAATGTAGGCATAACCAACGGAACGCAAGGCGTAAGAACGCTGATGGACCGGCTGGAAGCAGGCGACACTTTGGATGCCGCCATTAATCAGGCAACCAATGGCGTTTATACGTCCGAGGCCGCATTTGCGGCTGCTTTCCAGGGAGCTGCCGGTAAGGCATACATTGCTACCATGGATTTAAACAATGCAGATACCGGTGCCATTGGAGGAGCGGACGCAGACGGGGGTGCGCCGCTTACCGCGACCAGTGTTATCAATGAACCTACCGCCCATACAACCTGGACAGCCGATACATCTAACCCGAATTTAGATGTACTTTCCGGATTTGCAGATGCATGGGTATATGAAGTTGCTTCCACTCCCCTTGTATTTCAATTAGGTGCCAATGAGGGAGATACGCTTCAAGTGACTTTAACAGGTGCAACCAGTTCCGACTTAGGTATTTCCTCTGTAAATGTTACTACTGATGCACAAGGTGCTATAACCAGCTTTGATGCAGCAATTAACGAAGTTTCAACCAAGCGGTCAACTTTTGGTGCCCTACAAAACCGGTTGGAACACGCGTTTCAAGTTGCGGATATTTCAAAAGAAAATCTTTCCACCAGCGAATCAAGAATACGGGATACGGATATGGCCAGTGAAATGATGAAAAGCGTAAAGTTGGATATACTCAGCCAAGCAGCATCCGCGATGCTGGCGCAAGCCAACCAGGCACCCCAGGGAATTTTGAAGCTGGTAAGCTAATAATAAAAATTATACCAACCTGGCGCTTACGGCAGCTGCTTCTTAAGTGCAGCTGATCAATATCAAAGTACAGTTAACGATGGTTGACTGTTCTTTTTTATGCGTACAAATAAATATTTTTTATTCACCCAAAGTGTTGTAAAATCCTAAAGGAGTGGTAAAATATAGGTGCTATTAAATATTACCGGGGTATTTATGAAAAAATTAAGATATATCAAGGATCTCATTTGGAAAAACAAATACAAATACATAACCGGCATTTTATGCCTTCTTATTGTAGATTTCCTACAGCTTCTGTTTCCAAAATTCCTTGGTATTGTTACAGATGTCTTGAAAGCTGGAGACATCACAAAGGAACATCTTTTTCAATACGTATTGATTATTTCGCTGATTGCTTTTGGAATTGCGCTTTTTAGGTTCTTCTGGCGTTATCTTGTGCTTGGGACTGCAAAATCCATTGAAACAACGCTGAGGGAAAGGTTTTACGCTCACTTGCAGAAGCTTTCCGCAAATTACTACAACCATCATAAAACGGGAGATCTCATGGCCCACGCAACAAACGATATCGGAAACGTAACAACCATGCTGGGGCAAGGGGTTGCCCTTGCCGTGGATAGTGCGATCATCCCTTTGGCAGCGATTGTCATGATGTTTTATTCGGTAGGAGCCAAACTCACCCTCGCTTGTTTTTCACCGCTTATTCTGCTTGCGCTGGTACTGGCATTCAATGTAAAGCTCCTTCATCAAAGAGTAGAAAAAATGCAGCAGACTTTTTCCTCTTTAACCGAAAGGGTGCGGGAAAGCTTTTCGGGAATAAGGGTTATAAAATCCTTTGCCCAGGAGCAAAAGGAAATTAAAAAGTTTGAAGAAGACAACCGGCATAATAAAACCGCAAATTTAAAATATGTTAGAGTAATGAGCATGCTGTTTCCAACGGTTATGTCCATTTCCGCGCTCTCTTTTGCAGTTGCTTTATGGTATGGGGGCATTTTAGTTATCTATGGGGAAATTACACTGGGTGATTTTATCGCTTTCAACGGTTATTTGCTCATGCTTATATGGCCAACCGCAGCACTTGGCTGGATTCTAAGCCTTGTGCAAAGAGGTTTTGTTTCGTTGGAAAGAATCAATACCATCATGGATGAGCCTCCTGAAATCATGGATCAACCATTAGTTCCTCCCCAATGTATCGGTGGAAATATAACCTTTAAAAATGTAAGCTTTATATATCCTGGCAGCGACAGGCCTGCTTTAAGCCAAATCAATCTTTTTGTCGACAAGGGCAAAACCCTTGCCATTGTTGGAAGGACAGGAAGCGGAAAAACTACCCTGGCAAACCTTTTGGTCCGGCTTTTTGATATTACGGAAGGTGAAATTCTCATTGACGGTCATCCTATTCAACATATCCCTTTACAGGTATTAAGAAGTCAAACCGGTTATGTTCCTCAAGATACCTTCCTCTTTTCCGCAACCATAAAGGAAAATATTGATTTTTTCCACAGGGCAGAGGATGCTGCCATCCAAGATGTATCTAAAATTTCCAGGGTTTATGATACCATCATGGATTTTCCTCAAGGCTTTGAGACCTTTGTTGGGGAAAGAGGCATAACACTCTCAGGCGGGCAAAAGCAAAGAATCGCTATAGCCCGGGCTATCTTAAGAGAGCCCTCCATTTTGATTTTGGATGACTGCCTTTCGGCTGTAGATGCGCAAACAGAGGAGGAAATTTTAAAAGGCCTGAAAAAAGTGATGCGGGAAAGGACCAGTATTGTGATTTCCCATAGAGTTTCAGCCATTAAGGAAGCGGATGAGATTATCGTGCTGGATCAAGGCCGAATTATTGAAAGAGGAAATCATGAATCACTTATGGCCCTTCAAGGCGTTTACTATGATTTGTATCAAAAACAAATTTTATCCGAGAGGCTGGAGGTGGAAGAATAGATCATGGATAACGAAAGAATTTTTCAAAACGAGGAGACAATCACCAAAGCATATGATTCCAAACTTATGAAAAGGCTTTTGTCCTATGCCAAACCCTATTGGGCGCTTTTTCTGCTTTCGTTCCTTCTCCTTATCGCTTCCACACTCACCGATCTGGCCAGGCCTTATTTGCTGAAAGTAGCCATCGACGATCATATTCATGGCTATGCTGCCCCTATGATTGCTTATCCAAAATCGTCGGGTCAAAGGGGTATTCCCTTTGAGGACAGAATCTTTGTCAGAACCTCCCTTGTTCCTCCCAAAACCCCGGCAAATAATATATTTTCTCTTGTCTATTTAGATAAGCAGGTATTTTTAATTAACGGCTTGGTTTCTTCCGGAGAAAAAAGCGTTATACTCCCTACACAAAAACAATCGGAATATATCTACCGCACAAAGGATAAAAACCTTTCGGCAAGGAAACTGACTCAGGATGAAATCAAAGCTTTCCGAAATACAGATGTTCTGAACCTAAAATGGATCGGCCTTATTTTTATCGGCACCATTCTTTTGGGCTTTGTGTTTAATTTCCTGCAAATCTATCTCTTGAGCTATGTAGGACAAAGCATTATTTTTAACCTGAGGCAAAAAATATTTACCCATATTGAAAAGCTTCCTTTAAGTTTTTTTGACAAAAACCCCATTGGAAGGCTTGTTACAAGAGTAACCAATGATGCGGAAACTCTCAATGAAATGTATACCAATGTCTTAGTCACTTTTGTAAAGGATATTTTTATTATTCTTGGCTCCGTTATGATCATGGTTCAGCTGGACCTAAGACTTGCACTGATTTCTCTATCGGTGATGCCGCTTGTCATTTTTGCTACGATGATCTTCCGGAAAAAAGTAAGGTCAATATACCGTAAGGTCAGAACTGCCCTGGCAAGAATCAATACAGCCTTTTCTGAAAATATTTCGGGGATGCGTATTATCCAGATTTTCAGCAAGGAAAAGGAAAATTTAAAAGCTTTTTCAGAAATTAATGAAAGCTATTATCGATCTGGTCTTAAGGAGATCATTGTATTCGGTGTTTTCAGACCCTTAATCGAAATGATTTCCTATCTCGCCATTGCCCTTCTGATCTGGTACGGCGGAAAAGATGTAATCGGGGGTACACTGCAGTTTGGCGTTCTCTATGCCTTTATAAACTACATCATGCAGCTATTTCAACCCATTAACGATTTGGCTGAAAAATTTAATATCCTCCAATCTTCCATGGCATCTTCCGAAAGAATTTTTATGATTTTAGATACTAAGGAAGAGGAGTATGACGGAGCAATTGCCATAGACAAAGAGCAGCTTAAGGGAGAAGTAGAATTTAAAAATGTTTGGTTTTCTTACAAAGAGGATGAATGGATTTTAAAGGATGTAAGTTTTAAGGTTCCTGCAGGAAAAACCATTGCCATCGTAGGTTCAACAGGTGCCGGCAAAACCACCATTATAAACCTGATTAACCGGCTTTATGAGATCAATAAAGGCGAAATTTTAATGGATGGAGTCAATATCCGGGATATGAAAAAGGATCTTTTAAGAAAAGAGATCGGAGTAGTTCTGCAGGATGTATTTCTATTTAGCGGAACAATTAAAGATAATATCCGCCTTAATGAAGAATGGATTACCGATGAACAGGTCCAACAAGTTGCTTCTTTTGTAAACGCAGATCATTTTATCAAAGATATTAAAGGAAGCTTTGACGGTGAGGTGAAGGAAAGGGGTTCGACTCTTTCATCCGGCCAAAGGCAGCTTTTGGCATTTGCCCGTGCTCTTGCCTTTAATCCTTCAATTTTAATCCTGGACGAAGCTACAGCAAACATAGATACTGAAACAGAAATCCTCATACAGGATGCATTATCCAAAATTACTCAAAACCGGACCACTATCATCATAGCCCATCGGCTTTCCACCATTCAACATGCAGATACAATTATTGTACTTCATAAAGGAAGAGTAAAAGAAATGGGCACGCACCAGGAACTCCTCACTAAAAAAGGAACCTATTATAACCTTTATAACTTGCAATATCAAGGAGGCTCAATATGAAGATAAAAAGAATTCTGGATGTAAGCAGAAAAATCCATCCCGGAATGACTGTCTGGCCGGGTGACGAAGGTGTGGAAATTCGAAGACTTGCCTCAATGAACAACCAGGATGCTTGCAATTTATCCGCAATTCATATGGGTGCCCATTCAGGTACACATATTGACGCACCTTTTCATTTCATTCCGAATGGAAAAACCGTTGAATCCTTAGATTTATCACGTTTCTTCGGGCCCGTGAAAGTCCTTGATCTGACACATCTTGAAGGGTGCATCAAGGAAGAAGACCTTCGGTTAAAGGATATTTCCTCAGAAGAACTTCTTCTTTTTAAAACCAAAAACAGCTTTCTCCCTGAAGAAGATATATTCTATAAAGAATATGTATACCTTCACGAATCCGCTGCAAGATTTCTCATTCAAAAGTCGGTGAAAACCGTAGGATTTGATTACCTTTCGGTTGACAAATATAAAGGCGGAGGACATCCGGTTCATGAACTCCTTTTATCAAAAGAAATTGCCATCATTGAAGGCCTTCTTTTAAAAGAGATCGAAGAAGGAACTTACTTTTTGTCCTGTTTACCCCTTAAGATTGAAGGTATCGACGGCTGTCCCGTAAGAGCCGTTCTTGCAGAAATAGCGGTTTAAGTTAAGTTTTTAGCGGTCGATGATTTTATTGAGTATTACCGCTGCCTCCGCCCGTATGGCAAAATCCTTGGGGGCAAGATGTGTTTCGCTTCTTCCGTTAATGATTCTTTCCCCGTTCATAGCAGCCAAACTGGGAAGTGCGTAGGCCGAAACAACCCCAACATCCGAAAACCGGTTTAATATATTGTTTTCATAAGCGGGTAGAGGCTTGTCGATAATTTTTAATGTTCTGGCTGCCATCACAGCCATGTCTTCCCGTGTTATAGACTGGTTGGGATAAAAATAGTTATTGTTGTTTCCCGACACAATCCCTGAAACTTTCGCAATCATAACTTCCTTATAAAACCAATCTCCCGGTTTGACATCCAAAAACGTTCCAACAGGTGTCCTGTTGATTTTAAAAGTTCTTACTAAAAGAGCAACAAACTCTGCCCTGGTCACTTTGTCCCCAGGTGCAAAAAGTCCTTCGGATTTCCCCTTGATAATTCCTCTGTTCGCTAGGTTTACAATATAATTTCTTGCCCAATAAGTATCCGCTATATCCTGGAAAGCTTTAAATGCATTGGTGGTAGTAAACTTCTCTTCACAATACTCTGAGTCTCCACTCCGGTTAAATGCCCTTACCCGGTAGTAATACCTTGTCTTGGACTGAACCGTACGGTCGGAGTATGTCGTCGTTTCCCCATCTACCTGGGCAATTTCTACAAAAGATTCCCCTTCACCTCTTCGTTCTATCTTGAACCCTTGTATATTGTTTGAATTGCTTCTCCATGAAAGGTCAATGCGGGTTGATGAGAAATCAACCAGTACAAGGTCTGAGGGTGCCCGCGGCGCTCCTGTAAGGACAGTAATGGTTTCACTGTAGTTGCTGCTGTTGAATACGCTGCTGTACACCTTCACTCTGTAGTAGTACTTTGTAAAAGGAGCCAAGTCCGTACTTAAATACGTAGTTGTGTTCTGGGGTAAAGATGCAATCTCTACCCAATCCCCTTCATCCCCGAGTTTTTTTTCTACTTTAAATCCGCTTTCATCCGCCGAATTGTCCTTCCAGATTAGTTTTACCTGCTCATCCGAGGGAACAGTGAAGTTTAGCCCGGTTGGCGCAGTTAGAACCGTTGTCTGGGTTGTGGCGTCATTGGAAAACTGCGAGTATATTTCATCCCTTAGAATGAATGCCCTTACTTTATAAGAATATTGGGTATTGGGTTTTAGGGACGCATCGGTATAGCCCGTCGCATTGGCATAGGTAGAGGCAATCTTTTCCCAATTGGCAGCCCCGGTTTTTCTCCAAACCTCAAATCCCGATTCATTTAAAGTATTATCCAGCCATCGTATCTCTGCTTCATTATTGGATACCGCGTTTGCTGAAAGACTGGTAGGAGTATCCAAAACCGAGCAGGTGATGGATAATTCATCTGAATATTCCGATGAATTTGTTTCGTTCGCCGCTTTAATCCGGTATGTATACCGGGTATTTGCAGCGACCGATGTATCCGCAAAAGTAGTTTCATCCGGTCCGGTAGAAGAAAGAAATACATACCCTTTATTATCTGTTCTTCTCTCTATCACAAAAGACTTTTCGTCCGAGTTGTCCGTCCATGTCAAATTGATTTGTTTAATGGAAGAAGCATTTCCGATTAGGTTGGTCGGCTTGTTTAATTTTGTATACACACTCTTTCCGGTATTGTCGTTCGGATAATAAAGAGAATATATATTGGCTTTCGGAACAGCCTTAACTCTGTAAAAGTATTGTGTATTCGGTGAGAGTCCGGTATCACTGTATTTGGTTGCCGTTGTGTTGATGCTGGCAATGGTTTGCCACACACCAGCTGCCCCGGTTTTCCTTTCAATAATCGTATTGGTATTTAGATTCCCTGCATAGGCCCATACGAGATCTATCCGGTTGGCAGTAACAGGAGTAAGTGTCAGAGCAATCGGCGGAGCGGCCAATGCTGCCGTGTTTGTGGTTACTTCATTGGTATACCCGGCCGAATTTCCCATGGGATTGAATGCACCCACCCGGTAGGTATAATTATGTCCGGACGTAACACTTGTATCACTGTAGCTGGTTATATTAGAGCCAACCGCCGCAATTTCTATAAATCCCCCCGAATCGATCTTCCTCTCTATTTTAAAGCCTTTTTCGTTAACGGATTTATCTTCCCATGCCAAATTGATTTGTGTATTGGACGCAACAGCAAGTCCAAGGGTTTGCGGCGCCAAAGGAATAGCAGCCGTAAATTCGCTTTGATTACTGATACTGTAATTGTCATTTGAATCTATTGCCAATACTCGATAGGTATAGGTGGTATTGGGTACGATACTTATATAGTCTGAATATGCAGCAGCCGTTTTTTCAAGACCTGCAAGATAGACAAAACTCCCATTGTTAATCTTTCTTTCTACCCTGATCTCATAATTATTATTAGGATTTAAGGTCCACGACAAATCAATTCGTCCCATATCTACAAATAAACTGGACAAATTTGTAGGCGCAGTGGGCTTTGAGAGCGGCTTTGAAATATTGCTGGTACCTGCATAAAGAGATAAACTCTTTGCATTAAGCCGGTAACGGTATATCCCTTCTCCCGGAGGCGTGTCCAAAACACTTGTTGCACCGGAGGCAATTTGTGTATTGATAATTTCCCATTCACTCCAAGCATTGGTCACATATTTGGATCGTTCCAAGTTGAAGTTGGTTATGTATGAATAATTTCCCCAGGATATGGTTGCTACACCGTTTTGAAGAACCGCATTGATTACAGGTGGATGAATCAGCGTAATTTCAATAGAGTCCGAATCGAAAGAACTATGGCTGAGGTTATCCTTGGAAGTTGCCGAAAGCCGGATGGTTTGTACAGGCTGACCTTCTACAATTTCACTGACACTAAAGGTTGCAGTACTGGCGGTGCCTGAAACAGTCGATAAGACGGAAGACGTGTTTACTCTTTTTATCTCATTTAATGTGAGGGCAGAAGAATTATTTGTCCAGGAAAGCGTGATTTCATCGGTGTTAATATTATACCTGGCCGAAAGATTTGTTGGCCTCAACATTTTCAAAGTGCTTACAGTGATTGTAGATGTCCTTATCAAATCCTGCATATTTGCATCCGAATATACATTAATCCTGTATGTATAACTGGTCTCCGGTTTGAGTCCGGTATCAACATAACTCAAATAGTCTTTATCTGTACCTACGCTTAGATTTGCGATTTCGGTGTCGTCCCTTAAAAGCTTGTAAAAATAAGCACTGATCACAGAATCCCACTGTAGTCTGATCTTTGTATCCGGACTCTGCGGAACAGGTGCTGCTGTAAAATTAAAGACAGGCTGCTGGTACGCATTTACAATCATAATAGAGGAAAATATATCCAGGATTATCAGAAAAGAAGCAAGGGCTAGACAAAAGGTTCTCCGTAAGGTTTTGTATCTTTTGTTATACATAGGGATCCCCCTTAACCAAAAATGGCGAACTGATATTGATAATATATATTAATAATACCATTTTCTGCGCATCCCGACAATACTCTAAGCACCACCTGGTATAAATTGCAATTTATCTTATTACTAAAGAACTCCTTAATTTGACAGACCTTTTTTATAATTTTCACTTGAACTATTGTATTATTTTGAGTATAATGGTTAGGTGGCTTTATGGTCACCCTAATCAACGTTAATATTTGGTCGTGCTAGCTGGGGAGGTAGCGGTGCCCTGTACCTGCAATCCGCTATAGCAGGAGTGAATCCTTGTCAGAGGCTTGTTTTTGTAGAGTCTGCCCTTCGCAAGTGGCAATGAAAACCGGGTCTTGCGCAACGGAAATCTGTGAACCCCGTCAGGTCCGGAAGGAAGCAGCGGTAAGCGGACAATTTCGTGTGCCGCAGGGTTGCCTGGTTAGAGTTAACTACGGAGGTAACGTCTGTAAAAGCCTGTCGAAGTCAAGTGCACGGCCAATCATATTACATATCTGATTTTATCCTTTTCATTCTTTTTTGATCCTCATTAAAATATATATGAATTATAGGATATAATTATAATAGAAGTAAATATACTTTTATTATTTTGTTTATAGAGAGGAAGTAGGTAATCATGAGCCATTTTAACTTGGAAAGTGCGTTGGAAGCTTTACTTGTATTCCGCTCCGAAAGGGATTGGATGCAGTTTCATACCCCCAAAAATTTGTCCATGTCCATTGCAATTGAATCCGCTGAACTGATGGAACATTTCCAATGGAAAAGCAATGAAGAAGTCAAACAATACTTAACAACGGATAATTTACATAATGTAAAGGATGAAATCGCGGATATTGCCTCTTATCTTTTACTGTTATCCCACGACCTGGGAATCGATTTAAACCAATCCATCATGGAAAAAGTAAAAAAGAATGCAGCCAAATACCCCATCGAAAAAAGTAAAGGCAAACATGACAAATATAATGAATTATAAAGTATAATAAAACCCGGAAAGCAATGAATCATTCATTTACTTTCCGGGTTTTAAATTTAGCAGACAACTCCATACTCCCCTTATAGGGCTGCCTGTAAATATCTTTCATGAATCGCAATAGATATGTCGGTTGATGTATTCATAGTACTATAATGAATGTTTAAGTTCCATATCCATTTTTGGCATTTATTATACTATATTGGCACACTCTCAAGTAAAAAGTTTGGTGCCTGGAATGCTTCCAGTAGAAAGCTATTCCAGGCAAAAAATCATATGGTAACATCTATGGTTAAAAGAATTTACTTACTTTATGGCTTAATCCGTTAATTCGGATAATCAGCCGGTATCTTGTTGAAATGATTTACAATAATCAAAATATCCGTCATATTAATGGCGGTATCCAGGTTAAGGTCTGAAGCCTCAACATACTTTCCATCTCCTACTGCAGTATTAAAATGATTGATCAGTTCCAAAATATCCGTCATATTGATTGCGTTATCCTGTGAATCGCCAATTACCATATCTCCCGCCCATAAGTATTTCGGTGAAGCCGCTGATGATATTTGCGTATCTCCTGTGACTACAACATTATTAATATTTCTATAGAGATAATTTGGCTTACTTACCTTAAGGGTATAACCTGCGGGATTCGAAGGCACATCCAAAATTTCGAAATATCCACTGGAATTAGTAACAGCCCTCTTTCCCGTTCCGTTTATTTCAACGGTAAAACCTGATTTCAACTTTGGAGCCGATTCATCGGAATATATAAAGTCTGGAGCTATGTATCCCGATACTTTATAGCCGGTAGTCGGTTGAACATCTAGAGGTACAGGATTTTTCAAATATCTTTGGACTTTGGTTACAAACCACATATCATCATCCGGCTCGGTAGCACTGGTAGTATCATTGCAGTTTCCATGGGTTGCGTGTCCTACCCCTGCACCAAAGAGTGCAGCTATGACCCCAGCTTCTTTTGCAGCTTTAAAGTGGGATCCCCAAGTAATCGTATCTGTCCCGTTATTTGTAACAAGCGGATCATTTCCCCCATTGCTTTTAAAGAAGTTCCACCGGTTTCCTGCTCCCGGCTTAAACGTGTCCCCGAAGAAATAGGTTGCGGATGAATCTTCAAAAGCTTTTGTGTTATCCAGCTGGTTAAAGAGCCCTCCATGGTATGGATCCGGTTCCTGACTTCTTTCAATATGGCCTACAGGAAGCTGCCACAACACAACCGGAAGCTTGGTAGTTTTATTCAATTCATTGGCATAGCTTAAATAGTTGGTCCAATGGTCCGCATTAAAGAACCACCTCGAACTTGCAGGATCATTTGCGGAAGCCGGCTCAAAAGCAGTTGCATCCTGACCGTATTTGTCCATGGATATAAAGTTTGCTCCCGATGAAAGAATTCCTGCATTGATATAATAATCCGCTGTTTCTTTCGCTCTTGCCCGGATAAAATCTCTACCTGCCGCTATACCGAGTTCATCCGTTTTGTGCATGAGTCCCAAACCGGGTACGCCGGGTGCCGGATTGGCCCAAAGGTTGAATTGCCACCCAAAATATGGATTAGGGCAGAACTTTTTAATCATATAGTTTATACACCGGACAAGGCCTTGAATATTATCTGCAAAGGGTTTGCCTGTTACCGGGTCCAAATCAGTCTTACTGTTTAAAATCCCGGTTGCATTTGTACCGCCAAATGCTGTCTCATATACCAGTTTTGTGTTGGCAAACAGTTTATCTGCCGGAACCGGCTGCGAACCTCCGGAATTCTGCATCATATATCCGATAAAGTCCGGTTCTAAAACCATACCGACAATGTCATCTCCAGCTTCTCTTTTAACAATATCTAAAAAGAACTTCAAATCCTTAAAGTAATAGCTTAGGTATATAGGGCTTTCGATTTTTGCCTTATCCTCGGAATAACTTTCTGCAGACCCAGGGATACAGTAATATACGAAGAAGGGTATCATCCCCATTTTCTTACTATTGCGAATATAATTAATGGCTCTATCGCCTCTTATACTTCCGCCCCATTTCTGCCAGCCGTCTGCACCACGTTCCCAAGCATCAGGTTCACCATTAATATAAATATAACGGATATCCATCCTCTTATTTTTGTCCCCCGGTTGGTAATCAGACCAGAAATTCTTTTCGGGGGTAGTCTCCAACATAACCGAACCGATGGACAAATAGTCCGGCAAACCGGGCAGCTTTCCATCCGCAGTCTTCACACGGATTCCGACAAGGCGGACATCTCCTTTGGAGTTTTCTTTGATTTTTGCAGATGTTCTGCCTGCCTTTTTGGCATTGACCCTTAAGATATTACCGTTAACAATGGAAATATCTGCAACTGAGTCATTATTTGTTACAACCGAAAAGGTCGCATTAGGTATTTCAATATGACTCAGGTTAAAGTCCGATACACCTTGATTTACAGTAACCTGAAATGCCTGTGCTCCGATATCTCCTTCTTTTACAGTAATTTTGCTGGCTCCGCCTACAACTTGATATTGATCTTTACTTACGGAAGTTCCACTGCTGTTGGAAACTTCGACACGGTATTTGTAAACGCCATATGTCTTGTCCTTTACTTGATAGCTTGCTTTCATGCCGGAAGAAAGGTTTTCTCCAAATATTTCCTTATCATCCTCAAAAAGCTTCCAACTGGTAGCCCCATCACCCCACCAAATGTTAAAACCTACAGTAAAGTTTGTCCCCCCGGCTCCGTCATTTTCAATAAATATGGACGGCGTTCCCGGAGCAGCGACTGCCGTGACGCTCATCAGAGAAAAAACGAACGCAACACAAAGAAGCAGCGATAACGCTTTAAAACTCATCCTATTTTTTGTTTTCCTATACATCATAACCCCTCCAAAAATGATTTTCTTTCTCTACAGCATCTCGAAATATATTATTGAAGCACACTATATCTCTAATCTATTATTAAATTTTATTACACATATAACCATAATTCTATCGCCTGGTTTGGCATTTCCTGCACTTGTTTGGCGAAAATTAAAAAGTACTTCCCTTTCAAAATAGGAAGTACTTTTTAAAAATATTTTATAAATTTGCAATTTGACAACATAAAACATTTGGCAGACGGCACTCAAAATACCGTATACCGCCTGCTAAAGAAGGAATCCTGCATCTATTTTACATGCATCTTATTATGTATAATCGTAGAAAGGGTATCTCCCTGCCTTGGATAATCATTGGTGATATCCCAAATCATAATGCCCCCTAATCCTTTACTTAATGCATAATCGCACTTCAATGATATGGTTTCTTCATCATCATAAGTATATAAGTATCCAAGATTCGCATTAAAAACATAAGGTGTTTTTGTATACGGATCTTTATATTTTACATACCCTGATCCTGCAGCTTCCAATTTCTCCTTCACATAGAAGAACGGGTTGTTCCCTTCCGGTTCTGCAGGATCATCATTGACGCCCGGAGCCCCACCTGTTGCTGCTTGGAAAAGCCCTGGCAGCTGACTGTTTGACCCTGCTTTTACGCCCTTCCAGCCACGGGTATAATAGGGTAAGCCAAGGTTAAGTTTTTCACCGGGAACACCCAGCCTCAAATATTCGTTTACAGTCCAATCGGTGTTGAATTTTTCTTTCATACCCGGCTCGGAGTTGTCATTGGGATTTGCATAAAGCGGAGCCAGATGGTTGGTTGATGAATCCCATGACCCATGGTAATCGTATGTCATCAGGTTAATAAAATCAAGGTACTGATGATACAGATCAGGTTCTTGTGTGGCAATTTTTTGATAGCCGGCAGGCGCCGCAATTGTCAAGTAGTAGTGGCCATGTCCGTCCCCGCCTTGTGCTGTTGGAAGTCCTGCAGCATCCAATTTTTCACGGAGCTTTTGAAGAAGCAGCGTAAAATTATGTTTGTCTTCCGGCTTCGGCACTGTCCCCGGTCCACCTTCAGATCCCGGATATTCCCAGTCAATATCCACGCCATCAAACTTATACTTTCTTATAAAATCTACACAGCTTTGCGCAAATGTTGTTCTTGCTGTGTCTGTCGCAGCCACTTCGGAGAATGGTCCGGACAATGTCCAGCCGCCGATGGATATCAATGTTTTTACATTCGGATATTTTTGTTTATACATTACAAGCTGATTAAAATTCCCTTTGAATGAAAGCCCGGACATGGTTGGGAAATCCTCACACTCAATATCCGCATACGAATCAAACAAGGCAACCTTTCCGCCTGAAATTTTCGCAAATGCATAATTTACAAAATCAATCTTGCTCCAGGGCATATGCTCAACATAATATTTGAAATTATTATTATTTGTCTGCTCATAAATCATCCAGTTGGGGAAATAAGCTACAAAGTTTTTTCTGCCTGTATTGTTAGGCGTATTGGTAGGTGTGTTGGTTGGTGCTTTGGTGGGAGTTGGGGTATTGGTTTGTGGTGGGGGCGTAGTAATAATAATTTCTACAGCCGGATAACTCTGTGAGGATGTGTTGAAATGCTGTATAATAATTAATATATCCGACATATTGATGGCACCGTCTTTGTTTAGATCCGCATCTTCATTATATTTTCCATCCCCAGATGCGCTGTTGAAATAGTTTATTAGATCTACTATATCCGACATATTGATTGCATCATCCTGGTTCATATCTCCAGCCCACATCATAACCGGAACGGATAAACTTCCTGCCTGAACATCCCCTGTTACGTTGATTCCGGAGATATATCTTGCAAGGTAATCTGCTTTTGATATTTTTATGGAGCAGGATGTTCCCTGTGTTATATTTTTAATCTCAAAAAATCCGTTTGAATCTGTAGTAGCGTATAGTCCTGTCCCTACAACCTCAACTTTAAATCCTTTTTTAATAATCGAAGCCTTATCAGATGAGAAAGCAACATCCGGAAGAATATATCCCGTGATCTTTCTTCCGTTATTGAAACTTGTAGGTGTGGGGGTATTTGTATAGGCGGGCAAATCGGTGGGTGTATTGGTTGAGATAGCTTGAGTCGGACTTGGAACATCTGCCTGTACCTGCCATAAAGCTGGAACGGCATCAGGCTCCCACCCATTAAGAGATGTATGGGGCAGCATACATTTATATATACTTCCTTTGTAGCTAACAAAATCGCCGGCTGCATAAGCTATGTTCGGCTGCCATTCGGCAATATCCCTTTCTTGCGTCATTGAAAAAACAACAGATGTAAACAACGATACCATTACTGCAATACTTAAGATTGCTGCGAGTATTCTTATACTCTTTTTTTTGTTTTGTAACGGGTTAAAAATACCAACATTCATATACCTATTCCTCCTATTTTTATTGAATAATAGACCCTCCGGCTCTCAAATAACCGGATTGTTAATAGCTTGAAGCACCTCCCTCCAAACCGCCATTTGTTTTATCGCTTTAACTTTAAAGGTTTTTCGTACATCTGGGTCAAATATTAATCTTATACTAACTCGCATTAAAACTAATATTAGTCACGTCTTAAAAAGTGATGATTTCAACTATTTTATTAGTGAAATGCTACTTAATTAATGCAAATAAGTATTAGATAAATTTCTAACCCGTCCAAACTAAAGTTAAAGCGCTTTAATAATACTATAATATACCATCTCTAAAATCAATATTGTATCTTGGCTTTTTCTATACAATTTTGCAATATAAAAAAGACCAAATTTCTTTCACCCTTATAAGAAATTTGATCTTTTTCACCTATGTAGATATATAAAGCTTTTACTATAGATAAAAATCAGACACTGATAGCGATTGATGTGTGTAAAGCAGCTTAAGATAAATGAACTGCTTAAACTTAATACTAGCATCCCCCAAATCAAAGAATTACACTGATTCTTTTAATTCATCTCTTGCTTTTTTCTCCTGATACGATCATATGATACTTTTAATATACTGTTTTATGTTCTCTTTTATTATTTCTACTTAGTTTCATTGCTTTCATTTGCAGTTTCCCTCCATCAGAAACTGCGCCATCAAAAAACATTTTCAACATTCACTCCTGCTTTTTCCACCCATTATAAACGAGAGTACTGTAGGAAATACTGGCTGCATTCGTAAATTCAACTCTTAGAGCTATAGATCTTTTTAAAAAAACATCCCAACAAACCCTCTAACCACCCCCTTCTATTTCCTAGCAGTGTTTTGGGCCCTTTTAACTAACTCCGTGCCGACAAGAATCTTGTTCTTAGTTTAATACGGCTCAATTCAATGCCAATTGAATTAAATATACTATGTTGGAATGCTTGTTGATCTATTAAAGAATTTCGAAAACTCCTCATTTTTTTATATAGGAAAAATTAAATCCGTTTAATTTTTATTCCTTTATCTCAATCCAAAGTGTATGAGCATAAGTAGGCGTCCAATCCGGAATAGCCAAATGACTTTGTGCGCACACATATCTTTTACCGCTATAATATACAATCTGTCCCTTAGTAAAATATATATTAAGCTTCCACTGGATGATGCCGGACTTCTTGTTATCCTCGGGTTTTGTCTTTACATTTTTTTTCTTTTTGTCCGGTTGTGGGTTTGTGTTCTTTTTTACCGGTCTGGGTGTAGTGCTTCTATTTACCTTAGGCTTTGGCGTTGCTGGTGGCAATGCAGTTTTTTTGATAAGAAGCTTTTGTGGGGTCAATACAGGCTTGGTCGTACTTTTTGAGGCATCTGTTTCGCCCTCCTTGCGGATACTGACATCCTTTTCATCCAAATGAAGGCCTGTCTCATACAAAATATCTTTGATGCTTTCTTTCCTAGCTCTTTCCAAACTTATGGCATATCCCTTATCCTCAGCTTTTTTGTATATAGCATATCTCCCCATGGATATCTCCGACTTTTGGGCAGCATCCTTTTTTTGCTGTTCTATAAGCAAAACTTTTACTTGCACCTTATCATTTTCCCTTTGTTTAATATTTTCTTTTATTACACAAAGGAGGTTAAACAGTTCTTCCTTTGCAGTGTTTTTGTTCTTTTTATAGCCGCTGCTTTTCTCATTGACTGCCGCTGAAACAAGTATTACATTTTCTGAATGCTCTTTGAGATATCCCAATTCAGCGGCTTTCACTACAGATTGGGATACAGCATCCACGACAGGCAAATTATTTAAACCCAAATGTTTTAAAATTATTTGCCCTTCGGCATTAATAGCACGAGTCTCAATGACTTTATTTTGATTATCAACAACAAATTCCATACTTGGGTTAATATCCACATGGATATATGCATAGGTTTCGCTTCCCCATATTGATAAAGCGTAGGATAGCATGAAAATAAATATCGCAGCAAGGCTTGCAACACCGGATATTACCTTAATGATTTTTCTTTTTTTATAGTCTATGATGTCCGTATTTTCATACCAAACAGTTTGTCCAAGTACAAATCCGGGTTTTCTTTTTATAAACACAAAACAGTCATCGGGGGATAAAATCATTGCATCGCTTTTGCTCAGATCAACTATAACTCCGTAGTTAATCATCATTATTACCCCCTTTCTCCAACATATCCACATACCTTTTCATAACGTTCAAGTTGCTCCGAAGTACAAGGCACATTCCAATAATAAACTTTCTATTTTTCTCAATTGTTTTAAAATGGACGTCCGTTATCTTGGTAAGGTCATTCATCGGTATACTTTTTTTCCGAAGAAGTTTCTCAAAAAGTTCGTTGTTATTTGCAATCAGTTTTGCAATACGGATGCCCAACTGCTTAGAATCTTTATGTTTTGGTGCGCTTAAGCCAACATCCCTTAAAGTAAAGCCGAATTCCAAAAGCTTTTTTGCAAGAAGCTTAATCTCTTCTTTTGATTCCATATTTTCAGCCATATGAACTGAATCCGACTTTAAATATTTTTCTTCAAATTTTGTATTTTCAGAATGTTCGCCGTCATCGCCTTCCCCATTCTGATTTTGGAAATATGAAAACGGGAGTGTGAAATTTTCCCTTTTCTCCCTTCTGGAATAATCAATGATGCGCCTTTTTATGACCTGCTCAGAAAAATTCACAAATTTGTTTCTCTTACTGCTGTCATAACAATCAATAGCCTCATTAAATGCCAGCAGCCCTATACTAAATTCTTCACTATTTTCGACATCAATATATCTTCCGGTTTCTTTAGAAACTGTTTTCAAAATAAAGGGTTTATAGTCATTGATAAATTTATCCTTTAAATGTTTATCTCCACTTTGAATTTTTTCAATAATCTCCCCAACGCTATCTCTGCTCTTTCCTCTTTTAAAAGGATGCAAATCAAACAAATCCTCCCCCCCTTTAGTCACTTGTTGTCATGTTACTTCCTTTCTCATCCCATTTTACCTTGATTTTTTTTCTTTGGAAACCACCAGTTTTACTAAATTTTAAGAACATTTCAAAAACATTTTATATATATCTATATTGAACGCGATAAAGACTTTACATCGCGCTTCAATTTCCTTAATTCAATATCGTGAAAATTTAATTTATCCATACAAAATTATTTTCACGATCTAATTATATTGAATGCGAAAAAATCAGCAATTCTATAGGATCAATATTTGTTTCCAGTAGTATACTAGAAACAAATAAAAAGTGGTAAACTATAAGTAAGCACATATATATCCGTTTTAAATAAATTTTTCTATCCTGGAGGAATGAATAATGGCAGATACAAAATCGAAAGCATTAGCTAAACGTCATGAGATAGATCCACAGTACAAGTGGAAGCTTGAAGACATTTATGAAAACAATGACCAGTGGGAAGAGGATTTTAAGAAAGTAAAACAGCTTGCAGGGGAAATAACAAAATTCAGGGGAACCCTGGGTCAAAGTGCCGATCAACTGACTTTATGTTTAAATTACCAGGATGATCTCTTCTCCATGAATGATAAAATATTTGTTTATGCACGGATGAGAAGGGATGAAGACAATACCAACTCTTTATACCAGGCTTATACCGACCGGGCGATGGCACTGGCTACCGAAGTTTCCGCCGCCGTATCGTTTATCATTCCAGAAATCATTTCAATTCCTGAGGAAACACTCAAAACTTACCTTGCCGGCAAACAAGAGCTGCAGGTATACAAACAATTTTTAAGTGAAATTATACGGCAAAAGAAACATATTCTTACAGAAAGAGAGGAAGAGCTTCTTGCACTCTCTTCCGAGCTTGCCCATGCCCCCAAGGATGCCTTTACCATCTTCAACAACGCGGATATCAAATTCCCTTTTATTAAGGACGAAAATGGAGAAGAAGTAGAAGTTACAAAGGGCAGATACATCAGTTTCCTGGAAAGTAAAAACAGGCAAGTCCGGGAAGATGCCTTCCACGCCTTATACAGTTCCTATGAAAAGGTAAAGAATACCCTAGCCTCGACACTGACCAGCAATATCAAGAAAAATAGATTCTATGCTGTTGCAAGAAAGTATCCTTCCGCCCTTGAAGCCTCACTTGATGCGGATAACATTTCAACCAAAGTTTATGACAGCCTTATTGAAACGGTAAATAAAAATCTTCCTCTCTTACACCGTTATTTGAAGCTTCGTAAAAAAGTTTTAAAACTTGATGAACTTCATATGTATGATCTGTTTGTTCCTATGGTAGATTTGCCGCCAAAAAAGATTCCTTACAACGAAGCAGTAGAAATGGTTTTAAAAGGACTGCAACCATTAGGCGGCGATTATACCGGTTACCTCAAGAAAGGCTTTAGTTCAGGATGGATTGACGTGTATGAAAACGAGGGAAAAACCAGTGGTGCCTACTCTTGGGGAGCTTATAAAACCCATCCTTATGTACTCCTCAATTACCAGGGTACAATCAATGATGTATTTACCGTAGCACATGAAATGGGCCATGCGCTTCATTCCTTCTATACCAATATGACTCAGCCCTATATTAATTCCGAGTATAAAATCTTTGTAGCTGAAGTGGCATCCACCGTAAATGAATCACTTCTAATGAGACATCTTTTAAATAATACGGAGGATAAAGGCGAGAAAGCCTATCTTTTGAATCATTACCTGGAGGAATTCAGAGGTACGGTCTTCAGACAAGTTATGTTTGCTGAATTTGAAAAATCCACCCACGCCAAAATTGAGGCGGGTGAGGCATTAACAGCACAAACCCTTAGTGATATTTACCGTGATCTCAACCTAAAATACTTTGGAGATGCTGTCACTGTGGATCGGGATATCGATTTGGAATGGTCCAGAATTCCCCATTTCTATACAAGCTTTTATGTTTATAAATATGCAACAGGGTTTTCATCTGCTACCTCCATATCCGAGCAGATTTTATCCCAAGGAAAACCTGCCGTCGACAGGTATATTGAGTTTTTAAAGAGCGGCGGATCGGATTATCCACTCGAGTTATTAAAGAAGGCCGGCGTTGACTTATCCACCCCACAACCGGTGCAGGATGCGCTCAATGTCTTCGAAAAAATACTGAATGAGCTGGAAAAGTTAGTTTAATATTGAGTATATTCCATTTAGAGCTTAGAAAAATGTATATCATTCTGCTTTCTTAAGCCTGGCCAAAGACGTTGAATACCCACTTGACACAATGTAAGGTTATTTTATAGATAACGAACTGTAAAAGTAAAATTTCGATTTCTGACACCTAAGTAAACCAGGTATTTCATCTCTCGAATTTTACTATGTTTACACTTCGTTATCTATAGTACATTATCAAAGAAACTAAATCTTAGGAGGAATCTATTTGCGTGATGCACGTGTGGAACAACTTGCTAGAAATTTAATTCACTACTCGGTAGAATTAAAACCGGGAGAGAAAATACTCATTGAAAATATCGGCGGTGAAATTCCGTTAACCAAGGCACTGATTAAAGAAGCATATAATGCCGGCGGCATTCCCTTTCTCACAATTAAAAACAACGAACTTCTGCGTGTGCTTTTAAATGAATGCAACACTGAACAAATAAAGGAGATAGCCTCCTTTGAAATTGCACGGATGAAAGAAATGGCAGCTTATATAGGAATCCGTTCCGGGGAAAACGCCAGTGAAATGGGTGCTGTGCCCTCGGAAAAAATGAAAATCTATATGGAACACTATCAAAAGCCACTCCATACCGATCTCAGGGTTAAGCACACCAGGTGGTGCATCCTGAGATACCCCAATCATTCCATGGCACAGCTGGCTGATATGGCAACAGACCTTTTTGATGACTTTTACTTTCAGGTCTGCAATTTAGATTACGGTAAGATGTCCAAGGCTATAGACAGTCTGGTAAAGTTCATGGAAAAAGCCGATAAGGTAAGAATTACCGGAAAAGATACCGATTTAACCTTCTCTATCCGGGGGCTTCCCGCAGTAAAATGTGATGGAAAGATGAATATCCCCGATGGAGAAGTTTTTACCGCACCTGTTAAGGACTCTGTCAACGGGGTAATCTCCTATAACGTCCCGGCCCTTTATCAAGGTGTAACCTTTGACAATATCCGCCTGGAGTTTAAAGACGGCAAAATTGTAAAAGCCACTGCCAATGAAACCGAAAGAATCAATAAAATCTTTGATACCGATGAAGGAGCAAGATATGTGGGCGAGTTCTCCATTGGATTAAACCCTTATATTGAAAAGCCCATGAAAGACACTCTATTTGACGAAAAAATTAGGGGAAGCATTCATTTTACTCCCGGAAGCTGCTACGATGAATGTAATAACGGTAATAAATCGGCAATCCATTGGGATCTTGTCTTCATCCAAAGGCCTGAATATGGAGGAGGAGAGATCTGGTTTGATGATACCCTCATACGGAAAGACGGTATTTTTATTCCAGATGAACTAAAGTGCCTAAATCCGGAGAATCTCGGGTAATGAATACAAATTTGCATTATTTCCTGCCAAAAAGCATCAAGAGTTTTCATCCTTGATGCTTTTTGTATTTGAAATACAAATATAACTTTACCTTACGCCTTATATTTTCAAAAGAAGAATAATAATCGAAAGAAAACTGGAACATAAGCTTACCAAACTCAAAAACACTAAAACTTGTTTCTGGCTAAGTCCGGTTGCCAGCAGCCTATGATGAATTTGCCCTGAATCAGCTTGATATATGGGCTTTTTTTGTACCAACCTTCGAATAACTACAAAGAGGTTATCAAGAATGGGAACACCCAAGGCTAAAATGGGAACCAATAACGAAACTAAAGTTGCTTGTTTAAAAGCACCGTCAAGGGCAACGATCCCCAGTATAAAGCCTAGGAAATTGGCTCCTGAATCTCCCATAAAGACCTGTGCCGGATGTCTGTTGTATTTAAGGAACCCTGCGATTGCCCCAAGCAATATTAAAGACATCATGGCAGAATCGGTCTGATGCTTTACTAACGCCACAACAAATAAAGTAGCTGCGGAAATAGCCGAAATGCTTCCGGCTAAACCATCCATTCCATCCGACCAGTTAATTACGGTTGTTACGCCAAGAATCCATGTTATAGTTAAAACAAATTGAATCCATTGGGGCAAAACAATATATTCATGGGTTATTGGATTTGTAAAACCGTAAAATACAATCCCTGCCTTATATACCATCACTGCCGCTAGAATCTGGATTACCAATCTTGGTAGAACAGGGAATTCCTTTCCCTTCGTTTTAAACCAGTCATCTATGAGCCCAATGATAAGGATGAGTGATGCAGCTGCCAATATAGAAATAAATTCTTTATTGATTGGACGGATAAATATACTGTAGGTAAAGACAAACCCTATAAAAATTCCCAATCCTCCAAGAAGCGGAACAGGCCTTTTGTGCTTTTTTCTTCCGGTAGGTCTGTCAACAAATCCAACCTTTAAAGCAACCTTTTTTAAAGCAGGTATCAAAACATATACAATTATGAACACAACCAAAAACGCAAATACAAACTTCATTGCTCCTTTTTCCTCCATCTTTATTCATCTTACATAAACAAATAATAGCCCATACCATTGTTTATCAAAGTTTTGCAAACATGCACCGAAATTTTTTTACATCCTTTACCATTATATATCATCAGTTTATTTAAATTGCAATGATTTTGCCTGTAAATATTTCCATACCTATTTTACTTTATTATTTTAAATATGTACAGAATCAATGAGATATATTGTGTGACCGGAAAAGGACAAAAAAAGGGGTTAGCCTTTTAAGACTAACCATGTAAAGGGGGTCAAAATGTATTTTGTGAGGTCATTAATAGTATTGACAGCAATACAACTTTTATACACTTTATAAAATATTTTTTCATTTAAAATTTACCCTTTTTTTTATTTCACTAACGATTTCCTCTATGCTTTTTCCAAAACAATCAATCAATTCGTCAGCATACTTTTCATATAAGGGTATCCTTTCATTATAAAGGCACTTCAAATCCTGGCAGGCACCCATCGCAATTCCCCTGGTAGTAATGTTCATAATCCTTCTTTCGATTTCATCACACTCCAACTTCAAATAAAAGACTTTTCCGGATTTTTTCAGGTGATTCATGGACTTTTCCCTGTAAACCACACTACCGCCTGTAGCAATAACGGTTCCTTCTGCCTGCAATCTAAGAATGCTTCTTTCCTCAGCCTCTAAAAATGTATCCATTCCATCTTTATTAATTATATCCTGCAGCAATCTATTTTCATTCTGCTGGATTAGAAGATCCGTGTCGGTAAAAGGCATTCCCAGCGCTTTAGCCAAAAGAACTCCGATCGTACTTTTGCCTGCTCCAGGCATCCCAATCAATATAATATTCATAAAAATTTCTCCTATAAAATATACTGTTTTCAACAATTAATACAATAAAGCATTGTTTTGTCAAAATTGCCTTAAACCTTTCCTAACCAGTACATTTGATGCATAGTACCTCTATACATAAACAATATACCACAGTTTCTTATCCCCTAACCAAAACTATTTATATAGTATAAACGCTTTTATCCATTGTATGGACTGCGATAAACCGTTTTATACAGGAATAATTAAGAGTTATTGCCTTTTCACTGTCGGTAGATTAGAATAGGCTTACACTTAGGATACAAGCTTATTTCATATTAAATTGAAAAGTGTTAATATATTATTATCGTATTAGTTTCACCATGCTTGCTTTTTAAAAATAACAAAAGCTAATATATACTTCTATACGGATCGCAATTGAAATTAAAATATTAAGTGAAAAAACAAATAATGCTATAAGTATTTTTGGGGAGAGATTTTTGAATGAAAAAGGATATAAAGATTTTTATAATTGATGATGAAATTTCCATTATTGAGTCTATCGCATACATGCTTTCTAATAAATACTATGTTACAGGTTCCACAAGTTCACTGGAAGGTATTGAAAAAATCAAATCGGAACATTTTGACCTTCTTGTTTTGGACTACTTTATTGATCAATTAAATGGTAATGACATCGTTGAAGAAATCAGAAAATTTAATCCTGATATATATATCCTGCTTTTAACCGGATACCAGGAAAGCGTACCTGCGCTGCAAACACTAGATGAGCTTGATATACAAAGTTACTGTGAAAAAAGTGCAGATTTTAAAAGTGTAATTGTTTGTATTGAGTCTGCCGTTAAATCAGTGCTCCATAAGGTAAAATCAGAAATTTCTTTTTCTGAGAGACTTAAGGAACTAAGAGATCTTTATGGGACTTCTCAAAAAGAACTTGGCGAATATGTAGGCGTTGGAAGAACATCCATTGCAAATTATGAAGCAGGCATCAGTGAACCCAGCATAGATTCTTTAAAAAAAATTGCTCAGTACTTTGGCGTCACAATTGATTATCTTTTATGCTATTCGATAGATAAATCCAAGTCAAAAGCACTGAATGGCAAAAAATAGACGTAAGGTCATAAAATTTGACGATAAATCCCTCTTTATCAATAAAAAATATCTTTATTTATGGTTTTTCAGTCTTTTTTGTACGTTGCATCGTCACAATTTATGACATATTATTAATTTAGAAATTATAATTTTTTTAGATTAGAGATATTTTTTTACTTTGTTTACAGGAATCAAAGCACTCTTTTAAAGACTACTTTGTACAACCATTCGTTCTTAACGGCATTTTTCTTTGGTTGTCATAAAAACATCCTTTGTCATTCAATCAATGTTTATTTTTGGTTTTATACCCAAAAGATTATTTATTTAGAAAAGCTAATCAAAGTTTAAGCATCCTAGGCAGCTTAATATCCACATCTTGGTCAACATATCCGTAACTGCACTACAGTTTTTACATGAGGAGGAGCAAAATGTGTAATGCTTGCGTTTATAGGGAAGTTGCCACAAAAAGAAACGATATCATTCGAAAGGCGTCTTTTAAGCTTGGGTACTATCGAATGGCTTTAAAAGATTCAACAAAAAAAAATGATATCAAAGAAATCCAAAAATATGATTTAATTGTACAGGTTTTAAATGAAATCGTTTCTGCCGGAAAATACGTATGATCAAAATAACATATGATATAAGCGTACCCCTTTGGAGGTACGCTTTCATTTTACTACATTTTATACCTAGTGCTTTTTAACACAACAAATTTTAAGTTTCAAAGTGTTAAAAATGCACTTCCTCTGTTTGTGCCTCGCATACCCTAGAAAGGAATTACGTTATGAGACACTAGTCAATTCATTATGCATTTTCTTTTGATTCAGCAATTGGTTTTGCCTGCTGTATATGCTTATCCTTTTCTTTCGCATAAGCGGAAGTTTTATATTGCTCATCCATGAAAATGCATTTCTTAGGACAAACTTCAGCGCATACACCACATATAACACATTTAAACTTATCTATTTCCCAAGACTTTTCAGCCTTACTCACTTTAATAGCATCGGAAGGACATTTCCTGTCGCAAATCCCGCAGAAAATACAAGCGTCAATGTCAATTCCGCCAACCTGTCCCCTCACATCCTTATAGGGCTCTCTTTTCTCATAAGGATATTTTCTTGTAGCAGGTTTTGAAGTTAAATTTTTTAGAATGCTGCTAAGCATATCAAACATTTGAACACCCTACCTTTCAGTACAGCTAATGCAAGGATCGATGGTTAAAATAAGTATCGGAACATCTGCCAATTGACTTCCGGGAAGCATTTGGAGAAGTGCAGGAATATTTGCAAACGTTGGCGTCCTTACTCTCAGCCTTTCAAGATTTTTGGTATTGTTCGCTTTAAGGTAATAGAGTACTTCACCCCTTGGCTGTTCAACCCTGGAAATCACTTCACCATTTGGATTTCCTTTCACAGGTACACTGATTTCACCCTCCGGCAATTTGCCAATGGCTTGTTTAATCAAATTTACCGACTGGTAAACTTCCTTTAATCTTACCATGGTTCTGGCATAAGAGTCGCCGTCCTTTTCTACTATAGGTTCAAAATCCAGCTCGCCATACGCGCTATAACCTGTTGTCCGCATATCCTGGCTGATTCCGCTGGCTCTCGCCATGGGTCCTACAGTTCCGAGTGCATAGGCAATTTCCTTGCTCAAAACCCCGACACCCACCAACCTGTGCTTTACAGTATAATCATTGAAGAAAACCGATTCAAGTCTTTGCATATCTTCTTTAATTTCATCTACTACGACGGTTATCTTAAGAAGCATCTCCTTTGAGATATCTCTTCTCGTCCCCCCAATGGTATTTACCGAGATAACCACCCTCGCTCCTGCTGTTTCCTCCATAATGTCCATTACTTTTTCTCTGTTTCTCCAAATCTGCATAAACAAGCTTTCAAAACCGAAAGCATCTGCAAGGAGCCCCAGCCAAAGAAGGTGACTGTGAATTCTATGAAGTTCAGCCCAAATGACCCTTAGGTATTTCGCCCTATCCGGAATTTCAATATTCATAAGTGTTTCAATTCCCTGACAGTAGGCCATGGCATGCATTACACTGCATATACCGCATATTCTCTCAACGATAAAAACGTTCTGGGTATATTCCTTTACTTCGGTCAACTTTTCCAATCCCCTGTGAACATATCCAACCGCAGGGATGGCTTCCACAATCTTTTCATCCTCCATAACCAGCTTTAGGTGGATAGGTTCCGGCAAAACCGGGTGCTGGGGACCAAAAGGTATTATGGTTCTAGACATCTTTTTTCGCCCCCTTTTGCTCAATTACAATTTGAGGTCTTGCCATCGGTGCCTCAAGTTCATCATCTGAAAGCAGCAAATGGCCGCCATAATCAATCGCTATATTTGTAACATTTAAACCGAATAATTCTTTCATTTCATTTTCAACCAGTAAGGCACAAAAATATATTTTCGATATACTTGGTACTTCCTCACCTTTTTGTACTTTGATCCTATAATTTTTAAGTTCCAGATCCTTGTCAAAATGGTATGTAACCTCAAAATTGCCCCCGCCGTTATCAACACAAGTTGCAGTCACAAACCTATAATTATCAAACATCATTTTTTGCGCTTCGTTTAACAAAGTATCTACTGTTATTTCGTACAGGTTTTCAACCATACTAACCTCCATAGACTTCTAATTATCATTTGATAGAACCCGGACAGCAGCTTATACAGACTTTTTGCCCGGGTCCTATGTTGATTTATCCTTTTTCCTGACCAACTTCCTCAGGCTGTTTATTCACCGGTTTCTTCTTGTCTTTTGCCCTTTCCTGCATCTTGCTCATTGCCATGACAATGCCGTCAATAATTGCCTCAGGCTTAGGGCAGCATCCAGGTACATAGACATCTACCGGTATCACCTTATCGATGCCCCCCACAACATTATAACACTCTTTAAATATTCCTCCTGAACATGCGCAAGCTCCTACCGCTACAACTGCCTTCGGCTCTGGAATCTGATCGTATAGGTTTTTAAGAACCCTTATATTCCTCTTATTTACAGATCCCGTAACTACAAATACATCCGCATGTTTCGGATTTCCTACATTTACAATACCGAAACGCTCCACATCATATAATGGGGTCAGACATGCCAGTGTTTCTATATCACAGCCGTTACAGCTGTTACAATCAAAGTGCAATACCCAGGGTGATTTCATTCTTGACTTACTAATAATTCCCATTTATTAAACACTCCTTTTCAAGCGGAACGATACCAAATTAACTCTTTACTTTTAGATAAAGCCAAATAATATTTACAGCGGCTGCTCCTACTGCAATAAGCCAAGTTGCCTTAAGCATCCATTTCCATGTAACCCTGGCACTAATATTATCAATAATCAACTCCAGGAAGTATGCACCTAAAGCAATCGCTATTCCGATCCAGATATTTGTTGCAAAGAACAGCGCGATAAGTCCAAGCAATAAAATCAACTCATACCAATGCGTCAATTCTATTATTGCCAATTGCGGCCCTGAAAATTCGGTTGTAAGCCCTTTAATTAATTCCTGATGGCCATGATGGGATGTAGAAAAATCAAAGGGTGATTTCCTCAGTTTTATTGTCAAAACATAAAGAAAAGCGAAAAATACTAAAGGAAGCGTATATAACAAAGGTTGTTCAAGCTGAAATACGCTTTCAATCATAAAGCTTTTGGTTGTTAAATATATACCCACAACCATAAGCAGCAACACAGGCTCGTAAGCCATCATCTGAATAATTTCTCTCTGTGCCCCTATTTTACTGTAAGGCGAGCGGACACTCATTGCCCCCATGATAAGGGATATGCTTGAGAAAGCCAGTATAAAGACAATCATAAGCAGATCCTGCTTTAAAACAAACATTACAATACTTGCAACGGCAAAAAACAAGTTACCCAAAACATATACCATCTGGGTTTGATTCACTGCAATTCTTTCCTTGCCGAGAAGTTTGAAAAAATCATAGAACGGCTGAAGAATCGGCGGCCCCATTCTGTTTTGCATCCTGGCTGAAATTTTTCTATCCAGCCCGGTAAGGATTCCTCCAATAATAGGTGCAGCGATAAGCGTAATTAATATAATTAAAATATTCTCCTTATTAAATTCCATTTATATCACCACCCCGAACATAATTAGTATAATTGCCCCAGCAACAATGTTTGTCCAAAGTGTCAGATTATTTTCCCCGAAAAATCCGGACATATAGTAGTTGCGGACAATAACATTTTCAACTTTATCACCTGGACTTACAAATTCCAATCCCCTTATATCATTTGTATTCTCACCACAAAGATATGGCAGTTTGATCCTTTCCGGCTTTGCCATTTTAAGGAAAATAGGTATGGTAATCATTAATACAAAAACAATAATGAAGAAATACATGGAGGAAAAACCACCAAAGAATTGGCCACCCTTAGTTAACCATATTCCCCCTTGATACCCTTCTACATGTTGCTCAAGTTGCATCGGATGAGCACCAATAAACGGTTTGACCAGGGTATTAAATAAAGCCCCCACGCCAATACTGCAAGCCAAGACGCCTATTAAAAGAAGTGTCAGACTGCTCTTTACTGAAAAATCAAGTTTTTCAATCTTATATTGACTTTTATACGACATGGTCAGCATAATACCGATCCATTTCGTCCAAAATACAACGGTAAATGCACTTCCTACTATAATAAGAATCATGACAATCGGTGATTCTATCGAAGCTTCAATTGCCAGCCATTTGGTAATCAATACGCCAAAGGGCGGCAAGAGCATGGATATTGCACCAATTACAGTAACTACTGTAGTAAAGGGCATCTTTTTCATTAACCCTTGCATATCTTCGATATCCCTGCTTCCAATGCCATGTTCAATGGTTCCTACACACAAGAACAATAATCCCTTCGACACTGCATGGAAGATCATTAAAAGTATTGCAGCACCAAGCGCTATACTGTTTCCTATCCCTGCACAACAAACAATTAATCCTAAGTTTGCAATTGTGGAATATGCCAAAACTCTCTTTGCATTGCTCTGGCTAATAGCAATCGCAGATCCTGCAAGGAAAGTAAAGCCCCCAACAACGGCTACGATTTTCCCTAATACATTGCCTGCTAAAAAGGGAGAAAGCCTTACAACAAGAAACACACCCGCTTTTACCATGGTACTGGAATGCAATAGTGCAGACACCGGTGTTGGCGCTACCATCGCTCCCAATAACCAACTCTGGAACGGGAACTGGGCCGACTTTGTAAATGCTGCAAAACATAATAGCCCAATCGCTATAGGAAATAGCGAAAAGGTATTCTCAAGGATAACAGCCTTTCCTGTGAAAACATCATCAATTGACAATGTTCCAAATGCTTTATAGAAAACAATAATTCCAAATATAAAAGCCACACCGCCCATAAGGTTAATCCATAAAGCCCGGACAGCATTTTTTACCGATTGCTCATTTCCATCATGGGATATCAAAAGGAAGGAGCAAAGGGTTGTAACTTCCCAGAAGAAATACATCCATAAAAGATTGTTTGCCATTACCAGACCGTTCATTGCACCCAGGAATGCAAACAGTATCATGAAAAACCTAGGTTGTCTTGACTTAACAAGGTGAAGATGGTGCTCATGATCCTTCATATATCCGACCGCAAATAAAGTTATAATCGGACCAATAATCGATATAAGTAAAATCATTACAAGTGAAAGGTAGTCAATAACAAATGCTGTGTGGGGTTCTTTCAAATCCCCGAATATTTCAAACCATAACAGAGGTATTAACTGAAGCAATGTCAAAATAACAATTAAAGGTTTCTTCAATTTGATACCAATATACAACAAAAATGCAAAAAGGAAAAAATCTAGTACTTTAATAACCAGGTCAATATATAACCCAAGATCGATGGATGGGAATATATGACTAAAATCGATCTCTATCCTACCGTTATGATCCATTAAAACCTTAATAAACATTCCAGCAACAAAAATCATAACAACCGTAGAAATAACAACAACCACATTCCTAAACATCGGCTTTGGTACCACAAAGCAAAGAACAGCACTAAGCACAGGCAGTAATATGGCTAAAGCCAAAAGATAGAACTCCACAGCATCTACTCCTTTCAAAACTTTTTTAAAAATATTTGCTATGCGATTGGTTGAAACATAGATTCACCGGTACAATGATTATTATACCAACCAAACACCTAAGTCTTCGTAATATGATTCCTAATACAGGCATACTCCAGAATCAGACAAAAATGTTTGAAAAATGAAGTCCCTAGTAACCCCCTACATAGAAACTAGCCCATACTCATTATAGTTATTACCAGGTGATAAGTCAATGAAGTTAATAGCATAAAAATAACCTCATATGTAATTTAAGTTTTATTTTCTTTTATATCTTCTTCTAAAAGCCGTTTTATACTTAAGAGAGAATTTGCTTAACTCTGTAACCGTTTATACTGCTAAGTTTTCCATAGATTAGACTGAACTTTGTATACAATCGCCACTCTTTCCTTATCCACCATGGAAGTTCCGTTAATCGCCCCTTGCTGATTTCCGTTGAATCTGCATGGTATTTCATCAGATTAAAGCGCACTTAACAGAGATATATACAAGTAAAATCATCCTGTCTGCTTCTCTCGCCGTCCAACAAACACCAATATCCATTTTGTGTAATGTAAGGATCTTTGTGCATCATACCGTAGATAAAAATACTTGCTATATTAGCATGCAAAATTTATAATTATAGATATTGCATGTTTAATGGGTTATGCCCGATGCGATAAAGTAATCTATAAATAACGAAAAGAGTTTTTTGCATAAATAATATATGGTATTAATGAAAGGTGTTATAAACTCATGTTAAAAAATTATGAGAAGTACTATAACGCTCTCTTTAAAGTTATTGTTCTGGCTGCTGTTCTCGCCGCGATTTATTTTGCCTTTACTTACCTGATACCTTTTTTTGCCCCCTTTGTAATTGGACTTATTATCGCTGCCATTAACGAACCATTAATACACCTTCTTGAAAAAAGGTTGAAAATTCCCCGAAGGGCGGCATCCGTTGTTTCGCTGCTTTTTAGCATCTTAGTATTGGGTTTTCTGGTAGCTATCGGTATATTAAAGATATACAATGAACTTGTATATTTGAAAGAAAACCTGTCAAGCCATGCCAATACCACATCAACACAGCTTACAGATTACATTAACAAAATATCTTCCTATTATAAAAATCTTCCTGCGGACTTAACCAATACCATTAATGAAAATTTAAAAAGCCTTGCTCCGAAACTGCAGGAAATCATAACGTCCCTGGTTACCTATTTAATCAACACCATATCCTCTATTCCAAAGCTAACGGTTTTCACCATTGTAACCCTTTTATCCGCCTACTTTATCAGCAGTGATATAAGCAAAATAAAAGAGTTTTTGGCAAAGCAGGTTCCCACTGCCTTTTCCAAAAGCTTTTCAGGCATAAAAACAGATACCTTTACAGCCCTCCTTGGCTATTTCAAAGCCTTGCTCATCCTTATGGGCTTAACCTTTGTTGAAGTCAGTACAGGCCTTTTTATTATTGGCGCCGATTATGCCCTTCTGATGGGTCTCATTGTCGGTCTTTCCGACGCAATTCCAATTCTTGGGACCGGGGTGGTCATGGTTCCCTGGATCGCATGGAATCTCATCGTGGGTGATATCCGTATGGCCCTGGGTCTTGGCATTATTTATGTACTTGGCGTCATCATTAGACAAATTTTAGAGCCTAAAATCGTTGGTGATCAAATAGGGCTGCATCCGCTTGTTACACTCATTGCCATGTATGTCGGCCTTGAAATTTTCGGAATTATCGGTATGTTTATCGGCCCTGTCAGTATTATTATTATTAAAAATCTCCAAAGTTCCGGGCTTATAAAAATTTGGAATGAATAAACGGTATTATTATGGTTGAAGCCGTCCTAACACAACTCTTTCAATTCCGGCCAGATCACAAACCTTTTCTGCTGCGTAAAAATTCCTTCTCATTAAATCCATGACAAGATCAGCCTGCCTGATTCCAACTTCTAACGCAATCAATCCGTCCGGCTTTAAAAACTTTGGTGCGTTAGCAACAATGGCTCTGTAAAAATCAAGCCCGTCCTCTCCTCCACTTAAGGCACACATGGGTTCATATTCCTTTACTTCCTTCATAAGGCTTTGTATTTCCCACTCGGGTATATAGGGTGGATTGGATACAATAATATCGAACAATTCCTTTTTGTCCAGATTATCAAAAAGATTGCTTTGAACAAAACGGATCCGCTTCCCCACATCATGTGAATCAGCATTAAGACGCGCTATTTCAAGTGCTTTGTCCGAAACATCCAAAGCTGTAACCCGGGAGTCCTTGATGAAATGTGCTAGGCTCACTGCGATACATCCGGATCCCGTCCCAATATCCAAAATTTCTATTCCTTTACCGGTGAAAAGCTCTGCATGTTTAATTACGCTTTCAACAAGCACCTCTGTATCCTGCCTGGGTATTAATACACCTGGGGCAACTTTAAACACCAGAGACATGAATTCCTGCCGGCCCACAATGTATTGCAAAGGTTTCCCTTTTACTCTTTCCTCAATATAAGTATTGAATAAATTTTGCTCCTGTTCTTTTAAATTGTAATCATCATGTGCATAAAGAAAGGATTTATCGCAATTTAGTACAAAACAAAGTATAGCCCCGGCGTTTACCGCCGGGGACTCTATATTTGAATCTTTCAATTTTTTTATACCCTCACTCAAAACTTCTCTTAATCTCATAAGCCACCAAAATCCTAATCAGCAATTTTATAAGCTTTCCAAGCATCCAGTAGTTTTACACATTTTACGGCCATATTGATCCTTCACTGAATGTACATTACCACTTGTCTGCATTCGTATCCTCTGTCAAAACATTCTTCAATGCAGCAATGGCAACTTCAATTTGACTGTCGTCCGGCTCCCGGGTTGTAAACCTTTGTAGTGCCAACCCCGGCCAACTTACTACAGACATTATCCACGAATCACTTCTTCCTGCAAATTTGATGATTTCATAGGAAATTCCCGCCACTAAAGGTATAAGGACAAGCCTTAAAAGAATCCCCATCCAGGCTTGTTCTGTAAATATTAAAGAAAAAACAAGGATACTGATAATCATGACGACAAACAAAAATGCGGTACCACACCTTGGATGCCGTGTCGTATACATTTTTACATTTTCTACTGTCAATTCTACCTCATTCTCATAGCAGTGGATGGTTTTATGTTCCGCCCCATGATATTCAAAAACACGCCGCACATCCTTCAACCCGGATATAAGCACAATGTATGCGATAAAAAGAGCCACTCTCACAACACCTTCAATAAGGTTGAAATAGATGCGCTGAGCAGGAATATTTGTGTCTAAATTGAACAATTTGGCTGCAAAATAAGGAAGCAGAAAAAATACACCTACCGAAAAAATTAAGGAAATAAATACTGAGAAATAAACTACAACATCTTTAATCTTGTCCCCAAATACCCTATCCAAAAACCGGTCCAATTTTGAGGGTTCTCCTTCTCCATCGTCTTCAAGGTCAACAAAATCTGCCGAATACATCAAAGACCTTATTCCGATAATCATTGATTCAAAAATCCCCACAGCTCCCCGAAGTATAGGCAGCTTAAATATCTTATATTTTTTAGCCAGTGTTTGAAGTGGTTTTTTATCAATGATAATTTCACCGTCTGATTTTCTAATTGCAATCGCTATGTCGTCAGGGCCCCTCATCATTACCCCTTCAATCAGCGCTTCCCCACCAATGCTTGTCTTCTTCATGATTGTTTCTCCTCACAAAAATTAAAGGCTGAATATAATCTTCAGCCTTAATTTTATCACTTCTATTGAAACTTTTCAAACTGTAAACTCAATTTAATCCTTATCAACGATACCAAATTTTTTCTTAAACTTCTCTACACGTCCGCCAGTATCGATCAGTTTCTGCCTTCCGGTAAAGAAAGGATGACACTTTGAACAAATTTCAACGTGGAGATTTTTCTTTGTAGAACCTGTAGTAAAAGTCTCACCGCAAGCGCATTTAATAACAGATTCTTCATATTTTGGATGGATTCCTTCCTTCATTCCAATTCACCTTCTTTCAGTTCAAACATTATATTTAATACTTTAGTAGTAAATTTCTTAACTATAGAAAGACTCAAGAAACAAAGAGTATTTTAGCACAATTTTCCCTTATATGCAAGTACTATTTTAATATTATTTTGTATTCAGGTAAAAATACTATGTAATAAGATCATATAAAATTGCATAAAACATATCTGTGGGCTTAATGCATTTTATATCATTTAATAAATATAGTTATTTTTATTACAAAACCAAAGATATATTACAAAAAAGTGTATGAATCAATAAATCTGGTATTGTTTTCTTGTACAATAAACTAGTTGGCCATAAATCAACGTATTTTGTTCCAAATTGCCCTTGAAAATTAATGCAATTTGAGGTAACTTATATAGGTATGTTATTTTTTAGACAAAGGAGCTTTTTACGATGTTAAGCTGGGAAACAATCGATTCGATTACACATATAGGTGGACTAGTATTTCAAGGCGCTTTGTGGACCCTTCTCATTTATTACCTGATTATTTCCATGTTCGGGTGGATTAAAAGGAAGGAAATACCCGCTGAAAAATTTCCGCCTGTAAACAAATTTGCAGTCATTATTGCAGCACACAACGAGGAAAACGTGATTGCTAATATTATACACAGTTTAAAGGTCTTGAACTATCCTAAAAATATGTATGATATCTTTGTTATTGCGGACAATTGTAATGATAACACTGCCAAAATAGCCCGGGAAAATGGTGCAATTGTCCATGAACGGTTTGATAATGTAAAAAAAGGAAAAGGCTACTCTTTGGAGTGGATGTTTAAAAGGCTCTTTCAGTTGGAAGAAAAATATGATGCGATTTGTATATTGGACGCAGATAACCTTGTTTCCTCAAACTTTCTTTTAGAAATGAACAAGCAGCTTCAGTTAGGCCATCAGGTTATACAAGGATATCTTGACAGTAAAAATCCTTCCGATTCATGGATATCCGGCAATTATTCCATTGCCTATTGGATCAGCAACAGGCTCTTCCAACTCCCAAGATATTATTTAGGATTAAGCTGCGCTTTAGGCGGTACAGGGTTTGTAATGTCTACAGAAGTTCTAAAAGATATCGGTTGGGGAGCTACATGCCTTACAGAAGATCTTGAGTTTTCACTGAAACTTGTTTTAAAGGGAAAACGGGTTTCTTGGTGCCATGAAGCAAAAGTCTATGATGAAAAGCCCCTTCGTTTATCACAGTCCTGGCGTCAGAGAAAAAGATGGATGCAAGGTCATTGCGATTGTGCTGCAAGATACCTTAAAGATATGCTTAAGAAAGCTTTTAAAGACAGAGATATGGTTGCATTTGACAGTGCTTTATACTTAATTCAGCCTTTTATTATTGTCATTAACGGTATTTCCATCGGGTTTGGCCTTATCAAATTTATTTTTTCTCTCAACCTGGCCTCCCTGTTTACTCTTGATATGTTCCTATTTATTTCATTAATCTTTTTTGTCACCTATATCAATATTATATTTGTTGCTCTGGAAGGGAAAATGTCAAAAAAAATTGCCGCATATTTTTTAGTATATCCAGTCTACAGTCTGACCTGGGTTCCAATTATTATACAAGGGTTTTTAAATAAGAATAAACGGGAATGGGTACATACCCTTCATACAAGATCAATGAATATTCAGGAAGTAGAACGCCTCAGCGAACGTCTAGGAAAAGTTGGTTGATTCGTTTACCGATACCTAAAAAAGCCTCTTCACCGAAGAGGCTTTTTATGTATGAATCTATCAAATATTCAAACTTTCGGTCCCTCTCTAGTCCCCTTTACACTGCCCGCATCTAAGATCCCTTCATGCTTTTTCCAGATCATTAATGCGGATTTCCCTTGTATGGGTGGTATGAATCCAGTTCTTGTTGTTTTTGCTTAAAAAGCCCTGAATCGTGATAGGGAGCCATGTAATGCAGTAAAACGGATATATGATAAACCCTGCCAATACTTTTAAATTGAATTTCCTTTCTGCGAGTATAACAGCGGGTCCATAGAAAAACTGCAGTATTACAAATACATACCATACAGTGGCTGGAAACACATATCTTAAACTATAAAAGGGTGAAACCGGATAAAAAGTCTGTATCCACATCATGATGGTAATTAAACCTATAAAAATAAAGCGTATGGGCTGGAATAAGTATACTGCACAATCAAAAGCAACCAAATCCCTATCCCTGAAACTTTTAGAGAAAAGAGGCATAAGAAACCTGCTTGCACAGTCCGCATGTCCTTGCATCCAACGCTTTCGCTGTCTCCACGACTGCTTTAGGGTAAGGGGCTTTTCGTCATATACAACTGCATTATGTGCCCAAGCGACCTTAATATCATCTAACGCAAGCTTCATAGTAAATTCAAGATCCTCCGTAAGACAGGTAGCTCCCCAACCAATTTTCTTCAACACTTCAAGATCAACGGCAAAGCCGGTTCCACACAAACTGCAGCTCAAACCCAGATAGTACCTTGGAAGCTGGAAAATACGGTTGGACAACCAAAAAGCTATGGAATAGGAACAAGTTATCCAGGAGTCAAAAGGATTCTTACTGTCAATATACCCTTGAACCACCTTATGTCCCTTCATCAATTGTTTATTAATTTCAAGGAGGTAGTTGGAGGTGACCAGATTATCCGCATCAAAAACCGCAATGGCATCATACTTGTTTTCCATCATGAAAATTTTATTAAACATCCATTCAAGTGCATAGCCCTTGCCTCGTTCCTCGCTGTTTATACGCTCAAATACGATTGCCCCATGCCGGGATGCTATTTCTGCCGTCTTATCACTGCAATTGTCTGCGATGACAAAGATATCATACATATCTTTAGGGTAGTTTTGTTTATGAAGACTATCTAGAATATGCTCTATAACAAGTTCTTCATTATGGGCTGATATCACGATTGCAAATCTCTTTTGCGGCGGATAGTCCTTTAAGGTCCCTTCTTTTTTCTTTATCCATCCAAAAATGGAAATACCAAAAAAGTAACATCCCGCAACAAATATAAGAATCTGAACCACCTGGCTTATAAAATATATAATACTTTCCAATTCCATTTAATTCCTCCAAAATATAAGCATAAAATATCTCAAGCCTTTTACGCATTTAAACACATAGGCGCAAGGAATACTTTATTTAAGATAACGGATTGTAAAGGCAAATTTTCGATATCTGAAAAACCCTAGGATAACCAAGTATTTCATCTCTCGAATACTCCATTCCTCAACTTCGTTATCTATGAAATTAAAAACAGTACATTTCAAGTACGTCCAATTATCAGTTTTGCCAATTTTAAGAGAAATCATTCTCAAATTATCATTATTATTTAATTTTATGTAGAGATGAGGTATATACCATTTTTTTGAGGAAATGGCTTACCAACGGAATTGATTTATGAAATACTGCTAAAATTAATGAAAATTGGTATAAAAGATGAATATGTATAATTTTCTAAGCATTAATTTTTTAAGAGAAGTATGCTATAATTATTTTTAACTTTCTATTTTATATAGCACTTTGACATATCATGAAACGTTATATCTAAAATTAAAGCGGGGGTCAAAAGAATGACAAAAACTTATTTCAATCATGGAGTTATCGGTAATTCGAGCATGCTTGGCTGTTTAACCGATAAAGGAGAGCTTGTGAGGCTCTTCTGGCCGCATATTGATTACCCACAGCATATTGAAAAAATGGCCGTAGGCATTTTTGATACGAATCAAAAGAACAGTACCCTTTGGCTGGATGCTTCCAATTGGTCCATATCTCAAAAGTATATTAAGGATACAAACATTCTCGAAACCGTCTTTGTAAACACCGACAGAGCATTTAAAGTCACTCAGGCAGACTTTGTTTTACCGGATAAAGATGTCTTGGTAAGGCACTTTGAAATCGAATATACAGGCCAATGTGAAATGGACCTTGGATTTGTCTCTTACTCCTCCTGTATAACGTCAACGCCCAATTTAAGAAGTGTTTTGTTTGATTTCCCAACCGATTCATTAATTCATTATATGCATAACTATTACATTTCGGTTTCCGGAAACCGGGAAGTTTATCAATTTCAACTGGGAAACAACGCATATAACAGTGCAAGTTATACTGAACTCCGAGGTTTTGACAGTATTGGCATGATGCAGGATGGGGCACTTTCCTGGAAACTGGGAACCATTCATCCGAATGAAAAGAAGTTCTTTTCTCTTAAAATATGTGCATCAGGTACTTTAAAAGGTGTTAAAGAGTTAATGCCTACGGTGAAATATTCGGATACCCATTTGGAGTATGATCAGACAAAGGAATACTGGCTTCAATTTATAAATAACGCCAACAAGGTAAACACAGGAAATCATGATATTGATGATTTATACAAAAGATCCTTGCTTGTTTTCAAGTTAATGTCCGACAAAAAGACCGGCGGTCTCTTAGCCTCTGCTGAAATTGACGAAACCTTCTCAAAATGCGGCAGATATGCTTACTGCTGGGGCAGGGATGCTGCATTTATCACCGACGCCCTTGATAAATGCGGACTTATTGAGGCAGTAGATAATTTTTATTACTGGGCAGCAAAGTACCAGGAGGAAGATGGCTCCTGGCAGCAGAGATATTATATGGACGGTAATTTGGCACCTTCCTGGGGTATGCAGGTGGACGAAACCGGTACACTCATATGGGGAATGCTTAATCATTATGAAATTGCCAAAGACCGTTCTTTCCTTGAAAAGGTATGGCCGAGTGTTCAAAAAGGTGTGGAGTTCCTCATCTCCTTCACCGATGAGGAAACAGGGCTTCCAAAACCAAGCTATGATCTGTGGGAAGAACGTGTGGGCGAACATACTTACTCCTGTGCTGCGGTATATGGGGGTATTAAATCCGGTGCAAAAATAGCCTCTATTTTGGGCTTGGACCCATCCATTATTACAAAATGGGAAAAAGCTGCTTTTAATTTAAAGGCCGCCATTGAAAAAAACCTTTGGAAGGAAAATCAGAAACGTTTTATCCGAAGTGTCAGAACCAAACTTAATCCGTGGGGTGGAGAGTACTCCAACAATATCACCGTTATCCAGGTAAATTCAAAAGGCTACAGCCGGGATGTTACACTGGAAGACTGGATGGTGGATGTAAGCTTGCTTGGTATTTCTATTCCCTTCGGTGTGTATGATGCCTGTGATTACCGGGTGCAGCATACAGCCAAGCTCATTGAGGATGTGCTCACCTGCCATGGGGTAGGCGGTATCAAACGGTATGAAAATGATAATTATATTGGCGGAAATCCTTGGATCCTTACCACCCTTTGGGTAGCACTTTATCATATCCGAAATAAGAATTACGATAAAGCCTTAGAGTATCTCAACTGGGCTGTTAAAGGACGAACCGAACTTGGAATGCTACCTGAGCAAATCAGCAAGGATAATGGTAAACCTGCATGGGTTATCCCCCTCACATGGTCCCATGCCATGTTTGTTCTGGTACTTTTTGAACTTTTAGAAGCAGGAAAGCTTTAAAAAATAGCCCCTAAATAGGGCTATTTTCTATTTATATTGCAATACAATCGTCATAAGTTAACTCGTTGTGCCAGCTAGGTTTATTAGGTGGAAAGATTATTTGCGTAAAGACTTTAGAGCATGTTAATCCGAGTGAGGAAAATGCAAATCCAATGTTTGAAGCGAAGCAAGTTTGGATTTGCCCGAGCTGAATTTACATGCTCTTAAGGCTTTACGCATCACAGTTCTTGGAACCTAATAACCTTGCGCAACAAATTAACTTAAGCGTGTATGATTTCTGTTTTTCTTGATTGAGAGGGAGTGGTTTCATGTTAAAATATCTGAACAGCCATGAGAAATTCATAAAAAAAGCGTTAGAAAATGAAGACACTGATTATGATTGGAAAAGTTTAAGTGATTTTCATAGAACTCAAATTGCTTACATCCAGCATGAAAGGCTTATTCACCTTCTTGTGACGCTTTCATTCGGTCTATTTGCCTTTATATCAGTTTACTTTACGATGATCTTAAATAGGGTGGAAATCGTACTTCTGGATATACTTCTTCTTACCCTATTAGTGCCTTATATTATACATTATTTCAAGCTGGAAAACGGAATTAGCCGCTGGTATCACCTTGATAACGAAATAACCCGGCGGTGCGGAAAGATCTCTGCCTGCTATAAAGATATGAAAAATTGAGGGTTTGACCATAAAATCATCGATTTATCCGGTCAAATATATAATACTTTATAATTGCAGCACTTTCCCGGATGTAGGATAATGTCTTTTTCAGAGGTTTGCTTGAAGGAGCAGAAGCTCCGGAACAATATTCCAAATTATCTTTTGCAATCAACATGGATCTGAATAGATGAAAATCACTGGTCACAACAAGAACTCTTTTTTTCTCTTTATCCCTTATGATTTTCTTTGAAAAATCAATATTTGTAAATGTTGTAGAAGAACGGTCCTCAACAACAATTTTATTATCCGGGACCCCTCGCTCCAAAAGCCAGTTTCGCATTGATTCTCCTACAGGGATTTGATCTTTAGGACCTTTCCCGCCGCTCACAATAATAAACTCCCCAAACCCCCGGTTAAACAATTCAAGTCCCTTTGAAAGTCTCATTTCAAGCCATTCATCCGGATGATATCCATCCTTTAATGCATAACCTAAAATAAGGATACAATCGGATTTTTGCGGCTTGTAATAATAAGGGGCAGTAATAATCACTGCCTCAAAAAGCGTAAAAGAAGTGAGAAAAAAAACCACTACTGCTATGAATAGCTTTTTTGTTTTTTTCATTACAATACCCCTTATGGCAAAGTTATACCCGCTCTATTACTTTTCAAGTATTGAGACCACCATTTTTACAAAGCCTTCCTTCACTAGGGGCATCACAGCCAAAGGTTTTAAAATTCCCCTCAAGGGAACCTCCCGGTAATAGGAAACCTTGTAATCGGTAGCCTTTATGATTTTACCAAATCTCTTTATTGTCATTCCGTTGATATACGAAAAATAATCCTGTCCATTTTGGTCTTTTGAAATCCTGAAGTTGATTCTTTCCTTGCCATCCGGAAGTGTACTTACCAGCTCCCTGTAAACTTTCGTTAATACTCTGTCGCTAAAAAATATATGCACCCATGGAAAGCCGATTACATCACTCAAATGAGCCCCATAGGGATGGTGATAAGGCGGAAAGTTAAGGTAAACCCTTCCTCCAGGCTTTAAAACCCGGTAGCATTCCTTGAGCACACCCATTGGGTCGTCAACATGCTCCATTGCATCATTCATAATAATCGAATCAAAAAAACCATCTTCAAACTGTAGGTTTGCAGCATCGCCTAAAACAAATTGGAATTGAGGCAAAAGGCCCTTTTCTTTGGCCAATTTGTTCGCATCCCTTTCATACCGCTCAACCACATCAATACCATATATTTTTTTTACACCCTGTGTTGCATAAAATAGGGTTTTGCCTGCTGCTCCACATCCGATATCCAATACTACTTTATCTTTAAACATTTCATCCGTACTGACTTTCTCAAGATAAAACTTAATCGTATCCAATCCCTTTTCAAACTGCCACTCGGAATAGGTTTTTACACCTTGGTTTTGAAGGTTGAAGGGGTGAACAGGCAGAGGAAACATTTTATTCAGCGACTTACATAAATTCACTTTGAAGCTCATAGCATTACCTTTCTATATACCTATATCGTTATCTTTGATGCTTTAGATTACTCATTTTCCACTAAGATCAGCACGGCCTGTTTCTTAAAAGCATTTTTTACATATACTTTTATCGAACGCAAACTGTACTTCAAAATTCTTTCTTATGTTTAATAATAATTTATTTTTGATGAATTCTCAAGGAAATTCGAACTGTAAAATTATATAAAAAAACTCCGATCATCTCGGAGTTTTTTATAAGTGGTATTGCCAAACGATCACCCAAGGCGAAACGTACTTGATGCCCGGATAATCTTTATTTTTTATTCAAAAGCAGTTTATCCCCGTCAGTCTCAATCAGTACCTTATCACCGGGCCTAACCTTTCCTTCCAGCATTTCTTCTGCAAGCCGGTCCTCAACCAAGCTCTGTATCGATCTTCTCAAAGGCCTTGCTCCATAAGTCTGGTCAAAACCGTTCTTTGCAAGGAGTTCCTTTGCGGAATCCTCAATCTCAAGGGTTATATTGCTTTGTTTTAGCCTCTTAGAAAGGCCCTCCAACATGATTCCCACAATCTTTTTAATATGTTCTTGATCCAATGGATGGAAAACAATAATTTCATCCACCCTGTTCAAAAACTCGGGTCTAAAGGTTCTCTTCAATTCTCCCATTACATTGTTTTTCATATCTTCATAGTTCTTTGCTTTTTCATCTCCGCCTGCGGAAAAACCTAACCGCTTCGGCTCAGTAATGAGTCTTGCACCCACATTGGATGTCATAATGATAACAGTATTTCTGAAGTCAACCGTTCTTCCCTGGGAATCGGTAAGCCTCCCATCTTCAAGGATTTGAAGCAGTATATTGAATACATCCGGGTGGGCTTTTTCGATTTCATCAAAAAGAACTACCGAATACGGCTTCCTTCTTACTTTTTCTGTAAGCTGGCCGCCTTCATCATATCCCACATACCCCGGAGGTGATCCAACAAGTCTGGAAACACTGTGCTTCTCCATATATTCAGACATATCAATACGGATCATGGAGTTTTCATCTCCAAAAAGTGATTCTGCAAGTGCTTTACACAATTCAGTCTTACCAACCCCTGTAGGTCCCATAAATATAAATGATCCTACCGGACGTTTCGGATCTTTAAGACCGACTCTACCTCTCCTGATTGCCCTTGATACAGCTTTAACAGCTTCTTGCTGACCAATTACCCGCATATGCAAAATATCTTCCATCTTTAAAAGTCTTTCGGATTCTTCCTCAGCCAGCTTCTTGACCGGAATTCCGGTCCAGCTTGCAACAATTTCAGCAACCCTTTCTTCTGTAACAACATCTGTCTTGGTTTGATTCTTCTGCTGCCAATCATTCTTAACCTTATCCAGTTCATTCTTTAAGGTTTGCTCTTCATCCCGGATCTTTGCCGCTTTTTCATACTCTTGAGACCGAATGGCATCCTCTTTTTCCTTCCTTAAGTCCTCCACCTGCTCTTCCAACTTCTTGAGATCCGGAGGAGCTGTAAATGACTGAAGCCTTACTCTGGATGCAGCTTCATCAATCAAGTCAATCGCTTTATCCGGAAGAAACCGGTCAGTTATATAGCGGTCTGAAAGCTTTACTGCCGCAACAACAGCATCATCGGTAATTTTCACTCTGTGATGGGCTTCATATTTATCCCTTACACCCTTTAAAATTTCTACTGCTTCTTCAATGGAAGGCTCATCAATGGTTATGGGCTGGAACCTTCTTTCTAAAGCAGCATCCTTTTCAACATGCTTTCTGTACTCATCCAGGGTTGTTGCGCCGATTACCTGGATCTCACCCCTTGCAAGAGAGGGCTTTAAAATATTGGAAGCGTCAATAGCGCCTTCTGCTGCGCCTGCCCCAATAATCGTGTGCATTTCGTCGATAAAGAGAATTACATTTCCAGCCTTCCTAATTTCATCGAGAGCTTTTTTCAGCCTTTCCTCAAACTCGCCCCGGTACTTGGCTCCGGCCACCATGGAGGAAAGATCCAGCGTAACTACACGTTTATCTTTTAAAATTTCAGGAATATTGCCTTCTACAATTTTTTGTGCCAAACCTTCGGCAATTGCAGTCTTTCCTACTCCAGGTTCACCAATTACGCACGGGTTATTCTTTGTTCTCCTGCTCAAAATCTGTATAACCCTTTCAATTTCCTTATCTCTTCCTACAACCGGGTCAAATTTACCCTCTCTGGCCATATCGGTCAAATCTCTTCCGAACTGGTTTAAAGTAGGTGTATTGGAATAACTGGAAGCATTCTTGGGTGCGCCGGTAGCGCCTGGAGCTTCCTCATTAAGAATCCTTCCGATTTCCCCATAAAGCTTTTGCGGGTCTACTCCCAAATCTACAATAATCCTAACAGCAACACTCTCTCCCTCCTTCATAATTCCGAGGAGAAGATGCTCTGTTCCAATGTAGTTATGGCCCATTTTCCTGGCTTCTCTAAAGCTTAACTCAAGCACCCGCTTGGTCCTTGGCGTAAAGCCTAAAGGCTGCTCGGTTGTTTCCTGGCCTCTTCCGATTAACTCTTCAATTTCCTTAATAATTTTCTCTTCGGTAACGCCCTGACTTTGCAGCACCCGGGCTGCAACTCCGCTGCCCTCCTTGACAAGACCCAAAAGAAGGTGTTCCGTTCCTACATAGTTGTGCCCGAACTGCATTGCGCTCTCCTGTGAGAATGCAATGGCTTTTTCCGCTTTTTCCGTAAATCTACCGTACATCTATCATCACTCCTTTTCACAAGTTATTCTTTTTCGAATTAAATCAGCACGCTTTATATCCCGTTCATCCGGGTTTAACGGCCTTCCTGCGATTTTTTGCAGGTTTGCCGGCTGTATTGCAATGATAATTTCATCTAAAGTTTCAATTTTTACATTTTTTATTATTCCCATATCAACGCCCAATCTAACATCCGAAAGAATTTTCAAGCTTTCATCCGAAGATATGATTCTGGCGTTTTCCAATATGCCAAGAGATCGAAAAACCTTATCCTCAAACCGAAAGGAATTTTGCTTATAAAGTTCATTTCTAAGGATTCTCTCCTGTTCAATAATCTGCTTTGTAATACTGCTGATATTTCCAATAAGTTCTTCGTCTGTCTTACCTAAAGTGACTTGGTTGGATATCTGAAACATATTCCCATGAGCCTGGCTATTTTCCCCATGCAATCCCCGCACAGCAATTCCAAGCTTTCCACAGGCTTCTAAAATGCCACTGATATACCCAGTCATGGTAAGTGCAGGCAAGTGCATCATTACAGAAGCCCTGATACCGGTACCCAAATTTGTAGGACAGCAGGTTAAGTACCCGTAATTCCTACTGTATGCATATTCCAGCTTATTTTCCAACAAATTGTCAATTTCATCACAAAGATTTCTGGCCTCTTCCATTTGCATACCTGGAAACAGAGATTGTATTCTTATATGATCCTCTTCATTGATCATGATACTGATCTTCTCGTCCTTACTGACTAAAACCCCTGTTTGTGCGTGACTTTGCGCTAAATCCCTGCTTATGATATTCCTCTCCACCAAAGCCTCCCGGTCGATTGCACTTAGGCTTTGAAGATCGATAAACATAACTTTCTTTACCAGGGAATTGCCACTATTTAAAACAGCATTTTTGACCTCTTCCAGAATTACACTGCTTTGATCCCTGCCCATTTTAAAAGGAAAGGGATAGCCTTTAACATTTCTGGCAAGCCGAATCCGGCTGCTCACCACAACATCCCTTTCGGGTATTGTCCCTAAATCGAAGCCGCTCATATCTATCCACCTACCTCAATTTCCCTGATTTTATCTCTTATGTCCGCTGCCTTCTCATATTCTTCATTCTGAACTGCCGCATTCAACATTTGCTTCAATGTTTCAATTTCCCGGGTCTTCTCCATGCTCTTTGAGAACTTAGAGGGTTCTTTCCCATGGTGCTGAACATTTCCATGCAGCCTTTTAATGAGAGGCTTTACGCGCTCACCAAAGACATCATAGCAATTACCGCACCCAAACTTCCCTACCTTTTGAAACTCAACATAACTCATCCCGCATTGATTGCAAACAACGTCATTGTTTACCGTATTTACATTAGGCACCGGATGGGTCAAACTCATAAAACCGGATAAAAAATCATTTATATTAAAAGTTGTTTCAAATCCTATTTGCCCCTTTTCTTTTGAGCACTGATCACAAAGAAACATTTCAACTTTCTTATTGTTTATAATCTGCGTAAAATGTACATTTGCAATCCTCTTCTGACAATTTTGGCATAACATATGCCCCACTCCTTTTTTTTACTTTACACCAATTTACCACCCAATCCATCCTATTACACAGCCTTCTTAAAAAACCAAAGTGTATCTTCTATTTTATACAAGAAAGGGATAAAATTCCACCCCCATCTTAAACTAAAAGGCTCATAAGCATATTTTTAAGTAGGGAAGCACGGAATATATCTCTTTTGGGGAGAGGGATATTCCCCAAAATTTTATCACTGATTGCCGCTCTCATAATACGAGCCTCTCTGGGAGATATGACTTCATAATCCACAAAATTATTGATGAACACTTCTGCAGACTGTTGGGAAATACTATCACCCATCGCCATAACGATATGTGTAAGATAATTTCCTACACGGTCCATGTGAATTCTTTTAATCCGGATATGTCCTCCCCCACCTCTTCTGCTTTCGACATAGTAGCCCTTATCATTGGTAAAGCGGGTGTCAATTACATAATTTATTTGTGATGGCACACAGTTAAACTGGTTTGCCAATTCGTTTCTTTGTATCTCAATGGCTCCATTGGTGTCTTCAATTAACTGTTTAATAAATGCCTCGATTAGATCACTTAACTTTGCCATTTCTTCACCTCAATTGATTTTGACTTTCTTTGACTTTCAATAATATTATAAAACAGATTTTTATTGAGTTCAAGATAAAAAACTATAAAAAAACATGCAAAATAATCCTCCTGCATGTTTTTTTGCTTATTTATCATTAGTTGCTTCGTTTTTCGTCCGTTTTCACCGTATTTTTTGTATTGGGAGTTATTTCCTCCGTAACTTCTTCTAAATGACGTGCGACTTTTCTCTGCCTGTCCGGCGTCATCCATTGGTCAAAGGAAGGAATAAACTCACCGTACCTGGTAACATCCTCAATCCTTTCATCCCGTATATTTGTCTTATCATTTCGATTTGCCATGGATTTATTCTCCTTATTGTTTAATCATTTGCATATCTTATTTTTTGCGGATTATTTGAAGCCTATACAAAAAAACTTCTTTAAAAATAATCGCTAAATCAGTCATTTCATAAAAGAATTTATATAATATAGAAATAATTACTATTTTATGCTATAATGTTTTTACTGGTGCGTCCAAAACCTCAAATCTTCCATTAGAGCCTGTACCGGTCCTTCAAATAGGTATTGTCGTTTTACTGCTAAATACTCGTGACTTAGAGCCAAATAATTTACTGTTAAAAGTAGTATTAACCACTTAAAATGAATTGCTTACTGCAGCGATTTGATTTATGGAATACTACTATGTTTAATGCAAACAAGTATTCTATGCAACAAAAAAATTTATACCCTATTGCTTTATGAAGTGATCAATAAAAGCATTGGATGACTCTTATTATAATATAAGATTTATAGTGCTTTATATATAGATAACACAAGCTTTTAACCAATTAAAGTCAGCTTCTTTTAAGTTGAAGTCAGCTTTTTCTGAATTTATTTTATAGATTGGGGGCTTCTCATGGTGAAGCAGTCTACGGGAAAGCAGAATATAACACTTGGCATTATCCTCGGTCATTTCGAAGAAACCTGCCAGTCTTTAATTCTCCCGGGAATTATTGATTATGCTGAAAAAAATAACATCAATCTAATTATCTTTAATGGCGCTACCATGGAAGAGCTTTGTTCGTATAACGATAACTTTAATATCATATCCCGGTTTATCAATAAAGAAAACATTGACGGTTTAATTATGCTGTCCGGGGTTATGGCCAACTTGATTCAGAGGAAAGAAGTCGAAAATCTTTGTAATTTATTCCTGCCTTTACCCGTTGTAAGCATCGCAATGTCTCTAGATGGGGTGCCCAGCATACTCATTGACAACACATCAGGCATCTGTGAAATTGTCAGTCATTTGATTGAAGTCCACCAATTTAAACGGCTCGCCTTTGTGTGCGGACCAGCGGGTCATGAAGAGGCGGATGCGCGTTTTACTGCTTATAAAGAAGCGCTCATGAAGCATGGTATTGATTTTTCAGAAAACCTCATTGCTCCCGGCAATTTTTCAAACTATTCCGGTAAAGAAGCCGTCCGGCTTTTGATCGACGAGCGGAAAGAAAGAGTGGATGCATTTATATCGGTTGATGACCATACAGCCCATGGCGTTGTAACAGCACTTAACGCCCGAGGGATAAGAGTGCCTGAAGATATCGCTGTAACCGGTTTTGATGATTCACGTGAGGCTAAATCATGTTTGCCTCCACTTACCACTGTGCATCAGCCTTTTTATGAGATGGGAAAAAAAGCGATTGAAACTGTATTAAGTAAACTTGCGGTGCTGGATGTCCCCATGAAAACATTTTTGCCAACCAAGATGGTAGTCAGAGAATCCTGCGGGTGTTTTTCAAATACGTTAGCTAAAGTGCATAAACTCAATGAATTGAATGGTCTTCCTTTATGGAGCGGCGAAAAAAATCATTTAGATATAGATGAAGTTGTGGATAAAGTGTTAAAGGAATTAGAGGAATACTCTTTGGATAGAGCGGAAATTGAAGTTTTAATCCAGAATTTTTTTGTTTTTCTATCCAATTCTCCAGATGACTTCAAGGGTGAAAAAGGATTGCTAATGTCATTAAGGACGTTATTACGGACTTATGCAAGCAAAGGACATAACATATTGCTATGGCATAACGCCCTTTCCATCATTCGAAATTGGTTTATGCAGAACTACTGCTCCGCGGAAAACTTTTATCTGTTGGAATATATACTCCACAAGGCCAGGCTTTTGATCAGCGAGGTAAGCTGGAGCCTTCATGAGTTTAATCAAAGCCGTACCGACTTTAAACATTGGCTTTTAAGACAAGTAAGCCAGAAACTCATTATTTCTTTTGATTTTAATTCCCTTTTAAATGTGATTGAAGATGGCTTAAAAAACTTAGAAATAAAAGGTTGCCTGATTGTTCTATATACATATGAAAAATGTAACACTACTTTTGAATTCACAAGCGGCTCCCTACCCAAATATTCAAACCTGGTATTCGCCTACAATAATTATGGCAGAATTCATCTTCCCCCCGGGGGATTCTCATTTTCAACAAAGGATATGATTCCCACCCTCCATGGGTTGGATTTGGAAATGAGTAAAATTTTATTTATGCCTTTATTTTTTAACCAGGAGCAGTTCGGATACATTCTTTTTGAATATGCGGCACTGGAAAAGAGCATATATGAAACATTGCGCTGCCATATCAGCAGTGCAATTAAAGGATCTTTGCTGTATAGTGAACGCAAACAGGTAGAAAACACATTAAAAATTACGCTGCAGAAATTAGAACACCTTAACCATGAACTGAAAAACATTTCGATCATCGATGAATTAACACTGCTAAACAACCGCCGGGGCTTTTTCGAGGCTGCCAACGCTTACTACCGGCATGCTTATGCCGGAGGGCATACTTTTATCCTTTTCTTTATAGATTTGGACAACTTGAAGCATATTAATGATACTTTCGGGCATAAGGAAGGGGATAATTCCATTTTGTTTGCTTCCGATATATTAAAACAAACCTTCCGTAAGACGGATATTATCGCCCGGTTAGGCGGGGATGAATTTACAGTTTTGGTAGCAGACACTCCTATGGAAGACATTTACAACATAAAAAGAAGACTGCAAAACAACATTGACAATTTCAACTTAAAATCGGAAAAACCCTATCACCTCTCTATGAGTGTAGGCCTGTCCATCTACACTCCGGACTGCAAACACTCTCTTGAAGAGCTTATGTCTCTTGCTGACAAAAATCTATATGAGGATAAGGCCAGAAAAAAAGCCTTGCATTTATGATAAACCCTGAATAATAAAAAAACCGCACTTAGTGCGGCTTTTTTTATTATTCATCATCATCTTCAGTCATATGTTTCTTCGCTTCCTCTATTACCTTTTGGCTAATCATAGGCGGCGCTTCCTCATACCGCTCAAACCAAAGCTTAAAATATCCCCGACCTTGTGTCATTGATCTTAGATCCGTTGCGTACTTAAACATTTCCGCTTGAGGTACCTCGGCAACAACCTGCTGGATTCCATCCTCCTGAGGATTCATTCCGAGAATTCTGCCACGTCTTTTATTTAAGTCTCCAATAATGTCTCCCATATAACTTTCAGGTATATAGACCTCTACACGCGCAATAGGCTCCAGTAATACTGGAGAGGCCTGTGCAAGGCCCTTTTTATATGCCTGATAAGCAGCCATCTTAAATGCCATTTCAGAGGAGTCAACCGGGTGGAAGGATCCATCCACCAATGTGGCTTTCAAGTTAACCACCGGATATCCCGCCAATACTCCTTTATGAATACTTTCCTGCAGTCCCTTTTCAACTGCAGGGAAATATTGTCTTGGAACAGCTCCTCCAAATATTTTCTCTTCAAAATTCAGCTCTTCCTTATCTCCCGGTTCAAATTCAATCCATACATGCCCGTATTGACCATGTCCTCCGGATTGTTTCTTGTGCTTTCCTTCAATTTTTACTTTCTTCTTTATTGTTTCCCTATATGGAACCTTCGGGTCTGCCAGGTTAACCGATACACCAAATTTTGCTTTCAGCTTGCTTACAATTACATCCAGATGTTGTTCTCCCACCCCGGAAATTAGGGTCTGGTGTGTTTCGGAATTCAGTTCAACTTTAAATGTAGGATCTTCATCTTGCAGTTTATGAAGGCCGGAGCCTATTTTTTCCTCATCACCCTTTGACTTTGGCTCTACAGCAAGGGATATGGAGGGCTCAGGAAAACAAATTTTATCCAGTATTACCGGCTTGGCTTGCTCACAAAGTGTGTCATTGGTATTGGTATTTTGAAGCTTGGCAACTGCACCAATATCTCCTGCAATGAGCTTATCCGTGGGCACTTGTTTCTTTCCTCTCATAATAAAAACCTGAGCAATTTTCTCCGGTTTTTCGGTTCTTGAATTGAATACTGTAGAATCGGATTTTAATGTACCGGAATACACTCTGAACATTGAAATTTTACCAACAAAGGGGTCGGCAATGGTCTTGAATACCAGCGCGGAAAGTGGTGCGTCGGCAGCAGTTTTTAATTCTACCGTCTCATCACTGTTTAACTTCTTCGCTTTTATGACCGGATTATCTGCCGGAGACGGCATATATTCAATCACTGCATCCATAATAGGGGTAACACCAAGGTTATTTAATGCAGACCCACAAAATACAGGTACCAAGGATCCGCTGCCAATTCCCATACGGATACCTCTGCGGATTTCCTCGGGTGTAAAAGCCTCTCCTCCGAAGAATTTTTCCATCAACGCTTCATCCGTTTCTGCAATTGCTTCGTTCAAAGCATCCTTAATCTCCTCAATCTTACTTTTTAAGCTTGAAGGAATCGCTATATCAATCAATTTATCCTTATCAAATTTTTTTGCTGTCACGTTGATAATATCTACATAGCCTACAAATTTTTCTCCTTCCAGAATAGGGAGCTGAAATGCAATGATACCTTTTCCAAAGGTGTTGATCAATTGATCAAGTACCGTAAAAAAGTTTGCATTTTCCTCCTCCATCTTACTTACAAAGAACATTTTGGGGATTCCCTGATCTTTTGCATAAGCCCAGGACTTTTCAGTACCTACTGCTACCCCACTTTTTCCGGAAACAAGGATTACCGCACTGTCCGCAACGCGTATACCTTGTTTTACCTCTCCCACAAAATCAAAATATCCCGGGGTATCAATCACATTAATTTTATAGTCCTTCCATTCGCAAGGGGCCAGTGCAGTACTTATAGAGGTCTTTCTTTTTATTTCCTCAGGATCATAGTCTGTTGTAGTCGTACCGTCTGCTACTTTTCCAAACCTGTCAAGCACGCCTGTATTATACAGCATTGCTTCTGCAAGGGTAGTTTTGCCTGCTCCTCCGTGGGATATTAAGCAGATATTGCGGATTTTCTCGACAAGATAATCTTTCATACTAAATTCCCCCTTATTTTGTTAACTTTATATGTAGTTTTACTACTTCATAAGTTTTGGACCTAAAAGTAATTAAAAATTCATAGAATGTTAAAAAATTCAGAACACTACCTACATGGACAACCAAAGATACAATGAGTGATTTTCAGTGAGCAAAGCACCTATGGGAAATGTTAGTCTGCAAACCGGTATCATCACCTTAAGATTTGGTTATGCATAAATAATCAACTAAAAAAAGCTATTGATTTCTCAAAGGTCTTAGCAAATCCGGTATTTTATTCTGCAACTTTTACTATGTTTATACTATTTTATCTTCAAGAAGCATTATAATAACTATTCTATTTTTTTTTGATTTTTCCTTTCGAATTGTTAAATATTTTAAAAAAAAATTAACATTTTTGAATCTTGAACCATTGGGAATAATCTGTTATTTTTAAGAGTTCAAGGTCAAACTTTTCCCAAAGTATTCACATTTCTTCCTCTCTTATTGTCCAAATTAACTATGTGATTAAAAGTCTATTCTATTTCCTTTAGCTTATTCGTATTATTTGGTTTTATATTAGATTTAACTTTAGAAATAAGTTCATCAAAGGGTTCTAAATTAAACGCTTATATTTTTAATCCATTTTTGACTACTTTATGATTCTGTTATTCAAGCATCTCTTTTTAAGAATCTCCTTTTTCTCATTGTTATATCTGTCCCTTTTCTGGCTTTGAGAATATATCTTTTTAAATATTCAAGATGCTACAATAAAAAATTATTGACATTAAGATGTTAGAAAGTTAAAATAATATTAAGCGCTTATATTTCTAGCAATTCTTATAATTTCACTAGGCTGTCAAAAAATTTATTAATATTATTAATATTCCCATAAGCCATTCAACAATTTGTGTTATGAGATTTCAATCAGATAGGAGGTGAACTCACAGCTAGTAATTGATTGCTTTTCACTTTATAATTTTTTAAGCGCTTTTAATATTTCAGTAATCAAGTATGAATTTAACTTTATATCATGAAAGGAGTTTCTTATGAATAGAAAGCAAAAATTTATTTCCGTTACTTTAGCCATCCTAATTGCCTTAACCTCAACATTGATACTCTCAATAACCAGTGTTTCTGCTTTAGCAACAGGAATATCCGGCAATCCCAATCTTTCACATGACAACGTGGATAATGACGGAAATTACAAAATTACAATGAATATGTGGTGGGGCAATAACGGAACTTCATGGAAAGTGTATGAAAACGGCCAAGTGGTATATACCGCTTCATTAACCGATAATTCTCCCAACCAGCAATCAGCCGTTTATTCAGTTACCGGAAAAACAAACGGTTCCTACGTGTACAGCTGCGATTTAATTAATGCCTATGGAAAGACAACCAGTCAAACAATCACAGTGGTTGTAACCAATGGACCAACTCCGCCCCCAACACCAACTTTTTCTTCAACACCAACTCCAACACCCACGGTAACTTCACTCCCGTCCTCTTCCCCTGTAAAGAGAATAAATATACCCGGTGAGCGCAGGAGTTTAAAAGCGATTATTACCTGTTCCTCATATAAAACCTATACCGCAAATAATGATTTTGTGAATAACTGCTTCGATAACAATATCTATACTGACATGAGTACAATCGAGACCAACCCCGGATATATAAAAATCGATTTCATTAATTTAAAAAAGGTTAGCAAAATGAGAGCATACCTTGGGAGAAATCAAGCTCAGAAATTTCAAGTTGAAACAGCAAATACAGCCGGTGATATGGAAACTAAATCCGGTTCTTACGCGGTTCTTGTTCCCTACGGAAATGAAGTAAGTACCCCCGACTGGGTAGAGTATGCATTTCCCCAGGGAATAGAAAAGAAAATTTGGAGGTTTGAAGTCAAAGCACAGCCTGACTCGAATACCACCGTAACTATGCCTGAGATAGAAATGTGGGCGTATGATTTGGAAATGCCTACACAACCTGCAAATTTGGCAGCTACTCCGGTAGATGCAAGAACCGTTAAGCTTACCTGGAGTCCTTCAAGTGATGCCGATGGAATCACAGGATATAATATTTATAGAGGCGGAACCTATGTCGGTTCGTGTGTCGGTACCACCTATAATGACCTATACCTGGAACCCAATCAAAGCTATTCTTACACAGTTAAGGCTTTCGATGCTTTTGGAAACGAATCGCCATCCAGTCAGTCCGTATCGGCAACAACAACCGGAACACTTCCTTTAAAAACAGAGTATAATATTCTTGCAGTCCGATATGATACAGTATTTAAAGCAGGGGAATCCTATACATATTATGATCCGGTTTCTAATATCACAAGAACTAAAACATTTACCGCAGATACCTCAATAGCTGATTATATCGGAGGGACTTACAATACCAGCAATTGGAGAAAAAGTGCACAAGAAAGAGCCACCCAGTTTGCAAATGACTTTAATAAAGCCAGTGGAAATACTGTCAATTTTAAAGTCTATAAAACTCTCGAAATCAATGATACCCCTCCTGCCAACGATGACAACAACTGCGGAAAAAAATTCTGGGTAGAGTTCATTGAATTGAAAGCATTACTTCATGATAACCAAAAAAGTTATTATGTCTTTCATCATGGAGGTTTCAATTATCACAGACTGTTCCTGGAACAAAATATTATAAAGGAAGTAGAGGAAGGCAATGTAGACATCCTTCTTCTTTATAATGCAGAAGGCTGTTGGGAGGCTTCAATCATCGGAAACACGGGTTTTTCTGCCAATGGAGCAACACAGGATATGCTTTCATCCAGAAATGCACTCCTCCTTATGGGCGATAGTACAGAATCCTTCGGACACGCTATAGATTTCGGGCTTATGCCTTACCAATCACAGAAATGGCCGGAATCAAACAAATTATTCAATGCTGTGAGAGGCGATACAGACCTTAATGACCGGGTTCCCCAAAATGTTTTCGTGAATGATTGGAGTAAATTTACTACTACAGATGCATACAATTATCTTGGTGTTCGTAATTATTATTCTGCTCCCGGACAAGCTCAAGTGGGCTCCATCCATTGTCCACCTTATGCAATCCGTCAATACGGCTGGATATTCAATGATTGGAATACGGATTATTGCAATGATTTCACTCCGGATAAACGAAAAACCAGAGGTTCTTGGGAAAAAAATGAATTTACAGATGTGTTAAGCGTAGAACAAGGAGCAGATGCGCGGACAATTTGCACCAGTAATTTTGACCATAGAGATTTTGTTTTTGCCGACTTTGAGGTTTCAACCCAAATTCGCGTATCAAACAGTGCGCCGGATGCAGAAGCAGGATTAATATTCAGAGTGGAAAAGTATACCATGAATCCCGATGAATTCAGCGGGTATTATGCGGCACTCAATGTGGGCCAAAACAAACTTATCCTTTATAAATACGACTTTGCTACCAAAACCCGTACCGAGATAGCATCAAAGCTCTTTACTCCTGCTCTTCAAACAGATAAATTTTATCCTATCAAAATAAAAACCTCTGGCAGCAACATAAAAATCTTTATGATGAACAATTCAACACCATTCATGGACGTCACTGATTATAGTTATGCGATGGGGACTTTCGGGTATAAAGCAAATAATACCCAAGCACATTACTATACACTCATCGGAGATGTAACCGTTAATTCCTATGCAGATACATGGTATACCTATCCCAATTTATCGGGTGCACCTAAACCCCTTTCCAATTCCACTTTCAATCGTAACGGTGAGAACTATCAACAGTGGTGGTTTAGCCATATCCCCAGAAATCCGGGAGTTCATGATGTAATCCGATGTATCTCTCCGCAAAACGGTTCAATCTATTATAAAACATGGGATTATCAAGGAGCAGCCAATAGCTATAAAGTAACAGATCCAACAAGGGAAACAGTTGTCTATCGTGGAATGCTTAACAACTGGTGGTTCTATTTTCTAGACCTCAACCACTTCAACCAGGAAGCCGGAGACCCTGCAAAAGCATTAGAAATTACAGGCTTTAAACTCCCAGTTCCTACGGACCTAAAAGCAACAAATATAACAAGTACATCGTTAACACTTAATTGGAATCCAACGGTTTGTAACAAGTCCCCCTTATACTATCGAGTGTATAAAAACGATGGAAAAAATACCAATGTAATAACGGTAGATACCCCTCAACTTGTCGAAGCGTACCTACTACCCGGCAAAACTTATACTTACAACATAGAAGCATTTACTCCCGATGGCACCATGTCCGCAAAAACAGAAATTTCCGTTACCACACCTATCAATTAAGCTGCATATAATTTGGTCATAGATAAGAAAAAATCAGGATCCTCAATGGCAAGTAATTCCATTCTGGATTCCTGATTTTCTTACTGTTTTATAGTATCATTTTGCCTTAAAACATACGGTTTCCGATGTCATATGAATCTTCCCGTCCGCTCCTTTATACCTTAGCGCTGCCGAACCCACTTCACTCCAAATTTGATCCAATTGGTCTTTCGGAAGCTCCTGCAAACGCTGTTTCAGCCAAACAGGAATGGTGTCATTAGAATAATCCATGTACTCCTCTGGGGATTCCAAAACAAATTCTACAGGAATACTTTCCAGATAAACATCATTAAACCCTGCTTCTAAAAGCATTCCTCTTAATTTGTCTTCATTTGACATACTAAAAGGTCCGGGTGTACCTTCAACAGGAGGCGGCAGTTTGATCGCTTGAGCTATAATGCCAAATGCCAATCCAATCATGGGTACCTTCGGCGGATCACCCCAAACGGATGCAACCAAACTTCCTCCCGGTACCAGCACTTTTCTTATCATCTTGAAAAACTCTACCGGATGAGGCAAGAACATAATCCCCCACCTGCTGAGCGCCACATCTATGCTGTTTTCAGAAAGTTTGACAACTTCTGCATCACTATTGATAAAGGTAATATTCCCTAAATGAGCCCCTTTATCCTTTGCTATGGAAAGCATCTTTTCAGACTGCTCCACGGCAACTACCCTGCCGTCGGTCCCAACCAGGACAGCTGCACTAAGGGCAGGCTCTCCCAATCCTGTACCAATATCCAAAACCGAAAAGCCCTTTTGAATATCCGCCAAATCAAGCAATCTGCCTGTTATTTTCTTTGCTCCATTCTCAAAAAGAGTATCCCATTTAAGCCATCCATTTGATAGCTCATCCCATACACGCTTCTGGGTCATTTTATACTGCACCGGATCGAAAACAGCCACTCTTCATTCCCTCCTTGCTTTCATTAAGCCAAATTCAAATCAACGGTTTCCCTAAAATCTGTCCTTCGGCCTGTTTACACTCCACTCTGCTTTTTTTACTTGTAATAATGCCTGGTAAAGGGCATCAACTTCTTCTTTTGTATTATATATACCAAAGGATGCTCTTACCGTTCCTACAATTTTCATTTTGTCAACAAAGGGTATTGCACAATGCACACCTGTGCGTAAGGCAATACCAAATTCATTGGCCTTGTTTCCTACGTCATAGGGATGGATATCACCTATTAAAAAGGAAATAATACTGCTTGTTTTTTTTGCACTTCCGAAAATCCTCATGCCTTCAATATCGGAAAGTTTTTTCCTGGCATAATCCAACAATTCGTTTTCATGTGCAATAATATCATCATACCCAATTTCTGTCAAATATTGAATAGCAGCTTCCAAACCGATAGCACCTTCTACATTGGGTGTTCCTGCTTCAAGCTTAAAAGGGAGGGGTCTTTCTACTGTAATATCTTGATAAGTAACCCCCAGCGCGATACCGCCGCCCGTTTGGTAATAAGGCATCTTTTCCAGAAACTTTTTCTTTCCATACATAACTCCGATTCCCATGGGTCCATACATTTTGTGCCCCGAAAAACAGTAGAAATCGCAATCCAACGCTTGGACATCTACCTTTTCATGTGCAATTCCCTGGGCACCGTCTATAATAACTGGAATACCGTATTGATGTGCTTCAGAAATAATTTCCTTCAACGGATTGACTGTACCCAAGACATTGGATATATGCGTAACGGCTACGATTTTCGTTTTTTCATTCAACATATTCTTGTATGCATCAAAATCAATGTCCCCGTCATCATTTACAGGAATCACCTTTAATACCGCGTCTTTTTCTTTGCAAAGGATCTGCCACGGAATCAAATTGGAATGGTGTTCCATTTCGGATATGATGACCTCATCCCCTTGTCCAACCAAGGCTCTGCCTAAAGTGGACGCGACCAGATTGATTGCTTCGGTGGTACCTCTCGTATAAATTATTTCTTCAGTATGCTCTGCATTCAAAAACTTTTGTACCGTTTCTCTTGCCCTGCCAAAAGCCATATTTGCTTTAATACTAAGAGTATAAACCCCCCTGCCCACATTACAATTTTCATTGGAATAATAATCTACAATTGCGTCCAATACTTTTTTAGGCTTTTGTGTCGTTGCAGCATTATCAAAGTAAATCAGATTTTTATCATTGAATGATTTACTCAAGATCGGAAAATCATTTCTTATTTTCTGTATATCTAAATTCTGTCTCTTTTCTCCAGTTAAGGCTGCCTGTAAATTAACCTGTCCACCCATCGTTATTCCCCCAATATTCTTTGATATCTTACACTGTTTATGTATCAATTTATATGCGGCCAATGCTGCAAACGCTTAATATTCATTTATCTATTTTATATTTCTTAAAACAAAACAATTAAATCATGTCTCAAAAAGCGCTTATGACAGCGATTTGGTTTATGGAATCCGGCGCAATTTATAGATAACACCCTGATGGTTAGCCCGCAAATTCGACCGGATTGTTGACATGCTCAATTTCTTTTATGATGACTCCTGCGATTCCCTGTTGACCTAGTTCGATTCTGTTATCGTAGAAAAGTGTCTGAATATAATAAAGCAGTTTTCTACCCGACGGGGTCAGATGCAGTATATTTTCTTTCTTTTCTATTAATTGCTTTTCTATTAGAAGTTTCCATATAGAATCAAAATGGTTTAAAACATCCAAACCGTAAGTTGAATTCATTTCTTCAAGGTTAAGCTCCAGATTCTGCAATCCCAGAATGACAGACCTTCTTAAAAGTTCATCCTTAGACAGGTTATAGCTGCATTTAACAGGAAGCTCACTGGCATTTAGCAATTCCTCATATTTTTCGTCCCTCCAACTCAGATTGATATACTGAGTTTCTCCACAGTAACCAATTGCCTCAGGGCCTATTGCAATACGTTCATAACCCTTCCAATTATAATATTGATATTTGGAACGAAGTGCGGAATTTTTAGCAACATTTAAGGGACTGGTAGCTGTATAGTTATACTTGGCAGCCGTATCAAAAAACACATCATACATCCTTTTCTTTGTCTCATCTCCCGCAAACATTTCCTTATTTTTTTCGTAAAGCCGCGCGAAATATGTTTTAGGATGCACAATCAAAATATAAAGTGAAGCATGGTTTGGCCTCAGGTGAGAAAATACCTGTTCACAGGTTGTTTTGAATGATTCAACCGTCTGTGTGGGAATCCCGATCAACAAATCAAAATTTATATCATTCAAACCATGTTTGGCTGCTAAATCCATTGTATTATATACAATATCCACTGAATTATTCCGGTTGCAGTACTTAAGTTCCTCTTCATTTAATGTCTGTACACCGAAGCTTATCCGGTTTACTCCACATGCTTTAAAGGCTTCAATATTTTCATTGTTTAAAGTCCCCGGTTTTACTTCAACTGTTATTTCAGCATGCTCCGAGAATTTTATTTTTTTCCTTGCATGGCCATATAAATCCTCTATCTGTTCCGGTAAAAGCAGGCTTGGAGTACCTCCACCCCATAAGGCTGCAACAACTTCCCTGTCTTTAATATTGTCACTGTATAAATCAATCTCCTTTTTTATCAGCTCAATCTCTTTTCCCAGCTTAGAGGCATCTCGTATAACCGAAGACAGGATACAGTACCCGCAGCGCTCGTTACAATAAGGAACATGAATATAATTAATACATTCCTTTCTGCTGTGTTTTTCATATTGAATCGGCTGTTTGAAATCTTTCATAAAACTATGGGGCGGGTAATTGTTAAATTGGGGTGACATCAATTTTCCTTCCATCATACTTCACTCCTTTCAATATTTACGGTTTTATATATCATGAACGTTTTTTCAAACGTCTTGATCTCTTTTGAACTTACGGGATATGCTTTAGAAGACAGATAAATTACATTTCAGAAATTAAGACGGGAGGGGCATTGACCATACAGATCACCTGTTTAATAAATCCCACTTTTTTACATATCACTAGGGTCACTGCTGCTCATTTACAATCACTTATAAATGATTTTCCAAGTCCTTAATTAAATCGTCTATGTCCTCAATCCCTACTGAAAGACGTATTAATGAATCGCTAATCCCCTGCCTAAGCCTTTCTTCTCTTGGAATAGGCCGGTGGGTCATAAGTGCCGGACATTCTATAAGAGAGTTTACACCGCCAAGGCTTACAGCACATGAAAACAACTCCAGATTTTTCATGAATGCGGCAATATCTCCCTTATAGTAAAAAGATATAATTCCACCCGGCTTACGCATTTGCTTTTTTGCCAATTCATACTGTGGATGGCTCTTAAGCCCCGGATATATAACCTTTTCAACTTTCGGACTTTTCTCAAGAAAATCCGCAATAGAAAGAGCATTTTCTACATGTTTGTCCATTCTTAAACCTAATGTTTTCAAGCCCCTGGATAAAATCCATGAATCAAACGGACTGGGTACTGCACCTGCAGTAGTTTGATAGAATTTTAACTTTTCGTAAGTCTCATCGTCATTGAATACCAATGCTCCGCCAATAACATCCAGATGCCCGGAAAAATATTTAGTAGTACTGTACAATACAAAATCTGCTCCAAGTTCCAACGGATTTTGTAGATAGGAGGTTAAAAATGTATTATCGACAAGAACTTTTATATTTCTGCTTCGTGCAATTTTACATACCGCCTCAATATCAATGATTTTCAAAAGTGGGTTTGTCGGAGTTTCAATCCATATCAAACGGACATCCGATTTGATTGCTTCATGCAAATTGTCGGGTTTTGTCATATCTATAAATTCAAACTCTACATTTTTTTCTTCCCTTTGGGATTTAAAAAGGTTGTATGTGCCTCCGTATACATCATCAACGGACAGTATCCTATCTCCCGGTTTTAAAAAGCTCATTGCCGCAAGTCCTGCAGCTTGTCCTGAACTAAAAGCCAAAGCGTATTTTGCGTTATCCAGCGATGCAATGGTCTCTTCCAGGGAAAACCTTGTAGGATTCTCACCCCGGGAATAAAAATATTTTAACTCGTCAACCTGGTTTTGGTCGTAGGTTGATGTTAGGTAAATCGGCGGCACAACCGCCCCAGTCGTTTTGTCAGGTTTTTGTCCCACATGAATTGCCCTTGTATTAAACCCTTTAAATTCCACTTATCATTTCACCTCCCATTTATTTTCACTACCATACCAAAATTCTATTTATATCAAAATATAACATAAAATTCCACATAAAACAACAGCATTATGTTAATTTATACATTTTTTAGTATTAATATATATTAATCCCTCAAAATCTACATAATTGAATTTCAGTAAAAACATTATACAACAATTTGTTCCAAAAAAAAGTGACTGAAGTCACTTCTTTTATCTTCATAATCAATTATAATGGGGTTATAGCATTGCTTTATATATGTATTAAAGGAATAAAATGGGGTAAATTTCTGATGTCCCAGGTAATGAAAAGAACAAAGATAAGGTCATACAGCCAATAAGCTCCAGACCTTGAGGCATGATTCCTGAAATTGTTTATTCCTATATGGAAAATACGCTTATAACCAGGATTCTATATTGCCAGTTTCAGATATATATTGTATAATAATTCCATCCCGTTTATGCCACAATATTGAACAATTGGAGGTAGTTTACAATCATGAAACAGTCAAATGCTCCCATAGGCAAGCAAATAACGCTCTATTATCTCTTTAATTTTCTAATACGGTTTATGATTTATTTTCCTGTATTTGTAGTTTTTCTACAATCCGTCGACCTGAATAATACCCAGATCATGATTATATTGAGTGTTTACAATGCCGCAGTTATCATCGGTGAAGTACCAACCGGTGTTTTTGCCGATAGGTTTTCAAGAAAGGGATCTGTTATCATTGGTTGTATTCTTCAAGGCGCCTCCATTTTTCTTATGGTTGTCCTTAAGGATTATTATTCATTTATCATACTGGAAGCGATTTTCGGAATCGGCACCACCTTTCAGTCAGGGGCCATTACATCCCTGTTTTATGATTATTTGAAGGGTGAAAATTTGGAAGAATCTTTTGTAAAGTATGAAAGCAAGAAATGGGGATTTGTTTTTATTTCACAAGGCATTGCCTCCATCTTAGGGGGAATTATTGCCAACTTCAATATTGACTTAACACTTATCTTGACGGGAATTATATTTGTTTTATCTGTTTTTGTTATAGCCTTTTTTAAGGAACCAACACTTCATGTTAGAACAGATGAAGGATATGCTGCACATACAAAAAATACCTTTCTTTTCATTATTAAAAATAATGTTACACTGCCCATCCTTGTTATAAACGGATTGACGCAAATGCTGTTTTTCACAACCTTGTGGCTATACCAGCCTTACTTCAAAGCTGTGGGAATACATATCAGTCTTTTTGGCGTAATATACTGTGTAATGAATGTGTTTATTGCGATAGGGGGATTTATAAGCCCAAAAGTAAATATGGAAAAAACAAGGTCCCGTCCTCTTGTCATTTATTGTGTGGGAACTTTTATTCCTATATTTTTGATGGGTATTGTACACAGTTATATCTCGGTAACATTTACATTCGTGATGCTGTTTTGCATGGGTCTCACCAATACCTGGATTCAAAAGTCATGGGAAGGGGAAATCTCTTCTCCTCAAAGAGCCACAGCCTCTTCAATCAATAATTGTATCGCTTCATTGTTTTTTGCTTTAATCGCTCCATTTATAGGATTAATTGGCGACAACTACGGCATTTTCAGTGCATTTATCTTCTCTGCGGCTTTATATGCTTTCCTTTTGTTAATTTTTGTTGCTACCTATGTACTTAAGCTCAATAAAAAGAAAACACACACAAATGTAACACCGATAAAATAGTAAGTGCATTTATATACTGTTGTATATTGAGGGTATAAAACCTTTAGAGGTAGTAAATAACAATGCCGGTGATACCCTCATGGTTCCCCGTTCACGAACAGTTGGGTTATAACACAATGATCAACCTCCAGGATTTCAAACTGGAGGTTTTCATGCAGTTAAACGTATTTTTTTATACACCCTTAAGACAAACTTTATTTCTCTTGACATTTGAACATTGTCATTGTAAATTAAAAATAATAGCGCTATGGCGTTTGGTTCTAAGTTTTAAAACGCTGTTTCAAAAACCTTAAGCGGGTAAATATATTTATAGAATTGGTTTTTCTATGCAATTCACCATCATGGTTTACCTTTGGAACAATTCCATGATTGCGGTTTAAAATAAGGGTTTTGAAGTGCGAAAACTAAAAGGTTTAAAGAATTTTTTGCGTTCAATATAGGCGGAAAAATCTCTAAATAAAAGCATACCGGTTACCGTAATGATCCGGATTGATTTTGAGACACTCCTATAATTCTAAATGCATAGGCTATTGTAGCACGGTAGAAAGGAAGCATGGAAACAAAGCATTTTTTAAAACGGTAGGATTCTGTAGAAAGGAAGGATTAATTATGATTATTGTAATGAAGCCGGATTCTCAAGAGGCCCAAATCAAGGAAATATCCAATGTCCTTGAATCATTGGGATTGGGTATTCATATTTCAAAAGGAACAGAACGGACAATTATTGGGGTTATTGGCGATAAGAGGGTGCTTAGTGATGTTCCTATCGAGCTTATGCCCGGGGTTGAAAAGCTTGTTCCGATTGTTGAGTCATTTAAACTTGCGGGTAAAACATTTAAGCCGGAGCCAAGCGTCATTGATGTAAACGGTGTTAAAATCGGAGGGAAGGAACTTGTCATTATGGCAGGCCCTTGCGCGGTTGAAAGCCGTGAGCAAATTATCGAGGCCGCTCAAGCTGTTAAAAAATCCGGCGCACAGTTTTTAAGGGGTGGCGCCTATAAACCCAGAACATCGCCTTACGCTTTCCAAGGTTTGGAGGAGGAAGGCCTTAAGCTCCTCAAGGAAGCAAAGGATGCTACCGGTTTACTTGTAATTACCGAAGTAACCAGTGAGAAGGCTGTAGAAGTAGCCGATAAATATGTTGAAATGTTTCAAATCGGCGCCAGAAACGTTCAAAACTTCCAGCTTCTTAGAGAAATCGGAAGATCCAAAAAACCTGTTTTATTTAAAAGAGGTCCTTCAACGACGATTGATGAGTGGCTGAATGCTGCTGAGTATATAATGAGTGAAGGCAATTATAATGTGGTTTTATGTGAAAGGGGTATCCGGACCTTTGAGACTGCTACCAGAAATACTCTTGATTTAAGCGCGGTCCCGGTGGTAAAAAATCTCAGTCATTTACCTATTATTGTTGACCCAAGCCATGCTGCAGGAAAAGTACAGTATGTTGCCCCTCTCTCTAAGGCGGCAATTGCTTCAGGTGCTGACGGGTTGATTGTAGAAGTTCATCCCAATCCAAGGTGTGCTTTGTCTGATGCAGCCCAACAATTAACTCCCGAAAATTTTGATAATTTGTGTAAAGATATTAGCAAAATTGCCGAAGTATTAGGGAGAGAATTCAAATATGATGCAAAATAAAAAAGTGACCATTATAGGCCTTGGGCTTATAGGCGGGTCACTTGCAAAAGCTTTGCGTGAACGCCTCAACATATCCGATATCACTGTGGTTAACCGGAGTATTGAGCCGGTTAACCAAGCAATCAAAGAGGGTATTGTCTCACGTGGATATACCGAAGTCAACCAATATGTTTATAATTCGGATATTATTTTTATATGCACACCTGTTAAATATGCAATAAATTATATTTTGGCAATTGCCGATAAAGTAAAAAAAGATTGTATTATCACGGACGTTGGAAGTACTAAACTTGAAATTGTTGAATATATTAACGGAATGCAAAATGCTCCCCTTTTTATCGGCGGTCATCCAATGGCAGGTGCCGAGAAAACCGGATATTCCGCAGGATTGTCACACCTTTTTGAAAATGCATACTATATTTTAACACCTACAAAAAGTAGTAATGCAGAAGGTCTAGATTTTCTGACCGCTTTAGTAAAAGGTATCGGTGCTATACCTGTCATCATGGATGCGGAAGAACATGATGTAGTCACCGGATGTATAAGCCATGTCCCACACATTGTTGCTTCAGCCCTTGTAAATATGGTAAGGCAATTGGACAGTCCGGACGGTAAAATGCACCTTCTCGCAGCCGGAGGCTTTAAAGACATTACACGAATTGCTTCATCCAGTCCCGAAATGTGGGAAAGCATTATTTTAAGCAATAAAGAGCCCATTAAAGGAATTTTGGAAACTTACGTCGAATTAATTGAAAGCTTTAAAAGTTTTATTGAAAAAGAAGATACCGCTAGTGTTTTCAAATATTTTGAATCTGCAAGAGATTACCGCAATTCGTTTCCAGCGAGTAAAAAAGGCTTAATTAACCCTTTATTTGAAATAATCGTAGATGTAATTGATAAACCCGGTATCATAGGTAAAATCGCAACCATTCTGGGTGATAACGGCATTAATATAAAAAATATCAATGTCTCAAACAACCGGGAATTTGAACAGGGTTGTTTAAAGATTTCCCTGCCAGATTCTGAAAGTGCAAATTTTGCATTTGACATACTAACGGATAGAGGATATAAAGTATATAAGGTTAACTAATTTTAGGCTGATGTGCCCAGAACTTCATAATAATTTATATCATATTAAAAACCTGTAAATCTTGTAATTGTACCACAAAATTCTGTTTATGATTTTTGGTTTTCTTGTTTCATTTACAGCATTGTATGCTGATTTTCGGATGATGGTCAAAATAGAATGGAGGAATGTAAAGTGTTAATTGAGCAAAGAGACACTCTAAGAGGCGAAGTAACGGTTCCAGGCGACAAGTCTGTTTCCCATAGGGCAATTTTATTCGGCTCTCTCGCTAAGGGCACAACAGAAATTGACGGACTGCTGATGAATGAAGACTGCCTAAGTACAATCGAGTGTTTAAGAAAAATGCAAGTGGGTATCGAAATACTTCCGGGTAATAAGGTACGGATCCAAGGAAAAGGGTTGTATGGTCTCAAAGCTCCGACAACAGTTTTAAATGCAGGGAGATCCGGTACTGCAATCCGCCTTTTGTTAGGAGTCTTATCAGGCCAGCCGTTTAACACAATTATAACCAGAGACGATTCTGCTATAAAAAAACCTGTTGGAAAAGTCGTAAAGCCTCTAAGACAAATGGGAGCCTTGATTGCAGGCAAGGAAGACGGCAATCTTTGTCCACTTTCCATCAATCCCTCCAAACTCAAAGGCATTACATACGACTCATCCATCCTTACTACCGAAGTAAAATCTCCAATTCTTATTGCAGGCCTTTATGCGGATGGCGAAACTACAATCAATGAAGCAGTCAAATCAAGAGACCATTCTGAACTTATGCTTAACTATTTCGGTGCAGACCTCAAAATTGACGGTTTAAAGGTAACCAGCCGAAAAATTGAGAATTTATATGCCCAGCATGTAGAAATTCCAGGCGATATTTCTATTGCCGCTTATTTCATCACTGCAGGTCTTCTTGCACCCAATTCAGATATAACAATAAAAAATGTCGGTCTAAACCCTACCAGAACCGGTATTCTTGATGTTTACAGATCTATGGGCGCTAAAATTGAAATCAGCAATGAACGTACGATGAGTAATGAAAAAGTAGGAGATATCAGGGTGGTTTCATCCTCGCTAAATGCTGTTGATATTGGCGGTGAAATCATTCCAAGACTGGTGGATGAAATTCCTGTTCTTGCAGTTGCTGCTGCAATGGCAAAGGGGACTACTACGATTAAAAACCTAACCGGCTTTAAAGTCAAGGATTCCAGAGTAAAGCCTATCGTAACCGAGCTTTCCAAAATGGGAGCAAGTATCCGTGAAACAGAAGACGGCTTGGTCATAGAAGGTGGAAAACCCTTAAAAGGCACAGTCATTGAAAGCTATGGCGATTATGCCATCGTAATGGCAATGTCGGTGGCCGGCCTGATCGCAGAGGGAGAAACCATGATCAGAAAAGCGCAGATTGTAGATGTTGCTTTCCCCGATTTCTTCACACATTTGAATAGTATATAAAGTTTTCATATCATTTACAAACAAACGCCATAATGTGCAAAGTACTGCATATTATGGCGTTTACTGTCTCAAATTCTTTATTTGATTTTTAGGCATTGAATACAATTGCAATTCTATGCAATGCAACATATTCCATAATTGGATAATATATTAAAAACACGTAAAATGGCCTTAAGGTTTTATACTTTACAATGATCTACCCTCGTCATTCCTATGTACCTTATAGATATTCCCATTATTACTAAGGCTCAGAATATATTAAACATTTGTACCACAAATCACTTACTTGATGGGATAAGGGTGGATAGTTCTAGTATCCGGCTTATTTTAATATAATGTAAAAATACGTTGTTTATTCAGCAATAATATATCTCTTATTGCTTTTATTCAAAAAAATTGAAGTTAAGAAATTAGGTTGTGAAAATGATTTTTCATGGATGAATTGAACTTTCACGATATTAAATCAAAGAAATTAAAGTGCGATGTTAATTCTTTATCGCGTTCAATATAGTATATTTCATGGAAAAAAGCTTAATAGTATTTATATGTTAAAGGAGGGAATTCAATGTCTAATACATCGATCTGGTATCTGGCCGTTGCTGGTCAAAAGGACGGTCCTTACAGTACAGCGGATTTGTTAAAAATGTACGAGAACGGAGAGGTAAATGAAAACAGCCTGGTTTATGCGAAGGGAATGTCTGCATGGGTACCTGTCAAAAACATCCCGGAACTTTTCTCCCTTTTAAAGTTTACTGAAGAAAACATGCCCCAACTTCCCGCAAGCGAGTATATGGCAGCCCAACGAAGTCATGAAATCGATTTTAAAATTTATGGGAATGAAATGCAAATTGTTGAGATTGTGCTTGATCCTCAGGAAAGTGTGATCGCAGAAGCCGGAGCCATGATGTATATGGAAGATGCGATTCAAATGGATACCATCTTTGGTGATGGATCTCAGCAAAATCAAGGCGGGCTTATGGGTAAACTTTTTAGCGCCGGAAAAAGAATCCTTACCGGCGAAAGCCTATTTATGACTATTTTTAGTAATGCCGCCCATGCCGGCAGGAAGAAAGTTGCCTTTGCCGCCCCCTACCCGGGAAAAATTATTCCCATGGACTTAAAAAAGTTTGGCAATACAATGATTTGCCAAAAGGATGCCTTCTTATGTGCTGCTAAAGGGGTATCGGTTGGGATTGAATTTAACAGGAAGATTGGTGTTGGCCTTTTCGGCGGCGAAGGTTTTATCATGCAAAAACTCGAAGGAGACGGGTTGGCTTTTGTCCACGCCGGCGGTACTATTATTAAGAAGGAACTGCACCCGGGTGAAACCATTCGTATCGATACGGGTTGTCTTGTGGCCTTGACCAGAAGTGTCCGGTACGATATCCAGTTTGTAAAAGGCATCAAATCCGCCATTTTCGGAGGTGAAGGCCTTTTCTTTGCCACCCTCACCGGCCCTGGAACGGTTTGGCTCCAATCCATCCCCTTCAGCAGACTTGCCGCTCGAATTGTCTCCGGATCATATGGTAAGAGGAAAGAAGAGGGATCTATCCTGGGAGGTCTGGGTAATCTGCTTGATGGCGATTGATTTTTATTTGCGCTGAAGTACCATAAAATGAACCACCTTTCAAACGGTTTTGTATGTGCATTTTGAAAGGTGGTTCATTTTACTTTAATCTATTTTGCCAGGTTGATTAGGTTTCAATAACGATGATGCATAAAGCTTAAGAGCATGTATATAACTCAGGCAAATCCAAACTCCCTTCGCTTCAAACAGTAGATTCTAATTTTCCTCACTGGGGTTAACATGGTCTGATTTGACCATATCCCTCCTTATCTGCATTCAACAATTATAGCTTTAGAATCATACAACAAGTCATATTTTTTTATGACTGAATTTATGACTTGAGTGTGTTAGAGATATGAATATTTAATGCTATAATTTTTTTAGGGAAATATGGAATTGATTCTATTTTTCTACACAAACATTAATATTAGGGAGGTTTGTATATGGTAAAAAAGTTTAATGGCTTTCTCAAAAAAGCTGGGATACTGGCTATTGCGCTGTCGGTTCCACTGACATCCTCCTTTGTAGGCGTATGGGGGATTTCCGGTAAAAATGTTACAAAAAAGATTGAACCCCTTACTTATACAACAGGAAACCTAGAACCTACAAAGGAAGCACTGGATTGGTTCAAACAAAACGGCATCCGGACCAAAGATGTGAAACCCAATACATATGGTTTGGAACGAATCAATCAACACAGGAAGAAAAAAGGGTTACGTGAATTAAAAAATGTATCGGTTTCGCCACTGGGAGAAGAAGTGGTATCTACTACGTCTAACTTAAGGAATGCACCGGCATCTACGCAGACTGAAAACATTAGTCTATTGGCATCTTCACTGCCGGATGCAGTGGACAACAGCCAGCTTCAGTATTTCCCACCCATTAGACACCAAGGCAGTTTGAACTCCTGTGCTTCCTTTTCAAGCGCATATTATCAACTCACATATATGACTGCTTTAGCACGGGGTTGGGATACAAAAAATGAAGACAACAGTAAAAAATTCTCTCCAAAATGGACCTATAACCTGCTTAATAGTGGGATAGATAAGGGATCTAGCACCCTGGATGCCTTTAAGTTATTTATGGAGCATGGATGTCAAACATGGGACAAGGTGCCCTATGATGAAAGCTTTATTGACTGGTGCAAAGACGCTCACAACTGGCGGGAGGCATTAAGCTATAAGGCTGACCAATGCGGATCTGTCGAAAACTTGGATACACCCGAAGGATTAAGTCTTTTGAAGGAGTTTTTAAATAACCAGTATGTTCTCACTTTCGGGACCGATGTAGGAGTTGGTTTTAGTGCATGGGAAACTGCCAATGTGACGAATGACCCCAATACAACTGCGGATGACGCTTTTGTAGGACAAAAGCTAACTTATCAAGTCCATTATGAGCCTAACTCAGGACATGCCATGACAGTTGTGGGATACAATGATAATTTGTGGTTCGATTTTAATAAGGATGGCCAGCCCCAACCAAGTGAAAAGGGTGCATTAAAAATTGCAAACTCATGGGGAACAGGTTTCGGAGATAACGGGTTTATATGGATTTCCTACGATGCATTGAAGCCATCAACCGGAGTTGCGGGCTTTACCGATGGTCCCGGTAGAGAAGCTGGCTTTAGCGGACGGGTTGCCTATTGGATTACAGCAAAAACAGCCTATACACCAAAACTGCTTGCTGAATTTACTTTAGTCCATCCAAAAAGAAATCAGATTCAGGCCTACCTCAGGTATTCAGCACAAAATCAAACTTCCAGTACTTTTAAAAAAGATATTTCCATTTTCAACAGCACTGCTGGTAATCTTCCCTTTGATGGTGTCAACAAGGATAGCTCGGCAACTTTTGTAATGGATTATACCGGTTTAATTGAAAACTGCCCTGAGAAATTGAATGGAGTGCTAAAACGCTGGTATATCAATTTAAAAGATACAATAACGGATGGAAACAGTTTTTCAGTAAAAAGTTTTAAACTTACGGATGCCGCAGGGAATATGCTGGCTCAAACAAACGCAACATTACCTAGGACCATTGATGGCACCGAAGCTCAATTGTATGCGGAGTATGCAATTAGCAACCAGGAGAGCTATAATAATGCATGGACCCGATTAAAAGATTTTACCAGGCCCAGACAGCAAATACAGGCAGCCAGTGCTTCCGGCAAGCTTTATATCATTAGCGGTTCTGAACCAGGACCTTGGTGTACAAAGGTAGATGAATATAACCCTGCAACCGATACCTGGACTGTGAAGAAAGATATTCCTACATCTAAAACCGGATATGGCATTGCGACTTTAGACAATAAGATCTATGTAATGGGGGGAAGTACCTATTATTTGCATCAGGAATTGGAAGTCTATGATCCTACAACCGATACCTGGACGCGGAAAAGAGATATGCCCTCTCCCAAAGAAGGCTTTGCTGCTGCTGTAATGAATGGTAAGATCTATACGCTTGGCGGTTCGGTTCACTCAAGCGATGGATCGGGTGCTGACAGCAAAACAGTTGAAGAATATGATCCGCTTACCGATACATGGACTCAAAAAGCAGACCTTCCAACGGGCTACCACCAAACAAAAGTGGCCGCAGTAAATGGAAAACTCTATCTTGTGTATGGAGTAAAGTACGGTGATGGTAAACTTGGCAGCATTCTTGAATTTGACCCTGTCAAGAATACCTGGACCGATAAATGTGCAATTCCATATGACCTAAATTCACCTGAAGTATCCGTAGTCAACAATAAAATCTATATGATCGGCGGCTGGAAATCAGCAGCAATCATAGCCTATGATCCGGCATCCAACCGGTGGGAAGTATTAAAGGATATTCCTACAGGGCCTTGGTGGGCATTTGCGAGTGCAGTAATAAATAACAAAGTCTATATGGTAGGCGGAAATGAAACACCTGAGACGTTTTTAAACCTCCTTCGGGTATACGACCCTACCCAGGAAAATATTCCTGTAAACACACTACCCACAAATACACCTACAGCGACAGCAACGGCAACAGCCACAGTAACACCTACACCGACATCCACGGATACTGCCACATCAACACCTACTAATACTCCTACTAATACTCCTACCAACACTCCTAGCCCAACACCAACCAATACAGCCGGATTTTCAGTCAAGTTCACCGTAACCAGTGACTGGGAAAGCGGTTACAACGCCAGTTTCGAAATACAGAACACGGGAAATACGGCTATTCAAAACTGGACATTGGAGTTTGATTTCCCCTACAATATTAATTCTATATGGGATGCCAGCATTGTAAGCCATACAGGATCTCATTATGTTATTAAAAATGCCGGCTGGAATGCCAATATTCCGGTTGGAGGTAAAGTAACCTTCGGGTGTGGAGGGGCACCAGGAAAAGTAATAACGGGTCCATACAACTATCAGCTAAAGTAGATAAAGGTACACGGTTTGATTGATAAAGATTGAATGCTATCCTCTTATATGGAATTGGAAAAATATATACCAAACAGCAAAAGCGCGGGTGAAAAGAGACTGTAGGAAGTTACGTGTAAAAACACAGTAACAACCTACAGTTTTTTATTGGGTAATAAAGAAACTGTAGAGTTTATGGTAACAATAACCAATATAAACTTACAGGAGGCATGGGAAATATGAACGAAGCTGT
>JAOABQ010000092.1 GCA_026418275.1 Clostridia bacterium
GGGTACGACTGCCTATAAAAGTTTCCATTAAATTCTTGTAAATATCAAGTTTTCATGTATTGGCTGACTATCCCTAAATTATTGGATATGTCAACCGATGAAATTTTGTAAAAAAGTTTTATGCAACATTACTGAAAAATACTGTAAAATCACATCAGTGTATATATCGGTAAATATGACAGATTAATTAATATCAGGAGGATATAACTATGAATGCCATTCAATTAATGATCGACGAACACAAAGTCATCAAAAGGGTTTTAACTGTAACGAGAAAGCTCTGTATAGGTATTTTAAACGGCAGTCCGGTCCACTTTGATGCATTTCGTGATATCATTGATTTTGTAAGAAATTATGCCGATAAGCATCATCACGGAAAAGAGGAAGATGTGCTCTTTAAAAAGATGTCTGAGGAACTGGGTGAAAAAATGGCCAATGTTACTATTTTCGGTATGCTTGCGGAACATGAACTGGGAAGGCTTTTCATCCTGAACCTTGAAAATGCACTTGAAAAAGTAAAGAATGGTGATCAGGATGCAAAAGTCGACATCATTGCCAATGCCATTGCGTATTCAGATTTGCTCCACAGGCATATTGATAAGGAAGACCATGCAATTTATATGTATGCACAGAACAAGCTTTCTAAAGAATCATTGGAACGGATTGACGAAAAGTGCAGAGAACTGGAAAATGAAGCGTACAATAAAAAAATTCAAGAGAAATATTTAAGGTTGGCAAATAAGCTGGAAAACCAAACAGGTCAAATCTATCAATAAAATCGAAACTGCCGCATTTGCTTACGAATATACTATAGATAACGAACTTGATGTGGCACAACTTGATAAATTTTATTTCTCTACCACAATTCCCTCTAATAAATTATACCATTTTTCATATGACATTTGTCATACGCAAGTTATGACTCCTGTCACTTTTATTGGCCTGCTGTTTTAGAGTATTATAAATATAGAATAAAAAAAGTTTCAGACAAAAAAAATATTGATTCGTATATACAATTAAAATGGATTCTTAAGGGAAAAATAATATAGAAATGATGAAAGAGGTGTCACTATGAATAACCGGAATACATTTATTGGCTTTATATTGCTGATTATTGGGGGTAGCTTTCTCTTTAATAATCTTTTTCACATTAAACTTTTCAGTATGGGAAACCTTTGGCCCATCTTTGTACTAGGTGTGGGTCTGGCTTTTGAATTCAGTTTCTTTTTATCACGCAGAGCACCGGGACTCCTAGTACCGGGCGGCATATTAACTACCATCGGCTTACTTTTCTTCTTTGAAACTTTTACCGATTGGAAATTTGCAGCCTACTCATGGCCAATCTACATCCTTGCAGTGGCTGTCGGCTTGTTCCAGCTTTACCTTTTTAGCGGCCGTCCCAAAGCATTATTGATTCCTATAGGCATTCTCACCACCATTGCCTGTGCATCTTTCTTTTTTACCGTCCTGCACTGGTTCAATACGCACCTTTTCGGGGGAGCCCTGCTGATTCTTTTGGGAATCGTTTTTATCTTTGGAAGCGGAAAGAGAGATTGTCCCGAAAAAAACCATTGGTGAAACCAATATGAATTTAATGTACTATAAATCTATTTTATGTTGAATATGATAATGGGCAAGCATTTTCCGAACATATTGTGAACACATTAACAATACATGCATAGGCAAAAGTTAAAGATATCGCAATTACTTTAGAAATTCATTTCAAATTATGAAGCGGGTACAATACCTTGAAAAGGATCGTACCCGCTATTATTTGCACATCATTTAAGGAGCCTTGAGTGATTAACTTAGCCCCATTGCTTTTCTCTTTTTCACAATATGTGCCTCAATATCATCCGCAATTGCTTTTGGGTCATCTCCAAGTGCAATTTTACCTCCTGTTAACCCTTCTACGTCTTCTGTAATCAATTTCACCAGATCGGGAGCGCCTGTCAGGAATGGAGTGGGTGACAAATGGGTATAGGTCCCGTAAGCCAGCGCAAAAAGTCCGTCAATGGTCGCCTTTTGTTCCATCCATTCGGGCGCCGTTACAGCGATCGGCAAATCGGGTATATCCGCATTCAAATGGTCTGCCAGAGCGGTAACCAGCATGGAGATTCTGCCGGTATCGGTACATGTGCCAAAACTTAAAACCGGCGGAATCTTAAGCATGCTGCAAACTCCCCTGAGTCCTTCCCCTGCCATATCTATGGCATCTAAGTTGCAAAGTCCCGCTACTTCAAGGGCATGATTTCCACATCCCCCGCTGACAACCAGAATATCCCGCTTAATCAGTTCCTTGGTGAGATTAATGGTTACATGGTCCTGGGGCCCGTTTCTCAATGTAGAACAGCTTGCCAGTGCCACAACGCCTTTAATTTTACCTTGTGCAATAACATCTACCAAAGGATCCAGTTTATTTCCCAATGCCTCCAGCACCGCTTCAGTTGAAAAACCGGCAATCGCCTTTTTCTTAATATTGGGGACCTTTGGAACAACTTTTCCCTTTCTCTTTTTGTAGTTCTCAATTCCCAGCTCAATCATTTTATCCGCAATTCCATTGGCTTCTACCGGATTATATTCAAAGACATGCTGCATACCGGGTATTCTTACAAGCTCATTAAGGCTCACCAAAGTAACCTGGTATTTTTCCGCGTAACAATCAATGGACGGAGGCGAACAGTTTTCCTCCATCGCAAACACATCCACAGCGCCTGTAGCCAATAGGGGCTCAATGGTCAACCAGTTTCCCATAAGACCTACAAATACGCCATCCATGGGAAATCTCTGCAAAAGTTCCTGCCCTGTTTCGATGGATCCCACTACTCTTAAGCCCTTTGCTCCTGCTGCCTTCGCCATATCCTGCACTTTTGGGTCCCTGGCTTTTTGAAGGGTTGCCACCCCAATCCAAGGCTGGTGCCCGTTAAATACGATATTAATGTATTCCGGGTCCATAATTCCTAAATCCACATCCACCTCATGGGGTTTAGGCGTGCCGTACAGTATATCCTGAACCATTTCAAGTCCAATCTGGGCATTATAAATTGTAGAAAGCCCCAGCCTCATAGCCTTTTTCGCCAGAGAGACATAATCCCCGTCTACATTGGTAAGACAGCTCGCTACCGCTGTTTGGATTTCAAAAAGAACTCCGGTAGGATATAACCCCAGGTTCCTCCAAACCTCTATTCTTTTTTTAGGTGCAAAAGCTTCTATCATGGTATTTGGGTGGTCATTATCGATTCTCATCTGATGATCCAGAAATTCTGCAAGTCCGGTTGCCATCGCATTGATATCCTGGTTGGTATTGATGCCTACCTTTTCACACATCCATCTAAGCTTATTTTGATCGGTGATTGTAAAAGGAGTTCTGCCTTCCGCCGTATACTTGAGTGTTCTATAAGCCTGGTGTGCATGGTGGCTGTAGGTACCTGCACCCATAATATTTTTTAAGAGCAGATCTCTCATAGCCATGGCATCATTGCCGATGCCGCAAACTCCCCTATCCGCTCCAGCCTTGTCACTAAGCCTACATGGGCCGTGAGAGCAAAATTTACAGCTCAATCCTTCCAGACAAAACTTACACCGTATTTTTTCCTGGGGAACCCACCGGTCAAATGAATTGGTGAGTCCGTCTTCCCGTATTCTTTTTAGCATCTCTTCCACCGAATCGTGATAACTTACACGGCCTTCGGTTTTTTCCCTGATCAATTCACTCATTGCATCCTTCCTCCCCATTATTTTTCATTATTAGGGTTTCTCTTTGAAAGGTTAAATATTCAAAAACAATGAATGAATGCTTGCTGCATCAAATTTGGTAGACGGGAACGGTAAAGCCATCCTCTGTAACGGGCATTCAATCGGGTTTGCTGCCATCTGACATTTTATTGTACCCCTCCGCTGTTTGATTAAAGTGTTTAACAATAATCAGCAAATCCGACATATTCACCGCACCGTTTTGGTCGAAATCCGCATCCCTGGAATAATTGCTATTGCCTTCCGTGCTGTTGAAATAAACCAACAACTGCATAATATCATTCATATTGATTGCATTATCCTGCACGCCATCAATCAACATGTCCCCAGCCCACATTTTTATCGGGTTTTCTCTTCCGGAAATCTCACAATCTCTTACAACCTGCACTTTTTTTGTCATGGTGAGGTAATTTGCTTTGGATACTCTAAGAAGGTATCCCTCTTCACTTAGAGGTATGTTGTTAAACTCAAAATATCCCTTTTGATTGGTATATACTGTCTTTCCGGTTCCAATCAGTTCAACCTTAAAACCGGCTTTAACCAGTGATGCATAAGACCCCTCATAGTAAAAATCACCATCTATAAAACCCGAGACTTTATATCGATCAAAATAAGTTACCCAAAAAAACTCATCCTGCTTTGTAAATGAATACATATATTTTGGGTTGTTCACACTGGTTTGGGACGGATATCTTTGAATTGCCTGAAACTTTCTGTTTACCGAAAGGTCTATTGTTCTCATATCTTCCGGTACCTCAATCACTTCCCTTTCATTCCATTCCAATTCCGGGTGGGAATTTAAACAAGGCGGTTCAGAAAATGTGCTTAGTGTATCCCCTTCAAGGATATACCCGCTGTAATGGTGTCCATTTGGATTTCTGATTTCCTGCTTCGGCCACATGGTATCCCTTGCTTCACGTCCGCCATGTATGATGCTTTCATAAAACCGGGGAGCATACTGGGGCATTTCATTCCGGATATTTTTGATGGCTTCCGTGACAAACAGGTCTGCTGCCGCATGATCTCCAAGCCGGTCCGAATGAGAGGTGGTATAGATATGGGAAGGCATAAAACGGGTAATCACATCCCTAATATCTCCTAAAAGATTAGCCCTTGTGTAATCCGCACTTTTTCCATATACCAAACTGTGATAGTCTTTTACTTCAACAAAGGGAGCAGCAGGGTATCCGTTTTTATGTATACTTGGCCAGGTTATGGGATCTTCAGATGTAAGACCGTAGGTTTTGGTATTGGAATTATAATTGCTTGTAGAAAAAATCTGGCCACTTTTATCATAGACTGTCTTTTCAGGAATACTGTCCCCATAACCTAGAAAAATGACATTATCCTTATCCGCTTCAAGATTAAGGCCTACATTGAGCCCTAAATACCTTAAAGCATCTACACTTTCACAAATACGCATATGTCCGAAATGGGTTCCCCGGTAATAGGCGTCGTAATGTCTGCTTCCCCAATAATCGCCATTGGCAATAATCACTACCACTACCTTTTTACCCGCATTTTTTGCATGCTCAATCATACCTGCAAACATCAGCGTTTCATCATCCGGATGGGGAGCAACAATCATAACTGTTTCCTCTAGGCTTGCTTCAGCAAAACTCTGAGGAACTCTACTCAGACACGTGAATAAAAAAACAATGATACATAAGCAATAAAGAATCTTCGATATTTTTTTCATAAACTATACGCTCCTTCTATCTCTCTTTATATGCAGTTTTAATTGCTGCAATAAACGAATTCAACCGCACTTTGTCTATATAAGCAAAAAACATTCCTCCCTTCAATGTTTGTTTTTATGCTGTATGCTTTAACCTAGCATCATACAAATCTACATATTTCTTACCCACCATTATCCAAAATTAACTTTTTTTCTATATCGACATTTGTATTACTATTTATGATACCGAGATTCCATGAGGGCAACTGATACTGCCCTTTAAAATAATGCAATCAGTCCGTCAGATCATTGTGATACTTGCTTTTTAAAGAGAGGGTTTTCTATACCGTTTTAATAAAATTATTCCGGTAAAAAGGTAAGAAAGTATATTTTGGATATTCATAAACTAATATAATGTTCCACAAAGTGACAAAATTTGAGTGGGGGATAAAAGATTAATTTTCTAATTTTTTAGAACTTTTTATATAAGTGTTCCATACAGCTTTGAAAAGCTAATACATACTCCTATTATAGTTATACCCTCAAGCATTGAAGGCACAATATAAGATTTTTAGTGCGGTATATCATTCAATGAAAAATAAAAAAGGATTTACCAAACCGTACCTGGTTGGAAAAACCCTTTTATCCGTACTACTGTATATTGTCTATTAATTTTATATAATCATTGTGACTTGTACTTCTTAAGATATATGTCCCTCTTCATATGAATGTCATTAAGAAACCTCTTCCGTAAAACTTAGGAAGCAGACTTCCGTTCCTTGGTATCTTTTTTTCTAAACCTTGCTGCAGCCAATATAAGGATGGTAAGCCCAAACGTAACAAGCCAGGAGTACTCTCTAAAGTACTCCGTTTCCAGTACTACCGCACTCATTAGATTGGGGGGCAGCAGGCTGATATTGAATATCAAAATGGCAAAGGGCAGGATAAGGGGCTTATCATACTCCAGCTTGAAGGCCTTTTTAAATACATAGATAATAAAGTAAAAGCCTACTGCTATATAAAGGAGCGCAGCCGCTGCCCATATCAGTACAAATATTGACTCAATTCTTTGGAAGAATCTACCGTAGTTTATAAGCCTTGCAAGATGATAAATGGGAAGAGCCCTTTCCACCCCATTGGGGAAAGGGATAGTAGCTGCATAGATAAAAGCGGCTAGGATAAGAAAAAATGATGAAAATCCCAGTGCTGCAAATCCTGAGGTTTTAAAATTTTTATGTGTCTTAATAAAGGGTATCAATAAAAACACCAGAATAAACTCACTAAAGATAGATACCTTAGGTATTCCGTTTACAAAAATCGAATAAGAACCTTTTCCCATAATCGGTAAAAGCAGCGACAGATCCATAAATGGCATAACAGCAATCATAATAATCATAAACCCGGTTGCCACAATGGGAATCACGAAGGCATGAAACCTAGCAATGGCCTCCAGTCCGAAATAGGCTGCCACAATCATTCCGACAAGGAAAAACAGTGAAACGAAGCTAATGGGAGAAACAGTAAGCGCCACAATTTTCATATTTTCGGTAAATGTTCTAAAATATACAGATGTTGTGTATATCAGAAAAACAACAACGACCGTTCCAACCAGAATCCGCCCGATGCCTCCCCCCAGATACTCCCCTACGTCCAACAGGTCTTTACCCTCAAACCTTTTATAAAGCTTCGTAATAATAAAAAACAGCAAAAATGTCAGGAGGGATATATATATAGCAAGCATCCAAGCTGCATTGCCTGCTTCTTCCTCCATCTTTCTGGGGAAGTTTAAGAATATTTTGGTACAGATCATATTGATGAGAATGGTTACCACTTCCCATCGACCAAATACAATTTTCTTTTCCATCATATCACTCTCTTATAAATAATGAATAAATAGGCAGTGCCAGTATGGACAATGCTAAAGCAAATACCATAAAAGCACCCAGGCGGTTTCTTCTTTTCCAGGTCCACCACCCATAACTTACCGTATATAAAGCAATAAAGCATAAAAGTAAAACAATGAGTATATTGGAATAAGAAATCATTTTACTACCGCCTCCTTACTCTGGGAGTCAACAGAAGGCAAGGAACGGATCAAGAGCCCGGGTCGCCTTACTTTCAAGTCCACATCCACATTAAACACGGAATCCTTATATCTTGCTTTCCAATGAAAATCCTGCCATTCCTGCCATGTAAGAAAGTTTTTCTTAAGATATCCTCCAAATCCGCATATATCTGAGTGGTAATCTTTTGCCGTTTTGTTGAGGTATCTTAAGATTCCGGTTTTTATAAAATTCTCCGAAGCTTCTTCAAGGGTTTTCAGGTTTTCCCCTTTTTCATAATTGACGGTGCTTTGGATGGACAAAATATCTGCCTCCAATATAACCTTAGTATTAATTTGAGGCTTTCCGTCCACCATTTTCGTATTGTGCCTCGGCTTCCTGCTTTGCCTGATATTTAAGAGGACAAACCTATCCTTTACTTTGGGATCCGGGATGGTTACGAAGGCATATCCGTATTCCCCTGTAGTCATCAGGTGATACATAGCCTCTTCTCCGTCCAGTTCCCCTACCATCTTATCCCCGTCAAAGACTGCCAGACCCATGATTTCTCCCTTTACCTCCCCTGTCTTAGTTACGTCACCCGCCTTAAAATCGCTTTCCAACGGGTGAGTCCTCCCCTTCTCCCTATAGGTCGCGTTTTCCACATTAAAATCCTTAGAGGACTCAAATTTATTAACCCCCGCCAGGATAGCAACCGCTTGGCGGTAAAGAGATTCGGAATAATTGTAAAAATAGTGAAACTGGGAATTGGCCGTCATCGCAGTATACTGGTATCCCCGGTAACTTAGCTCGTAATATTTCCCGGGATTGGGCTCCAATTCCGGCTTGATGCTTCTGATATATTCCTCTGCCTCCCCTCTCGCCACCACAACATACATATTGGGCCGGAACTCCCTTCCCCGGGCCATCGCATGAATGTACGGCTCAACTCCCTGCTGTGCCAGTTCCTTGGAAAAAACGATGGCTTTTATATGGGAAAGGTTCACCTGCCGGCTGACAAAGGTATTTACCATATTAAGTCCGGAGAAAATACTGGGCGATTCTATGGTGGTTAGGATGAAGGATTTCTCTTCACCCCCGCCTCCTCCGCCACCTTCGCCCCCGCCTTGGGGCTTGGCAATCTGGAAGGTCAGTTTTATAAAGTTGGTTTTTCCCTTATCAATTCCAATCGCCATGACATAGGCAAGGTCATCTACTTCCCTCCGGTCGAAGCAGCCTGTAAAGAGGCTTGTGAATATAAACACAACAAGTACCATAGATATAATTCGTTTTATCCTATGATTGGGTTTCATTCCCGCCACCATCCTCCTTCCTGTTTATCCATTCACGGCTTATTTTAGGCTGTCTTTCCATATTTTTCGGGTTTATATAGTCCGGTCTTGTTTCCTGTTTCCATATGGGCATTCTTAAAAATTCTTCCCTAAGTCCCCCTGCCGTTTTTGGTGCAAAAGGGGCAACAAAAGGTACACCAAAGGACTTTACACTTACAAGCCACAGTCCAAATATAAATAATCCTGTTGTAATTCCAAGAAAGCCTGCTGCTACCCCAAGAAGGATAAAACCAAATCTTAGAATTCTGAATGCAAACCCAAGAGAAAAGTTGGGAATGGCAAAAGATCCAATCCCTGTAACCGCTACAATGATAATCAGAATAGGACTTACAATATTGGCTGCAACAGCCGCCTGTCCGAGAATCAATGCACCTATGATGCCTAAAGTTGGCCCGATAGGCCCCGGAATCCGTATTCCTGCCTCCCGTATCAACTCAAAAGCCACTTCCATGATAAGCAGTTCTACCACAGAGGGAAACGGCACCTTTTCCCTGGATGCCGTAATCGCAAGTAAAAGGTCGGTAGGAATCATTTCATGATGAAAATTAGTAATCGCAATATAGACACCGGGAAGCAGCAGAGACATAATAACTGCCATAATGCGAATGATCCTTAGTAAATTGGAATAGGGAAACCGTACATAAGCATCCTCCGCCGCATGAATCAAGTCATTGTTATTGATAGGCAGCACAAGCACAAAGGGGCTTCCGCTCATAACAATGGCTACCCTGCCGTCGGTCAGCATGGAAGCCACCCGGTCCGGCCTTTCGGTGGCAATCATCTGGGGTGTAGGCAGGAAAGGATTGTCCTCGATGTATTGCTCCAATTCACCTGTATCTATAATATAGTCTACCCGGATACTTTCTAGCCGTCTTCTTACTTCCTTTACCAGGGAGTCATTGGCAAGATCCTTGATATAAAGCATAGAGCAAGGAGTCTTACTCCTCTTTCCAATTTGAATGCTTTCAACAATCAAATTTTCATCTTTTAGCCTTTTTCGGATCAGAGACGTATTTCCTCTTAACGATTCATTGAAGCCCTCCTGGGGCCCCCGGAGTACTAGCTCTGTATTGGGCCTTTCAACTCCCCTTTGCTGCCAACCTTTCACGTCTGCTGTGAATGCAGCATCTACACCGTCAATATAGATTCCACAACCGCCAAAATTAACATCATCAATAACCTGCTGGTGTTCACGGACTTCCTTTAATTGATTGTGGGGCAGTATATGACTTCTTACATATTCTGCGATATCGTTTTCATCACTTTTTATATCCATATTGGAAAGAAGCATTAGAGGCTGAAGAATACCCATGTTTATCACATTACGGTCCACCATTCCGTCAATAAAAAACATAAAGGCAGGAATTACTTTGTCCTTTACAACAATGTCAAATTCCCGGATCACAATATCCCCATTGAGAGGGACACTAAACCTCTTTTTTATGTAGTCCAGGTTTTCCGAAAGATTTTTACTGATATCCGGTTTTTCATCGTTTTTCTTCTCTTCCTCCATCTGCTTTGGCTTGATGTTCACCTGCTTATTGAGAAGAAGCTCTTCATTTTTTCTTTTTTTTGTCTGTTCGGGTTTTTGAGCCGCCTCTTCTTTTTTATTTTGTTCATTCTCCTCTTGTGTTTCCTTTAGAATAAATTCTTCTGTTTTTTTGGGTTCATTAAAGATAAACATTTTCTTTAAGGTCTTTTTTAAGTCCACGCAAATAATCACTCCTTTTTAAAAGGCAATAGGATGATTCATCCTTTTCCAAGTATAGTATGGGTTGTTTTTGGTCAAATATACAAAAGTGTTCTCCATTGTATTTTTATTCAGATAAGATGTCTTGAAAAATTTATACTTTACTGATTACTTTTCTTCCTGATACTATAGATTTATGGTATTTAGGAAAAATTAACCATCTGGAGGTAAAGACATGCAAAATGAAGAAATTGTCAAACTTGTGGAAAACCATAAAAAATTCTACACCACAGGTAAAACCAAAAACCTATCTTTTAGAATTGAACAGCTTAAAAAGTTAAAATCTGCGATAGAAAAATATGAGGATGCCATTTTGGATGCGCTGGAAAAAGACTTAAGCAAACCGGCCCATGAAAGTTATGCCTCCGAAATCGGATTTGTACTCAATGAAATAGACTATATGATAAAAAAGATTCACTCATTTTCAAAGCCCAAAAGAGTAAAGACTCCTATCCTCTATTGGGGCGGGTCCAGTTATATCATTCCCGAACCCTATGGAGTTGCGCTCATTATCGGCCCGTGGAACTACCCCTTCCAATTGCTTATGAGCCCTTTGGCAGGCGCAATGGCTGCCGGTAACTGCTCGGTCTTAAAGCCCTCCGAGCTTGCACCCCATGTTTCTTCGGTCATTAAAACGCTGGTTTGTGATACCTTCGAAACTCAATACATCTCGGTTGTTGAAGGCAGTGTGGAAGCATCGACAACTCTTTTGCAGCAGAAGGTTGACTATATCTTTTTTACCGGAGGTACAAGGGTTGGAAAAGTTGTCATGGAAGCAGCCGCAAAGAATCTCATCCCCGTGACCCTTGAACTTGGGGGAAAAAGTCCCTGTATTGTAGACAAGGACATTCATTTAAATTATACCGCCAGAAGAATTGCATGGGGTAAATTCCTCAATGCAGGTCAAACCTGCGTGGCGCCGGATTATCTTCTGGTCCACAAGGATATAGCAGAGAAGCTTTGCTTGGAGATAGTAAAGTCCATTGAAGAATTTTACGGGAAAGATCCTTTAGAAAGCAAGCATTATGTAAGAATTATCAATGAAAAACATTTTGACAGGCTGGTACGTCTTTTGGACGAAGGTAAAATATTCTATGGAGGGCAGTCAAAAAGAGAGGAAAGGTATATTTCGCCTACAATCATCCGGGATTTGAGCTTTGACAGCCTGATTATGCAAGACGAAATCTTCGGTCCCCTTCTTCCTGTCATAGAATACCAAACACTGGATGAAGCGATTGAAATGATTAATCGTAAGCCCAAACCTTTGGCCCTTTATATTTTTTCAAAAAACAAGAAAATCCAGGATAAAGTACTGGAAGAAACATCTTCCGGGGGTGTCTCGGTCAATGATACCATCAGCCACATTACTACAAAATTCTTACCTTTTGGCGGTGTGGGTGAAAGCGGTATGGGAAATTATCACGGCAGGGCTTCCTTTGATACATTTTCGCATAAGAAGAGTGTCCTAAAAAATACTTTCCTTTTTGATGCGAAATTAAAATACCCACCTTACACAATTAGCCTTAAATGGTTTAAGAAGCTTCTAAAATTAGTATGATCAACCCAGTTGTAAAAAGGGGTATTTGGATAACAATCTGCGACTTTTCCAAATACCCCTTGAAACATTGTTTTTTTAGATTTCTCAATTAAATCAATATTTAATCTTCCAGCGGCAGCATCATCTGTTTCTCTTCCCGGTCTTCCTCTTTGAGATAGCATCCGGTAGCCGGGATATTTTTTGTCCTGTAATAATCAAGATCCTTAAACCCTACTTCCTCCAGCCTTTTTAGTTTTGTCATGGTACTTCCCTTTTTGGAGTTTAGTACCTGTACCCCTTGAGAATCCCTTGTTGATTTTGGATTGATATTGGCAGTATTAAAAATCAATACTTTATCGATGCTGCTAAAAGCAACCAATTCCAAATCCTCTGTCAGCGCCATGATTTTTACAAGCGGCGACAAATCGGAGTATGCATTGGCAAGCTTCTTCCGGTTTGTCTTGGTAGCATAACTCATAAGGTCTATCTTTGCAATCTTACCGTTTTCAAAGGCAAAGAGAATATTTCCCTTATAATCATCGGTTGCAATCAGATAAATAATCCTCTCGTCTTCCTCCAGGCCCAGGAGGTTGGTTAGGTACTCACCCAGACTGCTTGCCTTGCAATCGTTGATTTCATAAATCTTAAGCTTGTATACGGTAAACTTATTTGAAAACAAAAGCAGGTCTGCTTTATTATGAGTTTCAAGCTCCTGGGTAATAAAGTCGTCATCCTTTAACTTGTGCTCCGGACCCGACCTTAAGGAAGTCAGGGGTATTTTCTTTATATAATTATGATCCGTCAGGAAGAGCTTTAAATTATAATCCTCAATCAAATGCTCATGGGTAATCTCTTCAATATGCTCTTCATGAATGATCTCTGTCCGCCTCGGCTGACCGAATTTCTTTGCCACATCGTTTAACTGCTTGATGATGATCTTTTTGATCCTTTGGTCACTTTCATAAATGCCCTTTAAATCCTCAATCTCTTTTTGGAGATTTTCCACCTCACTCACACGGTTTAAAATGTACTCCTTGTTGAGATTTCTAAGCTTGATCTCAGCAATAAACTCAGCCTGCACCTGATCGATCCCAAACCCGGCCATCAGGTTTGGAACCACCTTTTCTTCCTGCTCGGTATTTCTAATAATTTGAATTGCTTTATCAATATCCAGCAATATCTTTCGAAGACCCAGCAGCAAATGGAGCTTTTCCGATTTCCTGTCAATATCGAAAAGAACCTGTCTTTTGATACAGTTTACCCTAAAAAGCAGCCATTCCTTTAATACTTCCCGGACCCCCATCACCCTCGGCTTTCCGTTTATAAGGATATTGAAGTTACAGCTGAAGGTATCTTGAAGGGGCGTCAGTTTAAAGAGCTTGTTCATCAGGGTATCCGGCTCTGTACTTCTTCTAATATCCAAGGTGATTTTAAGCCCGCTCAAATCCGTTTCATCCCGCACATCGGTGATATCCTTGATTTTCCCGTCCTTAATCAGGTTGATAATGGAATCGATCACCGCTTCGGATGTGGTTGTATATGGAATTTCGTAGATTTCAATGCAGCTGTTTTGTTTGTCATGCTTATATTTGGCTCGGACCTTAAAGCTGCCTCTGCCGGTATTATATACCTCGGTGATTTCCTTTTCATTGTAGATAAGCTGGCCCCCTGTGGAAAAGTCCGGCGCCCTCAATACCTTTGTAAAATCCAAATTTTCATCATGGATATACTGTACGGTTGCATCACATATTTCCTGCAGGTTGAAACTGCATAAATTGCTTGCCATTCCCACCGCAATTCCCTGGTTAGGGTTAACCAGTATATTTGGAAATGTGGTAGGAAGCAGTGTAGGTTCCTTTAATGTCCCGTCATAGTTGTCTATGAAATTCACGGTATTCTTGTCAATATCCCGGAACACTTCCTCACAAATCTTGTCCAGCTTCACTTCGGTATACCGGGGCGCCGCATACCGCATATCCCTGGAGTACTGCTTGCCGAAATTCCCTTTTGAATCGATAAACGGATGAAGTAAAGCACTATTCCCACGGGTAAGTCTCACCAGGGTTTCGTATATGGCCATATCCCCATGGGGATTTAGCTTCATGGTCTGACCTACAACATTTGCGGACTTTGTCTTATTCCCTGTTAAAAGCCCCATTTTATACATGGTAAAGAGAAGCTTCCTGTGCGAGGGCTTAAAACCGTCTATCTCAGGAATCGCCCTAGAAACGATTACACTCATGGCATAAGGCATGTAATTCCTTTCCAGAGTGTCAATAATTTTTTGTTCTATATAATTTTTCGTTGTCATTATAAAATACCCCTCTACTAGCTTACATCAATCATATCCATATATTTAAAACCATTCTCTTCGATAAACAGCTTTCTGCCCGGAAGGTTTTCTCCCAAAAGCAGATCAAAAACAGCTTCGGTCTTTTCCGCCTCATCAGGCGTTACCTGAATAAGTCTTCTTGAAGCAGGGTTCATTGTGGTTTCCCACATCATCTCAGGCTCATTTTCACCCAAGCCCTTGGAACGCTGAATGGTATACTTTCCGCTAATTTTAGCGGTAATCATAACTTTTTCCTTTTCGGAGTAGGCAAAATAGGTCTTGCTTTTGGTATTGATCTCGAACAATGGAGATTCCGCTATATAAACCTTTCCTGCCTGTATCAGGGAAGGTACAAGCCGGTAAAGCATTGCCAGAATCAGCGTCCTGATCTGGAAACCGTCCACATCCGCATCGGTACAAATAATGATCTTGTCCCATCTCAAGTTATCCATATCAAAGGTATGAAGATCCTTATTGTGCTTGGATTTGATCTCTACCCCACAACCTAGTACCTTTAACAGATCTACAATAATTTCATTTTTAAATATACTGTCATACTCCGCTTTTAAACAGTTTAAAATTTTACCCCTTACCGGCATAATTGCCTGAAACTCCGCATCCCTTCCAAGCTTACAAGCACCTAACGCCGAGTCCCCTTCCACAATGTAAAGTTCTCTTTTGCTTGTATCCTTGGTTCGGCAGTCCACAAACTTCTTCACGCGGTTTGAGATATCTACCGATCCGCTGAGTTTCTTTTTGATATTGATCCGGGTTCTCTCCGCTGTTTCTCTGCTTCTTTTATTGACAAGCACCTGCTCAATGACTTTATCGCTTTCAACCTTGTTTTCAATAAAATAAACTTCCAACTGCTGCTTTAAGAAATCCGTCATTGCCTCCTGGATAAACCGGTTGGTAATGGCTTTTTTTGTTTGGTTTTCGTAGCTTGTAACCGTTGAAAAGGAGTTGGTTACAAGAATAAGGCTGTCCTCAATATCCTGAAAAGTAATCTTGGCTTCATCCTTATTATACTTGCCCCGCTGCTTCAAGCATCGGTCAATCTCATAAATAAAGGCATTTTTAACTGCCTTATCCGGGGCTCCTCCATGTTCTAAAAAGCTGGAATTGTGATAATACTCCAGCAGGTTGATTTCATTATTAAAACAAAATGCAATCTGCATTTTGACTTTGTATTCGGGTTTGTCCTCCCGGTCCTTACCTCGGGTAGAGGTTTCATAAAATTGTACTTCGGTGAGGCCTCTATCCTTACTGATCTCTTTTACATAATCCACTATCCCGTTTTCGTAGCAGTACTCAAAGTGCTCACCGGATTCCTCATCATATAACTTGAAAGTTAATCCGGAATTCACCACCGCCTGCTTTTTAAGCACCGTTTGGTAATACTCCAGAGGAATGCTGATATCGGTAAATACCTCTATATCCGGCTTCCACTTAATGGTTGTCCCTGTATTTTCATAGCTGCACTTTTCCTTTTGAAGGCCGCCGATATTTTCACCTTTTTCAAAGTGCAGTTCATATTTGAACCCATCCCTAAAAACTGTTACGTCCATATATTCGGAGCTGTACTGGGTGGCACAGCTTCCCAGACCGTTTAATCCAAGACTGAACTCATAGTTTTCACCTGCGTTGTTTTTATACTTTCCGCCTGCATAAAGTTCACAAAATACAAGCTCCCAGTTGAACCGGTCTTCCTTAGGGTTGTAATCTAAAGGAATTCCTCTTCCCCGGTCCTTGATCATGATGGAACGGTCAACATATCTTACAACCTCAATAACCTTCCCATACCCCTCACGGGCCTCATCTATAGAATTTGAAAGGATTTCAAACATCGAGTGCTGACATCCTTCAATTCCATCCGACCCGAAAATAACTCCAGGACGAAGCCTGACCCTGTCTGCCCCTTTCAGTGACGTTATACTGTGATTGCCGTATTCGTCCACCTTCATTTGTTTAGCCATTTACACTCCCATCCTTCTATGAATAACGAACTTTACTCAAGCATTCGTTACCTCTAAATACATTTCATGATCTTCTTAAACTATTACACCAAACTTACGTTCGCATGTCAAGATAAATTATAGTGATACTTTTTTATATAAATACAGCTTGCATCAAATGTTTTTATAGGTAATTCATGTTTTTTAAGATTTTATATATGAAATACACCAATAGCCTCTTTTGCCGCTTCTTCAAGATCAATTTCGTTATCCGTTATTTCCTTTCTATCCAAGCCCTATATGCTTTTGCCATTTCCTCTGCAGCTAAATCATTATCAACATTGCCAACACCTGTACACAAACCAGGACAATAAACTTGACTATACCTACCATTATTTTTACCTACTTCACGTAATATTGCACTCATGGCAAAATAACAGTTATGTGCAGGTACTGGTCCAGGAAGTTCCATTGTAGGTGCAACAATTAAATACTTTATCCTATCATCCCCCGTACTGATGGTAAAAGCCTTACCAACTGGTAACGCTCCACCCAAAAAATCGATTTTATCTCTAACTGCATTCTGCAATTTGATCCCAAAGAAATCGGTATATACTTTATCAATACCCCCATCCATAAATCCATAGCTATTGGCTGGGGAAACGATTGTCTCTTTTGCAACATCTATAATGTTTTCACATATAAAATCTACATTTTGTAATCCGTTAAATGCGCTTTTCAATGCATTTACCACCATCGGGTTCGTATCCACAAAATAGAAATGCATATCTTCATACCTCACTTCGCGAAATTTAATTACATCCTTTCCGGCACTTCGATTCCCAATAAATTAAAGCCAGTTTTTATAACATTGCAAGTGGCTTGAGTGAGATGAATTCTCGCTTTTTTCGTTTCCTCATCAGCCTTTAGAACAGGACAAAATTTATAAAATTTATTAAAAGCTCTTGCAACTGATGTGATATATTTAGTAATGATAAAAGGCTCATACTTTTGGGCAGCATCCATTAATATATTCTCAAAGTCATGCAAAAGTTTGATCAATATGTACTCCTCCGGGCACCTAAGCATGCTGTAATCTGCGTTTTCAGGCAAACTTCCTGCCTTCCCCAGAACACTCTTCCCCCTTGCGTAGGTATATTGAACATAGGGGGCAGATTCCCCCTCAAAGTTTAGCATCTCATCCCATGAGAATACAATATCGTTCTCCCTTCCGCTTTTAAGATAGGTATATATTACTGCACCAATTCCCACTTTCTTTGCTACATCTTCTTTGTTTTCGAGGGCCGGGCTGATTTCATTTATTTTTTTCAATGCTTTAATTTGAGCCTCATTTAGGAGATCCTCCAATAAAATTACATCCCCGCTTCTTGTCGCCATTTTCTTATCCTTAAACCTGACCATTCCAAAACCTACATGAATACAGTCCTTATACCATTCAAACCCAGCTATTTTAAGAACGTTAAATACCTGCTGAAAATGGAGAGCCTGTGGTGTCCCAACAACATAAATACATTTGTCAAAATCATAAGTCCTTTTTCTATAAAGGGCAGCCGCCAAGTCCCTCGATGCATATATCGTAGCACCATCTGATTTTATAATCAGACAGGGCGGCAAGGAAAATTCATCTAAAGAAACAACTTTTGCATTCTCACTTTCTCGAAGCAGTCCCTCTTTATCAAAAATTTCAACAACTTCATTGATTTTGTCGCTGTAAAAACTCTCCCCGGCATAAGAGTCAAATTCAATTCCTAATGTGTCATATACCCTTTTAAATTCATTGAGGCTTACCTCCCTAAACTTTTCCCACAACAAAACAGTTTGTGAATCTTGTTCTTCAAGCTTTTTAAAATATATTCGTGCTTCATCTTCAAGTTCCGGATTATTCTTTGCTTCGTCGTGAAACTGAACATAGATCCTTAAAAGCTCTTTAATCGGATTATGCTTTAACTCCTCTTCGTTTCCCCAATGCTTATATGCGGATATGAGTTTTCCAAACTGTGTACCCCAATCACCTAAATGATTAATCCTTACTGTTTTATGGCCAAGATATTTGTATAACCTTTCAATCGAATTACCTATTACGGTTGAACACATATGTCCTACATGAAAAGGCTTTGCTATATTGGGAGAAGAGAATTCCACTACAACCGTTTTCCCATTCCCAATCATTGAAGAACCATATTTCTCACCAGCTTTAACAATATTTAGAAGTGTTTCCCTAATGAATTTTTCTTTGTTTAAGAAAATATTTACATATCCCCCCACAATTTCCACCTTTTCAACAGTCTCATTACAAGTAATTTTTTTGCCTAACTCAGAGGCTATTAAATTGGGAGATTTTTTAAATCTCTTTGCCAGTTGGAAGCATGGCAAAGCATAATCTCCCATTTGCAGTTCGGGTGGAATTTCTAATATATTTTCGATCGATTGGAAATCCATCATGAGTTCCATGCTAATTTTCTTTATAATTTCTTCCTTTAGGTTCATATCCTTCACTCCCTTTAAAAAAAAATTAAAACTCCAATCTCAAAAGAGACGGAGTTTCCGCGGTACCACTCTCGTTGCCCAAATAATGATCGGCCCCTTTTAGCCTTTATCGCAGGCATACGTTCTCCCTACTTTGATTTCAAGAGAACTCTCCAAGGCTCGTTTCCATTCTATATTACTCTCAGGCTCACACCAATTCCCGATTCGCTGAAATAAGTGACAGAAGTACTTTTCCTTTTCATCGACATTTAATATTCATATGTATTCATATATTGTATTCTTCGATACATATTTTGTCAATCACTACTTAATATTATTTTCAACACTTTAAAATCATCTTAAAGAGTAAATCCACCTGAGACCCTTATTACTTCTCCGGTAATAAACCCGGAGTCATCCGACGCAAAAAAAACACACACCTTTGCTACATCCTCAGGTGATCCAAGTCTTTTTAACGGAGTCCTCTGTTTCCATGTCTCAAGTATTTTATCAGGCACTGTTCCAATCATTTCAGTTTCAATAGCCCCCGGGACTACAACATTTACATTAATGTTGTTTTTACCTACTTCCTTTGCCATTGACTTAGTCATCCCTATAACACCGGCTTTTGCTGCCGAATAATTCACCTGTCCGAAATTTCCGTCAAGTGCGGACGAAGAGGAAATGTTTATAATTTTTCCATAACCATTTTCTTTCATAATTTTAACGGCCGCATTGCAGCAGTTAAATGTACCTTTGAGGTTTACTGCAATTACCCTATCCCACTCTTCTTCAGTCATTTTATATAACTGTGCATCCATGGTTATACCTGCGTTATTTACAAGAATATCTACTCTTCCATACTTCCCCATCACATTGTCAAACATTTTATCTACATCCGATTTACTGGCAATATTCACAACACAGTAATCGATATCATTATATAATCCCTTAAAATTACTGAACGTTTTTAAAAGTTTTTCTTCATCTGTGGCACATATTATGACTTTAGCGCCTTCTTTAAGAAATTGGTGCGCGATTTCCTTACCAATCCCCCTGGATCCTCCTGTAACTATCGCAACCCTGTCTTTTAATTTCATATACAAACCCCCTCATCAAACAATTCCTTAAGAAATGAATATCAACCACATCCATTAAACATTCAGTGTAGTATAAAGGAGAGGTATGCCTCTCCTTTATACTACACAACATTATTTACAGCAGCCACCCAAATTATTTTCCGAAGTCGGCAGATATTTGGCCAAAAACTTATTAATCAATTGAGTAGGAATGTCTCCATGCTCCCCATAATTTACAATTGTATTGCAGTGCCAATATCCTTTAATAATTTGAAGCTCTGATTTCGCACCTTTTTCAATTAACTTCTGATATAACCCAATGGAATTGCTCCGGGGAACTAGCCAATCATCCCCTCCATGAATAACTAAACTCGGAGGTTCCTTTCCCGTCACATGGGCTACAGGTGAAGCATCCGTCTTATCCCCTTCCTTAAGGAATGAACCTATAACAACTTGCATAAGAGGGAGATAGTAATTTTCCTTCAGACTAAAGTCATGTACACCCGAAATAGGTATCCAGCATTTTACTTTATTCATATTGAGGTTATATTTTTGATGCCACTTTGTCCCTGTAACCAGTAAGGCTGCCAGGTTTCCACCCGAAGACTCTCCGGTAACAGCGATTTTGTTAGGGTTTCCATTATATCTTTTGATATTATCCATGACCCACTTTAAGGCCATGGCACAATCTTCAATCTGTGCCGGGTAAAGATCCTTCGGGGCTAACCTGTAATTTACCGCAACTACAGTATACCCTAAAGCTACCCAGGTAGGTACGGCATACCGGCTATTATTGTTTTGTTCCGGGAATAAAGCATTATTCCAACCTCCGCCGTGGATATAAAATATAACAGGTCTCATCTTGTTACCTTTAAGGTGGTGTATGGAAATATTCTGTAGAGGATCGGTGCCATAGGGTACATTAAAGTAATCTTGCCTATTGGGATCTGGTGCATCTGTCAGGATGGGATGCTTTATGTTTGCGTTTACCCAATTGCTTAAATCCTTATCTTGCAGCACAGATAGCGGCTCTTTAGAATCTACAAACTGCGGGTAATAAAGTTCGTAATCAGTCTGGCCGGGAGTAGTTTCACCTTCAGCAACCATTGGAGCAGAAAATACTAACATCATAAAGCACAACACAAGAAACACCGCAATCCTTTTCATAGTCAATGCTCCTCTCAGAGATTTTTATTTGCATAATCCTCCTACTTTCATCTTTCGTTTGTAGAAGATTAGTGCCGCAAAATCAAAAACACCTAAACCTAAAGCAAAACTAGCAAAACTATATTTTATTTTCGTAAATTTTACAATCCCACGGAATATTTCCCAGGAAGTAAATGTCCTTAAGGCTGGTCAGTTTCAGCAACTTAATTTTAGTTGCATAAAACGGACACAAAAAAAATTGCTGGTTGCACCACTTGCTCAGTATAGCCCAAAGTGCCCAAATATTGACTATACATCAACACATCAATTTGCTTCATGTTATATTTACTTTAAAAATGTTTTCCTATTTTCCGTCGATTCATCTAAATCGAAATTTTACTGATCTCCGTTACAATGCAATGCTTATTTATATTTATAATATGGAAGAGACCTTCTCTTCCATATTATAAATATTTGTTAACATAATCACGCTTACTATTTACTGATATTACCTTGGTAATCAATAAAGGTAGTGCTTGCAGAACCCAAAATATTGGCAGGTATTGTAAGTTTCAAGTCATCTGCTCTCTTTTTATTCAATATAATGTTGGTTTTCCTTGGGTCAGCTGCCTTTATCGTTTTTATGTCTTTTCCTTTTAAAATTTCGACCGCCAATTCCGCTGCTTGGTTTCCGCATTCCGGCAAGTCAATGGCTAACGAAGCAACAATCCCCAGTCGGCCGGAAATATCCCAATAGGATACTTCACCTTTCTTATTGTTGTCTCTATACCATTTTGCCAAATCATCGTAAGTTTGTGCTTTTCCATCCTCTCTGCTAACCGGCCAGACCCCGCAAAGCACCCAACCAATCTCATCATCTTTATTAAATTTGGTGATTGCCTTCTGGAACTGCTCCACCGTAGGTGTGTCAACATACTCCTTCAATTCTGCACCCGCCGCTTGAAGGCTTGCTTGTACACCCTCCTTCGCGAAATATCCCGGTAAAGTACAGAATGCAGCTTTTTTTCCTTTCAAAGGCCAAATTTCATTGAGAAGTGAAAAGGCATTCTGTTGAAGGTCCGAAGACATGGTTTTAACCCCTGTAACATTTTGCTTCGGTAAGCCATTTGCATCCAAATATCCTTCAACTGCTGTGTATAACACAGTAGGTATTCCGGTGCCTTCCAACGGCTTTGCAACCGTATTAAGAGCAAATTGTGTGGCATTCATTAAAACTACATCCGGCTTCTCCTTCTTAATTTGTTCCAATACTTCCGAGCTCTTTTTTTCATCATTATTCATTTTAATTTCGATAATGTCTGCTGTTGAACCATTGGTAAATCCATTCTTATTGAGGATGGAAACCGTACTTTCCTGAACTTTATTTCTAATATCATCATCCATTTCTTTTACAATAATTATTTTTTTCTTAACATTTGAATCATTTGAGGAATTTTGAGTGTTTGAGGAATCTTTATTACCGGAAGAATCATTTGAAGTGCTGTTACTACCAGAAGAATCATTGCTTGCTGTCTCACCTGTTGATGCCTGTTCATCGTTTGCCTCTTTATTGCTTGAACTACCGCATCCAACTACAAAAGCCATTAAAAAAACGAAACATAACAAAAGACACAGAACACGCTTTTTCATCATTCGTTCCTCCTATTCATTTTGATTTAATTATATTACATTTTTCTCTATATTTGTGTATTTATCTGCATTTTACAATATTTTTTGATAAATTTACACATTCCGTATTCCATTTTCTAATGTAATAGAAGGACATGATACAATAAAAAATTTACAGCAAAATACCCTTTTTCGCGCCCTCACTCACTCAATTGCTTATCGAATTTTTTCATACTGTTTTCCGCTAAATTCGACAAACCCAGACACTGGACCATATTTCCATTTTTATATGCGTTAAAAGCCTCCTGGAGTCCTGCCTGCTTTAATAAAACTCCGTGGTAATAAGCCGGAAACACACATCTTCCAATCTCAATAAACAGTTCTACCATATGGGTACATCCGTCTTTTCCTCCAATGAGCTCTACAACCTTTTTACTATATCCGGGCCCTATAATTTGTCCGATAAGTCTTCTAAGATGCGGTTTAAATTCATGGCAAATGGGGAACAGCACGTCCATTTCAACATTCTGAATATCTTTAATCATAAAGCTTTCTACTTCTACAATAACCTCAACCTTAAAATACTCTCCTTTAGATTCGCTTTCTACTTTATGACGAAAGGTTCCCGTAATTTTTATATGCTGCTCATCCAATATATCTGCATCTACTTTTAAATTCCTTGAATAAAATCCCATACCAACCTCTCAAAACTTCATTTTTTCATTACCATTCCAATGCAATACACGCACTGTAGCTTCCCGCACCTGCGCCTAATATTACAACCTTGCAGCCTTCCTTAATCCTGTTGGATTTTACTGCATCATAAACAGCCAACGGGATACATGAATTGGATGTATACCCGTACCTATCCATAATCATATGAGTTTTTGTTTCATCCACATCCAGCTGCTTCAAAACATCCAAAATTAAGCTTTTATTCACCTGGGTGAATATAAATAAATCAACATCCCCAGCCTTCCATGAAGCCTTGGCAAGCAATTGATTAACAACCTTCGGGATGTACTTTATCGATCTTTCATAGAGATATCTGCCGTCAAAGCTGTAATATATCTTGGAGTGCTCAGGAATATCCCCATAGTATGCAGGAATATATCCGCGGCTGACGCTATCCATACACTCATGGTAGATATAACTGGATTTTAATCCCTGTCCGGAATCTGTCTTTCTAATTATAAATGCACCTGCACCATCTCCAACAATAGAACATGCTTTCTTATCTGTCCAATCTGTTATTCTCGAAAGTACATCCGCTCCAATGACTAATATATTACTGATTTCCTGGTTCGCTTGTGCATAGTTTATGCCGGTAATAATTCCAAATACAAAACCTGCGCAGCCTGCCTGAATATCATAACAAGCCGCATTAACGGCTTTTATCTTATGCTTAATTATTGCAGAGGTATGCGGTGTGATGAAATCTGCCGTTACAGTGGACATGACGATCAAATCTATATCCTGTGGTCGTATCCCTGCATTTTCCATTGCTTCCTGTGCCGCATTTGCCGCAAGATCGCTTGTTGCCTGACTTTTGTCGGCAATTCTCCTATTTTGGACCCCTGTATTTTTATAAATCCATTCTGCCTTGGCGCCTATCCCTAAATTCTCTACCTCTTCATTGGTAAGCACCCTTTCAGGCACATACATTCCTACCCCTTCAACCCGAAAATTTACCATGTGCATCCTTCCTTATACTTTATTAGTAGTTATAAAAACCGCACCCTGACTTTTTACCTATTTTCCCACTTTCGACCATATCCTTTAATCTCATGCAGGGTTTGTACTTGTCATTCTTTAATCCTTCGTATAAGTTCTTTAAAATCGTGTAGGTAACATCAATCCCAACCATATCCGCCAGCCTAAGAGGGCCAACCTTCATGCTCATTCCATTTACAAATATATTGTCTATATCCTCTGCAGACTTTGCAATGTTTTCGTCTAACATACACACCGCTTCATGAATCATAACAAAAAGCCCTCGATTAAGTACAAATCCGGGCGAATCTTCAACTACTACCGGAAGCTTATTGATCCTTTTTACTAATTCAGAAACATGATTAACTATTTTCTCCCCGGTCTTTGCACCCCGAACCACTTCAACCAATTTCATCAAAGGAACCGGTGAAAAGAAATGCATTCCTAGAAAGTTTTGCGGGTTGGATAGAAATCCCGACATTTTTGTGATTGAATAACTAGAGGTATTACTGGCAACAATGGTATCCTCCCGTATATCCTTGTCAATCAATTGGAATATTCTCTTCTTTGTTTCAAGCTCTTCCTTCACAGTCTCAATAATCAGGTCACTTTGGGCAAACCTTCCGCAATGATCATTCATATTGTAAATACAGATATTTGCCAGCATATTTTCCTTGTTTTCCTCTAAGAGCCTTCCCTTTTTCACTTCGTTCTCGAAATAGTGAATAAGCTCCTCCTTCACATTGTCTCTCCGCCCAAAAAAATCGACCTTAAAGTTATGGGATGCAAACACATGTACAATCCCTTTACCCATTAACCCGGTACCTACAACTGCAATTCTATTTATATTCATTTTGCACCTCACCCTATTGCTTTTTAACACAAGAAATTTTTAAGTTTCAGAGTGTTAAAAATGCACTTCTTCTGACTTGTGTCTCGCATATTCAAGGAAAAGATTTACGTTACAAAGCACCAGCATCAAATAAAGTCTTCCTTTGCATTCCATTCCAGCAGAGTCGCCCCCCAAGCCAAACCGGCACCAAAAGCAGAAAGAGCCACTTTGTCACCTTGCTTTATTCTTCCCTCGCGGATCGCTTCAGCCAGCGCAATAAATACTGAGGCGCCTACGGTATTTCCATATTTATGAATGTTTACAAAAGCTTTCTCAAAAGGTATTTCAAGTTTTTTCATGCCTTCCGAAATAATATTCACATTTGCCTGGTGGGGAATGACAATATCAATATCTGACAATTCTATTCCAACGTCACTCGCAACATTTCTTACACTCTCGGGAAATGCATTTGTGGCAAAATTCCAAACTGCCTTACCGTCCATATCCACACAGGTTGCCCCATCCTTTAATCCGATATTTATGCTTATATTTTCCGCCCGGGCCCTTGATCCCCCTTGTGGTACAAGAATGCTCTCGTATCCCCTTCCATCTGCATACATGGAATAGCCTAAAATACCCGCCTTGGCTACACGGCTTAAAACAACCGCTCCCGCACCATCACCAAAGAAGCAGCAAGTAACTCTGTCCATCCAATCGATCATGCTTGTTATCACATCTGCGCCTATTACCAGTACATTTTTACACGCACCACTCGTGATAAAACTGGAGCCCAAATTAATTGAATATACTGAACCGGGACAACCTCCCACATTGATATCGAATGCTGCCGCATTAAATGCACCAAGCTTTTGCTGTACAAGGCATGATGTGGCAGGATCTCTATGGTCGGGACACAAGCAATTCAAAATAATGAGATCAATATCAAGGGGTGTCAGTCCTGCGTCCTCTACCGCCATAAGCGCAGCTTTATAGGCAAGATCCGATGTAGCTTCACCTTCGTTTGCCACCCTTCTTTCTTTAATACCGGTTTTCTTTTGTATCCACTCATCCGTAGTTTCAACATACTTTTCCATTTCTTTATTGCTTACCACTCTTTCAGGCAAATAATAGCCGGTACCTTTAATCCCCACATAATACGGGGTATTATGATTCACTAAGTTAACAAGCATACGTATACCTCTTTTCAATATTCAATAATAAACAAATTTGCTGCCGGGTATTTCATACAATTGTCCTGATTTTCCTCATTATCTTTGCATCCTTATTAAGCCGGTCTCCTATAGCAGAAAAACATAAAAAGAACTAGTCCCTTAAAGTCTTTTTTTCTTCTATAAAAAAGCATCAAGATATCTTTTGACTGTACCAAAAACACACCCAGGTACGAGCTCTAGAAAAATACCGGTCACCAGAACAACAATATAATATTTATTACATGTACAAGAAATTTAATAAGAAGCTTGCCATAACTGCTTCACTATCTTAATCAATATTCACTTAAGATATGAAATTAGTCTGAAATGTTTTTTGAATTGAAACAGCAGCCTTACTACAATAATCTTAATAAAACAACCTTTGCTCACAAAGTCTTCACTAAAGCTATTGTGCTGGAGGAATGCAATTTTCTACCACATTCCTCCAACTCAATTTTCCATCATTCAATAAGTTTATTTACATGGTACTTTGTATTTTGAGCCCGGCATTCCTTTAACATTGAATTCTTTTATTTCGCATACATGTTTAAAAACTGTTGCATTCTATTCTTATGCAAATCTTCGATATCAGTAATCGCAATTCCATATTCGATGTGATTTGCCTTTATCTTTGACCATACTACTTTGCCTTCAAGAGTGACTACACTATCAAATATGTTCCTTACAGGCAATGCAATGTGAACAATCACATCGGAATCCGCCTTTATAAGGAACTTGCTTATAACCTTCAGCCCTGTATTGCTGACTTCACGCACACAAGCATGTAATGTTTCCTGTTCATCCTCGGTAACAATGTTTGCAAGGAAAAGCGTATCTGCCCTTTTAGAAAACCGTGTATTCTCAAATCTCTCTATCTCACTTGTCACTTTGATCTTGATTTGTTGTGGAAAATAAACCTTTACAAAGTCTATCTCCCCATCAAAGCTGTATTCAAATGAATCGTCTGTAAATCTGCATTTTACCGCATCTCCTAAAATGATATCTACAGCAGCAAACATTTCAGGAAATGCTAACGAAATCTCATCTTCCCCTATACTTTCTACTGTGGTTGTGTACCAAATGGTCCCATTATTAATACTAAACTTGATTTTAGTTTTTTTAGTAAGCACTTCCTCAAGTGCAATTGCTTTTTCTAATGCTAATGATAACATTATCCTCGTCCCCCTATAAAAATAACTTTTCAACTAAATATTTATAATTTTTTATAAATGAGTTTTTTTGCATAATAGAATGCTTATCTTTGAATATATTGAAAATTCACCTCTGCTAATACGTTATGACCCCCAGAGGCCATTTCCACATTTTAGCGGGCAGCATTTGAAAGCTGTGCTTTTCAAATGTTCAACGTTATACCCGGCTAACTGCTGTTTAGTCCATAAAATCCGCCCTGTCATTCCATTGAACGATCGCCGATGCCCATGCAAGGCCGCCGCCAAAAGCTACCATGGCCACAGTACTGCGAGGAGATAGCCGCTCCTGACGTGCCGCTTCTGCAAGTGCTATAAACACTGAAGCACTGGCTGTGTTGCCATACCTATCCAGGTTTACAAAAGCCTTTTCGAAAGGAAGACCTAAACGTTTCATTCCTTCTTTTATAATATTTACATTGGCCTGATGAGGAATAACAAGGTCAATATCTTCTACCTTTATCCCCGCATCATCTGCTACTTGCCGGATGCTTTCAGGAAATACTTTGGTTGCGAAGTCCCATACAGCCTTTCCATCCATGTCCAAACAGGTAGCGCCATCCCGCAGTCCTGTATTGATACTTATGTTTTCAGCCCGCACCTTTGATCCTCCTTGGGGTACAATGATTGCTTCATAGCCTCTGCCATCTGCATAAAGCGTGTATCCTTGAAGCCCCGGCTTAGCAGACCGGCTTAATATTACCGCACCTGCACCATCTCCAAAGAAGCAGCTGGTTACCCGGTCCTGCCAATCAATGATGCTGGTAAAGACGTCAGCCCCGATCACAAGTACATTTTTACAGGCACCGCTGGTGATAAAATTGGATGCTATGTTTAATACATACACTGTTCCGGGGCAGCTCCCCGCATTGACATCGAAGGCTGCAGCGTTAAATGCTCCGAGTTTTGCCTGAACCATGCATGCTGTGGCAGGATCCCTGTTGTCAGGGCATACACAGTTTAAAATGATAAGATCAATATCTTGAGGTTCTATTCCTGCATCCTCAATAGCCATTAAGGAAGCTTTGTATGCCAGATCTGAAGTTGCTTCGTTGTCTGCTGCTACTCTCCGTTCCTTAATACCTATCTTTTGCTGTATCCACTCGTCTGTAGTATTTACATATTGTTCAAGTTCTTTGTTGGTAACAATTCTGTCGGGTACATAATATCCTGTTCCTCTTATACCCGCATAATATGTAGTTTTACAATGTTTTAAATTAACGAGCATCCTCTTCTCTTTCCTTTCACTACTTTGATTTAAGATCTTCGTGTCTAATTGCCCCATATGGTGTCAATAATATTTCCTTTACTTTCCTCTCACACTCCCTTTTATTTAGAATTTATATTATTGCTTTGAAATTCCGGGCCCTGAATTTCAAAGTTTTAAGCATTATAGGTTACTGCTCCTGCCTCATATGAACTGCCATCTGTTCCTATCTATATCACCATACCTTCAAATCTAACAGTTTGGTATGTTATTTACATTTTTTATATTCTCTCTCTGATTTTAATTATATATGGTTATGTTGAATACTTCTATACGTTTTATAATTTTGCATGTTTTTTCGTTTTTTTTACATTCTTTTGTCACATTTAGTCGAATATCCGAAAAAGCATTGTCAACGTTTTCATTTTATGGTAGCTTCCGTTTTCCTAACCATCAAAAAACATTGGATACCTGCTTGTCACAATGTAAAATTATTAGTGCAGCGTACATGGTAATACTAACAAGACAATGAAAGAGCCTAATGGCTCTTCATTTACACGATAAGTCTGATATCCTTTTTTGAAATTCAACTTGTTTTAAATTTGTTGATTGTAGCCTTGAAGCCGTTAGACATTCCATTCAATTCTTCAACAAAGCCCCTTAGCCGCTGCAAAGATTTGAATTCTTCATTAATTGTTTCAACTACGTTGGCTGAACTTGTTGCCGTTTCTACCGTAGTACCCGCAACTCCTTCGATGGCACTGGTTATTTGCTCGGTAGCTACTGCTTGGGATGACGAAGCTTCTGCTATTTTCTTTATAGCCTCCCCAACGTCTGATATAGAATGTACAACCTGTAATATAACTTTCTCTACATAATTTACCTTTTCCACCTCGCTGATGCTCTGTTCCAAGCTGCGGTTCATTTCTGAAACAACCCGTTTTGTAACGGTATTTATCTCGTTGGTTAAATCTTTTACTTTGCTAACCTGACGTTTAGTCTCTGCCGATAGCTTCTTGATTTCATCAGCAACCACCGCAAATCCCTTTCCGGCCGCACCCGCCTTGGCTGCTTCAATGGAAGCGTTCAGTGCGAGAAGGTTTGTTTCTCCTTCTATATAATTTATGGCTTTAATGATGTCAAATATTTTTTGCGTTGTCAGTTCCAGTTCCATTATTGAACCGGATGTAGACTGGAGCTCATTCATAAGTAACGTTATACTCTGTCTTGCATCCTCTGCCGCTTCCTTTCCGCTTTCTGATATTTCAATCGCATCACAGCTTACTTTTTCAGTATTTTTACTTTCTGTAGCAATGAGGTAAGCTTTTGCGCTTATCTCCTGCACGCCTGCAGTAGTTTCCTCTATGGCCGCCGAATTGTTTTCAGCACCATTCATAACCTCATGCATCGTACCTATGATATTGTCCATATCTTTTACAATCACTTCGGATATTGTTGCAAGGGCATCGCTTACCCCTGTGATTTCAGTTGCTCTTTCGGTTATCGTATTCACTATATTCCGAAGTTCCTCGATCATCTTATTAAAACTGGAAGAAAGCTGGCCGATCTCATCCTTTGATTTGTTTTTGGAGCTAACGGTAAGGTCCCCGCCTTCAACCTTTTTCATCAGGCTCATCAGCTCGTTAATGGGCTTGGTAAAGAGCCTGGAAGCAACCATTGCGGCCGCTAGCGTAAAGGCAAGTGAAAAAAGGAATATAATAATCATCACTACAAATGTACTTACTACGCTTCGTGTCAATTCAGCGTCCGTTTCAGCAACCCCGAGCAGCCCTACTACCTTTCCGTCAATATCCTTAATTGCCTTGTAGCTTATAAAGTAGCTGTTCTTGAATAAGTTAACCGTACTGCTGCTGGAAAAATCATCTTTCTTTAACGCTTCTTTGAAATGCAGATTCTTATCCTGGCTGCTATTAGGTATTTTCACATTATTTTGGTTATCACTCATCATTATAAGCGAACTTCCTTGATAAAGAAGAACATTTGTATTAATTTTTGAACTCATTTTGGTGATCATGTTTTTATCCTCATTCATCTTATGAGAAATAAGTATAATACCAATCAGAGTATCTTTATCTCCTAAAACAGGACTTGCAGAAACGATATTCAGGCCTTTATTGAGTATGATTCCAGTTACGGTTTTTGGGGAACTTAGAACCTTTTTGGCAAAGTCGTCATATTCATTTGAGGAAGCGTATATGCTTGTTCCATCCGGCTTATATACCGCAAGAACATCCAGGTCTTTTTTCTTTCCTTTCATATCTTCACAATAAGTAGTTATCTGAAAACCCAGGTTAAATTTTAAAGGCATCTTTAAGGAGTTATCGTTTGAAATATTCTGACTCATGACCTCATACTTTGTTATCTCGGATTCCAGCATCAGTCCAGCCGCAACACTATTACTTCTCAGCTTGGCCTGCATCTGTACTTCAGCCCTACCGGTCATGGAGGAAATAGAATAAACGGTTACAATAATCATAGGTATCAGGATTATTATCAAAAAAGCCGCTAATAGCTTGGTTCTCATACTTCCTAAAAGATAGTTATCCAATAAACGCTTGACCTTTTTTGCAGTATTTCTGATCAACTTTATCATTTGAAGACCTCCTAAGGAAGAATATGAATAGCCAATATGCATGTGAATTTCACTGGAAATGCAGTAAACAGAAAATAATACTTTATCAGCATAACAACTTATTGATGCTGCAAAAACATTAACCATTTGCCTATGGCAATGAGCACTAAAATCATTTGCTTAATGCTCTATTAAATGTAAGGTTTAATGTAATTCACGTAGAATGACATGTGCATTTTATCACACATATGGATTTGACGTTAAGTGCAGTAAAACAATTTAATTAAAGATAGTTTGTATATTTTAGTGTATTATTTCATTCCATATTAATCAATTATTTTTCATAATTTACGTCTTTTTTTATTAATTTTACGGCAGTCGACAAAATCCAATATCCACTTATCAATCCTGCTAATGATTTAACTTAACGGATAAGCTCATATCATTGGTTACCCACGCATAAAATCGGAAACACCTTTTTGAATCAAGAATTGCTTAACTATTGACTAAAATCTTTGTATTCGAGATCCCCTTAAAGAGTTTATTCTTCTTTCCCCTACTAACAAGGGCGGTTTTATTGATATTATAGAAATGCAATGTGTAGGACAAATTACCATTAACCTCAATCTTAGATATCCGGTCCCTATTCACCAAATATCCGGCGTGACTTCTTATAAACTTGCTTTCATCCAGAATGTCTTCGAAGTATTTTAGCGGAGACAAAACATCAAAGGTAAACTTTTCAGTGTAAACCATACAGCGGTTCATTACCTTTTCAATCAGCACGATATCTGACTCCTTAACTCGATAGACTACATTCTGGGTCTTAATATCTACAATCTTCTCATTACAATGCCTGGTCTTTTCTTTAATACGTCTTACCGTCTTTTCCAACCTATCAAAGTTCACCGGCTTTAATATATAATCCGTTGCATAAACCGAAAAGGCATCCAAGCAGAAACTTTCTATTCCGGTAATAAAAACAATGTGTACATCCGGATCAATATCCCGAATGGCCTTGGCAGTTTCTATACCATTCATAGTGGGAAGGTTGATTTCAAGGAAAATAATATCAAACCGGTTGCCATTCATACTCTCCAATAAGTTTTCCGGATTATTGTAAGTCTCTACAAAATTAACACATTCAATCCTTTCAAGGGTTTCTGCTATTCGGCTCCTTTCTTCATCATTGTAATCACACACTACAACGAACAAAGGCCACACCCCCTAATCTAGTAGTAACAGTAGTAACATGAATGAAAAAAATTGATTCATTAATTGAACGGAACTTATACTATGGAATTTCTTTAATGGAATTATCTAGCGGATTAATCTACATTAGAATTACTTTAATAGAATTAATTTACAGAATCTTTTACACTATTTAGATTATACTACACTATTTGGCTTAAATAAAGTACCCATGGAAAATTTGTATAATAATTCTTTTGTAATATTTTGTCGAATACCGCTAAAAATTCCGGTATATCTGAATTTTAAATAAAAAATAAAAACCCCACTCTCATAAGAGAAGGAGTTTCCATGTTACCGCAATTACGAATGAATATTATTTTTATCATACGGTTTAAATCATTTTCTTTGTCTTACCTATCAAACTCAAATTTTTAACCTGTCATGATTTTAATATTTCATTGATCAACAGTAAAAATAACATCTCTTTGGCTTTGTGCAACCTCTACATAAAATGTCCTAACACATTGGAACCATTCCCAGGTATACTCAAAATCTTCATCGTTTATTTCTCCCTGATAATCACTACCAATCCTATTGTACAACTCCCTTATTTCTTCCTTGGTTATCCCAGAAATTTCTTTTGCAATTTCCTTGACCAGGGCACTACTTTTAAAAGCGACATAATAATCGGGCTTAGTATTTAAAATCTCTCCACCAAAGATAATTGCATTGAGTGGGGGTTTTCCACCATGTACTTCCAGCTTACCTCCGGCAAAGCAGCGATGCATGGCATCCCATGATTGATCAGTCTCACAAAGCCATTTTTCATCCCATTCGCTCTCAATATTTTTTTGTATGTATTCCACCAATTCTTTATCACTCTTACATTTCCTCAGTATTTCAGACTGAGATTTTTGAATTGCAAAAAGTACACCTCGACAAGACATCCATTTCACCCTTTCACTGATTTTTCCTTTTCTTTCTTCTTTCCCGGTTCAAGCTCACCTTTAGCAAAACTATTTTTAAGCCATGTTCATAATCTCAAACCGTAACAGTATTTTTTTATGCACTGCAAATCTTCTATTGTGCCAAACAGATAATCAATGCTTTTGGCGTTTACTGTTTCCCTTTCTGATAATCATGGCCAATTCTATCATTAAACCTCCCATCTTACAGCTGCTTATATTTTAAACAAGGAAGGGATAATATCTTCTGCCCTTCCAATGTATGCTTCTTTAAAATATGGATTCTGCGGAATCATTGGTTCCAAATTCACATAAACTGTTCTTGCGCCGGCATAGTCCGCGCTACGTACAAAGCCTGCAGCAGGATCAACAACACCTGAGGTTCCTATAGCGATAAACAAATCACAATCCCTCAATACCCTTTTTACCCGGTAACTTGCCTCAATATCCACATATTCTCCAAAGAGTACAATATCAGGCCTTAATATTTGACCACATAACGAACAGTTTGGGGTAGCTGTCTCATAGGTTGCAACATCATAAAACGGCGTTAGTGAACATTCAGGATTTGAGCATCTTGTATAATGAATTCTTCCGTGCAGCTCAGCAACATTTTCACTCCCTGCTCTTTTATGTAAACCGTCAACATTTTGAGTGGCTAAAATAAAGTTACAACCAGGGCTTATTCCCTTTTCAATTTCAGCCAATGTATTATGGATAATATTCGGCTCCGCAGATAAAAGCTTCTGCCTCAGCTCTCCCCAAAATCGCCAGACATTTAAGGGTTCACGCTTAAATGTCTCACAATCAGAATACTTCATTATGTCTTTACTATTTTCCCAAATACCTCCTGGGCCTCTAAAGGATGGAATACCTGAAGCCACTGAAACGCCTGCACCTGTTAAAACTACAATATTTTTATACTCAGTAATTATTATTCGTTCCATCAATATCTACTCCTTGTAGGTAATTAGACTCTAAATAGGTTGAGCAATTTCACCCTACTTCCAAAATAATACCATATTACACGTTTATTTGTAATCTTTATTATTTAATTTATAATCTTTAAGATATTTGATATTTATAAAAATGGATAAGGAAAACGAGTATACATTCCTTGAGTAGTTGGGCTTACACCACATTATGTATCCTTTCCAAAGTGGATGTATACACCACATCGTGATTTATCAAATTGCTTTATTCCTTCACAGAACCGATGGGGAATATGCCCTACTTTGTCCTCAAAATATATTTCCCTTTTTTGAAGCTTGCAATATCCTGAGATTCCGAAAAACCTTTGTTTTAGACCTGATTTTTCATAATATTTACACTGCCTTTCCTTTTTCATTAACCAAAGCTGCATGCTGCCTTGTAATATCTTTTGTATCCATCTTATTTTTGTTATCCAGTAAATTCTGTTTTCGACAATTCTCAGAAGACACTTGTTTATAAATATCTTTATCAAAACAATTACCCCTAACTTATAAGTTTAATTTTACTTATAAGTTTACTATTTTTTAACCTATATATCCAAGTTTAACTTATTAGTTTCTGTTAATAATAATTCTAGACTGGTATATTTTCAGAAAGGGTGATTTCTATGAATATTGACTATTCAATTATAGGCAAGCGAATAAAAGATGCTCGTAATGAGAAAAAGCTTACACAAGAAACTCTCGCAGAGTATCTGGATGTATCTATTGTATATATCAGCAGAATTGAAAGAGGATCTGCAAAAATTAATTTGGAAACCCTGGTCAAAATCAGCAATTTTCTGGACGTTTCTCCATCATATATACTAACTGGCGCGGTATACTCTACAGAGGATTATATGAGAAATGAAATACTCCAGATGCTTAAAGGCTGTTCTCCGGAAAAGATAAAGCTTATTGCAAATGTAATTAAGCCGATTGTTGAATACAAGTAGAAAAAAATCACAAATTCTGTGCATCACATGGGTATATTCAATATAGATTTCCTGTTTTTTGTCAAGCAATCATGTTTAACAATTTACTCCACACCTTCCAACCTATCTTCTGATAAGCAAATTGCTTATACAATTCATTTCTAGTTTAATACATATTTCCAGAAAAATCAACCTATAATAGGCATTCTGCTTATACAGTTCATTTATTGTAAAAAATTTAACTGTTATAGTGTTAAAGGTGATGAATATGATAGAACTGGATTATAAAAAAATAGGTGTCCGAATTAAACAAGAACGGTTAAATAGGAGTATTTCTCAAGAAAAGCTTGCAGAATTAATAAACATGTCCAAAGAACATGTTAGCCATATTGAGTGTGGAACAACAAAGCTGAGTCTTCCAACACTTGTTAAACTATGTAATGCTTTAGAGATTACTCCAGACTTAATACTTCTTGATTCAATTTACAAATCAAAAGAGTATTTAAAAGACGAATTTGCAAATATCATTAAAGGGTGTAATGAGTTAGATATGCGGCTTATTCTAGATGTTGCAAAAGCAATTGTTAATGTAAAAAAATAACCAAAAAACAAATTCAGTTTCTTTAATTACTTCTCTTCTTCTACATTTTAATACCCCAGTTCATTGAGTCTCAGGAATAAATCTTACAATATTCTACACATAAGGGGTGGCTATCAAAAGGCCAAATACGGCCGGTCAAGCACCAAGAAAGCAGTAATATGCTATATGCCTCCCAGTATTTATCTTAAAGTTCTCATCAATATATTCCTTCAACATCTAATCTGTTTTGGTTTTTAGTCTTCTTCAAAGAATTCCTTTAACACTTTTTCATGATTATTAAGAAACCCCTTTGTCACCTGATAATGATCGGTTTCATCATACCTTACTTCAGTAATAGGGGATTGGTAATTTTAAATTACTTCAATCTAAATTCATGCGGAATGTGAGTCTAAAAATAAAAAAACCGCTATTAGTAAACCAATAGCGGTATAATAGTTTATATATTATAAATTATTATAGACAATTTTGCCACCAACAATGGTTAATACGCTTTCAGTACCAAGAATAGCAGGCGGCGGTAAAGTAAAGATATCCTGAGATAATACAGCAATATCAGCAAATTTACCTGGTTTTAAAGTTCCTTTAAAACATTCCTGGAACTCCGCATAAGCTCCACCATAAGTATAAGCAGTAACCGCCTGTTCTATAGTAATAGCTTCTGTTGGTCTTGTGGGATGGATTAATGATAAGAATAAATCCAGATAGGGGTCTCCAACTGCGCCGATAGCATCTGTTCCCAATGCTACCGGAATTCCGCTTTCAAATAAAGATCTATAAGGCATCATATTTGATAAAACTGAAGGTTGAAATCTTTGAGCGTAAAGTCCAGCTGAACCAAAATGGCTTGGATTTTGAACTAATACAATACCTTTATTTTTTACTTGATTAAAGTGATCAGGTCTCATTAAATCACCATGTTCAATTCTCACTCTGCGTTTTTCCCAGACATTATCCGGCACTAATGAAGACATAACGTTTAATGCATTATCCCAGTTTTTATCACCTGTGATATGTAAACTCAACTGCGTTTTCTGCGGCAACCCTTTTAAGGCCTGTTTGAAAAAAGCTTCAAAATCGTTAATTGAAAAATTAGATCGTCCAGACCAGCCGGGAGAATCTAAGTATTCTGTAGTTATATAACCTAAACGTTCAATGGGAGTACCATCAGTAATCCATTTGATTCCCGAAGCTTTAATTAAAGAAAACGGATTAATTGGAGAAAACTCAGGTCTGTTATCGTAAGCATCATCTAGGGTTAAAGGAAAATTAAACACTCTCCACCGTAACGAGGTATCTGCTTGTGACAATAGATTTAAAAATTTTGTCTGTTCAACACCGACAGGATAATCTTGAACGCTGGTAATTCCTTTTTTAAATGCATCCTTTTCAAATGCTTTAAAGAGTGAAATAAATTCCTCATTTGTCATTTGATTTGCAAAATATCGGTTAATCCTGAATTCAGCATACTCATGAGCAATCCCTTTTACTATATTTGTTCCGGGCATTCTCTCATAAAAACCCCCGTAAGGATCGGCTTCCTGTTCAGAAATTCCCATCATATTCATCGCTTTTGTGTTAAAATAAGTACCGTGTCCCCACCAGGCAAAAAACATAACAGGGTGATTTGGGGCAACTTGATCAATGAGGAAACGGTTAACTGCACTATTTTCTACCACACTTGAACCGATATTAGCAAAGATCCATGTTCCTGCTGGTGTTTTCGCTACAGCTTGAGCAACTAAATTTAACACTTCTTCAAAAGTAGGTCCGGGTCCTGGGATAAAATCAGGAGCATTGACTCGAACAGCATGAGGATAAGAAGATGCCCAGAAGGAATGAGCATGGGCATTGTTCAATCCCGGGATCACTGTTTTACCTTTCAAATCAATCACTTGCGCATCAGGTATTTGATATTCCAATACTTCCTCGCTTGTACCTACTTTCACAATAAAGCGGTCAACAATAACAAGTCCTTGTGCCCAAGGGTTTTCACCATCACCTGTAAAAACCTTTCCATTGTACAAAATTGTCATATTGCTTTCGGGCGGCCGAACTGCATAAACATTTCCAAGCATTAAGCAAAATACTAAAATCAATGCAATTACTTTAAAAGTTTTCATAATAAAACTCCTCCTTGCAAAAAAGTATTTTTTAATTTATTTAAAACTAGGAACTAATAAGAGCCAAAATTTTTAGAAAAAGTAAAAAATATGTAAATAGCTTATGATTTAATGATTTGAGAATTGATTTTTTTGAACTATTTTTCGATAAAAGTTTTTAAATTTTTACATCAAATACCAGCTTTCTATATTTTAACATAACATTTATAATTTTTCAATATACGAAGAACAATTTTTAAAGCCAGTCACTCCCACAATACACACTTACTTCTTACAAACTCTCACTTATCCTCCCCAATCCTTGTAATTGCCTCAACGTCTTTTTATGTAAACAACCTCTCTTTAAACTTCCATTTCTCTTATTATTCAGGCCATTGTTTATGCCGGTTCAGCATCTCAACTTGACTTGATTTGGTATTAACTGTCCACATCCACCTTTGACATCACTTCCAAAATTGTAAAATACCCCACAATCAAGTTTCTTACTAACTTTTTGATAAAATTCCAAGACTTCTTTCTGACTTGGCGCAGCTAATCCAGGTATATTGTTCTCATTGTATTGGGATATAATCAGTTTTACCGGCTTGTTTTCTAATATCCTAATTAGATTTTCTACATCCTCTGCTGAATCATTAAAATCTTTTAAGAGCATATACCTAAATCTAACTTTAGTATTAAAATTTTCGTAATATTCACTTGCCGCTTTTATTATTTCTTCTATGCTATGTTTTGAAGCATAAGGAATAAGCTTTTTTCTCAAATCATCTGTTGATGCATGGAGAGAAATATTTAACCGGATACTGTTAATTTTATTTTTAAAATCTGTTATTAATTTGTAAATATATGGGACAACGCCCACAGTTACTATCTCAAAATTTTTTATCCCTATATTTATATATAATTTTTGTATAGCTTTCTTAACATTTTCATAGTTAAATAATGGTTCCCCCATACCTGCAAAAACCACAGCATCAATTGAACCTTTACTTAAAATCATATTATTAAAATAATTAACGTTTACTTGTTCTACTATTTCATTATATGAAAGATTCCTTATATATCCGCATTTACCTGTTGCACAAAATATACATCCTACATTACACCCTACCTGCGATGAAACACAGACAGTATTACAATAAGTTACCTTTAAATTCTTATCTTGCATATATAATGTCTCAATCGTATAATCGTCCACTAATTTAAATAAATATTTAACTGAGCCATCACCATTACTTACTATTTTCATTACCTCTTCCATACATTTGGTCCTCCTAACGACAATCCTTTAATTTGATATAAATTTAAAGTCATCTATATGCTGCATAGATTTTAATAAAAAAAGTCCCAGAATACAGTTAATTGTATTCAAGGACTTTTCCATCATCCATTAAATATTCCCTTATAAAGAAGAAACATAATCATAAACAGGCAGGTCTCCTGACTCATGGATCTTCGTTTTTCTCTCCTTCCCAGCCTTTGGCCAGTGGACACTGAGAATCACTCCCCATATACAGTGGTGGGACCGCTTGTGAATTTCACACAATTCCCTATTCTCCTATCTTAAGGCACCTGCTTACATATAAATTCAATTTTTTTACTTGATATACATATTTATAACAGACAATGAAAAACAAATCAATACAATTTATTAAAATACTTTCAAACTAACCCTTTAACCAAAAAGGCCTTGATGTATATGCTGCTAAGCTTGGCATGATATGGATAACAGGCTCTGAATTATAATAGTTACTATTTCAATCCGGCATAATTAACAATAATTACTATTAAGCCCTTAGCTTAAACTTATTGACCAAGCAGTTTAATTGGTCTGCAGATTCATTTAAATCGTGTGCTGTAGAGCTTAATGAGGATACCGTTTCAACCTGACCGGTTATACTGGCAGCTACTTCATCTACCGAATCTGTAATCTCACTATTGCTATTGCTTATTTCTTCCATAGCAGCTGAAAGCTCCTCAGCCGAAGCACTCTGTTCCTCTGTACTTGCAGCAATACTTTGTATTCTGTCATTTATGTTGCTGATACCATCTATTATTTTTTCTAGTTGGGCATATACCCTTTCAACTATTTTGCCTCCTAGCTTGATATTAGTACCGGTATTAGACGTTGTGCTTACAGTCTGAATTATCATATCCTGAATACTATTTACCAATTGCTCAATCATCTTAGCTGATTGGTTATTATTTTCAGCAAGTTTTCTTATTTCATCCGCTACTACTGCAAACCCTTTTCCCTGCTCTCCAGCCCTTGCCGCTTCTATCGCTGCATTTAAAGCAAGAAGGTTGGTTTGCTCTGTAATAGCTTTAATGGTGTCGGTTATCTTTCCAATCTCACCTGCTTCAAACCCAAGCTTTTCTGTAATATCCATAGTTTCAGCGGAAAGCTTTTCAATTTTCCCCATTTCAAGCTTTGCATCGAATGCAAGCTTGCCACTTTCCTGAGCAATTGCATTTATATTATCTGTCAAGTTGCATATTTCTTGAGCAATTGATGAATTATCCTGAGATGCCTGCACAATTCCCTCCATACCTAAAGTTAATTGAATAATGGAAGCCTTAATTTTATGCGTATCGCCATTTACTTTATCCATATGATTTTTTATATGAGAAATGCCTTCAGCAGTCTTGGTGCCTCCAGAATTTAAAATCTCCGAACCATGAGAAACAACTGCAAAATTTCTTTTTATTTCAGCTACCATACCTTCCAATTTATCCAAGAATTTATTGAAAGCCTGTGCCATCTTACCTATTTCGTCTGACGATTTTATGTTTATTCTCTTGGTCAAATCACCTTCTCCTTTTTCAATATCGGTTAAAATAAAAAGTAAATTGTTTATAGGAACAGAAATTTGATGTCCAATCAAAATAATAATTAAAATAGCAAATATTATTGATAAAATGCCGGTTATTAAACTTATTTGCAGATTCAAATCCAGATGATTCTGAATTGTATCGAGATTCTGCTCCATTTGTTCTTTGCTCTCTAATTGTAATTTATCTACTCTATTGAACAAATCTTCAGCCTTCGGGTCAAACTGCTCCATTAATTCGTTCCCTTTTTCAATCCCATCCCTAACGTAGGCATTCGCCATTTTGACCCCAAGTTCATAAAATTCGTTAAATTCCTTAGTGATTTCCTGCAGACGTACTTTAACCTCAGGAGATAAACCTTCTAAGCCATCTAATTTGCCTGAAGCCTCAAAGAATCTGTTTTTATATTTCTTTGCAACATCAAAGCCATCCTCTGTCCTTGTTGCACTGGCATCGGTCAACCATTGCTGAACCTGTATGACAGCAATTTTTATTTCGTCTGTGTAACTAACCTGCTTTTCAGTGAATTCTTTTATATGTGTAATGTGTTGCTTACTTTTCGATATTGCATAAACGTTATACAATATAACTCCAATAAACATTAGCAATACCAATCCAAAACCAATTATTAGCTTACGACGAATACTAAAGTTCAAAATGGAACACCTCCGTGGATTATTTACTAATGGATTCATCAAGAATAACAAATCATTGAAAGCTGCAAATAGATAAGAAAAACCCTTATTTAATTAATTCCACACTCAGTTAAAAATATCCTTTCTAAGTTATGTAAAATTGTAAAATAACTTTACAAACTCAAACATACCCTTTACTTCAGTAAACTAGTAAGCATACCTTCTATAACCTCTGCTTTTAGAAAAAACTCAAGTATTTATTTCCTGCATAAAGGAAACTCCACCTGTATTTCAAGATCATCCTCCTGCAAACTAGCACACACAGTTCCGCCCATCTTCTCGGCCAGCAGCTTGACGATGGAGAGTCCGAGACCTGATGTTTTGCTTCTTGCCCTGTCCCCCGTATAGAAACGGTCAAACATACGCTTCACATCAATTTCCGTGGCGTTTTCTACAGGATTTTTAAACGATAGGATAGCTTTTTCCGAAGCTGTAAGTTGAACCACGACATCACCTGCAGAATGTACTACACAGTTGCGGATTAGGTTTTGAATGATGCGCACAGTTATTTCCCTATCAGCAAGCACAAATACTGGCGGTGTCTCAACAAACTTTACCCTAAGACCACGTTCCTCAAAGGAGGATACTGACGCGGCAAGACACTCTGTCACAAGGTTTGAAAGATTGTCCCATTCGAGATTAAGCTTCAGTTCAGCATTTTCAAGATAGGAATATTCAAAAAAATGTTCAATCAAACGTCCCAATTCTTCAGAGTATTTTTGAGCAATTTGGAGTTTTTTCCTCTGGTCAGCTGTCAATTCACCATTTCCCAAAAGCTGTTGATAGCCTTTAATAGCAGTTAGTGGGGTCCGTAAGTCATGGGATATATTTGCGACCAGTTCCTTAAATCTCTTTTCCTCCCGAACGCTTTCAAGACGGAGGTTTTCCTCCGCCTTTAAGCATTTGTTAATATTGGCAGCCAATTGATTCAACTCATGGTTAAAGAGTTCCAGACTTATAGGCTGTCTTGTATCTGCTGTCAACCGCTTGCCCAGCTGTCGGTTAATGCTTCGCAACTGCCACTGGAGAAGGGCGATATACGGTGCAAGCAGACAAACCATAATGATTAAAACGCCAATGGCAATTATCAACCTTTTCACCAACCTATCCGTTATTTAATTTCAGATTTTCTAAATATACTGTATGTCATAGCAATCATTGCGATGATAAATACTACACTAACAGCAATTGCCTTAATAAAATCTCCTGTTCCTGTAGAAAGTGTCACAAAGTTGTAATTACCTCCAAATGGCGTAAATAAGAAAATATTATCAAGTACCTGTGAACTGTGTCTTAAGGCTGTCACCTGTCCTGTAAGTATTGAAATTAAGTAATAAATGACAACCACCAGAACGGGCTTCTTAAATAAAAGTGCAAACGGTACACATATACTAAGCTGTGCCATATATACAAGCATCAGTGTAAATGCAGCTGCTAATAATTTCAATAGCACTGAAGCAGTGAATACAACACCAGAATCTTTTGAGAGTATATTCAGGAATCCCACCGATACAGCACCCATATCGAATTTTAAACCGGTACCAAGTGCAATGCCCGTAATAATAGCATAGGGAAGTAAAATAAATCCTACAGCGCAGAAAAATACGATTGCTTTGCTGACTATGACTACACCCCTGCTGTAGCCGCCTGCAATGGCATTATGGATTGTTTTGTTGTCAAAATCACCGCATATGAAAATACCCGCAATAGCAGCACCGAGAATACTCATCATACTGATATCCGAAAGCATAAAACCAATCCCAGTATATTCCTCACCAATTTTCCCCTGCGGTATCAAATTGGCAAATACCACCATTATGGCAGCACAAAAGGTTGTTATTCCAAATAAAATTTTTATTGCCGAAGATTTATACATCTTAAATAAATCAGCCAGAATCATATTAAACATGCCCCTCACCCCCTATGATAGAAATAAAGTAGTTTTCAAGCGTATCTCCCTGTATGGAATAATCAGTAATGACAAATCCATTATCAAAGATGGTTTTTGCCACTAATTCCTTTTCATCCAGATAATCGTAAAGTTTTACTGTTTTATCCGGCATAACCTTATAATTGGTTGTGCCTAACTGCGTTTCAAGTATGCTTACCAGCTTTTCAGGCTGATCGCAACCAATCAGAATATGATGCTTACAGTTCTCTTCCAGTTCCCTAAGGGTGATAGCTTGTTTAATTATTCCTTGATGGATAATGATATAATCAGTTGCAACTTGATAGAGCTCCGGTAGATTGTGGCTGGATATAAGAATGGTCATCTGTCGTTCCTCGCACAGCTTAATCAGTAAATTCCTTATCTCCACAACACCGATGGGGTCGAGACCGTTAATTGGCTCATCCAGGATTAGCAGTTCAGGTTCTCCGAGCAAAGCAATGGATATACCCAAACGTTGTTTCATACCAAGAGAGAAGTTCTTTACTTTCTTTTTACCTGTATTACTCAATCCCACCAGTTCTAATAACTCGTTCTCGATAGTCTTGCTCGGAATACCTCGTATTACCCTGTGATATGTGAGATTTTCCTGCGCGGTCATGTATGGAATGAAGCTGGGGTACTCAATCATGCAACCCAATCTTTTTCTTTCAGCCTGTACGCTTTTATCATCTTTTTTTCCAAAAAGTTCAATATTGCCTTTTGTAGGAAAAGCAAGCCCAGCAATCATGCGCATCAATGTCGTTTTTCCCGCACCGTTTTGTCCAATTAAGCCGTATATCTTACCTGCTTCCAAAGTTACAGACACACTTTGCAAAACATTGACACCATGATAACTTTTCGTCAGGTTATTTGTCTTCAAAATATATTCTTTCATTTTCTCACCTGTCCTTTCAATAATTAAGTATAAAGTTTAAAGGTTTAGAAAAGGTTAAGATAGAAGACAAAAACGTAAAGATTCAGATAAGATTATTCTTTATAAAGGCGATAGCCAAGTCCCCACACAGTTTCAATATACTCCTCATTTGCATTCACCATTTTCAATTTGCTTCTTAGATTGCTTATATGCGTCTTTACGGCATTATCATCACCAAGATATGCATCTTGCCAAATAGTTTCATACAGATTCGATTTGGTGAACACTTTGCTTCTGTTTTTGAGAAGCAGTTCGATAATCTGATATTCCTTTGCAGTCAGGTCAAGTTCTTTACAATTGACGGTTACACACTTTGCATTATCATCAAGCACCATGTCCTTGTACTGCAAAACCTTTCCATGCTGTCCCTGCTTTCGGGAGCGCCGCAGAATTGTTTCTACCCTTGCAACAGCTTCGTCCAGATCAAAAGGCTTTGTTATATAATCATCAGCTCCCATCTTCAAAAGGTCGATTTTTGTACTGACCAAGTCCTTGGCTGAAATAATTATTACAGGAATATCTGAAAAACTTCGCACTTCTTTCAATACCTCATCTCCGCTTTTGTAAGGGAGCATAATATCAAGGAGAATCAAGTCATATTCCTGCGACTTGATTTCTTTAAGTCCGTCGACGCCGGTATAAGCTGAATAGACCAGGTAGCCTTTGCCGACTAATACCTCTGAAAGCATTTTATTTACATCTTTGTTGTCTTCCACAATCAGGATTTTGTACATATTTATTTACCACCTTATTGAGGATATCTTGTTATTTCCATAGGGATTCAGAAGCTAAGGCATAAATTCAGCCGTTGCATCTACTCCCAATATCTTAATATTCCATATGATCCTGTTCCGATTTTGGTTTCTATATATTTAATTTTATTTTCACATAGATTTAATTAAAGGTCAATGAATGGCATCACAATTGACATAACACTAGGAACAAAAGACTTTTGCAAATGCAAAAGTCTTTTGTTCCTAGTGTTTCAGAAAGTTTTAGTATATAAGAATTATCTCAAATTATATTTGATTTTTTTATAAGTACATATCCAATTTACATAATTAAAACCTTGTAACGTCTACTACTCGCTGATTTTACTGCTGCAACGTATTCACCTACTTGTTTGCTATTGTTTTCTTATATACTCTTAATTGCTCTCAAATTATCCATAATAAAATCCAGTATATTTTCAGGACCTGCATCTATCTCCAATCATCCACACATATTTCAAATATATACCTCTGCAATTTAGTTGAACCATTTTTTATAGGTGGAAGTTCATTGCTCATTGTTGGCAATGAAAACAATATTTTTTTTTGGATCTACTTTTCTTAATACCAGTTTCAATTCTTTAGTTTTCACAAACTCCTCCGAAGTAACCGTGCAAGATTCAATAACATCCCATTCTTCACCCCGCAAATTCATCGTTGTCCTCGCTTCAAAACTATAAGGCAGCTGATCTGGAGACATATCAGAAACAGAAAATACTATCACAGTTTCAACAATCTTACATTTATTGTCTTCTTAAATATATATTTAACTTTATCAAACATACCGACTACTTTATTTCCATCAATACCTGCATGTTTCCTTGCCAAAAGAGATCCACATTTGACTGATAAAATTCTGAAAAATCATTATATTTCATAAACACACCTTATCATTTTATTGTACATTATGATGCCTGTTAATTATATCTGCAATATCATTAAACCCTTGTTTAAGAGCCAATTCCAAGGCTGTCAACCCTTCATTTTGTTTGAGAGTCACATTTGCAGAATAGTTTAAAAACAATTCAACTAATTCCCTATATCCTTTTTTTGCAGCAATCATAATGGGTGTCATACCTTCTGAATTCTGTATATTTATATCAGCTCCATTTTGAACTAAATATTTTACTGCATTAATACATCTGCTCTGGGTAGCCAAAGCTAAAGCTGTACTGCCATTAATATTCTTCTCATCAACAATAGCACCTTTTTCTATAAGTATTTTTAAATACTCACCCTTATCCTTTCTAGCGCACTTCATCAAAGCTGTATTACTGACTTCATTCTTAAAGTTCACATCAGCACCACTTTTTACAAGTAAATCAATCATCTCAACATTACCTTTATCAATTGCTTTGAACAGTATACTGTCATTATTTATTTTTATATTAGGATTAAAGGATGTTCTATATGGAGTAAGAATGACTGGATTAATAGATTCTTTTGCCGCATATTTTGACATTTCAATTATATTAATTTTGATATTTATATCATTATAAATTTGTGTTAATGCAATATGTCCCGCAGTTTTTGAATCAGGTGCAATTACAAAGTGACTATAGTTTAAAAGATCATTATCACCCGCATTGGACTTATTCACCTGATAAATTCTATTTTCTATATCCGTATTAATCTTAATGTCCTCACATTCAAGTTTTATATAATCTACAAAGAATTTTTTATTGTATGAAGCATAAATAATCGGCCATCTATCCCTTAACTCTTGACTTAATCTTAAAATGTAATAATTACTTAAATCATCAGTTTGCTTATGGTATTCCAGATTATTCTTATATAGAAAATCAAGTGCATCCTTTTCATTTGCAGCAGATAGAATATAGCAATCTTCTTTACGCAATTGAAACTGTGGAGTTTCTGAAATTAGAAACAAATATAGCTTTGTTTTAACATATTCATCTACACCAACAGTCTTATTCAGAACTTCTTCAAATACTCTGAGTTTTTTAGGATATTTGTTGGCCCCAAGATAATCCTCAATCTTCCTGTAAGTTCCATCTTCCATTGTTATTGTAATTATACAGGTTGCGTGACATGTTGCATAACGGGTTGCTTTCTTTTCTTTCATTTTAAAGTTATTGTATTCAGATATTAACCGGTTAAGCTCTTCAATCTTAACCTCAGAAATACTCCATTGATAATATCCGAGTCTTGAAACAAAAGATTTGCCGGAATATCTTACCAAGCCTTTAGAATCAATAACTACCTTATATACCGGCGCTACACCGAAATTTGGTGTTCTCTCCAAAATAATTTCTTTAAATTTGCTCACAAAATATCCCCTCCAAGTCTCAAATAGAATCAATACTAATTTTTCATATTTTTAAGTTAATCCTTTTCATACTCTTCTTCGAATTTATATTTTAAAATTCTCCAGTTTTTCCCTCTTTAAAGCCAGGTGCGTCCAAATCTCCTGGAATCTCTTTTAGAATAATAACCGGAAGAGGCAAAGCTATTTCGTATACTTCTTCTGGGACATTATGCAAATCATGTTCCCAGCAAATATACTTCTAACAATATTTTATGGAATCATGTAAAGAACTCTACCTTTAAGCCATATTTTATAAATTCACTTTGTATACTTCTATAGTGAAAATAATCATAATTTGCCTCTAGTAAAACCGGCTTTTCTGATTTAAACATTTCAGAAATTTTTATTACATTATAGCCGCTAAATCCTGCAAATTGTTTTAAAAAATTCATTAGTTCTCTTGTAATTTTTATATTTGAAGTTGGTTCTAACCAAAGCCTTCCATTGTGACAAATCGAGTCAAGATATTCTTCATTGATTAAGATACTATCAAATTCACCCATTAATCTTTTAGTCATATCCCAAACATCTTTCCATTGTTCTGGTACAGCTTGCGAGAAGCTAAATTCTAAAGTTGATCCAATGTTATTGATTATTAACTCGTAGTATACTCCATCGCATACACCATAATCTCTTTTTGCAATAATAGGAATTGATATATTTGAAAGACACTTTATAACTGACTCTGAATAGCCTTTTTCCATTTTTCGCAGCTTATATTTAATGGTTGGCGTCAGTAACATTGCATTAAATTTATAGGAAGATATTTACGGTAGAAAAATAAAACTCCTTTAGCTAAGATTAGGTTTGTGTCCTGACCGATACAATCCCAAAATTAGTAAAGGAGCTAACAATGAGATATTATATCAGGAA
>JAOABQ010000100.1 GCA_026418275.1 Clostridia bacterium
TTCCTGATATAATATCTCATTGTTAGCTCCTTTACTAATTTTGGGATTGTATCGGTCAGGACACAAACCTAATCTTAGCTAAAGGAGTTTTATTTTTCTACCGTAAATATCTTCCTATAAATTTAATGCAATGTTACTGAAAATAATTATGAAATTGCCCTAAAATAAGCCCTTATGAAATAAACATATTATTAGGAGATTCATTTATATCTAACTTAGAAAAAACTTTTACATTTTGCTTGGTAGGGCGGTTCCCAAAAGCATGGAATGCCTGTTTGACACAAAGTAAGATTTTTATCGGGATTTATAGGTAAAGTATATTAGTTTTGGAGGCGGTTGTGTTGCTGTATGTTTATATCGGCTTTTTTACCTTTGGATTAATATATTCTGCGGTATCTATGGTTTTAGGAGGCCATGATTTTCACGGCGGTGATTTCAGCGGCCACGGACATGACGGCAATGGGGAGGGAGCACCCTCCCCATTGAGTCCATTGGTTATAGCAAGTGCTGTTACTGCATTTGGTGCAGTTGGTTTGATAGGTAAATTGGGCTTTAAGTTCACGGATGCATTAAGCATACCGTTTGCCACGATTTGCTCAGTCATTGTCGGAGCAGTTGTTTTCTTCGGGGTTGTGCGGCTCCTATACCGTTCCCAGTCAAATTCAAGTTTTTCACTTGAAGATTTAACAGGTGTAGTAGCTGAGGTCATAACACCCATTCCACAAAACGGTTTGGGAGAAATCGCTTATGTGGTTAACGGGGTTCGTTATAATAATTCTGCAAAGTCCCTTTACGGGGAGGAGATAAAAAGGGGACACGATGTCATTATCATGGAGTTTAAAGAAAATGTTGCAATGGTTGTTCGAAAGATCAGCATAGATTCAAGGGAATTATTTGAAACAAATGATGAAAGAGTTGTAAGAGAAAGTCAAAAAATTAACGAAGGGGGCTAGAAAATGTTTGACAATTTTAATTTAGGGGTTACTGTACTTATCGCGGCAGCAAGTGTTCTTGTTCTATTTACTCTTATCTCGGTTTTTGTAAAACGATACGTTAAAGTTGGTCCGGATGAAGCACTCATTGTATCGGGAAGAAAGAAAAGGCTTCCTACAGGCCAGATTGTGGGTTTCAGGATCGTAAAAGGGGGCGCGACTTTTGTCTGGCCGGTATTTGAAACTGCAAAGACCATCTCACTGAGGATTATGCCGTTGGATGTCAATTCAAGTGCTTATACTTCACAAGGCGTGCAATTAACCGTGGATGGCATTGCACAGGTTAAAATCGATTCGAGTCAGGAAGCCATTGCTACAGCAGCAGAACAGTTTTTAAGCATGCGGGAAGAGGAAATAAAAAGTATAGCAAAGCAGACCTTGGAAGGACATCTCCGCTCTATTGTAGGAAACCTTACGGTGGAGGAGATCAACCAAAATAGAGACGCTTTTGCACAAAAAGTTCAGGAACTGGCAGCAGGTGATTTGGCAAACATGGGGCTTAAGATAATCTCCTTTACCATCCGTGAGATTGCAGATAAAAACGGATACCTTGAAAGCCTTGGAAAAGCACAGATTGCAAGAGTGCAAAGGGATGCCGTAATCGGCCAGGCAGAGGCCAAAAGAGACGCAGATATTAAGAGTGCAGAGGCTATGCAGGCCGGCCAAACTGCCAAATACCTTGCTGAAACCAAAGTAGCTGAATCCAACAGGGATAAGGAAATCAAAGTAGCCGAATACCAGGCCGCAATAAACGAAAGAAAAGCGGAAGCCGATCTGTCCTATGATAAGAAAAAGTACTCGGTAGATCAGACAGTACAAAAGGAAGCACTACAGGTTGAAATTGTGAAAAAACAGAAAGAGATAGAAATCCAGGAACAGGAAGCCATGAGAAAGGAAAAAGAGCTTGAAGCTACAGTGCGTAAGCCGGCTGAAGCTGAAAAGTTTCGGATTGAGGTTCAGGCTGAGGCAGACCGGATTCGAAAATCAAAGGAAGCGGAAGGTCAGTCTTATGTAATTAAAGCGGAAGGTATTGCAAAGGCAGAAGCCATCAAAGCAGCCGGATTGGCAGAAGCAGAGATTATTCAGGCAAAAGGGGAAGCCGAAGCGGTCGCTATGATGAAAAAGGCAGAGGCTTACAAGATGTTTAATGATGCTGCCATGGCCCAAATGATCATTGAGAAACTTCCGGAAATCGCAGCAGCAATTGCGCAACCGCTTTCAAAAACAGAAAAGATTATTATGATTGGCGACTCTGGAGCATCGAAGCTTACAAAGGATATAACCAACGTTATGGCGCAGCTTCCTGAAACAGTAAAAGGTGTTACTGGAATTGATCTTGCTCAGATTATTAAGAATTATGCAGATAATGGCTTGAATAAAGATTAGAAAGGGAATCTGTAGATAATAAAAAAATTTGCATTTGCCTATCAAAATGAGGTCTAAAACCCTTCAACAAAATCTATATCAATTGTAAAGTTTTAGTGCGATCGAAATATAATATGCAGCATATGTAAGTTAAGGCAAAAGTATAAAATAAGGGGAGTGCCTCGAAGATTGGGGGGCCTCTTATTTTTTTCATGGAGTAATAAAAATTATAAAAGATATGTTTTTTTAGCGAAATATAGTATAATAAAGAAAAATGTGTTGTAGATTATCGGTATTTGTGAGATTTTTACATATCTCCAATATTCATAACTTATTACAGGTGTATTGGGTGAGAATTACGAAAGAATCTACCTTCATAAAGGAGTTGATTTTATGGCCTCAAAAAACAAGGTGGATATAAGAATCGCGGGTAAAGATTATACTTTGGTGGGGACTGAGTCCGATGAATATATTCAGAAAGTTGGACTTTACATCGATAAGAAGATGAATGAGATTATGAGGAACAATAGCAGGCTGAGCACGTCAATGGCTGCAGTACTAACGGCAATTAATATTGCAGATGATTACTTTAAGGCATATCAAAACGAAAAAAGCTTAAGAGAAGAGTTGCAATTGATTTATGAAAAGCTGGAGAGTCTTAAGGCAGAAAATAAATCGTTGAGTGAGCAGAATGATATTTTAAATAGTAAGGGTACTCATTTACAATTGGAGCTGGCAAAGCGGGAGGCAGAATTAAATGAAGTGAGAAATTCTGTGGGCAAAACGGCGGTAGGACATAGAAATAACCGTTTTCGGGCGTAAAATTCAGGAAAATTATTTCCTGGATTTTTTTGTCGTTAGGAGTACTGAAGCCATGACCAAAAATTACAAATGGGTGCGGTCAAACTATTATAATTATTTGGTAATATGTGGGCGGGTATGAGAGAAAGGTTCCAAAAGTAATGCGTGATTCCTGGGTACGGAAGAGTGCTAAACTGTTGTTTTATTTGGTTACCTTTATGCAGTACCTGGGTTAAGAAAAGAAAAAATAGTTTAAATTTAGACTTTGGTGGAATATAATATTAAGAAATTATGTTTATTGAGGAGGCGGATCATGATTAAAGTTAAAGATAATATATACTGGACTGGGGTCATAGATTGGGAATTAAGGGAGTTTCACGGCCATGAACTGTCAACCCATAAAGGATCATCATATAATTCATACCTGATTAGAGATAAGAAAACAGTTTTAGTAGATACGGTATGGTATCCGTATAAGGATCTGTTCGCACAAAAGCTTGAAAATGAAGTAGGTATTAAGAATATAGATTTGATTGTAATTAACCATATGGAGCCGGATCACGGTGGAAGTCTGGAAGAAATTATGAAAGTGAATCCGGATATTCCTATATATTGCACAAAAAATGGTGCTGAAACAATAAAAAGACATTTTCATAAGGAGTGGAATTTCAATATTGTTAAAACCGGGGACACGGTGAATATAGGGGACTATGATCTTGTTTTTGTTGAAATGCAGATGATTCATTGGCCGGACAGTCTTGCAACTTTTGTCAAAGGCCCCAATGTACTTCTTTCCAATGATGCTTTCGGTCAGCACTATGCTGCTTTATCCCTTTTTAATGATTCGGTTGATTCCTGTGAACTTTATCAGGAGGCCTTAAAGTACTATGCCAATATATTGACTCCCTTTAGCCCCCTAATCAAAAAGAAAATTGAGGAAATCAAAGGTTTGAATTTGCCTATCGAGATGATTGCTCCAAGTCACGGGGTTATTTGGAGGGACAACCCTATGCAAATTGTAGAGAAATATTATGAGTGGTCACAGAATTACAATGAAGGATGGGTTGCCATTGTCTATGATACAATGTATGATGCTACCAAAACAATGGCAGAGGCAATCGCTGACGGGCTCCACAATAAAAATGTAAAGTGCAAGCTGTTTAACGCTGCTGTCACAGACAGGAGTGATTTGCTGACTGAACTTTTTAAAGCAAGCGGGCTTATTGTAGGAAGTTGTACCGTCAATAATGCGGCCCTTTCCTCAATAATGTCCTTATTGGATGAGATAAAAGCTTTAAGGCTTAAAAATAAGATGGGAGCAGCTTTTGGATCTTATGGATGGAGTGGGGAGGCACAGAAAATCATTCAGCAGAGGCTCCAGGAAGCCGGAATGAAAATAGTGGAAGAACCGCTTCAATTCAAATACCGCCCTACTAAGGACGAGCTGGATCAATGCATCCAAATGGGAGAACGCTTTGCCGGCAAACTATAGAAGTTTTAACGCCGCTCAGAAGTGACTGTACGAAAAATGCAGGTGTTAATCCGTGCCTTGGGGGCTAACGTGTTGAATTATATTTATTAGATTTATATTGTTTTTAGTGGAAGAAAAGGCAGCATAAAATAATTGAAAAGCTTAAAGTTTTTCAATTATTTTTTTTGAGAGGAAAATTTTAATATGAATAAGAAAGCAGAAATTTGACTCTAAATGGTACATAGAGTATGGATTGTTGGTATATTATTAAATTTTTATATAAAATTTAGTAAAAAAACGAAAATCTTATTCTTTACCAATGAGCGAAATTTTAGTATAATAAATTTAGTAATGTATTCACGTCTATTGTAGTCTGTCTAAAATAATCTATCTATAATATAGGAGATATGCCATGAGAGAATTAAACTTGCCTAATAATCCCTTCTTGGTTTCTGAAGACGAGAAAAAGAATGTTTTAGCAGAGGATACACCGGTTTATATTATTCATAAAAGAGTATTTGTAGGGATGTTGAATATTGTAAAAAAGGCAGATGCGAAATTTATTTATATTAAAGCAACGGAGCCTTTTCTAAATGGTAGTGTCATTTTGGGAGACAGTGTAACATGCCAGATTTTTAATGGAGAGCATGAATACAGGTTTTACGGGCAAGTGAGTATGATTGAAGATGATTGTAATGGGCTTGTGCACATTGAATTGAATCAGGCACATAAGTATTTAAATTTAAGAAGGGACAAGCGTTATATTGTAAATTTCAACACAGAGATCCTGGACTACTTATCCAATAAACGGCTGGAAGGTGTAATAAAAAACATTAGTCTCGGTGGCATTGCTCTTGCATGTAGTGAGCCTATTGACAAGCAGTCCAACCTGGGCATAAAAATACCCATCGACCATGAAGGAAAAAAATATTTAGAGTTTAAAGCGAGAATCTTAAGGGTTCTGCCCTGTATAAATTACAGAGAATACGGTATGGTTATACACGAAATTGATGACAATAATAAAGAAAAATTGCAAAATTTGATTAAAACCTTGGAAGATAACGAAAAGGCCGTTGTTGAGTTTTTAAAAAGATAGAGAATAGATTCATTTGGAATTTAGATTGGCGTGTTGTTTTCATAAGCATTTGGAAAAGCATTAACAGAAATTGTATGTTGTGGTTTCATTTATAATTTATCCATATTGGGAAGAATTCAACAAAAATCAAATGTGATCAATACACGTTTGATTTTTATTTTATGTATTGATTATCTGAAAGTGTTGCATTATTATAAACTAAGGTATAAAATTTTACTTTCAGCAAAAAGCATATCTATTCAGTAAAAGTAAAGATGCCATGTTTAATAAAATCATGGCAATTTGATAAAATATTTAATAGAATAGTAATGTTTAGCGCTCAAAGAAGGTAGGCAGGTTTTGTATAAAGTTGCAGTGAATGGATACCAAATCACTAATGATTGCTATATTTTATATAGTTAGATAGAAACTTATACTTGAGGAGGTAGAAAAATGATTGCTCCGGAAGAATATAAAAATAACGAAAACGGGGAAGAAACCAACAGTTCTGCTCCAGGCGTTTATTCAAGTTTTATTCAGGATATTATCGATAAAGATATGGAGTCCAATAAATACGGCGGACGTGTTCATACTAGATTTCCACCTGAACCGAACGGATATCTTCATATTGGACATGCCAAATCCATATGCCTGAATTTTGGGCTTGCAAAAAGAAACAGCGGGCTTTGCAATCTGCGCTTTGACGATACAAACCCGGTTAAAGAGGATGTAGAGTATGTTGAATCTATCCAGGAAGACGTTAAATGGCTTGGCTTTGAGTGGGATGAACGGATGTTTTATGCCTCGGACTATTTTGGCAGGCTTTACGACTATGCCATCGCATTAATAAAAGCAGGAAAAGCTTATGTCTGCGATCTCAAAGCCGATCAGATCAGAGAGTACCGGGGGACTTTAACGGAACCCGGAAAGGAAAGCCCCTATCGGACACGTACGGTTGAGGAAAATCTTGAACTTTTTGAACGGATGAAGAATGGGGAATTTGAGGATGGTTCTCGCGTGCTGCGTGCAAAAATAGACATGTCTTCGCCAAATTTAAATATGAGAGATCCTGTGATGTATCGTATTATGCATGCCACACACCACAGGACAGGTGACAAATGGTGCATCTATCCTATGTATGACTATGCCCATCCTATTTCGGATTATATCGAAGGAATTACCCATTCCATTTGTACGTTGGAATTTGAAGACCATCGTCCATTGTACGACTGGTTCCTTCAAGCATTAGAGCTTAAGGAGTGTCCTCAGCAAATTGAATTTGCCAGATTAAACTTAAACTACACGGTGATGAGTAAACGTAAACTATTGCAGCTCGTAAAGGAAGGACATGTATCGGGGTGGGATGATCCGCGTATGCCTACAATATCAGGCCTTCGAAGAAGGGGATATACGCCGGAGTCAATCCGTGATTTTTGTGACCGGATCGGTGTGGCCAAAACCACCAGCACCGTGGATATAGCATTACTTGAGCACTGCATCCGTGAAGACCTAAATATTAGGGCTCCACGGGTAATGGCTGTGCTACGCCCCGTTAAAGTAATTATTGATAACTACCCTGAGGGGCAGGTAGAGTGGTTCCAGTCGGAAAATAATCCGGAGGACCCCAGTATGGGCTCAAGGAGTATTCCTTTTTCAAGGGAAATATATATTGAACAGGACGATTTTTGTGAAAATCCTCCCAAAAAGTATTTCCGTTTGGCGCCGGGCGCTGAAGTAAGATTAAAACACGCTTATTTTATTCGATGTGAACATGTTGTGAAAGATGAGAAAACAGGCGAAATCATTGAAATTCATTGTACCTATGATCCTGAGTCCAAAGGTGGGAATTCGCCGGATGGCCGAAAGGTAAAGGGTACATTGCACTGGGTATCGGTACAGCATGCATTGGATGCGGAAATCAGATTGTATGATCATCTTTTTACCGTTCCAAATCCTGGGGAGGAAAAGGATGGTGCGGACTTTAAGGACAATTTAAATCCCGCTTCCCTGGAATTGTTGTCCAACTGTAAAATTGAGCCAAGCTTAGCGGATGCAAAGCCGGGAAGCAAATTTCAATTCTTGAGAATGGGATATTTCTCTTTGGATGAAGTAGGATATAGTAAGGAAAAACCGATCTTTAACCGGATTGTAGCACTAAAGGATTCGTGGGCAAAAATTGTAAAAATGTAAATAAAATAAAGCGTAGGAAGCGTACAATGTTTTCTACGCTTTATTTTTACTGTATAAACAAGCCGACTTGTCTTACTATTTGACAGATTGTTAAACACTCTTTAATAAACACAGTATAAGACGGATGCTTGAATGGTATAGGATTCCTATGGGAATAAGGGTGGGTAAAATTGGAAGGTTGATATAATAAAAAATCCTTATTTTATTATTGACAAAGATATTAATAATCTGTATAATAACCTATGCGGATGACAAATGCGGGTTTAACTCAGCGGTAGAGTGTCACCTTGCCAAGGTGAAAGTCGCGCGTTCAAATCGCGTAACCCGCTCCAAAATTTAATAATCAGGTACTAGAGACAAGAAGCTAGTGCGATAAAGCTTCAGTTTCTTGTATTTAGTTTCAGCACTTTTGCGGGTGTAGTTCAATGGTAGAACATCAGCCTTCCAAGCTGATTGCGAGGGTCCGATTCCCTTCACCCGCTCCAAATGTCAGCAGCTGCTTCAAAGCAGCTGTTTTTAGTTTGTCATAAAAGTCTTATTCTTAACATTGGTAACAGGTTCCCAATTGCATTACATAAATACGAATTTGCCTTCAAGAATGAAGCTTCATTGTTCTTGAAACCCGCTCAATCCGGTACAACAGAGTAATTTTAAGCATTTGCGGCCTAATACTATATTGAATGGTTGTTTGGTTTCTTAGTAAACTGGGATTCAAGAAAAATTAGCCAATCAAATGATTAAAAATTAGATTTTTACGGTTGAATGCACCATTGGGTATCTGATAATTCCAAGTTTAGGCTCTTTTTATTTGCATCTGATCAAAAATGTCTATTTTTTATCAAACTTTTAAAATTTTATATTGAATAATCATGGACTGAGTATTATAATGTATCCTGGTGTAAATTTTTTAGTAGGTCTTCTCTTGGGGGGAAGATTTTAAATACATAATATTTTACATTAGTTTTTAAAAAAGGGAGGAAGAAAAATGTATCACATGTCTAAGAAATTAGCAAAGGCATCGGTCGCCGGTTTAGTCGGTTTACTCATGGCTGTGCTAACGCCTGCTATGGCCTTTGCAAGCGAAGCAGACCTAAAGATTCCCGAACTGACAGATGCACAAGAAACTTGGCTTTACATCGGGTTAGGGGTTTGCTTACTGGGGTTGGTATTCGGTTTATACCAATTCATGAGGGTAAAAAACCTCAAAGCACATCAATCCATGCTTGATGTGGCAAACACCATTTATGAAACCTGTAAAACTTACCTGATTCAACAAGGTAAATTTTTAGGAATTCTTTTGGTTTTAATCGGTGCATGTATTGCGTTCTACTTTGGTTTCCTGGCACACACAGAAGCAAGTGGGGTTTTACTCATCCTGGCTTGGACTGTTATCGGTATTTTAGGTTCCTATAGTGTTGCTTGGTACGGCATCCGTATGAACACTTTGGCGAACAGCCGTATGGCGTTTTCCGCTTTGGAAAGAAAACCGTTAAAGCTTTTGAATATTCCTCTTGATGCAGGGATGAGTATCGGTGTTCTTTTGATCTGTGTTGAGCTCTTAATGATGCTCATAATCATGCTTTTTGTTCCCCGTCATTTGGCCGGTGCAAGTTTTATCGGATTTGCAATCGGTGAATCCTTAGGAGCCAGTGCATTACGTATTGCCGGCGGTATCTTCACAAAAATCGCCGATATCGGTTCCGACCTTATGAAAATCGTTTTCAAAATTAAAGAGGATGACCCGCGTAACCCTGGAGTTATCGCTGACTGTACAGGAGATAATGCTGGTGACAGCGTTGGTCCGACTGCAGACGGTTTCGAAACTTACGGTGTAACCGGTGTTGCTTTAATTTCATTCATAGTTCTTGCTGTAGGTGAATCTTTACAAACTAGTCTTTTAACTTGGATTTTTGTAATGCGTATCTTGATGGTTGTTACTTCTGTTGTTGCTTTCTATATCAATAAAGCTTTCAGCAGCATGAAGTACAGCAATAAAGACGATATCGATTTCGAACAACCTTTGACAAACCTGGTTTGGATTACTTCTATCCTTTCCATTGTTGTAACTTTCGTAATCAGCTACTTAATGATCGGACCAGGCTCTGATGTTGCTGCAAAATCAGAAAATCTTTGGTTGATTCTTTCCATCATTATCAGCTGCGGTACCTTGGGTGGTGCTTTGATCCCTGAGTTTACGAAAATATTCACAAGCCCCAAATCAGCGCACGTACAGGAAACAGTTACATCTTCCAGAGAAGGTGGCGCTTCCTTAAATATCCTTGCAGGGTTGATTGCAGGTAACTTCAGTGCATTCTGGAAGGGTATGGTATTCTTCGGTTTGATGTTTGCTGCATATTTTGCAAGCCAGCAAGGTTTGGCGGATATTATGGAATACGAAGCGATCTTTGCGTTTGGTTTGGTTGCTTTCGGGTTCCTCGGCATGGGTCCTGTAACCATTGCTGTTGACAGCTACGGTCCTGTAACCGATAACGCTCAGTCAATCTATGAGCTTTCCTTGATTGAATCCGTTCCGAATGTTGACAAGCAAATTGAAAAAGAATTCGGTTTCAAACCGGATTTTGATAAAGCAAAATACTACCTGGAAGCAAATGATGGTGCAGGTAATACGTTTAAAGCAACTGCAAAACCTGTGTTAATCGGTACTGCGGTGGTTGGTGCGACAACCATGATTTTCTCCTTGATTCTTGTTATCAAGAATGTATTGGGTGTTGAACCTGAGAAAATCTTAAATATCCTTAACCCATACACGATCCTAGGTTTCCTCTGTGGTGGTGCGGTTATTTACTGGTTTACCGGCGCTTCTACTCAGGCGGTTTCAACAGGTGCTTACAGAGCGGTTGAATACATTAAGAAGAATATCAAGTTGGATGACAATTCAAACCAAAAGGCAGCAACTGAGAAGTCAAAAGAAGTTGTTAAGATTTGTACACAATACGCTCAAAAAGGTATGTTCAACATCTTTATCGCAATCTTCTCCTTTGCGTTGGCATTTGCGTTTATTTCCGCTCCATCCGGTGATAATAACGAGCCGGTTGCATTCTTCGTTGCATACTTGATCTCCATCGCCGTGTTTGGTTTATACCAAGCTGTATTTATGGCAAATGCAGGCGGTTGTTGGGATAATGCTAAAAAGGTTGTTGAAGTTGATTTGAAAGAAAAGGGAACTCCGCTCCATGACGCTACCGTTGTTGGCGATACTGTAGGTGATCCTTTCAAAGATACTTCTTCTGTAGCGTTGAACCCAATTATCAAGTTTACAACCTTGTTCGGTTTGCTGGCGATGGAAATTGCAATTTCAAAGGATTTCCAAAGTGTTGCTCCGTACATCGGGGTTGGATTCTTGGTAGTTGCACTTGTCTTTGTATGGCGCTCATTCTACGGTATGAGAATTCAAACTAAGAAATAATAGGTTTTAAATTGAAAATACCGAAACCACACAAAAGTTAACTTTTGTGTGGTTTCTTTTTTTGAATCTTTAGTATATAATATTAATTTGAATAAAGAAAACCGGAATACTTGGGGGTATGTAGGATGTTTTCTGTAACTTTAAGAGAAATTATTGATGAATTCCAATTGGAGGATGTATCCGATTGCAGGAGAGTGGATGATATACTGGTAACGACTTCGGACGTAAACCGGCCAGGTCTTCAGTTTGCAGGATACCTTGAGCACTTCGGAACGGACCGTATACAGATTATAGGAAAAGGCGAGATCGCTTATCTCGAGACGCTCACATCTGTTGAAAGGTATAATATTTTAGATAATTTTTTTAATTGCGGTTTTCCATGTATGGTGGTTGCCAGGGGGTTAGAAATATTCCCTGAAATGGTGGATGTTTCTAAGAAATATCAAATTCCGGTATTAAAGTCAGAGGATGTAACGTCCAGATTTCTTAGCGGCTTGATTCGCTATCTAAACGTTCAGCTTGCTCCAAGAATTACAAAGCACGGAGTATTTGTTGAAGTTTATGGAGAAGGAATTTTGATTCTTGGGGACAGTGGTGTTGGAAAGAGTGAAACAGCCCTTGAATTGGTTAAGCGTGGACATCGTTTGGTTGCGGACGATGTTGTTGAAATAAGGAAAGTTTCGGATAAAACATTGGTAGGAACTGCGCCGGATATCATAAGGCACTTTATTGAAATTAGAGGGATCGGCATCCTGGATGTAAAAAATCTCTATGGTGTTGGATCTGTAAAGGTAACAGAAAATATAAATTTGGTTATACATTTGGAATTTTGGGATGAAAAGAAGCAATATGACCGGCTTGGCCTTGTGGATGAATTTACGGATATTTTGGGAATCCGGGTACCTTCCCTGAATATTCCAGTTAGACCGGGGCGGAACTTGGCAATCATAGTGGAAGTTGCAGCAATGAACAACAGGCAGAAAAAGATGGGTTATAATGCTGCAAAAGTGTTGAATGAAAGGGTCATGGGTGAGATTAATAAAAATTCGGAACAAGATAAGGAGGGCTCTTTCTGTGATGATTGTTATTGATACGCACACACATACCATATCAAGCGGTCATGCGTATAGTACAGTTCAGGAAATGGCAAAGGAAGCAGCAGTAAACGGGGTGAAAATGTTTGCTGTTACAGATCATGGACCCGCTATGTTGGGCGCACCCTCGCTATATCATTTCGGCAATTTGCACACCATTCCCAGGGAGCTTTATGGTGTAAGAATTATAAAGGGTGTGGAAGCCAATATTATTGACTATAACGGCAAGATTGACATACCGGAAATTTATTTAAAGCGGTTGGAATTCGTGTTGGCCAGCTTTCATGATATTTGTATCGAACCATCTACAGTGGAGGATCATACCAATGCACTGGTAAACGCATTGAGAAATCCTTATATCGATGCAGTTGCACATCCGGGGAATCCTACTTTTCAAGTGGATATTGACAAAGTGGTTGCGGCTGCTAAGAAATACAACAAGTTTATTGAGATCAATAACCATTCCTTTATTGTAAGAACCGGCAGTGAAAAAAACTGTAAGGAATTTGCGCTTAAGTGTAAGGAAAACGGTGTAAGCATTGTGTGCGGAAGTGATGCACATATTAGTTTTGATGTAGGCAACTTTGAAAGGGTAAAGAATATTTTAAATGAGGTAGAAATGCCGGAAGAGTTGATCATAAATACGTCGGTGGAACGGTTTGAGGAGTATCTGAGACTGAGAAGGGAAAGGCTTGCAGCATTGTAATGCATGCGGCAAACTTGATTTCTCTCAATTAATTATTCCCTGAGGGTGAAAAATTTCATTCAGATTTGGCAAAAATACGATTATATTGAGGGCAATGCCATCGTAAAATAAATAATAGAAAATTATGGCTTATAGATGAAATAGAAAATAATTATAGATAACAAAGTGTAAAATAGCTTGAGATGAATTGGCTGACCTATGTGGTTTTTAAGCAATTGTCATTTTTCTTTTACTATTGGTTATCTATAGTGGATGTGAAAATTTTATTAATCATTTAATTGAGCCTCATTGAATAGGAGCTGGGGATATTGAACAAGGAAGCTTTCGCGGATTTGTTTAAACAAATTGTTGGAGAAATGTCTGTAAGGGTCAATGAACCAATGAAAAACCATACGTCTTTTAAAGTAGGAGGATATGCCGATATTCTTGTAATGCCCGGGAGTATTGAGAAAATAGCTGAAGTATTAAAAATATGCAGCGAAAAGGAAATCCCTTATTTCATAATGGGAAATGGAAGTAATTTGGTGGTTAGAGATAAGGGAATTAGAGGTGTAGTTATTAAGCTGTTTGACAATTTAAGCAGCTTTGAAGTAAAAGATGAGATGATTGAAGCGGATGCAGGGATTCTTCTTTCCAAGATATCCAATGTTGCTCTGCGGCATAGTTTAGCCGGATTGGAGTTTGCATCGGGTATACCGGGCACACTTGGGGGGGCAGTTGCCATGAATGCGGGTGCTTATGGCGGAGAGATGAAGGAAGTAGTGGTTAAGAGCTTTTGTATGGATCAAACAGGAAAAATGATCGTCATAGAGGGGGATGAGCACCGGTTTGGATATCGAACGAGCCGTATTCAAAAGGAGGGCCTTTTGGTGCTTAAGTCGGTGATGCAGTTAAGGAAGGGTGATCCTAATCAAATAAAGGCTTTAATGGATGATTTAAATAGAAGAAGAAAGGAAAAGCAGCCCCTTCACTTGCCAAGTGCAGGAAGTGTTTTTAAGCGGCCGGAGGGCTATTTTGCCGGAAAACTCATTGAAGACTGCGGTTTAAGAGGTTTTAGCATTGGAGATGCGGAAGTATCAGACATGCACTGTGGTTTTATTGTAAACAAAGGGAATGCCTCGGCACAAGATATCATAAATCTGGTTCACCATATACAAAGTGAGGTAAATTCAAAATATGGGGTAACCCTGCAGACAGAGGTAAGGATTGTTGGAGAAGAGTAAATCATGTTCCTTACGAAATCAAGAGTACAGGATCAATTCATTTAAAAAACAAAAGAAATTATATCATGGTGCGTGAGGGAGGTACAAATGAGGTTTGTAATTATTACAGGAGTTTCAGGTGCCGGTAAAAGCCATGTTATTAAATATTTAGAGGATATAGGGTATTTTTGTGTCGATAATCTCCCCCCATCTTTGATACCGAAGTTTGCTGAAATTTGTACACATAGCGGTGGAAAGATGGAAAAGATTGCTTTAATTATTGATATACGGGGTGGGGAACTTTTTAAGGACCTGTTTCCAAGTTTATCTGCTTTAAAGGAATCGGGAATGACCTATGAAATATTGTTTCTTGAGGCGTCGGATGAAGTTCTTATTAAAAGATTTAAAGAAAACCGCAGGACCCATCCCCTTGCCAGAGAAGGCAGGCTGATTAGGGGGATTAAAGAAGAAAGATATATTTTACATGAAGTAAAGGAAAAGGCAAACCATATAATTGATACTTCAAATCTTACACCAAGACAATTAAAAGAAGAGATTGTAAGAATTTTTGGAGAAGGCAAAAACTTTGAAGGAATGATTATAAGCATCATGTCCTTCGGTTTTAAGTATGGTATACCTACGGATTGTGATCTTGTTTTTGATGTACGGTTTATACCAAATCCATACTACATCGACTCGATGAAAAAATTAACCGGAAAAAATGAATTGGTAAAAAATTATGTTTTAAATTCCAATGGGACTTCTGAGTTTTTGAATAAACTAGGCGAACTTTTGGAATTCTTAATACCGAATTATATAAAGGAAGGGAAAACCCAACTGGTAATCGGAATTGGCTGCACTGGGGGAAAACACCGGTCTGTGACTATTGCGGACGCTTTGCATGGCGTGCTTCAAGGAAAGCAGCATAGCGTTGTAATTGATCACAGGGATATAGAGAAAGACAACAGAGGTGCAAAAAGATGAGAATGCTCGATTGGTTAAGACCCGGGATCAGAGTTAAGAGATGGCTGTTCCTTGGGGTTATAGGGATTACCAGCATTAGTTTTGGGTTGTCCTTTTTGCTGAGAGAAATATACATCAGCACGGTGGAAAAAATTCTTGCCACACTGCTTATATTAAGTGGGTGTGTATTTATATTCCTTTCTATAAAATATGTAACAAAAACCTTTTTGCAGGCAATTTCCGGGGCTTATTTCAATATTTCGTTAGATTCAAACAGGCTGAGCAGCCTCTTATATGAAAAGAGGATTTTGATAAAAGGCCCCAAAATCGTTGCTATCGGAGGAGGGACCGGGCTTTCGGCCATGCTCCGGGGTCTAAAGCTTTACAGTTCAAACATTACGGCGATTGTCACTGTTGCAGACGATGGAGGAAGTTCGGGAATTTTAAGGCAGGACCTGGGAATCCTTCCTCCAGGGGATATTCGGAACTGCGTACTGGCCCTTGCCGATACGGAACCGATCATGGAAAAACTCTTACAGTACCGTTTTCAAGACGGTATGTTAAAGGGACAAAGCTTCGGCAACCTCTTTTTAGCAGCAATGGACGGCATATCTGAAAGCTTTGAGGAAGCAGTGAAAAAAATGAGTGACGTTTTGGCGGTGACGGGCAGGGTTTTGCCGGTTACGCTGGATGATGTGAAGCTTAGCGCAGAGCTTGAAGACGGATTTGTAATTTGGGGAGAATCTCAAATTGGAAAACATAATGAATTTCATCCCGGGAAAATTAAAAAGGTATTTTTAGAGCCCGGCGAAGTAACACCCTTTCAGGAAGCTTTAGATGCAATTTCCGAAGCTGATGTGATCATATTCGGCCCGGGCAGCCTCTATACGAGTATTATACCCAATTTACTTGTTGATAAGGTTTGCACCCATATAAAAAATTCCAATGCCCTAAAAATTTTTGTCTGCAATGTAATGACTCAGCCGGGAGAAACCGATAATTATTCCGTATATGATCATATTGAAGCTATAGAAAAACACGCTTATAAAGGAATTATTGATTACTGTATCGCGAATACAGCGGAAATTCCGCCCGAATTGGAAGCGAAGTATATGGAGGACGGAGCTTCAAAAGTGCGGGTGGATATTGAAAGGATTCAAGCAGCAGGGGTAAAAATGATTCAAGGAAATTTTGTCAGCTTAAATCATAATTTTGTAAGACATAGTCCTGAGAAACTGGCAGAAGCAGTGATGAACCTCATTGCGGAAGCAGTACTTTCCAAAGATAAGAAAAGGGTGTTGGATTATTTCTATGTCAAGGATCGGCTAAAAAAACTGGTTACTGGGTAGAATAAAATTAGTTTATCTTTTACACAGGAGGATGGGATATGGAATTTGGGAAATCTAGCTGGAAGACTTTCGAAAGAGGAATCGAAAAAGAGTGGCTTTTAACAAATGGAATCGGAGGATTTGCATCATCTACCATCATTGGAGTGAATACCAGACGATATCATGGATTATTGGTAGCCTCCTTGAATCCGCCGGTAAAAAGACATCTTGTATTGTCTAAAATTGACGAGAGTATCATTATAAACGATGAATCCTATAATCTATATTCGTATCAGACACCCGATTATATTATGCGGGGTTATCTTCATTTACAAAGGGTAATTGTAGATCATATTCCCACATTTATTTATCATGTGCGGGATGTATTAATAGAAAAGAAAATCACGATGGTTTACGGTGAAAACACCGTAGCTGTAGTTTATCATATTATAAACGGTTCGGGCAGTACAAGGCTCAAATTGTCTCCTTTGGTTAATTTTAGGGACTATCATCATAATTCAAACAGGGATTTTTTAAACTTTACCAGAAAATCCGGTGAAAATGGAGTTGTCATTACACCATCCTACTATGATATTGACATTCAAATATCCTGCAGTGAAGGAAATTTCATAAAGGAAGACAATTGCTACTTTTTAAATATGTTATATTCGGTAGAGCGGGAACGGGGGCTTCAAGCGGCAGAGGACCATTATATTCCCGGTTATTTTGAAGTAGATATCAAGCCTTTTGAGGAAAAGTATATTACGGTGCTGGCCACGGTAGAAAAGGAAATCAAGCATCATGACGGACTTACTTTGATTCGCGAGGAAGAACAGCGTGTTAAACTCCTGATTGAAAAAGCAGGCTATAAGGATCCCTTTGCTCAAAGGCTTGTAAAGGCGGCGGATGCTTTTATCGTAGATAGAAAATCTACAGGTGCCAAGACTGTCATCGCAGGCTATCCCTGGTTTACCGATTGGGGTAGGGACACGATGATTGCCCTTCCCGGCTTAACCCTTTCTACTAAACGTTTCGATGACGCGAAGGATATTTTATATTCGTTTTCACGGTATGTCCGGCATGGGCTTGTACCGAATATGTTTCCCGATGAGGGTCAGGAGCCGGTCTATAACACTGTAGATGCAGCTTTGTGGTACTTTGAAGCTGTAAATAAATATGTTGACTATACAAAGGATTTTGATTTTATTAAAGATAGTGTTTATACGAGGCTGAAAGAAATTGTTTCCGGATATGAAAAAGGGACCCTTTTCCATATTAAAATGGATGAGGATTTCCTGATTAGCGCAGGGGATGCCGGTACGCAGCTAACCTGGATGGACGCTAAAGTTGGGGACTGGGTGGTGACGCCAAGACATGGCAAGGCAGTTGAGATTAATGCTTTGTGGCATAACGCGCTCATGGTCATGGCAAGGCTGGCAAAACAGTTTGGAGAGGAAAGCAGCGGCTTTGAAGAACTCGCCGCTAATGTAAAGGAATCCTTTGTTAAACTTTTCTGGAATGAAGAGGGCAGATACCTTAATGACATCATTAATGGAAGCTACAGGGATGACCGGATACGTCCCAATCAGATATTGGCTGTAAGCCTTTCCTTTCCGGTTATTGAAGGTGAGATGGCAAAAAAAGTAGTGGAAAAGGTATGGAAGGAATTATATACGGGCTACGGATTAAGAACCTTGTCTCCAGGAGCTAGAGAATATAGAGGAATTTATATCGGAGACCAGTATAGCAGAGATGGAGCATATCACCAGGGGACAGTTTGGACTTGGCCCTTAGGGCACTTTATAACAGCTTTTGTCAGGGTCAACGGCAATACGAAAGGCAGCATACGGAAAGCCCTTATGTTGATTGAACCTATAAAGGACCATATAGAGGATGCCTGTATCGGATCGATTTCGGAGATCTTTGACGGGGATGAACCCTTAAACCCACGGGGGTGTTTTGCACAAGCGTGGAGTGTTGCAGAAATACTGAGGGCTTATTCTGAGGATATCGGGGCTCAATAGCAGGCGGTGAGTGTTTTGTTAAAGTCATGAAATTGATTAAATCCGGATTTTCGAAATTTTATAGAATTGCAAATTAATATTTTTTATGTTATATTTACTAATAAGAAAATTCCAAAGATTGGTCACTTGGCCCCATTACTTCAAATCGACCCTAATTTAAAGCCCTTTGCGGAAAGTATTTGGGTGTGATTAATGATGCTGCTTCTAAAAACAATTGAGATAATTGATGCGATGAATAAATTGATGCCGAGACGGGGTGTGGAACTTGTCATTCTCATCCATAATTAAAAACGAGCTATGCAGGTTGGAGATGAATGAAAAATGTTGTATGCTCTCCGAACTATCTGCGGTTATTCGGATAAACGGAACTCTTAAAGTAATTGACCAGGGTGGGGTAAATATAAGGATTACCACTGAAAATGCGGCTTTTGCAAGAAGAGTGTTTTCAATGATAAAAAAAGTCTACAATATTTATCCAGAGGTGGTTATCCGAAAAAGTAAAAAGTTAAAAAAACATGTTACTTATATGTTGGTTATTACTGCACCAATGGGAACGGAACTAATCTTGGAGGATGCTGGAATAAAAAAAGCAGCTAATACCGGAAAACAAATTGGGATGACCTATTTAAGGAGACTTTTTAAAAAGAACTGCTGTAAAAAGGCCTACCTGCGAGGGGCTTTTTTGGCAGGAGGATCTATCAGTGATCCTGAAAAGACTTATCATTTAGAGATTAATCATCATAATGGGTATTGTGCAGATGAGATTTGCGAACTCATCGGCAAATTTGGATTAAATGCTAAAGTGATTCAGCGTAAGGGCAGTTTTGTAACTTATTTAAAGGAAGGAGAAAATATTGTCGATTTTTTAAACATCATGGGTGCTCACTCGGCACTTTTGGAAATGGAAAATATTCGAATTCTAAAAGAAATGAGAAATAATGTAAACCGGATTGTGAACTGTGAGACTGCAAATTTAGATAAAACCATTAATGCGTCCATCCGGCAAATTGAAAATATAAAGTATATCCGCGATCATATCGGGTTTGATCACCTCCCTAATAGCCTTAGGGAAATGGCTGAATTAAGACTGGAATACAGCGATAACAACCTCAAGGAATTGGGGGAGATGCTGACACCGCCTCTTGGGAAATCGGGTGTCAATCACAGGCTTAGAAAATTGGATAAGATTGCGGAAGATGCAAGAATTGCGAAAGGGGAGATATAGGTGATTGAAGAAACAGTTGAAATATCCAATCCGTCTGGATTGCATGCCAGGCCGGCTGCAATGTTTGTACAAGCTGCAGGTAAATACACTTCAAATATTTGGATTATCAAAGATGAAAGAAAAGTAAATGCAAAAAGTATTATGGGCTTGATGTCCCTAGCCGTTTCTAAAGGTTCGGAAATTATTATCGGTGCGGAAGGTGAAGATGAACAAACTGCGGTGAATGATTTGATTGACCTTATTGAATCCGGCTTTGGTGAATAGAATAAAATAAATTAATGAAGAAAGTCTGGTCATGCTGCCAGACTTTTGTCGTTTTTGATCGAACTTTTTTTACCGAATTACAAAAACATACATTTTTCTTCGAAGGAATTCATTTGGAAATAAAGAATATCTTTATCATCATTAAAAGGAGGATGAGGATATTGCAAATCAAATTTAGTAACCGGGGTACCATACTGATTGTAAATATTAATGGGGAGTTGGATCATCATTCAGCAGAATATTTAAGGGAGAAAATTGATGCTCAAATTATAAAGTCAACAACAAAGAACATCTTATTTGATTTTTCTAACGTAAGCTTTATGGACAGCTCCGGAATTGGTGTGATTATGGGACGGTATAAAAATATACAAAGATTTAACGGAAAAGTGGCCATGGTTAATTTAAATGCACAAATCAAGCGGATTTTTGAAATGTCCGGCCTTTTTAAACTGATACCGTTTTACGAAAATGTGGATCATGCTATCACATTTCTAGGAGAAGCAGTTTAGGAAAAGAAAAGCCTTTTACCCCCCATTGAATCTCCTTCCATTCCAAGGGAAGGAGGTTTTAGGGATGGGTTATAGCACAACACATTAAATTATAAATTTTGTAAAGGGGAATAAATAATGCAACCTATTAATGAAATGAGTTTAGAGTTTTTGAGTAAATCCAATAACGAATCGTTTGCACGAATTGTTGTTGCTGCATTTGTATCTCAAATTGATCCCACTGTTGAAGAACTTGCCGATATTAAGACAGCTGTTTCTGAGGCTGTCACCAATTCAATCATACATGGTTATGAAAAAAAGATAGGGTTTGTAAGAATCAATTGCAGGCTCTTTATCGACAGTATTGAAATCATGATTATAGATGAAGGAAAAGGAATTGAAGATGTGGACCTTGCCAGACAGCCCCTGTATACTTCCAAACCTGAAATGGAGAGATCGGGTATGGGATTTACCGTTATGGAAAGTTTTATGGATAGGGTGGAAGTATGCTCTGAGATAGGAAGCGGTACAAAAATTACCATGTTTAAAACCTTCACATCTTTGAAAAAATAAATTTTTTTACATAAACATGTAATAAAATTCAAAAAAATATACATAATACCAATAAGGGGTTTGTGACCTAAGCGAACACTAACTACGAAAGGTTAAGATAACATGAAGGAAAATGAAAACGGCAATGTATTCGATTTAATAGAGAAAGCCAAATTAGGCGATAAAATGGCTCAAACGCAGCTAATTGAGGGAAATGTCGGTTTGGTTTGGAGTATTGTCCGCAGATTTCAAAATAGAGGTTATGAAATGGATGATCTTTACCAGGTAGGGTGTATAGGATTAATTAAAGCAATCAATAAATTTGACAAAAGTTATGACGTTAAATTTTCTACATATGCTGTTCCTATGATCATTGGTGAGATTAAGCGTTTTATCAGGGATGACGGTATCATTAAAGTGAGCCGTTCGTTGAAAGAAATATCCAATAAGGCAAGAGTAACGAAAGAGATTATGAGTAAGGAATTGGGACGGGAACCAACGATAAACGAGATGGCAGCACGGCTCAATATTCCTCCGGAGGAACTGGTTATGGCATTGGAAGCCGGATGGTCCCCGGAGTCCTTATATAATACGGTAGGAGAGGGGGACAATTCGCCTATTTTATTGATAGACCGCATTGACAGTGAAGGAAATAGTAAGGAAGTCGACCTGATCGATAAAATTGCTTTGAGGCAGATTTTAGAGACCCTGAAGCCAAGAGAGCGGCAGATTATTGTACTTAGGTATTTTAAAGAAAAAACCCAGATACAAATTGCCAAAATGTTAGGAATTTCCCAGGTCCAGGTTTCAAGAATTGAGAAAAAAATCTTGGAAGATATTAAAAAGAAAATAAGCATTAATGAATAAAAAATGTAAAAGATATACAGAGATTAAGTAATATGACAAAAGGCAAAAATATGTGAATGATATAGATCATACTAAAAACTTTACATTTGACAGAGCGTCCAGCGTATGGTTTTAGCGCACATTGGACAGGCAAATGTAAAGTTTTTTGCGTTATCTATAAACTGGATATGAATGTGAATCGCATATTTTTTTTTATTTGCTACATACTATAAAAAGTTACAAATATTAATGATATCAACATATTTGTATGCTGATTATCCTAAAGAGCCGGTCAATGCTTCGAATCGGTCTGAAGATGCCTTCTTTGAAGGAGATCGGCAATAATTTAAACGCAGGATTGGAGTAGTTTTTATGCTGGAAGTGATAAAAAAACATAAAATCATATTGGCGCTGCTTGCGATTATCATGTTAATTACCTTGATCTGGCTTGGCATTACTTTGAACAGCACGGGAAAAGTTCCTTCCAGAGGGGTCTTTGTAGAAAATAGTAATGCCATTCCCTATATCTTGGTATATGGATAACCAAGTGTAAACATAGATGGCCAAGAAAGATTGTGTTGGAGGAGAAAGCGTGCAAAATAAAATGACAAACTCGGAATATAACCGTTATGTGGAAAAAAAATCACCAAAGTCCAAAGTGTCTAAAAACATAATAAAGGCATTTATCGTTGGCGGCTTAATCTGTGTGATTGGACAAATGATAATAAACCTGTTGAAGCTTAGAGGAATTAAACCGGATGAGGCAGGTACAATTACTTCAATGATTTTAGTTTTTGCCGGAGCCCTTTTCACAGGACTCAATGTTTACGATGAACTTGGGCGGTTTGCAGGTGCAGGGTCCATTATACCCATTACCGGATTTGCCAACTCCATTGTTTCTCCTGCGATGGAGTTTAAAAGTGAAGGATATATAACCGGAGTCGGGGCAAAGATGTTTGTTATTGCCGGTCCGGTACTTGTATATGGCATATTGGCATCGGTAGTTTCAGGGTTTATATATTACCTTTTAAGATTCTAGATATGAAAGGTTTGATTATAGTTACAAACTGTAAAAGTAAATCTCAATTACTGAAATACCGGGTTTTTAATAAACTTTAGCGGCTAAGAGAAATACCTATGCCGCTAAAAATTTGTTATCCAGAATATATAAAATATTAAGGTGATTAAAATGTTAGGTAAAAGAAATGGAAAACAGACAGTAAAGTTAAAAAATCCCCCCAGCATCGTCTCGGCTGCATGCATAGTCGGACCAAAGGAAGGGCAGGGACCCTTAAGGCTGTATTTTGACGCGATTGTTGAGGATGAAATGTGGGGGGAAAAAAGCTGGGAAAGAGCAGAAAGTAAACTTATGAGAGAAACTTTCGCCAAGATACTCAATAAGGGGGCAAAGGTTGCAACCGATGTGAATTATGTTATTGCAGGTGATTTGCTAAATCAATGTATTGCTGCAAATTTCGGTTTGAGAGAATCGGGAGTCTCCTTCTTTGGTGTTTACGGAGCGTGCTCAACAATGGCAGAATCAATGAGTTTAGGCGCAATGCTTATTGATGGAGAGCATGCGGATAACATTGTTTGTATGACCTCCAGCCATTTTTGTTCGGCAGAAAAACAGTTTAGATTTCCTTTGGAATTGGGTTCCCAAAGGCCGCCGACAGCCCAGTGGACCGTGACTGGTTCAGGCGGAGTGCTGCTTGGGAAAGACGGAACCGGACCGTATGTAACACATGTTACAACGGGCAAAATTGTTGATATGGGGATTAAGGATGCAAATAACATGGGGGCTGCCATGGCACCTGCTGCAGTAGACACGATTTTAAGGCATTTTAAAGATACCGGTTTCACACCCCATGAGTATGACTTGATTCTTACAGGAGACCTTGGGAAATTAGGAAAAGAGATATGTTCCGAAATGCTTGAAAAGGAAGGGTATCCGATCAGCGACAGGTATGATGACTGCGGTGTTATGATCTTTGACTGGGAAAAACAGGATGCACATGCTGGCGGAAGTGGCTGCGGGTGCTCTGCATCCGTATTTGCAGGATTCATCTACCAGGAGATGGTAAAGGGAAATCTAAATAATGTTTTGTTTGTGGCGACGGGAGCACTCATGAGTCCTACAAGCACCCAGCAAGGCGAATCGATACCCTCCATAGCCCATGCTGTCAGCATACGCAGAAGTCTATCTTAATAGATAATCAACCATATAATGAGTGATTTTTTAGTGAGCAAAATACCTGTAGTAAATGCTAGTGCCTCGTAACGTAATTCTTTTCTAGGGAATGTGAGGCACAAACAGATGAAGTGCATTTTTAACACTTTGAAACATAAAATTTGTTGTGTTAAAAAGCACTAGTTTGCAAGCTGGAAAAATCTCTTTTAGATTTCAATATCTTCATACTTGGATTTTTGAGGTTTGAACCGAGAAGAGACGGCAAAAAATAGATTAGGAATTGAGGTGGAATCATGAATAGCGGATTTTTATCTTATGTCAGTGCATTCATCGTAGGCGGCATTATTTGTACGGTTGGTCAGGTACTCATCGATAAAACGAAGCTTACAGCTGCAAAAATCCTTGTTTTGTTTGTTACCAGTGGTGCTGTCCTAACAGCACTTGGGGTTTACCAAAAGATTGTTGATATCGGTGGAGCCGGTGCAACTGTGCCTCTAACCGGGTTTGGCTACAGCCTTGCAAAGGGTGCTTTTAAGGAGGTTGACCAATTTGGTTTGCTAGGTGCATTTACAGGAGGGTTAAAAGCGACCGCTGCCGGTATTACAGCAGCGGTGGTGTTTGGGTATATTGCGTCTGTGGCTTTCCGGCCAAAAGCAAAAAGATAAAAATCATTAAGAATGATCTTTTGTACTCATTTGCATTAAAAATCAGAATAAGCCGTTTCCTGGAAAAGCACACATCTTAGCAGTTTGGTTGACGGAATACAACTAAGTTTATTAGGTTAGAGGAACGATGATGCTAAAGCATAACAACATGCAAATTCTCCCGGGCAAATCCAAACTTCCTTTGAACAGTGGATTCCAATTTCCTTACTCGGATTAACATGCTCTAAAGCACTTAGTTTATGTTCTTTCCACCTAATAAACCTAGTGCTTTTTAACACAACAAATTTTAAGTTTCAAAGTGTTAAAAATGCACTTCCTCTGTTTGTGCCTCGCATATCTAGAAAAGAATTATGTTACGAGGCACTAGCTAGCACAACGAGTTAAGTTTAATGCAAATGAATGAAAGCAATTTAACGAATAAAGGACTTTTAAGAATGCTTGTGCAGGATGTATTTTAGTTGAGAACCTATCTTTTACATATATCTCTTGCTTTCAAGTAAAATATTCAATCCGGGCTTGAGGAAATCTTTCAAGGATAAGGTCGGACAAAAACTTTTTAATTTCTTCCGCTGTTTCCTTAGGATATACATACTTATATCTTCCATACTTTCCCCATTTCAGAATGCGCTTGGATTCATCCAAATCCAGCTTGGTGCCTGGAAATCTTTTTAAAATAAAGGTTTTGGCAATGGGAGTGAACCGATGCTGAATTAATTCAAAGGTAACAGGCTCATCCGATTTAGTCAAATCGATTTGCTGCCGAAGACGATCAAAAAGTTCTGTATATTCTTCCTTCCAGGTTGGGTATACCATGATAGGAGCAACAATAAAACCAATGGGGTAGCCAGCTGAGGCGATTTTTGACGCAGCTTCAATCCTTTCATCAAAACTTGCTGTATTATGTTCAAAATTTTTAATAATATAGCGCGTTCCAATACTAACCCTAAACCGGGTATGTCCGTTATGTTTTAGGGGAAGTAGAGAATCTACGTTGCTAAACTTGGTTACAACCCTTAGTCTTGCATTATTCATAGAACCGAAAAAATCGATGGTTTTAGCAAGGGTTCCTGTTATATGCTCTAGTGATAGGGGGTCTCCCGAACTTGCAACCTCAAAGGTTGTAATGGGCTTGTTTTCTTTCTTAATATGCTCCTTAATGGTATTGAAGATTTCTTCAAGATTTACATACACGCGAAGATAGGGTTTATACCCCTGGGTTGTTTGCAGATAGCAATATTCACAATTTCCCGGACAATTGGTTACAAGTGAAAACTCATAATCCGCAGAGGGTTTGCAAACATCCAGCTTTAATCCTTTTTTTACCGTTATTACAAGTGTTTTTTTAGATCGGGCATATTTTTGCTGCTCATCGACCCCTGGAATAAGCTTGGAAACATTCTGAATGGATGATTTGATAATTTCTATATTTCTGCTTTCGAAGTAATGATATAATTCTTCACCCAAAGGATACTTCAGTGAACTTGGGTCAAAGAAAACTCGTTCCGGCATAAATAAATTCATTTACATAACCTCCGATTTATAGAAATCCTAGTTTTTATAATTTCTCAAACCTTTATAGGGATAAGTTTCCTTGATTTAAAAAGCTATATACTTTATATTTGTAATATTCCGATAAACTGCAAATCTATGCATACTTGGGATATGGGAAGAAAATACTACGAGTATTGCGAATTAAATTCCCTCATATATAAATAAAGCAAGAAAAAAATGCAATGAAAAGAAGGATTTTTATCTTTAATATAGAATAGTTAATTATATATAATTTATGTTTCATTTAAGTACTTTCTAGTATGGTTTACTTTTATTCTATTGTTTAATATTTGAAAGATTAGTTTTCCCACAATATTTTCGCTATAAGAGTAATATTTTATATTAAAGACTTTACCTGAGTTGTCCAAATATATGGATGGTATTTGAATATTTTCAAATACCTTGAAATTTATGTGTTTGACAGGGTCTTTTTATAAACATTTATAGTACATCTTAAAGCCGCTGCAGAAAGCTGTGCAAACAAAAATGACGAAGGTGGGAATTATGGCATGAATATTGAGTATATAAATCCGTTCATTGAAGCGAGTCAGACCGTTTTAAAACAAGGTGCAAATATTGATGCAAAGCTAGGTAAGGTTTATGTTAAGGATGCTCCATATAATAGTGACTGTGTTCTCATTATTGTAGGCCTCACGGGTAAAATTCGGGGACAGGCGATGTTTACCATGGGAAAGGAAGTTGCAATGTATATTGCCTCCAATATGATGGGTGGATGGCCGCTTACCGATCTTGACGAAATTGCTAAAAGTGCAATTTCGGAGCTTACCAACATGATTCTTGGAAACACAGCCACCATTCTTTATAATAAAGGGATCGGGATAGAAATTACTCCACCTTCCTTTCTAATGGGGGAAAATTTACAGGTTTCACCCAATAAGATGAAAACCATTAGTATACCTTTAATTCTTAATGAATCGGATATGATTATGGAAATAGATCTTTCTGTAGTAGATTAATAGACTGTATTTAATGGAAAAGGTGGCCGAGTGAAGCCATCTTTTTATTGACGGTATTGTGAAGCAGCCACCAAAATCATCCATGATTGTGCATGGGTGATTTTTATTTTTCTACCGTATAATATTTTATTTGTTGGAAAAATTCTAATTTATGATAATATATAAGTAAAGATAGCCAAAGGTAAAATATGTGACTTCTAGAAAACGAAACACCCATAAAGTAAGCCTGGGAAACACTTTCAGAGGAGCTTTTAACGGTCTAAAATACGATAAAGGGTTATTCGTACTTATTTCCACTGAATTTACTAATTTTCCATAAATCAATTGCGGGGATCAATGCTTTTTGAGGGGGTACATATTGCTTTTAGCGGAAATGGTTATATTTAATTTACGTACTGCCAAATAACCAAGGATCGTTTTCTGTGCACAACTTAGAAAAATCTATATCATTTTGCTTTTATGGTTTGGTTAAGTATAAAGACTTAAATAGGAGGAAAGAAATGCCGATCAATATAGTGCTGGTGGAGCCGGAAATACCTCAAAATACGGGGAATATCGTCAGAACATGTGCATCCACAGGGACATCCCTTCATTTGATAAGACCCTTGGGCTTTTCAGTTGAAGACAGGTATTTGAAAAGAGCGGGGCTTGATTACTGGGACCTGATAGATATCTGTTATTATGATAGTTTTGATGAACTTAGGGTAAAATATAAAAACAATAAATTTTATTATGCCACTACAAAGGCAGTGAAGACTTATACGGATGTATGCTATGAAAAGGATTGTTTTTTAGTTTTTGGAAAGGAAACAGCCGGTCTTCCTGAGGAATTACTTAAAGAGAATAAGGAAGGCTGCATCCGAATACCTATGAAGGAAGATGTAAGGTCTTTAAATTTATCCAACTCTGTTGCAGTTATCTTATTTGAGGCTTTAAGGCAGCAAGGGTTTGAGGGACTTTTAGGCCAGGGAAATTTGACAAAGTACAATTGGTAAAATGAAAAAGATAAAATTGCACCTTTAAGGAGTGACAGGAATGGTTAACAGAGAGAGAATGGTTAAGGAATTTGTTGAATTGGTTCGGATTGACAGCCTTTCCCTAAAGGAAAGGGAAATGGCGGACCGGCTAACACGAAAGCTAGAAGAGATGGGCTATACCGTATACGAGGATGAGGCAGGGAATAAGGCTGCAGGAAATGCGGGGAACCTCATATGCAGCATCAAGGGAGAAAAGAATGTATCCCCCATACTTTTAATGGCACATATGGACACGGTTGTGCCCGGCATTGGTAAAAATCCGGTAGTGGGGGATAAACTGATAAAATCGGATGGGACTACAATTCTTGGAGGAGATGATGTAGCGGGAATTGAATGTATCCTGGAAGCCTTGCGTGTGTTAAAGGAAGATGGAATAAAGCACGGCGATATTCAGGTGGTGTTTACCATTGCGGAGGAAGTGGGGTTATTGGGAGCGAAATACCTGGATTACGATAAAATTCATGCAAAGTATGGTTTTGTAATGGATGATGGGGGTAAAATCGGGCATGTAGCCAATCGTGCACCATCACAGGATAAAATCGATATTACCGTAAAAGGTAAGGCAGCCCATGCAGGGGTAGAGCCGCAAAAGGGGATCAGTGCCATTCAAATTGCGGCGGATGCCATATCCGGCATGAAGTTGGGACGGATTGATCCGGAAACCACTGCCAACATAGGAATTATCTCCGGAGGGCAGGCTACAAATATTATTTGTGACACGGTTGAAATCAAAGCAGAATCAAGGAGCAGGGATGAAAACAAGCTGCGTACCCAAACCGACCATATGCGGGAATGTTTTGAGCGGGCAGCAAAGAAGTTTGGCGGATCGGTTGTGTTTAAAGCAGAGCAGATGTACCCTTCATTCCATGTGGTGGAAACAGATGAAATTTGCGATATACTGAGAAAAGCAGCAGATGAAGTGGGGATTAAGCTGGAACTCGAAGCGACAGGCGGCGGCAGTGACACCAATATCATAAACAGTAAAGGGATTCGTGCTGTGGATATCAGTGTGGGCATGGATAAGGTTCACAGTGTGGAAGAACAGATTGCAATTGAAGATTTGGTAAAAGCTGCCCAGTTTTTGGTAGCAATTATTAAAAACGTTCAGTAAAGGAGGAGTACGGGATGACCAAAAAGATTGGGGTACTAACGGGTGGCGGAGATTGTCCGGGGCTGAATGCGGTTATCAGAGCGGTAGTAAAAACGGCTATGATAAAGTACGGATATGAAGTGGTTGGGTTCAGAGACGGATATAGAGGGCTTGTGCTGGATGACTATTTGGAATTTAAGCCGGGAGATGTTTCGGGTATTCTGGATAAAGGAGGCACTATCCTTGGAACTTCCAACAGAGATAACCCTTTTAAATTCAAAGTTGAGGAAAACGGCAATACAGTCTACAAGGACATGTCGGACAGAGTGATTGAAAACGTTAAAAAACATGAGATCGATTGTATGGTACTGATTGGCGGTGACGGTACCCTTACCAGTGCAAGGGACTTTTCTAACAAAGGTTTAAATGTAGTGGGTGTACCTAAGACTATTGACAATGACCTGTCTGCTACTGATACTACCTTTGGTTTTATGACTGCAGTTGAGACTGCTACCGATGCCATTGACAAACTTCATTCAACGGCTGAGTCCCATCACAGGGTGATGATTCTTGAGGTAATGGGGAGGTATGCCGGATGGATTGCGCTTGAAGCAGGGATTGCAGGAGGAGCAGATGTTATCTTGATTCCTGAGATTCCCTATGATATCAATAAAGTTGCACAAAAGGTCATTGAAAGAAAAAATCAAGGCAAGAGCTTTAGTATTGTCGTGGTCGCAGAAGGGGCTAAATCACTGGATGGTGAAATGATTGTTAGCAAAGTGGTTAAAGACAGCCCCGATCCTATCCGTCTTGGGGGAATTGGGAACGCAGTTGCTGAGAGAATTGAAAAGCTAACCGGGATAGAGACCCGGGTAACTGTATTGGGTCACCTTCAAAGAGGAGGCAGACCGGTTCCTTTTGACAGGATCCTTTCCACCAGATATGGGGTTGCGGCGGTTGAAATGGTTCATGAAGGGAAATACGGCCGGATGGTAAGCTTACAAGGAAATCATATCACTTCCGTTCCTTTGGAGGCCGCTGTAGGTAAGTTAAAAACAGTTGCACCGGAGGGGGAGTTGGTTAAAATTGCGAAAAGCATAGGGCTTAGTTTTGGAGATTAATATGTTTGAATTTTCTGATATTACTTTAAGAGATAAGGTTCTTTTCGACCGGTATTTAAGAGGGTATAATCCACGGATTTCTGAAATGACTTTTACCAATCTTTTTATGTGGAGAAACGCTTATAATCTCCGGTATAGCGAAATAGGAGGTTTTCTTTGCATTGTTTCTGTGCCTAAGGAAGGAGAGCCATTTGCTTTTTTTCCCTTAGGTGCAGGGGAAGAAAACTTTTTAAGTATTTTAATGAGAATGAAAGAGTTGTTTTTTAAAAACGGCTGGAAGTTGATTTTTAAAAGGGTTTCAGAGGAACAGCTCCAATTTTTTAAAGGAATCGTAGACTTCGAGAGAGATATATTCTTAGATAGAGATAACAGCGATTATCTTTATAAAGCGGAGGATTTAATTCATTTAAAAGGGAAAAAATATGATGGAAAGAGAAATCATATCAATCGTTTTAAGAAAGAGTACAGCTTTGAATATGTAGAATTGGATACAAAATTAATTGACTATTGCCAAGAGATTATGTTAGACTGGTGTCTTCACAGGGGATGCGATCATCATAAGGCGCTTTACTGCGAAAAACTGGCCAACAGTGAGCTTTTAAATAATTATGAAAAGCTCCGGTGCAAGGGGGCTTTAATCAAAGTCGAGGGCAAGTATGCAGCATTTACCATTGGTGAGATGTTAAACAGGGATACGGCAGTCATACATATTGAAAAGGCAAACGACAAAATTCAAGGTTTGTATACATTTATAAATCAGAAGTTTTGCGAAAATGTATGGAATGATGCAGTGTATATTAACAGGGAACAGGATTTGGGGATGGAGGGCCTGCGTCGTGCAAAGCTCTCCTATCATCCTGTAGAAATTATTCACAAATATACGGTCATCGTAGGATAAATATGGTCAGGATAGGGGCAGGGAAGTAAGTATTCATTAGAGGAATAGTTGTATCAATGATTTTATAAGAATAATCAACAACTTTTCGCTTATAAACATGAGATATAAAAAGGGAGAAGAGGATATGCTTACAGGAAAGCAGCGCAGCTATTTAAGAGGATTGGCCAATGAAATTCAGCCAATATTTCAAGTTGGAAAAGGCGGAATCAGCGATAATATGATCAAGCAGTTTAATGATGCATTAGAAGCCAGAGAATTGGTAAAGGCTACAGTTTTAAAAAATGCATTGGTGGATACCCGGGAAGTATGCGAAGAGATTGCCCGGCAGGCTGGTGCCGAGGTTGTTCAGGTAATCGGCAGTAAATTTGTTTTATATAAGGAATCCAAGGACAATAAGGTTATTAGATTACCCTAATCTTAGAACGGGAATTTTCGAAATATATGGTATGGAGGAACACCGGAGAAGTCTAAAGGAAGTGCTTACGGCACGGGATTTCCTTTCCGGGAAACTCTGAATGTTTATTGTTTTTATAGGGGTGTTGAACATGAAGCGAAAGTTGATCTTAGTGATTATGATGGGGTGTTTCATATTGACTTTAGTTTCTTGTGGAAATAATGAAGATAGGAAGATGAATGTAAATAAATACAAAGACAGGGTGAAAGAATTCCGGTCAAAAGACGGCATTACTTCCGAACAGAAGGAAAAAATGAAAAAAAGCTTATTTCCAAAATATAAAAGCAGTAAATAAAAAACACTAAACCTTACATTTGACCGAAGTGATATCCAATGCTTTCGGGATGAATGTGAGGGCGGAATGATAGATTTGTTGTATTGTATATCAATAGAAGTTTCAAAAAGAGGACACTTCAAAAAAGGTTCTCTTTTTTACATTATTGCAGTCAAATCATGACACGCAAATCATATTAAAAGAATATTTGAAATATAGTTAAATGGCAGGAAGTATAGATAACGAACTGTAAAAGTAAAAATTCGATTTCTGACACCTAAGTAAACCAAGTATTTCATCTCTCGAATTTTACTATATTTATACTTCGTTATCTATAGATCGGTATATTGCAAATTTGCTTTTAACCGATGCGTTGAAAGGGTATAATTGAGTAAGGCCGTAAAGAGTCTTTAGCCGTTGCGGAGGTTATTTATGCACGATTACCATGTAAACTATCAGAGTATTGCAAATGCAAAAAAGTCACTGGAAAGTGTTATATATAAGACCAACCTGGTGTACAGCCAAACTTTCAGCAATATTTGCGGAAATGATATATTTTTAAAAACAGAGAATTTTCAAAAAACCGGTTCTTTTAAAATTAGAGGAGCGTTGAATAAAATTTTGAATTTAACCGACGAGGAAAAGGCAAGGGGGGTTATCACTGCATCAGCAGGAAATCATGCGCAAGGTGTTGCTTATGCTGCATCCATACAAGGAATTAAGGCCGTTGTAGTAATGCCTGAAACAACACCCATCGCAAAAATCACTGCAACCAGGGAATATGGTGCGGAAGTTTTATTGCATGGCAGCTGTTATGACGATGCTTTCAAAAAAGCTTGTGAAATGAAGGATTTGAAGGGATTTACCTTTATTCATGCCTTCGATGATCCCTATGTGATTGCCGGTCAGGGAACGGTGGGACTGGAGATACTGGAAGATAATAAGGATATGGATATCATTCTTGTACCGGTGGGGGGCGGTGGGCTTATATCCGGCGTTGCACTGGCTGCAAAAAGCATAAAACCGGATATAAAGATCATTGGTGTGGAAAGTGCCGGATTCGATGCCATGAGAAGGTCTGTGGAGGAAGGTGAGAGGGTTACTATAAAAACGGCGCATACCATCGCAGATGGAATTGCTGTGAAAAGACCCGGCGATCTCACCTTTTCCATCGTGCAAAAATACGTAGACGATATTGTTACAGTAACCGAACATGAAATTGCTTCAACCATTCTCATGCTTTTGGAAAGGGCAAAGATTGTTTCGGAGGGAGCTGGGGCGGCTTCCTTAGCGGCTATTTTAGATAAGAAGATCCTGGCGAAGGATAAAAAGGTTTGTGCTGTTATATCCGGAGGGAATATTGACATCAATTTAATTTCAACCATTATCCATAAAGGACTTATTCAATCGGGAAGAAAAGTGGAGATGAAAACCATCGTTAAAGATAAGCCGGGGCAGCTTCGTGCTGTGCTGGGACTGCTGTCGGATTTAAACGTCAATATTGTGTCCATTCATCATAACCGGGATAAGGAAGGGGTTGAAATCGGATTTGCTGAAGTAGATATGGTATTGGAAACACAAAACCGTGACCATGCGGAAAAGGTTTTTGAGGCTTTCAAAAAAAAGGGGTATCAAATTAATCTATGATTCTTCTTTAGAATCCCTTTTTCTTAGCAAGATCTCAATAATCTCCGAATAGATTTCCTGGGAGTACTTTTTCCAATTTTCACAGACCAGTCGGGCATCGTTTTTTGCACCCACGGTTATTTTTAAGTCAATCAGCGGAAAATTGTCTTCATTAACGTTGCAGCTAACAATAAATTCATTGCCTGATCCCGGTTCATAATCAGAAGTTATGAGGGTTTCGTTTTTAATATTTTTTCGAATGGAAGACGCCATCTCATCGATTCTACTTTTTAGCCCTAAGGGAATCAGGTTTATAAAATAGTCAAGGGTTTGCTTTCCGTGGTCGGTTATGGTATAAAAGCAGGTATTGTCAGCTTCGTTGATTGAAAGATGATGATGGTCGCATAATTCATTCAAAAATTGCTGCAAAGAGAAATAATTCATGAATCTGTTTTCAAGTACAATTTTAGTAAGCTGCAGGTTGCTGATTGCAATATTCAGCTTATCGATGATATAAAGAACAATTAATTTGTTTTCAGCCAATTCTCTGCTGTTTTCCAAGTTCATGCCTGCCTCCTTTATTCATATTTCTTGTGTGGTGCAGCAAAAGGGTAGAGCGCTAATCATTTTATTAAAGTATTATAGCATAGGAAAAAAAAGAAAGCTATATTTCCTGAGGACGATGGATGTGCAAAAACGGGGTAAAAGGGTGGGATAATCTGCTTTGCCCTGAAACCGCAACTTACTTTTACAATTTAATACCTTTAAACAAACCATACCCAATTCAAATGAATGCATACAGTGATCTTATGTTATAATAATATTTATTTGCATGATGTATTGCGCTATCCGGCAAATCAAGGGACTTTTGAGGGATAGTTCATATACCTTCGTGCAAATGCATGTAAATAAAAATTAAGAGGTGTTCGACATGAGCTTTCCACAGCAATTGCAGGACAAACTAATGGAATGGGGAAGTTCCTTCGTGGGATTTTCGAAGGTTGAACCGGGGCTTTCTCCCAATCTTTCCATGCTGAAATATGCTGTTACGGTAGGGGTTAAATTGTCTGATTTTATTATTGATGAGATCGGAGATGCCCCCACATACACATACTTTCATCATTACCGGGCTGTAAACAGCCTCTTAGACCAAATTACGCTGCGGGGAATGATGCTTTTGGAGGATCAGGGATTTAGGGCAATTGCGGTACCTGCTTCCCAGACGGTCAACGATAAAGAGGACAAGTACTCAGGGATTTTCCCACATAAAACGGCAGCGGTTTTTGCAGGTTTGGGGTGGATTGGGAAAAACGGACTTTTTATAAGCAGGGATTTTGGGCCCCGGGTCCGGTTAGGAACTATTTTAACCGATATGGAACTGCCTGCTTCGGATCACAAGCCGGACAGCGGCTGTGGAAGCTGCAGAAAATGTGTCGAGAACTGCCCGGCAATGGCGTTAACAGGGGAGAATTGGGAAGCAGGCTGTGAGCGGAGCCGGATTGTTGATGCGCAGGCTTGCAGTGAGTATATGAATAAGAAATTCAAGCACATTGGTAGAGGGTCGGTCTGCGGCATATGCGTTAAAGTATGTCCCTTTGGCGGTTCCAAAAGAAAGCGGGAAGAAGTCAAAAAAGATTAAAAAATGAAATGGCGGCGGATTATAAGCGAGATATAGTAATATATGAGCTAAAAAGAAGAGTATCGGGGAGATAAATTAAAAATATAACAAAATCTACTTGACATACTCGGGTGCCTATATTAAAATGTTAAAGTGTCGAAAATTTGGTTCATTTGAGAACTGAAATAATAGATATTTTTATATAATGAGGATTTCGATTTTTAAGGAGGTTGGAAATTCAATGAAAACTTTTATGGCTAAGCCAGAAGAGGTACAAAGAAAGTGGTTCATTGTGGATGCAGAAGGAAAGCCGTTAGGAAGAGTTGCAAGCGAAGTTGCAAAGGTGTTGAGAGGAAAGAATAAACCTACTTATACACCCCATGTAGATACGGGTGATCATGTTATCGTTCTGAATGCGGAAAAAGTTGTACTTACAGGTAAGAAGCTTGATCAAAAATTGCACAGGTACCATACCGGATATCCTGGAGGGTTAAAAGAAATAAAATACAAACACCTCATGGAAAGAAGACCTGAAAAGGCGGTTGAACTTGCAGTGAAAGGTATGCTCCCGAAGAACAGCCTTGGCAGAGCAATGTTCAGAAAGCTCAAAGTGTATAAGGGTGATAAGCACGAACACCAGGCACAACAACCAGAAGTTTTAACTTTGAATATTTAGGTTAAGTGAAGGGAGGATACGAGACAAATGGCTAAAGTTCAATACTATGGAACTGGAAGAAGAAAAAAATCTGTTGCGAGAGTAAGACTTGTTCCCGGAGACGGAAGAGTCATGATAAATGATAGAAGCCTTGACGAATATTTCGGTTTGGAAACATTAAAGGTTATTGTAAAACAACCTTTGGCACTCACCGATACAGCTTCAAAATTTGATGTTTTGTGTAAAGTGGCAGGTGGCGGCTTTACCGGACAGGCAGGTGCAATCAGACACGGAATTTCAAGAGCATTATTAAAAGCAGACGAAGAATTAAGATCCGTGTTAAAGAAAGCCGGTTTCTTAACCCGTGACCCAAGAATGAAGGAAAGAAAGAAATACGGTCTCAAGAAAGCAAGAAGAGCACCACAGTTCTCAAAGAGATAATATTGCAGAAAATTTATCGGAGCACCTTAGGTGCTCCGTTTGTTATGTCCAGAAACTATCCTTTGAGAGTTCCGGGACACATAGATAGCATTTATTTGGGATCAATAGGAAATTACTAGCTTATTCTCGTTATTCCATTTATTTGAATTTTTGTTCTATAATGATATTGAGTTCATTATCCAGTTCGTTGAGTTTTTCATTGAGTTCTTCATCAATTTTTATTTTTATTTTTGCCTTGCTGTCGTCTAAAACCATTTGCTTTTGAGATTCCAAGATGTTCTTGATTTCTTCACCCTTCGCCTTCAGCTTGTTTTTTGCAGATTCACTTTCCTGCACGCTAAACTGATGAAGGGAGTTTTGGAGGTCATTCAAGTAGTTTGTCAAATAGTTTGAGGTATCGTCCAGAGTTTGTTTTTTGGCCTGTTCCAACTGGCTTTCCGTTGGTTGTGTGTTGGTGCCAACCAGGAAAGAGGCCTTTTGCTGGAGAAGTGCCAAAAGGTTTACTCCAAGGGTTTCAGCTACTACCACCTGCACAGTGGTAAGCAAAATAAGGAGCAGTAGTGCTGAAGCTAAAATCTTTTTTGTCTTTTGCATCATGTCATTCCCCCATTCCTAAAAAAATAAGTTTAATGCATGTATGAAACAGATAACAAATTGTAAAAGCAAGCGGGCTTGATTTATCCTAGTGCTTTTTAACACAACAAATTTTAAGTTTCAAAGTGCTGAAAATGCACTTCATCTGTTTGTGCCTCGCATACCTTAGTAAAGAATTACGTAATGAGGCACTAGTTTTTAGCTGATTACAATTTGTTGTCTACAACATGCAGCATAAATGTCGGAGAAAAAGTTCATGCTCTTGAGCGGTAATATTTAGCATTCTTAAGGGTTTGGCTTATTTTTTGAGATTTATTGTATTTATCCCTTTGATATAATAAAATAGAATATGCTGAATTTCTGATCATTCAATTGTTTTGATCCTATAGGGATGGAATAAATTACATTTTCTTAATATGGACCTAAGCGGTTTTGTAATAGAGCAATAAAAATTATTGAGGTATAATCACAAACTTTAAATATAGAAGTTATTTTGGGAGGATAAAATGATACTGATTAAAAATGGAAAAGTGCTGACGATGACAGGCGTAGATTATGATGACGGGTATGTTTTGCTGGATGGGGGAAAAATAATTTATGTAGGGGATGACCTTAAGAAAATAAATGGGAAAACCAAGAATAAAAATGTGGAAATCATTGACGCAAAAAAAGGATATATTCTGCCGGGACTCATTGATGCACATTGTCATGTAGGATTATGGGAAGATTCTGTAGGCTTTGAAGGTGAAGACGGAAATGAAATGACTGATCCGGTAACTCCGCAGTTAAGGGCGATTGATGGGGTATACCATGTAGACAGAGCTTTTGTTGAAGCAAGGGAAAATGGGGTAACTACTGTAGTAACCGGACCGGGAAGCGCCAACGTAATCGGAGGACAATTTGCAGCTCTAAAAACCTATGGAAAACGGATTGAAGAGATGATCATTAAAGAACCTGTTGCCATGAAGGTGGCATTTGGAGAGAATCCGAAAACCGTATATAACGAAAAGCGTCAAATGCCTACAACGCGTATGGCTACCGCTGCCATGCTCAGAGAAAATTTAATCAAGGCAAAGGAATATAAAAAGCTTCTGGAGGATTATAATAAGGATAAGGAAAACAATGACAAGCCGGAATATGATATGAAAATGGAGGCCCTGCTGAAGGTTTTAAATAAGGAGATACCCTTAAAGGCACATGCCCATAGAGCGGATGATATATTGACGGCCATCCGGATTGCAAAGGAATTTGATGTAAAGATTACCATTGAACACTGTACCGAAGGGTATCTCATTAAGGATATTTTGCTGGAGGAAGGTACCCCGGCGGTTGTCGGCCCTTTGCTTACCGACCGGTCTAAGATAGAGCTTAGGAACCAGAGTTTAAAGGCTCCCGGGATATTGTCCAAAGCGGGAGTCAAGGTTGCGATTATGACAGACCATCCTTGTGTTCCCGTACAATATTTAAGCCTTTGTGCGGCTATGGCAGTAAGAGAGGGGATGGATGAGAAAGAGGCGTTGAAGGCAATCACAATCAACGCGGCGGCGATTGTGGGAATTGATCAGCGTGTAGGAAGCCTTGAAGTCAATAAAGATGCGGATGTTGTCATATTCGACGGTCATCCGTTGGAAATTAAATCAAAAGTAATAAACACAATCATTAATGGAAAGGTTGTTTATGAAAGAGAATAAAACCTTTGAAATAAAAACTTCATCCTATGAGGAAACGGTGGACTTAGGACTGAAATTTGGAAAAACCCTTGAAAAAGGGGATGTGGTCTGCCTTACAGGAGATTTGGGAACGGGTAAAACAGCTTTTACCAATGGCCTGGCAAGGGCATTGGGAATTAAAGAGCACATTACCAGTCCTACTTTTACGATTGTAAATGAATATCAGGCCCGTTTACCGCTCTACCATTTTGACGTTTACAGAATATCCGACCCGGAGGAAATGTTTGAGATCGGCTTTGATGAATATATGGAGGGAGATGGGGTCACTGTGATTGAATGGGCTGATCTGATCCGTGATCTCCTTCCTCCCGAGTTCATTTGGGTAGATATTGGAAAGGACAAAGATTCCCCGGAAAACCGGAGAATTATTCAGATTAAGTTTAAGGGAAAGAAATTTGATGACCGGATGATAGAATTATAAAGGAAAGGATCGATTTACATTGAAGGTACTTGCAATTGAGACTTCTTCCCTTGTAGCATCCGTTGCAGCAGTAGAGGATGGCAGGTTGTTAGGGGAATATACAATAAACCACAAAAAAACTCATTCACAAAAACTGATGCCCATGATCAAGGCATTGATGGATACTCTGGAAATTGCTCCAAAGGATATAGACCTTTACGCTGCTTCCAGTGGGCCGGGTTCATTCACCGGACTTCGGATCGGGATTACCACCATCAAGGCCATTGCCTACTCGCTGGATAAACCTGTTTTGGGCGTACCAACACTGGATGCTCTTGCATATAATATACCAAATAACGAGTGCATGATCTGTCCCATAATGGATGCGCGAAATGATCAGGTTTATACTGCACTCTATAAATGGGAGAACAATAAGCAAATAAAATGTACCGAGGATATGGGAATACCGGTAACAGAACTCATAGAGATGGTTAAAGCCGAAAATAAAGAAATCATTTTTGTAGGAGATGCAGTCCCAAAACATCAAAAGCTTATTTCTTCAACGCTTTCCGTAAAAAGTCATTTTGCTCCGGAAAATCTAATGCTCCAAAGAGCGGCATCCGTTGCCCAATTGGCCTTGATAATAGCTGCTGGAGGCAGGATGGAGAAGGCTTCGGATATGGTACCCTTTTACCTTAGAAAATCACAAGCGGAAAGGGAATATGAGAAAAAAGGGCTGATTTAAATGATAAATGTAGAAGTTGCTGCGATGACGCCGAAGGATATTGAAGGAGTCTTAATCGTTGAAAACTTAAGTTTTACGATTCCTTGGTCCAGGCAAGCTTTTGATGATGAACTGACGAAAAATGAATTTTCAAGGTATGTGATTGCAAAAGTAAATGGAAATATCGTTGGATATGGCGGGATGTGGAAGGTTTGTGATGAAGGTCATATTACAAATATTGCGGTTCATCCCGAATTTAGAGGAACCGGTGTAGGCAGCAAAATCCTTGAAAAGCTTATCCGGATTGCAAAGGAAGAATGTATTTTAAGAATGACGCTGGAAGTAAGAAGGACGAATATTGCAGCGCAAGGGCTATATGCAAAGTATGGCTTTCAAAATAGTGGATTTAGAAAATCTTATTACAGTGATAACGGTGAAGATGCTCTTATCATGTGGAGGGATAAAATATAGGTCGATTTTTTATATCTAGGGGCGATAAATATGAAATATATTGAATTATGACAAAATGATGGAATATAACCGGTTTTGTGATTGTTTATTAAACAGTTTTTATGATTTCTTAAATCAAAAAAAGGATTTTTGTAATATTTAGTAGAATATATATAGTACCTTTATTTTTCTACATAGGATAGTTCTTATCTTGTTCACAAGTTCTGCAATCTATATATAACGCACCTGATAATTCTACATTGTGCGAAGCAGGCATCCATTATTTTATGCGTTGTATATATAGGATACGATCATGATCAAACATCTGGCAGAGCATGTAATAAGCACTTTAAGGGTGTATTGCAAGGCCGGTGTTTGAGTTTTATTGTAACTTCTAAAAATATGTTTGATTCACTTTATTTGAAAATTTCAAATTGCTTATCAAGGAGGACAAATCATGTCAAACTCTAAAGGTCTGCCATATCATATGTTGCGTAATGAGTGTGATCCTAAAATTTTTACCTTTAAAAACACCTCCGAAATAGAACCCCTAACTGGGATTATTGGGCAAGAACGGGCGGTTAAGGCGATGGAATTCGGGCTCAAAATCAAGGTGCGGGGCTATAACCTGTATATGTCCGGAATGACTGGGACGGGAAAAACCAGTTTTGCCCAAAATTATATAAAGAAAATTGCGGAAAAGGAAAAGATACCGGATGACTGGTGCTATGTATACAACTTTGAAAAAAAACATCAGCCCATGGCTATCAATCTGCCGGCAGGGCTTGGCAAAGTCTTTCAAAAAGATATGGATGATTTCAATAAAGTGTTGAAACAGGAAATATCCAAGGCCTTTGACAGCGAAGACTATGAAAGAGAGAAGACAGAGATTGTAAAGGACTTCCAGGAAAAGAGAGATGACCTCCTTGAGCAGTTGAATGATGATGCGGAGCAACAAGGATTCAAGGTAAAAACCACTAATACAGGGATATATTTCTTGCCCATTATTGAGGGAAAAACCATCAGCGAACAGGAATATGGGGAACTGGATGAGAAGGTAAAGCACGAAATCAACGAAAAGTCCAATATCCTTCAAATGGAAACCATAGAAATTATCCGGAAAATTAAAAGCATTGAAAAAGATGCTGAAGAACGGGTTGCCGAATGGGAAAATAAAATAGCCCTTTTTGCGGTAGGATTACATATCAATGACCTGAAGGATAAGTATAAGGATTATGCAAAAATCGTGAATTATCTGGATAAGGTTCAGGAAGATATCCTGCAAAACTTAGATGATTTCAGGGACGAGGAAACGGATGACGAGCAGCAGCAGGTAGTGATACCCTGGGTAAAAAATGATGAATCTCCCGCGGACAAATATATAGTGAATTTATTGGTAGATAACAGTGAATTAAAGGGAGCGCCTGTCATTGTTGACTTTAATCCCACCTATTACAATTTGCTTGGGAAACTGGAATATGAAAATGAATTCGGTACCATGACAACGGACTTTACCATGATTAAGCCGGGATTATTTCACCTGGCAAATGGCGGTTATCTCATTCTCCAGGCGAAGGATGTCTTAAGCAATGTCCAGTCATGGGAAGCTTTAAAAAGGGTTTTGAGAACGAAAAAAATCAACATTGAAAATATGAAAGAACAGATGGGATTGGTAGCAGTTTCGGCCATAAAGCCCGAAGCCATTCCTCTTGACATTAAAGTCATTTTGGTTGGAAACGAATACCTTTACCAGACTTTATACGAATACGACGAGGATTTCAGAAAACTATTTAAAGTGAAAGTTGATTTTGACGAGGAAATGGACCGGAACCAGGAAAATATGATGAAGCTGGCTCAGTTTATCAATTCCTTCTGTCAGAGGGAGAAAACGGTTCATTTTGACCGGACGGGGGTAGGAAAAGTTGTGGAGTACAGTTCCCGGTTGGTTGAGGATCAAAATAAGCTGTCAACCAGATTTAATGATATCGTGGAGATACTTTGCGAATCATGTGCATGGGCTGAAATTGAAGGACACAAATATGTAAAGGCACAGCATGTAAAAAAAGCAATCGGTGAAAAGAATTACCGGTCGAATAAGTATGATAAAAAGCTTTTGGAGCTTCTAGAAGACGGTACCATTATGATTGATACGGACGGGGAAGTTGTTGGACAAATTAATGGCTTAACCATATTGGATATAGGAGACTACGCCTTCGGTAAGCCTTCAAGGATTACAGCCAACACCTATATCGGTGAAAGCGGAATTGTTAATATTGAAAGGGAAGTAGAGCTTAGCGGAACTTCTCACACGAAAGGTGTTTTGATCCTAAGCGGATATATCGGGCAAAAATACGCGCAGGAAATGCCGTTAGCCCTCTCTGCAAGTTTATGCTTCGAACAACTTTACAGCGGTGTAGACGGAGACAGTGCTTCCAGTGCGGAGCTTTACTGTATCCTCTCAAGTCTGGCCGAGGTACCCATCAAACAGGGAATTGCAGTTACGGGTTCCGTTAACCAAAAGGGAGAAATTCAGCCCATTGGTGGCGCAACCAATAAAATAGAAGGCTTTTTTGAACTCTGTAAAGTTCGTGGACTCAATGGAAAGCAGGGAGTCATTATTCCACATCAAAATGTAAAAAATCTTGTACTCAATGACGAGGTGCTTGAGGCCGTAAAGAAAGGAAAGTTTCACGTATATGCCGTCAAGACCATTGACGAAGGAATTGAAATTCTTACAGGGACTAAGGCAGGCCAAAGAAACAAGGACGGCAGCTACCCGAAAGGAAGCATCAATTATTTGGTATATGAAAAGCTGAAGAAATATGCACAGATTGTAGCTGGCTTCGGCAAAGAAGAAAGGAAGCCAAAAAAAGGTGCAAAGGATATGTCCCAAACCCAAATGCAAAAGCCTATTGTAAAGCTTCGAAGGTTTGGAAAAACAAGCAGGAAAAAATAGTATATGAAAACCCGCTTCAGTTAAGATTGGAAGCGGGTTTTAATTTATCTTTTAATTTAAAACAAAATTCGTAAAACAGTAATTCCATAAATCAAAACATTTGACAGGTGCTTTTGGGGAAACGATTCACATGCATAATCATTGGGCGAGTCAATTATTTTACTGCAACACTAAATCTCTTATTCACATCGTCCCAGTTTACAAGATTCCACCAGGCTTCAACAAAGCCGGCCCTCTTGTTTTGGTATTTTAGGTAATAGGCATGTTCCCAAACATCAACCACCAGTACGGGGATAACGCCCCATTGGGTCAGATTTTGATGTTTTTCAATCTGCAGGATTTCCAGCTTCGAGAAAGTGGGATTCCAGCAAAGTGCGGTCCAGCCGGACCCTTCGACTGCAACTGCTGCAGCAGAAAACTGTTTTTTAAATGTTTCAAAATTCGTAAAATCCTGATTGATCCGATCGGCAATTTTACCGGCAGCTGCTCCGCCGCCCCCCGGCTTCATATTATCCCAAAAAATGGTATGAAGAATATGTCCGGACCCATGAAAGGCAATTTCTCTTTCCCAATGTTTGATCAAGGAGAAGTCGCCTTTTTCTCGGGCTTCCTGAAGTTTTGCTTCCGCGTTGTTTAAGCCGTCAACATATGCTTTGTGGTGCATGTCGTGGTGAATCCTTACGGTTTGCTCGTCATAATGAGGTTCCAACGCATTATATGCATAAGGCAGTTCAGGTAAAGTATGTGGCATTCTCATCACCTCTAAGTAAAATTTATATTTTTTTTACAAATAATATATATCCCTAAATTCTATTATCAAACAAAAACATGAAAATAATAAGTGAAAAATTATGCTATAATAAAAGGGAAGAAGGTGATTTCTGATGGCTGAAGCAGATTTTTTCGTGAATTTTTTTAAAGCGATGGTGGCTATTGCAGGTTTGGGTGTGGTACTGGCCTTCGTGGCCGTGGTCATCAGCTTTGTGATTGAAATTACAAATTTTAGAGAAGAAAACAGCCAATTGAGTACAGGGGTTGGAAATGCTTTGTTAATCCTCCATAATTTTTTGGAGCCGGGGAGAAAACCGCAAACTGAACAGGTGATTGTCATAAAAAGAAAAAGAACACCCATTGAAAAAAAAGTGGGAGGCCTTACCGGAGTTCAGTATTATAATCTTTATATCAAAGGATATAAACGTTTAGAAGGTAAGCGGTACTTACCTTCTAAACTCAAGAATAAATAACTTCCAGAATTCTAAGCATTTTTTCTACCATGATTTTATGTTGGTTTGGTAAGACGGGAGTGATAATTTGCAGAGATCTGGCCAGTTCATGTGAACCTGCTTTTTTGCTGTTGAGGGACTCCAGGTGATTTTTTAGGTTCCTATATGTATTGGTATACTGGGTGCTTTTATCTACAACACTTTGGATATTTTGTTTATGGGAAACCGGCGGGTGTTCGCCAATTGTTTTTAATATTTCATTGAGCAATTGAATGCTGCTTTGTTTTACCTCTGGCGGGGCCTCACGGAGTAAATTACTCTGGAGATCTCTAATTTTTCTTGCAGCATGGAAGCTATTTGCGATGTTTTCCATTGTTTTATATTTATCCATATGATACTCCTTATTGATTTAATAAACGGTTCCCGTATTATGTTATGTTAAATAAAGGGATTATGTTCCTTATTTTTTAATGTTAAGGGAATTATGGTGGGTAATTGAAATTTGAAAAGTAGTAATATTGGGTAGAAGAGTAGAATTTACTTCTATTTCCTTAACATGGGGATTGCAAAGGGGATTCCCCTTGCTGATTCAGTGGGGGTGCTTAGGATGCTTGCATCCGTCGAAGGGGGAAGTAATTCCCCCTAGCGAAGAACATAAATGCGATAGCATTTTGTTCTAGATTGGTTGCCATAAGCCAAAAATATTTAACGTATGGCTATTGAAACATAAAGATAACGAACTGTAAAAGTAAAATTTCGATTTCTGAAAGACTACGTAAACCAGGTATTTCATCTCTCGAATTTTACTACGTTTACGCTTCGTTATCTCTAGATGATGATTAAAGAAGGAGACATTTTATGAATAAAGTAATTTGTGTATATAGTTCTTCCAGCAATGCGATCGATACTGTTTATTTTGAGGCCGCTGAAGCTTTGGGAAGGGAGATTGCAATCCGAAAAGATACATTTCTTTTCGGCGGCGGTTTGACCGGGCTTATGGGAGCCTGTGCAAAATCGGTTCACCGACATGGCGGAAAAGTAATAGGCGTTATCCCTAAAGCTTTAAACGTAAAGGGCATCGTATATGATACATGTGATGAGTTGATCGTTACCGAGGGAATGCGTGAAAGGAAAGGAATGATGGATTCAAGATCGGACGTGTTTATAGCCCTTCCAGGGGGATACGGTACTTTGGAGGAAATTTTGGAGATTATTACATTAAAGCAGCTCCGGTACCATGATAAGCCGATTGTTATGTTAAATATTCAGGGCTTTTACGATAAACTATTGGAACAGTTTGAACACATTATTGGGGAGAAGTTTGCCAAAAAAGAATGTAAAGAAATTTATTATGTCGCCAAGGATGTGGAAGAAGCGTTATCCTATATTGATGCATATAGTGTGCGTCCTTTTAAGGAACAGTGGCTTACGGATGTAGAGGCGAAAAGGGAGTGCTAAATTTGTAAAAACATTGAATTCTACCAAGGAAGAGCCTATAATAGATATAATTATATTAAAGAAAGAAGAGATAGAATGGGGTACAAAAGTTTTGATGAAATCAACGAGAGGATAAAGTCAGGGAAGGCCGTAGTTGCCACTGCCGACGAAATTATAGAAATTGTTGAGCAAAAAGGCTTCAAACAGGCGGCAAAAGAGGTTGATGTAGTGACAACAGCGACTTTTGGTCCAATGTGCTCTAGCGGTGCGTTTATTAACTTCGGCCATTCGGACCCGCCCATTCGCATGAGCAAGGTCTGGCTCAACGATGTGCCTGCTTATGCGGGAATTGCCGCTGTCGATGCTTATATTGGTGCAACAGAGCTTTCCGAAACCAAAGGGATGGAATATGGGGGAGCACATGTCATTGAAGATTTGATTGCAGGCAAAGATATCAAACTTTATGCGGAAAGCTATGGCACTGACTGTTATCCAAAGAAGGAAATCAGTACAACCATCAATAAAACCAATATAAACCAGGCATTTATGTTCAATCCGAGAAATGCTTATCAGAACTATGCTGCTGCTACCAACTCCTCGGAAAAAATTCTTTATACATATATGGGAACGCTCCTTCCCCAGTACGGAAATATTACATATAGCACGTCCGGTCAGTTAAGTCCCCTTTTAAACGATCCGGAGTACCGGACCATCGGAGTAGGAACCCGGATTTTTCTAGGCGGTGCAAAAGGATATGTTGCATGGCATGGAACGCAGCATAATCCTATGCAGCAAAGGGGTGAAAACGGTGTTCCGATAGGAACCGCAGGGACTCTGGCTGTTATAGGGGATATTAAGGAAATGGATCCGAGATTTATTCGGGCTGCGGTATATGAAAAATACGGCATCTCTATGTTTGTGGGGATTGGAATCCCTATACCCATATTGGATGAGGATATGCTCCGAAAGGTAACGGTAAAAGACAGCGAAATTTTTACAAATATTATTGATTACAGTGTACAAGGAAGATCCAGGCCGGTTCTGAAAAAGGTATCCTATGAGGAACTTAGAAGCGGGAATATAGAGCTAAACGGAAAGATTGTTTCGACAGCTCCCTTATCAAGCCTAAAAAAAGCCAGAGAGATTGCAAGTCTTCTAAGACAAATGATACAAAACGGAGAATTTTTGATATCTCAGCCTGTTTCACCTCTGCCTATGGAAGGGAAATTAAACAGCCTTGAGGTTAGGGGGGGCGGAAATGAAAAAGATTAAGGTTACACTTTATTATTCGGCCAATGAAATAACAAAACCAATCACCTATCATCTGGTCAAAGACTATGACCTTCAAATCAATATTTTGCATGCGGATATCAGCCTTAATAAAGTAGGGAAGCTGGTTATTGATATTATCGGTGAAAATGAGAGTATTGAAGCCGGCTTGAAGTTTATTGAGGAACAGGGGATTAAATACAAGTTGTTTACAAAGACCATCATTTGGCAGGAGGACAATTGTGTTCACTGTGGAGCATGTACGGCTGTTTGCCCCTCGGAAGCCCTCCAGATGGACAAGGTGGAGTGGGATCTCACTTTTGATAAGGAAAAATGTATGGTCTGTGAACTGTGTGTTAAGGCTTGCCCTCTTAATGTAATGTGTGTATCCATATAATACGCTGCAACGGAGTATTCATTAACTAATATAGTAATCCTCCCGGACTTCCGGGAGGATTTATTAATTTGCGGCACTTTTTTGTGCGTTCCTGTAAAATATAATGCCGAAGACCAATAATACACCAAAGCATAAAATGGAGCTGAAGAGGAAAATTATTTTAATACCATATAGATCACTTAAAATACCCCCGAGAAGTCCTCCTATAATCCGGGCTGTACTGAATGAAACAAGGGCATACATGGTTTGGCCGGAGGCCTTTAACTCTTTGGGAACCTTCTCGTTGATATAGGTTGCCATGGAGTAGGCGAAAACAATAAATGTAAAGCCGTGGAGAAGCTGGAAGGGAAGTAAAATATAAGGATTGCTTATAAAATAAATGAGAAGCCATCTTAAAGCTGTCATAAATGCGGATGCAAATAGAACACGCTTGGTTCCCAGTTTATCCAGAACTTTATTGGCAAAAAGTAAAAAGGGGATTTCGCTTACCGTTGCAATAAAAATGGCAAGTCCGAGGAGACTCTTATCCGCACCGATCTTTTCAAAATGAATAGGAAAGAAAACACCATAAAAATTGGTTGAGATGGATATAACCAGGTTGAAAATCATAAGCAAGATCATTTCCTTGTTTTCAAAAAGCTTTAAAAGGGAAACCCGGTCTTTTTTCGCCTGATGCCCTCTAATTTTGGGGAGAAAGAAAGTAACCGTAAGGGTGAGTGCCGAAAATATAAGGTATATAATAAATATATTATCGATATTACGGTTAATGAGGAAGCCGGCACCGTAAGCACTTATTGCAAAGCCAATGGTGCCCATCATGCGGATCGGTCCGAACTTCCATTTGGTGGTCTCAAGATATTCCAGTGTAATGGCATCACTTAAAGGCGGAAGCGGGGATTGAAAAAAAGAAAAAACCGCCATAATAAGAAGGGCATAATAAAAATTGTTATAAAACGCTAGGGCGCAGAAGCTTATACTATTTGCAAGGATAAGGATTTTAAGTATGGAGATTTTATAATTGGCCCGGTCACTTGCAAGTCCCCAAAATGGCTGGGCTGCGATAGAAACAAAAGCACCCACCGACAATAAAGCCCCGATGGATGTTTGATCATAATGCATATCATTTAAAAAGACAGGCGTAAATGTACTGAAGATGGCGAATGCCATAAAGTTTATAATGTAGTAAGCAACAAAAACATAGGGGTATTGGGTTGATTGTTTTTCAGGCATTGATCAATTCTTCTTTCCTTTTAGATTTAGATTATACAGCTTAGGACGCTGTAACAAAATTTTAACCTTCGTTTTCATTGAAGGTTTCTTTAATGAGAAAATATTGAAACTTATTTTAACATCTATAAAAAATTTTATGATTGGTTATTACCGCTTGCCGCAATGCTTTAACTGCTGGATAACTATCTTTATTTATTTATAGGTTATGATATAAACCAAAATATCATAACCTATTTGTTTCGCAAATGAAAATATTCTTAATTTTACTTCATTAAAGCAAATGAATAGTTTATTATGTTTATGGGATTTCATTGACCTAGCAGCAATGAAAAATTCAAAGAGTATAAAAGCGTTTTAATTTTTGAATTATGTTAATCTTATTATATATGATCAAGGAGCAATTGTAAATGTACGAAGAGAGGGTTTACCGTAAATTATTTAAAGGAATGAACCTGGAATTCTATCAGGTTTTGGTAGGTGAGACAGACCTTAGTATTGGTTCTGGCAGGGTTTTATACGATGAAGCTTTAAAATGGGTAATCAAGTTCCGGCAGCAATTGGAGACCTATATAAGGGCATACCCTTTATTCCAAACCAGCTTGGAGCCGATCGACGCAGAGCGGGATGCACCGGAGATTGTAAAAAAAATGTGTGCGGCAGCGCAAAAAGCAGAGGTTGGACCTATGGCTGCCGTTGCAGGTGCAATAAGTGAAATGGTTGGGATGGAGCTTTTAAAATTGTCGGAGGAGGTTATTATAGAAAACGGAGGGGATCTTTTTATTAAAACCTGTGTACCCAGGAAGGTTGGAATTTATGCCGGAAATTCACCGCTCAGTGAAAAAGTTGCTTTAGAAATTGCTCCGGATGAGACACCTATTGGCATATGTACATCCTCCGGTACAGTCGGACACTCGTTGAGTTTTGGAAAAGCGGATGCAGCTGTTATTGTATCCAGAGATACGTTTCTTGCAGATGCAGTAGCTACTGCGACCGGAAATAGAGTGAAAAACGGTGGGGATATAGAAAAAGGCATTGAATTTGCTGCTTCCATAAATGGGGTAGTAGGGGTTGTAATTATTGTAGGTGATAAAATCGGAGCGTGGGGAGATATCAAGCTGGTAGGAGTTTAGTAAGTTATTTTGCGTTAGGAGGCAAGTATGCGGACTGTGATTCTGCTTATTATTTCTAATATTTTTATGACTTTTGCCTGGTATGGACATTTGCGGTTTAAAAATACCGCACTTCCGGTAGTTATACTGGTTAGCTGGCTTATTGCGTTTTTTGAGTATTGTTTTCAGGTTCCTGCAAACAGAATAGGAAGCTCAATTTTTACTGCGACGCAGCTTAAGATTATCCAGGAAGTAATTTCGCTATCTGTATTTGCTGTTTTTTCGGTGCTGTATTTAAAGGAGTCCTTTAAGTGGAATTATGCGGTATCTTTTGTATTGATGCTGGGCGCAGTCTACTTTGCCTTTAAAAAGGTTTAGGATGAAACGAATGTGGAGATTCTTCAGCTACCACATGCAGATTGGCAATTTGTTTTGCCCCAAATCCCTTAAGAATTAAGGGATTTGGGGATGAGATATAAAATAATGAACATTCATTACTTTATAAGCCGGATTCCATAAGTGCCATAGTCATTAATGGTTGTAGAAGTTTCACCTTCCATGCAGTAGGTAATAAACCTACCTATAACATCTGCCTGCCCGCCCATGCTGGTGACGCCTTCCAAAAAGAATGTGGCAAATCCAAGAACCTTTATATGTTTGCGGCCGTTGACCGTAAGCGTGTTTACAACAGGTAAAAATATAATTTTGGAGCAGTATTTGTTATAGGACTGATAGGTGCATGCCGGTATATGATTGCAGTTGCCTAACAGTTCATTAATGGATGTAACGGTAGTACCTGCGATGTTTCCGGTTTCGGTTGGGATTACATCATTTACGGTGATGGTCCCGCTGTATCCGTTTAGCAGATTATTCCTGTAAATGGAGCCACCGGTACCGCCCAGGGCGATGGCAGCATAGTTTCCTGTAGTACCGTCGCCCCCGCCTTCTTTAAGGGTGTACATTTTGCCGTAAGTGAAGGTTTGCTGTACGATGGCAAGAGGCCTTGCGCCTTTTAAGGATTTTATGTTTTCCACCCTTGCTTTTGAGACAGCGGAAATATCCTGAGAATTCTTCCCGAATATTTTGGCAAAATAGTTATCTACCGTTTTTTCGCTGCTTACCTGCAGCATACGGCTTGAGGAGTCTACCGAAACTACCACGTTTTTTACATTTTGTATATTCTTATAAATGTAGCTTTCGGCCACTTCTTTTGTGTATCCTGTATTGGCGACCAGTTCCTGGGCACCTGCAAGGGACGCTGCATCCACACTGGAGGTTAGCCTGAACTTTTCATAGGCAATTACGCCAAAGTCTATGGTAAGTGCTGCGAAGCCTAAAATGACTGTAAGTATGATTGTGAAAAATACAATAGAGGATCCCCGGTTATTTTTTAATATAGTAATCGTTTTCATGCTATAGCCCTCCCCAAAAAAAGTAGGATGAAAATATCTATCTAGATCGCACTAAAACTTTACATTTGACAGAGCATTTAGCGAACGGTTTTAGCGCTCATTGCGACAGGCAAATGTAAAATGTTTTTTGCGTTATCTTTAAAATAGCAGCTGCAGACGTTTGAATGGGTTTTAACAAGTGTTAAGCAGATATTATATAATTCGAAAATGCCGGTGAGAGATTTGGGGACATAGATAGGCCGGACGGCCTATTTTGTATAGGCTCTTAGTACAATCAATACGATAGTGCATCGGTACATCCTTAAGGGAAACATTCCTTGCATCATTATTTTTATAAAAAAGCCCTATTGCATGGAAAACGAAACTGAATTGTTATATAATAGTGAGGTAATTATTATGTCGATAAGAGGGATGGGTATGTCGAATTTAAGGAACGGCCTTAAAGATGCCAAAAGGATTGTGATAAAAGTTGGTACATCAACACTCACATATGATACAGGGAAACTGAATTTTTCCAGAATCGATAAGCTTGCCAGGGTTATTGCCGACCTTGTAAACCAGGGGAAAGAAATTGTATTGGTCACGTCAGGTGCCATCGGGGTTGGGGTAGGGAAATTGAAGCTTCGGGAAAAGCCGAAAATAATCCGTGAAAAGCAAGCTGTGGCTGCTGTAGGGCAATGTGAGCTTATGCATATTTACAGTAAGTTTTTCTCCGATTACAGCCACATTGTGGGACAGATTCTATTGACAAGGGATGTAATTGAAAACCAGGAGAGAAGACAAAATGTAATAAATACCTTTGAAACTTTATTGGATAAGGGAATTATTCCTATAGTAAATGAAAATGATTCCATGGCCGTGGATGAAATAAAATTCGGAGAAAATGACACTCTTTCTGCCATTGTTACCGAATTAATCAATGGGGAACTGCTGATCATTTTGTCCGACATCGATGGATTTTATGATTGTGACCCGAGAAAGGACCCGGATGCAAAAATGATTTCAGTTGTTGAAGAAATAACACCGGAAGTGGAAAGGTGTGCAGGAGGAGTCGGGAGCAAACGGGGAACAGGGGGGATGGCCACCAAGCTTTCGGCCGCAAAAATCGCAACCTTTTCGGGTGCGAATATGGTCATTGCCAGTGGTGAGGACCCGGAGATCATTTTGAAAATTATTGAAGGGAAGAATGAGGGAACTTTGTTTGTTTCAAAAAAACCAATCCCGAATACCCGGGTGATAGTAAAAGATGATGAAATGTAAACAATAAACATTAGAAATGACTGCAGCTTTGCGGTCATTTTTTGTATACCTGTTTCGTATTCTTAGAGAATTTATTACCAAGGCTAATACAGGGGTTTTTATTATATTGTGAAATGAGAATGTAAATGGTAGAATATGTATAGACTTTTATGTGGAATCCTGGTTATCACCGCATCCACTGTGCTTTGAAAGGAGTAAATATATTTTGAAAGCTAGAAAAAACATATATGAAAAGCGGCTAAAAACCTTTGAAAAGATTGTTGAAAAAAGAACCAGAATAATAAATAAGGTGAGCAATTTAAGGCTTTTGACCTTTTTGGCAGGTGTAGGACTAATCCTCTTTACATTTTTCGCAAAATACTATTTTTTATGTGCTGCAGCCTTAATTGTCACATTTTTTTCCTTTGGAAGTCTTGTTTTTTATCATCAAAAGCTGATTGACAGCAAAAGGACTTTTTCATCCCTTTACCATATTAATGAAAGAGATTTGAAACGCTTAAACGGAGAGTGGATGGGTTTTTTAGACTCGGGAGAGGAATTCAAAGATGAGGGACACCGGTTTGCCTTGGACCTGGACATTTTTGGGAGAGGCTCACTTTTCCAATGCATCAATGGGACGAAAACCTATATGGGGAGACAGAGGCTAAAAACCATGCTCAAAGAGCCCTTGAACAGCAAGGAGGAAATTTTGAAAAGGCAGGAGGCGATTGGGGAGCTTGCGGGTAAACTGGGATGGCGGCAGCGGTTTGAGGCCCAAGGAATGAATACCCGGGAAAAAGTCCAGGACCCGGGCTATTTAATTGCATGGGCAGAGAAAACCTATGGGTATCAAAAGCTGGGGCTGGCTCGTATTTTGACCGTACTGCCGTTTCTAACCATAGCCCTGACATTGGGTTCATTCTCCGGTTTGGGTGTACCTTTTTATATTCCTTTGGCATTCATTGTTTTGCAATACTTTATATTGAGATACAAAAGTAAGGAGAGGCAAGAAATCTTTGCGATGGCGTATAAGTACAGGGAAGATATCAGAGCCTTTGATGAGATGCTGAAGACTTTTGAGAATAGGCGGTTTCACTCTACTTATATCAATGGGTTGAAGGAAAGATTGAAAAATGACCGGGGCTTAGCTGCTTGGAAGCAGGTAAAGGAGTTTGTCGGGATTGTTGACTCCATTTCAAACCGGTTTAATGCATTCTATTATATCTTTAACCTTTTTACCTTGTGGGATTACCGGATTATTTCTGATTTGGAAAAATGGAAGCAAAAATCCGGAAAAAACCTTAGGAACTGGCTGGAAACCGTTGGAGAAGCAGAGGCTTTAAGCAGCCTTGCTGTCCTTCGGTTTGATCATCCGGAATGGAGTGTTCCTAAGATCAGTGAATCGGAGCTCATGCTGGATGCTGCGGAAATGGGACACCCCTTACTGCACGGCAGCCGGGTATGCAACAATTTGAAGGTTGGGAGATCAGCAGATATTTTACTTATTACCGGTTCGAATATGTCCGGAAAAAGTACGCTTTTGAGAACAGCAGGGATCAATGTAGTACTGGCCCTTATCGGAGCACCTGTATGTGCCGGGGATTTTTGCTGCTCTGTGATGGAGGTTTATACCTGCATGCGGGTAAGTGACAACCTTGAAAGGAATATTTCCTCATTTTATGCGGAGATTTTACGGATCAAGATGGTAATCCGGGCTGTAGAAGAAGGGAAAAGAGTTTTTTTCCTTCTGGATGAGATATTTAAAGGAACCAATTCAAGGGACAGGCACATGGGAGCGAAAGTTTTGATCACCAAACTTGAAGAAAAAGGTGCGTTAGGGCTGGTATCCACACATGATTTAGAGCTTGCCGAGCTTGAAGAAGAGAGTAAGGGAAAGATCAAAAATTATCACTTTAGAGAATATTATAAAAATAATGAAATTTACTTTGACTATAAACTGAGAGCCGGAGTATCCACTACTAGAAATGCAATTTATTTAATGCGGATGGCGGGGATTGAAGTAGAGGAAAGGGATATGTAAACATGCAGTATCCCTTTCCCTTCAGTGTAGGCAGTATTACTCTAATTCTCCGGAAGATAGCCGTTTTCTACGGATTTTTGAATGATATCCAATGCAAAATTCCACAGGATGGGTGAACCTTCTGCAATATGTTTATTTCTTTCTATTACTTTACTGCGGGTTATCCCGTGTTTTTTCCAAGCAGCTCCCTTGGTCATATAATTATGGAGCAAGGGCTGCAGGCGGTCAAGAGAGGAGGCAAATTTCGCCTCCGGGGTTTGCCTGCCTTCAAATTCTTCCCATAAAGAGCGGAGTTCATCAGCCTGATCAGAATCTAAAATATTAAAAATCCTTTGAGCAGCTTTTTCTTCCCGTTCCCTTTTATCCCTATTTCCTTTTTCGTCATAGCAAAAAGTATCTCCCGCATCAATCTCGACAAGGTCATGGATTAATACCATTTTAATAACTCTGGAAAGATCAATGTCTTTACTTTCCGCATGTTCCCATAGGATTGCCGCCATGATTGCCAGATGCCATGAGTGCTCTGCATCATTCTCGTTTCTTGATCCGTCGGTCAATAATGTTTGTCGATAGATTTGCTTTAACTTGTCGATTTCTATAATAAATTGGATTTGTTTCTCCAAACGTATTAAGTCCATAAAAGAGTGCCTCCAGGATTATTGTCGCTGTGTTCTAAAATTAAAGGATAATTTACGTACCGTACTTGTTTACCTTATTTTAGCATACATTTTGAAATAAGAGTATAGCAGGAGAAAAACCTATCCTGATTAATCAAGTGCCTCGTAATGTAATTCTTTTCTAGAGTATGCGAGGCAGAAACAGAGGAAGCGCATTTTTAACACTTTTAAACTTAAAATTTGTTGTGTTAAAAATCACTAGTATAGGTTCCCAATTCCTATATGCTCAGGCTACACTTAATTTATTTTATCTCAAAGATACCAAGTTATTATTTTCGATGCCGGCGATTCTCTTTTCAGCTTGGTGCACAAGGCTGGAATCTGCACGGTGAATGTTTTTTGCTGCATAAAAGTGCTTCAATGCCTCATTCACATTTCCTTTCATTAAAAACAGCTCACCCAAAATGATGTTCATTTCCTGTTCGTATTCAATGGTGATATTCAATTTTGAATGATAAAATGCGTTATAGTAGTTTTCCAATGCAGCCGATGAGGCCAGATGAACCATTTCCTGGTCATGAACATCCTGATAGAGCCAGGTTAGGTGCATCCAAAGCTTGGCAAACTTTAGAGGATCCTTGGAATAGGTTTTCGCAGAGTGGATGGCAAGGTAATAGGAAGCAAATACATGGTTTATATCCCGTTGTTCTGAGAATGTATAAGCGTATTTTTCCTTGAGATTCTTATTTTTTTCCAATAGAGGAATGATTTTATTGCCCGGTATTAACTTGAATTCGTTTTGGAAATTGGCATAATAACAGTGCGGGCATACCCAAATTAAATACCACAGCGGATCGAAATCACTATACCTTTTTCTGAAATCGAAATCGATCCTGGATAGTTTAAGCTTTGAAAGACGCTGCATTTTTACATGAATGCTGCTGTCGCATACGGGACACAGCATTTCCTTAGTGTAAATATATTCACTGAAGCTGTAGGGTGCTTCCAAAGAGTAGCTTTTGTGGCCGGGGGGAAATAAAGCAGGACCTTGATGAGCGCTGTTACCGGGTCTATTTTTTACTGGATTCCCCTGCTTTCTTATGGGAGTGAGGGAATCGCCCTCATGATTTGTGAAAGATTTTAGCTCATTATTCAAACTCCGAATTCGGCTGCTCAACCCTTTCATAATTTTATACGCCATGGATGGGTTGTTGCAGATAAAAGATTGAAAGTTCTCCTTATTAATAGCCAGTACAATGGTGTTTGAAGCAGCAACAACCGAGGCACTTCGGGGTTGGTCCTCCAAAAGGGACATTTCCCCAAAAAAGCCTGCGGGTCCTACCTCGGAAATTTGTATGGGAAAGCCGTCAACCGAAGTAATATAGATATTAACTTTTCCCGTTAAAATAATAAACATCTCATTTCCGGGTTCACCTTCATAACAAATAAAGTCATCTTCACTGTATTTCCTCAAAGAACCGAATTCTTTTAATTTTTCTATGTCTGTCATATACATCACTTCCCGAAAGAATATAGATTTATCGATAATTTTGTAAGGTGCGATAATGTAAAGGAAGTATACGTTATTCCATGGTGTATTGTTTTTTTGAGACTTTTTTGAACAATGTTTATTTTGCGTTAAATATCGTGCAGTTTCATAACTTAAATGGCTGATATGTGCTTTTTCAAGAGATGCATCATTTATCTGTAATGTAATGGGGATCAGATAGGTATAAAATTAGAAAGGGATATACTTTAATTTTACTAAAGTTTCTATGTCAATCCAAGTGATTTAGGCCCAAGATAGGGCAAATGGGAGTAAAAATAGGACGAAAGTACCGGGATGTTGGGGCTTACGTACCCAATATCCCGGTAAGAACCAACGCAAGCATAAGTGAACCCACAACCAGGCGGTAATATGCAAAGCTTTTTAGGGAGTGCTTGGAAAGAAAGCTAAGAAACTTCCCGACCACAAGGAGGGCTACAAGGAATGAAACGGCAAAACCCACAGCCAGGGCTGTCCATTCAAGCGTTGTCATTGCGTGAAGCTCCTTTAATAGGGAGTAGCCTGTAGCGGCAATCATGGTTGGGATTGCGAGAAAAAATGAAAACTCAGCGGCAGCTTTTACCGAAAGTCCGGCCAACATCCCTCCCATAATGGTAGAGGCAGACCTGGACATGCCAGGGAACAAAGACATGCACTGGGCTAGACCGATTAAAAAGGCCTTTTTGATTCCAATTTTATCCATGTGGTCGATTTTAAAATTTTTGGAGTATTTTTCAACAAGAAGCAGCATGATAGCTCCAAGAATTAACGCGATGGCAACAGTTTGTGTAGAAAAAAGGTAAATTTTTATATAGTCGTTTAGTAAAAAACCAAGTAAGGCTGAAGGTACAAACGCAACAGCGATTTTAAGCCATAAATCGAATCCCCATTCCTTTGGCTTCAGATGCTTTAAGGAATCAAATATTTTTTTTCGGTAAAAGTATATTACTGCAAGAATTGCACCTAATTGTATGGTTATATCAAACATTTTAGCAAAGTTTCCTTTAAAGTCGATCAGATCTCCGGCAATAATCAAATGCCCTGTGGATGAGACTGGTAAAAACTCCGTAATACCTTCAACGATTCCCATAATAATAGATTTAATAATCAGGTCCATAACTGGTTCTCCTTACATTACTTTTTAAAACATTCTTTATTATAAACGAATAGGCACCTTAAGAAAAGGGAGTGAATATAGATTTACAATAGTTACCTTGATTACTTAAATTACCTTAGAATAACAGATTCAACTGGATTTGTCGAGGTAAGATCTATCTGATTTTTTTTAAGTTTTTTATTTTGTCTCTTGCAATTTAAAAAGCAATGTCATATTCTAAAGTGAGGTGAATAGTACAATACATTAAAAATAACAGGTTAGGTTGTCTAAAATTTTAATATATTATACCATGTGTTTCAGTGGAACGAATACTTCCGGTATTGCATAGAATCGTTGATAAAGGGGATCAATTTCAGCAGATGCCTTGATATAGAAGTATAGACGTTAAAAATAAATGCATAATAAGGTGTAAAGCAAATCGCAGAAAACCTTATTTAAATGTAATCTGGTAAATGTGAGTAAAGTTGAAAAACTGTGGTATAAATTTATTAAAAAGAAGAGGGAATGTATTATGTCTTGTAAGAAAGTTTCAACTTTACGGATAAAGAGAAAAGATATGATAAAATCATATTATGAGGGCAATATGGAAGGTGGCGGGCCGGAATACAAAATTTTAGGCTGGGAAAGTAAAGAGGCACAGCAGTTAAGATTTAATATCCTCATTTCCAATATAGAAATAAATAATAAAACCGTGCTCGATGTGGGATGTGGTACGGGAAACCTTTTGGAATACTTGACAGAGCAAGGATTTGAAGTGAATTATACCGGTGTGGATATCTTGCAAAGTATGTTGGAATATGTAAAAAGCAAAGGTTTGCAAGGACGGTTCTATAATATAGACATTTTTAAAGAGAATATTTTTATGGAAGACGAGTTTGATGTAATCTATGCATCGGGAATTTTTAATTTGAATTTAGGAAATAATAAAGAATTTCTCACGAATGCTTTAAGGCTTTTTTTAAAATTATCCCGCAAGACGGTTGCATTTAATTTACTAAGCAGTCGATCTCCGGATAGAGAGGAAAAATATTTCTATTTTGATGAGCAGGAAGTTCTGAAGCTTATAGAAAAAGCCTGTAAAAAGTCTTTTGATGTGAAAATAGTTAATAGCTACCTTGAAAATGATTTTACAGTAATTCTCAATAAAAATTAATTTTATAAATAACGAAAGTAAGTAAAATAGGAATGTCAAGAGGGCAGCCCCAGGTGAAAACAGGCACCCTCTTTTGTTTTCCAGGCAATAAGATTTACATAATCGTACGGGTTCTAATTAAAATTAGGGCGTGTATTGTAAGAAGGACTACATAATGGTAAAATATAATTCAAATTGTGTAAAAAAGTTAAAAAGGGGTTTGAATTTATGATATCGCAAAAAATAAAGGATAGTATCAGCGGTTCCTCATTAATCAGGCAAATGTTCGAAGAGGGGGAACGGCTGCGTAAAATACATGGTGCAGATAAGGTTTTTGATTTTAGTATAGGCAATCCGGAGTTTGAACCGCCGATTGCTGTGAGAAAGACACTTGAGCGGTTGGTAACCGAAGACCGTCCCGGTATGCACAGGTACATGAGCAATGCGGGCTATGAATATGTGAGAGGTAAAATTGCAGAGCACTTGGAAAACGAATCCGGTGTTTCCTTAACCAGCGGAAATATCGTGATGACTTGTGGAGCAGCCGCAGCGTTAAACGTGGTTCTAAAAACCATCCTTAATCCGGGAGAAGAGGTTATCGTGTTTTCGCCTTACTTTGTCGAGTACCTTACTTACATTGATAACTATGGTGGGAAGCCGGTGATTGTCCCAACAGCTCCGGAGACATTTGAACTGGATACGGAAATTTTAAAAAAATATATTACACCCAAAACCAAAGCGATGATTATCAATTCTCCCAATAATCCAACAGGGGTTATTTACCGCAAGGAGACGCTGGAAAAAATTTCGGAGCTTCTTCAAAGCAAGGAGAAGGAGTATAATTCAAGCATATTTGTAATTTGTGATGAGCCATATAACAAAGTGGTATATGATGGAGTCAAGGTGCCCAGTGTTCTCAAGGCATTTAAGAATTCCATCATTGTAAATTCATTTAGCAAGTCAATTGCACTTCCTGGGGAGCGGATCGGATTTATCGCTGCAAATCCTGCAATTTCTGAGATTAAACTTCTTATGGAAGGATTGGTTTTATGCAACCGTACCTTAGGTTTTGTCAATGCGCCTGCATTATTTCAAAGAGTGGTAGCCGAGTCTTTGGATGAATCCATTGATATAGATGAGTATAAAAAACGCCGGGATCTTCTGTATGATATACTTACAGAAGCCGGCTTTACCTGCAACAAACCCGAAGGGGCTTTTTACATGTTTCCCAAGGCATTAATTGAAGATGACAATGAATTTGCGAAAAGAGCATTAAAATACAATCTGCTTATCGTACCGGGGAGCGGATTCGGATGTCCCGGATATTTTAGAATTGCTTACTGCGTAAGCCTTAAGACCATTGAGCTATCGAGAAGTGCCTTCAAAGCTTTGGCTAAGGAACTGAAAGGATAACAATTTCTATAAAAATGGAGAGGTTGAAGACCCAACCTCTCCATTTTTAATAGTTTTATTCATTATGTGTTTTGAGATTTATCAGGAATTATCCACTGGATAAAGCGGATGTAATATTTAGTAATGGGCAAAAATGTTGCTGCACTTAAAAGATTGAATAGGGTATGGGTATTAGCTACTAATCGGGTATTGTCCTGACCTAAAAAATGAGTGATATGATACACTAAGTTTGAAAAGGGATAAAAAATAGCCAATACGCTCATGGTGCCGATCACATTGTAGAGGGTATGCGCCCATGCGGTTCTGCGGGCCCCAAGTGTAGTACCGATGCTGGAAAGCTGAGCAGTAATGCAGGTTCCGATATTATCACCCAATGTCAAGCCCACTGCAGCTTCAAAGCCGATAAGGCCTGAGTTAAAGAGCACAATGGTAATGCCTACTGTTGCACTGCTGCTGTGAACCAGCATGGTTGTAAGCATACCCAGCACGACTCCGATATAGGGATTAGTTCCATATTCACGGAAGAGCCGGTATACAAATTCGCTTTCTCGAATATAAGGGACTCCTGAACTTAAGATTCGAATTCCGATAAACATAAGTCCGAATCCCATAATGGCCTTGGCAATGTTTTTGGAGGAATCCCTTTTAAAGAATAAGCGCATCAAAAGTCCGGCGGAAAATATAAAGGGAGCAAAATATGAAAGGTCAAAAGACATTAACTGTGCTGTGATGGTTGTACCGATATTTGCACCGTAAATAATTCCTACCGCCTGAGCCAGGGTTATAAGGCCGGAATTTACAAAACCGACGGTTAAAACGGTAATTGCCGTGCTGCTTTGTACCAGTGCTGTAGCAATTGTTCCTACAAGAAAAGCGGAAAATACGTTTTTAGTAAATAAACCTAATACTTTCTTCATGATTTTGACATTGGCTTTCTCAAGACCGTCACTTAACATCCCAACGCCGTACATAAGCAAAACTACACCAACAATAAAGTTAAACAAAACAATAAAGAGTGGATTCATTTGTTTTTCCATTTCAGTTTTTTCTAATAATAATGAATAGATCGGCTAGGGGCAAATTAGAACTGTTTTTAAAAGAAATAATTAAATCAATGCTGATTTATTGAAAAGGCTTAATTATCCCATAAGAAGTACATATGATAGTGATTTGGTTTATATAATTTACTATATTTTGTATAGGTAAAGGATTTTCTTGATTCGGACAATATTTTATTTTACAATATATGTGTTTGAAGTAAATGATATTTTGTAAGAATAAATAATTGATAAATGAGACTATACTATTAAATTTATAAAGGAGAAGCTGATTATGCAAAAGATTAAAATGAATGTTCCTCTTGTAGAGATGGATGGAGATGAAATGACGCGGATCATTTGGCAAAAGATCAAGGAGATTCTTTTAGAACCTTACATAGAGCTAAAAACAGAGTACTATGATCTTGGTTTATCTAAAAGAGACGAAACCGACGATCAAATTACGGTAGATGCTGCAAATGCAATAAAGAAATACGGGGTTGGCGTAAAGTGTGCAACCATAACACCCAATGCACAGAGGGTGGAAGAATATAAATTGAAGCAAATGTGGAAGAGCCCCAACGGAACTATTAGGGCGATTTTAGACGGCACTGTTTTCCGTGCTCCGATTATTGTAGATAGTATTAAGCCGTCGGTAAGAACTTGGAAAAAGCCGATCACCATTGCAAGACATGCATATGGCGATGTATATAAGGATGTTGAGTATCGTGTTGAAGGTCCCGGAAAGGCCGAATTGGTATTTACCTCTGCAAACGGTGAGGTTACGAAACAGACTCTTCACGATTTTAAGGGCTCGGGCGTTATGCTGGGAATGCACAATTTGGATAAATCCATAGAAAGCTTCGCAAGAGCATGTTTTAACTATGCATTGGACCAGAGACAGGATCTATGGTTTGCTACCAAAGATACGATTTCAAAGAAATACGATCATAATTTTAAGGACATTTTCCAGGAAGTATATGATAAAGAATACAAAGAAAAGTTTGAAGATGCCAAAATAGAATATTTCTATACCCTAATCGATGATGCTGTTGCGCGGATTATCCGTTCGGAAGGCGGTATGATCTGGGCTTGCAAAAATTATGACGGGGATGTTATGTCGGACATGGTTGCTACTGCGTTTGGAAGCTTGGCCATGATGACATCGGTACTCGTTTCACCGGATGGAAACTTTGAATACGAAGCTGCGCATGGAACCGTAACAAGGCACTATTACAAACACCTGAAGGGTGAAGAAACATCCACAAACTCTATGGCTACTATCTTTGCATGGACAGGAGCGCTAAAAAAGCGTGGTGAACTGGACGGAATCAAAGAGCTTGTTGCATTTGCGGAAAAGCTGGAAAAAGCATCCATGCAGACCATTGAGAATGGGATTATGACAAAGGATTTGGCACAGCTTTCTGAAGTAGAAAATAAAAAGATTGTCAATACCATTGATTTCTTAAAGGAAGTCAGAAATACGCTGGAAACCATGTAAAAATAATATATAAAGCAAATATATAAAAACAACAGTCTTTCCACATGAAGCAAAGACTGTTGTTTTTTAATTGCATCTTATAAGTACTGACCGATAACGCCACGGATATAATTTTCTATTGCATAGGGACCTTCTTGGAAAGCGTGAGCCGGAATATTCAAACGTACATGGCTTTCGTCCATATTCATGCTTTCCATTAAGAAGCCGGAGAGTCCTCGTGCTCTACGGTCGATTTCCATTAGGATTTCCACACCGTTATAATCGGCATAAAAAACACATTCCAATTCATCCAAATGGTATCTGTACTCTCCTGCGGGCTTGAATTCAAACTCCTGAATAAAGGGAACACGCCTTCCATAATGCTTGTTATAAAGGTTTTCGATTTTATTGGCCCTAAATCCCATGTTGCCTAACACAGCAAAGATAGTGTCTACAAATGGATGGGGAAGAACATTCAAATAATCCTTATCGGATGGATCAAGTGCCATTTTTATATCTAAACCTGTTTGCAGCCAAACTGTATTTGGGGCAAGGAAAGGGGTTTCAAAGGGAATTGGAAATGCAAAAGGTATCTGTCTGACTTCCCTTGGGTTTAACATAAAACAAGCAGGAATCTCATGTTTCATGATGGTTACATTTTCTTTTACTTTGGTGTCATTGGTTTCACGGATGTAATAAGTCTTTAACTCAATATATATTTTGTCTATTTGCTGACTTATTTTTCCTCCGGTAATATGAACGATTCCGGATACCTGGTCGCCTACTCTGACATTTGGGTTGTCCAACCGCGCATCAACTTTAGCAGAGCCGATTCCGATACTTGCCATAGCTTTGTCAAAAAATGACATAAGTTTATCACTCCAATCATAGTTTTATGGATAACCTACATATACAATTATACACTAATTTTCAAATAATTCAAATTCTTCTTCACGGCTAACAACGGCTAACCTAAGAAGTGGGAATGAAGACGTAATTTATAACATAAAAATACCGAGTTCCCTAAGAGTAGGGTTCCCGGTTTTCAACAGATATCTAAACTTTGATATAGGATCCTCCATCTAAGGGGATGAGCGCTTGCAGTGTGTTTGCATTCCCCAGCAAACCAACCGTGTAAATTGAATACAGCCGGTTGGGCATCAACCTAATATGGGGGACAAAAAGGACAGAATCCCCTGTTCCGGCAAGGAGTGCCTGAAATATATGGGTGCCCGCGTCCGAAACTGCATAATCGGTTACTTGTGTATAAGCCACATTTTCAAAAAGGCTTGGACCACAGGACAAACACATGTCCAAGTTGGGTGTTCCGGGAGATAGGTGAACAAACCGGATTAATACTTTACCTAAAGGCACATTCAAAATGGGGTCTGGAATCTTTTGAACACTGATATTGGGGGAAAGTCCGATGGCAGTTAGGGTAGAAATAGATTGTGCCGAAATTTCAAGGGTGCCGGCATATACCGGATTTACCTGTAAGCCGGAAGGGAATATATTGATGTTTATTCTGCCGGGCAAAATAGGAATATAAGGTGTAAAGTTTCTATAGGCAACAGATTTTGCAATTAGACTACCGTTTGCATAGATGTCAACAGCGGATGTATTGGGGGAAGCATGGAGAATCCTTATATAGCTTTGTACAGGATTAACTCTTATGAAATTGGAGTCTGATATACTTTGAGGGTCTTCAAACATTTTTCTCATCACCTTCTTCGTATTCTTATTCAGTATATGTTTCTAAGGTAAAAACGTTTACGATTAAAAAGAATCAGTCCATCAAACAACAGGAAAAGCCCCTATGCATGGCAAAAGCCTTAAGACATCCGCTTAAGGCTTTTTTTAGCCGAAAGGTTTAGATACGGCTGCGGTGAAACATGGTATTTTCTATTAAATTGTCTATGTCTTTCCGGTAGATGGTTTCCCGTTCTAAGAGCATGGAGGCGATTTGATGCAGGCAGTCCTGGTTGCAGCTTAGAAGTTCCTTGGTATTTTTGTACACATCTTCGATAATTGTTTTTACTTCCCTTTCCACAACGTTGGTGCCTGGCGTTGTAGTAAATTCCCGGCTGACTTCCTGGAAGCTGACAAGTCCTACAGCATGACTCATTCCAAAATGCTTTACCATATCGGAGGCGATTTGTGTTGCTTGTTTAAGGTCATGGCTTGCACCATTGGTGACTTCCTCTTCTCCGAAGGTTATTTCCTCAGCGGCCCGTCCCCCTAGAAATACAGCGATATCATTTGAAAGGTCCTTTTTGGTTGAAAACATTTTTTCCTCAGGAAGGTATAAAGTATATCCTCCTGCTCCTCTGGTGGTAGGAATGATGGTCACTTTGGATACGGTAAAACCCGAAAGCAGTTTTGCCACAAGTGCATGTCCGGCCTCGTGATAGGCTGTAATCTCCTTATCCTTTTGGGTGATGTTTTTTTTGTTCTTTTTTTCTTCTCCGGCATGAAGCTTGCTGATTGCCTTATCAATATCTTTCATGTTAATGGATGTATGATTGCTGCGAATTGCGTAAATTCCAGCTTCATTCATAATATTTGCCAGGTCCGCACCCGACATATATGCAGTCATCTTGGCTACTTCCTTAAGATCGACTCTACTGTCAACGGGTTTATTTTTGGTGCACAATTCGAGAATGGCAATTCTTGCGTCCAGGTCGGGAAGCGCCACCTGGATCTGACGGTCAAACCTGCCGGAGCGCAAAAGGGCAGGATCCAGCATATCAAGCCTGTTGGTAGCCGCAATGACGATGATTCCTTCACTTCCGGAAAAACCGTCGATTTCAACAAGAATTTGGTTAATGGTCCGGTCACGCTCGTCATTTGCACCGGCACCATCACTGCTGCTTCTTTTTCCCAGCGCATCGATTTCGTCAATAAAAACGATACAGGGACTTGTTTTACGTGCGAGTTTAAAGAGTTGTCTGATTCTGGAAGCACCTACACCTACAAACTTTTCAACAAAATCAGAGCCGGACACTGCCAGGAAAGGGACACCTGCCGTACCCGCCAAGGCTTTTGCAAGAAGGGTTTTACCGGTCCCCGGAGGGCCAAAGAGGACAGTTCCTTTTGGAGGAACAATACCGTACTTTGTAAAGCGTTGTGGAGCGGTTAGAAAATCTACAAGTTCTATCATATTTTCCTTTGCTTCCTCATTTCCCGCTACATGATCAAAGGTGACGGTGCACTTTTTTATAACTTCAAACTTGGCATTATTGCCTGAGGATTGTTTTTTTATGATTCTATTCATGATAAAACCCATGGCCATGATGATAATGATCATAGGAAGAACCAGACCCATAAGATATATTAATTTTTCGGGTATTGTCTCTATGAAAGGCTTATCCTCAAATTTAACACCTTTCTCAAGTAAATATTTTTTCAAATCGTTTGACTGTGGATTATCTGTGGTAAATATCTTTCCTGTATTCTTAAATTTCCCGGTAATTTTTTTAGCATTTTGTTTATAGTCGGTAATAGTATCGATTTGATGAGTGTTTAAACTGCTCAGGAATTCATTATAGCTGATTTCCTGTGAAGATCTTGGGGAAGCTTTGTTAAGGTTTGTTGTTTTTAATACCGATATAAGAGGTATTGAAATTAAAATAGTAAATATTAAGGCAAGAATAAATACTTTGCGGGCCCCTATTTTTACAATGGATTTTAAATGCTTCGGGAAAAATACTGTGAATAGATACCGGATGCGGGATTTTATCGTATTATGGAATATCATCATCAGTTTTGTGAACAAACTAAATGCACCACCTTTCAGGTATGATGCTGCTTAATTATATTTTAACATAAGAAATGCCTGCTTTAAAACCTGGATAAGACCAACTTGATGCTTGAAGACTATATCGATAGGACCTTTAACCTATATTGAACGTGATAAAGTTTTTACATCGCGCTTCAATTTCCTTGATTAATATCGTGAAAATTTAATTTATACATGATGATCGTTTTCATGATCTATAGTAATAGATTGAAAATACCCTCATGAAAAAAGTACCAAGATCTGTTATGATGAGGTCCATATGCAAGATTTCGCAAAAAAGTGAGGTTTATGTTTTGTTACAAAGCTTTTTTGTTCACTATACGGTTAAGTTCTCTAAATCTTAAAATATGAAGCTATATGAATAGTTTTTGCAGGAATGGATGATCTGGGGTTACTTGATAATTGATAGTTAATACTATATAATATTTTATAAAGTTTTCTAGGAGGAGTAAAATTTTGGATGACATAGGTATAAGTAAGATATTATTTGGTTTTGTCAGTGTATTCTTACTTGTCTTTTTAAACGGATTTTTTGTAGCTGCTGAGTTTTCACTAGTGAAAGTACGTGCTTCCAGGTTGACTCAATTGGTGAATGAAGGAAGCCATAGGGCACGATACGCACAGCATGTAGCATCAAAATTGGACGCTTATTTATCTGCCTGCCAGTTGGGTATAACACTTGCTTCACTGGGACTGGGGTGGCTTGGAGAACCTATCGTCGCCAAAATGATAGATCCAATTTTGAAATTTTTCGGTGCCCCCGATGTAGCTGTTCATACCATATCTTTTTCCATTGCATTTGCATTTATTACAATTTTGCATATTGTTTTAGGGGAACTGGCCCCGAAATCTTTTGCCATTCAAAAAACAGAAACAGCTGCTTTGTGGCTTTCACTGCCTCTTATGTTTTTTTATAAGATCACATATCCTGCAATTTGGATACTCAATCATTTATCCAATTTTATTTTAAAAATGATTGGCTTGGAACCTGCCAGTGAACTTGAGCATGCACATACTGAAGAGGAAATCCGTATACTTGTGAATGAAAGCCAAAAAAGCGGCTTTATCGATCAAACGGAGAGCACTTTGTTTGACAATGTTTTTCAGTTTTCCGACATGATAGCGAGAGAAGCGATGGTGCCAAGAACCAATGTGGTTGTACTCTACACCGATGTTCCTTTTGAAGAGATTATGGAGACGGTCAAAGAATCCAGGCACACCCGGTATCCTGTTGCCGAGGAGGATAAAGATTATATTATCGGTTATGTTCATATTACCGACTTATATGCAGAGTACGAAAAAAAGGGAGAAAAGAACTTAAAAGATATTGTAAGAAAGATATTAACAGTGCCTGAATCAATGGAACTTAGTCATGTCCTCAGTTTGATGCAAAAAAACAAAATTCAAATTGCGGTGGTTGCGGATGAATATGGGGGAACAGCAGGCCTTCTTACCATGGCGGATGTTCTGGAGGAAATTGTAGGTGAACTGCAAGATGAGTTTGATGATAAGCGTCCGGAGATTGAGAAGATCGATGACGGCTATTCGATAGACGGACTTTTGCTGATAGAAGATGTAAATGACCTCTTGGGTACCAATATTTCAAATGAAGATGTGGATACCATTGGCGGATGGATGCATACCATATTGGAGGATAATCCGGAGGTAGGTGAGAGCGTAACTTGGGAGAATATTATATTCAAGATTACCGAAGTTGAAAGAAATAGAATTGCGCGGATTCTTGTGATTATAAATCCGGAAGTTACAAACGAGGTGGAGCAGGAAGGATAAGGTTCAGGGGGTGACTCCTGAACTTTTCATTTTCAACCTTTAATATGGAGGATGAAGTCGGATGAAGATAGATTTATCGGGAAAAACGGTTGTAGTGACAGGTGCTTCAGGAGAATTGGGGAGGGTGATAACAAGAACCCTCGCTAAGTGCGGTGCCAATATTGTGATTCACTACTTCCACAGCAGGGAAGCTGCGCAAGTGCTGCTGGAAGAGATACAAAACCTTGGAGTGGCTGCAATTACTGTTAGGGCAGACATAACGGAATATGATTCAATATTAAATATGCGGGATATAATATCAAACCAGATGGCATACCCTGATATTGTAATTAATAATGCCGTAATCCAATACCAATGGACCAGTGTATTGGAACAGCCGGTCCAGGATTATGAAAGTCAGTTTAAATCCTGTGTAATGCAGAATGTTCTTATGGCAAAAGCCTTTATTCCAGCGATGATTGAAAAGAAATACGGGAGAATTATTGCGGTGAATACAGAGTGCGCAATGCAAAACTTTGTCAATCAATCTGCATATGTTGCGGGTAAGCGAGGAATGGATGGGGTTCTCAGAGTATTGGCAAGAGAGGTAGGAGAACATCAGATAACCGTGAATCAAGTCGCACCCGGTTGGACAATTAGCGATAGGGAGCGGAATGCGGGTATTATAAGGCATGAGGAATATGAAAAAAATATACCGCTAAAAAGGAGAGGACAGGATCAGGAAGTTGCAAATGTAATCGCTTTTTTAGCATCTGATCTTGCAAGCTATATCACAGGTGCATATATTCCCGTTTGCGGCGGAAACGTAATGCCCGGCATTTAGATGGATTGTAAAGAACGTATTTTTATGTGACCAGTGTAATCATAGGCTCTTCCGGATTTTAGCCAAATATATTCGGGGAGCCTATTTTAAATATCCGGAGAAAAATATAAGCGATTCTAATATTGCCAAAGCAATACAGTAAATGCCAAGTTAGGAGATTGTTATTTCAGAGACATTTATTATAAAATTTTAATGTGGTATGAACTGCGATAGTGGTTTTGTATTGGAAAATGCATTGTCTCCATATAAAATCAAGTGGTTTGAAGCGCGAAAAATAAGAAGATATAAAGAATTTTCGTGTTCAATATAATTAAAAGGAAATATAAGGAAATATGTTTTTGGAGGTCGGAGGTATGAAAACTGTAATTCAAAAAAAGGTATGCGCAGCGCTATTGGTACTTATTTTACTTGTAAATGGTTTTGTTGCAATTCCCTTAGCAGCCGGTGCAGAAGGTGCAAATCCTTCAAGGGAAATTCAAGCTTGGGCATCGGGGATTGATTATGTGACAGGCCAGTTGGTTACTTTTGAAGGGAAAGTATATAAGTGTGTACAACCTCATAAATCTCAGATAGGATGGGAGCCAAACAAAATCCAAGCACTGTGGACAGTCCAGGAAAATCCGGTGGGAACACCTACAGATATGTCGACAAGTACGCCCACAAATACTCCCACAAACACGCCGGTTGTGACATTCGGTGAAATTGTCACCATTGATGCTCCTTATTATAACCAGCACATTCCAGGAAGTACTACAATTGAAATTAAATCAACTGTCAATTATTCGGGTACAATTACAAAGGTAGAGTTTTATGGCAGGGATGGGGGAACTACTGTTCAAAAATTGATAGGTGTAGATAACAGCTATCCCTATAGTATAAGTTATCAATTGGATAACTATTCGAAGTTTTATTATTTAACGGCAAAAGTATATAGCGGGGATACCGAAGTTGGAACTTCCAAGCCTGTACAAATTTACATTTATGCCGTTACCCAGACAGCTACACCCACCCCTACCATTTTTGTAGAACGTTGGTACCGTGTATCGGGATATGTTGCTCCTGACTTGGTTTACAGCGCGGATGCCGGTTCTAAATTAAAATCCGGTTTTAAGGTTGAGGTCATAGGTGCTTTAAATTATTCAGCTACCACCGATTCCAACGGTTATTTTTCAATCATGTACGTAGCCGGAAAATCAACCATAAAAGTGTCAAAGGAAAACTATCTTATGCGAAATTTAGGAGAATACATTATTGACGGAAATACGGAGATTGGAACCCAAGCCGTACCTCTTGACATGTGGCCGGGTGATATGGTCATAAAGGGGCTGCAGGATGAGGCTATCAATATGTCGGATATTGTTGAAACAATTCAGTATTTTAATAGTTCGGTGGGGGACGGAAAATATGTTGAAAGCTATGACTTGGATAAGGATGGTGCCATCAACATGTCGGATATCCTGACAATCATTAAACATTTTAATACATCGATTCTGGACTATCCAAAGGCGCCGGTTGTAATCATTACACCAATACCGTCGACTTCTACACCTACACCTACGCCTTCCAACACACCTACACCATCACCCACAATCCCACTTAATGGGGTCAGCAAACCTTTTCCACAAAACTTAAGTTTTGCCGGATGTATCAAACCGAACAATGTTACACAGGACCAAATGAACAACAGCATAAAAAGCTATTATGATTACTGGAAAGCCAAATACGTCAAGCAATCCAACGGAACGACACCGGGAGGGGGGTTCTATGTAGAAATGCAGGGAACGGGCGGTACGGGAAATGAAATTACAACCTCCGAAGCACATGGTTATGGAATGATTGTATTTGCCCTTATGGCAGGATATGATAAGGAGGCGAAAAAATATTTTGACGGTATGTACAACATGTACGACAAGCATAGAAGCACCATAAACCGAAATAATATGTCATGGATTATCGACCGGTCTGAGTTGACCTCAAAGGACTCCGACAGTGCTACGGATGGAGACATGGACATTGCTTACGCCTGCCTTCTTGCACATTATCAGTGGGGATCTGACGGAGCCATCAATTATCTTGCAGAGGCAAAAAGGATGATCACCAACGGAATTAAACAGAGTGATATGAGTCTTACTTCCAAAAGGACAATGCTGGGAGACTGGGACACAAACCAATACAGCACCCGTGCCTCTGATTGGATGACAGGACATTTCAAGGCATATAAGGCGGCAACAGGGGATACGTTCTGGGATGATGCTTCCAATACGATATATAGCCTGATTTCTCAGATAACTGCCAACTATGCACCCAATACAGGTCTTATGCCTGACTTTGTTGTAGATAACCCTCCAAAGCCTGCACCACCCAAATTTCTTGAAGCAGAAACGGACGACGATTATTCCTGGAATTCTTGCAGGTTCCCATGGAGGATTGCAATGGACTTTGCCCACTATGGCACCTTAAATTCAAAATCCGCATGCAATAAGATGATAAACTGGCTCAAAGATGCGACTGGGAACAGCCCCAACAGTATTGTTGCAGGATACAAATTGGATGGAACCAAACTACAGACTTACAGTAGTGCTGCATTTACATCTCCATTTATTGCTGCTTGTATAGTTGACAGTGCACACCAAAACTACCTGAACAACGGATGGAATGTAATTCAGAATTGGCGGTCGGAATATTACGGTGACTCTATCAACCTTTTATGCATGCTTTTCATTTCCGGCAACTGGTGGGCTCCGGTAAATTAGAGAATAGGATATAAAGAATAGAAAAACAATCATAAATCAGCAAGGTTACAATAATTTCTGGGCAGCTTCCTACAAAGAGGCTGCCTTATTTATATGTATGATATGTTTCATATTTTATTAGTTACTTATGGAGGATGAGAATGAAATCAAACCCGGAAAATAAGGCGCTGGAAGTAGATGCGGATTTGGATAAACGGTATCCTGTAATTGTAGATACAACGGATGGAATTCATGAAAGCTCCACAATGCTGCATTATCATGATTATATCGAAATATGTTTTTTGAAGCAGGGAACAGGTGTTTATGTGATTGGCGGCCGTCAGTATGAATTTGAAGAAGGAGACATTTTTATTATAGACAGTAATGAGATCCATGTTGCTTACGAAGAAAAGAGTATAAAGATAATGGTTCTTCTTTTTAAGCCTGATTTTATTGCTGATGGGAGTAAATTCGTATTTGATATTGAATATTTAAAACCCTTTTGGAAGTTTGGTAAATATTTAGATAATAAACTGGAAAAGTCTAACCCATATTTTAGTTCCATTTTAAACGTGCTAATGGAAATTGACCGGGAGAGCAAGTTTAAAGAGGAAGGTTTCAGATGGATGATAAAGTCACTCTTACTTAAGCTGTCGGTACTGCTTACCAGATACTCAAGCAGTAGGGGAGCAGCGGCTATGCCGTATAAACTGAAAAATCTAAGCCGCTTAAGGGATATCTTTATATACATCGATGAAAACTATTCCCGCAAAATAAAGCTGGAAGATTTGGCGAAAATTTTAAATATAAGCATCACAAGCTTTTGTACCCTCTTTAAAAATGCGACAGGGATTCCTCCTATGGAATATTTAATCCGGATGAGAATCGTAAAGGCGATGGAGGTTTTGATAAAGACAGACCGCAAAATAACAGATATTGCAGAAAGCTGCGGATTCAACAGTATGCCGCATTTTATAAGCTGTTTTAAAAAGTATACCGGGAGGGTACCGAAAGACTTTAAAAACAATCAGATTTAGTATAGACTAATTATTACCTTGCATCCATACAGATGTGGAATTGGTTGCATTTATTAATGAATGGCCTTATGAAGGGAGAAAAGAAAATATGGAGGAGTTAGGTAAGAAAGAAATGAAAATTAATATGTATATCAATACCAAAAAATAGAAAGGTCTTTTTTTGAAACAAGAGGTTTATATGAAAAAAGTAATAGGATCAGTATTGGGTGCAATTTTGTTATGTATATTGATATATGTTTTTAACTATTACAATGGGAAGGAACAAAATGACTTGTTAGTTTACGATAAGAAACAAAGTTTTCATGGGGATTTTTCTGTCAAAGACGGTTATGTTGTCATAAAAGATAGTATTTACATAAAAAATAAAACCGCTAAGGATATATTTTTCTTTATGGAAGCCGACATGTCTAAAGACTATGGACTAGTAACAGATAAGATGGTACCGGCATGTGAGGAAGAAAACCTAAATAGAAAAAAATATTTTATAAAAGCGAATTCAGAAAATACGTTTGCTGCTTTTTTTAAATCTAAAAGGGGAGCTAATAATAAGAAGGCTGACAGGCTCCCACCAGAAAATATAGAGTTTGAAATAGTGAATTAAATTATATTATATTAAAAAGATACATTGAGCAGGGGCTTTGGCGATAAAAAGAATAAAATGTATGCTTTTGGTATATCCTATGGTTGTTGCGAATGTTGTTTCTTGTAAATGGCAGCTTTAAACTGGAATATATATAATATCATAGGTTACTTGGGGAAAAGCCTAGGCGGATTTGTTGATATATCATTGAAAATGTGATTTGTTCCAAAATCCTTTTCTAATTATGAAAAGGATTAATGGAATATGTTAGATTGTTAAAAAATTAATTATTTCTTCTTAAACTATTGAAAAAAAAAATAAAATAATATAAAATAGTTGTGGCATTGGAGGAATAATTATCCTTAATGCAGGTTTTACAGCGTTCAAGCTACATAGTAGCTTTACAATAGTGGCTTACTTTTACACTATTAAATAAAATTGTATAGGAGGAAGATTTACATGGCAGTAAAAATGGGTATTAATGGTTTTGGAAGAATTGGTCGTCTTGTTTTCAGGGCTGCAATTGAGAATCCGGCAGTTGAAGTAGTTGGAATTAACGATCCTTTTATCGATCTTGAGTACATGCAATATATGTTAAGGTATGACACAGTACATGGCCAATTCAAAGGTGAAATCAGTGAAGACAATGGCAAGTTGGTTGTAAACGGTAAGAAAATTGCTGTTTACGCAAGCATGAGCCCGGAAGAGATTCCTTGGGGCGAATGTGGAGCAGACTATGTTGTAGAATCAACCGGTGTGTTCACTACAACTGACAAGGCTGCTGCTCACTTTAAAGGTGGCGCAAAGAAAGTAGTTATCAGCGCTCCATCCGCAGATGCTCCGATGTTTGTAATGGGTGTTAACCATACTAAATATTCAAAAGATATGAATGTAGTATCCAATGCTTCATGTACTACAAACTGTTTGGCTCCTTTAGCAAAAGTTATTAATGACAACTTCGGTATCGTTGAAGGTTTGATGACTACTGTTCACGCTGTTACAGCTACACAAAAAACAGTTGACGGTCCTTCAAAGAAGGACTGGAGAGGCGGTCGTGGTGCAGGATTCAACATTATTCCTTCATCAACAGGTGCTGCTAAAGCAGTTGGAAAAGTTATTCCTGAATTAAACGGTAAGCTTACTGGTATGGCTTTCAGAGTTCCGACAGCAGACGTTTCTGTTGTAGACTTGACATGCCGTTTGGAAAAAGCAGCTTCTTATGATGAAATCAAAGCAGCTGTTAAGAAAGCATCTGAAAATGAATTAAAAGGTATCCTCGGATACACTGAAGATGAAGTTGTATCTTCTGACTTTATCCATGATGCACGTACTTCTATCTTTGATGCTAAAGCAGGTATCGCATTAAACGGTAACTTTGTAAAATTGGTATCCTGGTATGATAATGAATGGGGATATTCAAACAAGGTTGTTGATTTAATTCTCCATATGTCAAGTGTTGACACGAAATAATATTGAATTTTCATAAAAAGGTTCGGTATAACGCCGAACCTTTTTATTATAGGTAATGGGAAGCAATTACAAAAATCATCTGAGCTCGATGCATGGATGATTTTTGTTTGTTTATTGGGTAACAAAGATTGTTAAAAAAAAGATAATTTTTCCTAACTACTATTGAAAAGCCAGTTAAAAAGATGTAAAATGGTAACGGCTAAAATTTCCTGGCCGCAGTCAATATTGGGAAATATCCTTATAGAATACATTTTTTTAGGTATAATAAATTCAAATAACATAGGAGTGTGATAGCATGAGCATGATAAACAAAAAGACCATCGAAGATATTGATGTAAAAGGTAAAAAAGTAATTGTTAGAGTAGACTTTAACGTACCTTTGGATGAAAACAAGAAAATTACTGATGACAAAAGAATCGTAGGTGCTCTTCCTACTATTAAGTACCTGGTGGACAAAGGAGCAAAAACCATATTGGTTTCTCACCTTGGAAGACCTAAGGAAGGTTTTGAAGAGAAGTACAGCATGAAGCCTACAGCAGATAGGTTGGGAGAACTCCTCGGTAAAGAAGTAGTTATGGCAAAGGACGTTATCGGAGAGGATGCTAAAGCGAAAGCGGCAGCATTAAAAGACGGTGAAGTTCTGATGCTTGAGAATGTTAGATTCCATAAGGAAGAAACAAAAAACAACCCCGACTTTGCGAAAGAACTCGCAAGTATGGCTGAAATATATGTAAACGATGCGTTCGGTACTGCTCACAGGGCTCATGCTTCAACTGCAGGACTGGCTGATTATTTGCCGGCTGTATGCGGATACCTGATTAAGAAGGAAATTGAGTTCATGGGTAAAGCTCTTTCAAATCCTGAAAGACCATTTGTTGCAATTCTTGGAGGAGCTAAGGTTTCTGACAAGATAGGAGTTATTGAAAACCTGATTGATAAAGTGGACACACTCATTATCGGTGGAGGAATGGCTTATACTTTCTTTAAGGCAATGGGGAATGGCATTGGCACTTCCATATTGGAAGCAGATAAAGTTGACCTTGCAAAGAGCTTGATGGAAAAAGCTCAGGCTAAAGGAATCAAACTTTTACTTCCTGTAGATAACAAAATTGGAAAAGATTTTAGTAACGATACAGAAGCAAAAATTGTTCCGTCCACAGAAATACCCGATGACTATATGGGAATGGATATAGGTACCAAAACCATTGAACTTTACTCACAAGCAATCAAGAGTGCAAAGACAGTTATATGGAACGGACCTATGGGTGTATTTGAATTCCCCAACTTTGCAACAGGAACCAAAGAAGTTGCAAGAGCGGTAGCTGAATCCGGAGCCATTTCAATTGTCGGTGGTGGAGACTCTGCAGCAGCAGTTGAACAGTTGGGTTTTGCAGATAAGATTACCCATATTTCAACAGGCGGCGGCGCGTCTTTGGAATACTTGGAAGGCAAGGTTCTTCCTGGAATAGATGTGTTAATGAATAAATAAGGAGAGATGAAAATGGCAAACAGAGTAAAAATTGCTGCAGGAAACTGGAAAATGAATAAGACTGCTAAAGAAGCAGTAGAATTTGTTGAAGCGTTAAAATCAAGGGTTACAGATGCTGACTCAGAAGTGGTTGTCGGTGTACCCTTTATATGTATACCCGATGTTAAAAAAGCTGTAGAAGGCTCAAAAATAAAAGTTGCCGCTCAAAATATGCACTGGGAAGAAAAGGGTGCTTTCACAGGTGAAATATCCGGACCCATGCTTGCTGAATTGGGTGTTGATTATGTAATTATCGGACACTCTGAAAGAAGGCAGTATTTTGCGGAAACAGACGAAACCGTAAATAAAAAAGCCCATGCAGTATTTAAATACGGTATGACACCAATCATATGTGTCGGGGAATCCTTAGCACAAAGAGAACAGGGAGTTACTGCTGACCTTGTAAGATATCAGGTAAAAATTGCTCTTTTAGGGCTTTCTGCCGATCAAGCCAAGAAGGTTGTCATTGCATATGAACCCATCTGGGCAATTGGAACAGGCAAAACTGCTACAAACGAACAAGCCAATGAAGTATGTGCAATCATCCGGAATACAGTAAAAGAGTTATATGGAAATGATGTTGCAGATGCTGTCAGAATTCAGTACGGCGGAAGTGTAACTGCTGCAAGTGCGGGTGAACTCTTCAACATGTCCGATATTGACGGCGGCCTTGTTGGTGGTGCCAGCTTAAAATTAGACGATTTTGAAAAGATTGCAAAGTACAACAAGTAAAAATTATTAATTAAACTCTTTAATAAGAAGCAGCTGACCTAATTGTTTTAGGTCGGCTCTTTTTATTTGGTTGATTTTATGTAAAGGTTTTTCAATTATTATAATTAATTAAACTTAATAGTGTCTTTGAGCGGAAGAATATGCCACCGGCCATATACCCGGTGCGGTGAATATTGTGTATTATTCACAAGGTTTTAAAAGTGAAATGGATAAACAGGATAGAAATTCAAAATATATTATTTACTGCGGATCCGGGTTCCGTAGTTCACTGGGGATGAATGTTATGAAGGAAATGAAATTTACTGAGGTTTATAACATGAAAGAGGGAATTATACAATGGAAAGCATTGGGATACCCTTTGGATCCGCCTAGCGGTACAACAAATCCTGCCCAATAATATTTTTAACTGGCAGTGAAAGTTTTTTACAGGAAATGATTGAAAAAAACATCAGAGCAGCTCAAAAGTACCTCTGATCATAATTTGAAGCAGCAAGGATGGGACAAATTCAAAACTATGGATTTGTCTTTACTTTTTAGAAGTTTTTTGGTGGAAACTTTAGGGTATATACTTTTTTGTTAATAGGAATTGAAGAATTCCATAAAATGTTATATAATTTCCACAAAAGTGTGAAGGGGGAAACGTATAAAAGTATAGGCAATACTGAAGGATTTGACAGATCCTAAGAATCTAATGGTAACTTTTAGAAGCACAACTATGTTTGCAAACAAGAATGAGGGGGAGTATTATGAAAGGAAAAACTTATAAACTACTATCGCTGATTTTAGTTTTTATGCTGGTAACTCCATTTTTATCTGTTTATTCGAAAAATGTAGAGCCGAATGGTGTAAATGGGATATTTCCGGATATTAAAGGGCATTGGGCCTATGATTCCATTGAGAAATTCAGATTAAAAGGTTGGGTCAAAGGATATAATGATGATTATTTCCGTCCGGACAAGCTCATTAGCAGGGCGGAATTTACTGCGATGGTAGTGAGAATATTAAATAGCATTAATGCGGATGCAAAGAGCACTTATCCGGATATAAAACCTGGCCAATGGTTTTATAAGGAAGTGTGTTCTGCCAGTGAAAAAGGGTATATCAAGGGATTTCCCGACGGGTTTTTTAAGCCGTTCCTTGAAATGAGCAGGCAGGAAGTTGCTGTCTTTTCACAAAGGCTTTTAAAGGTTCCTATGTTTGAGGGGAAATCCAGCGTGGTATTCAGTGATGAAAAAAGTTTTCCCGAGTGGTCCCGGGAAAGTATAAAAATATTGGCATCCCATGAAATTATCCATGGATATCCGGACAAAACCTTTAAGCCGGAAAAGCTTGTAACCAGAGCGGAAGCTGTTAAAATGCTGGATATAATATTAAAGAAGCTGGAGATTCTTGAAGAAAGTACAAAGGAACCGGTTCCCGGTGCCGTGGATCTTCCTGAATCAACACCTACACCCACGATAAAGCCTACATCCACGCCAACAATGACAGCTTCATCTACGCCTTCACCGGTACATACTGCAACGTGGACACCCACCCCAACCATCGCGGTGGTTGCTGTTCCACCTGTCAATAATAATCCGGTACCTGTGTCTACACCAACACCGACAGCCACACATACAAATACACCAATACCAACGCCTACCCCGACGGATACACCTACACCAACCTCTACCCCTATCATTGATCTGATTCCCTCGGGTGTTAACACACAGGATGTAAGTTGGGATGCGCAAAATTTAACCGTAAGCGGCACTGTACTTGTTGATGTGATCAATCAAGGGCTAAATGACTTAATGGATTCTTTTAAGGTAATTATTTTTGAGGATACAGATCATAATAATGTATTTAGCAGGGAAGACCGGGTGTTAGGTGAGAAAACCTATTCCGGCGGCCTGAAATCCCAGGAAGGAACCAACGTAGATATAAACGTCGAGGGAACAGTAGATTTTAGCGAAAACCTTCTTCATGTATGGGTCGACAGCGGCAGAGAAATTGGTGAAACAGACGAAAACAACAATACAATGCACAATCGTATAGGCTGCCAGGATAAACCGCCGGTAGGGAAGTTTAATCCGGTACTGGAGTGGAAATGGACCGGTTCCCAGGTATTGCCCGCTTCGTTAAATATTATGATGACGCCGGTTATTATGGATTTAAATGCTGATGGTGTTTCGGACATTGTATTTGGCTCGACTTCCTCCTCCGGCGGCGCAAATGTGGAAGTAGGAGAATTAAGGGCTTTAAGCGGGGATGGAAACGGAGAAATTTTCACTGTCACCGATGAAAACCTTAAAATAAATACCGCGTCTTCTATTGCCGCAGGGGATATTGATGGGGACAAAAAGCCTGAGATTATTGCATGTGACACTTCAGGAAAAAGACTGATAGCCTTTGGAAATGATGGAAGCTTTAAATGGCGCAGCCCTGATCTGGAGAATATATACTGGGGAGCACCTTCCCTTGCCGATTTGGATGGAAACGGTACTGTTGAGATTATCATGGGACGACATGTTTTAGACCACAATGGAAATATTCTTTGGACCGGAAGTGCCGGAAGCGGCTACAGCAGTGTTGGTGCAATCACCTTTGCGGCAGACATTGATACGGATGGAAGCCTCGAGGTGATTTGCGGAAATACAGTGTATAAAAAGAATGGTGAAATTCTTTGGCAAAATACCAGCGTACTGGATGGCTTTAACGCCGCAGGGAACTTTGACGGGGATGGGTTTGCCGAGTTGGTTTTGGTCCATGGAGGCAGTGTATGGCTTCTTGAACACGACGGAACAGTCAAGTGGGGGCCTGTTTCCATTCCCGGAGGAGGATTTGGTGGACCCCCTACCGTTGCGGATTTTGATAGTGACGGAAAAGTTGAAATCGGGGTAGCCGGGGCATCCAGGTATACTGTTTTTGATACGGATGGTGCTGTTCTTTGGTCTGTTCAAACCCAGGATGCAAGTTCCAATGTTACCGGTTCCTCGGTATTTGATTTCGAAGGAGACGGCGCTTTCGAGGTGGTGTACCGGGATGAACTCTATCTTAGGATTTACAGCGGAAAGGATGGTACAGAGCTATTTAAGGTGCCTATGAGTTCATGTACCTGGTACGAATACCCTGTTATTGCGGATGTGGATAATGACGGAAACGCAGAAATTGTTGCCGTTGCGAATTTAAACTGTGGAAAAGGACCTCAGCAGGGAGTTTTCGTTTACGGGGATGAAAACGATACCTGGGTCAATACAAGAAAAGTATGGAATCAGCATGCGTACAGCATTACCCATGTGAACGAAGATGGAACAATCAATGCCAATCCGCAAAACAATTGGGATGTATATAATAACTTCCGCTGCAATCAATCGCTGAATGCCCTCCAATGTGTGGATCTTACGGCTTCCTGCTTGAGAGCCGGAACCCAGGAAGTTGAAGTAAGGATAGGAAATGGGGGAGCCCTCCATGTTGCCAAAGGGGTGAAGGTATCTTTCTATAACTCGCAGCCGGATCAAGTCAGAAAGCTTCTAGGGACGGTTAGGACATTAGAACCTTTAAAACCGGGAGAATATCAGGATATTAAGCTTTTACTCCAGAATCCGCTGGAAGGTGAACATAACATTTATGCTGTTGTTGATGATGATGGTAAAGGGCATGGAAGCGTGAGGGAGATTAATGAAACGAATAACATAGTAGGGAAAACTTTTACTTTTGAAAGCCAAAGTACACCTACACCAACAGGGACTCCTATGCCAACCCTGATACCTGCCGAAACACCACAGCCCACTTCTACGCCAATCCTGAAAGACATAAGCGCACAAGAGGCATATGAAATGTACAAGAACCCGGAGCAAACAAAAGTACATTTTATCGATGTGAGAGGGGCAGAAGAATACAATGCCGGACATATACCGGGCGCAGTGAATATAGCTTATAATTCGGAAGGCTTTAATAATGCACTGGATAAACTGGATAGAACCTCAAAATATATTGTTTACTGCGGTTCCGGATTCCGTAGTTCATTGAGCGTAAAGGTCATGACAGATATGAATTTTACAGAGCTTTATAACATGCAGGGAGGGGCTGCACAATGGGCTGCGTTGGGATACCCTTTGGAGCCTGCTTCACCGGTACGGTAACCCCTGCTTGGTAACTTTCTGCTTAGGGAATCTTACATGATACTTTTCCCCAAAACATAGGATGTTATCCCGGAGCAATTTTAAATTATTAATGTTTATATTGTGGCAAAGAGCTTTTTAGTTTTCATGAGGTAGAATAAGAAAATGTATAGGGTATACACAAACATTTTCAAACGCTAAATAAAAGGACGAATTCAAAACCTCTGAATTTGTCCTTTTTAATAATTTGAATAAATTCTATTTTTTTATGGATAACTGTTGAGACGTTCCAGAAAATGTTATATAATTTCCGCAGATAAATGAAGGGGGGAATCAATAGAAGAAACTGAGAAGGAAGGTAGGGTACTGTATTACCTTTGTATATTGAGTGTGAATAAAATATATACACAGTATCCTTGGAAGTACGATATAAACGTTATTTTAATGTATTTGAAAGATCCTTTAGAAGATATGCAGAAAAAATAATGTGGATTTTGTCGTCACTTCTAGAAATAAAACAATTATTTGATCTTAGAATGAGGGGGGAATTCAATGAAAAGTAAAAAGTCAAAAGTATTATCATTCATTTTAGTTATGTGCATATTGCTTACACCTTTTTACTCTGTTGCTGCGCAAAATATCAAGATGAGCAGTGCAAATGCTGTATATAGCCCGGTATTCCCGGATATTAAGGGGCATTGGGCCTATGATTCCGTTGAGAAATTCAGGGCAAAAGGTTGGGTAAAAGGATATGATGACTATTATTTCCGGCCGGATAAGCTCATCAGCAGAGCGGAATTTACCGCGATGGTGGTGAGAATCCTAAACAGCATTAATCCGGATGTCAAGAGTACTTATCCGGATATAAAGCCGGATCAATGGTTTTACAAGGAAGTATGTTCTGCCAATGAAAAGGGGTATATCAAGGGATTTCCCGACGGGTTATTTAAGCCATTCCTTGAAATGAGCAGACAGGAAGTCGCTGTCTTTTCTCAGAGGCTTTTAAATGTTCCCATGTTTGAGGGAGGGATTGGGATCAAATTCAGTGATGAAAAGAGTTTTCCCAATTGGTCTGCCGAAAGTATAAAAATATTAGCATCCCATGAAATTATCCATGGGTATCAGGACAAAACCTTTAGGCCGACGAAGCTTGTAACCAGGGCTGAAGCGGTAAAAATGCTGGATATTATATTAAAGAAGCTGGAAGTTATTGAGGAAAGCACGAAGGAGCCGGTTCCTGCCGCGGGGGGGACATCTGAGCCAACGGATACGCCGACGGCTGTACCGACACCTACATCCACACCGGTACCTACAGCTGTACCAACACCTACATCCACACCTACACCCATACCTTATCATGGGGGTAATCCGGTTTACAATGCTCCGCCTGTGGTTAATGCGGGACCGGACCAAACAATCGACGTCCGGGATAAAGCTGTTTTAAACGGAACCGTTTCGGATGATAAGAAGCCGTTGGAAAAGCCAATAACTACATGGGAGAAGGCAGATGGACCCGGAACAGTAGTTTTTGACGATAAAAACAGCCTGTCTGCATCCGCAAGTTTTAGCTTAAGCGGAAAATATGTGTTAAGACTTACTGCTTTTGACGGAGAGAAGTCAACCTCCGACACAATGGAAGTCAATGTTAGCGCCATCCATAAGATCTATACATTGGATGAAGATTTTAACGAAGGCAGAAAAATCAATCTATCCAACAGCATAAAGGATCAGCTTCAACTGGACGAAACAACCAAAGTAGTAAATTACATTTGGGTTGCCGTTTCCAGCAAAGGAACCGTTGTTAAGATCAATACGGACACTGGAAAGGTAGAAGGCGAATATTGGACTTCACCACAGGGCGAGCCAAAGGATCCTTCCCGGACTACAGTTGACCTGAACGGAAATGTTTGGGCAACAAACCGTGCTGGAAACAGCGTAGTACATATTGGTCTTATGGAAAACGGACAATGGATTGATAAAAACGGAAACGGAAAGTGTGACACTTCTACAGGCTTAGGGGATATAAAACCGTGGACCAATACCAACGGAGCAGATACAAACGGTAGTGTTTCTACTGCGGAGGATGAGTGCATCCTTCATTATACAAAGGTCAATTCAAGTGGAACAAGGCACGTATCTGTAAACAAAGATAATGATGTATGGGTTAGCGGTACAGGCGGAAGGATCTTTGATCTCATTGACGGTGTAACCGGAAAGATAAAAAGAACCGAACCATCTGTTGGATATGGAGGATATGGCGGTCTCATTGATAAAAATGGAGTTATCTGGTCATCCAATCCATTTTTATGGTGGGACACTTCAAAACCTCTAACAGGACCAAGTGGAGTAAACTGGAAGAGTTCTGGCCACGACAGTTATGGTCTTGCGCTAGATAAAGACGGAAACGTATGGAATACTTCTTTAAGTGGGAACAGCATCAGAAAATTTGCACCGGATGGAACTTTGATAGGAACCTATAATCATGGCGGATATTATGCGCAAGGGTGTGTAGCCGATAAAAACGGAGATGTTTGGGTAGCACATTCAAAAGTATATAGCAGCATCAATACAGTCGGGCATATCAAAAGTGATGGTACTTATGTAGGCAATGTAACAGTTGGAAGTGGTCCTACCGGAGTGGCTGTAGATGCAAAGGGTAAAATATGGGTTACAAACTTCTATGATCATACCGTGATGCGTATTGACCCCAATGCCGGACCTATAGGTCAAGATGGAAAAACTCCAGTCGGTGCTGTAGATTTTACCAGCGTGAATTTAGGGGGAGAGTTATACAATTACAGCGATATGACAGGAAGCACCCTAACCGGGGCGCCTAAGGAAGGTACATGGACCACTGTATTTGACAGCAAAGCGGAGGACTTGGAATGGGGGCCTATTCGTTGGAATGGGGAATTGCATAACGATAGTTCTATGATTGTATCGGTTTGCAGCAGCGTTTACGGGACGGATTATTCTACCCCTCAAATCGTAAAGAATGGACAACAAATGCCTGTACCAAAGGGACAATATTTGAAAGTGAATGTGGCCTTTAAGCGTTCCAGTGATGGTAAAAGCCCGGTATTATCTGACCTTATCATCGGCTCAAAAGGTTACAATCCGGAGAAAAAAGCAAACACTGCACCTTTGGTTGATGCTGGTGAAGATTCAGAAATTTTAATAGATAAAGTACTTGGTCTTCATGGAAATGTGGTGGATGACTGTCTTATGGACGGCATACCCTTAAGTTTTTCATGGAGCAAAGTAAGTGGGCCGGGAGATGTAGTCTTTGATTCACCTCTATCCTATCAAACAAAGGCAAGGTTTAGCGAACCCGGTGATTATGTATTAAAGCTTACATCAGGGGACGGGGAGTTATATGGAAGTGGTGTAATTAAAGTGAGGGTAAGTTTATTGCCAACCCCAACACCGACGAATACCCCAACAGCTACACCAACTAACACCCCATCACCAACCAACACACCAACCAATACAC
>JAOABQ010000106.1 GCA_026418275.1 Clostridia bacterium
TTCCTGATATAATATCTCATAGTTAGCTCCTTTACTAATTTTGGGATTGTATCGGTCGGGACACAAACCTAATCTTAGCCAAAGGAGTTTTATTTTTCTACCGTAAATGTTTTCCTATAAATTTAATGCAATGTTACTGAAATAAACTCCAATCTACCTTGATATGCTCAAAAAAACGCCTCCCTTGCAAAATTTTAAAATGGTAATGAACTCAAACCTTCTTGAAAGACTCAATAATTTTTTTTATTTCCTCCTTTGTCAAATTTGCTTTTTCAAAGTTAATCCCATAAGCGTACCTAGTAAGCCCTTGGGCGTCTTTCGGCCACCAAATGACAAATTTGTCTACGAAGAAATACTTTGTCCCCAATAGAGTTCCCTCTCCTTTGGCCTGTGGATCACCTAAATTGGTCAACAAGCCTCCAACAATCTCGAAATAAGAATCTCCTTTTTTATACCAGGCACTAAAAGTATTTTCTCTACCATAGTTTGAAAAAGAAGTATTTTCAACAAAGGAGTGTCCTGCAGTAAAGGATGGCTTAAATAAGTCTATCTTTTTCTTTTCAATGAAGCCTTTATATGCTTTAATTTCAGCATCCTTTTCCATATCAATATCTGCCGAATTTTGAGGGTTACTACTTTGGACTTGCGTTGTTTGATTAGCAGCCACATCTTCTAATTGCCTTTGGTTACATGCATTGAATACCATTAGAAGGACAAATACCAATAAAAATACTTTTCTCTTGATCATGATTTACCTCCTACAATCCGTTTTTATTCTAACAAGGTGCTAAATTATATTCACCTTTTAATTTAACTTCCTCCAAAAAAAAGCACCTGTAAATCTGCCCCACAGATAATGTGACCTTTTCACACAATTGATCTATAGATAACGGAGTGTAAAAGCAGTAAAATTCCAGAGATGAAATACCTAGTGCTATTTATCACAACAAATTTTAAGTTTCAAAGTATTAAAAATGCACTTCATCTGTTTGTGCCTCCCATACCCTAGAAAAGAATTACGTTACAAGGCACCAGTTTACTTAGGTGTCAGAAACCAAAATTTTACTTTTACAGTTCGTTATCTATATCTAAAGTATATGCGGCGTTTTTCGCGGTGAATCCCCCTCAAATTCCATAATCTTACTTTATCACTTTTTTTATATTTGGAAAACAATTAGTGTAAGATCAGGAATTGAGTTTTAATCATATGGATTAATATTAAAGTGATGAAACATGCTAAAATCAAGTTGTATATAACTGTATTTATATGCCCTATTATTGAAATTAAGTGTTGATAATTAAATTTAACCGTTATATAATAAAGTTAACAATATAAACTGTAAGCATGCTAAAAAAGACCTTACCCCAACCATTGATTTGAGAAATATTACAGAATACGGAGTGTAGTATATGGATAAGGAAATACTTACCATGGAAGAGGCAGCCGAGCTTTTTGGTGTTAGTGTCAAAACTTTTATCAAACTGCTGAAGGAAGAAAAAGTTCCTGCCAGGAAAATTGGAAGAGAATGGCGGTTTAGTAAAAGTGCACTGATTCATTGGCTTTCCTCAGGGGATTCCCAAAGCTACTCTTCAAGTGAGGGAGATACCAGGGAATTCTTCGATGAAATTGCCCCGGAGTGGGAGGAAATAAGAAAAAACTATCATGATGAATCTGTAAAAAACAAGCTTTTGGAACTCCAAATATTAAAAAAGAACATGACGATCGTTGACCTTGGTGCCGGTAACGGGTATTTATCCCGGGCAGCTGCAAAGTTTGTCAAGAAAGTCATTGCAATTGACATTTCGGGTGAAATGATTAAAGAGCTCAATAAAAAAGCAAAGGAAAACGGTATCAAAAATATTGAAACAGTAAAATCCGACGGCCAGGATGTTCCCATCAAGGATTGCCAAGCGGACGCGGTATTTGCGAGCATGTTTCTCCATCATATCGGTGAACCTCTCGATGTAATCAAAGAAATGTACCGTATCTTAAAACCCGGAGGCATTGTTTTTTTGGCAGATCTCATGGAACACAAAGATAAGGAATTAATGGAAAAAATGCACGATATCTGGTCGGGCTTTAGCCTCACACAGCTTGAGACCTGGTTTCAAAGTGCAGGCTTCAAAAACATAAGTATTGAAACCTTAGAAGACGCTACTTATAAAAAAAGCAGCAGAAATGCCAAAAATATTTTTGTCTTAACAGCGATAAGGTAAATTCTTAAGTTTCTTTATAAAAATTTCACATATTTTCTTCATTGCCATTGAATTATGTAACCTTATATGTTAAATTATTCTCTGACAGCCATTTGATTCGCATACTCGTAAGGAGCAAATTTAAAAGCATCCCTTCTTATAAACAATCGGTTTGATTTTCATATAAAGAAGGTTCTAAAAAGAATTCAATCGCACCGGGTCAATTTATATGCCTAATTTAACTTGTGCCTCGTAACGTAATTCTTTTCTAGGGTATGCGAGGCACAAACAGAGGAAGTGCATTTTTAACACTTTGAAACTTAAAATATGTTGTGTTAAAAAGCACTAGTTTATAATGAATATTAAATGGTAAAACACATAAAAATAGAATAATAATATCATTTTATAGGTGGATTTTCATGAATATATTACTGAAAAATATAGATATTTTAACCTGTGATGATTCCAATATGCTGATTAAAAACGGTTTTATCGGTATCCAAAACGGAATCATCACGTTTGTTTCAACTTCTCTGGAAGAACTGAACGGCTTTGTTCCCGATAAAATCATTGAAGGCAAAAACCGCATCGCCATGCCCGGTCTCGTAAACTCCCATACCCACTGTGCCATGACCCTACTTAGAAATTCCGCGGATGATTTGGCATTGGAGGATTGGCTCTTTAAAAATATTTTCCCTACCGAAGCCAAGCTGACCAAGGAAGATATTTACTGGGGAACCCTTTTAGGAATTGCTGAAATGATCAAAAGCGGTACTACGACTTTTGCGGATATGTATTTTCATATGGAAGATGTAGCCAAAGCAGTTTCTGAGGCAGGAATCCGGGCCAATCTGTCCATTAGTCCCATTCGCTTCGGCAGCAAAGACAATTATAAGCTGATTGATAATTCGAGTGCCAGTATATCGTACTACAATAATTGGAACAACACCTCCAATGGGCGAATTAAGGTTTATCTTGAAGTCCATTCAACCTACATTTTCGATGAACCCTCTTTAAAAAGCGCGGCAGCCCTCGCAAAACAACTGGGCACAGGAATTCATATTCATTTGCTTGAAACACTGAATGAAAGAGAAAATTCCATAAAAAAATACGGAATGAATTCCGCGGAAATTTGTGATGCGTGCGGTATTTTTGATGTTCCGGTTTTTGCGGCGCATTGCGTGCACCTTTCGGAAACAGACATGGATATATTGAAAGCAAAAAATGTTTATGTATCTCATAATCCAACCAGTAACCTTAAGCTTGGAAGCGGTATTGCTCCCATTCCAAGATTCCTTGAAAAAGGAATTACTGTGGGACTCGGAACGGATGGGCCTGCAAGCAACAATAACCTTAATATGTTTGAGGAAATGCATCTGGCAGCACTCATCCACAAAGGTATGAATAAAAACCCCGAACTGATGAATGCGGAACAAACAATGCGTATGGCAACCGTTAATGGTGCGGCAGCGATTGGTTTCGAAAATGAAGTAGGTGTTTTAAAAAAAGGAATGAAAGCGGATATCATTATCCTAAATACAGATAAGCCCCATTTATCCCCTTCCAACAATTTGGTTTCCGCCATCGTTTACGCTGCACAAGCTTCGGATGTAGAAACGGTCATCATTGATGGAAACATTGTAATGGAAGACCGGAAGCTTAAAACCATGGATGAAGAAAAGATTATCTTTGAAGTCAATGCAATTGCCAAAAGGCTTTTCGGTTAAAACCCGGCCATACTTGCTCTGCACTGCCTTAAGACACAAATAAAGGCCGGATTCACCGGCCTTTATACATTTACTATTTCCCCATATTCTGCAATAAGATTTTTTTCTCCTCGCTCAAGGTGGCTTCAACTTCCTTGTCAATTTTGTTTAAACCACTGCTGGAATCCAAATTCTTTTCGACAATTTCCAGAACACCTTTTCTAAATATATCCTGTGCTTTGTTATCCAAAGGCGTGATGGGGTATTCCTTCATTTGATCCGCTAATTTGTCAATCATTTGATAGGCTTTTTGCCCTCCTAAAAAGTCAAAGATTTGCTCCAGATCCTGAGGATTTTTACGGGCAGGAATATATCCAGGTATGGAAACCCTATTACCCAGTCCATGTTCATGCTTTGCAATATACTCTATATACTTCCATGCTGCTTCTTTTTTCTCACTTTGGGCATTCATGGAGATAATTGTACTACCCGACCATCCGTATAAGCCGAATGGCAGCCTCGTAATCCGCCATTTGCCTGCTGTTTCAGGTGCATAGTTTTTAATATCCGTCTCAGCCCATGCTCCGATATACACCATTGCAAGCTGACCGGACTGGATTGCGGTTTTTCCAACATCGGTCCAAAAGCCGATGTTGGACTCCAAAGTCAGTGTATGTGCTTCTTTTGTAATATCCAGACCCTTTACAAAAAGGTCAGTATTTCTCACAAAATTAAAATCCCGATCAAAGATTCCCGCCTGCATTCCCATCAATTCAGTAACATCTCCGGTCCACTGCATGATATATTGGTCCTTCTTCTTTAATTTTTTACCGATTTCCAACCAATTTTTAGGATCCTCCATAAACTTCCCGAGTTCTTCCGGGTCAGACGGGAACCCGTTTTGCTGCATAATATCCGCACGGTAGAAGGTTACTCTGGGACCTGTCGCAATGGGAAATCCCAATAGTTTTTTCCCATCCAGGGACAAATTACTGTTCCACAAACCTTCGGGAAAATCTTTTTTATACTTACCCGCTGCAAAGGGTTCTTCCAATAGATCCTGAAGTACATCCAATCCAACATATTGTCCGAAATAAGAGCTGTCAATGACCAATGCGTCAGGTCCTTGTCCATCGGAAAGTGCTTTTAAAAACTTTTCATTGGAATCATCATAGGAAAACAGCTCCAATTTTACTTTTATATTGGGGTACTTGGCTTCAAACAGCTTTGTCGCCTCTCCCATATAGGCGTCGTATGTCCAAACGGTTATTTCAACGTTTTCAGGAGCTTTCGTGGTTTCCGGCCCCTTATCCTCGGAGGATGCGCTTGGGCCTTTGGGTACTGTAGCACTGTTACACCCTACCAGTATAAAACATACAAGTAACAAAACGGTTAATACTTTTCTCATCCTCATTCACATTCCTTTCGGTTTATTTTACACTACTTTTGTTACCATCCGTCTTATTAGGGAAATTTCCCTCCTCCCTGTTTCCTAGCAAGATATTTTTTTCTTGTGCAAATTGAGTTTCTATTTTTTCTTCAATCTTTTTTATGCTTTCCCTTGTATCTAAATGTTTCTCAACAACATCCACAATTTCCAATTCATAGACACTTAACGCTTTATTGTCTAAAGGAGTAGACGGAAACTCTCTCATCTTCTCCACAAGATCAAGATATAAGGCATAGGCTTTTTGCCCTCCAAGGAATTCATAAGGAAGGTCAGACGCATTAAGCTTCTCCCGGGCAGGTATATAAGCAGGAACGGTATTTTCTAAGATAATTTCATCCTGATGTGTCGCTAAAAACTCCATAAATTTCCACGCATCTTCCTTTTTGCTGCTTTGGCTGTTCATGGTAATGATTGAGCTTCCAGCCCACCCGTACATCCCCAAAGGCAGTCTGGTTACACGCCACTTTCCCTTTGTTTCAGGTGCATAGCTTTGAATTCTTTTAATATTAGCAGTGTTACAGTAAAGCATGGCAAGAGTCCCGGATTGAACTGCTCGCTTTCCAATTTCTGAGAAAAACTCTATATTTGCGATCAACGTTTGCCCATGGGCAAGGATGGCAATATCTGCAGCCCTTTTAAAAACATCTGAATTCCTTAAATAATTAAATTTACGGTCGTAAATCCCTGTGCTGCTCCCTATAATCTCAACCACAGGATCTCCCGGCCATTCAATGATATATTGACCGTCCTTTTTTAACCGTTTTGCAATCTCAAGCCAATTTTCTTCCTTTTCCATAAATTTTCCAAGACTTTCCGGGTCCGAAGGGAGACCGTTCTTTTCAAGTAAATCCGCCCGGTAAAATGTTACCTTGGGAGATGTATTGAGGGGTAACCCCAAGAGGCTTTTCTCATCCAGTGAAAGTCCGATATTCCAAAGTCTTTGGGGAAAATCATTTTTATACTTTCCTGCGGAAAACGGTTCCTCCAATAAATTCTGCAGGACATCTGCAGCAACATATTGACCGAAATTTTTACTGTCTATAATAAGAACATCCGGTCCGTTTCCCTCAGAAAGTGCATTAAGGTATTCTTCCGGCGCGTCATCCGGGTTAAATACCTCCACTTGAACTTCTATTTTAGGATGATAAAGCTTAAAGGACTCAACTGCCTCATTCCACTCTTCTGTATAGGTCCAAACCTTGATTGTACTCTTATGTACCGGATCAGGGGTTTTCATTTTCCCACCACCACTCATGCCGGCCGTAGCTTTCGGCGGTTCATAGCCGCTCATTCTGCTGCATCCTGTTGTGATCAAGAGAATCCAAATGAGAATCAAGATTCCCATTTTGCATTTTCTCTGCATGTGTTCTTCCCTCCATTTATGCCTTAAACCCATCTTGACGATTTAGGCTATTCACATTGAATCAAAAATCCATCAAAAGCAAGCTCCAACCATCCAAATAATAAGCCATATTTAGACGCAACACAAACTCGGTATATTTTTTAAGCTTTTACAATTTTTAAAAATTTACCGGAATACATCAATTCCTGGAATTCTTCTTTGGGTACCGGACGGCTAAACAGATATCCTTGGATTTCATCACATTTAAGTCTTCTTAAGACCATCAATTCACTTTCATTTTCCACACCCTCCGCTACTACTTTAAGATTCATGGAATGGGCCAATTGAACAACCGCTTTTACAATAGCCGCATTGTCCTTATCTATGGAAATATTGTTTACAAATGTTCTGTCAATCTTTAAACAGTATATCGGAAGCTGCTTTAGCCAATTGAGGGATGAGTAACCCGTACCGAAATCATCAATGGATATATAAACACCCAGGTCTTTCAGCCTTTGCAAAACTTGAACCGCATAATCCATATTTTTAATCAGGAATCCTTCGGTGATTTCCAGTTCAAGATACTTAGGGTCCAGTCCGGTCTCTTGGAGTACCCTTTGAACCGTGTTTACCAAATCCAAACTGTTAAACTGCCTAACCGACAAGTTAACCGAGACCCTGATCCTTGGATAGCCTTCCAACTGCCACATTTTGTTTTGCTTGCAAGCCTCCCTTAAAACCCATTCTCCAATGGGAATAATGAGTCCGGTTTCTTCTGCAAGAGGTATAAATTTGGTCGGCGGGACCAAACCATAGACCGGATGATTCCATCTTACAAGTGCTTCCATGCCTACAATCCGGCCTGTATAGGGTTCTATCCTGGGTTGGTAGTAAAGCACCAGTTCATCCCTCTCAACAGCTTTTCGCAAGTTTTGTTCCAGGTGCATTTGCTCAGAAAAATTATTATCGGCCAATTCTGTATAGAATTTAAAGGTCTGTCCACCTACCTCTTTTGCAGCATACATCGCCATATCGGCATTTTTTAATACCGCAGACATTTCTTGTGCATCCTGAGGGTAAATACTGATTCCCACACTGGCGGATACGAATAATTCATGTTTTTCTTCACCTTCCTCAACCACAACTGCCTCCGAAAGGCTTTGAATGATGTAGCCCGCAGCCTCAATCACCTCTTCGTGGTTTGCATCTTCCATTACTACAACAAATTCATCCCCACCCAACCGTGCTGCAAAACCATTTTCCACCATAAACTTTTTAAGACGGTTTGCCACCTCTTGAAGCAATAGATTCCCGATTGCGTGCCCTAGAGTATCATTGATCTGCTTGAAGCGGTCAAGATCTATAAACATAACTGCTATTTTTTTGTTTAAATTTTGATCAATATCAATCAATTCTTTCAAATGATTCGTAAAATACAGCCGGTTGGGCAGTTCGGTCAAGGCATCATAATATGCCAAGTGCTGAAGTCTTTCCTCGGATTTTTCCAACATCCTGGTTTGATCTAAGAGCTGCACATTCATTTTTTTCGCTTCGGTAAAAAGATGGACTAAGTTGTCCGACATAATTCTAAAGTTCAAAATCAATGACCGAATCTCAAAAATAGTACTTGTGGGCCATTCGATGAGTCCCTGTTCCTTTAACTTATCGGGAAGCCCTGTCGTTGTTTTTGCAAGGTCTGACAATGAGCGGATTAAAAAGCGGTTAATAATCGAAGAGACAAATAGGGCAAGTATGCAAAAAAGAAGTGTAATATTGAATTTATTGATATACACATTCCAAATATCTTCCTTATAATGAGCCAGAGGCATTTTCACCAAAAGTTTCAATGGCACTCCATAAAGCTCTTTTTCCTCATAATAATAAGCTTTACTCCACCGGGTAGTTTCATAAGCAATATTTTTGTCTGTTGGAATCCAGCTCATGACGGACTCTGAAAGTTCTGATATATATCCGGCCTTCATCCAATCATGGTTATTTTTGTATTCTTTCATCTCTTGGTTGCTTACAAAAACTTTATTCTTTTGATCTAAGATGTATATTTCCAATAAATTATTTTGCGAATTCTGTTCAATAATTTCCCGCACCAAACCAAGATGTATAACCGACTTTAAACGGATTGCCCTCAAATCCTTGTCACTCCATTTTTTTAGGCTCTCTGAAATATAGAAACTTCTCGCATCGATAATTTGTTTGATCTCACGGTTTAATTTCTGCTCAGAATACCAGCTGTCAACAATGGTAAACAGCAGAAAAGGCGCTAAAATAGCGCTAATGGAAAGATGAAACAGCATTTGGTTAAAATTGAAAATCCGTTCCTTTTCCAGTCCAAGCCATTTTCTGAAAGGAAAATAAATAACAATGATTTCTGCCAGAAGCGCATTTACCAAGCCGTTGACAACTTCCTTCAAAATTACCAGGTATCCCTCCATGCCTATTGCATTTTGCTGGAGGTAGTAAAACAAGGCAGTCAATGGAATACCGATCATTCCCCAGTAACAAAAATCCCATAAAAAAATATATCCTCTTTTATAAAATATACAAACTCCTACAAAAAGAATTTCTATGGAACTAAATAAGGTAAATATATTAAAGCCCGCTATATACCATGCGAGAATGTTAACAACAAGAGAAGTCAGCGTACCCAAAAAAACCCCAAAAAGTCTCAAGGAAACTAAAAGAATCATGCTGCTCAGCGTAAAATATACCCCATAAGAAAGAGGCAGCACAAATATTTTTGTAAAGTATGCCATTGAACCGACAAGTAAAAGCAAAATAATGGTTCTCGGAGATTTTAATGATACCCCTTGAGTTGAATCCGCCAACATATTACCTCCCTTCTTAAAAGGGAATTAAATTAAAATAAAGATCCTGGCTGATCTTTTCCAGCAGAGCATGCAGCAAACCTTTTATCTACATGCGGTAGAAAGTTGCCTTGATGGAGTATAATTTACATAAAAATTGTATGAAACTTTAGCAGTGATTTAAGCGGGAAAATGCAATGTACACATGTGTCTTCTGGAGATAAAAACTTATTTATAAAAAATCGGAAAGCTTTTTTTTACAAAAATAATTCTAAAAAATAATTCTACATTTTTATGTAAAACACCTTCTTTTTTTTAAAATAATTTGGAGTTTCCAACTCATATCCGATTATTGATCATCACAACTTTTCGGTGTTATAAATTGAGGTTATAATACAGATACTAAGTATATATAAAATCACCCTACAATTTAGGTTTAAATAATTCATGATCATGATGCACAGATCGTTTTCTCTATAGGAGTTTTCTAAAAATGGATAAAAAATTGAAACTTTTGCCGGATATTCTTATAAAGGATTTGAAAATTCTTTTTGTCGGTTATAACCCTGGAATGGTTTCGGCAAAAACCGGCCACCATTACGCAGGAAAAAGCAACCGTTTCTGGAAGCTGCTGCACCAGTCAGATATGACCCCAACCCTATTTTCACCCCAAGAAGACCGAAACCTTTTAAGTTTAGGGTATGGATCCACCAATATTGTCGACAGACCTACCACCTCATCAGCTGAGATTACAAATGCCGAGTTTAAAGAAGGTGCCAGGTCTTTATATGCATTAATTCAGCATTACTCTCCCCGCATCGTTTGTTATGTTGGGATCGGTGTTTATAAAGCTTTTGCTTCAGCTATTTTAAATGTTCCCATTAGCAGAATGAAGATAACCACAGGCATCCAATCCGAAAATATTATTCACGGTATCACTGATTTTGTATGCTCCAATCCAAGCGGTCTTAATACAATTCCTATTGAAGATCAATTAAGCTGTTTTAAGGAGCTTAAACGACTTTCTGAAGTTCATTCGCGGACCAAATAAAATCTGTTACAATCTTGTTACAACAATTGACGCAATCTTTTTCAGGCATTATAATATAAAACATGAAAAAATTACCGCACTTTTGGAAGGGGGTGTAAAATTTGTTGGCGGTTCTACGGCATTCTTATAAAGTGATTTTTGAAAACTCAATATTTAATATATCCGGAAGAAACCCCAAATTCTATAAAAGGTGTTATTCCAGAAATCATTGACTAACCCATTGCCAAAAGAATAGGAATATGTATTCAAGGGCACGATAGGTTATCGTGTTTTTTTATTCCGTTTTTTATCATATTAAACATTTACTTTGAAAGGAGGTTCTTTTTATGAATTACAGTAAGCGCTTTACAGTATTCATTTTTAAAAGAAAGGAGGTTAACGTCCGTGATGTACAAAAACGGTGGGACCGTACTTCCCCCTAGACTCTTAAAGGAATTGCAAAAGTATATCCAGGGTGAACTTATTTATATCCCAAAGCATAGTAAAAAAAGAGCTGGATGGGGACATTTAAACGGAACCAGAGAAGCACTGGTTCAAAGAAATAACGAAATTTATTCAGAATATAAAAACGGCATTCAAATAGATTTTTTAGCTTTAAAGTATCACCTTTCGGAAGATAGTATCCGAAAAATTATTTTTAAAATAAACAAACAAAAAATTTGTGTATAGAAAAATCCCTTTGCAAAAGGGATTTTCCTTTATATGTAATTTCTAAAAAACGCGTTATACAAAGGGAATCTTATAACTTACAAGAAGTCTGTAGGTACTTTCGCGGCTAAAAGATCCATCCCGGCTTTTCACTTTGATAAAATATACCTGCCCCGGTACAGTTCTTTTTATAATTGAACTTCCATAATTCGAGTTACAGGTGGAACTCATAAGGTTATACTCCTTATCATACAGGTAAGCATCATAGATTTTCCCCTCCGGACTTTCCAATGAAATGAAAGCAACCGTTGAAGATGTAAACCTATAGAAATCTTCATCTTCTGGCGCTTCCATCGTTCCAAATGCATATGCATGCATTCCCGATATCTCAATTGGTTCAGCCGATTCAAATGAATCCTTGGGTGGGTACCCGCACTCTGCATACACATGAAGCGGCATCATGAGACTTGCAAGAATCAGAAAAAATACAGCAGCCTTTGTCATTTTCTTCATATACCTTCCTCCTCTTTCTCTTTACTAAGAAATATTTACGTATATACTATACAATATTTCGAATTGAATATCTATGAATTTTTACATTTATGTGTAAAAATTAACATATTTTTCATTATCCAAGTTGAAAGAAGGGGAAATCTTCCAGGTTTTATTTAGGAAACCTAAAGTGCCCAATGATTCCGTCAATCCAAAGCAGAAGTTCATCACATTCCCTTGTATAAGGGCCTGCATTGTGAATAATATATGGAATGCCGTCCGGCCTTCTTTTATCGGACACAATAGCGATATGCTGCGGGTTGTCGAACACAACAATATCTCCTCCCTGCCATTCTTTAAGGTTTTCTACATCATAAGGCTTCACCGAGGTCACCAGGCTTTTTCCAAACTTTTTAAAAAATACGTATAAATTGGGTACTCTCCGAAAGTCTATATTCGGATCCGGTTTTCCCTCTACTCTAGGATACCTGGAAGTATATTTATTTATATCCTTATCCAACATATCCTTTAGATTATACCCTGCACATTTAAAGGCTCTCCATATCACATCGGTACAGACTCCTTCGGAATCCGGGGGATATCCCCCACTGTAATACGCATTTTTATAAATCGGCTTATTTACTGCATCCAGTCTTGCTCCCTCAACAATGTCTTCCAAATCTAAAATCCCATCCTTATCTCTATCTATATTTACTGCTATCTTATCAATTTTGATATACGGCGTAGGTTCTACCTCTATATCTGCGATAAGCCTGTCATTTTGAGATTGCTCTTTGATCTCCTTTTGAAGGTTATCAAAACTTAAATGTGGATCAGCATTTCGGGTATGTTCTGCGCAGCCCGCGAAACATACCCATACACACAAGAAAAAGAAACCGATTATTTTTCTACTCATTCCAATTCACCCTATCCTTACCGTATTTTATATAACTTTTCAAATAGCGGTCCATGGGCATCAATACAAGATACCTCAATTTTACTTAAAAGCAAACCATGTCCATGTCCTGCCCTTTTGTACCCTTTCATGTTATCATTCACCTGTAAAGCGCTTGTATCGAGCATGTAAAAAAATTGTAAAATAATCTCGTTTATGCTAAAAAAGTAAAAGCATATGCGGTACCGCATACGCTTTTACTTTTTTATGTTGAGGAATTAAACTGCATTATGGACAAATGATACAATTGCTGCCAGAGGTATATCTGTTACAGAACCGACAGTATATACCGGATAACCGTTCCATCCGCCGGCAGTAACTGCTCCAACTTCACTTGCGGGTATAACGGGCCCACCATGGTAGCCATAGCCCATCGAATTGTTGCAGCCTGTGGGCGCTGCACCATATCCGTTACCAACATTAAAATTCGAACAAGCATTTCCGAGAGCGCATCCCGGAGGAGGACCAATTCTTGTTAAAAGGCGTACAAAGCAATCATTAACTGTAAGAACTACGCCTGTAAAACCTGATCCCGATTCACCGCCGCTTGAAGTAAAAATGGTTACGGTTTCGCCAATATACCCGGCTAAAAGTGCTGCAAAGTTGCCCCCTGCAAAATTTCCTACATTTCCATATCTTTCAGACATTGAAAACTCTCCTTCCGAATTCGTTTAAAGGTTATTCTTATTTATCTTATGTTAACGCTAATCATAATGTTACTTTATTCTTAACATTTTTTAGTCTTTATATTGCTATTGAAAGTGAATTGCTTTCCATGTTGCACATAACATAAATAGGCACAAACAGAGGAAGTGCATTTTTAACACTTCGAAAAACAAGAAATTTGTTTTGTTAAAAAGTACGGGCACAGCGCGTTAGTTTAAAAGCAATAAAAGGATAGGAGCTGCTTTTGTCTCCTATCCTAACCAATGTATAGATTGTGGAGTGATTCAAATTTTCTCGATTTGACTTTATTATCAAGGAGGCATTTTATGGAATATATGGTTTATAATCTATACCGGTTAATACATCTTATGAAAGTTATGTAAATTATGTGACAAAATTTGAAAGTGTAACATATCGTTTGTTTAGTAGATATGATATAGTAAATGCAAAAACCGATTAGATACTGCTTTTAGGTGTATATTATGTATTGATAATGAAAGGAGGGGTTGTATGTTTCTTTTTAGACTTTTTGGAAGACGAAGAAGAACAAAAAACACTTTTGGTCCTAAAACTGTTTCTCATCAAGACCCTGCCACAGAAAATTCACATCCCGAAACCAAACCAGTGGAAGTCAATACCGCTAAATTCATGATCCGGGAACTTTTTGCTCAACATATGGCCAAATACGAAGGCCAAACCGTAACCATTTTTGTATCGGGGGGAGGTCCTTCCGGTAAAGGTTTTACCGGTATACTGCTGAATGTAAATTCCGCTTACATACGGCTTCTTGCATATCCCGGACCTGTACCGTACTGTACCTTGTCCCTTTTTGACAAAAAAAATGCTTTTCCTGGTTATACACTCTCACCAGTCCACACATTAGGGTGTGTTGTAAACATTCCAACTTATCGAATTGCATCCTTTGTCCATAATACAATATGACGGCTTAGCAGTCGCCCATACCTGAAATTCGAAAAGCATAATTTTTGTACTCTATATCGAACTCAAATCAAATTCTGACTTTTTAAATTTTTTTGGTTTTATTTTTAAAACGGCTTGAATTTCTTCACTTGTCATTCCAAACTTTATAGAATCTGTTTTTTCAAAAAACAGTAAATTGAACTTCATTGAATTTTTCCCAATTCATTTAATTTAACTCTATCACTTAGTAATAAAATGCCTAAATATTCCCATCATTGGGTGTGATAAATATATAACATTTTTTAATTCAACTAAAGCAATGATACATTGCATTTGGGACACACAGCATTTTCTCCATTAGTAACAGTTATCAAGTCCCAACAATTTGGACAAAAACGTTTTCTTGCATTTACGTCATTTTTAATGGCTTCATCATCTTCATCTGACACACCATATTTTTCTAAAAAAGAATGTGTCTTATAATATTCTTCTTGTTCGTTAAAATACCCTTTTCTTGCTATATAAACAGATGTAATTGTCTTTTTTGGTGCATAAAACGAAATGTCATTTTGTTTTGATGTGACACCAGAAACATCATTTACATAATCACTGAATTCTGTATTAAATAAATCTTCAATGTCTTTTCTTTGTGTGCCAATAAGTTGTACATTATTCAAAAACACTTGAGAGGGTTTGTAAAACTCAAATCCTGCACATATGAGCATACCATTTTTACCCACTTCATAATATACGTGACAAATGTTTAAATAATCTTCTGTTTCGCACAAATCAACATCTGACTTCTTAAATTTTTTAGGTTTTATTTTTAAGATGGCTTGAATTTCTTCACTTGTCATACCAAACTTTATAGAATCTGTTCCTTCAAAAAGTATTAGGTTGAATTTCATTCAACTTCCTCCAATTCTAATAATTTAGAGGTGCTACAATAGCCACCTCTAAATTGTATCATATATAAAATTATATGTAAATTAAAGCAAACAAAACCTTATTGATACCAGCCAAGACTAGTTGCATATACAACCATTTGTGATATAGCATTATCATACTTACTACCAAACTTGGATTTTATGTCTCTAATATCCATTTGCATTGCAGCCAAATATTTTCCTTGTCTAACAAGTGCCAATTGGTCAGCACGATATTGTTGTGCAGTTGTAGAATTTCCCCAACTTTTTGTATTACGATGGTCTTCTGGAGTCATTAGAATGCAAGGAGCTGTCCACGTCGAAACAGTACCAGTAATATTTCTATTTACGTCATATTTATAAACTGTGGCATAGGAGTAGTTTTCAGCGGCAAAACAGTGATGTCTATCCCCTCCCATTGCATTAATAATTGAGCCATACGAACCACCAATTTGATTAGTTCTAATCTCTGATAAGGGAGGATGGGAAAATGTTTGTAAAGATTGTGTAACCGAACCACCTTGAAGCCTGATAGTTTCTTCTACAGTAGAAGTTATTGGTTTTGTAATTGTCCAAGTATGTTGATAGATCATTGATCCCCAGACTCTAGTTGAACTCGTACAAACACCTTGATAATTATAGATGTTAATAAAACCTTCAAAATTAGTCATAGGAGTGTAACAGTTTATTAGATTAACAGAAAATGTTATTGTTCTTAAATCATCACTACAAGTCAAGCTGTAATGTATGTAAGAAGGTGCTTCCGAAGAAAGAGTGGTAATATTTCCATCAGAAGTAGCAGGACTTCCATTAGATATAACAATTGTATCAGTATTTGATGCATTCTGGTCTTTTACTGAATTAGGTTTTATTGGTTTAACTTTTTTAGGGTCGGCTGGTTCAGAGCCAAAAGTAGGTGTGTTGACTGTTATGCTATCTCCACTTATTGAATTAGTGTTATCTGCATATACTATGTTACCAACATTTGTTACAAGTAATGTAAAAACCATTAACATTAAAATTAGGCTTTTAGCTGCCTTTTTTGAATTAATCTTCATTTTTGCATTCCTCCAATTGAATTTTTTTATATAAGTAATAAGTACCTAGAAATTATCCATTGGTTGGATCACGAATCATTTTGAGCCCTCCTTTTACACATGATATTTTTATTTATATAAATTTGAATACTATGTAATATATTCAAATTTATTACATATATAGGGTAAGCTAAACTATACCTAAGTTTTAAACACTAGGATAGAAAAAAAATATCTCGTTAATAATAGGTAAACAGAAGACTTAAATTTCAGAATAGATTACTTAACTTTGTATAATAATTATATCTTTAATTTTTCTAATTTACCATTTGCCAAAAGTCACTTTTTTTTAGCCGATAGTCACTTTTTTTAGAGAGCTTTAGATATTCGAGTATAACTTATGAACTGTGTTCAAGCTTAATATGATATTGAATGAATATAACGTTTCAAAAAAACACCTTAACCGTCATCCGTTGAACACATTAACCGCTGAGATTGAACACTTCATCCACATAAACTGTACATTGAAAACATCCATATAACCTGATAAACTCAAATTGCTTTTACTCATATGCAGGATATGGCAATGCTGGGGAGCAACCAGAGCGGCATATGTGGTTTCGCAAGAGAGTGATGCCCCAACGGTATCGCTCTTTAACATTTTAATCTGTGAAGAAGATCACTCTCTTGGAAAACCAAAGCGTTAAACCCCGGGAGTTTGAGGGCAGAGCCCTAAATAGCCGCTAGGCTTGATTAACTTTTGCTGATGCCTTTTCGTTTCCTCATTGAGTCTTCACCATTGATGACAATGGTGTAAGAATCATGGACAATACGGTCGCAAATTGGTATTTCACCTACCTCTCTACACTTTTCATGTTTTCGGCAAACACAAATCCAAGCAGTTCGGAACTTAAGAATTTCCATTTTTTCATTGACAATGAGCCTCTTTGAGCATGATGTAATGTCAAGGGCGATATGCATAAAACCACTATGACATCGCCATTTAAAGGCTATCACGCTCACTACTCATTATTGTAAGAATCGCTTTGCAAAACTGGAAATTCTTAAGTTCCGCAGTGCTGGAAAGTCAAAGTTTCGAAAACACTTACCGGAAGAACTGTTCAATTTAATACGGTCATACTGTTCAGTCTGTGCGGTCAAAGTGTTAAATCTGGTGCGGAATATTCAATTGAATTAATGTTTAGTTGAACGATTACTTTTTTCATTTCCATCATAGGTATCTGGATGGCTTTTAAAATCTGATTGGTAAGATTGACAAAATTTATTTTGGAATGAGTTTATTCCATCAATGAAACCACTGTCATACAGTTTTTGGTATATTATAAGCATCTCAGTCATACAGTCGTCAATCCTAACAGTTAAGATTTTCTTTTCCACTGGTAGATAACTTAAAATTTCTTGAAAATACTTTTTTATTCTCTTATTAATTTCTTTACACTCATAACTATTTTCAATATTTTCAACCAGCTTATCAATTCTTACTTCTGAATCCATTATCAATTTTCTTCTAATGTCTATTTTGGACATATTTCTACCCCGCTTTCTTTCAAAAAGCAATTAAGAAGTTGAATATTTGAACTTTTTTTATTTGATTTATTGAAATTCATATGCTATTTGGTTTATTATTGTATAATGACAACAATAAATTTAGGATAAAAATGTACATTATTTTACCCAAATTTAATAAAATGTTCTTTTCTTTACCCTATTATATATCCATTTACTGCTAATTGTCAATATTTTTTATATTGATTTTAATTTAGGGTAAAATTTGTTATTTATTAGTGTAAAATATTGCATTAATATTTGTGGGGGAGTCTTAATATGTCAAGTTTTAGTGAGACATTAAGAAATTTGCGTAAACAACAAAAAGAGAAACAAGATACTGTAGGTAAAGCTATTGGCAAAAGCAGAGAGACAATTACCAAATATGAAAACAAACTTGCGGAACCGGATATAGAAACTCTAGTTAATATTGCTAGGCACTTCGGTGTTTCTGTTGATTTTTTAACTGGATCATTAGATAGTAATAACATTATTGCAGTACATCCTAATATAAAAAAGTATGAAAAGTATTTACAAAATGGAAATTTTGAAGATTTTTTGAAGATAGCCTCAAAAATTTTTGATAACGAAATTGATATCTCGGATATTAATTCTATGGTTGATAATCTAATAAATATAAAAGAAAAGTATACACGTAAAAAGCACCCTTAAAACTACAGAGTGCTTTTCACATTGGCTTTAAGTTACTTTTTTAAACATTTAGGAACTTTAGGTTGATAAAACCATGATACACATGCTGAAGAAGCTTTAATTGTTGCTAAAAATACTACCAAAACAGAAATCCCTTGAAAAATTCTAGATATCATTAATCTAGTTTTCATGTATTCACCCCCATTTACTATTTATTTACTATGCTGTCGGCTTGATGTCGGATTTATTTAAAATTTTCTCTAATAAATCAATAGCCTGATCAACATTTTCACTATCTTTTAGGAGGCGATAAACTTCATTAAAAGCATATTTTGCATCTTCTTCAAGATCATTTTTACATTGTTGTAATTTCTTATAGTTATGATCTGAAATCATAATAACTTTTTTAATTGTTATATATATACAGGAAAATACCAAAAAGTTAACAGTTATTGTAAGCATTAGAATTGCTATCGTATAAAATATTTGCTCAGAAGTAGTATACATTTTGTAGTAATTTACAAAATTGTTTGACAGATAATATTCAGCAGTAATAATTATTACATTACTTATTACAAATATTTTTCTAAGCATTTTATTTATTTTAGTCACTTCTAAAACTTTAGAGTATTTCCAAAGTAGACAAATCGCACCACCTTGTACCAAGCGCACAGGTATTGAAAGTGGTATCAATACCAAAATATTATTTAAGTAAGAATTTATATCACTATGTAATATGGTTAAAATAGGCATATATAAATTGTCTATGGTTGATATAAATAACATTATAATTGTTGTTCCAAATGATACTGTACCTATATTTATATATATTGATTTCAAACTTTTTCCATAAACAAGTGATATTATAATTATATATGCAATAATATGATATATCATACTTTCAATCACATTGGATGCTAGAGGTCTTAATGTACTAGTAGCAATAAGCATAAGAATTACTGTAAAAGAAAACCGAATAGCACTTTCCAACTTCCTGTTTAGGTATTCTTCTTTTTTCCCAAGTACAAGTAAGATTAAAACAAGATTTAAAATTGCTTCGGGTAAAGACAAAAAAATTAACATTAAAAAACTAATAGGCACTGATTTTTCACCTCCCCCTTTTGTTTTATACCTCCCCTATTTTCAAATTATAATTATAATATATTTAAAGGAAATATATAGTCATATATGTAAATTTAACATAATTCAACTTTTTCACAAAACTATGTCACAATTTGCTGCACACCCTATTCATCAAGAATCTAATATACCCTTTACATACATAGATTCAAGCTTCTTTGATGATCTGTTTTCGATTACAAGTGGTCAAAGGGTTGGTATTTATAACATCACGCTTCGATTTTCGTAATTCTATTTAAAAAACATTGGTTGTCATCAGCCTTTTCAGGCCTGCGGCTTTAGCCTCCTGTACTGCTGTCCGGTACTCTTCCCTACTGATTTTTCTAGCCAGTTCGGGAAATAAGGAAGACTCGTGTGCAGGATAGTACTGCGCCATGATATTGGTTAGTGTATCTTTTGATATTTCCTCCCTCAAGAAGCGGAAAACTTCTCTTGATCCGGCAAGTTGATTTGGCATCACAAGATGCCTGATTAAAAGCCCACGGTAAGCAATTCCTCTATCATCCGTTTTCAGATCCCCTACCTGCTTATACATTTCCTTTACCGCAATTTTTACAGCATCAAAGTAATTGTCGGATTTTATATATTTCCTGGCTGTTTCATTTTCGCCAAACTTAATATCCGGCATGTAGATATCAATGATACCGTCCAGCATCTTGAGTGTATGAATATCCTCATATCCGCCCGTATTATATACAATTGGAAGTACAAGCCCTTCTTCAGCCGCAAGTAGGATGGATTCTACAATTTGCGGTATGAAATGGGTAGGTGATACAAGATTGATATTGTGGCATCCCTGCGCCTGAAGTGAGAGCATAATATGAGAAAGCTCCTTCGCTTCTATAGCTCTACCTTCAGCCTGATGGCTTATGGTATAGTTTTGGCAAAAAACGCACTTTAGTGTACAGTAGCTGAAAAAAACGGTCCCTGATCCGCCGGTGCCCACTAAAACTTTTTCCTCTCCAAAATGCGGACCATATCCATCAATCACCATACTTTCCCCAGCTCTGCAAAACCCCTTTTTAGCTTGTACCCGGTTTGCCCGACATTGATGGGGGCATAATACACAGCATCCCAGCTGTTCCTTCAGTTTTTCCACTCTATTTTTAAATTCTCCGGATTTACAAAGCTTCACATATCCGGGTATATAGCTTAACACTTGTTTCCCTTCTCCTTCTTTTCTTAATGATTTGTATTAACGTTCACTTATGAGCATCTCTTTCTTTCACATAGCTTATATTTATGGAAGCTTGGGCATTTTACCGCCGCAAGCATCTTGCAGGCATTCGATATAAACTCTGTCATACGGTTGAAGTGAATGGTATATAAGAAAGTAGTGCCTCCTCAATATTCTACACCCATTTTCGGAACCATGATGGTTAATAGATCCTCTTCGTATAATAACCGGCTCTGCTCACACATCAATCTTGTGTGGAGCGGAATGGTCCTGTTTCGTATTCTATTATTCCCTTCACCGTCTTTTATGCTCAATTTAATATGCCCCTGGCCGATATCGATCAAGATATTCTCTCTGGATATTCCGCCAATATAAGATTTGACAATAATCTCATTTTGGGTTTCATAAACATCCAGCTTAGGAAAACTTGACCATTCAAAAAGCTTATGAGGTGAACTCTCCGGAAAAAAGTCCATATCTTGCTCTTTTTGACTTACACCTGTCCATTGTATTTTTTGCACTGTTCTCCACATCCTTCAACAAAATTATTGTACAATACATGGATGACACACACCTGACCAAGCTTGCAGAAATACCCGCATTCAACTACGATAGCTTTTTAATCGTTTGCAAATACACACTTTAAACCATCACCATTCTCATATTATTGGTTGAAACGTGTAGTTTTATCTAATCATATGGTCAATTTCCTATATTATTCCATTTTTAAATTATTAACCTTACATTCTTAAGAACAATCCCCCCCTATTCCCTACACTCAAATTATTCCCGGTATATAATCATAATGGGGATGGCAACAGACAATAGTGTTATTATCATAATACCCACCGCTCCCCCATGGTTTTTTTTTCTCCATAATGCCCTGCTGAAGGTAAATTCATAATAGGCTGTAAGAAGAAGCACTGCAATTACAAAATATTTCATTCTCTCCCCCTCTCCACCGACAGAATGGGTGAACTCTTCATTAGGGTCCCCGATCGTCTTATATCCAAGCTAACCTCGGTGGTCACCTTCGCTTTGGTAAACTGTTCTATCCAATTATAGTCCTCCCATTCCTTAATGGTTAGAAACCCCCAGACCCCATAGGTTCCAAACCGGAATACATCTGCCTTATATTCTACCCTGCACTTTTGGATAGTTTTGTCCATAAGCGGTTTAAACCAATCGGTAAAAGCCTTTTCCAAAATTTTCTTTTCCTGCTCTGTTTCATAATGATACCCACTCTGTATGGAATTGATATTTGCTTCCAAGGTCACACTGCAAAATATCTGGGGAACAGCCCCCGTGGTATCTACCTTTATCTTCGGCTTACGCTTTGAATGAACATCCAATACCACATACTTACCGGGAGCTAACGGGTCCTTCATTGAAAAATAGGCTCTTTTGAATTCATGCCTTATTGCCAATACAACCCTGGTTTCATCGACATTGAGTGCGCCCATCATCCGGTCACCGTCAAACACTGCACTCCCCATTACAGCTCTTTCGGAGCCGCCGGTCCTTGGAACTTCTCCCGGAAGATATCCCAGGTCACTGCCCTCCGGCGGGGGGCCTTTCCCCTCCATGTTAAGGTCATTTACCGAAGCATAGGGCAGTAAGGGCTGATAGTAGGTATTTTTTATATCAACATATAAATCATAGAGGCTCACCATGGGATAGGAACTAAGATATTCAGTTTGCTTTAATAAAAGCTCAAGGGATTTCGCGGGTGCCGCCCCCAACGTAGGTTCATTGACCTCCATAAATTCCCTGGCCTTTTCTTTTGTTACCAGCACCTTAGTAACACTTCTAATCTCCTCATATCGCATAATAGTCGCCAAATGCTTGCCGATCCCTTCTTTGGCAAGCTCCTCAGAAAATATGATCATCTTTGCATGGGTTACATTGAGCCTTCTCTCGGTCCCTTTATTTAATAATTGAAGACCTTGAAAAAAAGTTTGGCATTCCACTGTTGATATGATCATGCCTTCCTGCTTACCCTTTTTTTTATCATCCTCATTTTTGGGACCATTTTTACCGCCGCTACCTTCTTCTTTTTTGCCACCATCGGTGCTTGAAATGTTTCTATATTGTAAGGTAAGTCTTAAAGGCTGCTTTTCCCCTTTGTCAAGCCCTATTGCCACTATATAGGCATTTCCGTCCACTTCTTCCGCATCATAACAGCCGGACAGAAAAAGAACCAAAATCAGGCTAACCCCCAGCAGCAGAACAGCTTTTTTCAACCTTACCGCCTCCTTTCCCTGTGACGGATGCAATAATCCAGGTTATTAGGGGCAAACCGAAAAATACCGTCCATGCGTATTGCCTGATTACATTTATATATCCGTATATTACTTCAAATATGCTGTCCGGATATAGGCTGACTGCAAAGAAAATATATATAAGCGGCCAAATCAAGGGTTTATAGTTATCCAACTTTAAAACCCTTGCAATGAGACTTATGGATATATAAAAGTAAATGGACATGGAAAGCACCGCAATCATTGACCAGGTAACCAAAAACAATGCTTCAAACCGCTGAAAGAATGTACCGTATTCAATAACTCTCGAAAGCTGGTATAAGGGAGAGGTAAACTCCCGGGTTATGAAATAAGGAAACGAGAGTGTAAACGTAACAAAACTGGTTACCACAATCCAAGAACTCACTCCGATCCCCATAAGGCCAGCCTTTTTAAATTCCTTACTGCCCTGGATGGAATGGGAAATCACTGCCAAAAGAAGCACCTCCCCCAAAGCAGAACTCCGCATAACCCCATGGTATAAAATCTTATCCAGTCCCTCCCCGAAAATCGGCGCAATAAAATAAAACCTGAAATATTTCATGGAAAGAATAAACAAAAACAGCATAGCACCCCAAACCACCGTTGAAAAGAGGTAATTTACCCTGGTAATGGTCTCCAACCCTAATACCGCCAGCACAGCAATTACAACAACCGCTATACCCGCTAAGTAGCTGGGAGGAGACATAACCATTTCATAGGATTTCAAAAGCTCAATAAACTCTCTTAAAAAGCTGGAGCCGATTAAAAAGAATACTGCCGCCACCAAAAGGGCCAAGGCGTTCCCAAGAAATTTCCCGTATACCCTGACCAAAATCCCGTTTAAGTTTTCTCCATGAAACCTTTTTACCAAGCGGTATATGATAAAAAATCCTACAAGGGCTGTAAAGGCAGAGACCAAGGTCATTATATACCCGGCAGTCCCCACGTTTTCTGCAACCACCCTGGGACTTGTCAAAAGCACCTTGGATGAAATGGTCGTCACCGCAAGAACCCCCGCTTCTCTTCCCCCAAATTTCCCTTCCTTGATCATTTCTTCTTACTCCTTATTTCCTTTCTTCGGTGAACGCTTTGTCCAAGTTCTAGATATTTTGGGCTGCCGCTTCCGGTCTACGGACTGAATAAAATCCGGCCTTTCCTCCTGTTTCCAGACAGGGAAGCGTAAGAATATATCCGGATTTTTGGAGGTAAAGGGTGCAAGGGGTGCCAGGAAAGGAACTCCAAAGGACTTCATATAGGTCACCAACCCGAATATGAATACCAAACCAACACCAATCCCATAAATTCCATAAAAGCTTGCCAGAATGATAAATATAAACCTTAATATTCTTACCGCGTAGGTAACCGAAATATTGGGAAGGGCGAAATTTCCAAGCCCTGTTACTGCAACCACAATGATCATAATGGGAGACACGATGTTGGCCGCTACTGCCGCCTGTCCCAAAATGAGCGCGCCGATAATTCCCAATGTAGTACCGATAAGGCCCGGGATCCTCACCCCGGCTTCCCTGATAAGCTCAAAGGCCAGCTCCATCATGATAACCTCAACCACTGTAGGAAAGGGAACATTTTCCCGCATTTGTGCAATAGCAATGAGAAGCTCTGTGGGAATCATTTCAGGGTGATACAGGGTGATGGCAATATATAAAGCCGGAAGCATGGGAGAAAAAAACAGGGCCCCAAGCCTTATAAACCGGAGAAACGTGCCGTAAGGCCATCTTAAGTAGCTGTCTTCCGAGGAGTGAATAAAACTTTGAAAGGTTGCAGGCGCTACAATGGAAAAAGGAGCTCCATCCGCAAAAATGGCTATCCTCCCCTCAATTAATTGAGAAGCTGTGCGGTCCGGCCTTTCGGTCTCCAAAAGCTGTGGAAAAAGCATGAGCGGGTGGTCCTCGATTAATTGGCTCAGAATCCCATCCCCAAGGATAAAATCCGCTTTTATGCCCATAATACGCCTTCTGGCTTCATGCACCAGATCAGGATTGGTTATTCCCCGGATGTACATAAGTGCTACCCTTAAATTATTCCTCGTCTTTAATTCAATGATTTCGGTAACCAAGTCATTATTTTTAATGATTCTTCGTATGAGTGTAATATTGGTTCTTAAATCCTCTGTGAAACCTTCCTGAGGACCTTTCACCACCGATTCGGTAACAGGCTTTTCAACCGCTCTTTTTGCATACCCCTTGGCCTCAACGGCTATGGCATAATCGCAGCCGTCGAGAAAGAGAACGGCATCACCCGTCGTAATAGCCAGAATAATATCTTTAAATTTTGTGTGTTTTGTTACATGATTTACACTCAAAACCGAATCATATATATAATTACAGATGTCCTCCGTTTTTTTTAACGGAATGGCAGTTCCAATTTCCATGAGAGGTCTCAGGACAAAATCATTAATGAGCGGGCGCTCCGACATTCCCTCAATAAACACAAGAAACGCCCGCAGTTTTCCAACTATTTTAATTTCTCTTATAATAATATCTTTATTGGTAGGGTATTCAAAAATATTTTTGATGGATTTTAGATTGTCATCCAAATCGGCTTTTACCAAACGGTCACCAAGATCAATATTTTCTGTTTTCCTTCCCTGCTCATCGGGCAGGTCCTTAAGAATAAATGGCTGTACCGGAGTGGGCTCGTGGTATGTAATTGGTTTTAACAGGCTCTTTATTATATTTTTTTTCTGCTTGCCGTTTTTACCATTCACAGATTTTTCCTCCCAAAGTTGTCTATCCACTTATTTCTATATTTTTAAAACCATATATTGTTTTTTAAGGTTTATTTTCTGTATTGTTTATAAAATATTTTTTCTTAGTTTCTACAATCTTCCCATATTTATTCTTTAAATTTGAAGCGTTCATTGTCTGTAATTAATTAACAACTTAAGCGATCAGCTTTGCCACGGTTATAATAAAATTTGTCTCTTATATTAAGAAAGGTTTGTGAAACAATATTTCTGGAGGTGTTATAAATGAAATTCAGATTTAAATCAGCAATTCCAGCTATTGGAATCAGTTTATCCATTTTTGCATTAACAGCTTGTACCATGAATGGAAATAACACAACCCCTAACCGGGTGGGTACATCCCCCCAGGGACAGAACTTAAACACCTATGTAACACCCGGAGCTCAAGGTCAAGATTTCGGCAGCTTCCCCACACCTGCAGTTCCAGGACGAAATATAGGTACTGACACAGCACCGAATAATCAAACTCCCAGAAACCTCTCACCGGCAGAAATAAACCAGAGGGAAAACGTAGGAGGTATTCTAGGCGGTACACCGGGGGTTCCCTACCCTACACCGTCAAGACCCCTGGATCAAATGTATGACAGGGACAAAGCGACCAATATTGAGCGTCAGTTGGGTACTTTGACAGGCGTAAAAGGTGTGGATGTGATTGTAGTAGGAAATACAGCAATTGTAGGCTACTCTGCGGACAACAGAAATGTACCTCAGGATACGGTTGCACGTAAAGTAAAACAAATTGACGGTTCCATACAAAAAGTAGTTTTCACCAATACAGGCGATAATAATACAAGGCTTAGAAGAATCAACGCAGATATCCGGAACAACCGGGGCGGCGCACAAACCGATAACGACCTGAGGCAATTCATGCGGGACCTTATTCCGGGAGGGCGTTAAAGGGCTTATCATAAAAACCGTCCACCAACAGGAACTTTTAATATCCGATCCGCAAGATCAGGAATAAAAGAAATTGCATAACCCCCATAAACCTTATGGAAGTTATGCAATTTCCTATTATATCCACTCTTATTAATAGCTTTTGCCTTCGATTGGCTTTCTACATATTTTTTCTTCTGCAGTACATTTGAATAAACCCTTCACTGTATGGGTAGGGACCTTTTTTATACTTTTCACATGGAAACTCCCCACAGTCCCTTGAGCAATAATCGTGACCCTTTATTTTAGCACATTCAATAAAAGGGCAGGTACTCCCTAAAATTTCTATTTGTTTTTTCATTTTAAGCTCGGCTTCCTTTGACTTTGCCGAACAACAAGGCTGACATTTTTCCCTAAGCCCACATACATCGCAACAAATCCCGCATACACCCACATTCATATTGACTCCTTCATTGATGCCTTTATATTTTCCCTTTACTTACTTTGAATTGGCTGGCGAAGGATGGTTTTTATTTTCTCAGGCAAAACCTTCCTAAAATCATTGAGGTATATTTCATGATGTTTTCCTGCTTTAACATACCCTTGTTTGTCTATAAATTGATGCAGTTTTTCTATGGTGGGTCCTTCTTCGGAGAAAGGCCCCTGGTGGAGAATTTGTACCGAAAGCCCCTCCTCGAAAGCTTCCAGCTTGACTTTGGGCAGGAAAGGCAGCTCCTTCTTCTTTGCACAATAGTTGAAAGCCTCATGCATAACTCCCGAATCAACATAGCCCGGCTGCATGATCATGAGAATCCATTTCCAAGCTCCTTTATTTCCAATGTCAAACGCTCGCATATCATCTGCCCACCAGAGCCCTTCCAGGGGCATTACCACATGTTCCTGATTTTGTCTTTTGGTTATATTCCTACTGGCATAAGATAAGCTGTATAATGCCTCTACCGCATTTTTAAAATTGGGGGATGTATTGGGATCCCCTTCCCCTTCAACCCTTAAGAAAGAGAGCTTGGGAACCTGAATAATCTGAATATCTTTTGGTGAAGCATTGTAAACCTTGGAATACTCCTTTTTGTAATCTGTTTTCATCTCTATCACTCCTTCGGCAGACTTGGCATAGGAACGCTTATTAACACAACAAATTTATAACATTTTAAGTGTAAAAACAGTATTCCCACTCCTTGTGCCCCGCATTCTCAAAAGGGATTCATTACGAGGCACCTATTTCTTTATTCTTATTATAAAAGTCAAACCATGACATCTCTATGTCATATTTTTTATATTAAGGTACTTATTTCGGTATTAATCTTGGTAAACAGCCAATAGTTTTCTTGCCTTTTCCTTAATAATTGTTCTTAAATGGGGCGGTTCAATCACCTCCACATATTCACCAAACCTTAGAATCATGCTGTAAACCCAATCATCTTCCGGGTATATTACACGAACCACAAGACTTCCGTCTTCCAATTGCTCAATTTGTTCCTCATCAAAAAAATCCTGTACCATCACATATCCTTTGGATCTAAATTTTAAAACAATTTCAATCAATGTCTTGTCCTGTTGGGCCAGACATTCCTGTGACCTTTCGACAGCCGCCATTTTACGTTTTTCGAACCCCTCATCAAGGAGCGTTAACTCTTTTATCCTTGAAAGCCTGAATGTTCTAAAATCCTCCCGGATCCTGCAGTAGCCATATAAATACCAAGTATATCCCTTTAATATAATGGTCATTGGTTCAACAACCCGTTTCGTGCGAAGTCCATCCGCATTACAATAGGTAAAACTAAGAAGGTTTTTTTCTTCAATACCTTTTGTAAGAAGCTGCAATTTCCTCTTTTGACTGGAATTTTCTCCTCCCCAGTATGTATAATCAATGATCACTGTTTCATCTATGATGCCGTCATTAGGATTATTTCTCCAGCTTTCAAGGTTCTTCATTTTCTCAAGAATATTTGAAACCTTCTTATCTTTTAAAAGGGAATTTACCCCTTTAAGCGCAACAATGATCGATTTTATATCCTCTGGTGTGAGTACATTTTTATCGATTTTATAATTTTCCATGATTTCAAAACCACCGTTCATCCCCTGATATGAGACAATGGGAATTCCTGCCCGGTCAATGGTTTCAATATCCCTGTAAATCGTTCTCTCGGAAACTTCGAAGTATTCCGCAAGCGCCTTTGCACTTACCCTTCTCCTGTTGATCAAAATCATAATCATGGCCATCAGTCGTTCCAGTTTCATTATACCCATCCTTACATTTAGAGATAAATCAAAATATTTCAAACCCCATAATTTAGAATTTCCATAAACATCTATTTATTGATAGGTTTAATCATTTGACAGTCTATTATTATTTCGCTATAAATAAAGCGGAATCCTTTTTGTTTATAGTACTTTGGTTAATAATAAAAGTGATGATAACTTTTCTTAAATTTGTAGTGTTATCTTTTAATAAAAGTTTCTTATGGGAATAGCTCTTTTAATATGATATACTTTTTTATAATAACATTTCGAGGTACAGTTATGGTAGAAAAATATTTAAACGCAGCTTTAGTTCATTTTATAGACCGCTTAGGCTTTATGCCAATTAAGGATGAGAACGGAAATGCGGCAATCTCAAGAGAGTCAATGATGCTTTTAAAATTTATATCAGGCTCCCATATTTTTGTTGAAGTTTTGGATGGAGATCTTTTATCGTATGAAGATATAACCTATAGACTTCAAAATAATGCACGGTTTTACCTTGAAAACAACCGCTCGGATATACAATTTTTCGCGGTTTTTGTATTCGGTTCTTCGCCTGACCCACTTAAACTTCAGGCCATTACAACGGGAGACCATCTCCAATGCATTTCCCCTATTACTGTCGACTTAACCGGAAAGGACATAAAAAAGCATTTTCGTTTCCCTTTTACTACCCACGGAATTGAAAAGCTTTTATCTTCTCTCCTTCATGAAGACCTGGATCCTTTTAGTGAGAGACCGGATATAAACCATTTGATCTCTAAGAAGAATAGAGAAAACAGACTGGAATTTAAAGTAAACAACCCCTTTATCACCAAAATCCTTATAGCAGCAAATATTATCGTTTGGGTTGTATTACTCTTGTATAGTAGCTTATATGATATCAGTGCGAATGATTTACTGTACAAATTCGGTGCAAAAGAAAATGCGCTTATCTTAAATGGGGAATACTGGCGATTTTTAACTCCAATGTTCTTACATTCCTACGATATGATCGCACATGTTTTCTTTAACTGTTACTCCCTCTATATTTTAGGCACACTGGTAGAAAGGCTATTTGGTCACGCAAAGTATACTTTCATATATTTTGCCGCCGGCTTTATCGGCAACATTGCGAGTTTTATTTTTTCTCCGCATACCGCTGTTGGCGCTTCGGGTGCGGTATATGGCCTCATGGGCGCAATCATTTATTTCGGAGTGGAAAATCCTCAGGTATTTAAAATTTATTTTAGTAGATTTATTATGGTTAATATGGGGATTTTTGTAGTATTTAGCTTCTCTGTTTCAAATATCGATAATTATGCCCATTTGGGAGGTCTATTGGGCGGTTTCCTTACAGCAGGTATTGTGAAGGTAAAAATCACTCCCAATAAGCTATTTAACAATTTTTTCATCATTCCATTTACAGTTTTGTTGGTAGGCTTGGGCTTATTTATGGGATTTACCGGTGAACAAAATAAACTTTCCCATTCAGAATATATAAACGTTTTAGATCTGGAAAAAGCATATAACGCAGGAAACTGGGATGACGTTCAATTAAAAGGCAGCCAACTCCAAATTGGCAACCTTACCTCTTATAACCGAAAAAAGGGTTTTTTCTATATAATAGAAGCAGAAATTGCTCTCAATAACTATGAGATTGCTGAAAGTCTTTTAAAAAGTTACAAGGAAGCTTATGAAGCCGATATAAAAAACAAAAACCTGATACCGGCATACTATAATCAAGCGGTTATCTACTTTAAAACGCATAAATATGGCTTTGCTAAAGAAGAATTGCTAAAAGCACAAGAAATCGGCAAAAATAACCCTATCTACGGGCCTAAAATTAAAAAGTTATTTGATGATTTAAAATAGAATCCGTGCCCATAAAAAAACATGTTTAAGCTTATCTTAAACATGTTTTTTATATCTATGCATTGCAATACAGCAAATAGCCACCAGTAACATTCCGGCTTCCTTTGTCAATTCACTCTGTAGCAACAGTTGAACCTTCAGGGAAGAATTAACAATATCAGTCAATTTTTAATAACCTTTTCCCATTTTCCGTTGTAATCCTGGCGATTTCCTCCAAGGTTTCCCCTTTGATTTCTGCAATCTTTTCAGCAACAAGCCTTACAAAGACAGATTCGTTCCGTTTCCCCCTAAAAGGTTCCGGTGTAAGATAAGGGCAGTCGGTTTCGATCAAAAGCCGGTCCATGGGTGCATATTTTACAGCATCCGCCAGTTCTTTGGCATTTTTATAAGTAATTGGGCCGCTGATGGAAATATAGAATTCCTGATTTAGAAATTCTCTTGCCATCTCCCGGTTTCCCGAAAAACTATGTATAATCCCGCCTACCGACTTCGCATCCTCCCCTGTCAAAACCTCCAGGGTATCCTTATAGGCATCCCGGCTGTGAATAATGACCGGGAGCTTTACACTCTTTGCAAGATCAATCTGTCTTCTGAACCAAAGCTTTTGAACCTCTACAGGTGAAAAATTCCGGTTGTAATCAAGTCCAATTTCACCAATGGCAACAACCTTCGGTTTCTTTGCATATTCTCCGACTTTATTTAACAACTCTTCACTCATATCCTTTGCACTATGAGGATGAATTCCAACCGAAGCATAGATAAAATCATACTTTTTTGCCAGTGAAACCGACGCTTCCAAAGAGGGGATATCATATGAAACATTCAGAATATTGGTAATCCCGCTTTGGAAAGCTTTCTTCACAGCTTCGTCCCTGTCAAACTTAAACTTTCCCGAATTGTAGTGGGCATGTGTATCAAAAAACATTAAATTTTCTCCTTACATATCTTTGTATGCCCATTATAGCATTAAGTCCCACATTTAAATATGGAAAGATTGGTTTAAACCGTTTTTTCATTTTACAAACTTTAATGCGGGAACCAGCCAAACCTCTCCAGTCCCACGGTATGTATGCAGCAAACCCTCTCCACTTCGGGCAGAACCTATAATGGACTTAGTGGACTTCTCCACTGTAAAATCAATATTTCCCCTTCTTACAATGGCATAATTTCCATCCACCTGCAAGGTCTCGTTATTGAGCTCATAAATCAGAATTTCCTCAACCGGAACATTGCTTTGCAGTACGACAATTCCGCTTCCTTTGAGCTTGGTTTGGAATAGACCTTCCCCACCGGCTACTGCAGAGGATATGTTTTTTTGTGCAAAAACGCCGACTTCCACACTGCCCTCACAGCAGTAAAAGATTCCTTTATCCGCAACAATTTCGTCATGGTTCATTTCTATCACCAAGAAATGGCTGTAGTTAGGCTCCAGATAGATCTCTCCCCTACCTGTATATCTTGGTTTAACCGACGATTCCCCCGTTAGTGCACCGCCTAAAATTCCTCTTGCGATGGACCCCAGTGAAGAATCCACCTTCATATTTACCGCACCCTTCATAAACTGCAGCGCACCGGCTTCGGCAACCAATTCCCCGCCATTTAAATACGCACGTACCTGACGAAGCTTGTTTGTGTGTTTTATATTTCCCGGTACATAATGCCCTTCCAACCTTTCATACTGTATAACCTCCAACACAACTCCTTTGCCTTCACACCGCTCAAGTACTTTTACCATGCTTGACAAATCAGGATTAAACATATGACCACCTCTTCCATTTGATTTCACTCTATAAATTTAGATCCAAGAATGCAAATTATGAATTCCTTATACAATTATAACAAATCTCTTTTTGTATCGGTAGTGCATGAAAGTTATCGATGATTATAAAAACTAATGTTCATGAACCCTCATAAAAAAGTGACGAAAGTCATACGGTTTTCATAAAAATTGTGACTATCGGCATATTGAAAAATATACATATTTGTATTATTCTATTGTTTATGTTTGTATTATTTTATTTAATTTTTTAGGGGGAAATCAAGTGAAAAACAAATTAAGTACAACACACCATCCTGATTATTACATAAGGAAAAGGTTTAGTATGAAAGGCTTTGTTGCAAAGATCTTGACAATTGCTTTAGTAACATCCAGCATTATTGTTCAGAATCCTGTAATTCATGCTGCTGAGGAAGCTCCGCTCAAAATGAAAAGCAAAAAAATCCGAGATGCTAATGCTACCAGAAAAACGGCGCATCAAGATACTAAGGAAATCATTGTAAAATACAAAAATAAAGCAAAAAAAGATGCTGTTAAGTCTTCCTTAAATCGCTCAATACCCGGCATTAAAGTTAATTTACAGGGTTATTCCAAATCTAACGAAATAGAAGTTTTGGATATTGGAAATAAAACAAGCATGGATTCCGTTTTAAAAACCTTAAAAGAAGACCCAAATATTGAATATGCCGAACCCAACTATCCTGTTTATGCATTTAAGACTCCTTCGGACGAAATGTTTTCTGAGCAATGGGCAATTAGCAACAAAGGTCAGTTGATCGGCTGGAAACCCGGCGAAAACCCAAGTTGGGGTACAAGGGGCTTGGATATTAACATTTTAAAAGCATGGGATAATGTTTCACCTCAGAACAAAGTCCTGGTTGCTGTAATTGATACGGGTATGGATATACTTCATCAGGATTTGTCCAGAGCCATTTTTACCAATTCATCGGAAATTCCGGATAACAAAATAGATGACGACGGAAACGATTATGTTGATGATATATCCGGCTGGGATTTTGCAAATAATGATAATAGCGTATTTGACAACATTGTTTATCCTTCCGAAAACGAAGATGATCATGGAACTCATGTCGCGGGGATTATCGCATCCAACCATGATCAAAAAGGGGTATGCGGTGTAAATAATAATGCCATGATCCTTCCTTTAAAATTTTTAAGTGGAAAAGATGGACGTGGGGATACTGCTTCTGTTATTGCAGCCATAAAATATGCAAAAAGGATGGGCGCAAAAATCATCAACTGCAGCTGGGGATCTACTGAATACAGTAAACTCCTTGAAGATGAGATAAGAAACTCACCGGATATTCTCTTTGTGTGTGCAGCCGGAAATGAAGGAATCGATACCGAGAAAACCCCTACATACCCTGCATGCTATAACCTCCCCAATATTATATCCGTTGCCTCTATTGACAGCAATGGATATATGCCCTATTCATCAAGCTACGGCTATAATATCCACATTGCGGCACCGGGTGTAGATATCCTTAGCACTGTTTCCGGCAACAAATATGAATATTACAGCGGCACCTCCATGGCTGCTCCATTTGTGACCGGTACAGCATCACTCATGTTAAGTGCCAATCCAAATTTACCCGTAAATTTGATCAAAAATGGAATCCTCAACACATCAAAGAAACTCGATATGCTGGAAGGTTTGGTTTATACAGAAGGCATACCGGATGTTCAAGCTGCCCTTACATATTTTAACCCCATAGCTACCCCGGTTGTCACACCCTCTCCGGAAAATTCTTCACTGCCCCCATTAAGAACACCACCTTTAACAAATAATACTATAGCTAACAGTTCTTTAATGGATTCCCCTGCCCGTGATTCAATACTTAATCGTTACAATACGACTGGCATAGATGGGAATGCACCAATATATAATACCCCATATACAACTTCTACGCCTACTCCTACTTCAATACCTACTAATACTCCTACCCATACACCTGCTCCCACACATACTCCTACTCCTATTCCTACCTGCACACCTACTCCAACCTGTACTCCTACTCATACCCCCACTCATGCTCATACTTGTACTCCTACTCATACTCCAGTTCCTACCCATACACCCACTTATATACCTACCAATACACCTAACCCTGGAGGAGGTTTACCTCCCATACTTCACAAACCTACACCATCCGCTGCACCTTCTTATACACCTAATTATACACCTTCTTACACACCAACAAGTTTGCCTACAAATACTCCTTTCCCCAATAATGGAGGTGGTGGTTTACCTCCCCCTGTATCTCCTATACCTACAGAACCTCCAATAACAGAGATTGTAAACTTTACAGATTCCAGGCTGGAGCATCTGGTTCGGGATTCTATCTATAAAGATTCGGGTATTATTTTAAAGTCCGACCTGCTCAAACTAAAAAGCCTTAACTTATCTTATGAAAACATCGTAAATCTTGAGGGGTTGCAATATGCTAAAAACTTGAAGTCCCTCAATATTTCAGGAAACACGAACATCGATATAAACCAATTGCCGGACTTAAGATTCCTTGAGATATTAAACCTAAGTGATTTGGACCTAAATACCTTGATCTTCCTGTCTAGCCACACCAATTTACAGGCGTTGGATTTATCTTTAAATCCTCTGGATGACGTTGAAATTCTTTCCAGACTATTTAGGTTGAATGTTTTAAATCTTCAAAGTATTACTGGTATATATGCAACATCTGTTTTGGATGTAACCCCTGTTAAAAATTTGGGTAGTTTAATGTATCTTGATCTCAGTTATAATCTAGGTTTGGCAAACTTAGATACATTAAATGGTTTAACAAATATTGAAACTTTGAATATACAAAATTCTGAAGTAATTGCCATCGATTTTGTTAAGGGTATGAATAGGCTAACCACGTTGATTGCTAGTGAAAACAACATCTCAGATATTAATGTTCTTTCAAATAAGTACAATTTAATCACCCTGTTGCTAGACAATAACTCTATCAAAAATATTGATGCTTTAAGAGATTTAGACAACCTTATGGAATTGTTCTTGTCAAAAAACAAAATCTCAGATATTGGTGTGCTATCAGATAAGTATAATTTAGTTACCCTGTTGCTAAACAATAACACTATCAATAATATTGATGCTTTGAGAGATTTAACCAACCTTAGAGAACTGTTCCTGTCCAATAACATCATCTCAGATATTGGTGTACTTTCGGATAAGTACAATTTAGTTACGTTACTGTTAAACAATAACACTATAAGCAATATTAATGCTCTAAAAGATTTATCCAACCTTAGGATATTGTTCTTATCAGAAAATAAAATCACAGATTTCTCTCCGGTGGCTTCCTACTACAACAGTTTGTTATTAAAGGATTTTCTCCTATCTATGCCTACACCGGTAATCCCGAACAATAATCATTCAGGAAATATTTTTATTCCTATTGCAGTCACCCCTTCGCCAACTGCAACAGCCACGGTTACCCCGACACCAACTACTACAGCAACGCCAACTGATATACCAACACCTACTACAGCAAATATTTTTGAAGAATATAAAGGTCTAATTCCCAATGCCCCAGCCCTTAAAGATATTCAAGGGCACTGGGCTGAGGAAAATATACTCAAGCTAATTAAAGCAAATATTGTAGGAGGATACCCGGATGGAACCCTACGTCCTGACGCAAGAATAAACCGGGCTGAATTTACAGTTATACTTTCTAAGGCCGTGGGATATAAACCGGATTCAAATCCTAAACTGGCATTTTCCGATGCACAGAAAATTCCAAAATGGGCAAAAGGATATGTAAAAACTGCCGTAGACAATGCAATTATCCAGGGATATCATGACAATACCTTTAGACCAAACAGCATACTGAACCGGAGCGAGCTAGTCGTTATGGCTTTTAAAGCTTTCGGATTCCAGAAATCAAGCATAACTAAGCACTCTTTTGGTGACATTAAGGATATCCCCAAATGGGCAAGAGAGTATTTTAACGAAGCAGTCAAACTGGGAATTATCAACGGCTACGATGACAATACACTACGCCCCAACAACTTGGTTACCAGAGCTGAAGCATTTACTATCATCGCCAAATGCATGGACTTAAGAGAAAAAAATAAAAAATAAGTTAAATAGTATATTAAAATCAAGGGGCTGACCAAAAAGATCAGTCCCTTGATTTTTTAAAACTGCCACTGTTTACTGTGCACAATTGCACGGTAGTATTATCATATTTCCAATGGAATAAACCTTTAATGTAGCTTTTTTTTCAGCCGGATCTTTATGATCCTCAGGAATCCCTGTTAACTCAACTTCCTTTTTCAGTGCATTATCCAATTCCTCTTTTAGGAAGCTGTGAACCGGTATAATCATATATATACCATCCTTTTGATCCTTTTTCATTAGAAGTTCATACGAGGTATCCTTGGATAAGGTTAGGATTCCTTTTACAGTAACCGGCTTAACCATAAAGCCTTGTTGTTCTAAAAGACGGTACATGACAACAGCAGCTTCTCCACGGGTCACACCCTCCGCAGGCTTAAAATCTCCGTTTTTATACCCCTTCATAAGACCTCTTTGTTCTGCCAGGTTTAAATAACCGAGCGCCCATGTTGAAACCTTTTGTATATCCTTGTAGAACAGTTTACCCAAAGCTGCCTTATCAATCGTTTGTTTATCATCAAGCATTCGAATGGCAATTGCAGCAATCTCCTCCCGTGTAATGATATCATTCGGTCTGAACTTTCCATTATACCCTGTCATGATTTTTAATTTGGCAACTCTCTGAATATAAGCGTTATATGGGGAATTCTCAGCAACGTCTGTAAAAATGGTCTTTGTGCCCGAATTTTTGCCTTGTTCGTAAAAGGTTTTGGCTGTATTCGCGTCCAAAGCGCCCGAGATCATTTTTGCCATTTGTGCTCTGGTAATGTTCATTTCCGGTTTGTACAAACCATTGCCCATTCCGCTGATCATACTTCTAGATGCAAGAACTTCAATACTATCCCTTGCCCAATGATTTTTCATATCCTCAAAGGCCGTGACAGATGCCGCTGCTTTGAAGCGTCCCGAACCTCCAATCCAGATGCTAAGAAGACTGTTTTCCCGATCAATCACACCTCCGCTGTATTCCCACTTACTATTTTGGGAGGAGCTTAACCGATATATCCCTATCTTTCTGGAATCTACGTTTTTGAATTTTTCATTTTCAAATTTAAGATTTATATGGACAGGCTTTAAAGGCTTAGCATCCTTTGTATCAATTTCATAAACTGTTTCACCCGAAATAACACTGCTAACGGCCGTTTTCGTCCGAATTTCCTCTGTATAGGGACACTTTTTCACTACAATCACTGTGTCTTTTTCAAAAGTACCCTCACTGAACCTTAAGATCAGATTCCCGTTGAAAGCTTCAATATTCAAGGCGTTCTTCCCAACTATAAAGCTGGTTTCATTTGGGTTGAACTCCTGTTTTTTATCCATACTTTCTTTTGACTTATCTTCCGGTTTAGTATCCGGAGTACTTCCAGGTATTTTTTCCTTAGGTTTTTCTATAATATCCTTTTCGTCTGAATTAGGGGTGGTTGTAGTTCCACCATTGGTAGTTCCACCGTTGGCAGTCCCACCTCCTGTTTCTTTCTTTTTCTGCACATTAACTGTACAACTGGCAGTTTTTTGGCCATCCATTGTTTTTACAGTAATGACAGCGGTACCCTCGGATTTTGCGTTAACCATTCCTTGTGCATTGACATCTGCTACATCAGAACTGCTGGATGTCCATGTCACAGCCTTATTTGTGGCATTTAGCGGTTTTATTTCGGCTGCAATACTAAAACTATCTCCAATAGTTACGTCTACCTTATCTTTCATAATACTCACACCGGATACCGGAATATATGCCACAGCATTGCCTTTATACTCTTGGGATACAAACCGGTCAGCATAGCTTTGCACCATCTGGGTAACCTTTACATGATAACCGGAATCAGGACTTAGCGGTGAAGATGGTATAAACCTTACTTTTTTGGCAATAAACTTATTCTCCTCATATTCGTAAGGATCAACTGCTGTAAACGTTCCTTGGATTTCTTCGTCAGTTCCTTCTTTAAATACTTGAATCGTGCTTGAAGATATTGTAGAAGACTTAATATATTTATCAAAGCCTACTTCAATATACCCATTGCTGCTTTCGGGCATATAGGCAGTGACGCCCGATACTTTAGGTGCTTCAGTTGATTTCATGCCAATATTGACATCGGTGTGGACGGGGGGCACATGCATGGTCCAGCTTTCAGCAGGTTCATCGCCCTCTTTCTCAAAAGCAACCTTCCAATCTCCTTCAGGTACATCCCAGGCATAACGCCCTTCCTTATCTGTAATCAGGGGATTCTCCTGTCCGAACCATTCAGCATCCCATGCTATCCAAGACCTGTCCTGATGTTTGTTTAGAACTGTTGCTTTGACTCCTTCCAGCCTATTTTCTGGTACTGCTTCATATACATATCCACTCGGGTCTATGATATAAACCGGGTTTGCAAAATTTGGATTACTTCCGCCACCGCCGTTGCCGTTACCACCGCCATTATTGGGATTATTGGGAGTATATGCGTTTGCTTGACAATTACCGTCAGCTGCGTACTCCTCCCATACCCTGTTATACATGGCCTCCCTTAATATACTCTCATTTTCTTTAAATATCTTCGTTTTTCACAGTATTTCATTTTGATTTGTTTAAGCTTTCCCTCTAGATATTGCATAAATCTGGTAGTTTAGTAGTTTCGGGCAGAGAAATAAAACCGCATGTG
>JAOABQ010000109.1 GCA_026418275.1 Clostridia bacterium
CCGTTAGTTCATTTCTTTCCTCTTTAGTCAATGTAACAATATATTTTTTTTGCATAGCTTCTTCTCCTTCATCTTTTGTGATATCCTTAATATCGGAGAAAAAACTCAAACTATAAATATCAAAAGTTACAGACTACTAGGGTATTATTTAGAGCTTTATATTCGTCGATTTGCTGCAATAATAATTATAACATTCTACTGGTAGATATTCCATATTTAATTATATTTAATTACTTTACCAATTATTTGGAAAAACCCACTATCCCCCTCAAAAAGCCTGCTAAGGCATTTCTTCAGGAATAAACCAGGTGGATCCAGTATTAATAATAAAGACATTTTACCAAAGTCCGTCAAAGGTTATTGACAAACTGGAAACAAATAAAAAATTTGAGTGTGTATAAGGACAGCGTTGTCCGCTGAGCTGCAAGAGGCTTTAAGCCTTACATGTTAGAGTGTAGCCTGTGGACTTACAGCAATGTGCTTTTGAAGGCAATTTTGCAACTTGAGGGGGTGATTAAGTGGGTAGATTAATGGAATTGGCTTTTAATTTGGATCATACCAGATCATTCTTTATCGCAAAATTGGCCAACTGTAGACGGGTTTCCAGGCCAAATTTTTTTAAGATCTTTAAAACCATGCTTTTCACCTCTCTCTCCCTGATACCGAGAAAGCGGGATATTTCCTTGTCTTTTTTCCCCTCAACGACCAACTTTATAAGCATTAGTTGATTTTCACTCAAGTTGAAATCTATTATGCTCGTATTTCCAATCTCGGACACTCCTTCATGTACTAAGTCCTGTTCTGATGCCGAAGCTTTGATTTCGGCACTTTTTCTATAAAAGGCTTCCTTTATGGCAGCTGTCAATTCTTCCTGATCCATATCCTTAAAAACATATCCGTCGGCAATGCTTTTATCCTCGTTTGAGATATGATCCTCCTCATAGAATGTGGTTAGGAAAAGTATCGCAACCACCCTATTTTTCTCCCTAATGAGTTTTGCAGCCTCAAATCCGTTTAACTGCGGCATACGGATGTCCATTAGCATAACATCTGGTCGCAGCAGATCACAAAACTTAACTGCCTCCTTACCGTCAATTGCACATGCAATAACTTTTATTTCACAATCCTGTTCAATTATTTTTTTCAATCCTTCTCTAAAAAGTTCAACATCGTCAGCAATCAGAACCTTTATCAATTTCCCACCCCCGGTTATGTAATTAAGGGTTGATTCTATACTATTTATAGCTCTGACAATACTCGCAATTTCCTGTTACCTTCAAGGGCAGACACAAAATATGCTATTAACTTGGGGTTAATAGCGGCACTTTATACTCATTTGCATTCAAAGTTCTCATTCCTTCTATAAATAATTTAACAAATTTATACATTTGCATCAATATGCCAAAAGTAATTACAATAAATGTAAAAAGATTACTTCGGTCATACCCCAATTACCAAAGTAATCTTTTCTTTTTGATATTGAATGATTTGTATTCACACCCTTTTAAATTAATCCGTTTTTTACAGCAAAAATGGCTAACTGGGTACGGTCTTCCAGGTTGAGTTTCCGTAATATTTTAGACGTAATATTTTTAACGCTTCCTTCGGTAATGAAAAGCAGTTCACAAATCTCCTTATTTTTTTTACCCTCTATAATAAGACGTATGATATCCAATTCCCTTTCTGTCAAATTAAATTCAGCACCGGACTTCTCAGAAGCCACCCCTGTTTCTTTTTTACTGTGGTATTGCTTTCTTACATTGTCAACCACCCTTCGGTGGAAAACATTCAGGCCCTTTACAATATTTTTAATGGTGGTAATGAGTTCATCTTGCTCAAGGTCCTTCAAGACATACCCGTCTGCCCCAAACTCAAAGGCTTTTGACATATCGTCATCCTCGTAAAAAGTTGTCAGAATCAGTACCCGTATTGAACTGTTGGTTTCCTTAATAAGCCGGGTTGCTTCAATACCATTTAGTACCGGCATTTTTATATCCATTAATACAATATCGGGGACATGCTTTATACACTGCTCTACCGCTTCCTTTCCGTTACATGCACAGCCGATAACCTTTATTTCTTGATCCTGCTCAATGATGGTTTTTAATCCATCTCTAAAAAGTGCTATATCCTCAGCAATCAAAACCTTTATCATCCAGGCCACCCCCTAATGGTATTTCCACATTGATATTAAAGCCGCCATCCTCACCTGAACCGCAAATCACTGTGCCGTTTAACGATTTAACCCTATTTTCCATGCCTTTGAGCCCGAAACCTTTCTTCATATCGCTACAGCCTTCACCGTCATCAAAAATATATAGTTTTAAATATTCTTTCGTAAATTTCAGAAAAATATTTACATGTCTTGCTTTTCCGTGACGTAATGAGTTTGTAAGTGCCTCCTGGCATACCCTGTATAAAACATTGGAATAAGCCGTATGATTAGGCGGTTCTGTTCCGTCAATGGATAATTGTATTTCCATACCTGAATTTTTAAATTCGCCAACCAAGGATTTTAAAGCATCCTCTATTCCGTTTTCCTCCAATTTTCCCGGTTTCATGCCGGAAATGGACCGTCTTAACTCATTTAACCCGTCTCTTGAAATTCTAATTGCTTCAGTCAGCTTATCATAAACACCGTTGGGATTTTCCATATATTCAATTTGTGCTAACTTTAATAGGGTTATGAGTAAAGTCATTGAGTGTCCTACCGAATCATGGGCATCCCTTGCAAACCGGTTGCGCTCCCTTTCAACTGCCAGTTTTTCAACGGTCAAAGCATGCTCTTTCAATTGTTCATTTGCTGTGGACAGTTGGGCATTGGTCAGATTTAATTCCTCCATAAGCATCTTGTACTGGGAAATATCATTAAACGAAACAACTCTTCCCAACTGCTCATCCTTCAAACCGATAATCGGGCGGATGTTTACGATATAAGATTTCCTTTGCGGTTCCAATAAAGTTAATTCTCCGCTCAAATGGGTATGATGATGGTATTCTATTCCATCCAGAATTTCCAGCACATCTTCGTTCTCTACAATATAATCTTTTAAGTCTTCAACAAAAGCGTTTATTCTGCCTGAGCCACCTGTTTTCATGATGGGTTTAAAAGTATTTACAAATGAATTATTCAAACTTACAATATCTCCCGAAACATTAATAACCATAATGGCTTCCTTCATGTTGTCGACAACATTTTTTAACGCAATGGGTATGATATTTAAGAACTTGTATTTATAAATCGCAATGCCAAACAAAACAAGTGAAAGTGTAAATGCTGCCGGCGTGATATCAAAATCCGGCTGAATAACATCAACGGATAGAATGATATTTGAAACAAGGGGTATAATTAGTGCACACAATAGGAGTATAAACTGCTTTTTGATATATTTTACTCTTTTAGCAGAGTATTTAATAAGAATATAAGTTCCGATAATACAGTAAATATAAGAAACTATTCCATGATAATACGCAAACACGCCAAAATCAAGCCTTCCGGTATCAATGGGACTATACTTGAAAAAGGGATAAAAAAGGTGGTGTAAGTCATTTGTCAATGCAGCTATAAAAGATACGGTTGGGGGTACAAATAAAAGTATAATTACAAGCTTATAATGAAGCAATTTATGCTCCGCATAAAAAAGACAAAATATCAACATGCCAAGACCCGTATAGCACATGGCTTCAAGCTTGAAAACCTCAAACAGCCACAATGATTGGGTATTAAAGGAAAAGGCTTGCAGCAGCTGACCGAATGACCACCTGAAAATCATAAACATGCACCACATATATGCGTAAACCACACCGGATTTATTGCTTTTCAGCGCAAAATATATGATCATTGTTAAAGATAACAGGATGCATATAATTTGTGTCCCAACATTTAGTATAAACGAACTTTGGCTCATAAAACTTTTCCTTTTCTTATAAAACCTCGGAATACCATGCAGTTTTATTTTACTACATATCTTCTTTTAAATGAAGGAGGATTTATGTAAAACAGCCAAATGGAATCAGCATATTGAGTATTTTTTAGATGGAATTAAAAAATCTCTTCCCAATGCTCCGGAAGAGATTTAATTTAGAGATGCTATATCTATATGGACCGGCTATCCTATCAGCCACGGATATTAACCTGCTGCAATTGTAATAATTTCAACCTTATAAATACAACCATTTTTTCGACAATAGCCTCAAACTGGGTTCCGAATGGATCATCACAATCAAAGCATTTGCTTTCCTTAAGCAAATCATCCTCAAAAATTCTTACTTCCTCAAGCTCACAAAATACTTTTTCATTAAAGCATTCATGATGTTGGAAATTCATTTCACAAGGGTTGCTTCCGATAATTCTTTGTCCACAGAACCCTTTTCCCTTGATTTTATCTGTAAATAATGCTGCTTCTCTTGGATTTTCCTGATAACATACCTGCGGCGGTGTTACAAAATGTACTTTTGTTACACAGTTAAACGGAATATTTACTGTGGTATGTTTTATATCTCCGCTGATTGTTGAACTTTTTCTGCCACAAGTACAATCTGCAGTTGCATATTCAATATTCTTTCTGACAAAACCGCTTAAGAACAGTTTTCCGGCCTCATTAGATCCAATATCGACTAGTCTGCATTGGGTAATAAATACATTCTTTTTAATTCTCTTAATCTCAATAAAAGGTTCTTCAAGCTCAATTTCTGCCTCTACATCAACTTGTATAATGGGTTCGGCAATTACTACCGGTATTTTCCCTATGATTGGCCCACAGATCCCATGTGGTGTTGTCCCGGTATTCGAGCATTCAACTAATGTATTCGATTTTAATACACTTGCTTTGCATTTGGTTTCGGTACCCATTGTATGGTCCTCCTTTTTGAGTAATCTATTTTTGAAATATTAATATATAATATGAATATAATTTACATAATGTTACTTTATGTGAATCATATCTCATATCCCCCAATCATGAAGGATTTCTGTAGTGAGGAAACCGAAACAGAAGCCATATGCATAGTTTTATCCGTCATAATATCTGATAAGTATTATGTATTACAAATATCTGATATATGGAATGTTCGCCAGTCTCTTTTGTGTAAGCATAATGGTAATGGAAATAACCATATGTATAGAAAAAAATCTGAAGCTATCCTTAATAGAATAGGTATCCTTGTTTAACAAAGGTTCTTTGCAGACCTCTTTACCCAACACCTTTACCTCTTCAATTTCACAAAACAGCACTTCAGGCTTGTATCCCTCCTCATAAAGACCGTTACTCTCATGGGTTAAATCATACTCATTCAGTTTAACAGGTATAAAACCCGCAGATTTCCCTGCAAAAGGCGATAAATAGTAATCTATTTTTGCAGAACACTCAAAAGGAATTTTAACCGTAAGGAAGCGCATATTATTTCCATACCTTCTGTATGAATAACCTGCATTCACATATTCAACACTTTCTTTTATATAGCCGTTTAGATAGAGCATTCCATATTTTTTATTCCCCATATCAAACAGCCTGCATTTGGTTATATATATTTTTTCCACAGAATTTGCGATTTCCAGTGCAGGACGGTCCAACATGATTGTTGATGCAATATTGATGCTTACTTTGGATTTTGAGATAATCACCGGCAATTTGACAATTAATCTGCCGTTTTTACTTGCCCGCATAACAGGCTCACGCTGACTTTCAGTTATAACTTTTACATCACATATTTTTTCCTCCCGTTGTTCGATATCATAGCTTTCTCTATCCATTTAAAACCTCCTTCAATACCTTATATAAACGACTGTAAAATAGCCATTATAAACTATCTATTCATATCTTATGAATATCCATAAATGATGTTACCGATGGCTGCTATGAACGCTTTTAAGGGAGCAGGCTGTTTTACGGTTGTATTTCAACCCTACGGGGCATATATGAAAAATGCACCCCAGGTGGGTTTATCAATTGCGTATTTTTTCCTAGAAGTATATAATAAATATAAAAGGTATATTTAATTTAACGTCTCCCGTTCAAATGACCTTCGGGGTCATAAGGAGTGATTTCTATCTCATTTGCATAATTTTAAGCAAAACACTCTACTTTACCAGGAGGTACTTAAGTTCATGTCTACACTACTTATAAAGGGTCAAAAAGCAGATCTGACAAAGTCGAACCCAGGACTTGAAAAAATAACCATTGGGTTAGGCTGGCTTCTCACCGACACCAGCCAAAATCTTGAAGTCGATGCATCCGTATTTTTATTGGATTCATCCGGAAAGTGCCAAGATGATTCAGATATTGTTTTTTACGGTAATCCCCAAGGTTGTGATGGGGCTGTTTTGATCTCCAATACATCTGATCCGGCAGACAAGCAGCAAATCCAATTTGATTTTAATAAGATTCCGGCTGCAATTGAGAGGGCTGCAATTGCCCTAACAATTTATGAAGCGGATGTAAGAAAACAGAATTTCAGTTTAGTCCAAAATATGTATATTCGAATACTGAATCAAGCGAATGATCAAGAACTGATACAGTATAAAATTATAGAACGTTTTACTGAGGAAACAGCCATTGTTCTGGCAGAAATATACCGCTACAAAGGAGATTGGAAACTAAGTGCAGTCGGCAGCGGCTACAACGGCGGGTTAGCTGCCCTGTGCCATAGTGTCGGCATCGAAGTTGCGGAAAAACCAGAAACACCCGAATCTTCCCCTGAGACAAATCCAGGCATCGTGGATACTCCCAATACAAATACCTTCTCTAATGAAAGTTCACAAAATAATGATCGATATCCTTTTGATAGCATTTCTATGGAGGACCCCATGAGTCCTGCGGTCTTGCCAACTGCTGCAGTTGAGCAAAACGTTGAAAGTGCTTTAAGCCTGGACGGTCCGGTTTATTCTACCGACACTGCAGACGAAAGTATATCTGCTGAAAACACCCCTACTGAATCCAATGTGGAAGAAATCGCTGTACATAATGAAACACAAGAAAACGGGCAATCTGCTACTGTGAATTCTTTTCAGGAACCTACAGCAGATACATCAGACACAATTCCTCAAACTGTTCAAAACACTATGGAAGAAAGTAACTTTACCCGTTCAGAGACTATTGAAACTGCTCCCTTTGATAATACGACTGAACCAGCTCCCCATTGGGCTCATAGTGATATGCCGGATGGTTCCTTTGATATCCTTCCCCTCCCTGTTGAGAGTACTACAGATGAAAGTACTTCCACTATAGTCCCCCAGTCCTCTCAATTCCATTCAGTTGAGTCAGCTGCAGAAGCAGGCCCTGCATGGGCTCACAGCGGTATCTTGGATGATTCCTTTGATATTGTTCCGGAATCCATTGAAAACAGCGCTGAGGAAAGTATATCAACTGCCGTCCCACATTTTTCCCAAGCCGCTCCATCGGAAAGCACATCGGAGGAGATGCCTCAAGCAATTGGGTCTACCTTCCAGCCAGGTCTGGAAGATTCTGAAGGTGGTATTCCTAAAAAGGCTGTACCCATAGATTCTTCGTGCATGGACAGTACGGTTTTGGAAAAAACCATGGCTGTGACCCCGGTGAATATAGAAAACACCGTTCCGGAAAGTCCTGTTGAAGCCAATAAACAGCATAACCAAAACTTTTCATATGAATCTGCAGTTCCTAAAGAACTGGGGACTGTTGAAGCCGACACCCTTGAAAAAACTGTTTCTATAAATCCTCAGCCTACGCAAAGTGCTCCTCTGGAAAGGACTGCTGCCTTGGGTTCCAAGCCTTTTCAAACCGCAGCCCCGGAAGCGCCCGCTGCGGCCGAACTCCCCGTTCAAAACCTATCCCCTGCGAATACAGCACCCGTTGAGCCCCGGCCGGTTCAGAATATCCCTGCACCTCCAGGTACTTTAGCAGGCGCGCAGCTTAATCAAACCAGTCCTGAAGTTGTCAATCCAGGCTTAATCAAGCCACCTTCAGAAGCAGCAGAGGAAGAATTGTATTCATCCAAAATAACCATTACCTTAAGTTGGAGCAACGCAGTCGATTTAGACTTGCACCTCTTCTGTTTTTTAAAGGATGGAAAGCAAGAACATATTTCTCATGATCATGAGGGTTCTTTCAGTGATCCGCCCTATATTTATCTTGATAAGGATTGTGTGGGTAAACCGGGAGCCATAAGCAAGGAAAAGGCATATATAAACAGCTTTGAGTGTGCCAGTCAGGTATTTATTGCAGTAAATATCTACAGGGTCTTCGGTTTCCTGCGCCCTAGCGAAAGCTTTTCAAAGTACGATGGGAAGGTTTTAATAAAATTAAGTAAAGACGATCAAATGGAAATTCCGCTAAACTCAGAGGAAAAGGGTAAATGGTGTATTGTCGGAAAAATTGATAATGCCGGTGATTCCCCCTCTGTTACCATTATCAACAAAGTACAAAATAACGATCTTACATTTAGTGACCTGAAGAAATTTTGATCTATATTGAACGCGATAAAGATTTTTTCATCGCACTTCAATTTCTTTGATCTAATATCGTGAAAATCCAATTTATCAATGCAAAATCATTTTCACGATCTATATATTGAAACTTAAAATAGTCTGAATGATTATAAAAAGCATGCAAATGGATTCATTTGCATGCTTTTTATATACGGCCTATATCGCCTACGCCTTTAATATTCTATTCTTTTTTATTAAGATAAATAAATACACCGCATTGCAAGTTGCTGCATCCTTTTTTTCCCTCACAATAGATATGGGGGATTTCCCCAGCTTTTCTATACCGGAAAATATCTTTCTTCTGCAAATCGCAATACCCCATAATCCCCTTCAGACGTTTAAATAAGCCATACATCCGGTAATACGTACACACATTTTTTTGCATTTCTCTTTGCCTTCCCCTCGTCTTAAGATGTCAAAAGGTAGAATTTATAATCATAAATTAAACTTTAATTATAAAACTTAAAACCCTATCAGCTGCTAGTTTTAAATCTTATTTTATACTGTAAGGATCAACTTTGAATTAAGTGGTTAAACTACTGCACAAGCATTAAGTATCAGGAATCCCGGCATGGACAATACTAGTATATAAAAAGTTGATAATTATACAGCTTTATCCTTTTTGCTTCAATTAGTAGCTTTATACATAATTATATTGGAAATTGTGGAAAATGTCAATACATTCCGCCCAGTACTTGCTACTTTATGTTGCAATTGTTTAAATGCATTTACCTGTAGAGTAAAATGAAATGTAAGAGGTGCATTGAATGATAAGCAAAAGATTAACCTTACTTAGAAAAGAACTTGGACTTACACAGGAAGAGCTTGCAAACAAGCTTCAAATCACCCGTTCCTCCCTTTCTCTATACGAATTGGGAAAAAGAGCCGGATAACAAAACTTTATCTGATTTTGCAAGTTTTTTTAATGTTTCGGTAGACTTTCTATTAGGCCGGACAGACAAAAGAGACCCGCAAACCGTTTTAGCTGAAACAACTGCAGAATATAAATTTGACTTATCGGGATTAACCGGTGAAGATATTAAGTATATTGATGCCCTGATTGCTGGAATCCGGATTAAAAGAAATGCACAAAAGGAAAAGAATAAATAAATCGAATCTAGACAAGCTTTCTTCGGTTCACAATTTTAACCACATCCTCCTCGGGCACAGGTTTACTGATCAGATACCCCTGTACGAAGTTACATTTGCTTCTAATGAGATGATTTAATTGATCTTCCGTCTCAACCCCCTCCGCAACCACATCCAATCCCATTTTATGCGCCAAGTGCACAATAGACTCGGTAACGTCCTTCTCATTTCCTATATCGTCAATAAAGGACTTGTCAATTTTTAAGGTACTTATGGGAAGTTGTTTTAAATAACTCAGCGAAGAATATCCTGTACCGAAATCATCCAATAAAATCTTAATTCCCAGTGCCTTTAATTGCTCCAACTTTCTAAGATTTGGTTCGATTGATTCCATCAAAACCGATTCGGTAATTTCAATTTCAAGGAATTGGGGTTCCAGACCTGTCTTCTCCAGGGTACTGACAACCAAATCAACAAAGTCATCCTGGTTAAGCTGTACCACCGAAATATTCACAGATATATTGAGGTCGTTAAAACCTTTCTCATGCAAGTACCGGTTGAACCTGCATGCGGTTTCCAAAACCCATTTGCCGATAGGGATAATGAGGCCGGTATCTTCCGCAATATCAATAAATTTCAATGGAGGCACGAAACCATATTCAGGGCTGATCCAACGGATGAGTGCCTCAAAACCGTAGATCCTGCTCTTGATAAGATCAATTTGTGGTTGGTAGTATAAAATAAACTCTTCATTTTCAATTGCTTTTCTCAAGCTGCTCTCCATATTCATTTTCTCAACAACAGCATCGTTCATTGTTTTATCAAAGAAAGCATAGCCACGTTTACCTTTCCTTTTGGCACGGTACATTGCCATATCCGCATTTTTTAAAAGAGTTTCAACATCTTGTGTATCGTCAGGAAAAATAGATATACCGATGCTTACCGTCATATAAAAATACGTTCCCGATACGGTAAACGGGTTTGAAAAGACATCCATAAGCTGGTTTGCAAATTGCTGAATAGTTGAGTGCGAATCAAGGTTTTCTACAAGAATGATAAATTCGTCTCCTCCCAGCCTTGAAACAGTACACTCATACTTCATTTCCGCCACCAACCGGGTTCCAATTTCCATAAGAAGCAAATCACCAAAGGAGTGTCCGAAGGAATCATTGATCATCTTAAAATTGTCCAAATCTATAAAAGCTAAAGCGCCTTTCTTCCCATTTTTTACGGCTTTTTGAATTGCTTTTTCAGTAGCCTCGTATAGGATGATCCGATTTGGCAGACCTGTAAGAGAATCGTAATATGCAAGTTGTTTAATGACCTGCTCCTGATCCTTCCGTTCACTAATATCCGTTAATGATCCTGCCATCCGGATAACTTTTCCCTGCTCATCCTTCACAGCCCTTCCACGCACTAATAGCCATTTAAAGCTGCCGTTTTTTGTTTTGAGCCTGCACTCATACCTAAAAACCGAAATATTCCCCTTCCTATGCTCCCGGTTCATTTTTACCGCGTACCTTAAATCTTCAGGATGATAAAGCTGTTTAATATCTCTATAGGACGACCCGATTTCTCCTTTTTCATATCCAAGCACCTCATAGAATTTATCCGAGTAGAAAATTTTATTTTCGGCTACATTCCAATCCCAAATCGCATCATTGGATCCTTCAACAGCAATCTGATATCTTTCTTCACTTTCAAGCAGCTTTTCCTGCGTTATGCTTAATTCATCATACTGCTTGCGAAGTGCCTCCTGGGATGTGGTCAATTCCTCATAAAGTGATGTAAGCTCTTCATGACTTTCTTTCAACTGCCTCTCCGCATCAACTCTCTGGCTAATATCTACGCCCGTGAGTTCAATAAAGTCATTCTCAATGTAAGCAGCATCACCGATAGGGTGGATATCCCAAAGAAAATGAACCTTACCTCCATGCTTACATATCAATGAAAACTCTTCGTTAAAAGAATCTAATTCACCTTTTATTTGTTCCAGTATTTCTCTAATCTTTCTGTGCTCGTCCCTTTCGGTAATATCAAAAATTGTCTTTTGACCCAGTATATCTTCTTTCGCATAATGGGTTTTTTCTTCTGCATACTTATTAAACCCCTTAATTTCGCCCTTAATATTTATTTGAATCATTGCAATTTTTGCAACATGAATCAAATGGTCCGACGTTGTTATTTCCCTTTCCAGCCTTCGCTTGAGATACCTTGTATATAAATTTACACATATTGCAATGAAAACTACCAGAATGATAATGATGGAAATTACAGCCAGAATTCCATTTACATTTTTAAAAATATAGCTTTTAGGGGCAGAAACAGCAATAAACCACCGGGTCCCTTTGATAGGAGCATATCCCATGTATTTTTCTTGTCCGTTGTAAATATATTCTCCGGCACCAGTCTTTCCTTGAATCATTTCATTTATCAGGCCAACCAACTTTTTTAGCTTGGGATCCTTTTTAACATTTTCTAAACTATTGTCCATGGAGTAAACAAGTTCCCTGTTATAGTGTGCAATGGCCACTCCCTGTTTATTTATGATAAATGAATATCCTTTTCCTCCAAGCCGGATGTTATCGGTAATCTTACACATCTCATCTCCATTATGGGTAGCATAAAGGACTCCTATAATTTTATCCGAATCATATATTGGAACAGCAAAAACAATTACCATGGTCCCATCAATACGGCTTTTTATTGGATCCGATATGTTTCTTTCACCCTTTACAGCCTTTTTAAAATACTCCCTGTCTCCAATATAAATCTCTCTTCCATCTGTCGTCTTTGAAACTCCTTTTGTATCTGCAATACTCATTCTTTTAAAATGATTTCTTTTCACTTCGTTATCAAGATATGTAAGCTTTTCCTGTAGTGGGATTTCAGGGTTTTTGACAGTCTGGTTGTTTGAAACGGTTTCCAAATTATCCAAATGACCGTTTATTTCTGTTTCAACAATAACGGCTCCTTGTTTTGCTATCTCAATTAAAGAGTCTTCCAGGTTTTTTATCAGGCTCTTGGATGCATAATAGTAAACAAGCGCACCCGCTAAGAGTGTTGCCAAACCGACGATCAGCGTATTTGCCATCCTGGCTTTTAACTGGGATTTTATTCTCACGTGTTTCACCTCGTCCCATCACAGCAAAGTTCATTGAGGAAGTCCAATTATAGAGTGATTTTATCTATGAATAGATGCCTGTTTCGAAATTTTCGGGATTGTTTTAAAAGATACTGATAAACTAATATAGAGTTGCCCATTATGACTTCATTATGTTTATTCATTTTATATTATATTATAAGTTCGCTGTAACTTCAATTTAATTATACATAAAGCGTGCATGTATTTTGATATAGAGGCTTTTCCGTGCACAATATATACCAAAATACAACGCTGTTACGTAAAGAAAAAAGGCTGCCGGCACTCCAACAACCTTCTTTCATAAGTTTAAAGCCTACCTACCTCAAATCTGTATACAATTTATTCAAGAGTGTGGTTGATGTATCTTGTGAGTATTCCCAAAACATTGCGCCTGCCAAAGATTTCAATTTAACATAGGATGATTTGTAACCGATGGACTGCGTGTCCTCGTATGTGATGCATACTCTTTGAGTGCTATTGTATAGGTAAGGTGCTTTTGCACTATCATCCCAATATCGAACATACCCGTTTTTACTTATATAGCTGCCTGCAAGCTGGTTATAGGTATAAGTAGCAACACTTCCGCTGTAGGTTTGTCCAAGCCCGTTATTGGTTGAGCTTGATACACCTGAAAACCCATACCCATAGAAAGCTATCCCCATAACCAATTTGTTTACCGGCACTCCATTTTGAATATACATATTGATTGCCGTATCGGCACTTATGCCCCAGTTTGATGAAACACTCGACTTATAAAGGTTTGTATGGTGTGCTGTTGTAGATGTCCAGGACCCGCTGAAGTCGTACGTCATTACATTAATATAATCCAGGGTTCCCGCTATAAGCCCAAGTTCTGTATTTTGTGCATAGCTGCTGCCAGCTCCTCCTGCTATGGTTAACAGATAATCTTTCCCGTCTGCCGCTCCGGCAGCATCCAATTTTTCTCGGACCTTTTGCAGCAGCAGGGTAAAGTTGTGTTTATCTTCCGGGCCGTATGGATTTCCGGCTCCTGGCTGTCCCGGATACTCCCAGTCAATATCGATACCATCAAATCCGTAGCTCTTGATAAAACTCACCGTACTATCGGCAAAAACAGTTCTTGAAGCATCTGTTAATGCTGCATCATGAAAACCGGCGGACCAAGTCCAGCCACCCACAGAGATCAACGTTTTAAGGCTTGGATTTGCCTGTTTCATTTTATTCAGTTCTGCAAATTTCAAGGTATCCGAGCTTGATCCAAGGGTAACCTTGCTGTTAACACAGTTTGCAAAGGCATAATTTATATGTGTCATTTGGCTATATTTGACTGTTGCAGCCGACCAACTGCTCCACCCTGCCAGGTAACCAATGACCTTGTACGAGGGTGTATTTGTTGGCAGTGCCGTATTTTCCGGGGTTGGAGTAATGAGTGGTGTCGGTATGGACTCTGCTGTCGGAGTAACTCCTGGCGTTTGTGATGCCTGAGGGGTAGCCGTAGTTTGATAAACAGGTGTTGGACTGGGTGTACTGGTTGGCTTTGGCTTTCTGGCAGCTAAAGCCATAGACGGTTGAGCTATCAAAATGGATATTCCAATCAACACAACTGCCACAAAACGTAACTTTCTTCTTGCCACTTTGCCCATTTCTGTTCCTCCTGTGTTTAACGAATGTAATATATATTCGAAAAACAGGACTTATTTTTTCTGGTAGGCCTATAAAAAATAATATTTCCTCTATTGTTAAAGCCAGACAAAATTACCTATCCGTCCGTAATATGTATTGACACTGCGGATTATTCGCTGCAATCCATATTTCAAGTATTTTGTTTTCTCCATTGGAGATACCTGTTATACTGTTATTTATATCTATGAAAGGGGGCAAATAAATTGAAACAGCCCATTGTTCAAATTAAGAATCTAAAAAAGATAATTGGGAAAAAGGTAATCATTGACGGTCTGACTTTCGACATTTATCCTGGAGAGGTATTTGGATTTTTAGGCCCTAATGGTGCCGGTAAAACTACCACAATCCGTATGATGTTCGGACTTGCATCCATTACGGAAGGTGAAATCTACATTAAGGGGCTCAATATAAAAAAGGACTATGAAGCCGCCATCTCCCATGTTGGAGGAATTGTTGAAAATCCCGAAATGTACAATTTCATGTCAGGGTATAAAAACCTGGTACACTATGCAAGGATGCATAAGGGGATTACCAGAGAACGGATCGATCAGGTTATCCGGCTGGTGGGCCTTGAAGCACGGATTCGTGATAAAGTAAAAACCTACTCCCTGGGAATGCGCCAAAGGTTGGGACTGGCACAAGCCCTGCTCCATTCTCCGTCCCTGCTTATTCTGGATGAGCCCACAAACGGTTTAGATCCGGCAGGAATCAGAGAACTTCGCGATTACTTCCGCAAATTGGCCAGAGAAGAGAATATTGCCGTCTTTGTTTCAAGCCATTTACTTTCCGAAATGGAGCTCATGTGTGACCGGGTAGGAATTATTCAAAATGGCAAGCTTATTGACATTAAAACCGTGAACGAACTTTTAAATAATACGGTTGATAAAGATACACCTGTCGTCTTTACCGTAGATCCGGTTTCTAATGCGGTTGATTGCATAAGTCAGCTTGGCATTGGCCACTCCGGCCTAAACAATGAAACAGGAACCATCCAAATAGTACTGGACCGGGAAAAGGTTCCTCAAGTAGTAGCAAAATTTGTACAGGAAGGCATCAAGGTATATGGTGTGCAAACCCAATCCGTATCCCTTGAGGATAAATTCCTGGAAATGACAGGGGGTAATAAAATTGTTTAATATGTTTAATCTGATCCGCAATGAAAGTATGAAACACAATCACCGCATCAGTACCTGGATAATGACAGGTTTACTGATCTTTGCCGTGATTGGGGCCGGGCTGTTATTAAAGTTTGGACCCATACCGGACGGAAACGAAACCGATTGGAAGGTAAAATTAAGCAGTCAAAATGCAGATTTTAAAAGAAACCTATCAGACCCTAGGATACCAGATTCTTTAAAAAAATCTAATGAAATCCCGCTAAAAATCAATGAATACCGCCTTGAAAAGGATATCCCACCCATTCCGACTAAATCCTTGTGGAGTTTTGTGACTGGCGTTGCAGACCTGATTAAGCTGATTGCCTTGTTTGTAATTATTGCAGGGGCCCTTACTGTAGCCACCGAATTTTCAACCGGCTCCATCAAGCTTTTAGTGATCCGTCCTGTTAAGCGGTGGAAAATACTACTATCCAAGTATATACACACCATGCTTTATGCTTTGGAACTTCTTATTATACTTTTCGCATTTTCCTTTTTGGTAGGTGGAATATTGTTCGGGTTTAAAGGGATTTCCACCTCCTACGTTGCCTATGTGGACGGGAATATTATAGAAAGAAATATGTTTATTCATCTTTTTGGGCTCTATGGGCTTAAATGTGTTGAATTAGTAATCATGGCTACCTTCGCCTTTATGCTCTCCACAGTATTCAGAAGCAGTGCACTGGCTATTGGCCTGGCTCTTTTTCTCACCTTCACCGGTGGTACTATCGTAACCCTATTAAGCAGTTATAACTGGGTTAAATATATCTTATTTGCCAATACGGATTTATCCCAGTATTTCGAAGGCACACCCATTGTAAAGGGTATGACCATGGGCTTCTCCGTTTCAATGCTGCTTATATACTTTGCAATTTTTAATTTCGTCTCATGGTTTACCTTTAATAAAAGGGATATCTCTTCTTTATCTTAGCCTCTTTGATTACAGTACGCACATAAAAGCCGGGGGATTGTCCCCGGCTTTTATACTTGTATTCATTTCTATTAAAAGTAACATTTCTTTTATTATTTCACTAAAATATTGATTCAAGGAAATAAATAAAGGGAATAAAGCTTCTATAGATAAAAATGCCTGAATAGAACATTTCAATATCTGTTTGGGCAAAAGGAGGGTTACATATGCTTTTTCAATCCAGTTGGTGGACCTGTCCCAAATGTAAAAGCTATAAAATGCTCTCGGGCACAAATTGTGAATGCGTCCGCTGTGCTTACTGCGGAACCTATTTCGATAAAAACGGCGACGAGCTTGATCTCCACTCGGTACTTGAAAAGCCTGAAGGAATTTACAGTTGTGAATTAAATTGAAATCAACTCCTTACTGTACTCCTGATTTTAGTGTATTTTGTTCGGTCAGAATGAAAACTGTTAAAGATATAACGTAAACCAGGTTTAAATAAAGCAGATTCCATCCATCCTGGAAAACCAGGATGTTCGTTTTTGCCAGTACATATTGACCCGTAATTGAAATAGCAAACGGGAGCAGCTTCCAAAACCATTTATCAAGAATACATACAAAATACACTAGCATCCAGGATTCTAATAAATGGTAAACAAAAATTAATATAGTACTTGCCCTATACATGTCTCCAACCCAATTTACAATTAAGCCCAAACTATACTGCTGTTTTCCGGCTAACAAGAGCAGTGGTGCCGGAAGGTGGATAATGATAAAAGCAACAAAATAAAATATGATTGACCGTGTTAGCCTGTCTTTTATACGTGTCATTTTATAAAACCACTTTTTAGAAATAGCTAGAAACACAATAATTACAATGACTGACATATAATACCGCCACCAGTGCTGCTCATATATTCCCAATTTTACAAAAAGGTACTCTGCCAAAATGAAGAAAGCAATGATTAGCGATATCCCAACATACCTTAACGAGTACACAACCATTAAGACCGCTGCTGCAGGATACATAGTACAGTTCAGTATAAGATGGCCTACAATGTTTTCTGCCCAAGGGTTTATGAACATGCCAGGTTTATATGCGTAACTATTAAAAATACCAAGTACTGTAAATTCACCAATCCAAGTAAGACATGATGCGAACAAATAAAATACAACCTGTGTAGATACTTTATAAAGGTGTCTATTCTTATATACAGCAAAGGCAGCAATGATAACACTAATGCTTCCCAAACAAATATACCACATTAAGCTTGACATAAAATGCAAAACCTCGAACTCATTTATTCTTCCAATAATAAAAGTATACCCATAATCAATAAATATTAGTTAGAGCAGATGGATCATTCTTTTTCATCACTGCAATTCAATCAATGATGTAATGAAGAAAGTAAGAGAGCGGAAACAAGGCAAGCAAGAAAATCTCAAACAAATATAATCTATTCTCCCCATGTTTATAACTCATAGCGGCATATGATCTGGTGATTCTCATCAGATCGTCTGCCTTATTTTTTATCCCTTTAAACCTTTCACCAAGTTCATAATACCCAGCCATTTTTTCATAGGCTTCCTTTGCCTCGAGCCCCCATCCGATAAAAATCTGCCGGTCAAATATTTTAATATGATCGACACTCTCATATTCAAAACGCAGAATTTTTGAAATCCCCTTCGCAAATTTTCTTATATTTGTACGCAGTTTTCCGATTTGAAGAAAATGAATAACCTTTTCCGCTTCATCATATAAATAATCCACATTTTTTTCTACCTTATATAACGCAACGGATTTTGCAAGTACAATAGAAATCACATCAGCAATATACTTCTTATACCTTTGAAAGTCTTCCCCCTTCACTAACTGGCAATACCCTTGACCGTCAAGTTTCAGCGTGTGTCCCTCATAGTATTTTGCAAACAAGTCATAATCCAAAGGGCCCACAATCAATTCTATGTTTTCAAGAAAACTGCGCACTTCATCCTCATTAAAATTAACAAAGGTAATTGAGCCAAACTTAAAGATATAGACTGATTTCCCCTCTGCCTGATACCTTAAAAACATATCCAGATGCTCCCCTTCAAGGACAATATATTCCTTCCAGATCAAAGGCTTATTGATCTTGGATACTTCAGCAATTTTCTCCAAGGGTATTTTCGGTGCCACCTTATAACAATTAAATGATAGTATCTGCATAGGCTCACCCCTTTACTTAACCAATTCAAAACCCATTAGGATAATTTCCACTAAAATTAATATGACAATAACCCACTCTACAAAAAGCCCCCGTATAGAGTGGCTGATAGAAGAAAAACCGTCTAAAATACTATTTAGAATATCTGTTTTCCGCTTTAATATTTCATACCGGTCATTAAGCTCAAAAAACTCCGCCATCGCATCATAGAGTTCCCCGGCTGTGCTGTTAATCCATGTCACATCCGGCTTATCCAAAATCATAATATATGCAATGGTATTATACTCATGCCGGACAATTTTTGCTGTTGTTCTTGCCAGTTCCTTGTTGCTGATGCTCAATCTTCCCTTTTCAAGCCGGTCGATCATTCCCTCCAGCTTATCTAGAATTTTCCCCAGTTGTTCCTCGGTTTTTTCAAGGGCAACAGACTTGGCAATCACCATGGATATCAACTCAGGATAAAAGCTTTTATATTCCGGTATGACAATATATTCATCCGTTAACTCAATTTCATCAACGTCATCTACCCGAAGCTCATAATCATCCGCATAGGTATCTATATTTTTTACATCAATTTCATTTTTGTGGGATTTTAAATATTCGAAAAAAACGGGGATCTGCGTCGGGTCCACATTGATAAAAACCACACTTCCAAAGGAAAATACCAAGATTCTCCTCTCGTCACTTACTTTAATTTTTAATATACTTTCCAAAATATTTCCCTGCAGGATGAGAGGTTCTTCCCAGGTATATTTTTTCGGTATACCGCATTCTATGGCAATTTTATTCAGGTCAATTTCATTGGTTACCGCATAAGCTTTAAACTTCATGCTTTCCATAGGCAATTCCCCCTTTTCCCAAATAAAAGGTTTTCATTGATTCTATATATACTATTATATCGGAAAACTAGAAAACTATATAAAATATGATCAAGCATTTGCATTTTCCACCTTAAAAAGTTTATTCCATCTGTGAAAGTGCTGTTTTTCCTTTCATTCTACTTTGATTGCCCATTATTATCGCTTTTTTATAAAGCTTTTTCTGTCTATTTTTATGCTGCAATTAAGATGATTTCTCACAACAAATCCTTATATTAAATGACAATATAAACAATTGATCCATTCTATAATTTGGTATAAAATTAAAGCGGTTTAATTTTTATTCACTTGCTACAGGTATAATTTAAAGAGAAAAGCGTAAAAACATAGTTAAAAGGCGCTAACTTATTGAACGAGGGGGGATGGTTGTTCTATAATTTCTTTCTACATTTAGCTTACCATAAGGAAAGGAGAAACTATTATGTTTCAAAAAAACCGGAAGGCCTCATTAAAGGCTGTCCTTCTAACACTTTTAGTTTGTTTTGTGATTACAAATATTTTTAATCCATTTGGCAGTGTTACAAATGAAGTATCTGCTGCAACAACACCTGACTATTCGGATCATCCCAAAAGGATTGTAGGCTATTTTCAGGAATGGGGAGACCAGGAAATGTTTAAGAACTACACCGTTCATGATATTCCCTGGGGAAGCATTACCCATATCAACTATGCTTTTGCGAAAGTAAATGACAATTATTTAATCGACTTTTGCGACAAAACCGCAGCCATTGAAAAGGTTTACCCCGGGCAGGATGAAACCCTCCCATACAAAGGACACTTTAACCTCCTTACTGTTTACAAGAAGAAATATCCTGATGTAAAAACCCTGATTTCAATAGGTGGTTGGGCAGAGTCCTTCGGTTTCTTCCAAATGGCTGCAACTGCTGCCGGAAGAGAAAAATTTGCCAACAGTTGTATCGATTTTATGCGTACATATAACTTTGACGGTTTGGATATTGACTGGGAATACCCCAGCGCAACCGAAACCTCCGGGAATCCTCGGGATTGGTGCGTTTCAGACAAAATGCGCACCACCGTATACGGAAATTACCTGGAGTTGATGAAGCTTTTAAGACAAAAGGTAGATGCTGCTGCAAGCCAAGATGGAAAGCAATACCTCCTTACTGCCGCCGTATCCGCATCCTCCTGGGTTTTAGGCGGAATGGGTCTTGGCGAGTACTGCCAGTATCTTGACTTCGTCAACTTGATGACCTATGACTTACACGGTTCATGGAACAGGTACGTAGCACATCTGGCCGCTCTTTGGCCGGACTCCAGAGATCCGGAAACTGTTGGCTTCCCTATGCCGGTATTAAATGTCGACTGGGCTTTCAGGTATTTTAGGGGTGCACTTCCTCCAGAAAAAATCAATATAGGAATTCCATACTACTCCCGTGGATGGAAGGATGTTTCCAAAGGTTCACTGCCGGGAGGACTTTACGGTTCATCTCCCGATCAGTACACAGTGACCTATCCTAACCGTGTTGGGGGCGGTACTGTCTCAGAAACCACCGCATACGGACCTGACGGAATAGACGGTATCTGGAATGATCCCGCACCGGACGCACCGGCAGGCTGTAACCCCATCTGGCATATAAAAACACTTGAAAAAACGCCAGGCTACCAAAGGTTCTTTGACGATGTATCTAAAGTACCCTACCTTTGGAATGAGCAAAAGAAGATCTTTTTAACTTATGATGATGAAGAATCCCTTAAGCATAAAATCCAATATATCATCGACAAAAATGCCGGCGGTATGATGATGTGGGAACTCAGCGGCGACTTTAAGCAAAATCCGGACGGAACTTTTGACAGGGGAAGCTATATGACAGATATGGCTTACAATATGTTTAAGAATGCAAAATATCCTACACCAACTCCGCAAGTTATACCTCCGCTGGCCGACTACAAGGTTACTTTCACTGCCAAATACGATCATCCGAATTTAAACTATTCCATGAAGATTGCTAACAATACCGGTGAGACATGGAACCCCGGCACCACAATAGAATTTGATATTCCGAAATCCTGTGTGCTTATAACCAACTGGAGCAATGTAACATTGCAAAAGATAACGGATACAGGAGATTTCAACCATGTAAGCCTGAAAACCAACGAATGGGGCGGAGCCATCAAGAGTGGAGGCTCAATCACTATTGACGGTGAAGCACAGCTATGTATGACCGGAGGACCTCAGCGTGTCCTGATAAACGGAAAAGGCTCAAAAGCAGAATGGGCGAGTATCCCTACACCTTCTCCAACACCAACTGTACCCCCAACCTATAAAATAAGCGGGTATCTGGCTCCGGATGTTTCAGCCCAAGCTGATGTTAAGTCCGGTTTTACAGTAAGTGCATCCGGCAGTTCTGTACAAGCTGTATCGAATACCAACGGCTACTTTGAGTTGTCTGTTCCTGTGGGTACAACAATCAATAAACTTACAATCACAAAACCGGGATACCTAAAAAGGGAAATCTCAAGCACCTTCAATACCTCTGTCCAACTGGGTTCATCTGCCGCACCTTTGGCGATGTGGGCAGGAGATGTTCTGGTAGATGATGCCATCAATATGTCGGATATCGTATCCCTCGTTGGCCATTTCAACACTGCCAAGGGCCAGCCGGAATTTGACACGGCCTGTGATTTTGATAAGGATGATGCTATCAACATGTCGGATATCGTAATCCTGATTAACCACTTCAATACAACCTCTGCAGCTTATCCTGCGGTAACGTTTAATACGCCGCCGCCAACACCTACACCTACAAACACACCGGTGCCCACAAATACACCTTCTCCCTCGCCTACACCTACACCGGAAGGCGGCTACTATGAGTGGAGTCCTGACAATGTTCAGTATAATGTAGGAGATATGGTCCGGTATCAAGGTTCTACTTATAAATGCCTTATGACCCATAGCTCCAATATCGCCTGGACACCAAGTGCAGTTCCTACTTTGTGGCAGAAAGTAAACTAACTGAAAGATTATAAAATAAAAATGGTCCGAACTCGGACCATTTTTATTTTTGTAACTTTATTTATTTTTAAGCTTTTCACTCAGCTTATATCCCAGTACCATCAAACTATCGCTTAGGTGGACATTTTCTATCACTACATCGTACGGGAGCTTCAAATCCATGGGAGAAAAGTTCCAAAGTCCTTTTACCCCCAGCCGCGCCACTTTATCTGCCAATTCAGGCGTATATTCATAAGGGACGCATAACATGGCAATATCAACCTTGTTACTTTTAATAAACTCTTCCAATGCATCCATATGCAGGATTTCAATACCCTTGATCTTCTTTCCCACCAACTCAGGATCTATATCAAAAATTGCCTTCAATGAAAATCCCCTGGATTCAAAGTTGCTGTAGTTTGCAAGCGCCTGTCCCATATTTCCCGCGCCGATGATGATGGTGCAAAACTTATCATTCACTCCCAAGATATTTCCAATCTCCTTATACAGCAATTCGACGTTATACCCGTAACCTTGCTGGCCAAAACCCCCGAAGCAATTTAAGTCCTGGCGTATTTGGGAGGCAGTAATTCCCATTCTGTTACTTAACTCTTTCGAAGAAATCCTGGTGATATCCATTTTCAGCAAATCCGCTAAATATCTATAATATCTCGGAAGCCGTCTTATTACAGCAATTGAGACTTTCTTTTTCAAATCCATTGATTTCACCTCAAAAATACAGTATTAACCATAGAAGCCATTAACTATTGTGATTATATCATCTTTGTTATTTTATTGTCAATATTGCTCACCCCCTTGATTTCTGCTACAATCACATTGAAGACATCCATTATAAAGTGTTTTAACTTTAGAAAAACAGGTGGTTAAAATGATTGTTTTGAATTGCAGCAACATCTCACTTTCCTTTGGCACCTATGTGGTACTTGAGAATATTACCTTTAGTGCACAGGAAAATGATAAAATAGGAATTGTAGGTGTAAATGGAGCCGGTAAATCTACCCTCTTTAAAATTTTGGCAGGAATCTTAAAACCGGACTCCGGCGATATATATATATCAAAGAATTATACTATCGGTTTCCTAGAACAAAATACAGGCCTTGATTCCTCCTCCAGCCTGTGGGATGAGCTGATGCTTGCTTTTTCCCACCTAACCGAAATGGAAAAACGTTTGAAAGTGCTCGAGGAAAAAATCAGTACTGAAAAGGATGAATCCCTCCTCACTTCATATATGAAGGAGTATGCAAGCCTGTCGGACAAATTTTCTCTCTCGGGAGGCTATGAATACACCAGCAAAGTAAAAGGGGTATTAAAGGGCCTGGGATTCCATGAGAATGAGTTTGAGAGGAAAGTATACACCTTAAGCGGAGGTCAAAAAACCCGTCTTTCTCTTGCCAAATTGCTTCTGGAAGAACCGGATATTCTGCTTTTGGATGAGCCGACAAACCACCTGGATATCCAAGCACTTGAGTGGCTGGAAGACTTCCTTAAAAATTATAAAAAGTGCGTTCTTTTAATATCCCATGACCGTTACTTTCTTGACCAGGTATCCGGGAAGACCCTGGAACTGGAGAACACACAGTGTAAAATATATAATGGAAATTATACTTCCTATATGAAACAAAAATCCCTTGACAGGGAAATCCAGCAAAAGCACTTTGAGCTTCAGCAAAAGGAAATCGCTAAAATGGAAGCTTTCATCGAACAACAAAAAAGATGGAACCGTGAAAAAAACATTATTGCGGCAGAAAGCAGGCAAAAAGCCATTGACCGGATGGAAAAAATCGACCGGCCGAAGGATTTGCCCGATAAAATGCGCATCAAATTTAGAGGAACCATTATTAGCGGAAACGATGTATTGTTTGTTGAAGACTTATGTAAGGAATACCCGGGCAAGCCGCTATTTAAAGGTATCAACTTTAACCTGAAAAGAAATGAAAGAGTTTTTCTGTTAGGCCCTAACGGCTGCGGCAAATCTACCCTTCTTAAAATTATTTCAGGCAAGCTGGATAAGACCTCTGGGTGCTTTGAATATGGCCACAAGGTAAAAATCGGCTACTACGATCAGGAACAGGAAGACCTGGATCAAAATCAGACCATCATTGACGAGGTGTGGGGCGCCAACGAAAGAATTACTCAAACAGATATAAGAAATTCCCTGGCCTCTTTTCTTTTCAAAGGAGAAGATGTTTTTAAACCTATCTCCATATTAAGCGGAGGAGAAAAAAGCAGGGTCGCCTTATTAAAATTAATCTTGTCCGAGTCAAACTTTTTAATTTTGGATGAACCGACAAATCACCTGGATATCAACTCCAGAGAGGTGTTGGAGCAGTCCTTGCAGGACTTTGAAGGTACCATCCTCTCCGTATCCCATGACAGATACTTTATCAACAAGCTTGCCTCCAGAATTCTGGAACTTGAAGACGTAGGCTTACATGATATCCCTGGAGGATATTCCTATTACACCGAATATAAGTCTAAATTAAAAAAGACCGCCTTAACGCAGGATACGCAGGATGCGAAATTATCCAGCTCCAAGCTGGAGCGGATGGAAACCAAGGCGGAAAAAGCCCGACAAAGGAAAGTAGAAAAGCTTTTAGGGGAAACTGAATGTGAGATCGCCAATATCGAAGAAAGGTTAAAGAATATTGAAGAGGAAATGACAAAGGATGAAGTATCCAGCAACCATCACAAAGTAAGTGAACTGCACGAAGAACAACTTCGTTTGGAAGAAAGACTCAACGAATTATATGAGGCTTGGGAAAGCCTTTCTACTGAAAAGGAAAGCTTTTCAAATTCAGAGGGATGAAAATATAAACTATGAAACAAGCTTATGGTAAGGTATAGAATTTCTAAATTTACCTTAGGGGTTAATTTCGGAAATATTAGTAATAAATCCTTTTACTTTTGATAATTATAAAGTAAAAGTTATCCTCAACCTGCTAAAAATTAGTATGAAGAACCCTTCAAGGAGGTGCTCAAATGCTTGAAGTAATGCTGCCCGTTGTATTGAAATATATTTTTATCACTGTGATTTATCTTTTTATCTTTGGTATCATTCGTCTTATTTACCTGGACATTGAATCCATGCATAGGATCAAAAGCATTAAGTCCGGTAATTTTCCATACTTAAAACTCATTAACCAAAGAGACCAGTTGAGTTTCAAGGTTGACGAAAGTTATATATTGGATAAGGATTTGACTTTTGGCCGTTCACGGAAAAGCGATATCGTAATATTTGATCCTTTTCTCTCAGGCAGACATGTCAAAATTACATTAAACAATGGCAAATGCGCCATTGAAGACCTTGGCAGTACCAACGGCTCCTTTGTTAACGGCACTCAGGTAGTGAATGTCCCCAGACCTTTGAAGGATGGTGACAGAATACATATAGGGCAACTTGACTTCCTTTTTGTCAACAATATCAAACGAGGTGTATAGTATGTTTGGAAACGCTATTTTAAAGCGCCCTATTATCATGGTTGTTTTGGTAAACATGATAGGCTTTTTTCTCCTATATCTATTTAAGAAGCCAACCGATCCTTTTATTTTACTTGCAGGTTTATCTGTCATTGTCTTAAACGCTTTGGCATATTTTATTATCCGCATTAAAAAGCTGGGGGACCCGTACCTTTTTCTTATCGTATCCATGCTCGTCAGCTTTGGGGTCATTATGCTCTGCCGGATGGATATGGATTTGGGCTTAAAGCAGCTTTTGTGGTTTGTTCTTGGAATCACTCTATTTTTTGTAAGCAACGGAGTTTATCTCAAATATAAAAAGTGGGACCAGCTGATTTATTTTTATTTCGGCGCTTCCATTCTCTTATATTTGGTTACGCTCGGTATGGGAAGCAGTATTAAGGGAGCAAGGAACTGGATTATAATCGGCGGTTTTAACTTCCAGCCCTCTGAACTGATAAAAATCATATTTGTTTTCTTTCTTGCAGCCTACTACAAATATCCTGAAAAGCTGGAGCTTATAAACTTTAACCCCGGCGGCAAAAAGATAAGGATCCGCCAAATAGTGATGATGGCAGGAGCTTTCACTTATCTGGGCTTTCTGGTTTTGCAAAGAGAGTGGGGAACCTCCTTGCTTTTATTTTTGATATATTTTACCATGCTCTATGTTTTTCATACAAACACGATGTTGCTTCTTGTCAACGGAGCAGCTGCCATATGCGGTGCAGTTGGCGGATACCTATTTATGCATTATATCCAGATCAGGGTATCCATTTGGATGGACCCGTGGGCAGATGTAGCGGATAAGGGGTACCAAATCGCCCAATCCCTGTTTGCCATCGGTGAAGGGGGTTTCTTTGGAACCGGGCTTGGTTTGGGTAGGCCGGATTTTATCCCGGAAGTACATAACGATTTTATTTTCTCTGCGATTTGTGAAGAAATGGGTATTTTCGGAGGTGTAGCGGTTGTCCTTTTATACTTTATTTTAGCCTACCGGGGGCTTAAGATCGCCCTATACCTTGAAGACACTTTTAGAAAGGCAGTTGCACTGGGCATCACAGTCATGTTTGGATTTCAAACGTTTATTATTATCGGAGGGGTCATCAAATTAATTCCCCTCACCGGCATTACATTGCCCTTTGTAAGCTATGGCGGCAGTTCTTTAACCACAAGCTTTATCGCCCTCGGTATCCTGCAAGCCATTTCCAATAAAAAACTCGACGGAGAGGAGGAAGCTTCTCATGCAGACAAATAAGAAAATTATACACACGCTCATTCTTATGAGCTTTTTATTCTTCTCCATTATTACGTATTTAACCTACTTTGAACTTTTCACCAAAGAAAAAATTATAAACAGTCCCTACAACCGAAGGCAGTTTCAGCAAGAAGAATCTACATTGCGGGGAAGTATTTTGGACCGCAACAAAAAAGTCCTGGCAAGCAGCAAAATTGACAGCAAAAACCGTCAGGAACGCTTCTATCCATATGGAGCTCTATATAGCCACCTCATCGGTTACAGTTCGAAAACTTACGGAAAGTCCTGTTTGGAATTAAACTACAATAAGCAGCTGTTAAACATCAGTGAATATAGCTCGGTTTTTGGTATCGATAAAATTCAGGATAAACTTTCGGCTACCAAAAGAAAAGGCAACAATTTGATTTTAACCATTGATCATAAACTTCAACAAAAAGCAAATACACTCCTGCAAGGTAAAAAAGGCGCTGTAGTTGCGATGGTTCCAAAAACAGGAGAAATCTTGGCAATGGTAAGCAAACCGGATTTTGACCCAAATAGTGAATCTCTTTCGGATCATTGGCGTGAGATGGTGGAATCCTCCGACTCCCCATTCCTTGCCCGTGCAACACAGGGGCTTTACGTGCCCGGTTCCACCTACAAGGTTGTTACCAGTGCATTAGCCCTGGAAAATGGAATGGGTGATCGAAGCTTTGAAGATAAAGGCTCTATCACGATAGACGGTAAAATTATCCGTAACTTTGGAGGAAATGCCTACGGAACCCTGGATCTAAAAGGTGCTTTGGCGCATTCCAGCAACGTAGCCTTTTCACAGCTTGGAGTTGACCTGGGGGCAAGAACTTTGAAGGATATGGCTGCCCGCCTCGGCTTTAATCAGAAAATTCCTTTTGATCTTCCCATGAATAAAAGTGTTTTTCCTTACAAAGCAATGCATAAGACAGATATGGCAGCAGTTGGTATGGGTCAGGGAAAGCTTTTAGTCACTCCCCTTCACATGGCTATGATTACCTCGGGAATTGCAAACGGGGGTATGATGATGAAACCCTATTTTGTAAGCCAGGTGACATCACCTACAGGTGAAGGATTGGAAAAGACTTCCTCATCCTCCCTTTCTAAAATTATGGACGCTAAAACAGCTGCTCAGGTAACCGAAATGATGGAAGCGGTGGTAACAAGCGGTACGGGAGGTAACGCCGCCATCAGAGGCATTCGTGTAGCCGGCAAAACAGGCACGGCTGAAAATGAACTGTCAGGAAAGCAGAGAAATAAGGAACATGCTTGGTTCATTGGGTTTGCTCCTGCGGATAACCCCAAAATAGCAGTCGCTGTAATCCTGGAATACAGCGGTTCGACAGGGGGCAAAATTGCAGCCCCTATTGCCAGGGACTTGATGGCATCCTGGCTGGGAAAAGAATAGAATTTTTCACATTTGTTATAGTTTACTGTCCGGACAGTCATAACTATGCACTTATTTTACAACACTCTGTCCATTTACGCCATATGCCGAAAGTCACTTTTCTATAGCCGGAAGTCACTTTTTTTCTTACTTGCAATGTGACTTTCGGCTAAAACATATAAAACATTCCCTGATAATCTCTTTGAAAAATTATTTTTAAGATATTCAATAAAACTTTAATTCAAATTTGCTTCCATTGAACTATGCTCTTATACCTTTTCCTGCTCTTCTGCTTTAACAATGGACGCATCAAGATATCTATCCCTATCCGGTCTTCCCTGGATGTCATCATACATTCTGCCGATAACTGCATATTGTTCCGCAAATCTCCGGTTTGAATCGTCCATTAAAAAGTCTGCTATATCACTCATACTGGTAATGCGTATTGGATAATCGGTGTCCTCCAGCATCCCGTTGATTTTATCGAACATTTCTCTTTCATCCATATCTTTTCCTCCTCGTATTTGCGCTATAAAATGATGAGTTTGTATACTTCCTATATTGAATGAAAACCGTATTATTCATAATCTTATGGACAAAGCATTAATTTTATGCAACCAATAAATTTCACTCTCAAATCAACATGATGGAGAGGGTAATATGCTCAATTTATGGTATAATTGTCATAAACAATTTTCATAAAAAGTTATCAAATTAATTTTAATTTAATTATGCTTTTAAGGGGGACCCGAAATGAAATGAGAAAGTGGCTTTGTTCAATTGTCCTTGTGCTTCTAACTGCTTTGCAGTTATATGATTTTCCGTGTTATGCAGACGGTATGCTGCACAAATATGATAGAGACCAGAACTGGAGATTAGTCAATGAGGGTATTCAAGTTTGTGCGATTGACTATCATGAAGGCATACAAAATATGCTTTTGACTGTAAGTTTTGCCGATGAAGAAATTTCAGGGCAAAAAGCCGTGTGGCTTTTCCCGGTGCCATCCGGCCCGAAAAGCATTCAATTGGATGTGCAGAAAGGTTTTCCTACCTTTAGAGGAGTAGATATTGAGAACTTAGCGGAAGAAAACATTCAAAGTATGTTTTCTTTGATGCGCAGCAGTCAACTCTATCCGGTGGTTGGAAGCTTGTTTAGTGGTACGATGTCAGCCCCCAGATCAAAAGAACGTCCCATAATACATCAAAGTATGGAGAAGATGGGTATTAAAACAGAATTAGTAACAGCCTCGGATTTAAAGATTTTTGAAGGGTATCTTGTTGAAAAGGGTCTAAAGCTCCGGGATAATGCCCAAAGTGTCCTGAAAGATTATATGGATAAAGATTATTCCTTTGTTGTCACCTGGATTTCAGATTTAGAAAAGTACATGGAAGAAATGCAAAATATAAATGAAAGAAATTTAAACTCAAATATCATTGGGGTAAATGTGAAGTTTCCTACCGAAAAAATATACTATCCATTAAAGCCTACATCGGTTTATGGTGAACTTGAAGTTCCTACGACGATCTATGTATTAGGTCATGTGACCCCTCAACTTTATGATGCAATTAAAAGTCAAAGCAGGGTTAATTACTATAGAAACCGTTTTTATGAAGATACTTTTAAACAAAACCAGATTGACTTTTTTAAAGACAGGACATTAGATAAAAATTTTCCATACACTAAAATTGAGATCAATTCCCCCTCCAATAGCTTTAAAGATGATTTATGGATTAAACCGGAGGCCCCTTTCAAAATCATTTTAGCTGAACATTTTAACGGTTCACTCAAATACATTTTGGGTGTTGTAATATTCCTGCTCTGTTCCGTCATTACCAGCCTGCTGACCGGTTTTATTGTTTTCGGTAAGAAAACACCCTCCAAGTTACTAATTCCTATCGGTGTATTCAATATTTTTACCATACTGGGTGTTTGGATTTCTGCGTACTTCCTTCTAAAGAAATATAATACCTCCATTGATTCCCCTAACCAAGAGCAAGTGTCATATAAGCCTGTTCCCCATATTATTAAGTTTACAATCCTTTACTCAGTTAGCTTTATTGCTGTAACTTTTCTCGCACAATCAGTATTTATCTGGCTATGGCCTGCATAACTTCACAACAGGAAGGAGATCAGGAAAATGAAAATCTATGCCTTTGATACCATCTTAAAAAAGCATGAAAATATGGATGCCGCCTATATCGAATTTCCATATGATGTAGAAAAAGAGTTTGGAACCAAGGGGCAGGTAAAGGTTTCGGTTACTTTCGACGGCTATGCCTATAAAGGATCATTGGCAAAAATGGGATTGCCCCGTCACTGTCTTGGTGTAACAAAAGAGGTCCGGAAAGCCATCGGAAAGAATCCGGGAGATACAGTTCATGTCATTCTGCAAAAAGATGAATCCATAAGAAACGTTGAAGTTCCTGATGACTTTAACCGTGCATTACAGGAAAATACAAGTGCCTTATCTTTTTTTAACACTCTGTCTTATACACATAAAAAAGAATATGTCCAATGGATTACAGGTGCAAAAAAAGATCAACCAAGGGAAAAAAGGATTCAAGATTCTATCCTAATGCTGGAAAAACAAATGAAGCACCCCTAAAGGTGCTTCATTTGTTTTCCTCAGCAATCCAGCAGTGTACATGGGGCCTGAGCATTTTGCCATATGCAAAATTTGCCGCCGGACAACTTCCGTTACACTGCAAAAACCACTGGCAGTTTTTGCATGACCCTTTTATATCCTTCGATTTTAGGTCCCGGAAGTAATTAAATAGCGGGGAATTTTCCCATATCCAGGCTAATGGATATTCTCTTACATTTTCACAGCGTATTCCTTCAAAGAAAGAGCAGGGAAGAACATCTCCGTTTGCAGTAATGGAAAAGCTGCCTAGGGCTCCGCCACAACCAAAATGCTGGTCATCAGTGATGTCGCTTCCCATCCCCGGTTTCAAACAGAATTCAAATTCTGCCTCTGTAACCGGAATCTCCAGACTTTTTTTCATTTCAACAATTTTTTCGGCAATCCACTTAAATTCCTGCGGCGTAGGTTCCAATTCCTGAAAGCTTTTTCCCCTGCCGTACGACACATAGGAGATAACCCTGAAATTCTCAGCCCCCAGCTGGACTGCCAGTTGGGCTGCTGCTTCCATATCATGCATATTGCTCTTATTTACTACAAAACCGATAGTAAAGGGTACTCTCTCCTTACGTAAGAAGCTTATTCCCCTTAAAGCGGCTTTAAATGCACCTTTTTTCCCTCTAAACGCATCATGAATTTCGGGATTTGAACCATCCAGACTTACTTGGACCGACATATCAAGCCTTTTTATTTCCCTTGCTTTTCGGGCATCGAGAACCGTGGCGTTTGTCGCAAGCTGCAGGTCCATTCCCCTGAATTTTGCATAGCGGGCAATCTCAAAAAAATCTTTTCTTAATAGTGGCTCGCCCCCACTTAATACAAGGGATAGCTCCCCCAATGAAGCCAACTGATTCACAACATTCAAGCATTCCTTTGTATCGAGCTCATCCGTCTTCACATCTCCGCCCTCTACGGCACAATGCTTGCAGCTTAAATTACACAGCGTGCTTAAATCCCAATAGCAGGTGATGGGAGGAGAGACAGGCTGTTTTTCAAGCCTGTCTTCCTTAATCCATATAAGACCTTTATCATAAATCTCAGTCAGGATACTTTGAAGTTTATGATAAACTTCATCCGCCTCTATCCCGGTGGCTTTACTGATACGATCCCTTATTTCCGAAATGCTGTGTAAACCGTCACAATAGTGGAGTATGCCCGATGCGCTTTTGTTTAAGGTATAATTCTTCCCGTCGGATGGATTAAAAACCTTTGTGAATCCATCTTCAAAATCACTTTTCATAGGAAAAAAAGGATAACCTTCCAGTCTTTCTGCCATCACCTGTATCACCTATTCCTCTCCCATTTCAGGATCAAATTCTCCGTCTTCAAAATAATCGTAATCATCCTGAGTATCATCATACTCGTCGTATTCCATGTATTCATCCGCTTCGCAGGAGCAGCCGTCATCATAGTATCCGTCATACCCATATCCCATCATCGCAGGATGCTCCTCATAAAAATATTCGGGATAATATCCATAGGCGGCGTTAGGATCATAGTAGTCAAAATTGCTGTTATAGTCGTAGTACGGATCTCTTCTCATATAAATCGGCCTTACACCGGAACCGCGAGGTCTAGGTGTACATGGCAGGCAAATTTTCGGTCTCACGGAATACTGGTTATAAGGCGTGGGAGAGCATGCGCGGCAATAGGGAATCAAAAATCGATTGTTTGGGTTTTCTGGCACGGGAGAGCATGCACGGCAATAGGGCTGCATAAATTGATTGCTTGAGGTTTCCGGCCTGGGTGTACAAGCGATACATATCTGTGTAGGGTCTACTCCTCTTTGCCTTAATTCCTGAGATGCTCTTTTGTGTGCCACTGCCGGTTTTATTACATAGGGCTTACAAACAGGCAATTTAGGCTTAATTGTCGAGGGCTTGCACAGCACGATTGGCTTTACTGAAGATGAACCGCATAGCATCACCGGTTTACCTGTATGGGTTCCGCATAAAACCACTGGTTTTGTTGTTGAGGGCTTACATACAATCGGTTTAACCGAACTCCCCTTGCATGGAATAATAGGTTTTCTTTCGTAGGTATAAGCCTCACGGCCATACGAAGTCATATACTGGTATGGAATCGTACCATAGCCTGCCCTGTATGTAGAATTAGCACCCCATCCAGTACCCCAACTGTTCCTAAGTATAAAGTAACCTCCACCGGGTACGGTCGGGTCATCCTGATATCCCACAAACAGCATGGCATGACCTGAATAGGAGGTTTCACCGGGAAGCGGCATTGTAATATTTCCCGAACTAACTACTGCAGCGGACCTAAACCAACTGTTGTAAACCGGTATGGCAAAAGCTACCACCTTGCCGTCAGCCAGCGCACCCTTAATATCATTTACTGAAGTAGGATTGAGTCTCTGAGACTTATAGAGCTTAAACTTCTTACTTTCGTTTTCGCAGCCGGGTTTATGTCCGGGTTGATTTGTTGGCAGGAGAGGATTGTAGGGCTCAAAGGATTCTGTACATTCCCCGTATTTAACCAAACATTCCATACCAATCCTTACCCAAGTCCCTTCAGCACTGGGGTACCCGTCTACTTCCTTACATCTTGCATATAAACACTGCTCTGACAGATCAGGGGAAGTTCCGGTAAGTTCCCTGTAATAAAACTCATTCAAGGCAGTACATGCAAACGATACACAAGTTCCACGGCGTCCTTGATTCTGGATGGCCCGCATCAAATGGATGTGATTTACAGTTGGGGGGAGTGAGCTGGGTTCTATGGTGCTTTCATAAGGACCGCTTGCTAAACTCTTTAATGGGTTGTTATCGTCCATTAACGCACCCAGACCATATTCCTTGGCATAAGGCTCGGTCATTGCTGCAAAAACTCTTGGAAAAACTTCATTCTGGATTTTGTCCATGATTTCCTGCATTTCCTCTTTAGAGACAGAAAGCTGTTTGGCAACCCCTTCAACTGCTCCCTCAATCGGTACGAGTGCAATCAACTCTTCTGCCGTATTGATGTATAGTTCTGCGAGCTTACTTACTTGTGCCTCACTTAAAAATTGGATGTTTGACAGCATTTTTCCCTGCTTGTGCGACATTTTCTCAACACTCCTTTACATGTGTTTTTTAAAACTTTCTTAACAAAGCTTTATGTTGATTTCAGTGAAAATATGAATGGAGATCTGCTTGATTTTTTTATTTCGCTTCTGTTACCGAAATAATCCTAACAGCCGGCAGTTAGGGATGATCCTTTTATGCTTGGAATTGAAATATGATTTCGAACTCATTTTATATAATATATTTACACATTTGTGTATAAATAGTATGAAATGTATAAATTCATGGATGAAATGTATAAAATCTCTGATGAATTGCATAATTTGGGTAAACCTATGACAAGATCAATAGACATATACTGTAAATCAATATAAAATGAATAAAGAACGTTCCTTCCCAAAATTAATATATTAGGATAAGCTTTTTTAAAATATGTTGATTCCTTTAAAGGTGTATCATATATGAATTCACGATAAAGGAGCTGTAAAATGCATAAAAAAGGATTTCCAATTCAATTGGTCCAAGAATTTGATGAAGAGGTGGTAAAAAAGCTTGCAGAGCTTCATATAACTACCTGTGAGGAATTTATAGGCGTTTCAAACACTGAAAGCCAAAGGAATTTACTTATGAACTACCTGAAAGTGAACGAACATGATTTTTTGTGCTTCTTGGAATCAGCAAAAAAGATGGTTCCGGCCGATCTGGTGAAGAAACTGGCAGCGCCATCTGACACAAGTCAATTTGGGCTGGGTGCTGTCATTGAGGATATGGAAAAATAATAAAGTTCCCATTGGAGGTGTTTTTCCATCACCAGGAAAATGGGCCTTCGTTTCACTGCCCCACATTTACAGTTTTAAGATTATATCACCTTTCCCATACAGGCTGAATATACTGCTTATAAAAAGCTTAAAAAGGAATGATGCAAATAATGTGGTATACGGTACAGCCAGGTGATACTCTTTTTTCCATTTCACAACGGTTCGGCACTTCAGTGGAACAGATTACCAGTGCCAATCAAATAGCTAATCAGTTGATTTACATAGGACAAAACCTCTTCATTCCCCTTCAGGAAAGGCAGCAAACAGTATATACCGTCAAGCCGGGAGATTCAATATACCTAATCGCCAGAAGATACAATACCACCGTTGAAAGTATTGTGGCACTAAACAACCTAACCACTACTTCTCTAACCGTCGGTCAGCAGTTGATCATACCCCAGTATACCGAAGTACAGGTAAAAGTAGATACGGCCAATATCCGCAGGGGCCCCAATACAAACACGCCCGTTGAAGCCCGGATGGTCCGTGGTGCAAGACTTCCTGTACTAGGCACCCGTGATGGCTGGTACAAGGTCCGGCTTTTTAACGGAAGAGACGGATGGATTTTGGAAGACCTGGTAGACTTCTACACATATAGCGGAAGACGGCCCATCACAGAGATTTTCGGATTCTATACACTTGAGGAAGGACCTGCGCTTCCCAGTTCTTTCTCTTCCTTTGTCAATAATACAACCCTTCTTTCTGAACTTGGGTTATTTATGTTCCGGATTGACAGAAATAATCCGACCCAGATTGAGAAATTCGGAACGTTTTCCGATAGGGATGTGGAAACGCTGGTTGCCATTGCTCACCGGAATAATATAAAAATCCTTCCGGTGGTTCACAATCTCCTTTACAGACCAGGTGGAGTCACAGCATCAAAGGATGTTGTCAAACAGTTGGTGTCTACACAGCAAAACCGCCGGGCTTTTGCTCAAAATCTAGTCAGATTGATTGAACGGTATAATTTTGATGGTGTAAACATTGACATTGAAGATGTATATATTGAGGACAGTCCTCGTCTGTCACTCCTCTACGCTGAAATCGCAAATGCACTTCGTCCAAAAGGGTATTATTTTTCCGCTTCAGTTCCTGCAAGGGTCAGTGATCAACCCTTTAACCCATTTTCTGATCCTTTCAATTACAGTGCAATCGGTAGAGCCGTAGACCAATTTGCTGTTATGCTTTACAACGAGCACGGCTGGCCTGGCAGCCCTCCAGGGCCCCCAGTATCTATCGGCTGGATGGAAAGGGTGCTAAGATACACGATTACCAAAATGCCCAGACAAAAAGTAATTGCTGCTGTATCGGTCTTTGGTTTCGACTTTAACATTACCACCGGCAGAAATAGATATGTCACTTATGAAATGGCTACACAGCTAGCCGACAAATATAACAGTACAATTATCTTTGATGAAAGAACAAAAACACCTATGTTTACCTATACGGATGAGCAGGGAGACCGTCATGAAGTCTGGTATGAAAACAGTCAAAGCATCCGGGCAAAAATTGATCTTGCAGAAGAGCTTGGAATAAGTGGCCTTGCACTTTGGAGACTTGGTATGGAAGATCCGAATATGTGGACGATGCTCTCGAGAGATGTCGTAGTGAAAAAAATAATATAGTTAGATATACGCTGCCAAAGCATCCCGATTGTCTTCTCATCGGGGTGCTTTTTCCTGTTCATACAAACTGGTAAAAAGTGTTATGTTAAAGTTTTATTTCATTTTTGAACTTTGAAGGATTTTATAAAATTATGAAGAATATATATATGTCTAGGAAATTATTCTGATCCATTTTTGACTTAACAATACCCACTCTTAAACAATATTATTCTATAATTTCCAAACAGCAGCAATTCATTTTGTCAACAAAAGGCTTTGTACTTTTGCTCTATAAAACCTTCAAGGGGGATTTTTAATGAGTATTGAATCTGTTATGGCTATTCTGAAGGAAGGTGCAACTATAGGTACAAGAATCATCCCGGACGGTATATGGCATCAAAATATTGTTTATAAGATTGAAAACCACACAGTTTATACTTCTCTCCTGGAAAGCTACCTTGAAAACATCATCATGGTTGGCTCACCCATTATTATCAAACTGCCTTTGGAGTACTTCGAATACCTCTACGAGGGTACTGTTACCGAAATTCAGCCTAATTATCCGGGCTACGTTGCAATAACCATAAAAAAAGCTGAGGAACTGGTCAATACCAGGGCTTTCCCAAGATATGACGTATGTCTTGGTACGGATATTAAATCGCCACTCAATGATAACATAATTTTTTCGGTTGTCTCTAATATCAGCCTTTCAGGTATGGCCTTTGTTTCAAAGGAAACTTACGATTATGGTGATGTGCTGGAAATTGCAGTTTACCTTCCAAACCGAAGTATAGCCTATGCTAAGGGAAAAATTATCCGGAGAAATCTTCAAGACACATTCAACTCCTACAGCATGCAATTTGTCTATATGGACGATAAAAACAGCAATCTGATTTCAAAGTATATGTCTACCCTTGAAAAAAAGAGGCTGGATATGCAGCAAAAGTATTTTGACAGTATTCAAAAGTATTTTTTATAATTGCCAACTTCCATATTGAAATTTTCCGATGCTGTGTCTCCAATGTGCGAGACACAGCATTTTTTATACCTAATTTTTTGGAAGTCAATTTATACTTCCATTGTTTTAAAATTTTATGTTAAATAAATAAAAAGTGATGACATTTGTCACTATCCAAATAAATGCATTTTTTATAAAATTAATTACGGTTACCAATTAGCAGTGATTTACTGCGTAAATTGGTAATCATTTATTGATTTTAATCCATTTTTAAGGAGGGAATTAAAATGTTTAAGAAAAAGGTTACGTCGTTGATTCTTGCCGCTGCAATGACAGTGCTATCCTTTGGGATGTGTGGTACGGCATATTCTGAAAAAGGCAGTTTAAGTCCCGGTTACAAGGTTTTATTAAAGGGAGGTACCCTAACAAATGAAACCCGGTACACCCCTTCAAAGGGTTTTTTCAGCGCCCGGTATAAAGCTGGAGAAAATGGAGCATTTATCGTAGTATTTAAAGACTGTATCACCGATGCAATGAAAGTGGGCGTAGAAAACGAAGGTGCCACACTGAATGACTTTTTACCCGATCAAGCATTTTTAGCTCAAATGACACCTGAAACCGCTGAGAAAATTAAGAATCTTCCCTATGTAGCGGATGTACTGGTGTACCAACCGGAGTATAAGGTGGATCCTGAGCTTAAAAACAGAGCGGATGATACTCTAAAAAATGATGAGATTGATGTAGTTTTGAACTTCTTCAATACTTCAGAGGGTATAGAAAATCAATCTAAGAAAATCGATGCAAAATTAATCTCAAAATACCAAAAGAAAGCCGTCCTAAAGATAAAAAAGGATAAGGTGAAAGATCTTTCGGAAATTCCTGAAGTTAAATATATCAGTATCAACCCGAAATTTAAGGTTACCAACAGCGTGGCAAGGGGTATGGTCTTAGGCTCCGAAGATCCTTGGGCATTGGGCATTGATGGTGCCGGAGAGGTTGTAGGGGTTGCCGATACAGGTCTTGATACAGGAGTCAATGACAGCACCATGCACCAGGATTTCCAGGGAAGAATCAATTCCATTTTTAACTGGTGTACAGATACCGCTAGAGATTACTCGGGACATGGAACCCACGTAGCCGGATCGGTATTGGGAAACGGTGCCCGGTCCAACGGAAAAATCAAGGGTACGGCTCCAGGTGCAAGACTTGTTTTTCAAGCCCTCGGGATGGATTATGATCCGGATGGTATGTATCCGCCCGACGATCTAAACCTACTATTCCAAGAGGCATATAATGCCAATGCAAGGATTCATACAAACTCTTGGGGAGCATTTGTAGGTGGGGAATATACGGACAAGTCACAGGATGTGGATGAATTCGTTTGGAACCATAAGGACATGACCATCCTGTTTTCTGCAGGAAATGAAGGAATATATGGAGACAATACTATCGGTGCACCCGGTACTGCAAAGAACTGTATAACCGTAGGCGCTGCTGAAAGCTTTAGACCCAAGGATGATGTACCTAGCATCTCAATTTCGGATAACTTATATGAAATCGCTAATTTTTCAAGCCGAGGCTGGTGTGCTGACGGAAGAATCAAACCTGATATCGTATCACCCGGAACCTGGATCGCCTCAGCAAAATCTTCATACGCCAATACAATCCCCTATCCTTATTACGCAAACCCATACTACCAGTACAAGAGCGGAACATCCATGGCCACTCCATTAACCGCAGGGGCTGTTGCAGCAGCCAGACAGTATATTAAAGGCATGTACAATGTAAGCAACCCCAGTGCTGCTTTAATGAAAGCATTTCTTATAAACGGCGCCACCGATACGGGAATGGGACAACCAAGCAAGCTTCAGGGATGGGGAAAGACAAACCTGTATAATTCCATTATGGGACATAAAACAAGCAGCAGATTTTTCATTGATCAAACAGCCAATCTCTCCACAGGTGATGTTAACAGGTATACAACAACCGTCACATCCACCAGTCAACCGCTGAAGATTACCCTTGCCTGGTCCGATTACCCGGGTTCAATACCTTCAAGCAAGGCTCTGGTAAATGATCTGGATCTTAAGGTAACGACTCCAAGCGGTCAGGTACTTTACGGAAACAATCTGGGAGGGTACTTGAATTCAAGCTATGATAGAGTAAATAACGTTGAAAACGTTTTCATCCAGACACCTCAAACAGGTGTTTATACCATTGAGGTAAACGGATATCAAATACCTCAAGGTCCACAAAATTATGCATTGGTTTCATCCCACGGCTTTGTTCCTACGGTAACCAATATCATGGCTACTACTACAACAAACTCCATCAGTCTGTCCTGGGACCCGGTTCCCGGTGCAACCTCCTATGATGTTCTAATTGATGGGAGCACAACTGTCAACACCTCAACAACTTCCTATTCACACACAGGGCTTTCAAGCGGCTCCAAGCACAGTTACAAAGTATTCCCCAATACGGCTTCACTGACAGGCGCCTGGAGCTATATCGCCGATTTTTCTACGGATATTGCAGTCCCAACTAATTTTAGAGCATCAAAGATAAGCGGTACGTCTGTTACCTTGACTTGGGACCCTTGTGCCGGTGCCGGATGGTATCGTGTTGAGATGGATAACAACAGTAAATATACCTATCGATCCACCACCAACTCAATTGTTATTAATAATTTACTTATTAACAGCACTCACAGCTTTAAGGTATGTGCCTATGCAGAGGGCAGCAAAAGTGCCTGGACAAACTCTCTTGACGTTACAACATTAAGTTCCGGCTTGAGCACCATACCTGATATGCCGACACAAAGAAGCAGACTGGGAATGGCTGAGTCGGGCGGTAAAATTTATGCAGTGGGCGGGTATAACGGTACTAGTGATTTAAATACCGTGGCGTGTTATGATCCTGCCCAGGAGACTTGGACTTCAAAATCAGGATTGGTTTATCCGAGAAGCTATCTGGGAGTAGTGTCCAATGGAAGCAATATTTATGCAGTGGGCGGTCTTAACGGTACGACCCCCTCCAAAAAGCTTGAGGTATATAACACAGTTACCAATACATGGTCCACTTTGGCTGATGCGCCTACCGCAAGGTATATGGCAGGCACTGCGGTTGTAGGAAACAAGATTTATGTGATGGGCGGAATAGGTGGTGTAAACGGTACTACGGAAGTTGCAACCGTTGAAGTCTATAATATATCAACAAACACATGGCAAACGCTTCCCAATATGTCTACTGCAAAAAGCGGTTTTGCCCTCGCTGTGAATGGAAACTGGATCTATGCCTTTGGAGGTAAAAGAGGAACTACTGAAATCAATACGGTTCAGGCATTTGACACTACCAGCAACTACTGGATGTTAATGCCATCCATGCCCACAGCAAGAAGCGGCCTGGGAGCAGTTAAAATCAATAATAGGATTTATGCTATCGGCGGCGCAAACTCCGATAAAATTGAAGAATACAATGTAGATACAGGTGAATGGGCTTTAAGATCTACACTTCCTACTAATAGAGGCTTTCTGGGAGCAGTTGCATATAACGGGAATGCCTACATGATCGGAGGGTATAACGGAACCAGCCATCTGAAGTCTGGCTTCACCTATGCCCCTGCAGCCGAGTATTGGGAAGCGAAAGCCCCACTTTCCATCGGCAGAACATATCATGCTGCAGCACAATTAAACGGCAAAATTTATATATCGGGCGGGGAAAAATCTGAATTTAGCAGCGAAGTTAACAAATATTTGCCTGTTACATCACAAGACCTGCTTGAGTATGACCCTGCCACAAATACATGGACAAGCAAGACGCCAATGACTACTGCCAGATTCCGCCACTGTATGGTCGCTTTGAACGGAAAGCTTTATGCTATTGGAGGCTCCGCTGCTAACGGCGAATCTATCGCATCGGTAGAAGAGTATAATCCCGGCACGAATCAATGGACACCTATAGCTTCTATGAATGATTCAAGAAGTTATTTTTCGGCTGCAGTTGTCAATAATAAAATTTATGTTATGGGTGGTCTCAATGCTGACTCATTTGAATTGGGTACCGTTGAAGAATATGACCCTGGAACCGGCATTTGGACAAATAAATCCGATATGCTTAATCCAAGGACTGTATTCGGAACTGCTGTGGTAAACGGAAAAATTTATACCATTGGCGGAAGAAGCGTAAGCGCAGCCACTGATGATGACATTGAGGAATTTAATCCGGTGACAAATACCTGGACATTCAAGCGTAATTATGATCAAGTTATCTCTGGAGCCGGTATTGCCGCACTAAACAACAAGATTTATATTATGGGCGGTGTAATTCCTGGAGGCGATAGAATAACTACAATAAAGGAATATGACCCTGCTGCCGGAACAATTACCCTTAAGGGAAACTTTTTGGATGAAAGGGCCTATGCTGGGGTCGCTGTCTTAGGTGACAAAATATACGTTATTGGTGGTGATATCCTTTCCGACTTCTGGAAAGGTCAAGTAAGTATTGATTGGTCACTTAAGGATAATTTCGTCTACACCAAGCCGACTATAAATTAGCACATTATACTGACTGTAATTAATTAGCTTTAGAACGCTGCTGAGAATTCAAAATGGTAGTGCACACAACATTCGTGCACTACCATTTTTTCTAAAGTATATATAGAAACTTTGTAATTTCCTAAATTCCTAAATACATACATACAAAAAGAAGAGCATAGATCGCATTTTCTATGCCCTTTTTAGTATTTAAATTTATTACACAAATTAGCAGCCTTAAAATTTTGACTACTGTAAGAATTTTATTTCACCGTTAACGTTTTGTGCAGGGAAGATTTTGGAAGAAAGGTCATGGTCGCCGCTGTTGTGGTTTATATCCCCAAAAATACCGGTGTAGTTAAATCCGCCTTCCAAGGTTTCCCGAATGCTATCTCTTGTAACTTCTTTTTCTGCCATTAACGTTGCGAGAAGATCAACAAATTCGTAACCTTTTGCAACATAATGCGTAAATGTCTTATTATAAGTGGATTCATATTTTTCTATAAACTCTCTTCCCTCTTTAAAGTCCTTGTTATAAATTAAAGATGCAGGGAAGAACATTCCATTTGCCTCTGGCATGGACCGAATAGCCGGGAGTGCAGCAGGTTCATCCGCAAGGATTATGCCGCTATAATTTATTTTCCTCAAATGTGTAATTGCAGCACGGATTTGCGGGTCAATTCCTGCAATATAGATCGCTTTTTTATCCTTAAGCTTGTCTAAAGCCTGTGTAATATCACTGGCATCAGGTTTAAAGGGCACACTTGTAATTGAAATTGCCATATCCTTCGTTTCTATGCCCATTTGTTCATTAGCTCCTTTTCCGAAAGCATCATCGGAATAAGCTACGCCCACAGAGTCAGCTTTATTATCCTTAATCATTTTAAGAAGTGTACCGATTTCCTTTTGTACCGGCGCATACGTCCTAAACGCCCATTTACGGTCTGCAAGAATTGCTTTATTGGGACCTGCAGTTACAATTGCTACAAATGGCGCATTGCTTCCGTTTGCAAGTTCGGAGACAAGCGCGCTAAATCCAGTCAGAATAGAAACATAAACATCAGGTTTGATTGAGGATTCAAGCTTGTTAAATACTTCTTTGGTTGTATCGTTGTTTGCCTTATTATCCTCTACAATCAGTTCCAACTTTCTTCCATTGATACCGCCTTGGCCATTGATTTTCTCAATCGCCATTTCCATACCGGTTCTAACCTCTCCAGCCAATACAGAGCTGTTTCCTGTAACCGGAAGAATACCCGCAATCTTTATGTTTTCCTTATTTCCCCCTGAGCAGCCTACGGATGAAAATACAATTGCCCCAACTGTGATAAAAGCTAAACACTTTGCTATGATTTTTTTCATTTTCCCAGCCTCCAACGTTTTTAGTATTTTACTGCGGTTTATTCCTTAATCCCCCTACATGCGAGGGAAATCAAAAATTACTTGTTGTAAAAACTTTATTAATACCACCAATCCCTTGGATGTGCAGGTTCCTTTTTTAATCAATCCTCCACTTTGAATCTGGATATATTCTTCACCATTACTTCTACCAACTCATTTAATTCAAAAACAAGATTTTTTACATGTTCTGCAATGGAATACTGCTCCTGGGACGATGCTGCAACTTCCTCCGACGAGGCAGCAGTTTCTTCTGAGACCGAGCTGATATTCGTTATTGATTCCAGTGTAATATTTTTTGATGTATTTACATTTTGTACAAATTGATTTATTTCTTCTGTTTTATGTTTTACCTTATCCATTGAATTCAATATTTCAACAAAAGACTCCTGAACCCCATTGACTGCCTCTCTTTGTTCTTCGGATATTTCATACGCTAATTGAATGTTTTTACCTGAACTCTTACTCTTGCTTTCTATTGTTTTTAATATATCATTGATATCCTTTGCTGCTTCCCCTGCCTCTTTTGCCAGCTTTTCAACTTCACTCGCCACTACAGCAAAGCCTTTTCCCGCTTCTCCCGCTCTTGCCGCCTCAATTGCTGCATTTAGTGCCAGGAGGTTGGTCTGCTGGGATATACTGTAAATCAAAGTTGTAACATTGCGAATTAAATTTGCGCTCTCATTAAACTCGTTTAAATTTTGAATTATGTTTTCAGTAATCTCATTTTTCTGTTTGTCTTTTTCTATGAGCAGATTTAAAGAATTTTTTGAATTTTGACTTAATGTAATGGTCTCATAGGTAATCTCTTCAACATCATGTGCTTTTTTTACAAGGTTCTCTATCTGTTCCGTCAAGCTGCTCATCTGAATGGTAGACTTCTGTGCTTCTCCCGATTGTTCCACAGCCCCTTTACTCACTTCACCAATTGCCAGAGCAACGCTTTCTGCCACAGTGGAAGACTGCTGGGAACTTTTCCTTAGTTCTTCGATGTTGCTGCTAAATACTTCAAACGTATGAATGGTATCCTTGATTAGCTGCATAATCTGGCTCGCCATATGATTATAATTTGACGCAAGGTTGCTAAGCTCGTTCTTTCCCTTAACATCAACACGGAAAGTGAGATCACCCTGAGCAGCCTGCTTCATACATTCCACAACTTTATTCAGTGGTTTTGACACACTGCTTGAAACTGCAAATGCAATAATGATGGCTATAATGCTGCTTATGAGTCCTATAATTAAAGTAAGCACACCCACCTGGTTTGACTCCTTGTAGAGTAAGCTTGAGGGAGTATAACTTAAAATATACCATCCTCTGTTTCCAATGGCTTGATACGTTACAAGCATTTCTTCCTTTTCTATCTCGTCAAAAAAAGACCCTGTACTGGTTACACCTTTAAACAAAGGCTCCAATAGCTTGCTTTTCTTTAATAATCCCGTTATGTTTTTCGTGATCTGCGCTTTATTTTTAGATGCAACAATAAAGCCTGTTTTATCAATGATGATTGATTGGTTAATCTTTTTCTTGTCCTCGGAGTTATTTACTACATTGCTAAGGCCTTGCTCCTTTACCAGTATTAAAAATACACCTAGCGGCTTTGAAGCTTCGGGCGTTTTTACCAGACGGCCCACAGTAACGTAATTTACACCGTAAATATTTAATGTCTTAGACCATTTCACTTTTCCATCCGCAGTAACGATATCACTATACATGGGTGACCCTTGAAAGGTACCCTGGAAGCTTTCATCAATCTTTGCACCGGCGGTTAGCACCTTTTTGCTTTTATTTGAAAAATCCATAAAAATTATTGTTTCAATATCTTGGTTTGCCATTACATACTTGCTGAGATACTGCATGAACAATTGATTTTGATCCTCTATACTTTTTTCATCGTTTACAAGGGCATAGTTTTCCAAAAGCTGATTAAGCTTTTTATCCACAACAAACTCATAGGATATATTTTCCAATGCGGTTAAGCTTGTTCCAATGCTTGCTGCATTAAACTGCAGCTTTTCAATGGAGTACTGCGAAACCTTTTTACTTATGGCATTTCTGGAACTGGTATAGGACATTATTCCAATAATCGTTATTGGACATAATGATATGATTAAAGAAAAGATAAGAAGCCTCCTTTTTATAGAGATGTTATTTAAGAAATTAAATGTTTGAGGCATTTTTGTGCCAAAGTATTGCCAAAAGGACCAAGAGCCGCTTGATTTGCTCCGATTATTTTTAAAATTCATTACTCTATCTCCTTTCGCTAGATAAGTTAATATTTATGCAACAACATAAAGCTCAGGATAACTATAAAATTATTGAATTCTTGAAGAAACCTTTAAAGAAAAAGTATATATTCAGAAAGCAAGTTTACATAAAAGACGTTTAAGTGTGAATACAAACATATAACTAAGTAGAAAAGTACACATAGACATTAATAACACGAGTTGATCTTTGTATTATTTTATTCTACATTTAAATTAAAAATCCTCTTTTCAATTTCTTCCATACTATATGTTTATGACTACCGTGTACAAAAAACATAAAATGCGTTCCGAATAAACAATTATAAAACTAACCTATGTATGAAGAGGAAAAGAATATGGAAGTACTACATGATTGACAAACCATTTAGAGGGCAATTTGTGGGCGTAGAAAAACTCTGAAAGTATGATATAATTAAAATCAAGATACAGTCCCTGTACACATAAAATATATGAAGCACAAATATTAATTTTACGTTGGAATCATTCATTATCGCATTTAAAACTAGTGCCCCGTAATGTAACTCTTTTCCAGGGTATGCGAGGCACAAACAGAGAAAGTGTATTTTCAACATTTTGAAACTTAAAATTTGTTGTGTTAAAAAGCAGTAGATAAATGAGGGTGAAACAATGACAAAAAAAATTTTGGTCCGCATATCTCTTACTTTTTCGGTGGCTATACTGATCTTATGCGTTATATGGTCCAGAGGCAAGGTCGACGTAATTTTTAAAAACGCTCCCGCCCCCGTCATTTCTCACGAATACGTACCAAGTATACTATTGCCTCAGGATCACCGAAACAAAAAAATCGGCTCCGGCTCTGGTATCGCTGTGGATTCTAAAGGTTATGTTTTTTACTTGCATAGAGCCGGCTACACTTTTAATAATGATGAGATTATACCTGAACCAACCATTCTGCAGCTTAATACAAATACAGGTGAAGTCATCGCTGAGTGGGGTAAAGGAGTATTTAAATCTCCTCACGGATTGTCCATTGACTTTGAGGATAATGTTTGGGTTACAGATATTATGCTGAATAAAGTTTTCAAATTTAGCCACGATGGAAAACTCTTAAAAACTTTCGGTGAAGATTATCCTTTTTTTCTGGAAACCAGCTTTCGAATAAAAAATGTTCTTCCTAAGTTCCCAAGTACTAATAATCCCTATATTTTTGCCCGGCCTACCGATGTTGTGGTAAATGAAAAGGGTGAATTTGTTGTAACGGATGGTTATAGAAATAAGCGAATTGCCAAATTTAACAGGGATGGAGAATTACTCTGGGAAATTAATAAGCCGGGGTCAGGGCCTGGGGAATTAAATTTACCCCATGGAATCGCGTTGGACCAGCAAGGCAGACTGTATGTTGCGGATAGAGGTAATGCGCGCATTCAAGTCTTTTCTTCTGAGGGGAAATGGCTTGCCACATGGGATCAAGCTGAATTAGGCAGACCGTTCGGGCTTGAAATAGGGACAGATGGGTTCTTGTATATGGTAGATGGTGGAGATCTGCTTCACGGTAGAGACATAGACCCCCGGAGCCAAATCGTAAAAATGGATTTGAACGGGAATCTTATATCCAGGTGGGGAACCTGGGGAGATAAGCCAGGGGAACTCAAAATTCCCCATGATATAGCGGTTGATGGCTCAGGAAATCTTTATGTAGCCGAACTTAACAATAATAGGCTGCAAAAGTTTATGGTAATGAGATTCACACCTCACCCAAAATAGCATTTTTTTTATAACATAAATAATAACTTAGATAAGCCTTAGAGGATATTTATAGAGATTTATTAAAGTTTTCTTGCAGCTTTTATCTTCCATATTTATTAATATCCATGCATGAAGAGCCATAAAACGAGGAATTATAAAACTAACCTATGTATGGAGGAAAATATATGGAAGTACAACATGATACTGCGAATATAAGGTTGACAGCCTCAGAAACAGCACATTTATGGACAACTTACATGAGCGATAGTTGCGCTGTTTGCATTTCTTCATATTTCATAAAAATTGTACAGGATCCGGATATACGCCAAATCGTGACATATGCCTTGGACTTGTCGAGAAAACATATATCAGCAATAACAGACCTTTTTAATACCGTCAATCATCCGATCCCCCTTGGGTTCACAGATGAAGATGTCAACCTGAATACAAAAAGATTATACTCCGATTCCTTTATGCTTATTTATTATAGATTCATGGGGACATTTGGCTTAAACTCGTATGGCACAGCATTAGGCATGTCTGTCCGTTCTGATGTGCGGGAGTTTTTCGCCCGCTGCATTCACTCCTCAACTGACCTCTTAAACAAAGTAGATGATGTTCTAATTAAAAAAGGCCTTTTCGTAAGACCTCCCTACATCCCTGTGCCGGATAGTGCAGAATTTGTCAAAAAGCAAAGCTTCCTCCACGGATTTTTCGGAGATAAAAGGCCGGTAACTTCAATGGAAATTGCCTATCTCTATTTCAACGCACAGACAAATTCATTAGGTAAATCACTTATCATGGGATTCAGTCAAGTAGCCAAGTCCAAGGAAATACGGGAATATATGCTGCGTGGAAAGGAAATAGCGAAAAAGCATGTCGAGGTATTCAACTCAATACTCACACAAGACGATATCCCTTCGCCTATTTCCTGGGATGCGGATGTGATGGATTCAACGGAAACCCCATTCTCGGATAAACTCATGATGTTTCACATCACAGTTATAATCGGATTCGGGTTGGCCATGTACGGTCTTTCCTTATCAACCAGCATGAGAAGTGATTTAGTGCTTACCTATACCCGCTTAATGGCAGAAATTGCAAAATACGTAGAGGATGGTGCAAACATAATGATAAATCACGGCTGGCTGGAAAAAATGCCTGTAGCACCCAACCGAAAGGAGCTTGCACATGTTTGACTTTAAGAATGCATTATAAAGAATAGGTAAAAAGGTCATATCTGCTGTAGATATAATGAAATTTGGGAGATGAACACCCGATTTCCTCTGTCTTGCACAAATAAAGCTTAGTATGTATGTGCAGTTCGTTGTATCCAATAAGCATAGCGAGGTTGTAGGATGTATTCCCAGGGCTTCCTACAGCCTTGGGTCCATAGAGTAACTTTCATTGTTTCAATTACCTTTTCGGCAGGGTAAACATATGATTCTTTTTCTTGAAGTAAGTAAACACTTTAGGTACAAGTACGCCATACTTGGCTTTATAAAGGGGATTATTATATATCATATGCTTCAATACCGGTAAGCCAATCATCGACATATCCATGTCGTAATCTTTGTTTGTAAGTACATTAAGCAATTTACGGTACTCCGTCAAGCTTTTAAGTTCTTTTTTAAAGGGTGTTAAAAGCTTGTTATAATCCAGTTTATTTACAATTGCACGGGCAGCAAGAATACCGCTCTCTATAGCTCTTAACATGCCAAACCCAAGAAAATCATCCATCATCCCACCACAATTTCCGATAAAGTAAATATTCTCAAATTGATTCGTAGATGGGTAACCTACCATATGATCAATATCATGCTGCTTGATGACCGGGTATTTGATATTCTCTGCGATTAAAAACTCATTCCAGTAATAGTCCAATTTATTCATGGCAATATCCGATACAGCCAGTATGATTTCTGCTTCACATATGCTTTTCACAAGGAGGTAGGCATATCCGTTATTGGCAAAGCTTTTGTTAAGCCAAAGCTTTAAGGCATGAATGTCAAAACTCCCTGTAACAGCTGCAATGCGGCATTTTGCCGCAAAAGTAGTATTCCAGAGGTTTAAATCATCGGCTATTTTGTTATCTCCAGTTGCCACTACAATATGAGCATAATCCTTTTTAATATCTTGTATTTTTATATCGGTATCAAACATGACCGGGCTGTCTAAATGGGCTGCAAGTTGATGTTCAACTGAATTTTCTTCAATCCCTTTAGAAAAAATATATCCATGGTTCGCTTTGGTTGAAACGGTTTTATTAGGCGTAGTCATCGTAATTTCTTTTATTGGGTGCAAGGGTGATAAGTTGATATCATACTTGCTTTTGAGAAAGCTCATTGGACTTCTAAGCGACCTATGAAACAGCCTAAGCGTAGCAACTAAATAGCCCGGCTTATCCCCCAGCATTTTTGTTTTTTCAAAAATAACAGGTGTAATGCCATGTCGTTCTAATTCAATAGCACAGGATAAACCGGAAACTCCAGCCCCTATGATCGCAACTTTCATATCATACCTCTTCTCGTTCATAGTCATAACACATTTTAGTATTTCCATTATGTAAATAAATATGAATGGGAAAAAGCCGCTAAACTAATTATAACAACCTCTAAGAAACCTTAAATTTTTGAGCTCTGATTTGAAAACTGTACTTTATGTATGTACTTTTAACAAATAAAACTCCTTTCGCGTATACGCAATATAACGACATAAAAAAAATGAACTGCTTATGAGGCAGTTCTATCAGAGACTATTTATTATTTTTTTCCTGTCAGATAACTCTTGATCCTTTTCAAAGGATTGCTTACCTTACCTAACAATTCATTTCTAATGGCTTTTACCTGCTCTGAATCCGAATTCAACTCCAACAACCTGTCCGCCACAATTAATGCATCATCCAACAGCCCTTTTTTTCTCAATATCTCCAGTTTCAATCCTAACAGGCTTTCGCTGTGAGGGTCTAGCTTTAATCCCTGCTGACAGGTTCTTTCAGCTTCTTCAAACTGGTTTAATATATAATGTGACCAGGCTTTATTTTGGTATGCTACGATGTATTCAGGCTCTAATTCTATTGCTTTATTGCAGTTTTCGATACACTCCTTGTACCTCCGGATGGAATACAGTGCATAGCTCTTGTCAATATATGCCTTCAGCATGGACGGGTCCAACTGAAGCGCCTTATCAAAGAACTCTAACGACTCCTGGAATTTTGACTGCTCTGAAAGCACATAACCTAAAGAGTAAAAACAGGATGCATCGGTAGGATCAGAATCCGCCGCTTTTTTATACTCCATGTATGCATACCCGTATTCCCCCATTTCAGAGTATATATCGCCTTTTAACTTATAAAACCGGTTGGGGAATTTAATATCGATTCTAACCGCTTTATTTAGCTCTTTTAAAGCTTCTTTCCTTTCTGACAGCTCTAAATGGCATAGCGCTTTATAGAAATATGAACGCTCCAGTTTGCGGTCAATTTGAATTGCTTTTTCAAAGCATTCTACAGCTTCCTTATACTTCTCCGTATGATAGTTGCAAAACCCTTTACACTCGTATGCCTGGGCATTTTTTTCGTCTAATTCCACGGCCATGTCACAATAACTTTCTGCCTCTTCAAATTTGCGGGAAAGCCTTAACGCATTCGCTTTCTGCAAATATAGGTTTGTATCCCTGATCCCCATTTCAGATGCTTTAAAAAATACATGCAAGGCTTCCTGGAACTGATTTACATCATTTAAGACCTTCATCTTTATAATATAGGCTTCCCCGGAACCGGGACTTATATTAAGACATTTCTCGCAGCATTCAAGGCTCTCCTCATAGAGCTGTAGCCCCAGTAAGGCTTCTGCCTTGTTTTTATATGCATGGGCCATTCCGGAGTCATAGCTTAATGCCCTATTGCAGCACTCAATGGCCTCATTATACCTTTCCATCTTATTTAGCACATTGGCTTTATTATTATATATAAGGGCCTCCTCAGGCTTTAAGGAAATGGCCTTATCGTAATACTCTACGGCATCATCATGTTTCCCCATATCATGCAGGACCAGGGCCAGAAAGTGATTGATTTCATAATCCCCGGGGTATTGCTGCAAAGCCTTCGAAATAACCGAATAAGCCAATTCTTCCTTTCCAAGGGTCATCAGCACTTCACAGTACAGCCGGTACCTGACGGAATCCAACGCATTTTTCTGTTCCAGCCCGGCCAATACCTCATAACTTTCCTCATGCCGGTTTGCGAAGTGATAGGCCTCTGCCAGATCAAACTTCAAATCAGCATCTTCCGGATTTACAGCAATGTGGTTGTTAAGCTCGTCAGTATAAAAATTACATGCTGAGGTTAATAGGATTTTCACTTCATTATTGTAATTCAAAAGTTCATTCAGCTTTTTTGTGTGCTTAATTGCTTCTTTATATTTCCCCAGCATAATACAGCATTTTCCCAGTGAATATAAAGTTCCGATAGAGTCAGGCTTGATTTCTATCGCTCTGGCATAGTCCTTATAAGCATCCTCCATACTTGCTGTCCTAATCCGGGTTTCCCCTCTGAAAAAGTATGCATTCAAATCATTTTCATCGTTTTCTATCACCTGATTAAAAAGGGCAAGCGCTTCATCTATTTTTCCCATTACCGAAAGGTATCTCGCTGTAAGTATCAATAAATCAGGATGATTTTCACAGATACCTTTTGCTGTTTCGATTGCCTTTTTGGTATTGTATAAATCAAAATCTTCCAATGCATTGTACCCTTTAAAATACTCCGAAATAAACTGATCCTGTTTATTTTCAGGGCATCCTATTAACGGCTCATAGCGAAGGGATGTTTTCCGTTGGATATTCGTCAGCACAAAATCAATAAAATTCTTTGGAAATTCCTCATACAGCCGATCCTTTTTGGTGCTCCATGAAAAAAAGCTATCAAAAAGGACCCATATTTTATGTGGGAAATTGTAATTTTCCATGATAAAACGCAAGATACGGCCACTGACTTCCCACCCCGTATCTATATGGTAGCACACATCGGCTTCAAATAACTTTTTCCAGGCTCCCTCGTCAATTCTTTGGTTGAAATCCTTATATATATCCTGAAATTTTGCCATGAACTGATCTACCGGGGTCAGATCTTTCGTCCTTTCAGCTTCTTCACTGGCCTTTGCCAGTGCTTCTTCGTAAGCAGCTCTTAGCTTTTGAAATCCTTCCGGGTCCATTTCAGGAGAATATTTCGGCAATTTTTTCGCATATGCTTTCTTGATTTCTCTTGTGTCCTTTGTAGGTTCAATTCCTAAAATTTCAAAGCAATTCATGCTAAAACTCCCCCCTTGTATCAATTATGTCAAAGATATCTTTCAGCTTTTTCGCTTCCTCTTTGATGCTTTTGGGATCCTGCTTTTCCAATACATCTTCGAATTCTCTTAAAAGTTTTGCAATCTCCATCCGTTTATGCCCTGTGCTTTCCTCAAACAACCGCTCTCCCCTTGCAATTAAAAGCTTGTTTTCCTGGTTGTCCCGGGGATGTATTTTTAAGTGAGACAGATTTTCCAGACGGGTTGAGATTTCTTCCTTAGACATATAACCCGGATCCTTTTCAATCACTATATTCTTTTTAACACCGGTAGAAACAATGGTTATCTCTACCTCCAGTATCCCGTTGATATCATAAGTAAATCTTACGTCTATGGCTTCTTCTCCTGCCGGCTTTGGAGGCACCGGCAAGTTTAATTCACCCAAAAGTATGTTGTCTTTTGACAAACGGGATTCTCCTTGCAAAATATCCACATTCAACATTTTTTGGTTGTCATATATGGTATAAAGCCGCTCCACCCTACTGACAGGGATGATGGTATTCCTTTCAATGATAGGAAGGAAATGTCCGGGTTCATACTGACCGTGTGATTTCCTTACAGACATGCTTGTTCCCAGTGTATATGGGCACACATCGGTTAATATCATCTCCTTAAGGCATGCGGACTTGCCTTTGAGCGCAGCCTGTATCCCCGCCCCAATGCCTACTACCTCATCAGGGTTGATATTGGCAAAAGCAAGTTTGCCAAAAAGCTTGCTCACAAAAGTACGTATGATCGGAAGCTTTGTAGCCCCTCCAACCAATAATATATATTCTATATCACTAAGCTTTAATGAGGCATCTTTCAATGCCCTTTCCACAGGCTCTCTCAGTTTATTCAACAAATGCTTTACCGCGTTTTCATATTCCTCAAGACTGATATCCATAGATAAACATCCATTGTCTTCTATAACACATTCCATTGTTACTGATTTTTTTATGCTAAATTCCCTTTTTGCGGTCTCAGCCTGTTTTTTTAGCATAAAATAAGTCTTGCTGTCCAGCTTCTCCCGGTTCAATGAATGGCGTTTTAGAAACATAGACACGAGAACATCAGTAAAGTCCTCTCCGCCCAGGTAGTTGTCCCCTGCTACAGCACGGACTTCCATAATATTGTCAAACAGTTCGAGCACCGAAACATCAAAAGTACCCCCACCCAGATCAAATACCAGGAATTTCGTATCCGCATTTTTTTCATGAATACCGTATGCGACTGCAGCAGCTGTAGGTTCGGTGATCAGTCTGTCCACCCTTAATCCCGCAAGTTCACCTGCCCGCTTTGTCGCTTTTCTTTGTGCATCGCTGAAATAGGCAGGTACACTTATCACCGCCTCTGTAATATTCATGTTTAGATAATGTTCGGCATCTTCCTTTAAAGCCCTTATAATGAAGGAAGATAATTCTTCCGGTAAGAATTCCTTATCTCCAAGCTTATATACTTTTTTTGTTCCCATATTCCTTTTGAATACAGATGCACTTAATTCAGGACGTGTAATCTGCCTTTCCTTTGCCACCTTACCTACGAGGATCTGGCCATTATCATCTATACTCACTACCGATGGAGTAAGGTTTTCTCCCAGTGAATTTGGAATAACTACCGGCCCCTCTTGAGTCCAGTAGGAAACTAAACTATTGGTGGTTCCTAAATCAATACCAATTATAACCATTGCCTTCACCCTGATCTTATATTTTTTTATTCATAAGCAAAAATCAATACAACAAACAAAAATACAATGAAGCATGCCATTTCTTAGGTTTACACGTTGATTAAACCAAAGATTACCACAATAAGCATTATAACATGAAATCAATCCGTCTCAAAGTTCTAATTGTACTGAATCAACTGCCAAAAATAGAATAACTAAATTGTACCATGGCAAATTTACCGCATCAATAAAAAAAGCCCAGCTTAAGCAGCCAGACTTTAAATATATATCTTTAAATACGAAAAGAATAACAGATTCCTCGCTAACAACTCCAAGATCTGGTTGTGACACTTCAGCGTAGCGCCACTACTGTCCAACAACCGAAGGATCCGTTTTTAATTGGCACAGTAGTGGCGGCGCAGCGAATTGCGCACAACCGGGTGGCGTGTAATTGGCAAATCTCGACCGCGGCGCAGCACCGAGGTATAAAGGCCAAGGAATCTATTATTCTTTTACTCTTACTTAGCAGTATATCAAATAAAGCTCATGAGTTCAATGCTTTTATTATTATATAGTTTCCATTATTTTGTGAGCGCCATAATATTTCAAAAAGCTTACGCTTCAAGGCTTCTTTCCATAGAATAGGCACACTTTGAGTCAAATTCCAGCTCATTAGTTAACCTCTAACCCATAGATTCTGCATAGGTGTTTAATTCCGGCTTCGTACCCGGCTCCAACAGAATTTATCTTCCATTCATCCTTGTATCTGTAAAATTCTACAAATACAACAACCCTTTCACTCAGCAAATCCTCCGGTGTAAAGTGTAACTTTTCCTTACCCTCATAACGTATTTTCACTGAAGGTTGAACCAGCTTGGAGAAATTATGATTGGGGTCACCGCCATAAATTGAATAGCACACGGAAACAGTCTGGATTGAATGGGGTATTTTGTCCAATTCGATCCAGACAGTCTTTTCTTCATTTTCATCCGAATATTTGACACCACCGCATTTTGATGCCGGATTGCCAAAGAATATCACATCCTTATCGTTTGCCACTTTCCTGTTATGATCCAGTAAGAATACATAAGGATCAATGTCCATTGGTTCTAATTGATTGACACAATCAAAAACCATCTGTATTTTGTCACCCAGTATGCCCTTTACGGACAATCGCTGACCTTTCTTGAGTATGATAGCATCTTGATTGCACAAGGCAGCGTTGACGGCGGCTGATTCTAGAACCGTTTTGGGTTGTTTTGGCTCTACAGGTATTGCAGCAGGATCGTTTTCAAATGCAATAATCTCCATCGCAGCAGCAATAATATCCTTATATCTCTCGGGATTTACACTTTTTAGCCATGCTGCCATTCCGGATATTTCATTTCTTGTTGCAGGTGGTATATACCCGGCCGGTTTTAATTTGTTGGCATTATAAATTGCGGCCCTAAGCCTCTTTACCCATTTTTTCGGAACGCCCAATTGTTCATTATTGATCACAACCCCGGTTATGGCTTGGCGGTTATTTTGACGCAGAAACCGGGTTTTGGCTTTATTGATTTTAAAACCCTCTTCATTGACTATTTTTGAAACCAAACCGCAGAATTTTCCCTCATCTATACTAGCAGTGTCTTCAATACTGAAGCTCATATCATCTGCATATCGGGTATAAGAAAAACCGTACTTCGACGCCAGACCATTTAGTCTTTTGTCCAGTTTCATACAAAGGATATTGGTTACCATAGGGCTTGCAGGTGAACCTTGCGGCAGGATTCTAGGGGATGTCTTAACATATTTTGTTACCCCCCTGACCTCTATGGCCATACGCTCGCAGTACGTACATATCATGGCCATCAGGGATGCGATATACCCGGAATAACCGAAAGCTTTGAACATGCCCCGTACCCTTTCGAAAGTAATAGTAGGGAAGAAATCCTCCAGGTCCATGTTGATCACCAATTGGGGCTTAGGAATGTGCTCCTGGGCTCCCGAAACAACAGATTTTCCCTTTATGAAGCCATGGGCATGATCTGAAACGGAAATTTTGGATAACATCCCTTCCAGCATCTTTTTTTGTGCAGCTTTCAACGTTGATTTGGGAGCCGCGATATTTCGAAGGCCGCCCTTTCTCTTGGGAACGGTATAGCGGTGGTAGTGGTCCATTGAAACTACGTCCCGGTGATATACCAGAAATCTTAATGCTTTATAATCTACACCCAGAAAATCTGCCAGGTCCCTGTCGGTTTTAATAAGCGGCAGTCCCTGTGAGGATAATTTTCCATCATCACTTTCCATATCCTGAAGCTGACCCGAGTAGCCTTTCCCTATAAAAAGAATTTGTCCGGCCTTTTTTTGCTGCCAGGCTTCCCTTCTCTGTTTCTTTTCAAGCTCCCGCTGCTTTTTTCTTTCAGCGCGGCGGGCAATAGACTCCTCCATTATTCTTTTGGCTATATCCAACCGGATTTTTTCATAATCCCAGGTCTGGTCATATTCTTTTTTCAGTTGATACAATTTCCTATTGATTTCATCGTTTTCCTTATATAAGTCGGTAATCTGGTTGATTATTTTTTCATATTCCTTTATAAGGCTCTTCCTATAGGCATATTGTTCAGCTGTTTCATTTTGTTGTTTTTCGTAGGGTGTAGGCAAATCCTTCGGCCAAAACCCATATTCCTGCATTTTGATCAGGGTAAATTCCTTTTTGCCCAACTGGTTTACCATTGCCCGGTAGTCTACCTTTTTATTTTCATGATTCTCCATCATAACAGCATCTCCATAATATCATTCATTTTATATTCACGGTCCGGCTTAAGTTCCAGCTTTAAGTATTTTGAGGAAATCACGTATAAAGCCAAAATATGAGAGCATGGTGCTGAAATGTTTCTGGGTCCTTTATTGAATTCTTTGCACTTGCAGCTCACTTTGGAAATTTGGCCATCCTGATCAATGATTAGTTCGGTTTGGGTCGGATCATATTGCCGCCGGTAATCCTCTGTTCCGCGATATTTCCAATGTTCATATTTGGGATTTGGCATTTTAAATGAATGTGCTGCAACAAATTCCTTCTTGGAGGTTGTTTTGATCCGGAAGTGTCCCATTCCCTCCTCCAGATGCTCCTGAACTTTTAATTCCATTTCGGTGGTCTCGTACAACTCGCCGGGAATCGGAACATTACACAATTGTCTAAACCGGACCCTATCCTTTATTGGGTCGAAATACCCCTCCCCACGCCGCATAAGCATCCCGGCGCCTGCCTTATTGCTGCTTTTTGAAGCGCCAGCGAGGCGGGCATAAATATCATCCAGAGATAAACAGCGGTGTTCCTTCATCAATGGATACACTTCATCATAGTTTCCGTTCCCGATATATCCTCCCAATATATTGAAAGCCGTTCCTTTTACCCAATCATTGGAGGACCAGGACGAGAAACCGATGGTCATTCTCATGGTTCCCATGTCTGCCATAATAAACTGCGGCATTCCAAAGCCAAGGAGCCGGACTTTAAAGGACTGAGACAGAGGAATGATTTTTTCAATCACCAACCAGCGTCTTCTTCCCCAAATCTTCTCTTCCCGTCTCTTCTCACCGGTATAAACCGCTTTAAGCGTAAGTACGGTGCCAAAGGGCTCAAAAACAATCTCCACCGGTTTTCCGGGCTCTAGTATCCATTTCATGTATCTGGGGCTTTCATGGGCTTTATGCCTTCTTAAAAAGGAGCAGATATCATACATATCAACCGGAGAAAGGTTAATATCGACGCCTCCCAGGCTCGCTGCCGAAGAAACCTGATTAAAGCCCTTTATCCAGGTTTCGGGAAGATCAATCTTCTTTTCCAGGTACTCGGGCATTATGCCTGTATCTACCGTAAACCCACCGGGGTTTACCGACAGTTCTACCTTTGTGTATGTACGGAACCGCTCCATTTCCTTGGCAAGCTTTGCGGAAAAATCGATATTGGTAGTTCCCAAGCGGGGTTTTTCAAGCAATTCAAATTCTTCCATGGCAACAGATAAACAGCCATAGGTAGATTCATCCAGAGAAAATGCTTCAAAGGAAACCTGATCGGGATGAACGGTGATCACAGGGTCCAATACATACCAGAGGGCAAGATCCCTTTCTTTGATGAATTTCCAAAAATCCCGTTCAAGCTTGTTATAATCCCGCCAGATATCATGCTCATCAATTTCTTTCTTTATATTATTTTTCAGCTGCAGGAGATCCTTGATTTTGGTGTGATTCTCCCCCAAATGCAGCTTCAGCTCATTCATACCTTTTTCTAAATTTTCTCTTACACCGGGCATGTATTGTTCATGCTGCAGCATACGCCTTTCAATTTCCCCATCCAACCAAGTGAAAAACTCCACTCTTTCTTTCTTTTTTTGGCGCATATCTGAAATAACAATTTGGCGCAGCATCAGCATCGCGTCCCGGAAAACAAGGGGACGCTTTAATTTACCTACAAAGGACACTTTTTCGTCCCTGGAAAGATCGGGACTAAGCCCTAAAACAGTCTGATCTCCTTGTTGAAGACACATAGACGGGCTAGCATATTGATAATTAACTTTCAAGTGACAGTACCTCCCCTCTAACTTTAGCAAGCGTAACCAGGGCCCGCTCCGAATCCTTGATGATATTGGAACCGCCAATATCCAGTAAAATACTTTCAATATCTTCTATTTTATCTCTATATTTCAAGGCAAACCGGGGAATCGCCTCACAAATCCTGTCTTTACTGATAGAGACTTTATTGGGCAGCAATAAGAGGGTTTTTAAGTAGTACATAAAAAGATCTTTATTTCCATTTCCCAACTGGTCAATAACCAGGTTCATTTTATCTGAAATATACGCTTTTATATCTGCAGCGCCGTGTTCCAGCATCCCAATGATAAAGTCCCCGGGAATCATGTCGCCGTATATTGCATCCAGCTTTTTAAGTCCCAGGGTGTAGGCTTTGGGAACAGGAGAATCAATGAGGATGGCATGCATCTTTTTTTGCTTTTCGGAAGGCAAACCGTCAAAAATCTCTTCTGCCATTCTATTGAGCACCGTCGCCTCCGATTCAAATAAGATTAACAAAGTTGAAAACCGGTTTTGAAGTTCCTCTTTATTTTGCGATATCAAATTAAATAGCATTGCAGTCATTTTTGAATTCCCGTTGTCCAAAATATCCAAGATTTCGGAATCCGAGGGACTTTTCCTGTTCCTAACTGAATCTAAAAGAGAGATAATCCGTTTATTTCTAACCGAGATTGACTTTTTGCCCGGTTCAATACTTACCTCTGCCAATATGGATTGCAGTTCCTCAACGGAAAAGGCAAAAACTAATTCCTCAATCAATGTGATAAGCCACTCGGGCATCTTTGGTGCGTAAAACAGTGCAGCAATGAGCCCGGACATTGTTTCGACCTTTGCCGCCGTTGAAGCCTGCCGGATTTGACTTAAGGATAACGTAAGAATATCTCTGATACTCTCAGGAAGCTCTCTATGGAGCTCCATTAACCCACTTTTTTCGCTTAAGATGTGCTTTATAAACGCCGCATACTGCTCTCCCCCCATAGAAAGAAGGTTTTGCCGGAACAATTCCACCCATTGCTCCAGATTGTCTAGTGAAAGCAGCTCTGCCACGATCTCAGGAGAAAATGCCCCGTTTGTCCTTTGGAAGAATTCCATGGCACGCTCATGCATTTTTTTATCCGGACACCCCATTAGGCCAAGCATTAAGGCAGGGTCAAATGTTTTTAACTGATTAAGCCTGGTTGTAAGAATACTCTTAAACATTCCTGCAAGCGGTCCATATGGAACCTGTGTCAAGCTGATCAACTGCCGGTAATTCATATTGTCAATAAACGAGCCTGCATTGGGAGAGTCTTTCAAAATGCAATAGCATGCTTTTATCACCGGAAGGATCTGCGCCCGGATGGCGATGTCTGCTACCACATCCAGGTGTTGATCCCAGATTTCCCGCTTGTATTCATAACGGCCTCCCAGCTTCATGAGTTGGTCGTTGGTAAGCCACTCATAGCGTGCACTCCAATTTTCCCAGCCCGTGGGCGGGGTTTCCGCAAAGTCGTGATATAAATAATATTTTATAAATTCGTTAAACTGGAAATTTCCACGGAACTTGCATACATAATCATCAGGCGTATAGCTGGTCAAGAGGTGTCTCATGACTTCCATAAACTTACCTGGCTGATTCTCTGCATAGAAATGAATGATTCTCTTCACATACCGGTGAAAATATTTATATGCTTTAACCTTACCACTCCACTTCAAGTAGTAGGTTAACCGGGGCGCATCCAGGTAATAGGCAATTTTTCCGATCACATCCGCAAGCTCATAGATTTCCGCTTCCTGAAGGGTACTTTTAAAGTCAATCAGCTTTAATCTCACCCCATCGGTATAAGGCCCGACTTTATACCTTCTGGGGGCCTCCGTTTCCACATAGCGGCGTTCATTATAGTCATAGCTTAGATAATAATCCTTAAGCAATCCGGACAGGGCGTATCTTCTGTAAGAAGAACCATCCATCACTTTCTCGGGCGGAATGTCCTTTTTATTGATTCTGATAAGATGCAAATCCATCTCCCGGAGAGTTTTACGGATCCAATTGATTTTGTCTGTTTTCAGTTCAGGATCCAATGCGTGGATATATATGTTGGCGCACCGTTTTACACCTTTTGCATAATTGGAGTCGGTCCACTTGATTTCGGATTCCATCAGTGCTTTCGCTTCCTGAATTAAAATGGGATTCGCTGCTCTTGCCAGTTCCAGGAATAACCCGGATATCACTTCGGCACTTCCAACATTCAGGAGCGTTGTAATTACTTCTTTGGGAGGGTTCTTTGCCAGCATTTCCTTTAGCCGTTTTTTTCTTATGTAAATATTGAGATTACTCATCATATCGGTCATGATGCCAAAATATTCATCAAAGTGTTCATCTAATTTTAAAATTTCATTCGGTGTCCTTGCCGGCTTGAATCCCTCAAACCGCATATTCATGTCCTCAATTTTTTTAATGTACTGTCCATAGTGCAGTGAGACAAAATAAGGAAAGATAAGCTGGTTTTCGGGTTTTAAATTTTGAAATTCTTTAACGATATATTGGGGGTTGCATCTCCAACTCCATGAATATTCCAAGCCTTTTTTATAGAACATTGCCGGAAATTCACCGTTTCTGCTGCGGTCATAAAGGCCCTCCTCTATGATCTTTACCGCTTGAAAAGAAGGCAAATGCCCTTCCTTCCCCTTAAAAACAGCATAGGAGGTATACACAACTTCATCCTGAAGAACCTTCTCTCTCCCGGTATTTTCATTGTTTTTAAACGGATGCCTCCCATACAGGATGAGAAAACTGGGGTTTTGACTGTCATCCCACCCCCATAAAACAATCCGTCTTAATGGGTTAAAGTCTTTTTTCCATATTTTCGTAGGCAGCTTTTCATTAAGGTCATACTTTTTCAATGATTGGGGTTTAGGCTCTTTGCTTTGAAGTTGATTTTCATTTGGCCGGGGCGGAACGCTATGATCCTTTTCACCGGACTCCATTAAATTTAAAATAGACTTTGTCAGTTTCTTTTTTATGAACTTAAACATATTAGACCACCCTTAACTCACGCTTATAATTATCCTTAGCCTTTATCCATACCCCATAGAAGATTGATTTAGCATTACTATTTTTATGAGTATCTAACTATAAAATTGTAAAATCGATGTAAATCTTTAAACTCACTTGTATTAAAGGTATGTAAAAGGCACTTGGCATAGCGATTTGATTTATGTAAGTAAAATTTTACTGATGCAAACTAATATCACATACCATTCTATCATAATCAGGTTCATACTTGAAACCCCTAGATTTGTGAAATATCTATTTAATAAATTTATTATATTGAATTTAAATTCATGAATTAAGAAATATTGGATCAATTAAGCAGCTATGGCATATTTATTGTAAAAGAATTATAATGTTGTCAATACGGTGCATATATACCTTTGATGCAAATAGGTATTAAAACGTGAGGTTCAAAAAGATTTACAGGGTATCTATCCATTGTTAATGCGTATGTATATTTACAGAAATAATTTTACAGGGGGATTATATAATGAAGAAATTTATCGATTTAAGTATTTCCATTGAGAACAACATACCTTCGGATCCGCAAGGCATGATTCCGCAAATCCAATATATACATCACGATACGGGTGCCAAGCAAATGGCTGACTTTTTTCCCGGCATAGATACTCAAAAGGATTTACCCGATGGAAAAGGTTGGGCCATAGAGCTTATGACCTTATCCTCTCATTCAGGGACACATCTTGATGCGCCCTGGCATTATCACCCTACTATGAGTAAGGGCCAAAAAGCATTAACCATCGATGAAATTCCGCTTGAATGGTGTATGGGCAACGGTGTTAAGCTGGATTTTACACACTTTGCCGACGGCTATCTTGTTACCGCAAAGGATATGGAGGAGGCATTCAAGCAGATCGGATATGAATTAAAATCGGGGGATATCGTTCTCATTCATACGGGAGCCGATAAATACTGGGGCAAGCCGGAGTATCTAATCAAAGGATGCGGTATGGGAAAGGAAGCAACCCTCTGGTTGTGCGAGAAAGGTGTGCGGGTGGTCGGAACCGATGCCTGGAGTTGGGACCGTCCCCTGCCTCTGATTGCAAAAGATTTCGCTCAAAGTAAAGACTCCTCTATTATCTGGGAAGGGCATTTTGCAGGTATTGAATGCGGATATTGCCATATTGAAAAGCTTACAAATCTTGAAAAGCTTCCGCCTTACGGTTTTACCTTTTGTGGCTTTCCTGTAAAGATAAAGGACGCAAGTGCCGGATGGATAAGAGCTGTCGCAATTATAGAAGAATAAAACATATCTCTTTTGTTAGCAAAGGCTGTTCAAAGCAACGGCAAATTCAAAATATTTCAGAGTCAGAAGGATGTGCCCCCGGTTCTTCTTTTTTTTCAGTTAACCTGAATAGGAATAAGTTTTATGAAACAACAACATACTATAATATTGAAAAGTTGTAAAACTTGGAATGCATGGGTTTATTATAAATGTAAGAAGGAATCGTAATTATGAACTATCGTCGTCCGCTTGCCACCATCAGCATATTGGGAGTTACCCATTTACACCGGCAGAATCCTTTTATGGTAGCCTGGTGGTCTGCCGCATTTCCCGGTTTCGGTCAATATTTGCTCAATCAATATCTTCGGGCCACCTTACTCACTATATCCGAAGTAATTATCAATACATTAGCCCATGTTAATGAAGCCATAGTATATACCTATTGTGGAAAGTTTGAAATGGCAAAATCCGTTCTCAACCCCAGATGGGCACTTGGATATTTTATTGTTTATCTTTTTGCAATTTGGAATAGCTATCGCTCAGCTTTGATACAAAATAAAATGTGTCACCTTGCAGAGCTTGAAAATGAACCATTACGGATTACGCTCATTACTCCTCTTGAAATTCAATACATAGAACAGAAAAACCCTAAAATAGCAGCATTGTACTCATTCTGCTTTCCGGGGTTGGGCCAGTTATACAATCACCGGTTCGGACTTGCATTCTATGCAATTCTATGGTGGTGGGTTTATGCTGCCTTATCACGTGCTTATGAGTCTTTAGTATGTTTAATACTTGGAAAAGTCCCTGAATCCATTTCCATGCTGCACCCACATTGGCTGTTATTTATGCCCTCTGTTTTAGGTGGTGCTGCTTACCATGCATTTATTACATCAGTTGAGCATAATAGACTTTACCGGATAGAACAGCGTCAGTTTCTTTTAGAGCGCTATAAAAATTCTAACATTCGTATTTTTGGCTAAGAAGGTGTTGACAACTTGTTGATTATTGGAACGTTTGAACATTCTATTGAATTGGAACAAGCTTTGGCTGAGCTAGAACATAGTGGTATACTCCGAAGCCATATACTGGTTGTTCCTATGGACATATATCCCATAACTTCTGACCGGTTTATGAATAAATCAAACGACTTTTACAACAAAGGCATTGAGGTAGGCATGGCCTGTGCCACTGCATGCTCGGTTGTTGGTGTAAGTATTGGATTTATTTTGTCATTAGGGCCTATTTTTTGGGGACTGGCTACTGCCTTTACCGCATTTATGATAGGATTCGGATTATACTGTCTCTTTAACAAGAATACACATCGACATCTGCCGAAGAAACTTCCTGAGGTTACAGTGGTAGTCCAATGTCAGGCAAACCAATCGATACCGGTTGAAGAGATCATGTGGAAATACCGTGTCCTGACAGTTGGCCGGGTTTTGGAATCATTATGAAGTGATTTTGATTTTCCAGCGGAATTGTCTGAGTAAATATAACATGCAGATTATTCCTTGAACTCCTTAATATTCATTATCTAATATCTTTTAAATATTGCTCTACGCCTTTGACAATAGCTCTTGAAATTTCATCCCTAAAATCTTCCTTCTGGAGTAATTCCCGATCCAGTTTATTTGATAAAAAGGCCGTTTCAACAATAACACCAGGAACATTTGAATGCTTTAAAAGAAAGTAACTACCTTTTTGAGGCTTATGGATTGTTCTTTTTATTCCCTTATAAGTAAAGCTATTTAAAGCGCTCTGTATACAATACGCTAATTCTTTATTCTGTTCATATTTATTACTATAAAAGACAATTGCACTATCTGTCTGAGGTCTCTTCAAATTACAATTGACATGAATGCTCAGAAACAATTGGGCACTGCTCCCATTAATAATATCCTTTCTTGCATTCAAGTCTCTCTGGTGACGACTTCCTTTTGAATCTGAAAGTTTATCAAGCGATATATCTTCTTCTCTTGTTAAAACTACCGCATACCCTTCTTGCTCCAAATACTCCTTCAACTTTTTTGAAATAGCCAGGTTTATATCCTTTTCCAAAGTTCCACCCACTGTTGCTCCACCATCAATTCCGCCATGACCGGGATCAACCACTATGATATTTGTTCCCGGATCTGTAAATATATTCACTATAGAAAAAGGATTATACACAAACTTAAGAGTTACAAATGCTGCAAATACAGTGAACAAAAGGGTACCTATATAGTATCCGGCTTTTTTCCTGATAAAAATAATTTTCAATTTTCAAACCACCAATTTATTTATCCTTCTGCTTATAATAAATACGCGTTGATACTAAGGTATATGACCCAATCGGGAGGCTTTAGACATATAATATTTATTGATATCACTGCAGAATAAGAGTATGCCAATTTTAAAGCACCTTATTTTTGCGCAATATAAAGGCGCAGATGGTCTCATACCAACATATAAATAAATTTTGCAGCAATAAAAGCAACAGCAAGCCATATCAAAATGATCACAAATGCAGCAGCCAGGCTTTTAGGTCTGCCATTCTTAAAAATGTCCTCAGCTTGGATCCGGCATTCTTCCATTATCTCTGGCGGTACAAGCTTTCTTGCAATGGATATCCCTACCGGAATTAATATTAAATCATCCAAATACCCCAAAACAGGAATAAAGTCCGGGATTAAGTCTATAGGGCTCAGTGCGTATCCCACAATGATGAGTATAACGAGTTTTGCATACCATGGCACATCCTTGCGTTTGTATGCCAGATACAAGGCTGCCACGTCTGTTTTTAGCATTTTGGCTTTTGTTTTAAGTTTTCCCAGTAAAGTCTTTAAACGATTCATTTCAGTTGCTCCTTTTACCGTTTGTTTTAACTTTATCATCCTTTCGGCCTTCTTAACAGGAGTCAAATATACACTTTTTTATTCACCTGTACAATATGTACCCCATTGCCGTCAAACTTCCTGTTTACAAATCAACCTTCCGGTAAATTCACGTATATATTTATATGTCAGACTACTTCCCGGAAATCATTTGTGTCAAAATTAAAACATAATCAATCATGCTTAAATCTTTAGCCTGTATAAAGAAAGACGGTCATCGAGTTAAATAGACAACCGTCAAAGAAATTACTTATAACAACTATATGAAAATAATTATTCATTGCTTAGTTGCAGTTCAATTGATTCTCTTTCAGCGCCAAATCCACTGCGGTAATTGATCAATCCTTTATTCTTTTCCCATATAAACGATTCATAATACCCTGTAGCAACTTGATTACTATAAGAGTAATATTTCCGTTTATTTCCATCAACCTTAATATATTGATGCCATCCGGGTTCATCTTCACCTAAAGTATCTTTTATTTCTTTATCCTGGCAAACAATCGCGCTATCATTTGGCACTTCTTCACTTCGTTTTAACTTATCAAGATTTTCTTCAGTCTGTACTACTCTATATATTTTATCTTTTTGAACGAAAAAATAACCTAAACCCAAACGGTCATCAGGAACATCTTTAACAGAATCAAGCCTGAGCTCATACAATTTGCCATATTTTAGATTAGCTACTACGTTAATATATAATTTTACGTCTTTTTCAACAGTTTCTTCAGAGAATAAAAATTTCCCTGTATAGTTAAGCTGCGAAACATTGCTTTTAAAGAAAAATGAATTCTCTACAGTTTCTGCATTCATATCATCAGGCTCATTAGTATCAGAATCCGGCCTATTAGTATTTAGATTGTCTTGTGCTGATGGCTTTAAACTGTTAGCATTGCTGCTTTGTTCAGTATTATCTCGATTATAATTTGGTTTTGCGCAGCCAGTAGTTACTATAAAGCCAATTGCAAGAATTATAATTAAAACTTTTTTCATACATATTACCCCTGATATTTACCATATCGGCCTTGGCGTTGCTGTAGGCAAGGACGGGGGTGGAGGTGTTGTTGGTGTAATTGTAACTTTGCCCACGTTGCATTGTCCATATGTGTTGTCTCCCCAAGCCACAATGGTTCCGTCACGCTTTAATGCAACCGAGAACCCGTCTCCTGCCGCAATGTCAACTACACTATTTAACCCTTCGGGTACGTCACACTGCTTCATATAGTTGTTTCCCCACGCAATAACCGTTCCATCTTCCTTCAGAGCAAGCGAATGGGAATCAGCCGAACTTACTTTAATGGCCCTTCCATTCACCTGCGGAACATTATACTGTTCACCGAAACCGCTTCCCCATGCAATAATGGTTCCATCTTCTTTTACCGCTGTCGTATAATTCCTCCCTGTATCAATATCTATAACACGGCCTAAACCGGTTGGAATATTACACTGTCCAAGATGATTACTGCCCCAGGCAACAACGGTACCGTCATTCTTTAAGGCAACACTAAAATCTGCTCCTAATGAAACTTTTTTTACATCCGTCAAATTGGCAGGTACATTACATTGCCCTGAATCATTTCTTCCCCATGCAACTACAGTTCCATCCTTTTTAATAGCCACCGCATGTGTATCACCTCCGGCAAGTGCTGTTACTTCCTTTAAACCTGCCGGGATATTACACTGTCCAAAACCGTTGGCCCCACGTGCAATCACCGTCCCATCTTCCAGCAGCAGTAAATTGAAGCCTCCTCCTGCAACAGCAGCTTTGACACCATGCAGGTCTTTAAGTCCTTCATATGTTGCCTGACTGTATAATCCCCACATCATCAGATCGCCATTGTGCTTTAACGCAACAGAATGCGCTCCCCCGGCTGAAATGCTTTTATAAATTAAAGCTGCAGGAGTATCCGTTGGTACTGCGGTAGGTGTTGGAATGGGTGTTACTGTGGCTGTTACTGTAGATGTTGCAGTTGGCATTACTGTAGGTGTCGCAGTTGGCGTTACTGTAGGTATTGCTGTGGGTACCGGTGTCCCTGCTTCACCCCTTAAAATGGTTACAGTAAGGGATGTCCCTGGCTTACCCTTTATTTCAACTTCAATGATATTGATTTTGTTGAGTTTAACCGGCACTTTTATAGTTTGTTCCTTAGTGCTTTTGTTCAGGTCTAAAACTTCTTTACCGTTCAGCTTGATCTCTGCGTGAACAGGATTATTGCTCTTTGTTTCTACAACCATATCAAATTTGCCCTGACAATCCCGCACATGAAAAAATCGGATATTGTTGCTGGGATGGCCTTTGGTTCTAGTAAATTTATGAGGTCCAAACACAGCAGAGTTTGCCTCTGAAATATTACCATGTGCCTCTGCACTCAATGGCATCCAAACATTTAGAAACAACATAAACACCAGTAAAATACATAACCTTTTTTTCATAATATAAATCCCCTTTTAACAAAAAATTACAGAATTAAGATAACATTTAATTCCACATAATACAATGTTCTACTGGTTAATTTGTCCAGAATACATTTACTGTATTGAAACTTTTTTCTGCCACATCTTATGCTACTTGCGCAATGCAAAAACATCTGCACATCAAAGTGCGGATGTTTTTCGTGATCACTACATAATCCCACCAAAGTATGAATGCCTAATAGCCAAACTACTGAGTAAGCTTTGCATCAGCCCAATCTGCATGGTCTGAGTTAGAATCTCCGCAATTGTCTACCACAAGCCTCATAACATTCTTTCCTTCTACCGGAATCGAAACATTTTGCGTGAGGCTACTAAAATTCAATTTAGGGCTTTGATAAGCAATCGCGTCATCCAGGTAAACTTTCAAGATAACCTCACCCATACTGGTAATTTCATCATCTGTGCAGACATTTATAATCACTTCCGCTGTAGCTTACAATATCCCCGGATTTGTATGTGACACCCGGTGCCCAAGATGGATAAGCCAGAGAATTGCACTTAAGCCCTTATTTGTTTTATACAAGGTTATTTCATCTGCAAATCTGTCATATAAACTTGCAAAGTCATCAGCATTATTCACTTCACAATATGCATAATTTCCAGTACCCCATACATGTTCGTCAATTTTATAGCTTATTCCGCCATATTCGCCGCAAACTCTTGCTTTTGTCTGACTTGAGGGGCATGATGGATCGGGATAGCTATGTACATCCTCTACATGGCCCACATTGTAGAAATTTCCTCCACTGGCGCAGTTTACCAACCGCGAGGGATGTCTGTTTACCTCGTGGCTGACTGCCTGCATCCGTAGGATCATAAACTTTCACGATCAATTCCTGCTCTCCTGTGCCGGTAAGATAAGGTGTAATGTCAAAACTGAACGGATCATAGCCCCCTTTATGGGTGCCTACATTGTATCCATTGACATACACGTCACATTGCCAGTCTACTGCACCAAAGTTGAGCATAATTCTTTTGCCGCTCCATGATGGATCGGATGGCACTGTAAACATGCGGCGGTACCATACCCGTTCATGACTCCCCATTACACCGGATATCGCGGATTGCACCGGAAACGGTACAAGGATATCCCTAGGTAAGTTTTGATTATGTGGAACAGGATCATTCAGATTTCCAGGATTAAACTGCCATACTCCGTTTAAATTGAGCCACTGGGTACGGGCCATCTGTGGACGTGGGTATTCAGGCAGCGGATTGTTTGGATTTACATCGGCGGCCCACTGGGTCATCAATTCTGTATTCTTCATTTGCCAGGCTGATGCAGTGGAAATAAACACTGCCGAAAAAACCATAGTAAAAAACACAACCAATAGTAAATTCGTAAAAACTCCCTTCCTAAACATGAGTCTCCTCCTTTTCATTTAATTTTGTAAGATTCAATTAAAAAAGTTGTTTTACAGGACTACAGTTGGTAATTGCAGTTCCATCATTGTATAAAAATCCCATCCCCCCCCTTTCCCTACTAACCAAACCAAAGGACAATTCGACTGAATCGCACAAATTTAAATATTATGTTAACATTAGGATTATGTGGTTATGTATTAGATTTAAGACCTGCTTTTAGAAAACCTTTTATACTAAGTCGACATCTTTGTGAGTAAAGCTACAATTTAATTATAATTTATCTATTTTTTTACACTAGTACTAACTATTTTGGTATAAAAAGAGCAGGGGGACTAAAAAATTTAGTACCCCTGCCCCATAAATTCACTTATCATCACCTTGTCTATTAATATACCGAAAAAAGATATCCAAATCGATTGTGGTATTTTGAAAAAGTCAAGTGTTCTTATAATTTTATGGCTGTTTTGGTGTAAAATTAAACTTCTTCAATAGTTATTGTTCCTTTAGTTGCATCCGTTGAATTAATATGATATATAATATTTTTTATATCATTATCAAAAACCCGTATACAGCCGTTGGTATTCCATAAATTTGTCTGAGACCTGCCTCCGTGAATCCAAATTCCAGTTCTACCTGACAACAGTGCATTACCGCCTATTGCATCCATCATAATAACACCATATGGGCCATATGACAATGTAGGATATTGCGGAGGTGCAGTATAACCACTGTATGTTCCCGTTGGAGTATTACCGTTTGTGACTTTCCAGCTATCAGGACTGCTAGGATTTGCTGATCCTTTTCCTAAACAAACACAATTATATACTTCTTGTGTTTTATATGTGTATGTTGTGGGATCAATATATGTCTTATAAACATATAAACTTCCATAGTTATCTCTCACTTTTGGCAATTTTATCCGAATACTCCAACTAGAGTGCAACCCGGATGCGTATGTACTAAACGAATCGTTGGAAATATTTTTAACTCCCGTTGGTTGTAAATTTAGACTTTTAGTGGAATTTGGACCAGCCTTGTTTTCATTTTTAATTAGTGTTGATTGATCCAAAATACCGCTTGAAGGGCCTTCAGTAAAAGAACTATTTTCTGCGGAAGAGCTACCTTCTGCAAAAGAAATATTACTTGTAAAAAAACTAAACAGAAGAGTTAACATTAAAAATAGTGAAGCTGCTTTAATTTTACGCATTTTAAACACTCCTTAGTATTGTATTTTTATTTTATTAAAAGCTGGGCCCAGCTAATAATCACATTATTATTTTAAATAACTGTTAATTATTACCATAACTGCATATCTCCTGTTCGTAAACAAATCTCCTATTTAATTATAATTTATGAATTTTTTTACACCAGTACTAACTATTCTGGTATAAAAAGAACAGGGTAACTAAAAAAAATAGTACCCCTGCCTGAAAAGCAGCTAAATTCCGCAGTGTAAAATTCAATTACGATATAAGTGATGATTTCTGTATGTCCAAAAAGTGCATTACTTTTGCTTTAGGAAAGCTAAGTAAAACGCTGGTCCCTTTTGGGTTTTTTTATATCGCCAGCATCAGCTTCTTCAAATCGGTCCCCTTTTTAAGTATCCTCGTTACCTTTTTTACAATCCCGCTCTAAAGCGTATACGATGGTAAAGATGCTATAAAGTTAAAATGTTTTGTTATAACTCTTCTATTAATAATAAGTCATAAATTACAATATTGTGACAATTCAAAATGCTAAAATATTCGAAACTTCGCCAAAATTGAAAAATACAAATAAAAAAAGCCGGAAGATGCCAATTAATAGGCAACTCCGGCTTTTCTACACAAATCACTCCATTTAATTAATCTATATACATTCATTTCACATGTTAATTAACACTATTTTTCGTAGACTTGTTGGCACTCCCGGTATAGTATATTACCAACCCATTTGTGCCGGCTGCCAGTCTTCATAAGGTTTGTGCACTTTTTCGTAAATCTCCTTCAATTTGCCTGAAGCCTCCAGCCTCGTTACCAAATCAGATAGCAGCTTGTCCATTTCCTCACCATGTGCATTTTTTGCTACCGTCAGAACGTCCTCAAAATAGCCGAATAAGCTTCTGCTAACGTTTTTTAACTTTAATTCCTTGAGTACCAGGTCGCTTTCTTCCTGGGCATTTATAATGGCATCAATTCTTTTGCTCGCCAGCTTTTGGAAGCTCTGCTTGTAGTCACTGGTCCCGGCTGCGGGGAAGGGCAGATTGTTTTCAAGACCTCCACTTACTTCAATTTTGTATGGGAATGCGTCTTTACCTTTTTTCATTGCTTCGTCAATCATTTCCTTCGTTATTTTGTTTTCAGAATTGGAATAAATAACCATAGCAAACTGCCCGAATGCCTTTTTCGCAAAAGTGTATTTAAGCTGGGAACTGTCCACCAGCGAAGTTCTCATATTAGGAATATGGAGATCCGCTTTCCCGCTTATAACATTTTCAACAGACCGCGCATACGGGTAAACTTCAATTTTAATTTTTCCTTCGGTATACACTTCATCCAATGCTTTGGTGAAGTCTACAAAAGTCCCTTTGTCCTCCGACTCTACAAGTCCGGGTATCAAGGCAAGTGTGGCTACCAAATCCTTGGAGCCTGTAGTATTCGTGTCTGCATTTGCAACAGGTGCAGTGGTTTCTTCAGCAGCAGTTTGAACATCTGCTGACTGACTTGGCTGCGTGGTGTTTGTTTCACTGTTGCTGCAAGCAACAAAACTGAACAAAAAGAGCATCATTACTGCCATTGCGATCAAACGGTAATTTTTTTTCATAGTCATAAAGCTCCTTTAATTTTGATAGATTTTTTCGAAAACAGAAATGCTTTCGAGATTTATGTTTAGAGGAAAAAAGCCTTAGCATCTCCCTCCCACATACTGAAAAAACACCTGAAGGTTTAAAATACATCTAATGAAGCTAAATGTCGGTGAGAAATTTTGTAGACTGGGCCTAGGTACAGGCCTGTTTGTTGTTCCCGGAAGTTATGGTTATACATGCAAATTTCTTAGGATCCGGATAGATTTTTAAAGATATCGAAATTTGCTCCACAGCGATAACAAATTTTCTTCTTTACGGAGTTCATTTTAACTTTACAGACGTTTGAAAATAAGAATTTCATCGGAATTAATCAATGGAACCATCTTTCAAGCAGATTAACAAAGAAAAAACTTATAAGACAGTAAATTACACACTGCAAAGCATTATTAATATTTATTTCTACGTATAATTTATAAAATCCTCCTTTTTTTAAAAAATTTATTTTGGTATAACTTTACTTTACAAAATCAACCTTACTTACAGAGCATCCTGCATAAGGAACATTTTTAGCCCGGTTTAGCATCTCAGTCCAGACTTCTTCGGAATTACCTCTATGAAAATAACTCCGCCTTAGCATGGTTATTAACTCTTGCTAAGAGGGAGCTATTCTCTTATATCAGCCCGTTGCAGCTTCATTATGTTGCTTAGTTATATCATAATTTTTACAGTTTATAACATATGTTTTTAAATCGTACAATATAAACGGAAAAACTTAAACATACTCGAATACATTATTATCACTCATTATTGTTACTTTGTTGCCATCTCCGGCAGTATTCTCTTCCACCCGGCCCACAATCTTTGCATCGATATTGTATTTTTTAGCAACACCGATTATTTCATTTGCAGCTTCCGGATCACAGTAAAACTCCATTCTATGACCCATATTAAATATTTGGTACATCTCTTTTGGTTTAATATCCGATTCATTTTTAATCAGTTCAAAAATAGGCGGTGTCTTGAATAGATTATCCTTGATGTAATGGAGTTTTTTGCCGAATGATTTGCATTTTACCTGACCTCCGCCGGTACAATGGATCATACCGTGTATAGAGTTAAAGTACTTGCTGAGTACTTCCTTTACTACGGGTGCATAGGTTCTGGTTGGTGACAAAAGCGCTTGTCCTACTGTTTGAGTGCTTCCGGGTAGTAAATCTTCAAACCTGTACTTCCCGCAGTATACTTTGTGAAAATCTATTGTATTTGAAAAAGTCTCGGGATACCTTTGGGCATAATCCTTGCATAAAACAACGTGACGGGCAGCAGTAAGCCCGTTTGAGCCTATACCTGAATTTTCCGAATCTTCATAGATAGCTTTGCCTGAAGATGAAAGCCCGACAATTACATTTCCAGGCCTTATATTCTCACAGGATATTACGTTTTTACGCGGCAGCCGCACATAAATCGTTGAGTCTACAACTACTGTTGAAACGAGGTCCCCTATATCTGCCGTTTCTCCTCCGGCCATTATCATGTGAACATTATATTTCGCCATGTCATCCGCAAAACTACTATAACCCTCTATTAATTCTTTTAGGATGGCTGCATCGACACGGTGTGCATTTCTGCCGATTGTATTGGATACAATAAAATTTTCCACTGCTCCGATACATAAAAGGTCATCAACATTCATTACCAATGAATCCTGGGATATACCCCTAAATACGCTGGCGTCACCGTTTTCCTTATAATAGATATATGCCAGGGTAGATTTTGTTCCGGCACCGTCTGCATGCATGGCTGAACAATATTCCGGATCACCGATATGATCCTCTAAAATTTTGCAAAACGCCCCCGGAAAGATTCCTTTTGACTGACTTTTTATCGCTTTATGCACGTCTTCCTTCGTCGGAGATACACCCCTTGACAAATATGATTCTGCCTGCATAATTTCTGTCCTCCCATTTATAAAAATTATTCGAGAGTAGACCTAAGATAAATTCTTTCAATACCGCCTCTATCTCTATGCTTTAATTTTGATCTCTCCTGTAAATACCGAGGTCATATTGGTAAGCTTTTTAGCTGTATTAAATTCTTATTTATCCGAAGAGCATGTCCATACTCGAAAATCCAGCAGCCCCGCATTAACCAATTTTGGAATATCACGGTGCATAAGAAATAAGCTTTGTTATCATTATAGAAATAGAGCTTGTTACTGTCAATGTCATCATTAAAAAGAGTTATGATACGTTCCCGCTGGATAAGCTTTTCTTTATCAACTCAAACAAGCTTTTTTAAAAAAGCTCCCCTATCTTCATAGTTACTTGGCAATTATATTTATATTCATAGAGTAAAAGCGTTTAAAACAAGAGATATTTAATGAAATTTACTATCTGAATACGTAACACGCATATAATGTCAAAATTTAAGGAGCGTTATATATAAAATAGCCCAAAATCAAGTAGAACAGCATTAATTGTTTTGTAAAAATTAGTTATATAATATTAAAATAATGTCAAATTATAATTGGGCTAAACTTCAAAAAAATACGAATACTTATGAAGTATTTATTTTGCTTTTACTGGAGTTGTGCAGAGGCTTGTAAGGCATTATAAACAACTATAAACAAGGCCTAATAGTTTTGTAAATTAGGAAAATTACTTAAATACTTATTTAAATGTACTGTCAAGTATTTAAGTCTTGTGTTAAGTGGTTGTGTTGGAAGCCTCTATGCCATTATACGGTCCGTTACTTTTTACTACACAAGTACAGTTGCTTTTAGCTTAAGGAGAAGCTTTCTATGTTTAAGAAAATGAAGAGGTTATTAATAGGCAGGCCGTTAAAAAATGAGGCATTGCAAGGTGAAAAATTCGGTGTGCTATGGGGTCTTCCCATACTGTCAAGCGACGCAATATCATCGGTCGCATATGCAGGACAAGAAATTCTGCTTGTCCTATTTCCTGTTATTGGAATGGCGTCCTTTAAACAATTATCTTATATTTCTATTGCTATTATTGCACTTTTAATTATTTTGACGCTGTCATACCGACAGACCATAGATAAATACCCAAATGGCGGTGGAGCATTTATTGTTGCAAAGGAAAATATCGGTGTCATTGCCGGTGTTATCGCTGGTTCGGCATTAAGCATCGGCTATATACTTACTGTTGCCGTAAGTATTGCAGCGGGTGTTGACCAGATTACTTCCGCCTTTAGCCAATTAGAGCCTTATAGGGTCCTTTTATGTCTGATCATTATTACGCTTATGACCATAGGAAATTTAAGAGGGATCAAAGAATCAGCAAAGATTTTTAGCCTTCCCACCTATTTTTTTATTTTTTCTATCTTACTCATGCTGGTTGTAGGTGTGATTAAGGTTTTGAACGGATATGAACCGGAACCTATTCAAGTAGCGCAAGATACTTTGCAGCCACTGACACTGTTTTTAATTCTTAAAGCATTTACCAATGGTTGTGCTGCCCTTACCGGTGTTGAAGCTGTCAGTAATGCGGTACCCAATTTTAAAGAGCCTTCTACAAAGAATGCCAAGACTGTACTTGTTTTACTGTCAACACTTGTTTTGATCGTGTTTGGGGGTACTTCAATCATTGCGAATTATTATCCTATTGATCCTGATGCAGGTGCAATGCTGATACAAATTGCCGGCATGGTTTTCGGGAGAACAAATATATTCTTTTATGTCATTACAGCTTTATCATTTACAATTTTGGTTCTTGCAGCCAATACAGCGTACTTTGGCTTCCCGAATCTAATTTCTGTCATGGCAAAAGAAGGCTATGTACCTAGACAGCTAAGCATGAGAGGCGACCGTTTAAGCTACTCTAATGGTATTATGCTTCTATCCTCAATTTCCGCATTATTAATCGTTGTATTTAATGCACATGTTACATCACTTATAGGACTGTATGCTATCGGAGTATTTATATCCTTTACCCTTTCGCAAGCTGGAATGCTTTTTAAATGGTGGAGAGAAAAGGATAAAAACTGGGTTGTAAAGGCACTGATCAATGGATTCGGAGCATTTGTCACCTTTACTGTAGTAATCATAATCGCTATAACAAAGTTTACCCAGGGAACTTGGATTGTAGTAATTGTAATACCTATACTCATCTTTTTGATGTTGAAGGTTAAAAAGCACTATGTAGCCGTATCAAAACAGCTGAGAATGAAGCCCGAAGAACTGCAGGCAGTTAATGTAGAAAACGATACCTACAGAAACCGTGTTATCGTTCCAATCGAGAGCATCAACAAGTCAAGTATACGAGCATTGAGATATGCAAAAACCATTTCTGACAATGTTATTGCTTTCAATGTATCCATTGATGAAGAAAGTGCTAATAAAATCAGGGAAAAATATGCTATGCTTAATACCGATATACCGCTTATTATTAAATATTCACCCTTTAGAAAAGTTTTTGAGCCGCTATTAAAGTTTATCGAATCAACAGGATATGATTACAATCGAGGTGATATGATTACAGTCATACTACCCCAATTTTCTGTGAAATCCTGGTGGCATAATTTTCTCCACAATCAGACCATCCTGTTTGTTCAACGAAAACTTCTAAAACACAAGCATATTGTTGTATCCATCATGCCATTGCAATTAAAAGATGATGATTATGTTTTAAAACATCCAAAGTATAAAGACCGCTAATAGACATACAAAGAATAGAATGTTAATAATTGGGGGCATATAGAATGAAGTATTTTGTAGGAGTTGAAATCGGTGTTTCACAACTTGATGTTGGCATTGTCGATAAATACGGAAAGCTTTTAAACAGAGATAGAAAGTCTCATTCCGGTGGGCGTCACTATAGCGAGATAATTAATGATGTAGCAGAGATTATTAAGATACTTTTGGATAAGGAAGATATCGATGTTAGAGATGTTAAATCCATAGGGATTGGATGCCCGGGTATACCCAATGATAAAGAGGGAGTCATTGTAAGGAACTACACATTGAACTTTAAAAATACTCCGCTTCGTGCCGCAATGCAAAAACATTTTAAATTGCCTGTTTATGTTGAAAATAATGCAAATTGTGCAGCTCTGGCTGAAAGTGTAGCAGGGGCCGCAGAAGATATAGATCACTCAGTTACTATAAAAATTGGAACTGGAATTGGCGGAGGCATTATTATTAATAACATGATTTACACCGGCTTTAATTTTGCAGGAGCAGAGCTGGGGCACATGGTTATTGCTTTTGGTGGAGAAAAGTGTACCTGCGGAAGGAGAGGCTGCTGGGAAGCATATGCCTCTGTACCAGCTTTAATCAAGCAGACAACAGATGCTGCAAAACAAGATCCTAACTCCCTGATTCATAGTATTGTAAAGGGGGATTTATCTAAAATAAATGAATTTACAGCCTTTGAAGCTAGAAAACTTGGTGATGCTGCAGGAAAAAAAGTGTTTGATAGATATTTGGAATATCTATCGGAAGGCTTGACTAATATTATTAATATTTTAATGCCTGAGGCTATTATTTTAGGCGGACCGATTAGCAAGCTTGGCGATGGTCTCCTGAAACCTTTAAAGGAACTTGTTAATGAGAAAGTATATGCAAAGGAAGTTGTCCAACCTGATTTCAAAACAGCAGAAGTTAGTAGTGCGGCAGTTATTATAGGTGCTGCTATGCTTGGTTTATTTAAAGACAAATGATAATCGAATTTAAATAGCATTGAAAAGGGCTTGCCATAAAGGCAGCCCTTTTTGTACGATTGGAGTTCAAACAATATAATATTCGTAATAGGAACTGTAAAAAAAATTAAAAATCTATAAAGAGATAGTCAGCCTAGGAATTATAAAAGTAGAGTAATGCACTCATTACAATTCATTGTTAATCAGACCGTATTCCATATTCAATGTAAACTATCTACTTAATTTTAAGGATTCCATATTGTCCGCAGGCATACAAAAAGACAGTAACCAATTAGTCACTGTCTTTTCTGGAGCTGGTGGACGGAATCGAACCCCCGACCTGCTGATTACAAGTCAGCTGCTCTACCTGCTGAGCTACACCAGCGCATATGTTCTTGACATTTGATAGTATACCAGCAGAATACTGCTGTGTCAACACTTTTTGTAAAGAATTTTATAGTATAAATTGCTTGTAATGTAAAATTAATTTTATTATAAATTCCCTGCCTCATCACCTAAACTTAATCACTTTTTGACTAAAGCCTTTTTGTCGCAACAGATAATCCGTCTTAAAAGATACAAACTCAACTTTCCTTAATCACTTGTGTTTTCTGAGCAGTACAGCGTTACTTCTACCAATGACAGGCCGTTCAACCACACTAAATCCCGCTTTCTCCGCAAGTTCCACACTGCTCGTAAAATCCTTTTCACTTACATGCCCAATAGGTTCTGCAATCAACAAACAGCCTCCGGATTTCGAAATCAGCCTGATCTCTTCGAAGAGCCTGTCTTTATCACGAACTTCATGTACAACAGCAAAAGCCAATATAAAATCCATCTCATTCACAAGGTCATTTACCATAAGTGAATTATGCTTGCAGATCCGTACTTCTAACCGGTTATTTAGGCCTTTTCTTACAGCCCTTCTCAGTAATACTTCAATCATTTTTTCCTGCATATCCACACAAATAACCTTTCCTTGTTCTCCAACCAGCCTTGCTAAAGGTAAACTGAAAAAACCCATGGCACAACCGATATCCATCACCTTCATATTTTGTTTTATATACCGATTGAGAATATGATCCGGATTTTGAATTAACTTCCTTAAAGGATTTAACAGCATATACCCAAGCCACCATGGACATACATTATTACCCATTTTCCCACCTCCGTAATTAATCAGCATTTTGAATGCTTTAGCGCATACCATTAAACATTTCTTCAGCAAAATCAACAAAAAAACCAAAGCTTCCTTTTTGTGCTCGCAGCGTTGTTTCTATAACTTCCTTGAGAGCTTTCACCCTGGAAATATACTCCTCCTTGCTCCATGGAAAAATGGATGGGTCAAGCAGAAAGCTCATTCCGGTTAACACAATAAAACAATTTATATCATTTTTATTATAATGAATAAACAAAAAAAATACTATTCTGGTTTATTTATATAGATTGCATTAAAAACTTTACATTTGGCAGAGCATTCAGCGAACGATTTTAACGATGATTGCGATAGACAAATGTAAAATGTTTTTTGCATCATCTATAGCTCAATCATCCTCTGATTATCCGAACCTCTGAACTTAAGCAGCAAATTTCTCTTTTCAGCCTCAAAACGTCCGTCCACCAATATATCTGTATACTGCAGCAATCTATCCCATCCAGCCATAATAGATGATTTGTTCAAAATCTCCTCATAGGTATAGCCTGTATAGGTCACAACCTGAAGACCTTTTTGTTTAACTCTTTTAGCCAGTTCCGCAAGGCCTTCTGCCTGTTCAAAAGGTTCTCCTCCACTTAAAGTAATCCCATCCAGCAGAGGGTTGCTTTCAATCTGTTTGAGTATTGCGTCAATATCAACCATCCTTCCCCCCTGAAAGGAGTGGGTTTCCGGGTTGTGACAGCCCGGACAGTTATGTTTGCATCCTTGGGCAAATACAACATACCGTATGCCGGGTCCATCAACAATTGATTCCTTTTCAATTCCGGCAATTCTAATCTGTGTCTCCATGTTAATCTCCTTATTCATACTTCAAATACTATACCCCGGTTGAAAAGTGCTTGATCCTGTCGTTTTCTTCAGCTTTCTTTGCATCGTTGAAGCGTTCCAGGGTTCCAACGAGGTAGCCGGTAATCCTTCTTATCCGCTCAAACTTCATATTGCCCTCTTGTCTACCGCAGGACGGGCATGTATCACCTATAATTCCTGTATAGCCACAAACCGGATCCCTGTCTACAGGATGATTGATGGAACCGTATCCAATGCCCGCCTCCTTCATCGCTCTCACAATTTTTTCAAAGGCTTCGAGATTATGAAGCGGGTCTCCGTCCAGTTCAATATAAGTAATATGTCCTGCATTGGTAAGCTCATGGTAAGGAGCCTCCCGTCTTATCTTGTCAAATGCATTGGTTTTATAATAAACCGGAATATGGAAGCTGTTTGTATAATATTCCCTGTCGGTTACTCCTTCAATACTTCCAAATATACCTCTGTCCATCTTTACAAATCGTCCTGAAATGCCTTCGGCAGGCGTTGCTATCAGCGTGAAATTCATCTTGTATATGCTGCTCGCTTCATCCATTCGCTTTCTCATTCGCCCGATAATCTCAAGACCAAGGTTTTGTGCTTCCTCTGACTCTCCATGATGTTTTCCGGTTAAAGCTTTGAGACATTCGGCAAGACCGATAAATCCCATCGTCAATGTGCCATGTTTTAAAACCTCTCTGACCTCATCCTCCCATCCTAACTTGTCGGAATCCAGCCATATTCCCTGCCCCATAAGGAAAGGATAGTTCTTAACCTTTTTTCGCGCCTGGATTTCAAATCTCTCCATAAGCTGGTCTGTAACCAGATCAATTTTCTTTTCAAGCTCTTCAAAAAATATGTTTATATTCTTGTTGCTCCGTAAGGCAATTCTGGGAAGGTTAATGGTTGTGAAACTCAAATTACCCCTTCCATAGATAATTTCCCTCGATGGATCGTATACATTGCCAATAACGCGTGTGCGGCAGCCCATATAGGCAATTTCGGTTTCAGGCTGCCCCGGCCTGTAATATTTTAAATTGAAAGGGGTGTCGAGAAATGAGAAATTGGGAAAGAGCCTTTTAGCGCTTACCCTACAAGCTAATTGAAATAAATCGTAATTGGGTTCATTTGGATTGTAATTGATACCCTCCTTTACTCTGAAAATATGAATAGGAAATATGGGCGTTTCACCGTTTCCAAGCCCTGCTTCGGTTGCAAGCAGAAGATTTTTTATTACCAGCCTGCCTTCCGGAGATGTATCCATTCCATAATTGATTGAACTGAAGGGTATTTGTGCCCCTGCCCTGCTGTGCATGGTGTTGAGGTTATGAACAAAGGCTTCCATTGCCTGATAGGTATTTCTGTCAATCTCGGCTTCCGTATTTTCCCCTGCAAAGGTCTGGGCCTTTTGAACAAGTTTTTTTTCATCAATGAAATCAGCCAACAATTCAGCTTCAAGCTTCTGGAAGTTTTTCAGATTACCCATGGAAGGCACCAGCCCATGCTTCATCTTTAAAACCTCATATATTTCATTTACCTTCGCAGCAGTATCATTAAGATTCGAAAGCAGCTTCAATGCTTTTATAAGGTTCTGCCTGTAAAGCTTGGCATAGGTTTTTGCAACACCTTGAGCCATGACATATTCAAAATTCGGTATACTTTGTCCTCCATGCTGGTCATTCTGGTTTGACTGAATCGCAATACAAGCAAGGGCCGAATAGCTATGTATGTCGTTTGGTTCCCTTAAGTAGCCATGTCCGGTGCTAAAGCCGTTTTTAAACAGCTTCTCAATATCAATCTGGCAGCAAGTGGTGGTCAGAGTAAGAAAATCCAGATCATGAATATGTATATCTCCCGCTTTATGCGCAGCTGAATGCTCCGGCTTCAGTACAAACATGTCATAAAACTGCTTGGCACCCTCCGAACCGTATTTAAGCATTGTACCCATGGCAGTGTCACCATCGATATTTGCATTCTCACGCTTCAAATCGTTGTCTTTAGCTTCCTTGAAGGTTAAATCCTCATAAATCTTCATCAGCCGGGTATTCATTTCACGGATGCGGTTTCTCTCCGCCCTATAAAGAATATAAGTTTTTGCAGTCTTGGCATGTCCTGTCTCAATAAGGACCTTCTCAACAGCATCCTGTATTTCCTCTACAGCCGGGATCTTCTTCTCCATTTCTTTTTCTATATATATAACCACCTTCTCTGCCAGCGAGAGTGCCTCTTCGTGATCCTGTCCTCCCGTAGCACTTGCAGCCTTGAATATGGCATTGGCGATTTTTTCAATGTTGAACGGCACTTCTCTTCCATCACGTTTTTTTATTTTTATAATCATACCCCTATGGCTCCCTTCATATTTCCACGTATTATCTTTTGCCACGACATAATTAAAGCCCCCCGACAAAGAATCAAGAGGCTATCTCGAACTAATAATCCATTCAGCATTTACACCCTCTATCATCCGTAGAGTTTGGAGGTGTACAATAAAGGCAGGTCTTCTGACTCCGGTTCATAGTAATTCCGCTCCTTCCCGGTTTCACCAGTGGATTTTGCGGAAAGTCTCCCCTTTACAGCGGCGGGACCGTGCAGGAATCTCACCTGCTTCCCTTTTAAGCCGTATTCTTCATACAAGCACCCTAATTGTTCCAATATATTGTTACTTAAATATTATCACACACAATATATTGTGTCAATGTTGCGTTTTTTATTTTTCCCATGCTCCGGAAAGTCTTAACTCTTTTAGAGTTTCATTAAATCAATAAATCAAAATATTTTTTATATAATTTTAAAATGTCTGGGCTTTTTTATCATTCTCCTTGAAAAACTGCTTATACCATCTGGGAAAGAGCACAACTGCAGCCTCTACCACAACAGGATCAAACTGCAGCGATTTGTTCTCAAGCACTTCCTTTTTGCATGTCTCCCAATCCATGGCAGCTCTGTAAGGTCTGTCGGAAATCATGGCATCCATGGCATCTGCCACTGCTATAATCCTTGATCCCAAAGGAATTTTATCCTCCTTCAAACCTTGAGGATAACCTTTTCCGTCCCATCTTTCATGATGGTGCAGTACTATTTGCGCTATATTCCTTAATCCCTCGGATTTGATCAAAATATTATATCCGATTTCAGAATGCCTTCTAATTTGCGCAAGTTCATGAGGAAGAAGCTTTCCTCTTTTATTAAGAATATTCTCAGGAATACCGATCTTTCCTATATCATGCAAATGTGCAGCTAGATGTATATCTTCAAGGAGACTTCCCTTGATTCCAAGCACCTTTGCCAATTCACATGTCATATCTGCAACCTTGGATGAATGTCCGCTCGTATAAGCATCTTTTGCTTCAAGAGCAGCAACAAGACAGTCTATTACCTCGTGATAAACACCTTTCCCCAGCAATTTGTTATACAAATAGAGTATCATTCTCTTCTCCTTGATTACTATTGCCAGGAAAATCAAATTGCTTTCACAATTTCATACGCCATACTGCTTCTCACGTTATCATAAAAATCAAACAGCAATTCGGCTCTCCTAACGTTATGATATACTTTCCAGTACCTACACATAAGACAGCTTTTACCTTTGTGCTTTATAACCCCTTCTATATACTCTAAGGGTATTTCAGGAAAAACTCCTACTTCATGAGGACACATATCTTCAAATCTTTTTTTGAGATGATGAAGTTTTTGCTCCAATGCATCCGTCTCATTGTACCCGAATTTCCGCAAAAAAGACGCATGGCGCTTGGTTTAAGTCAACAAACAATGGATTTCAACTGCTTCAATGTTTCCTCCAGAGAACTGCCGCTGCTTGAATGACAACGCATGATAGGTATTTTTTTCTTTTTTGCTTCCTTCACCGCTGTAAGCACCATCTTATGGGATACCGTACTGGTGAATAAAACAATAGCATCAGGCAGCCCGATGCTTTTATCAAACCTAGGCGGCATCTGTGTAAAAACCTTTATCCTGTGTCCATGCTTATCACCAATTACTTTATACTCGTCCTGCATTCTATCATGCCCTCCAACCAGTACTATACTCATAATATCCCTCCCGTATTTTATGATAATGATGATGTCGATAATAATAATTATTATCCTTTCAGCACTTTTTACTGCTGCAGCCGCATTGAGCGGCGTTACAACCGTCACATCCGCAAATGTCTTTTCCTTTGCGTATCTTATTTACTGTGCGAAAGATAATGTATAGTGTAGCCACAACGATCAAACCGCCTAAAATCCAATTAATCATATGAACCCCTCTCTCAATTCTTTATTCAGCTTTGGTACATGCATTATTATCCTAAGCCTAATAGATTTCCACCTTGATATATCAAAAAGGCAACAATCCATGCGATAGCTGTTTGATAACCTATGGTAAAAAGCGTCCATTTCCATAAGTTCATTTCTCTTTTGATAGCCCCAAAGGCTGCAACGCAAGGCATGTAAAGGAGTGTAAAGGCCATAAAGGCATATGCTTTTAACGGAGTAAAGTACATCTGCAGTGCTGCTGACAACTCTATCGAATTTTCTGCCACTTCCCCTACACCCGACAATATACCCAATGTAGATACAACCACCTCTTTTGCAACCAATCCGGTCAACAAGGCAACCGCCGCTCTCCAGTCGTCTAAACCCAACGGAACAAATATCGGTACGACAGCCTTCCCTATGCTGCCCATGATGCTTTCTCCCGGATCTTCCACCATCTGAAGGGAGCCGCTGAAGGTTTGCAGAAACCATATCACTACAGCAGCCGCAAAAATAACTGTACCTGCCTTTTTAACAAAACCTTTGCCCCGATCCAGCATATGAATTAAAATACCTTTCAGGGTAGGTATCCTGTAAGGGGGAAGTTCCATGACAAACGGAGCAACCTCTCCTTTAAGCAAGAATTTCTTCAGAATAATTCCCGATAAAACTGCAACAACAATTCCAAGTACATAAATCGAGAAAATAACCATTCCCTGGTTCTGTGCAAAGAAGGCGGCTGCAAAAAGAGCATATACCGGTAATCTGGCACCGCAGGACATAAATGGTGTAAGGATAATGGTCAGCCTTCTGTCTTTTTCATTTTCAAGGGTTCTGGATGCCATGACTGCCGGTACACTGCACCCAAAGCCCATAAGCATCGGTATGAATGATTTTCCGCTTAGTCCAAGCTTTCTTAATATTCTGTCCATCACAAAAGCAGCTCTTGCCATATACCCGCTGTCTTCAAGCAAAGATAAGAAAAAGAAGACAATCATGATCTGTGGAACAAACACCAACATACTGCCCATACCAGCCAAAATTCCATCAATAATCAATGCTTTCAGCCACTCCGCTGCTCCACCCGCTTCGAGCCAGGAAGTAACCTTACCTGCTATTGTTTCATTTATAAATGTGTCAAGCCAGTCAATAGTAAAGGAACCTAGTGGACCAAAGGAAACCTGAAATATGGCAAACATAACTGCAAGAAAGATAGGTATCGCAAGGATTCTATTGGTTACCACCCTGTCAATTTTATCCGATAGGGTTAGAGAATTACCCTTAACTTTCTTCTTTACAGTTTTGGAAATAATATCGGATATAAAACTGTACCGGTTGTCAGCAATCAAAGTTTCCATATCATTGTCATATTTCCGCTCCAATTCCTCACGGAAGCCTTTAATATCCGCCATTAGTGTTATCGGCACATTTAATTTTTCTTTGATTTTTTCATCATCTTCTAAAAGCTTAAGTGCTACCCACCTTGAGTTATACTTTTTCTTTTCAACCAGGGGCTGAATCAGAGCCTGTACTTTTTCCAGGCTTTGCTCTATTGCACCGTGAAACACCTTGCATTTACCGGCAGATCCTGCTGCTATTGAACTCTGAGCCGACTCGAGGGCTTTTTCAACAATTTCATTGATTCCCATTCCCTTGCTTGCAGATGCAGCTAAAACAGGAACACCCAAGTATCCCGAAAGGTTTTCGATGTTTATATCATCCTGCCGTGATATAACAACATCCATCATATTGAGTGCAACCACAACAGGAATTCCAAGCTCAATTAGCTGGGTTGTAAGATACAGGTTTCTTTCGATATTCGTAGCATCAACAATATTGATTACTACATCAGGCTTTTCATCTACTATATAGTCTCTGGCAATGACTTCTTCCATGGTATATGGTGAAAGAGAATAGATTCCCGGCAAATCGACAATTTTTATATCTTCCTTAAACTTTCTAGCCTTTCCTTCCTTTTTCTCGACAGTAACTCCCGGCCAATTTCCAACATACTGGGTGCTGCCGGTTATTTCATTAAACATGGTGGTTTTACCCGAGTTGGGATTTCCGACCAAAGCAAACGTATAAGACATTGATAAGCCCCTTCCATATCAATTGATAACCATTATCAATTATGGTTTAAAAAATTTGCTACTCTTTTTCCTCAAGTAGCATTGTTTACTCAATTATTATATTTTCTGCTTCTGATTTTCTGAAGGTTAGTTCATATCCCCTGATATTAACCTCAATAGGGTCTCCAAATGGTGCAACCTTTCTTACCAAAACCTCTGCACCCCGGGTAACACCCATATCCATAAGTCTTCTTTTTACAGCGCCTTCACCCGTAATATTTTTAATTACAGCTTTATCGCCAGGCTTTAACTCCTTTAAAGTCTTATTCACTTCGAAACACCCCTCTTTAAATTTGTACTATCAATTGACTGGCTATTCCTTTGCTGAGTGCAAGTCTTGAACCTTTTATAGAAACAATAAGATTGCCGCCAGTCTCGGAAATGATTGATACTAAAACGCCGGGGACTACACCGAGTCCTTCCAGATATTTTCTAGTGGTTCCCTTTGCCCTGCATCCATTTATAACTGCTTCTTTACCTACACATAACATTGTTAGCGGCATAATTCCACCTCCAAAATTCTCACATTTATATTGTATTCTAATTGATAATGATTGTCAATATCAATAACGTAAATTAACTCGCAAGTTGTCCCCCTATAACTATAGAACAAGCAAATGAGTTCTGGCTGCAAATGAAATATACTCACAATTTTGTTTTGTGGATTACTGTAAGATTTCCGCAAAAGGAAAGAGGTCCGGAACTTATTAGTTCCGGACCTCTTTCATGATTTGGTGGGCACTATAGGGCTCGAACCTATGACCCCCTGCTTGTAAGGCAGGTGCTCCCCCAGCTGAGCTAAGCGCCCAAATCTCATTACCTCACGGCAGAATTTATTATAACACCAATTTCATATAAAAGTCAATTGGTATTTTTTTACGTCCCTTTCTCGTTTCTAGCAAGGGATGTAAAAATACCTACAAATGAAAATACTGTAAGAATTATAAATATCAACTTCATACTATTGACAAAAATTTCCTGGTTTTGGGATCCAATCTGGACCTTCCCGATATAAAGTGCAAAAACCAGCGTGACAATCCCCATACTCAGCATTTGTCCAACAAGCCGCATTGTTCCGATAATTCCGGAAGCCACTCCATAAAATTTCCGTTCTACCGAAGTCATAATGGCGTTGGTATTAGGTGAAGAGAAAAGCGCCAAACCAAGACCTAAAATAATCAGGCACCCCATTATAAACAATAAACTTGTATCCTTGCTGAGAAAAATTAATGGAAATAGACCAAGGGTCGTTAGCACCATTCCCATGGAAGCAATAATTTGAGGCTTCTTTTTATCGGAAAATTTTCCGGCTAAAGGAGAGAATATTACCTGGACTACGGGTTGGACAACAAGAATAATACCGACCATACGGGAATCAAAATCCTTGGCATATTGCAAATAAAGACTAAGTAAATACCCTACGGCAAAAGTTGCACTGTAATTAATTAATGTGGCAATACATGAAAAGAGAAACACCTTGTTCTTTAAAAATAGTGCTGTATTTAGAACAGGACTCTTTATTTTTGCTTCATAAATACCGAATATAAGGATCCCCACCATCCCTAAGGCAATTAAGAAATACCCTAAAAACCTGGGTAGCATTGAAAATCCGTACATGATCGTTGACAATGATATCCCATAAATCAAAGATCCGGTCAGATCAAATTTTTCCCCTCTTGCCTCAGCCCACTCCTGCCCCTTTAACTTATACAGGGCAAACAAAACTGCTGCCACGCCAAAGGGAACATTCACAAGAAAAATGCTTCGCCACCCAAACCCATTGGTTAAAATGCCGCCTAAAAAAGGTCCCAGGGAAAGACCCAAATAAACAACGGCTACACTAATTCCCAAGACCCTTCCTCTCTCTTCGGCAGGGAAAGCAGATGTCAGTATAGCCACCCCCGTTCCCAAAATCATAGCACTTCCTAAGCCTTGAACCGCTCTAAAACTAATAAACATTGCAGAAGATTGTGAAATAGCGCAGAGTAAGGAGGCAGCGGTAAAAATAGCAATACCCAAAACATACATTTTCTTTCTACCGTAAATATCTGCAAGTCTTCCGAATGGAACCAGGAATACTGCCGCAGCTAATAAATAAGATGTTGCAACCCAATTGAGCAGGATTGCATTCATTCCAAATTCCTTTTCTATCGGACGAAGTATAACATTGACTGCGGAAACCATAAAGGGTGAAATAAATAATCCCAGAGATGCTACAAAAAGAATAAGTACCCGGTTTACTTTGTTTGCATTTTTTACCGTATCTTGCTTATGCATATCCTATTACCACTTCCTATAACTGATTTTCTTTAGTATTTACCACAAAATTATTCTATATAATTATCGGCTCATTTAACAATCATACATCTTCTTTATCAATAAATCCAGTCTCATTCAGGTTCATTCCTAAATAATTTTATAGCTCTCTTTTCAACACTCAATTTAAGTTTCTACATACATGAAATAAAAAAAGGGCGCATACTTCCATTTAGGTACACCCCCTTCAGAATGATTCTTTGAATCATAATCTCTAATAAATATACTCTACTTAAACTTTATTTATTTTCTTTATGAATCAATTCTACTGCCATCTCCATCGCCAAATCCTTTTGACGGATGCATTCCCCAATGGTAGGAACAACAGGGTAATCAGGCATGATCCCTCTACCTTGTGTCATACCTGAAACCGCAGCTTCAAATTTCATCATGGAATAATGGAATCTTATTTTTGTGTTTTTAAGGATGATATCCCCTGATCCGTCCGTACATACAAAGGATCCTCCAGTCTCTTCGCCAATAAAGGTTCCGGTTTTATGGAACTTTAGCAAAGCGCACAAATGACCGGTAGAGGAGAAACTTGCTCCATTTGTCAGAACAAATAATTTGCCTTTAAAACGATTGGGTGAGGGGACCACCGGCTGCGCAAGATCTGTGTAGAACGGGGTGCCATCCGTAAAATAAGGGCTTGCCTTGTTGATAAGGTATGAATATAAATGCGCTGTAGCATAAGGATCTCCTCCCCAATTATCGCGCAAGTCAAGAACAAGTTCGGATATCCCTTTTCCTTTCACATCCGAAAAGAACGCATCAATATATTTTTTAAATTGATTTCTCTGATCCTCCTCATAAAACGCGAAGGTTTTAACGGATAACACAGCATAATCTTTTTCAAATTTTCCGGAATAGGTCGGTTCTTCTTTTCCTTCCGTCCCATTTGTTTCTTTCCTTGCAGAATCAAGCTCTTCCTTATTGATTGCAGTTACACGTATTTTAAGTTCCTTTTGATTTCCAGGGTCAATCACCGTGATATTGAAATCCTCAGGTGCGTCAACATAGGATAAGTACATTTCACTGAACCATTGATTCATAATATAAAACTTTCTAGAGGTATTGTATCCGTCAGCCGATATATTTTCTAAAAATATATTTATGATTTCCTTTATCCCTTTCCCATTAATATCTACAATCTCTCCTCCAACCGGAACCGGTTCTGATGCAAAGTTTTGGCAAATATACGCCTTATCTTCCAAAACTTTTATTGATAAGGGCATATACTTTCCATTCTTTTTCGCATATTCTTCAAACTCCTTGGAAAAGTTTAAGCTGGTGTGACCGCAATTCAATTTGGAAACGATAGGAGATAGAATTTTATTAAATTCCAGTTCATCCATACTATCTTTTAATAAAGTATATTGCTTTTCAAGCATCTCATCCAGTTCCTTTTGATTTGCAAATAACTTAGGATGTTCTGTCCCAATAATTTTTTTGACCTGCTGGAAATCCTCCTGAAGCTCCGGCAGTGTATATGTTTTAAATGAAGCCATTCTTTTTATTTCATTCCTTCTGTTTTTTTCAGATTGACTGCTGTCAACTTTCCTTGTATTGCCGGAACTGCAGCTGCAAAATAGACAGATTATTAAGATTAGAGTGGTTACAAAAGTAAATTGCCGTTTCATCATTAAAATTCTCCTCTTCTTTATATATGCCTTATACCATTCCTTCAATAAGTATATTTTATAATTTTTTATTGACTTCCAACAATATCACCCTAATCACAAAAATCTGTGTATCCGGTAATAATTTTTTATTACCTCCCATTTGATCCTAAATATAAAGACCGCTACCGTTTCAGCGTCTTCTTCAAAAGCTTCAAGTAGTAATTTGCTTCCCGCAGCACATGGTCACTCAAAAGGGGAAGGATTATAGCCCTGATTTTACATTCCAGCAGTCCTTGGGTTCCCTGTACTTTAAAATCTCTGAGTTCCGTTGTGGCTTTGAGGCTTTCTTCTGTAACTTTCACCAGGGACCCCATCTCTTTTGCAGCTTCCTTTACCTTTTTTGTGAGTTCGTCAAACTCATTGGAAAAAATATTTGCAGTTTTTATCAACGCTTCCTCTGAAGGGTCCAAGAGTCCCCGAATAAACTTTGCGTGGTCTCCCATGATATGGTTCCAAAACATTTCGTTTTGTAAAGCTTCTTTTTCCAGGTTAATTGCCTCATGCTGCTGAAGTCTTGTAAGCATCCCTATGTAAAATTTGGCTTCCATAATCAGGTGCTCCAGCATGGAAGGGTATACGGATGTAAAGGCTTTACAGCTTGCTACATCGGAAAATACCTTTGTTTTAAATTGAATGACAATGTTAACATATTCGATCATTTTTTGATTAAGCATGAATACCCGCTGTTCCAATAAAGGAGTATAAACCGCATTAAAGCTTCCTGTTAGCGCAATTTCAGCCTGTGTTACCCCTGTGTCGATATAAATTCCCGTATAATATTGCGTTGCGAGTTCTGCCTTTAATGTAAATGGTGTAACATATTCACCCGAAGTGGATAAATCCGGTTTTATGACTCCCCTGGAAAGTGCTATAACCTCAGCCAGGAGACTGTTTAACTGCATTTTAAGTTGACATGCTTCACCTGCCAAATCTGCATCTTTCACAGTAAATGAAGCCTCCATAAAGGTAAGGTGCTCTCTTATAATTCTGGCAAAAAACAAGTTGAGCTCCAATGATTTTCTTATAAAGTCAGCCCTGTTCAACATGAAAAACCCCCTATTCAATAATAATTCACCAAAATTGCAGATCATTACGCTATATACTATTATCCGTCTTTTCGTAATGTTACACCTTGACAAGCAAGCTGTAAGAATATTGCAATGAATATATAAGCAAGACAGTTCCCTGTCCCCATGAAAGGGGTTTCGATGACCTTAAAACGCTATAAATAGAAATAGTTTTGTAATTTTCTTTGGAACTTACAAGTAAATTGTAGTACTATAAAACTATATAATACTTATGGAGGGTATAAAATCATGCAGGCCAAAAAAGCAAAGAAACACTACCTGGGTCAAGACGGCTGTAAACGGATGAACTGCGCACAATCCATCATATGTGCTTTTAAAGAGAATTTTAACTTTAGTGAAGATATTGTAGAGTCCTTCAAGTCCTTTGGAGGAGGAAATGCACCCGATGGACTCTGCGGCGCATTTTATGCCGTTAAGTATATTATGGAACAGAAACGAAGTGAACAGCTTAACCTTTTTGAAAATTACTTTCTAGAGCATGCAGGCGCACTAAGCTGCCGTGATATTAAAGGGCTTAGGAAGCTTTCCTGCATTGGGTGCGTTGAAAAAAGTGCAGAATTTTTAGAAAGCTTAGGATAGAATTGAATACACATTAATGTCGTAGCAGTATTGCACAACAATTACCAAAAATCATCCGTACCTCATAAACGGATGATTTTTTAATTTTTAATTCTCTCAATTAATTATAAAAAGCAGTATTTCAGAAAAGAATTTGATTCGGATGAACAACCGGAAATCTATACGGATATTGATTCGAAAATTCAAAGATATACCCGATTATTATCGGTGTACACCGCCATGACGGTTTGTTTGGGTATGGCCCCAATCGGCCTTTCACTTTCTATGAATGCCATGGATAACGGTCCTTCTGATTTTATTAAGGGCTTATTTATGGAAATCGGTGTAGGATTTGAACTTTTTTTATTCTTATCATCGTCAGTATCAGTGAAAGAATTAGTAATCTCAAGAAACAAAAAGTGTAAATGGATGAAAAAACTATAGGGAACCCCATCTGGACTCCTTTTTGAATCTTATCTAAAATGTTTATAAGGAACTGATTAAAAGTATAAGCTCAAAAACAACCATACAAAAAGGGCAGAATAGATTAACATATTCCAGGTAAAGTGGTTGCCCTGGATATCAATCATATCATCTTTCACAGTCAGGTATTTTTCCCGCGATAAATTTTCCAGGTCAATTTTCAGCTTATGAAATTTGTGGTGCAATAAGACGCCCTGTTTAGGGTTTTGCAAGGAAAAGATGAATGGTACGTCTACTAACTCATTTTCATCCAGCATATTTCGAAAAGCAATTTTGCGGATATGTTCCCTTTCATAGATATCAAAATATTTAAACTCATAAATATATCTCATATTGGTTTTATTTGCATGCCTTGTATCGTTTTTTGAATATGCGTACTTTAAATTGCATCGAATTAAGACCCCTGTTTTTAACAATTTAAAATAGGTAAGGTTTTTAAATATAAAATAGATTATGAATATACTACTAAGAAGAACAGTACCCAGCGCACCCTCAAATGACTTGGGATTTATTATGATAAGTGAAACAAACATAATAAGAACAAGTACAATCATCTGTATCCTTGTAAGTACATATAACTTTGCCCTTTCCGAAATACTTCTTCGGATATCAAAAATATCATGCATTTATGACCCCCCCTTACAACTTTTCTTCCACACAGCGTCCCGCAGTTTATTTACCTATTGGATTTACCCGTTATTGTTATTATTATTGTTGTTATTGTTATTATTGTTGTTATTTGTGCTGATTCCTCCTCTTCTGTTTCCCTGTAAGGGGTTGACAAGATTTGGATCGGGAACGGCATATGGAAATTCAACATGCTGGGAAGAACCGAAGATATCCGTTAAGCCGATATTTATCTGCTGGCCCTCCCTTAGATAGCCAAAATCAATAGGCACAGGAGAAACCCATATGGAACTGCCGTCAAACTTGTACGCCTCTCCCCTATTTGTAAGGAAGGAACATGCCCTTATATCCACCCCTCGACCATCTTCAAAAAAATAACAATAATGGCCCCTGTATAAAACAAACCGGCTTCTATGGGCATTATTTTGAGACAGAAAATTGTAGAGCCTAGCCTTCTCCTCTTCCGCTTCATCAATGTTTGAACCACTCACATAGCTTAAAAATAGGCCAATATTTCTTTTTAGCTCGTTGTCACCGTACATATTTTCACCTCTTTGCCTAATTTTAAATTAGCATCCTTTCCAGTAAAATTCAATGTTCTGAAAAGGCAAGTTTATGGATTGTATATGGTAAAATGCGTTTTCCTTTTGCTTTTGGTAATGATATTCCCTGATATAGGAAGTTGTTATGAAAAAATTGTTGAGCACTCCCTCTAAAAAGGTTTGGCTATGAAACCTCAATAAATCCGATATGTCTAGAGCAAAGAATTCATCATTGTTTAAGAAACTATCGTTTAAAACATTATAAAAAACCTGGTGTGTAAAAATGTGTTCCTGTTTCGTTCTTTTTTCATCCCCATAAACAACTTTCGTATCCCGGAGAAGCATCATATAAAGACTGTTTCTCACAGGCTCTCTACAGTTTATTTCAAACATCACTTTTTTAATATGGACCCGGACCGTGTCCTCCGGTTTTAAAAGCAAAATCTGCCTATTTGCTTTTAATATCTGGGAGTCCAATGGATAGAACGCCCCATTCACTTCAAACATTATATTCCCTTCACCATAAAAGATTTGGAGCACTTCATCCGACTTAATAATTTCATTTAAAATATTCTTCTTTTCATAAAAATCGTTAGGCAGTACAAATGCTTCCCGTACTGGCTTTTTATCTGAAAAAATCAATTGGGGGTGATTTTCAATGAGAACTTCGTTAAGGAAGGCCTTCTTTTCATTTTCATCCTCTACCACCGGATACAATGAAGGATCTTTTTTATAAATTTCTTTTTGAAGTTCACACGTATATGATTTTGAGATTCCATGCACGTGTTTTACAAATGGGCAGCCAGTTTTGCAAATCCCAAGATATCCGCACTTTGAACATTCTTCATCCCAACCGGCTTGATTATGCCGGATTTGAATTTTCAAATAAGCATTTTTGAGTATTTCCTGTACACTGTCTTTATAGATATTTCCAAAATAAAAATCCCTTTTACCCTGCCCTCTTACGCAGGAGTAAATATCTCCGTTATACTGTAAAAGGAAAAACTTTTCGCCGCAGTTAAAAGAATGGGTGCAGTATGATGGCGTAAACTCCTCAAACCACCTTTTCTCAAGTCCTTCATCCAATTCGGTTCCTGAAAATTCTTCTTGCATGGCACGATAGAATGTTACCTGTTCCTCCCCCGTCAGCACCCTTAAATCATAATTATCTTCCCTTAGCTGCTGCAGTACAGTATTTCCCGTTTCAAAACCAAACATAAAATTAAAATTGTTCATATCAAAGCCAATTTTCCTATGAATAAACCATATATCTTTCATCAGCTCTCCCATTTTTAGATAATGGGCATAACAAATTACGCTGGAAAACTTTTTTCTATGTCTATACCGGGAAAGTAGTGTAAGGTTTTTCAAGATTACATCCAACGTGGACCGTCCGTTTTTTGCAAGCCTGTATTGTTCATGCAGCGATAAAGGTAAATCAATACTGGCACTAACAGAAACTTTATATTCATCCAAAAGATCATACAGTTTATCGAAATTGTATAAGTTGGTTTTTATATGCGGCTCTGCTTTGTGAAAGCCTTCCCTGCTTAGAATATCGATATGCTTTTTATAATAATTGCGGATAAATTTAAATAACTCCTCAAGGGTATCCGTTTTCAGTGTGGTAACTTCACCACCATGCAGAGAGATATTATAGGGTAGAACATCACTTTTTTTAAATTTCTGAACAGCAAATTTTAAAGTATCGACGGCTAGATTTTCAGAATCAGGCTGTTTTACATCTGTCTGATTTTCAAGATAGCAGTATGAACAGCCAAGGTTACAAAAAAGGGTGGGCACGTACAATAAGTGTATCAGCTTTGGGTACCTCCCCTGTTGTGTTTCCATGCAGATGCCTCCTCATGATTTATTTCTTCCCACATATTTTCGCAATTAAATAACCGATTCCCAATCCCAGTTCTTCAAAGCAAGTATTGTTATATATACTTTAAGTATATCGCAAATATCTCATTAATCCTAGTGCTTGAAGCTTTAAAGGACGGGATATAAATAACAGAAACCAAAATGGGAAATACTATATTCAATCAAAGGAAAAACCATTGCACAGGAGGCATTTAAATGGAATGGATCGTAAGATTTACAGCAGTTTGGATATTGTTTTTTCTTCTGATTGATTGGAAAGAATTGAAGGTGAATATTTGGTGCGGATTGTTTTCTATAGTTTTGCAAACCGCTGTAGATGGTATTTATATTGCAAATCATTTTTATACTGTCACTGAGCCTATTATTTCTGTCTTTGGATCATCTCTCTTTTTTATTCTGGGTCCCGTATTCGTTATTGGCGTATTGATTTCACAGTACCACCCTCACAAAAGGTGGATGCAAGTTCTTTATGTTGTACTCCTGTCGGGTGTATACGATTTTGAAGAGTACTTATTGGTCATTAGGAAAGCACTTGTTTACACAAATTGGACTTATTTATCAAGTGTAGTTTTTAACCTTCTTCTTATGATGACTTTAAGCTGGTTTTCCGTCATTGTATTAAAAAGGGGGCAGTCTAAGGGAGAGGTGAATAAAGCATGAGTTTTGGCTTATATATATTTATCATCTGCATACTTTCCACAGCTGTTTTTTTTGCTTTCAAATTATTCAAAAAGTATGGCTGACAATAAACCGTGTAAAGGGTCAGCCAGTGTAGCATAAAATAATCCATGTGACTATAGCCTTCATATGTCCCATGGATTATTTATTTTATACTGCTTATCAGGCAATTCGTCTAGACCAAACCCGTGATTTGTTGCCTGAATAAACTTTCCTTTCTCCAACCACAGCAAGGGAAAGCCATACAAAGATTGACAGCGCGGCAATATGATGAATAAAGTTTAGTATCATATCAAAACTTCCAAATGAAAAAACACCTCTTTGGATATATATGTTTTGTACAAATACAAACATGATGCCCATAATGAAGACAGCCAACAGTTTTGTTAATGAATTTTCTTTAAGCCAGTTGATCATGAGGATCCCAAGTCCACCTTCTGCCAAATTCTGAAAAACCGGCGCCCTCCCTATAGATAATGCCGTGTGCTGATAACTATAATACCCCAAATTTGCAGAAATATTGTCAACAAACACCATCCAGATAAAAGCAATAACAGCAGCAATACTTAATTCCTTTATTCTTTCCAACGGAATAAAAATAAAAACTGCCAGCCATACAATTGCGCATAAGATAAAAAATTCCATACCTTACCTCCTGGTCTTTAATCTATAATCCTTGCAGGGGACAATTATTACTCTGTTTTTTAATATTGCCAGGCCAATACGATATTATGCTTTGATACTTTAACTGGATAAAACGGTACTGAATTAGAATTGAAAAATTTCTCACAGTAATCAAGCGGCTGCCTTACAAGTTAGTGTGAAGCACGATCCGAAGCATCTCGGAAAGTTGTCTGAAATTGATTTATATATAAATCAATTTCAATTAGTCTGTTAATTTCTCCTTGTGGGTTCAAATACCTCCAATATGTAATTTAAAATTCTGTGCATAGTTTTTCCATCTAGAATCTGATTCAATAATTTTGTAAAATTCATTTACATATTCCCGACTTTTTTCTTTTTGATCTAATTTATCATAGCAGAGTGACGCATAGTAATATGCGAAAGCGTGAGTGGGTACTCTTTTAATCACATCGTTAAAACCAACTAGCGCTGTTTCAAAATTTCCATTCATAAGGTCATAATTATTTACGAAATTTAATTCAAGATTCATAACATATCTAACATTCTCTATAAATTCAGGATCAATATCCTCTGTTTTTATATTTCCCTTGCCAAAATGAAAGTCCTCAATATTATTTGATACCAAATAATTATTTTCCACACAGATTTTATATAACTCACTTCCCGCTATAGGAGATGCAATCATAATTGCTACCCAATTAAACCCGACTGCTTTTATAAAATCAATTGTTTTTTGTCTGTCCAAAGGCATCTCTCCGGGAAATCCAATGATGAAAAACGCACGTATATAAATATCTACATTGCGTAGTATCGAAACTGCGCTCTTAACAATATCTAATGTTAGCGGTTTATGAATAATATTCTTCAATACATTTTCCGAGCCTGATTCTACTGCCAAAGTAGCAATTTTAACACCGGCATTTTTTAAAGCAATCGCGATTTTTCCATCTATCGAGTGAACTGCAAGTCCGTTTGGAAATTCAATATTAATATTTTTTTCAACTAAGCCATTTAGAATTTCTAAAGCTCTTTGCTTGTCCAATAAAAAATGATCGTCCTCTACTAAAAATGTCTTAACATCAAATCTATCCATAAGAAATTCAATATCAGAAAGTACTCTTTGTGCACTCATAAGCCGGATTTTCTTGCCATGGACACTATGGGAAGCACAAAAACAGCACCGAAATGGACACCCCCTTGATGTCATTAAAGAGACTGATGATGAATTATCAGATCCATGATACCTACTCGTTTTTTGATAATCGGAAAAGTTAATGAGGTTGTAGTCAGGAGTAGGAATTTCATCTAAATTTGTTACAAACTTTGCAACAGGCTTAAAATCAGTATTTTTCTTATTTTGGGTTATCCAATAAGAACTCTCTTCCAAATATTGAAGTCTATCTTTCGAGTTAACTAATTCCATCATAGGTATCTCGCCTTCTGCAAAGCAAACAGCATCAATTAAGGGAACATGGGTTAAAACAAAATTATACATGTTTGTTGGCAAGCCACCACCAGTAATTAAAAGTGCATTACGATTAACTTTTTTCACGGAGGAAGTTATTATTTCCAAGTATGAAAAATTGGAGTTAAAAAGAGCTGAAATTGCAACGATATCCGGGTTGAAATCATAAGTGGCTTTTGAATACCACGAGGAAAACAAACTTTTAAAACTCAGATTTCTGTTTCTTTCATTACTTAACATAATATTCAAATCAAGAATTTTGATATTTACTTCGCTGTATTTTTTTATGTAAGATGAAATGGAGAGTACACCTAATGGAATACTTGTAGGAATATATGTTTCACGAGTTACTTTATCAGTACTTTCTATTGTACTTAGAGGATGGGAGGGTGGAATTACAAACAAAATATTCGTGCACATACAAAACACCTCACTTATGTTAAATTCGGCATCAATCAACATATCATTACAAAATAGCATTTGATGCTTATAAAATAAACATCATGCTTTTTGAGATTCCCCATATAAATTGTAATTTCATTTTGTATGTACAGGTGTATTGTTATGAATTGGGGATATTGTACTCCCTTCGAATTGAATTATACAGTTGACTTAACCCACTCAATTTTATCAGATGTTGGTACTTTTTTCTACTTAAAGCTATAGATTTTTTTGAAACTCCCGTATAGCAATGTAGTGATCCTTATACAACGCAAAAAAGCCGCATTTTCATGCGACTTTTACCTCTTCCGAGGACTTTACGAGTCGGGGTGAGAGGACTTGAACCCCCGGCATCTTGGTCCCAAACCAAGCGCGCTACCAACTGCGCTACACCCCGTTAATTAATTGTTTATGCTGCCCTTTCTTCCGGGCGCAAAAATTATTTTACTACAGTCGTTATGTTTATTCAATCACCTAATTTAATATTGATGCTTGTTTATGTGAATCTATCTCCGTTTTCCTCCCTAATGTAACGTTTCTTGCACAGTATCTATAAATAGAGCATTCTAACCTCCTAATTCTACCTTTCCAAAAATTTATCCGCCCCAAAACGTTTATATTTTTTAATTATCGGAATAATAATTCAGGGTGATTGATATATGGAATATACATTTTTTTACTTATCCCTTGCAGTAGTATGGGTAGCATTTGCTGTTTGTATCCGTTATAAACCTTTGGAATTAAGACACATAATCATTGGGATTACTTCTGTTGGTTATTCCCTTGTGTATGATTCCCTTTTTGGAAACCAACTGGGGTTATATTATTATATAAGCCCAAAGTGGTCAACTTTATTTATGGTTCTTTCTGCTCTTTTTTTATACTCTGTTATTAACATGCTCTATGCGCTTTTCATTCCCAAGAACGGAAAGACTCTCATAACCTACACGACTCTCTGGATATTGGGAATGCTGGTTTTTGAGTATGCAAGTGTCGTTACAGGAACCATTGTGTTTACAGGATGGGAACCTGTTCCATGGTCTTTCATCACTTATATAGCAACCTATACCTGGATTTATTTGTTTTACCGGTATTTGTCCTATAAGTGCCTGGGTATGAGTAAACCCAAAAAAGTCTGAAAGACGGCCATGGCAATTCATGATTTTAACAAACATCTCTTCTTCAAAATTAAAAAACTTTTACGTACATGCTCTATAAAAACAACTTAGGCTTAACCATCCAGCGGATTTGCCTATCCCTTTCCCTCCGCTGGATGTATCATTTTGTTGGCCTTTTCGCTAACTCTTTCGATTTCTCATTATCCTAGATTTAGCCTTCAATATCCATGAACCATACTTAACAACATTAAGGGGGGTGTCATAGCCAATTTTCTTTACTCCCGGAAAACGGATCATCCCCATTAGGTTGTCATAGCCCTTATTGGATACTCTGTCAAAAGCCTTTCTAAACTCATATAGCTGGGTATTTCGCTTTACCACCTTTTTTATTAGTTTTTCATAGTCTGCCCCCTCCCCAATAGATTTTGCCGCAGCCACTCCCATAGTAACGGATGTCAATTGACCGAAGCCCAGAAATGGATCAATGGCACCTCCCGCATTTCCTGCAAAAAATAAATTGTTCAGACGGTGCGGGTAGACATGTCCACCCTTATGTGCCAATTTATATTCCTCAACTATATCATATCGGATATTCTCAGCATATATAAACTGCTCCCAAAAATGATCAATTTCCTTCTCATTAGCATCGGTTACTACCAATATAAGTGATGCTTTATGATTGTTAAAAGGAGTCATATATGCATATCCATTCTTACAATAATCCCTATTAATCCACATTAGAAGTGCACTGGTGTCAAATTCCCCTAAAACCACCGCACCTCTAACATACGTATTAATCCACTGCTGCCAGCAACCCAATTCCTCTGTGTAGCTGCTGTTTCCATTAGCAATAACCACATAGTCGTATTCCTTTTGTAACTCTTCATAATCCCCAATCTGATTGAACAGGATTTCGGTCTTGCTTAGCTGTGTAATCATCTGGTTTTTTAGATCATTTTTGCTTTTATCCCGTTGAAAAAAATACCCGAAGTTTCCTTGAATAGGTGTAATTCTATTGGGAGAATAGTGGACCAATCGATTGATGGTATTGAGAGGTTTTATGTGAATATCAAAGCCTTTGAAATACTTCACCATATCCTTAATGGGGCGCTGCCCTACCGCTAAAGAGGCTGACACATGTGAAAAAGCTTCCCCGATGAAACTGTTTCTTTCATAGATAACAGGTTTTATATTATATTTTTCCAATTGAATGGCACACGCAAGGCCGGCAAGGCCAGCCCCTATAATTGCAACTTTCATTCATTACCTCCCGTACTTCTCAACAAATATATTCCATAAAACAATCATTACTGCTATAAGGAAAGTAAATAAAATATAAAGGTGTATACTCATACACTACGTTCTCCCTTTTTCAATACTACTATGGAAAACCATGCTAAAATAATCATTACTCCCAAATTTACCGTAAGACTATCAACATAGTGCCAATTAATGTATACTACATCTTTCCTGGAAACCAAAAGGTACTCCTGGGCTGAATAAAGTATAGCAAACATAAAAACACTGCCAATTTGAGCCCATCTTTTACATGGATAATATTGTGCAATTAATATCCCCATTACCAGCACAGGGCCTAAAACAAAAAAAGCCGATGAATTCCAGACTGTTGCAACCCTGTTTTTTACGTAATAATAGCCATGATTTATCGCCTGAAAGTCTATGGAGAATTGGCAAATAACAGCCAAAATTCCTGACCAAATATTCACTTTTAGCTGTTTCCAATCAATTAAAAATATAAACAGTCCCCAACTCACTAAAAATAATATGATCCAGTCCATTGACTATCCCTTCTGAAGTATGATAAACTAATATCTTTTTTTGGTAGGAAACATTTTAGCGATAATTCCCGGGTTGGCTTCCAACCGTTCAATTTTTTGCTGCAGTTTTACTATTGCCCGCATCTCATCATCTCTTGCCTGCGTAAACAGCTGCCTTACCTCAGGATTGCGGATATTGATGATGTTTTCGTTGTAATACACTTGGTTTGATATCCTATGCTGCAATATATCTCTTAAAATATCAGCTTCTTTCATTACTTCACCTACCCCTGAATGTTCAATTTAATCATTTTGTCCTTCATCATTTTCAGATGCTCCTGGGCATCCTTTCTAAATTCATTTAAAATAGCTTTAAGTTCCTTATCCTTCAAACCTTCCTCATATGCCTCGTATTTCTTTATAAGCAGTTCTTCCCTTTCAATGGATTTATTAAAAGTAATACTTAATACTAATTCCTGCGATAATTTTTCCATACTTAAATACAAACCTTCTTTCAATGCTGTATAAAATAAAATTTCATCAGCCATGTGGCAAAGCAAGCCGGGGTTGCTTTTATGGAGCTTGCTATAGACCAACATCATAGATTTACCCTAACTTCTATAGCTGTCGTTTTTTCAATTATAAATATTTTTTCTGAATCAGGTAAATATTATTCTAAAAATACATTTGTTTAATAGCCGTGGTAAATATATCATTCAAATAAAAGGAGACTGAGTTATGAAGGTTGCCATTATCGGTGCAGGCATTTCAGGATTATCTTGTGCGTACACCCTCGAATAGAACGGAATTCCTACCAGCTTTAGTAAAATAAGCATTATAATTATACATTCTTCATAAAATTTGCATTAAGAGGTATTGATATATGAAAATAGCTATCATAGGTGCGGGTGTATCCGGTTTATCCTGCGCCCTGGAATTAAAAAAACACGGCATTATTCCTACCATATTTGAAAAACGAAGCAGTGTTGGAGACAATTTGAGTTATGCAGGCATGTGGCCCCGCATTTTGTTCAGGACCATTGAGGATCCTATTCAATACTTAAGCCATAAATACAATTTAAAATTAATCCCTCTAAACCGATTAAAAAAAATTATCATGGCCTCACCCAATAAAAAAACAGTGATTACAGGTAAACTCGGTCATATTTTTAAGCGGGGACAAGAAATATATTCACTTGAAAACCAACTGGCATTGTTGTTAAATCTCCCTATTCAATTTGATACCTATATCAAGAGCATTCAGGAAGTAAAAGATAGTTTTGACTATATTGTAGTCGCACAAGGTGTTAATATCATTTCAAAGGAACTGGGTGTATGGTCTTCTACCTTCAACAGTATTTGTCGTGTATCTACTGTGCTGGGAAGCTTTAAAACAGATACCTCATACATTTGGTTTAATACCCAGTATGCTAAAAACGGTTTTTGTTATCTTATCCCCAACAACGAAAAGGAAGCAACCCTGACTCAAATCGTAAACGGCATCTCTCATCATGAACTGGATTTTTATTGGAATGCGTTTTTAGAAAGAGAAGAAATCAGGTTTTCAATCCTTGAAATGCGGGATATGGAACACTCTACCGGCTTTGTTAACCCGATGCAGGTAGGTAATATCTATTTTGTAGGCAATGCAGGAGGACTTACGGATGACCTGATAGGGTTCGGTGCGTTTAATGCCGTAGAAAGCGGTATTATCGCGGCAAGAAGTATCGTGAGACAAAGCAACTACCACGAATTGATGCAGCCGATCGTTGATGATATTGAAAGGCTGAACGAATTGCGTAAAGTCATCAATACCTATGCTAATCAGGATTATGACAAATTGATCGGGTTTTTAAAAACACCGTTGGTGAAACAACTCTTATACCAAAACCCCTTATTCAGGGCAAAGCAGCTCTCTCCCTTTGCGAAATGGCTCAATAAAAAGAATTAATGAAAAATATCATGCATTAAAATGATCCTTCACCCACTGACAAAATAAATGATAGTCTTCATGAACTTGCCCTGCGTAATTAAAAGCCCAGCAGCGCAAATGACGGCAGAATTCAGATACGTCACCCATAGCCTTTAAAATTTGTCCCTCACTGTGATAATCCACGATACCGTTATCTGCATCAGCGTCCGCTCTAGCATGTATTTTGGCAGTCACTTTACCCATAACCTTTACAGCGGAAACCATATCCTTAAGCTCCAGTAAATTCTTTGCTTTTAACCGTTTTTTGAAGGGAGAACGTTCCCGTACATAAAAATGCCTCCCGTCCATCGTAACATAGCCTAAGAACGGATCAGCCTTATGATGCATCGCTTTTTGGGTAAGGGTAACCCGTTGTCCCTGATGTGTACACTTTTTCCAAAACCGCTCGTGATAAGGCAGGAAATAAGCAGGAACAGGAGCCCTTACTTCCTTTACTTCCAGCACCAGGTCATCTAATGCCTGGGATTCCCGCCCGCCTTCAACCAATACATAATACCGGTCCAGGCCGATAGAAGCAGTTCCGGATCCATGTTTTACCGCAATGTCCTTAATTTTATAAAAACACTCATCCTTCCGTGCGCAGGATTCCAGACTTTCCAAATAGTTTTTCCATACATCTTCAAACCATTTTCTTTCCTCAGGGGAGGCCGGATGGATTTCTTCGGTCCAGGTAAACCTCCGGCTCTCCTGGGTTAATGAAGTCACTCCTTCAAGAAAATGTTCCGCTTGTTTCTCACTCAACTTTTTCAACAACTTGTTTACAGGACCTTTTGTGTTTTCAACCGTATACTCCAGGGTAAACGGATTTTCTTCTCCACGTACAAATTTTTTTATTTGCTTGTAATATGCTTCAAGATAAGCATCTATAATTTCTTCCTGCACATCCTTTTCCAGCCCTTGGGTTTCTGAAAAAAGTACAATACTGACAATCATTCGAAGAATATCATAAAGGTAGGAACCTACATAGCCTTCATCAAAATCATTTACATCATACACAAGATGCCCGTCTTCATTTTGAAAGGTCCCAAAATTCTCAAAGTGCAAATCTCCCTGAATCCAGGTTGGACAGTCTTGGGGAGTATGGTAAATAAAAGGCATTCTTGTTACATCATAATAAAAGAGATAGGCACTTCCACGGTAAAACCTGAAACAGCTTTCAGCCATCTTCTTATACTTCTCTTTTCGCTCCTCATAAGTTAAATCCATCAATTTGCCGTCAAACTGCTCCAAAACCTTTTCCAACGTCTGTTTCCTCAGTAAACACCGTGTATCACGGATTAAATCTGCAGAATAATTGAACATTGAAGTATCGCTCCTTACAAAATCCGGCTATGCCCGTTCTAAAAAGCCAGGATTTTCTATACTTTAGAATATTTATTCGACATATAAATTAAAATACCTTCTATCTCTATTTCTTATACCGACTTTCATTTAAGGAAGTATTAACCGCCTCTTAAAAAGTCCTGCACGGAAATTTGATGTATGGCATGTTATAAATCTCCAATGCAACCAAGTCTAAACGATACACAATAAAAGTTATTCCGCAAAAACGGGATTTAAAATTGCTCAATTTTTATTCTTTCGCAATATTACTGTTTTAACTCTAAGTATCGAGGTATAAATATAGTACAACCATACAAAAGGTTGTAACATTTTATCAAGAAGGGAATGAGTCCACCAGAAATCTAATTGGGCTTATAAAAACATACAATATGCATATGTAAGTTACACAAGCTGTAAAAGTAAAGACGGCCGGATTTTCCGGCCGTTATAATTATAGGTTTTTATCTCATAAAAGGGAAACAGCTTTTTTTATATGCTCGGATGCCTCTTTATCCCATTGGGCACATTGACGGATCATCCCCACAATTTCTCTGCGTACTTCCGGCCTCGCTAAATTCCTTGCTTGTTTTTCTCCCATCCCCATTCCGCCAATAAGCAAGCCCATATCCGTAACCACCTTATGTTCCTGCCTGAACAATTGGGATGCAGCTTTGAGATCTCCCTGCAATTCGGGGAACTTATCTGCCTCTTGCTCTAAAAATAGTTGAGCATACCATCGGCCCTCACCTACCATGGTCATTGCATCACCATGACACATTTGCCGTTCCAACAGCATAGGCAGCTGAGCATCCTTGGGAAACTCACTCTCCCTTGACAATGCCTCTGCCCATGCCTCATAGGCCGCAAACCCGCCTGCATGATCATTTACCCTTTCTGTCTCCATAGTTTTTAGTGCGTAACCGAGCACATCCTTTAAGAATTCCCTTTCATCAGTCATAGGTACTTCTTCTCCAATTGCCATTAATGCAATGGTCTCAGGATGTTCATACCATCCCTTTCGATTAAAGTATCCACATGGTTCCTTTCCTACAACACTTGCAAACTCGGGCATTTCCTGAAAGAAATTCCACCCGATCAGTGTTTCGCCGCCTTCCCTATATCCCGCAATAATACACGCCTCCGGCGGGCCTATGATGCCAAATCCTATTAACGGCCTTCCCGAGTCAATTTCACCCTTTACAAGTTCCAGGAACTCCTCTTTCATTCCCGTTTTTATACGAGGAATTCCCTCTGGAGCAGATTCCACCATATTGTGCCCAGCTTTTCCGGGCTTAGACAGCAGGTCATACTCTCTTCCTGCGGCTTTAAAAGCTCTTCGAAGCGGCTCGGTAGGATCCTTACTCATGCACAGGATGTCTACATTGCCACCATCCCAATATTTAGGATTCCACATGAGCCGGAATGCTGTACCTGAACCACAAAGTAGCCGTGCATAGCTTACTTCCTGCCCCATATAGGCAAGGCACGCTTTTAGGCACGCTATAAATGGTGTTAACTCAATTTCTTGATTAAAATAGCTTACTCGGGGTACTACACCATATAAAGTTCCTGCATCCATCTCTTCAAAATTTCTGTTATCCAAACGCATCCTTCTTTCCTCCATCCCGAAAACCGTAGGGCCAAAAACTCCTGGTACAATTAACGTACTGCTCATTTTACGTCTATTCATACGGAAATTTGACGGTGTTTCACCGAACATTCGCTTGAATGCCCTTATAAACACATCATGAGAGCCAAAACCGTATGTCATAGCTATATCTACTATGGGCCTTCCAGTACGCATAAGTTCAGAAGCGGCATGGCAAAGGCGTCGGTAAGTTATGTACCTTGACAGTGTTTCACCCGTTGTATCCCGGAAAACCGCCCGGAAATGCGACACGGAAAAACCTGCTGCTTGGGCTGCATCTTCTGGTGTTATCTCCTCTGCTACACGGTTCTCGATATAATCCAAGATTGATTTTACAAACAAATCGTAATTCATATTCACACCTCCGGAGGATATTTCCATTATACCCAACCCAATGAATCCATGCTCGACTTTTTTGATGGCCTTGCTTAAAGAATAAAAAATCTTTTATAGCGTTTCTCATAAGGAATCCTTATGTTAAAACGCATCAACTTTTTGGGCATAAAAAAATTCCCTCCTCTGGTCTTTTGACCGAGTACTCGGAATGGATAAATCATGAGTCCCCTACTACTAAATAAATACGGCGGACCAAACTATTAAGTCTAGCCCACCGCATGCCGGACAAGGTAAGGGGACACACCGCTGCTCTGCGGAATGTCCCCAATTTATTTGGCGCCCCGGATAGGAATCGAACCCATATCAGTGGAACCGGAATCCACCGTCTTATCCATTAGACTACCGGGACTTATGAATAAATTATAAAATATGTTCCCAAATCATTTATATATTATAACCTAAACAATCTGTTTTGACAACATGTAAATCATTGGATTTTTACTATGAATATATCGCAATAAAAACCTTATACCTTAACAGGTAGCTATCCACTGCTTTTAGAGAGCTCAGAAAACAGCATGGTGTAGATTTCAAAGTTGTATATATAAATCGTAAAATAGATTTTTGCGGATAGATTCAATTTACTGGTATTAAATCCCAATATTAAAACTCTATCACATTCAGTATAGATAACTTTTATAAAGGGAAATTCTATCTAAAAGCCCCGATAACTAAATCTGTTGCATATTGCAGCGCCATCACGAGGAAGAAGTTCCACAAATATACGAGTCCGAAAATTAAGTACCTATACTGTTCAGATATACCTAAAACCACCCTAACACCTCTTGTAATCGCTGCAGAAAACCAGATGGGAATCACAAAAGCTTCTATGAGACCGATAATATCCCGGTTTACCTTCCCTGACAATAAAATGAAATAAAATATGATACTGATAGGAACAATTAAAAAATGTGCAGTAATATAAACCTTTGCGGTTCTAATAAATAGAATATTGTTCATTAAGGTGTCGTCTTTTTTAAACATTTTTTTAAACAGGTCAAAAACGGGTGTTGAAAAAAACAGTACATCAAGAATTCCTATAACAATGACTGAAAGAATTAATAAAGATATATTAAAAATCAAGCTTCCGATAGGTCTAAAAACAAAGATATTACTAAAATTAGTAACAAAATACGGAAGGTTATATAGGATCACATCAATAATACCTATAAATAGAATTCCCAGATATAGGGTTGTTTTATCCGCATTGATCCTTCTATATAATTCTTTGGGAAACAAAAATATATCCATTAATTTCTTCTTATTCATTGAAACTCTCCTCAGGTATATAATATTACCACCCTTACCTTACTACTCAAGCAGGAATTCTAATGCTTTCCAAATTATGCAGCCCTTAAAGCTGAGATATTAAAACATTAGGCCATCAAAGGGTTGGCTAGGCTCTATATTATATTTTATTTCTCGAAGTCCAAGCCTTTAACATTTTACCATAATTATTTTAAAAAAAGAATCATTATTATAATTTGTTATGTAAGCTTGGAAATACGCTATATTAGTATTTCACAGGATCAGCTTTAATATTTTTCATAAAATTTCCTTCAAAAAATTATACTGCATATCATGATCTTTGTATTATTTATTTCTTTAATGTCCTCACTTTACACTAACCTTAGCTGCCCTCCAGAAAAATAATCCAATCGGTTCATTCAAAGTCTAAAAAGAAAAGAATGTATATTTTTTGAAGAAAAACAAAAAATATTGATTGCAAAGGAGGTATCAGCTTTGAGAAAAGTAAAATATATCGTTCTATTCACTATCATTTTTTCAATTATTGTTTCGGCTTTTTATGTCGGAACGCCCTTTATCACCAGTATATCTTCACGTTTAGGCCCTGGAAGCGAAGGGGAGGAAGTATCCCAATTACAACAACGGTTAAAAAATTGGGGCTACTTTCAGGGTGAAGTCAACGGCATTTATGACAATAAAACCACAGAGGCAGTAAAATGGTTTCAAAAAAAGTATGACTTACTGTCAAACGGTATTGCAACCAGCGATACGCTTATGACGATGGGCTTAACCCAAATTTCTAATAGTGGAGCGGCCTATGCAGCACGTAAACCCAGCAATGAACAACTTCTTGCTCGTGCTATAAACGGTGAAGCAAGGGGTGAACCCTACGTCGGACAGGTAGCCGTTGGCGCAGTTATTCTAAATAGGACCAGGGACTCCAAGTTTCCTAAAACCATTGCAGGTGTTATTTACCAGCCAGGTGCTTTCACTGCCGTATCCGACGGACAGATTAATGTTCCCATAGACGCCAAGTCGACGGTTGTTAAGGCGGCCAGGGATGCTCTAAACGGTTGGGACCCTACAAATGGATGTCTTTACTATTGGAATCCTGCGACTGCAACAAGCAAGTGGATATGGAGCAGGAAAATCATAAAAAAAATCGGAAAGCATAATTTTGGTAAGTAGGAGGAGTTTACCTTGGGAATAAGGGAAAAATTACTTGATTTTAAAAGAAGATTATCTGACAGAAAAATGTACAGTATCGTTATTGTAGTTATCGGGGCAGTTGCGTTGTGGGGATTTTACCAGTACAAGCACGCGGCAAACTTAAGGCAGGAATTGGACAACCAATACAACCGGGCGTTTTATGATATGGTTGGCTATGTCCAAAACGTTGAAACGCTTCTGGTAAAAGCTTTAATCAGTTCATCACCGGGTAAAACCGCTTCTACACTGCAAGAGGCATGGAGACAAGCCAATCTGGCTCAGACCAACCTAGGTCAATTGCCGATTTCACCTCAGACTTTGGCGAATACCTCCAAGTTTTTAACCCAGGTAGGGGATTTATCCTACGCACTCAATTCACAAAATATGGATGGCAAGCCGCTTAGTACAGAACAATATAAAACCATCGAAAACCTTCACGGTTTTTCGGTATCGTTGGGAGATAGCTTAAACACGCTGCAAAACGATCTAGCTACCGGCAGGATCAAATGGGGAGAGCTCTCAAGAAAAGGTACTCCGATTTTTCAAAAGGCATCCCATGAAATGCCTGCGAAGCAAATTGAAAACGTAGATAAAACCTTTCAGAATTACCCTACCCTTATTTATGATGGCCCGTTCTCAGATCATATGGTAAACACAAAGCCAAAGGGTTTAACAGGGGATAACTTAAATTCCGAACAGGCAAAACAAAGGGTAGTTAAATTTTTTGGTGAGGATAAGGTAGGGGAAGTTATTGATATTGGAAAGGGTGACACAGAACCAATTAAAACATATAGCTTCCAAGTTCGGTTTAAAAATGCCCCTAAGGAACAAACAGCAAGTATTGATATCACAGAAAAAGGCGGACAGGCATACTGGATGCTTTATAACCGTCCGGTTAATTCCGCCGGCATCGATATCAATAAGGCAAAGTCCTTGGGCAAGCAATTTCTTGAAAACCATGGATACAAAAATATGGTTGATACTTATTATTTGAAGGAAGACAATACCGCCACCATTAACTATGCATATAAACAAGATAATGTGACGGTTTACCCGGATTTAATCAAAGTTAAAATCGCTTTGGACAATGGGGAAATTGTTGGTTTTGAAAGTAAAGGATATCTTTTTGCCCATACTGAAAGAAAGATTCCAACGCCCAAAATTAGTGAAGCTCAGGCCAGAACCCTAATCAGTAGAAATGTTAAAATTTCAAGTGTAGGCCTTGCTATCATTCCCACAGAATATAAAACTGAGACATTTACCTATGAGTTTAAAGGAAAATTAAACGATAAAGACTTCCTTGTATATATTAACGCGGAAACCGGCAAGGAAGAAAATATACTCATGATTGTTGATACTCCAAACGGCGTATTAACCATTTAAAGTTCACTTTAATGTTAAATAGCACTGCAAGATTAAAATCGGGATTTATCCCGATTTTTTATTGCATAAAAATCCCTATAAATGTATTATATATATTGAATAGATTTCTTCGCAATTCCAAACACAAATTTGATTTTATAAAGTTTGAAAAGTCGCACTTTATAAACTCATTTTTAACTTTAAATCACCGTGCTTGACTATAATAAAATAAAAATGGAGGTTTTCAAAGTGGGAGAATTCTTTAACCATCATGAGCCTGATTTAACCCCTGCAGAATTTAAAAAACCGAGTATTACACAAGTAAGTATTTTATTTTCGCTTTCACTAATTGTTTTTTTAGTCATAGGCCACAGAATTCCTATTGAAAACTTCTACATCAAGACCTCTCTCGCAGAGGTTGTGCTTGTTATGCTGCCGCCAATATTTTTTCTGGGTATATTTAAGTATGATATCAAAAAAAATCTACGTCTTCATAATCCAGGTATTCTTAATTTATTTCTTACTGTTTTGATTATGGGCTTTAGTTTGCCTGTTGTAAACTTTTTGAACCTTTTAAATTTGCTGCTTTTAAAATTCATATTCGGTAAAATAACCATACCCGATATCCCTACTGCACAAGATCCTGCAGGTCTCCTTATCGGTGTCCTTGTGATTGGCTTATCCGCTGGAGTCTGTGAAGAAATCCTTTTTAGAGGCACTATCCAAAGAGGTTTTGAGAGATTTGGACCTGTTATTGCCATACTGGTTACAGCATTTTTATTTGGACTCATGCACCTTGACTTCCAAAGACTGCTGGGAACCTTTCTCTTAGGCGGCCTCATCGGCTTTTTAGTGTATAGATCCAACTCCCTCTTTACAGGTATGCTGGCTCATTTTACAAACAACTCCATTGCGGTTGTTTTGTCCTACCTTTTTAACAAACTGCTGGAGTACTTTAAATCCCGTGGGGTAAAAATGCCCGAAAACGCAGGCTCAAAAGATGTAAACCAACTCCTTTCGGATATTACCATTATTGAAATCACCGGGTCTTTGCTTTTTGCTTTTTTCTGTGCAGCAATTGTTGCCGCACTCATATTTGCGTTTATCTCAAATACTAAAAATAAAGCAGAAAAAGGACCACGAAGCATAACGGTACAAAGCAGTAAAGGCTTGATATGGCTTCTTCCCGGACTAATCGTCGTCAGTATTATTTATATTGCAGAAGGGCTAAAGCTTTCAGGTCATGAAAATCAAATCATTAGCCAGATTGTACGGTTTTTTATAGGCGGGTAAAATTATATTATCGAGATTATTATATAAAGACCAAGATCGCAATTTTTATATTACGATCTTGGTTAACTACGGTGCCAGCATATAGTAAATGCTTTTACATAACATTCTCCTTGAATAAAATCTGTCAAGTAACCAAATTACCCTTTTCTAGTCCATTAGGCTTTTGTGATATCAAAGGTGTTCTGCCTTTATTAATCTCTAATTTTCCCATTTATTTTCTCTTCATTATTAATATAAAACGCTTCCCTAATTAATTAGTAATAATTTTGTAGTTAGCCCACCTTTCAATGTCTGCAGTAGGATATAACCTAAATCTTGAACCATGAAGGATATTGTAATTTATGCCTTTCAGCGGTGGTATCATTTGAATTCTAAATTCCGGTCCGAAATATCACATACAGAGTCAAAACCTTTATTTATATTGGTTTTAGGATATTTACATCTGTTGTATGTGATAACTTTTTATAACATACAAAAATTACAACGCCCTATTTCCAAGGTTTCGGGTGTATGTGATATTTTCATTGGGAATATAGGCTTAACAGGCTTAACATATTTTTTAATATTTTATTCTAAAACTAAACAAAGCCTTATGGCATATACCATAAGGCTTTGGAATAAATCTGGCGGAGACCTACTTTCCCGGGCCGTGTCCAGCCAAGTATCATCGGCACAGAGAAGCTTAACTGCCGTGTTCGGGATGGGAACGGGTGTGAC
>JAOABQ010000081.1 GCA_026418275.1 Clostridia bacterium
ATCATTCTCCTTAATTATTTCCCGTATCACATTTTTGGGGATTGCACACATAAAAAACTCCTCCTTAGCATTATGTTAATAATTCTTGCCAAGAAGGAGCTATTTCCTTATCTTAAACCATCAAAATTCTTTACAGCCTCGTGTAGTGTCTTTTAAGTCTTCCATTATCTCCTTCTTAACTGCTTCGTACAACTTCCTCTGTTTGGATTCCATTTCAATAGGTATAGTACGGAATACTACATCAGGCAATTCTTTGAGTTTATCTTTCTTTAACCTTCTCAGCATATTAGTCTGAATAACGGCACGAAACTCTCAAATATTCTTGTAGGCAACGACTTCCCTATTGTTGAAACCACCCATAACAGCATACCTGTTTCTAAACTGCCACCAGTTCGACCCACATACTCCGCCAAGCTTCAAATAATTGAAAGATTCCAACGGTGAGTTTGGAAGTGGCGTAGCAGTCAGGACGTATTTGCACCTAAAAGGTACTCTATGAATATAAGCCCCAATCTGGCTATTGGGGTTCTTGATTTTATGGGCTTCATCAACCACTATAAAATCAAGAGGTTTGCTATTGTCGAGGAGCTGAATATTAGCCACATCAACCCTAAATGTTTCGTATGAGACAATTAGGAATGTCCAGTCATCGGAGTACATCATGTGAGCATACTGAGCGTACCTCTGCTGTGGTGTACCCGCAACGACAATAGCTTTCTCATGGGTGTGCATGTGAATTTCATCACGCCAGTTATAAAGTAGTGAAGCTTTACATACAACTACCCCTCTACGTACAGTACCCAACTTTTTACGTGCTTCCATAGCAGTTGCTACCTCTAAAAAATATCCCAAGATGTTTATTTGTTTCATCTTGAGATATTTTTATTATTTATGCCATTTACGGCAGGTATAAGTTTCATACTTTCTTGTAAGGTATATTTGGGGGTTACCATACAAATAATTAAGAATTATTTTGTCATCTTTTATGTTGAAGTACCTAATTTCGAATGCGGGAGCTTTATCTGTAACAATTTTTACATCATCACATCCTAAATTCGCAAATATTACTTTAAATTGTATAAGAATTTTTGGTGAGGCAGAGGTTATTGCAATACCATTTCGGTCTTTTAAAATATGTCCATTGCCATCGAAATAGCCACGTAAAAAATCTTTGAGAAAAGGACTATTCATTACATCATCGGGAATACAAACTGAAAATGACTTTCGTGGTGTCATACCATGCATAATTAAATCTTTGCACATATCTGTAGAACAAAGCGTAATTCTTTGACAAACAAATTCCTTACCATTAAGTTTTACTATCTTTTTCTTTATTGTACTGTAATCTGCTTTAACAGCATCGCAAAACTTATACAGATGTTCCTTGTCTTCGTTAGCGACAGCTAATTCCAATACCATTCCTTTAGCCTTGCCATTCTTTTTGTTTTCAACAATACATCCGTCAGCAAACAAGAAACCTAACCAATACATTTTTTCTTCAGTATTTACTTCTTTAAAATAATCTCTGTTAAAGCTTATTTTAAATGGTGAAGGGTTTGTTTCAATGTTTTGGTTTCTTAAATAATCAGTAAACCATTTCCTGCTCATGCCTAGCTCCTTGCAAACCTTTGTAATGGACATTCCTTGTTGAAATAGAATTTTGCCTTCTTCATACTTTGGGTTCATAAATATCATCTCCTTTAAAATTTGGTACTGGCTTAGGTTATGGAGCTTTTGGTGATTCTCTATCATACTTTTATAAAATAACTTAACTTTTACTATTTTGTATCGTATAGATGCATTAGAGAGGCTTTTATGGTTGTAAAGTTCCCATACATATAATTAATTTTAAGGGGATTGATGAGATGAGATTAGAAGAGGCAATGAATAACTTTCTGGACTACCATGAAGCAAAGGGGAGTAGCCCTAAAACAATTATTTATTATAGGGATAATATAAGCCGCCTTATTGAGTTTTTAGGGGATAAAGACGTTAATTCTATTACAATTGAAGCTTTACGCTCTTATATTGTTAATTTGAAGAACCGAAAAAGACACGTAAATAACGTGTTTTATATTGAAGATGAGAGTGCGAGGATATGTTCAATTTCCTTGCAAACTTATATAAGGGCAGTTCGGGCATTTTTAGCATGGCTTTATAAAGAAAATTATATAATTACAAACTTTCATCCGCTTTTGCCATTGCCAAGGGCAACTAAAAAGCAGGTTGAAATACTAAGTAATGAGCATATTGATAAAATCTGTCGCAGTCTTGATACTCATAGCAAAACAAGTATGAGGAACATAACCATGTTTTTCTTAATACTTGATACGGGAATAAGGCTAAGTGAAGCTATAGGGTTGAAAGTTGAAGATGTTGACTTGCATAACTTTAGAATGAAGGTGTTAGGGAAAGGGGATAAGGAGAGGACTGTTTTCTTTGGTAGTAAGACAAAGGCATTTTTAAAAAGATATATTGAAAATTTTAGGGGAGAAGCTGATTGTAATAATGTGTTTTTGTCGGGAGCAGAGCCAATGACAGAAAATGCGGTTAAGAATGTTTTCAGAAGAATTTCAAAGAAAACAGGGATAGAAGTTCATGCCCACTTATTACGGCATACTTTTGCTACAAAGTTCCTGATAGCAGGGGGTAATGTTTTTGAATTGCAAATGCTTATGGGTCATACTACACTTGCAATGACACAAAAATATGTTCACCTTGCAAGTGTTTATAATACACAGACAAGACGGCTTTCGATTATGGATAGTTTAGTTACGTAAGTCTGTAATTGGTAATAAAAAAGAATATTTATCACTAAAGTATGAGTTATCTTTTCCAGTACTTCAAATTGGTTATTTTAATATCCTTAATTAGTGTTGTGCACTAAAAAGTAAAAACTTGTATTACCAATAAAATAGCAAAACAAAAGCATAAGTAGACCAAATGTGGTAGTTTTAAATCGCCAGAAACAAAACCATTCCACGGGGGGTCAATCTTATGCCTGAAATA
>JAOABQ010000084.1 GCA_026418275.1 Clostridia bacterium
CCGAAGTAAACCAGCTCCAATCAGAACTTGACAGGATTAAAACAACTACCACTTTTAATACAAAGAATCTGTTGGACGGGACACTGAGTGCAGTATTCCAGGTTGGAGCGAATTCCGGTGAACTTATTTCTCTTACAATGAGTACAAGCTTCAGTGCCGGGGGATTATCGGTAGACTCCGGAGATATCAGTTTTGGTAGTGCAACAGGTGCGCAAGATGCCATCACAAAGCTTGATGCAGCAATTGCAACCGTATCCACCAACAGAGCCACTCTGGGGGCGAAACAAAACAGGCTGGAGCACACCATTTCAAATCTGGATACTGCAGCAGAAAACCTGCAGGCAGCAGAATCACGTATTAAAGATGTAGATATGGCCAAGGAAATGATGACCTATACTAAGACTAATATATTAAATCAGGCTGCAACAGCGATGATGGCACAGGCCAACCAGGCACCCCAAGGTGTATTGCAATTACTAAGGTAATTCCTTTATAAAAGGAAGCTGGAGAGGAACTTAAGTTTCTCCCCAGCTTCTTTTTATCTCCGGATAGTTTACAAATCACGAAAAAAGTAAATAAAATCGTTAAAGTTTGTTTCATATCTTACGATATATTTAATGAGAGCAGTGATAAGAATGAGACGATTTCTACATAAATTAAACAATCAGCGGTTCTAAAAATTGGTGATCAACCCGGATAAAAATTTTAATAAAAAACATTAAAGTTTTTATCTAACTGTACGATATATTTAATAAGCCGGTTAAATCATCTGTTTAGGTCTTTTGGCTACTATTAACAAGTTCTGATATACAACTGCAAAATTAAAAATGGAGGTGTAGCAAAAATCGGTTTGTATGGGCATAAATAAAATTTGAAATAAAGGAATGGAATCCAAACCAAAATCAAGGAGGAAGTAATTATGAGAATCAACAACAATATGATGGCGATGAACGCCCACAGGCAGTTAAAGGTAAACTCATTTTCACAGGAAAAGTCTTTAGAAAAGTTATCATCCGGTTTTAGAATCAATAGAGCAGGGGACGATGCAGCAGGCCTTGCAATTTCAGAAAAAATGAGAGGCCAGATCCGCGGATTACAAATGGCATCAAAGAATTCCCAGGATGGTATTTCACTGATCCAGACAGCAGAAGGTGCTTTAAATGAAAGTCATGCCATCCTTCAGAGAATGAGAGAGCTAGCAGTACAGGCATCCAATGACACCAACGTAACAAAGGACAGAAGTGCCATTACTACCGAAGTAAATCAGTTGCAATCAGAACTTAATCGAATTAAAGATACAACCCAGTTTAACACAAAGAAACTGTTGGACGGATCATTAAGTGCGGTATTCCAGGTAGGAGCCAATTCCGGTGAATTGATTTCGCTAACACTGGCTACAAGCTTTAGTGCAGCAGGATTGTCAGTGGATTCCGCTGATATCAGTTTCGGAAGCTCCACAGGTGCCCAGTCGGCAATTACAATGATTGATGCGGCTATTGCTACAGTATCTACTAACAGAGCTACATTAGGAGCGAAGCAAAATAGATTGGAACACACCATTTCCAACCTTGATACGGCAGCAGAAAACCTGCAGGCAGCAGAATCCCGTATCAAAGACGTAGATATGGCAAAGGAAATGATGACCTATACCAAGACCAATATATTAAATCAGGCAGCTCAGGCGATGTTGGCGCAAGCTAATCAGGCACCTCAAGGAGTATTGCAATTACTAAGATAATCTTAAAAACCTTAAAGAGGTCAGAGATTTTATTTCTGGCTTCTTTTTTATTGAATTACATATGATGTAAAAATGGTAAAAAAAAGCTATACAATTTAAAGAAAAACTCTAAAAAAATATTTTTAAAGTACGATATATATAACGGAATAGATTAAAGTATAAAACTACCTTCAAAAATAATACTGCCGGTAAGGAATCTACTTGCTTGGAGAATAAAACAGGGGGCGATAAATTGATACAATAAATAAACATTTAAGAAAACATCTTGAAAACATGTGGTTAGCATCAAATTAAACGGAATTTAACACAAAATCAAGGAGGAATATGTATGAGAATCAACAACAATATGATGGCAATGAATGCCCATAGGCAATTAAAGGTAAACTCATTTTCACAAGAAAAATCTCTGGAAAAGTTATCATCCGGTTTTAGAATCAATAGAGCAGGGGATGACGCAGCAGGCCTCGCGATTTCAGAGAAAATGAGAGGCCAGATCCGTGGGTTGCAAATGGCATCAAAGAACTCCCAGGATGGTATTTCCCTGATCCAGACAGCAGAAGGTGCTTTAAATGAAAGTCATGCCATCCTTCAGAGAATGAGAGAGCTTGCTGTACAGGCATCCAATGACACCAACGTGACAGCCGACAGATCAGCGATTACTACCGAAGTAAATCAGTTGCAATCGGAGCTTAACAGAATTAAAGATACAACTCAGTTTAACACAAAGAAATTATTAGACGGATCATTAAGTGCAGTATTTCAGGTAGGAGCCAATTCCGGTGAACTCATATCCTTAACCATCAGTACAAGCTTCAGTGCAGGAGGACTATCTGTCGACTCCGGTGATATCAGCTTCGGAAGCTCTACAGGTGCCCAGTCGGCGATTACGATGATTGATGCGGCTATTGCGACGGTATCTACCAACAGAGCTACCTTGGGAGCGAAGCAGAACAGATTGGAACACACCATATCCAATCTTGATACAGCGGCTGAAAACCTGCAAGCAGCAGAATCCCGTATTAAAGATGTAGACATGGCAAAGGAAATGATGACCTATACCAAGACCAATATATTAAATCAGGCAGCCCAAGCGATGTTGGCGCAAGCTAATCAGGCTCCTCAAGGAGTATTGCAGTTATTAAGATAAATAATAAATTAATGTACATAAAGGCCCGGGGGAAAACTCTCCTGGGTTTTTCATTTGCGGTATTTCAAAGAAATCGCCCAAAAACCCTTACTCAATGCAATTTATAAAGGCATATTGATAAATAGAAAAATTTACACAAATTAAGCAAAAAAACTAAAGCTACTGAACACTTTTTACGATATATATATTGAAAGGTTAAATCAACAAAACAACTTAAAAGCATATACGCCAAGGGCTTACAAAATTCTTGCATCCTATGTTCTTCATAAATATGAAGACGCAATGGAACAAAGAAGCCAAGGTGAGGGAACGGAATCCCGGGAATGGTCAAGGAGGAATCATTATGAGAATCAACAATAATATGATGGCGATGAACGCCCACAGACAACTTAAGGTGAATGCTTTTTCACAGGAAAAATCTTTGGAAAAATTATCTTCCGGTTCCAGAATCAACAGGGCAGGGGACGATGCAGCAGGTCTTGCAATTTCTGAAAAAATGAGAGGCCAGATTAGAGGTTTACAGATGGCTTCCAAAAATGCACAGGATGGTATCTCAATGATTCAAACGGCAGAAGGTGCTTTGGCAGAAAGCCACGCCATCCTTCAAAGAATGAGAGAGCTTGCTGTACAGGCATCCAATGATACCAACGTGACAGCCGACAGATCAGCGATTACTACCGAAGTTACTCAGTTGCAGTCGGAACTTGATAGAATTAAAAATACAACCCAGTTCAATACTAAAAACCTATTGGATGGTACACTCAGCGCAGTGATGCAAGTAGGTGCAAATTCAGGTGAAGTTATTTCTCTATCCTTGCTGACAAGCTTTAGCTCATCCGGTTTGGCAGTAGATGCAAACTCCATCAGCTTTGGAAGCTCAACAGGAGCACAATCGGCAATTACAGCACTGGACACAGCAATTGGGACCGTATCCACCAATCGTGCTACACTGGGAGCAAAACAAAATAGGTTGGAACACACGATATCCAATCTTGACACAGCGGCAGAAAACTTGCAAGCGGCAGAATCACGGATCAAAGATGTAGATATGGCGAAGGAAATGATGACTTATACCAAGACCAATATATTGAATCAAGCTGCTCAGGCCATGTTGGCACAAGCCAACCAAGCTCCGCAGGGTGTATTACAGTTACTGAGATAGTTTTATAGCTTTCTTGGAAGGAAGTTAGGGAATTTATTCCTTAACTTCCTTTTGTATAATTTACTAGCTTGATATTAAAGCACAATTAATATATTATAATTAACATAAGGTCAATTATCGTCTGGAGGGTTTCCTATGACTCATACCGGAAACGCAGTTCAAAACGAAGTGTTGGATAAGAATCTTCAAATTCTCAAAGAATATTATCAGGAAATATACGACAATATTATAAAAAGGTTGGAAGAACAAACGGTAGGGAACGAAAGTATTGAAGCAGTAAGCACAAAAAACGGCTTGGTTAATTTTAGCGTTTCAAGGGGAGACAGAAAATTTTTTCTTCACAGCAATTACGATCCCTACAAGGAAGGATACGTTTTAACCGAATTTGAGGATGATAAATTTGATACGGTAATTATTTACGGTTTAGGACTGGGATACCATGTAGAACAATTCATCGAACGGTTTCCCGAGAGAAACAAAATTATCATTGAGCCGGATTATGATATTTTTCTTATGTGCATGGAAAGTAGGGATATAACCCATATCCTCCGGGCAAAGAATGTTTACCTTATCGTGAAGGATAATAAAGATGGTATTTTCAGTGACATTACGTATTTCTACAGATATTCTCTAATTTACAGCCTGAAATTTATACAACTGGTTTCATACAAAAATATTAACAATGACTTATGGCAGAATTTCCAAAGTGAATTTATCCGCTATCTAAATAATTATGTAATCAATGTGAGGACTATGGCAGTTTTTAATATGATGTGGCTGAATAATTTCTTCATGAATATTCAGAAGCTGCATCAAATTGCCGAATTTGGTTCTTTCAAGGATCAATTTGAATCGGTTCCTGCGGTTTTGGTTTCAGCGGGGCCCTCACTGGAAAAAAACATGCATTATTTAAAGCAGCTTGAAAACAAAGCTGTTATTGTGGCTGCCGGTTCAGCGCTGACACCGCTTCTTAAAAACGGAATCATACCTCATATGACGGTAGGGATTGATGGCAGCCAGGAAATGAGTGATGTTTTTAATAAAGTAGACCGGGAGGATATACTCCTTGCGTTTATTCTCAATTTGCACTATGACTGTATCCAAAAATATAAAGGTCCTTTGCTTTTTCTAAAGACGGAGCATGAACCCCATGTAAAATACTTTGAAAACGAGATGGATGTGTCTTCGCCCAGACTGAAATCCGGTGGTTCAGTAGCGCATATTGCATTGGATACCCTGTTTAATCTGGGATGTGAACCCATCATCATGATAGGGCAGGATTTGGCGTATACCAATATGAAAAGCCATGTGGACGGCAGGGATGGGGCGGAGACGATTGGGAAGGCTGAAGCCGAAAAATCCTATGTAAAGACCAAGGATATGTATGGAAACGATATTTATACCATTAAGGTATTTCTAACCATGAAGGACTGGTTTGATTCGTATTTTACCGATAAAAAGGGGCAAAGAACATTTATCAACGCTTCTGCCGGGGGACTGGAATTGAAAAATACTGTGCATATGGATTTTGAAGAAGCCATAGAGAAATACTTTACCAAAACCTATGATATCCGTTCTCAATTAAACCATTTGCACAAAGAGAGTTTGGGTAAAAAAGTATTCGATGAGGAAAAAATCTGGCAGTTTATTGAAAAGCTTAACGAAGATGCAAAGAAAGTAAAGAAAATGTCGGATAAAAGAATTAAGATGTGCCAAAGGGTCATCAATTCACTAAAAAAAGGAATAAGCAAAAATTACTCGGAGAAATTAAAAGAAATTAACAAGATAACAAAAAAACTTGAGGAAGATACGTTTTATACTTCGTTTGTTTTGTATAGAAGTAATGATATCATTATAGCCCATAAAAATAGTGCAGAGAGAGAGGCACTTCAGGAGAAGGATATGCATAAAAAACTCCTGATTTTATATGAGGGGCTTATCAATCAGTTCCGTGAAACAGCTTGGAAGATTGAATATATTATTGAAACTACAGAGAAGTTCATTGAAAAGCAAGGAGGGGCTAAGGATGAGCAGTGACTTGAGCTTAATGGTTGAAGCCTTGGAAAGTGCTTATGAGTATTCAGAAAAAGTTATTGACGGAATTGGGGGAATTGTGTACAACCTCCATGCAGGAAGAGAAGATAAGGCACTACCTGTTTGTATCGATTTGGTGGATGGGATCAAATGGTTAGGGGAATGCTTTGAACTAACCGGCCCTTATCAGGATGCAAAAGGAATAAAAATTGATTACTCCAAATTAAATGAAGTGACCGTACAGTTGGTGGAGGCTTTGGAGAATAAGGACTATGTTTTACTGGGGGACTTGCTTGAATATGAGGTTGTCCCTGTGGTCCAAGAATGGAATGATCAGATAAGGCAAATATTGGGGGGTAACTCGGATAACCAATGATAAACTTCTTTGATAAAAACCTTGCGATCATTAAAAAAAGGTATTTTATGCTGTACCAGGAGCTCAGGCTTCTTTGTAATCATACCGGAAGGTTTGAAATCATTTCCTGCAAGGATGGAAATAAAACGGTAAGAGTGAATAACAGTGACGGAAGCCGTACTTTTTTACACAGCAGGTTTGACCCTATAAAGGAAGCGGTGACTTTTGCAGAAGAAAACTTTTCCGCCCAGGCAAGTCTTAATATTCTCTTTGGCTTTGGATTGGGATACCATGTGATGGAGGCATATAAAAAACTCGCCGGGAATAATCTTTTGTTTGTTTTTGATGTGAATATGGATATTTTCAAGGAGGCACTTGGTTTCATCGATTTAACGGATTTGCTTGCGGATGAAAGGGTGCATCTTTGTTTATCCGGGGATGTCAACCAGGTTTTGGATGGAATGAAGGAAGTTTTATCCTTAAATCAGGATAAAAAAATTATAATGCATGTCCCTTCGGTACAAGCTGTTCCAAAGGAATTTGAAGAATTTAAATTTGTTCTGGAAGACTGGAATTTAAGAAAAAGCGTAAGCGATAATTATTATCGGCTGCTTGAGGAAAACAGCCGGTTTAACATTAAGAATATCCAAAAGAATATCGGCGTTTTATTTAACCGGTTTCAGGGTATACCCATCATCATTGTTTCTGCCGGTCCTTCTTTGGAGAAAAATATGAGACTCCTTAAAAAGGCCAAAAACAGGGCATTGGTAATATGTGCGGGAAAAGCATTAATCCCGCTTTTGAAAAATGAAATTGAACCGGACTTTTTTGTGATGGTTGACCCCAGTGAAGAAATAGCAAAGCAGATCGAAGGTTTGGAAAACCTGAATATCCCGGGAATTTACCTTTTGACTGCCGCTAAAAAGAGTGCCCACGAGTATAAAGGCCCTAAATTCATTGCAGTGCATGAGGCGGGCTATTTAAAAAAGGGTGAGGAAAATTATATTGTAACGCCCGGTGGTTCTACGGCGACAGCGTCTTTGGACATTGCACTTAAAATGGGAGGAGGTCCCATCTTATTTGTTGGACAAGACCTGGCAAATACCGGCAATAAACACCATGTTTCCGGTGCGTTAAATGAGACAGATACTTCGGTAAAGGTGCTTAAAAATATGAGAACGGTAAAAGGAATCCATAATGAAACCCTGTATACTACCATAGGAATGCTAAGTTTTAAGCGTTGGATAGAAAAGCGGATAGACGAAGAAAAGGGAATTACATTTATCAATGCTACAGAAGGTGGGGCAAAAATCGAGGGCGCAAAGCATATCCCATTAGAGAAAGCTATTTATGCGTATCTGACCCGTGAGTACGATTTTAAGGAAATGATTGCCCCCTATATAAATAATGAGGCTGTAATCATTCCATAAAGTGGTTTCCATAGAAAGCCGATAAAGAAGATATAGGGATGTTCGAAAATGAAATTTGATTTTGCTGAAGCAGCCGGAAAATCTCCCTTATATCGTCCCTTCCTTGGGGAAGGGGACAGGGGATGGGGCAGCTCACTTTATGTATACGGATAAAGCGGAAAAGAGGTGCGAAAGGATGAACTGTCTAAAAGATAAAAAGATTTTATGTATTATTCCTGCACGGGCCGGATCAAAACGGGTTTTGGGTAAGAACACAAGAAACCTCTGCGGCAAGCCGCTTATCGGGTGGACCATCGAAGCTGCAAGAAATGCATCCTATGTAGACCGGACAGTCGTGTCCACCGAGGATGACCATATTGCGGGGATAAGTAAATCCTTCGGTGCTGAGGTGGTAATAAGACCGCCGGAACTTGCCCAGGATACTTCCAAATCTACTGATGCGCTAATCCATGCAATCGGCGAATTGAAGAAAGAAAATTACAACCCTGATTATATATTGCTTCTCCAGTGTACATCCCCGTTAAGAACGTCTCTCCACATTGATGAAGCTTTAAAAATGTTTATAGAAAAGGAAAATATTGCCGATTCCATGATGTCTTTGAGTAAAACGGCACATCCGCCCTATTTTTTGAGGAAGCTGGATGAGGATGATGTCATGCATGATTTTTTGGAATATGACCGTGAAAAATATACCAGGAGTCAGGATTTCGGGGACTTTTATGAAGTAAATGGAGCTCTATATTTGGTGAGAACAGATATTTTGCTGGAAAAGCAGATTTTACAAACTGAAAAAACATTGGGATTTGTGATGGACCGGTATTCATCGGTAGATATCGATACGGAATTTGATTTTATGTTTGCAGAGTATTTAATGGATCTCAAAGTCAATAAGGGAATGGATGTTTCAAAGCTTTAAATGAAAAAAGAATGAGAGGATGAAGCTTATGGAAAACAATAAAACAAAGGTACCTGTTGATACGTATATTGGAGAAATTCGAAGTGAAGCTGCAAAGAAATGGGATGAAAGCCGGCCGGACGAATATAAGGAATATAGAAGAAAATGGGTGGAAAACCCTAAAAACTTTATCCTTGAAGAAGGGCCTCTCAATTTGGACTTGGAAGTTACCAGCTATTGCAACTTAAAATGCCCTATGTGCCCAAGAACAGTTATGATCCGGGACAATCTCAAGGTAAACGGTAAAAAGTTTGAATCCGGTTATATGGATCTGGACTTATTCAAGAATTTGATTGACCAGGCTGTGGAAATGGGAGTGAAAGCCATTAAGCTCAACTGGCTGGGTGAACCTCTTGCCCATAAGAATATTGTTGAAATGGTAGCCTATGCGAAGCAAAAAGGGATTATTGATATTTTAATGAATACCAATGCGGTTTTTTTGACCGAGAAGCTTTCAAGGGAGCTTATTGAAGCAGGGCTTGACAAGCTGTCCTTTTCCTTTGATTCTCCTCAAAAGGAAGACTATGAGAAAATCCGGATTGGGGCAAATTTTGATAAGGTAATTGAGAATATTAAAACCTTTAATAAAATCAGGACAGAACTTGGAAAGGATACACCGCAAACCAGAGTTTCCATGGTTTTGATGAAATCAAACCAGCATCAGTACCAGGATTTTGTAAACTTATTTAAGGATGTTGTGGATGTGGTGGCGTACAGTAATTATTCCGACCACGAAGAAATCATCGGTGCGGATGAAAAAACCGAGAAGCGGGAAAAAATCAAGAACTTTAGCTGTGCCCAGTTGTGGCAGAGAATGTTTGTTACTTGGGATGGAGATGTAATTGTATGCTGTGTGGATATCATGAGAAATTATATTGTTGGGAATGCGAAGCATGAAAAGTTGAAAGACATTTGGAAGAACCAAAAGTATGAATATATGCGGAAGAAACACAAAAAAGGAGAATATATGGATATTCCCATTTGTTCTAAATGTGATGCAGCGGAGTTCGACGAATAGTCCTTATAATTGAATCGTAAGTGTTGATAGTGTAGGGAAGTTGGATATGATTCCAACTTCCTTTTTAGATGTTAATGAATAGCCGGCAATTTTCTAAAGTTCATACTGAAGAAAGCGAGTAGGCTCCATACCGGTCTTTTTTTTCCATTCCCCCATAAAGTAGTGATACTGCGGGGCATTGTGAATACGTTTACCTATATAAAATTCACCGGAATCTTTTGAAAAGCTCTTTTTAAATTTATATAATGTATCTTCTTCCAAAGCGGTCAATCCACCTCCCAGGTGAAATTTTTTAAGGCCTCTTTCGTATCCCGCTTCAATGGCTTTATAGATAAGTAAATTGTTGGGTGCATACCCCAGGTACTCCGGGTCACTGGCCGCAAGATGGTAATGGAGATATTCTCCGCCATATAAAAAAACGGCACATGCAATTGTCTTATCATTGAGCACCGCTTGGAGCAAAAAAATACAACGGTTCTGAAGTTTAAAAAGTTCTTTAAAGTAGGGCTCAGTAAAATAATAGGATGGATCGGCGGATAACCGGTCCATGGTTTTGATATACAGGTTGGTAAAGGTATCGAAATCAGTGGTTGAGTATATCCCGATACCTGCCCTTTCTGCTTTTCGGATCATATTTCTGTTTTTACTGGATATGGCATGATTCCATATATAATCTATGCCCTTTTCCAGGTCAATATAAACTGTGCTGCGGTTTTTTGCCACTTGGATTTCCCTGCTGAAGAAAAGATGATTTCCAGTGAGGGGATGAAACCGGATAAATTCGGCTACTACAAAGTGATCCAAGCACCATTGGTGAAAGAGTTCCTCAAAATCTTCCATATCCGATGTATTGAAATTTTGAACCATGGGGCCGCCATAGCCGTATGCGGATTCAATATCAAAGTATGGATGCTCTGAGAGATATCCATGAATGGGCTTTAGCATAAAAGGGTAAAGCAACGTCATGCCATTGCTTCCATGGAAACGAGCGGCTTTGGCAAGGCCATCGCCATTGGCTTCATGCAAATGACAATAATCGTAGGAAAAGTAAATATCCTTATGAGAGGCATCAAAGGAATGAAAGTGATTGTCCCATTCCGCTTTATTGGATGTAACATTAAAAAACATGCTTATACCTCAATAGCTTATTTGTTTCAATAGTATAGCATATTATCTCATTTCTTAAAATTAGAATCAAGGGACCTAGGATAACGAAGTGTAAACATAGTAAAATTTGAGAGATGAAATATTTGGTTTACTTACTTAGGTGTCAGAAATCGAAATTTTACTTTTACAGTTCCTTATTTATAGGGATGGTTCAATAATTCTTTATCGCGATCAATATAGATAACGTGCAATGAAATTTATTCCTTCTTCTGTTTTATATAGAAACTGGCTTGATATTCACTTTTTTTTAATATATTATAGTTATCAAAGGAAGCAATATCAATGCATGTTTCCTTGTTTTCTTTTCATTTAGAGATAGATTTAACGGTAAGTTATACCTATTGCATTCTATATATTCTTATGTATTCCACTTTTATCCTCGTTTTTTGAGAAGCTGGAGGGGTGGGTACAGATCAAAACCATGGACTATCATTGTGTTTTCAGGAGCATACTTTATGAGAAAAATTGCGGTTATTACAGGAACACGTGCAGAGTATGGCCTTCTATACCGGACGATGAAAAGGATCCAAGCGTCCGAAAAATTAAAGCTCCAATTAATTGTAACAGGTATGCATTTAGCGCCTCAATATGGCCTAACCTACAGACAAATTGAAGAAGATGGCTTTACCATTGATAAAAAGGTGGAAATGATTGTTTCCGGCAGTACACCGGAAGCCGTAGCCAAGTCAATGGGACTTTGTATGCTGGGATTTGCAGAAGTGTATGGAACATTAAAGCCGGATATGGTTCTTGTTTTAGGGGACAGATATGAGATCCTGGCCGCAGTATCTGCAGCACTTCCCTTTAATATTCCCATTGCTCATATTGGTGGGGGAGAAATAACCGAGGGTGCCATTGATGAGCAAATCAGGCATGGGATCACGAAAATGGCACATATTCATTTCCCTTGTGCAAACCCGTACGCAGAAAATGTTCAAAAGATGGGTGAGGAGGCCTGGAGAATTTTTAATACAGGGCATCCCGGACTTGAAAATATAAAGCTTACAGAACCTATCTATAGGGAAACGCTTTTTAGAACCCTCAACATCGACGGGGATAAAAAAACCTTCCTGGTTACACTGCATCCTACAACACTCAACTCACGGAGCCGGGAGGAACAGGAAGCGGATATATTTTTTCGTGTTCTTAAAGAGCAGAGGGATGTGAATCTTGTCATCACTTACCCCAATTCGGATCCCAACAGCGATGTGATTGTAAGTAAGATACATGAGATCAGCCATTTAGAGAATGTAAGGACATTTGAAAATCTGGGCAGCTTAAAATATCTGAGCCTCATGCGGGAATGTGATCTGGTATTGGGCAACTCCTCCAGCAGTTTGATTGAAGCGCCTTTTCTTAATGTACCTGTCATTGATTTTGGGGACAGACAAAAGGGACGGCTAAAGGCAGAAAATATAATCAGTGTGGCAGCGGATGAAATGGAATTGCGGCAAGCTATTAAAAAGGCTGCCGGTGATCCTTCTTTTATGGAACAAGTAAGAAATACCAAGAGCTTATACGGTATAGGTGAAACCAGTAAGGAAATAGTAAAAGTACTTGAAAATATCCCTTTGGATCAAAGGTTAATCCGAAAAAAACTTATATTTTACTGAAACAACTAAAAAATCCGGGGTTTATGGGGGCATTTTGATGAAAAATCTTTGATTTTAATCAAAATACCCCTTAAAGTGCCCCTTCCCCATGGAAGGGCGCGGGGGATGGAGTTGTTTCTGGTACCAATAAACTTGTATTTTAGGAGATTTTCGATGAGTAAAGTATTTATCATTGCCGAAGCAGGTGTTAATCATAATGGATCCATGGAAACCGCAAAAAAACTTGTGGATATGGCTGTAGAAAGTGGGGCGGATGCTGTAAAGTTCCAAACTTTTAAGGCCTATGAAGCGGTGGGAACCTTTGCGCCTAAGGCGGCATATCAGATAGAAAATACCGGGGAATCGGGAAGCCAATATGAAATGGCAAAGCAGCTGGAGCTGCCTTTCGAGTGTTTTCGAGAAATCAAAGCCTATTGTGATGGGAAAGGCATTCTTTTTATATCTACCCCCGACGGCTCCGAAAGCTTAAACTATCTGGTATCCTTAAAGGTAACCCTTATTAAAATTGGTTCATCCGATGTTACCAATGTTGAGTTTTTGAAGGAGATTGGACATACTGGGCTCCCTATCATACTTTCAACAGGAATGAGTACCCTGGGGGAGGTTGAGGAAGCGCTCAAAATAATAAATTCTACCGGAAATACAAAAGTAAGACTTATGCACTGTACCACCGATTATCCCACCAGGATCGAGGATGTGAATCTAAGGGCTATGGTGACATTGCGGAATGCCTTTAAAATTTCTGTGGGCTATTCGGACCATACTACCGGAATAGAGGCTGCTGTAGCGGCAGTTGCTTTGGGGGCTGAGTTCTTAGAAAAGCATATTACCCTTGATAAGAATATGGAAGGCCCTGACCACAAAGCATCCATGGACTTTGCCGAGTTTAGGAAGTATATAGCGGCAGTAAGAAATGCAGAGATCCTTTTAGGAGATGGCATCAAAAGACCTACCAAAAGAGAAAAGGAAATGATGAACCAGGTCAGAAGAAGCATTGTAGCGAGCACGTATTTGGAGGAAGGGACCGTTATAACAAAGGAATTACTGGCATATAAAAGGCCGGGTATTGGGATTTTACCTAAATTTGCCGATATTATTATTGGGAAAAGAATAAAACGGAATTTAGAAAAGGATGAACCGATTTTATGGGAAGATGTTGAGTAGAAAACTCCCCAAAAAAATTCCACGTACATTATACTAAGGATAAGGATGTGAAATATTGAATACATTTAACGCAATTTGGGAAGAGGTTCATCAAAATCAGGAGTGGGGCAAGTACCCTTCCGAAGAAGTGATAAGGTTTATCTTTAGAAACTTTAAAAACAAAAAGCAAGCTAAAATATTGGATATTGGCTGCGGTGCCGGGGCAGTAACCTGGTTTTTGGCCAGAGAGGGATTTGATACTTTCGCATTCGACGGTTCGGAGACAGCGGTTCAAAGGGCTGCCAAGCGGATCTCGGAAGAGGGGCTCAAAGCCAAGATCGATGTATTTGACGCTGCAAAAACAGGATATGAAGATGAATTTTTTGATGGAATTGTTGACTCTGCCATGCTCTATGCCAACAATGTCCAGGGAATAAAGGCAATTTTAAAGGAGTGCTGCAGAGTCCTCAAAAAGGACGGGAAAATTTTTTCTACAGGCCTTTTCAAAGTGGGCATGACAGGATATGGAACCGGAAAGAGATTGGAAGAGCATACCTATTACAATATTGAAGAGGGGCCCCTGGCAGGAAAAGGGACAACACATTTTTTTGATTTAGACCAAATCATAAGTTTATGGCAGGAAGCGGGATTTAAAAATATGATCATTGATTCTGTGGACCGGTCAGACCTTGGGGGAAGCTTTAAGGTAAGTTATTATATGGTCCAGGCGCAGAAATAAGGTATCCATCATTACGGCGTAACCGAATGCAGTCATTCTGACATAAAGGTTGTGAGATTATGATAATGGAAGAGATCAAAAGAATACAGGTGAATCCGGAGGTTTCAGTAAAAGAAACCATGAAAATCATGGATGCCACTTCCATGGAAACGGTGCTTGTTGTGGATGAAGAAGAGCGGCTCATGGGAATTGTCACAGATGGAGATATAAGAAGAGCATTACTCTCAGGAAGCAGTATTGAGGATTCTGTATCCAAGGTCATGAACCGGAATTATTCAGCCGTGTCGGTTTCTACACCTGTGAAGGAAATCATAAGGAGAATGAAGAAATACTACTTTAAACAGATGCCTGTCATTGATGAGGAAAGAAAAGTTGTGGATATGTATCTGCTTAAGGATATTATTGCCGAGAAATCTAAAGACAATTATGTGGTTTTAATGGCAGGAGGACTTGGGACAAGGCTTAGGCCCCTTACCGACGACAAGCCCAAACCCATGATTGAAATCGGTGGAAGACCGATCCTGGAAATCATTATCAACCTCTTTAAAAATTATGGGTTCAAAAACTTCTTTATATCGGTCAATTATCTTGCAAATATAGTTGAAGGATATTTTGGAGACGGAAGCGATTTTGACGTCAATATACAGTATATCCGGGAAACCAGCAGACTTGGGACGGCAGGCTGTTTAAAACTGGTAGAGGACAAGCTCACGAAACCCTTTTTCGTAGTCAACGGCGATTTGCTTACCCGGCTCAACCTGGAAGATATGCTCAAATTTCATGCGGCCAATAGCTTTGACATGACGGTTGGTATCCGAAAGCATGATTACCAGATTCCTTACGGTGTGGTTGAGACAGAGGGGAACAGAATTTCTAAAGTTATAGAAAAGCCGATGAAGCACTGTACCATTAACGCAGGGATTTACTGTCTAAACCCTGAAATTATAAGCTATATTCCTGAAAACAAATTTTATGATATAACTTCACTGATCAATGCTTGCCTCAGTCAGGGGAAGAAGATCGGCGGTTTCCATATTGTTGATTATTGGATGGATATCGGACAGATTGAGGATTACAAAAAAGCAAATATTGATTATGACTTGATTTTTAAAGATTTTATACGAAGCGAGATTACACAGCGGACAGAAAGATAACTTAAGATGAAAGGCGGAATGACTTTGAACCTGGAAGGGAAAAAAGTTCTGGTTACGGGTGGGGATGGGTTTATCGGCAGCCACTTGGTAGAGAAACTGGTAAATGTAGGTGCGGATGTTACCGCTTTGGCACAATATAATTCCTTTAATAGCTGGGGATGGCTTGACAAGATGAATGAGGCTGTAAAAAAAGAGGTAGAGGTTTTTACCGGTGATATCAGGGAGTATGATAATATCAAAAAAGCCGTACAGGGTAAGGAAGTTGTTTTCCATCTGGCGGCTTTGATTGCAATCCCCTATTCATATATTTCACCGGCAGCCTATGTACGCACCAATGTAGAGGGGACTCTAAACGTAATGCAGGCGTGTCTTGACTTTGGAGTATCCAAAGTAGTTCATACCTCAACCAGTGAGGTTTATGGAACCGCTCTGTACGTTCCTATCAACGAAAATCACCCTCTTCAAGGCCAGTCTCCTTACTCTGCCAGTAAAATCGGTGCGGATAAAATGGCGGAAAGCTTCCATCGCTCTTTTGGGCTTCCGGTTGCCACCATCCGGCCTTTTAACACCTACGGGCCCAGACAGTCGGCTAGGGCGGTGATTCCAACTGTTATATCTCAGATTCTATCGGGGAAAACAGCCATAAAGCTTGGTGCATTATCCCCTACACGGGACTTTAATTATGTGAAGGATACGGTAAATGGTTTTATCAAGATGGCAGAAGTGGATCAAGCCATAGGAGAAACCATCAATGTGGGCTCCAATTATGAAATATCCATAGGGGAGCTGGTAAAAAAAATCATAGCTATTACCGGCAGGGAAGTGACCATGGAATGCGATGAGGAACGGATACGGCCGGAAAAAAGTGAAGTAAACAGGTTATGGTGTGATAATACCAAAGCCAAGGAAATTCTTGGATGGAAACCGGAGTATACCCTGGACCGGGGACTTGGTGAGACCGTGGAATGGATTAGAAACAATTTGGAGGCCTTTAAGACGGATATTTACAACGTATAGAGGAGTATTTTATGATCCCTTTAAGTGTACCCAGTATAAACGGAAACGAATGGAAATATATCAAGGAATGCCTTGATACCAATTGGGTTTCAAGTGCAGGAAGCTATGTAGATCTATTTGAAGAACGGTTTAAGGCATTTCTAGGTGCCGAAAAAGCGGTTGTGACCATGAACGGTACGGCGGCACTTCACCTTGCCTTGGTGACCCTTGGCATAAAGGCGGGAGACGAAGTGATTGTTCCATCCATGACTTTCATTTCTACAGTCAATGCGGTGAAGTATGTTGGAGCGGTACCGGTTTTTGCGGACTGCTGCAGAGATACTTTCGGCTTGGATGCCGAAAGGCTTGAAGCACTTATTACCCCTAAAACCAGGGCAATCATTCCCGTTCATTTATACGGACATCCTGTGGACCTGGACCCTGTAATGGATTTGGCACGTAAATATGAATTATGTGTGATTGAGGATGCAACCGAGTCACTTGGTTCTTTATATAAGGGAAAACATACCGGTACCATAGGACATATGGGCTGTTTCAGTTTCAATGGAAACAAGCTCATTACTACGGGAGCCGGGGGTATGCTGGTTACCAGCGATGAGACATTGGGAAAGCGGGCGAAGTACTTATCCAATCAGACCAAAACCGGAATGCCCAATGGTGGATTTTATCATGAGGAAACCGGGTTTAACTACCGTATGCCCAATCTTCTCGCGGCCATGGGGGTTGCCCAGTTGGAAAACATGGAAGAATATATCCGCTGCAAAAGGGAAAATGCAAAGCTTTATCATGAACGCTTAAAGAATGTGAAGGGAATTACGCTCCCATTAGAGAAAAGCTGGGCACAAAACGTTTTTTGGCTTTATTCGGTTTTGGTAGAGGATGACTATAAGGAAAGCCGGGATGCACTTATCGATAGATTAAAGGAGAATGGAATTGAAAGCCGTCCCTTTTTCACTCCGGTGCATACTATGCCGCCTTACAAGGAATACAGTTGCGGAAGTATGGAGGTAACAATGAATTTGGCGGCTAGGGGTCTAAACCTTCCAAGCTCGGTAGGGCTCACCAGGGATGAGATCCAAAAGGTTTGTGACGTCATAGCTATTTAGATAAATAATTTATGCTTGAGGTGTTTTCAATGACGGTATATGAAAAAAACTTAGATATGCTAAAAGAAACTAATACGGCATTATATCAAAAGATTTTGGATTTGCCTGTAGAATCAAGTAAATATAGTGTCTTGGAGACGAAAAGCGGGAGTTTCACAATCAAAGTGAAGTTGGATGACGAGACGAATGCTTCAGAGTTTTTTCTTCACAGTAAATATGACCCGGAGAGAGAAGCCGCCAATTTTGCGCAAAGCCAGCTTGCGGAAAAGACAAAGGTAAATGTACTGTATGGCTTTGGGTTTGGGTTTCATATTGTAAAAATACTTGAATACCTGAACTCCGATGCCACCCTTTATGTGGTAGAAATGAATTTGGAAATTATGAAACTGGCCATACAGACCATTGATCTGGGCATGGTACTGAAAGACGGCCGGGTGAAGTTAATTGCTTCGGACAGTGAATTAGAGGTCGTAGAAGGTTTAAAAAGTGTTTTAAAGGAGAGTGTAAAGGTAATGCTTTATCCTCCTTCGGTGAAGGCTATTCCTGCAAAAAACGAAAAGTTTAAGTTGATACTGGAACAATGGAATATGAACCGGTATGTCTTTGAAAAAACCGACAACACTTTAGAGAAAAATTATTTGGAAAACACTAAAGTCCCGTGTGAAAATATTGGGATTCTGTTTAATAAAACAAGAAATATTCCTATCATCATTGTCTCTGCCGGTCCCTCCCTGAATAAAAACAAGCACCTTTTAAAAGAGGTAAAAGGGAAAGTTATAATCCTTGCTGCCGGTTCGGCATTAAAGCCCCTTTTACAAGTGGGTGTGGAACCGGACTTATTTTGTATTATTGATCCGTTGATGAACACCTATAAGCAAATTGAGGACCTGGAAGACCTGGATATTCCTTTGGTTTTCCTGGATACGGCTTGCAGTTATACAATATCAGCTTACGAAGGGCCGAAGTATGCTGCATGCAATAATGAGTCCCGTATAGGCATGAGGGAGCATCTGGTCGACACCGGAGGATCGGTGGCTACCGCTATCCTGGATATGGCCATCAAGCTAGGGGGGAACCCTATTATCTTTATGGGGCAGGATCTAGCTTATACCAATCAAGAGCATCATGCCATTGGAAGTATGTATGGTGAAAAAGAGAATGTGAAATCCCTTCCCAATATGCGGAAGGTAAAGGGACAAAATGGAGAATGGCTGGATACCACCATTGGGTATTTGAGCTTTAAGACCTGGATAGAGAATAAAATCAGTGATAACAACCATTTGACTTTTATTAATGCCACAGAAGGCGGCGCTTATATTGAAGGCTGCAAGCATATGAAGCTGCAGGAGTTTATAGATGCTTATTTATCTGGGAATCATGCCCATGGTGAAATCGACAGGCTGCTAAATGAGATTTGGGAAAATGCCACGTATAACGTAAAAGTTTTTACATTTTCTATTATGGCAAGTTGAGTAACAGATGAGGTGAGTATATGTTTGAGGGGAAGAGTATTTTAGTTATTGGGGGAACCGGGACTATTGGCCAGGCTGTTGTGAGACGCTTAATATCCTCTAATCCTAAGGTTATAAGGATTTTAAGCAGGGACGAGTACAAACAGTTCCTTATGCAGGAGGAATTAAAAAACCACAGGAACATCCGGTTTCTTTTAGGAGATGTGAGAGATAAGGGCAGGCTGGAAATGGCCATGAAAGGAATTGATATGGTCTTTCACCTTGCTGCCTTAAAACACGTTCCTGCCTGTGAATACAACCCTTTTGAAGCAGTTCAGACCAATGTGATCGGCACGCAAAATGTGATTCAGTGTGCAATTAAAAACAAAGTGCAAAGGGTTATTTACACCAGCAGTGACAAAGCGGTATCTCCTACCAATACCATGGGAGCGACAAAGCTCCTAGCAGAACGGCTGATATCCTCGGCAGACTACTCTAAGGGAGGCCACCTACCCATTTTTGCTGCTGTAAGGTTTGGAAACGTTATTTGTTCCAGAGGCTCGGTAGTTCCCTTATGGAAAGAGCAGATTATTCATGAAAAAAAGATTACTGTTACCGACCCTCACATGACCCGGTTTATGATGACTGTAGACCAAGCTGTAAGTTTAACGCTTAAGGTGTGTGCGACAGCCAAGGGTGGAGAAATATTTATTTTAAAAATGCCTGCATTAAGGCTGGGAGACTTAGCCCAAACAGTAGTCGGTGAAGTGTGCGGACAACTGGGTATCCATCCAAATGAGGTTATAGTAAATGTAATCGGCGAAAGGGCTGGAGAAAAAGGGTATGAGGAATTGATGACGGAAGATGAGTCTTTATACTCCGTGGAATACGAGGATATGTTTGCAATTCAGCCATTGACGAAGGTTAAGGGGAAAGTAAATACACCAAGAAGTTATTGCTCCAAGGATGAAGTTTTGCTGGGCCGGGAAGGAATTGTTAAGATGGTGAGAGAGGCTTTGAAATAGAAGTTAGCTATATTAGTGAGCGGAATAGCAAAGGATGAATATAATAAAGCCCCAACTTTACGCGCGAAAAGTTGGGGCTTCATTCATTTCTTAGTATTCATCCACATCGAAACTAAGTATTTTATCAAAAATTACATAATTGAACCGAATTTTAAACGGGCCGATATTATAAGGTTTTGAGATCTTAAAATATGCAGGGCCAGTACCGTTTGCTCTATTGTCATACCAGGTTATAAAATTATCTATTTCTGTTGTTGTTAAATCATATTCCTTTTCTGCTCCGTTAATCATAGTTATCGTTAAAATTGCACGGTTGGGAAGCGTTGCAGAGGCTTCATTGGAGTATGCACTTTCACCATCCGCATTGACTGCTTTGATGACGTAATAATATTTAGTACCTTTTTGAGCAGTTGCATCAATATAGCTGGTGCTTGATGTTGTTGCGATGGGATCACCGTAGGGGCCACCCTGGGTTGTGGATCTGTAGACTTTGTAGCTGTTTGCCCCTGGAACAGTATTCCAATTAAGACGGATATCGGTGTTGCCGACTGCTGCTGCTAAATTTGTTGGAGCTAGGATAACTTCAGAGTTGTATACTTCAAACTCATCTAAATCCCCACTAAAACGATATTGAGGGTAATCTGGTGTTAGTCTTCCCACACAGAGATTATATGAAGGGTCATTAGTTTCGGTGCTTGTAGCTGTTGAAACAGTATCAAGTATATTGTCAATATATAATTTAACTGCATTTGTTTGAGTAGTACCATCCCATGTTAATAATACATCATGCCAGTCACCATTATTAACGCTTCTTGTTGAGATTATAATAAACAATAATGATGATGTTCCCTGCTTACAATCAAATGCTATCTTTCCATCTGATGTTATTCCGCTAGTCATTCCATAATCAGTAATAGTTGTGGTATTGCTGAATATATGCTCGGTTTGGTTTGATATTGTTCTAATTTTAAATCGTATACTTTTTTTACCCTTAGGTATAACTTTACTGTTAAAACTAATATAATCACTAGTTCCATTAAAATGCCGGGCATTCCCATTCGAGCCAGATATTATAGTGGTTCCGGTAGCAGTACCGTTGATACCATTACTGGTAACTGAATCAGTTACTACAGTTCCACTGTCACTATCAAAAGTATATTTATGTATAGGTGTAAATGTGGAAGTTGAGCTATCCGCGAATACAGTAGCTTGGCCAAACGACACTGTAATAAAAATTAAAACCAGGGAGATACTTGATAATGCCTTCCTAAACATTCTCATCAAACAATTCCTCCAGTAAATTTATTTATACGCGCGCACAAAAAATATTATATGCCCATTTTATGTAAAATAATAGCCTGTAAAAAAATGTAGAAATATGGTATAATGGCCTGCAAAATTAGAGAGTGCAAAATCCGTATATTTGCTTTCAACCCACAATTTAGTCCGAATATTTATATACACTTCCCATTTTTTTATGTTATAATATCAAAAAGATTCTTATGAAACATATATTTTAATTTCTGTTTATATTCAACTATTTAAAACCTGATTTTTGTTTAAAGAAGCCTTTGTTTTACCGATAAATAAATTAAGTAAATTAAGTATATTATGCCAGTAATTTGCCCTTAAATGGGCTGCATGAAGTACTGCTAACAATTTGAAGCAGCTTTAGTATGGAGTGTGAATATTGATGAAAAATTATCATCTTTTTCTTGAAGAGTTGAAAGAAAAGCATCAAATATTAAAAGAGATAGATTTTAAATGCGATATAGACAACTTGAATTCTGGAAAATATACAATTTACTCAAATAAAGAAATTCTACAATTTTTGTATCAGCCTGTAAAATATATTAATTTAAGTGATCATGTGGTTTCCTATGGTGATGTACTGGATACCCCAGAATATTTAGAGCTATTGCCAACTGACAATTATTACACCTCCCAGAATAATTATAAGAGTACTGTAGGCGTTTTTAAGGATAGCATCTATAGCCAGGAGGTTAATTTTATTCATATACAATTTGACCTTAGGGAAAATAAATATATGATGTTTAGCCTGGTTCCCAGGTCACTATATGAAGTTCTTTTGAATTTTAAAGCGGGAATTGCTACATGGGGGGATATTCAAAGGGGCGGAAAAGAAAAGGGTAATATTTCTGTTAGAAACGTATTTTTTAATAACTATTTATATATAGGTAAATATGATGGAGACGAGGAAATAACACAAGATCAGATTTCTGTACCTATAAAACTGGATGATATAAAAGATTATTTTATAAATTTGAAACAGGGTTATTTTATGTATAACTTGTCCAAAAAGGAAATATATACGCAAGACCTTTTGTTGAATGGGGAAATGTATTTATTCTTTGGATGCCATATTAATGCAGAAGATCCGGAAGTTAAAAATAAAAGTGTAAAAATTAAGGGGATTACCTATGGCTCAGTGGAAGGATATATTTACCTTAAGGAAATTAATTTAATAGGGGCTAAAGCAAGTGTATTTGCCTATTATGACGGTGATATATGTATACAATACCTATCCAATGACAAAAAACAATGGAAAAACGTTGAACAAAATACTTGTTTAAAGGATGTTTCAGGTTCTTTAAACTTACGTATTCGTATGAATACGTTAAGTAAACTTTATAAACTATTTATTACTACTGATAGGCTAGAGTAATATTGAGAATTTATACACCGGGGTGAAGAAAATATGAAAGATAATGCAAATGGTTCTAAATTGATAAGTCCGGGTGCTTTTTTGAAAAAACGGGAGTACTTTCGTCAAGAAAGTAAAAAGGTTATTCACTGTCATGGAGTTTTTGATTTGTTACATCCTGGACATATAGCTCATCTTGAAGAGGCTAAGTCATTAGGGGATATTTTAGTTGTATCAATAACGTCAGAACCTTATGTAAATAAAGGACCGGGCCGACCCTATTTTTCTGATGAACTAAGAACAAAATCCTTAGCTGCCCTTGAGTGTGTAGATTATGTAATTCTTTCAGAGACGACTACTGCGCTTGAAATAATAGAATTTATACAGCCTGACCTATATGTAAAGGGAAAGGAATATGAAAATTTTGCAAATGATATTACTCAAAATATCGATAGGGAGGTCAACAAGGTTAAATCTTATGGTGGAGAAGTCTATTTTACAGATGGTATCACCTTTAGTTCTACCAAGTTGATTAATAATATTTTTCCAGTATTTTCGCCCGAAATAAAGGAATATGCAAAAGTCATGTCTAAGGGTTGTTCCCTTGAAGTTATTAAGAGTATATTAAATGATTTAAATGATTTAAATGTCTTAGTAGTCGGCGATATCATCATTGATGAGTATGTTTTTTGTACTTTGCAGGGGTTGACATCAAAAGATCGTGCCATTTCTGCAAAATATTTAAGGGAAGAACGCTATCTGGGGGGGGCTTTGGCTATTGCACGACACCTTTCCGGATTTATAAAAAGTGTGACTGTGTGTAGTATTGTTGGCGATGAGTCTCATATTCATACACAAATCCTAAATGATCTAAGTAAAGATATGCTGTTGGATTTGCAATTTGATTCAAGATGCCGTACAACCATAAAACGCCGGTTTATTGAGAAGTATGGAATACGAAATGAATATAACAAAATATTTTCTGTCAACTATTTAATGGGAGAGGAACATAATAAGGAAATTGATAGGGCGTGTTTTTATAAAAAACTTCATGAGAACCTATTTAATTATGATATTGTCATTTTAGCAGATTACGGACATGGTTTGATTGATCGGACAGCAATGGAAATTATTCAGGATAGGGCTAAGTTTTTAGCTTTGAATTGTCAAACAAATTCGTCTAATTATGGAACGAACTTAATTACAAAATATTGCCGTGCGGATACTTTTACTCTGGATCAGAGAGAACTAAGCTTGGCCTATGGAACAAACTCCGATGAGTATGAGGCAATTTTGCCGAAATTGCAAAACCATTTGGGAAGTAAGATCGGATGGCTTACCCTTGGTTCCTTAGGTGCAATTGCTGTTTATCAAGGAACCGACTTTACTAGAGCACCTGCATTAACACTTACAGTTCAAGACACAGTTGGTGCTGGGGATGCTTTTTTTTCACTCTCAAGTATTTGTGCAAAACTTGGAGTATCACCGGAAATTAGTACATTATTTGGTAATTTGTCTGGGGCATTGGCTTCGAGTACACTAGGAAATTCAAAAGCAGTTTCTAAAGTTGACTTTTTAAAATTTGCTTCTACATTACTTAATTTTTGATTGAAAGGGATGTTATGATTGAAGGATCGTTTAAAAATGGATTCACATAAGTTGATATATCATCCCGAAAGGGTTGCAGCGTGGAGAAACGGTGAAAATATATATCCTATCTGTATTGAAATTTCTCCCTCTGGAAACTGTAACCACCGGTGTATTTTTTGTGGGTTGGATTATTTGGAATATAAGCCTGTTTTTCTTGATAAAGATTTAATTGTAGATAACCTTAAACAAATGAAGGAAAAAGGATTAAAAAGTGTGGTAATTGCAGGTGAAGGAGAGCCATTACTAAATAAACATACGTCCTTTATTATCAACCGTGCTAGGGAGTTTAATATTGATGTTGCTATGTCATCCAATGGAGTTTTATTTGATAGGCAATTTGCGGTCGAATGTTTGAAAGCGTTGACCTGGGTACGTTTTAGTATAAATGCCGGAAATGATAAGAATCATCAACTGATTCATAAAAGTAGGCCGGGGGATTTTCATAAAACCTTGGAAAACATAAAAAATGCAGTAGATATTAAGAAGAAACATAATTTAAAAACTACAATTGGGGTCCAGTTGGTATTGCTTCCTCAGAATGTAAATGATGTAATTGGATTTGCAAAACAATTAAAAGAGTTGAAAGTAGATTATTTTACTGTTAAACCTTATTCACAACATCCTAAAAGCAATGTAAAAATTGATAATGAGAGTATTAACTATGATCAATTTTTATTTTTAGAAGAACAGTTAAATTTGATAGCTAATCAGGAGTTCAAGATAATTTTTCGTTCAGAATCTATGAAAAGGAAAAAGGAAAGGAAATGCTATGATCGTTGCCTTGGACATCCTTTTTGGGCATATATCGATGCAAATGCCAAAGTATGGGCATGTATTGCATATATAGGTGATCCGGAATTTTTCTTAGGAAGCTTAAAGCATAATAGTTTTGTCGAGTTGTGGGAGGGGAAAGAACGAGATAATTTTTTAAATAAAATGAAAGTGATGGATGTTCGTAAGTGTAGAGAACTTTGTCGGTTGGATGAAATAAATAAGTACTTACATGAGCTAACATACTCAGGGGAACATGTTAACTTTATATAATAATTTAATGTAGTATGGTTAACTGAATAAGATGCTTAGTTACAAATCTTGACTAATTGTATTCATTACGTGCTACAATGGAGGGTAAAATGGAACAAAAAGCGACACCCTATAGCGATTTGAAATTATTTGCTCACCCAGATAAATTAAAGGCGCTTGCAGATGGAGCGCGAACAGCTCCTATTTATGTTCGGATAAAACCTACCAATGTTTGTAATCATCATTGTAACTATTGTCATTATGGAAGTGGACAATATCTTAATCTGGAGGGGCAACAGTCAAAAAACCAAATTCCATGGGATAAACTAAAAGAAATAATAAGTGATTTAGGTGATATAGGAGTTAAAGCTGTTACATTTAGTGGTGGGGGTGAGCCCTTAGTTTATCCCCGAATTGTTCCTGCTATGGAAGCGGTATTAAACAGGAATATTGATCTATCCATTATAACAAATGGGCATTTGCTTTTTGGGGCGACTGCAGATATTTTAAAAAGTGCAAAATGGGTACGAATTTCCTTTGACGCTGCAAATGAGGCTACTTATTCGCAAATTAGAGAGGTATCGACAGATTCATTTAAAAAGGTATGTGATAATATTTACAGATTTGCGAAACAAAAACCTGGTAATTGTGAGTTGGGAATAAATTTCGTTGTTAACAAGGAAAATGCTGGCGAGGTATTTGCTGCAGGTAAATTGATGTTTGAATTGGGTGTTAACCATATTAAGTACACTGCTAGAATGATAAATGATGTTGAAACATATCATTCTCCGTTTAAAAAAGCCGTGATAGAGCAGATAACCAAGGTTGAGGAGACATGTAAGAGGAAGGATTTTAAAGTTATTAACTTGTATGAGCAGGATTTCAACTTATGTGGTGTATTTAAGAGAACATACTCAAAGTGTCTGGTTAAGGAGTTTGTTACGGTAATAGCAGCCGATAGTAAGGTATATTATTGTCATGATAAAGCGTATTTGGAAAATGGAATTATCGGGGATTTGACACAACTAAGCTTTAAAGAACTTTGGTTTTCAAACTCTACGGTCCAGAAATTTAAAGATTTTGATGCGATACGAGAATGTAATCACCACTGTGTTTATGATTCAAGAAATATTCTTTTAAACACCTTTTTTTCTTTAGATAAAAATCATGTTAACTTTATTTAAAATTATCTGTTGGTACACCGATAAAAATTTAAAAAGTGTTTAATATTATACTTTAGCAAGTATAAGAATTATGTTTACAAAAAGGTGTAACCGAGTCCTACTCAATTTAAGGGGAAGATTATAGTGCAAAATATTATGGACTTAAAGGAAATTGCAAAAGAACTACGAAGAAAAATATTTAAAATGATATATAAGGCAGGAGGAGGTCATATTGCTCCGGCATTTTCTGTTGTTGAAATCTTAACTGCACTTTATTTTGGCGGTGTTTTAAACGTTGATCCCAAACGGCCTCAATTAATCGAAAGAGACCGTTGCATTCTCAGTAAGGGACATGCAAGTGCTGCCTTATATGCTGTACTTGCGCAGAAAGGGTATTTTGAGGAGAAGCTGCTGGATAGATTCTGCCAGGTGGGTTCGACCCTAGGAGGACACCCGAATATGCTTGAAATCCCCGGTGTCGAAGCAAGTACAGGTGCCTTGGGCCATGGTTTTCCTTACGCCGCTGGTATTGCCCTTGCAGGTAAATTGAATAAAAGTTGCTATAAGGTTTATTGCATTTTAGGTGACGGTGAATGCCAGGAAGGATCGGTATGGGAGGCAGCTCTTTTTGCAGCGCACCACAAACTTGAGAACCTTACAGTTATATTAGATTATAACAAGTTACAAGCGATGGAACCTTTAGATAGTATTATTAAAATGGAGCCGATGGCAGATAAGTGGCGTGCTTTTGGTTGGAGGGTCAGTGAAGTTGATGGCCATGATATGGGCGTATTGCTGAAGACATTAGAGACGGTGCCAGGTACGGATCATTGCCCGAAACTAATCATTGCGCACACTGTTAAGGGAAAGGGTATATCATTTATGGAGAATGTGCCAATTTGGCATTATCGTTTGCCTAGTAAAGAAGAATTGGATATTGTTATAGAAGAACTTGAAATACCCTCAAAGGAGATCTATTAAGATATGAGAAGTGCGTATTTATCTGCTTTATATGATTTAGCGAGTGAAAATAAAAATATTCTAGCATTAATATCAGATAATGGTGCAATCGTATATGATAAGTACCGAACTGACTTTCCCGATCAATTTTTTAACTTTGGAATATCCGAAGCAAATATGGTTGCAGCTGCAGCAGGCCTTGCCAGTTGTGGAAAGATACCTTTTACCTATACAATCTCTAATTTTTTAACAATGCGCGCTTTTGAGTTTGTACGTAATGATGTATGTCTTCAAAACCAAAATGTAAAACTTGTGGGTACGGGAGCGGGTTTTGTCTATAGTACTTTAGGACCTACACATCACGCTACTGAAGATATTGCACTGATGAGAGTACTTCCCAACATGACCATTGTTTCCCCTGGGAGTCCATTGGAAGTTCGAAGGGCTACTTTGGAAGCTGCTAAAATGGTTGGACCTGTCTATTTGCGTTTGGGAACGAATAAAGAACCTGAAATTTATGATAATAGCTATGTCTTTGAAGTTGGAAAGGGAGTAGTTTTAAATAATGGGTATGATATAACGGTTGTTTCAACGGGTGCAATTATAAATGAAGTCTTGCAGGTATCCTCTGACCTTAAAAAGGAGGGGATTTCTGCAAGGGTTATTAACATACACACCATCAAACCGATCGACAATGAGATTTTAATCCAAGCTGTTAATGAAACAGGAGCAATTCTTTCAGTTGAAGAACACAATATTAACGGTGGGCTAGGAAGTGCAATTGCTGAAGTTATACTGGAAAACTTAAATTCTCCGGTAATATTTCATAGAATGGGACTAAAAGATGTTTTTTGTAAAGGTTATGGTTCACATAAAGAACTAAGGGCTGTTAACGGCTTATCCGCAGAGCATATAAAGAAATGGTGTTTGGAGCTTATTAAAAGAAAACATAGATCATAATATAAGTATAAAACGAAGAGAACATTTGAGGATAGAATATATGGCATATATTGACTTTGTTTCAAAACTCCATAAAAGTACAAATAGAGATTATTTAGCAAGAATATTGGAGGCCGATAAAGCCAAGTGTGCGCATATTGCGAAACAGTTTGGCAAAGATTACTGGGATGGTGACCGTAAATATGGATATGGCGGCTATCAGTATGACGGGAGATGGCGTACGGTAGCGGAAGAGATGGCGAGACACTATAACCTTCAACCCGGGCAGAAGGTACTGGATGTAGGCTGCGGCAAGGGCTTTCTGCTATATGAGTTGTGCCAAGTGGTGCCTGGACTTCAAATTACCGGTATAGATATCTCACATTATGCAATTGAAAATGCGAAGGAGGAAGTAAGGCAGTTTGTTCATTGTGGATTAGCGCAGGATCTGCCTTATGAGGATAAATCTTATGATTTGGTGTACTCCATAACAACTTTGCACAATTTGTATATTTTTGATTTGAAAAAGGCAATTTACCATATTGAAAGGGTTTCAAAAGGAAATAGTTATATCTTGGTTGAGGCCTATAGAAATGAACGGGAAAAGGTAAATTTATTATACTGGCAATTGACTTGTGAATGCTTTTTTTCAGACGATGAATGGAAGTGGCTATTTAAGGAATGGGAGTATAAAGGGGATTATTCCTTCATTTATTTTGAGTAAAGAGTAATTATTTTTAGAGGATAAATTTATGTCTAATTATATAATGCCTGCAAGAAAGGCTTTTGATGATGAAATTCTGCAAGTTGTTACAGAAGTCTTTAGTTATTATAGGAACAAAAATATGGATTTCGGCTATGAGGGCTTTTATGAAAAAAAATATACGGATGCCTTTGTAAAATATATGGGGGGAGAAGGTTTTGCCGATGCTGTTTGCACCGGTACTGCTGCGTTGTATGTTTCAATAGCTGCATTACAATTGGAGCCTCAAAGCCAAGTAATCGTTTCACCTATTACCGATCCTGGAACGGTTAGCGCAATTATACTAAACGGTCTTGTTCCGGTTTTGTGTGACTCAGATCCGGATTCATATAATATGAGTCCTCAAGAGTTTAAGTCTCGGATAAATAACAAAACTAAAGCTGTAGTAGTAGTGCATGCATCCGGTAAGGCAGCAAGAATAGACTTAATCAGCAAGATTGCAAAAGAACATGGATTATATATCATAGAAGATTGTTCACAAGCTCACGGCGCAAAGTGCAATGGACAGAAAGTAGGTACATTTGGAGATATTGCTGCTTTTTCGACCATGTATAGAAAGGCACATGCGACAGGTGGATGTGGTGGAGTAATATATACAAAAAGTGAGAAGCTATATAACATGGTCCGTGCGTATTCAGATAGAGGAAAGCCCTTTTTTAGAGAAAACTTCGATGAAAAAGATCCGGGAACTTTTTTGTTTCCTGCCTTAAACTTAAATATTGATGAAATTTCTTGTGCTATTGGATTAAAATCGCTGGAAAGGCTTGACACTGTGATAAAACGAAGATTAGATTTCTTATTCAATCTGGAAAGTGAATTAATTTTGCATTCAAAAGTTTGTCGTGTACTAAGTCCATCGATGGATGATTCACCATTTTTTCAACCTGTTTTTGTGGATATGAAAAAAATTAGCTGTACTAAGATAGAATTTGCAATGGCGTTGCAATGTAAGGGGATATCGGTAAATCCTGATTATAAATATATCGTTTCTGATTGGGACTGGGTAAAACCATATCTTTCAGATACTTATGATTGTAAGAATGCTAGGATATGTGTGGACAGCTCTTTCAATATCCTGTTTAATGAATATTTTGGAAGTAATGAAGTCGATGCAATCTTAAACTCTATACTGGAAGCTGAGAAAGTATATTTATTATAGAAAAGTAAAGGAGTAATTTTATGGAAATGTTTTACGGACGTTCATCCTCCGATAAGGCGAAGGCTGCCTACTCCGGAATAGAATTTAGTAAGCTCGAAAAGCCATATTCTTTAGGTGAATATAATACATACCACTTAATATCTGATCCTAAGCGTATAGGATTTCTGTTGGCAAGATATAAATTTGTAGCTAAAATGTTTGATAAGTATGAGAGAGTACTTGAGGTTGGATGCCAAGAGGGATTGGGTTCAATGGTTGTAGCTAAATCCGTTGGAACGCTTGTTGCAATTGATTTTTATAGACCACATATAGAAACATGTTTGAGAGATACAGCAGGCTTTGTTAAAAACATTGATTTTAGAGGCTATGACATTAATGATGGACCCATTGAAGAAAATTTCGATGGCGCTTATTCACTCGATGTTTTTGAACATATTGATCCCGGACAAGAGGATTTATATATGACCCATACTGTGAAAAGTCTTGCGAACCACGGTGCGTTCATCTTGGGAACTCCATCGCTGGAATCCCAAAAGTATGCATCAGAAGAGTCTAAAGCAGGACATATAAATTGTAAGAGTGGAGAAGAATTACGCAGCTTTTGCCAAAAATACTTTCATAATGTGTTTATGTTTGGAATGAATGATGAAGTAGTTCATACGGGGTTTTTACCCATGGCCCATTACCTGTTTGCATTGTGTGTCTCTCCCAAAAGGTAAGCAAAACTTTTATATGATAAAAAGGAATGTAGCGATTCATGTTTTTTAGCAAGAAAACAAGCGGGAGGTATTAAAATGCATGTGGGAATTATTACTTACCAAACCGGCCATTTAAAGACCTGGCAAATATTAAAAAAGCTGATGACGAAGTCCTTTGAAATAACGCTTTATGCATTCCCCTTCAAATACAAGCCGCAAAGTAGAAGGATGTTTGAAGAAAGGCCTTTTCAGTTAATACCCATAGATATGAAAGAATTTTGCGCTATAAACAATATAAGATATATAGAGGTTGACGGTTGGGGGGAACAGCAAGCCAAATGCCTTGGAGTACCGGGTGAAAAGAAGATTCCGGATGTTTTTTTAACATGTATAGCAAAGATTATACCACAAGCCTTTATTACGAACAGGATTATAATCAATGCTCATCCAGGGTTACTTCCTGAAAATCGCGGATTGGATGCATTTAAATGGTCTATCATCAATGAGTGGCCCATTGGTGTCAGTTTGCATGTGATTGACGAATATATTGACAGAGGCATAATACTTCATAAGATAAAAGTTCCTGTTTTGTCTAACGATACTCTCCGTAGCCTTGCCGAACGAGCTTATGAAATGGAATGTGACTTACAGGCTAATTTTGATTACTATCTCCATAACTTGGAGTCGGGGATAAACGTATCTGATAGATACCCTCTAAGTAAAAAAACGATACCTGATGAATTGGATTTTCGTTTAGAGGAAATATTCATGGAAAAAAGGGAAAAATTGGTTAGTCTATCTAAATGAAATGAGGATTAAATAAAGATAAGTGGCGGTTTGGATGGAGGATATAAATGAGATGTAATCTATGCGGTTCTATAAAAATCAGGCAGTTGGGAAATATAGGAGAAGTACCTGTATCGGTAACATCTGATTCAAAATTGTGTAAACTCTTTTCAGAGATCTACTACTGCTGTGATTGCATGCATGTTCAAAAACTATATAACCATGGTGAACTTGAAATTATTCGTGCGTTGTATAATAGTTACGAACCACATTATCTCTCGAATGGTGTGGAGCAACTTGCCTTTAACGGATTGATCTCACCTAAAACGCGGACATATCACGTCCTGGAACAGTGTGCTTCCTTTCTGCCTGAAAGTGGAGAACTACTGGATGTTGGAAGTGGGAATGGTGCAGTTTTGAAGTCAGCAAGCCAACTATTACCCCGTTGGACTTTAAATGCTTTCGATATTGTCGAAATCCATAAAGAACAGATATTAAAAATTCCGAATGTTGTGAATTTTACTTCTGGAAAGTTAGAAAATTTACCTGCTAAGAATTATAATCTAATTATATTGTGGCATGTACTTGAACATGTACCAAATCCATGCGGTATCTTATCTCAACTAAGGGAAAAGCTTTTGCCAGGCGGGATTTTACTTATCCAAGTACCTGATTTACATAGAAATCCTTTTGACTTAGCGGTCATAGATCATTGTTCACATTTTATGGTGCATAGTTTACTGAAACTTATAGATTCTACCGGTTTTGAACTTATTGCGGATGGGTGTCAGTGGATATATAACTGTATTACATTTGCAGTAAAAGTAAAACAGTCATCAATGAATATAGCATATAAGGCATCGGTTAATTATCCATTTGTTTACTATAATTGGCTCAATGAGAACCTTAAATATTTTAAAGTTAGAATAGAGGATAACGCCTATTCGATTTTTGGGACAGGTATGGCATCTATTTATTTGTTTGGACAAATGGAAAAAAGACCGATGTATTTTATTGATGAAGATAGCGGAAAAAGGGGCAAATGTATAGATGGTATACCTATTGTTAAACCAGAGGATGTACCAGAGCAAAGTAACATAATTATGCCATTTACATATGAAACGGGAAAAGAACTGGAAGGAAAGATGCGGCGGTTATACAAGATATGTAGTTCTCAAAGGTTTATTCTCAGTCTACGGTACGAAGAATCCTAAATGGAGATGATGCCAATGTTTGAAGAAAATGATGTTAACCGGGCCTTGGCTAAAAGAATCTTTTTAGATAGGCTTGATGAGTGCATATTTTTCCCAAAGTATTTTGTTGTAGAGACAATAAATGCTTGTAATGCAAGCTGTATAATGTGCCCGATGAGCACCCGAGAAAAACGTACAGTCAAGTCTATGGATAGTATGCTATTCGATAAATTTGCTGATGAAGTAAAGCTATATGCGGACTGGATAGAATCGGTTTGTTTAAATAAAGATAATGAGCCGACTCTTGACAATGGATTGGCAGGTAAAATTAGAAAGTTAAAAGATGCAGGTATAAAACATGTCACAATTTCTACAAATGCACAATTACTAACTCCTGTATTGATACAAAGTTTAATTGACAGTGGGCTTGACGATATTAAAATATCATTGAATGCTTTACATAAAGAGACCTATGAAAAAATAAATAAAGGTCTTGATTATAATAAGGTTATCAGTAATACACTCGAGTTGATAAGACAAAAAAAACAATTTAAATGGAAGTTGGCAATCTGTTTGCGTATGGTAGTACAAGATGAAAATCAATCTGAGGTGGAGGAATGGCTTGATTTTTGGAGCGAAAAATTAGGTACTGGAGATAAAGCATATGCTCTTCCAAAGCATTCATGGGGAAATCAGTTGTTTGAAGAGAATAAAGATAAAATGAGGCTGTTCGAAAAGAAACCTTGTGTCAGTCCGTTTTCCACGATGTTGATAGATGTAGAAGGAAGGGTATGCTTATGCTGTATTGATCATGAAACAAAATTTTTTATGGGTGATTTTTCTAAGCAATCGATTAAAGAAATTTGGACCGGGGAGAATTTTAATAAGGTTAGGTTATTGCACTCAAGTTCAAAACGGAACGAAATTAGCCTATGCCGTGGGTGTGACATATGGGAAAGAAAATATGTGGTTTCTAAAGCCTAATTTTGCCTTGGTATGTAGGGGGAGGGACTATATGAAAGTGATTGTTACTGGAGGATGCGGTTTTATTGGATCGCACCTGGTAGATAGGTTAATAGCAGATGGTCATAACGTAACCGTATTGGATAACTTTAGTACAGGTCGTCTGGAGAATTTGCAGCATCAAATGAGTAGTAAACAGTTACAGATACAAAATATTGATATAACAAAGACAGATAAAATTATTTCTTATTTTGAAAATATTGATTGGGTTTTTCATCTTGCTGCATTGGCAGATATTGTACCGTCCATTCAATATCCGGGTAAATATTTTCAGGCGAATGTAGATGGAACTTTTTCTGTTCTGGAAGCTGCTAAAGAATGTGGAGTAAAGCGTTTTATATATAGCGCTTCCTCATCTTGCTATGGAATCCCTTCTATCTATCCAACACCTGAAAATGCTGAAATTAGTACAAAATATCCTTATGCCTTGACAAAATATTTAGGAGAAGAATTGGTACTTCATTGGGGAAAAGTCTATAAACTTCCTACGGTCTCCCTTCGGTTATTCAACGTTTATGGACCTAGGTCCCGTACTTCAGGTACTTACGGTGCGGTGTTCGGGGTTTTTCTTGCACAGAAACTTGCAAGGAAACCTTACACAGTTGTGGGAGATGGGACGCAGACAAGAGATTTTACTTATGTAACAGATGTAGTGGATGCGTTTGTTACAACTGCTCAATCTGATATATCTAATGAGATATTTAATGTTGGAAGCGGAAATACTTACTCTATAAACTATCTAGTGGAGCTTCTGGGGGGAACAGTTGCCTATATTCCAAAACGGCCTGGTGAGCCGGATTGTACATTTGCCGACATATGCAAGATAAGACGGATTCTTGGGTGGGAACCTAAGGTTTCTTTCGAGGAAGGGGTTAGTAATATATTGAAGAATATACATTATTGGCGTGAAGCACCAGTTTGGACATCAGACTCGATTAGGGAAGCAACGAAGGATTGGTTTGCTTTTTTATCAAAGGACTAATGGTATCAAAAAATGATTAACCTAGGAGCGTGCTTTGTCGATGGATCAATTTATGGATATGGGAGAAGAAACTAACTCTAACAGGAAAGTGGTATTATTTATTCCGAATACGCGGTGGTATGGGAAACGCCCGTGGTTGATGATACCTTATGCTGCTTTGATTCTAACTGCTTTACTTAAAAAAAGTTTTAATTTTAGCATTTTGGATGCCAATATTGATGATATGTCTCAAGATGAATGTATATCAGCATTGCAGAATATAGATCCGGAAATAGTTTTGATATCAACTTTGTCAGTGGAGTATCACCAACAATACCACACTGCCATAGATTTAGCTAAAAGGGCATGTCCTAGCTGTATTACCATTGTTGGGGGAATATATCCGACAGTTTTGGGTAGAGAACTGATAATGGATGCTAATATTGATTATATTTTTATTGGGCATGCAGAGGAGCGGATAGCAGAATTTATATCCCTCGTATTTTCAAATAATAAAAATCAGATAGAAAGCTTTAATGGAATTGGATTCAGGGATGGAGAAGGTAAGCCTATAATTAATGATTTAAATACTTACATTTCAAATGTAAAAAAAATGGTCCAGCCGGATTACTCTCTAATTAATACAAAAAAATATTTGTATACATCACAGCAATCCAACCATTATCAGTTAAATTCCAATGGTGCCAGTTCAGTGATCATAACTTCCTACGGGTGTCCTTATAACTGTGTCTTCTGTGCTACGAGGACGATTAGCGGGAGGAAAATTGCTTTCAGAACAGTAGAAGATATAATCGATGAAATGGAATTTTTGATGTATGAACATGGTGTTAGCAACTTTAATTTTTTAGACGATTGTCTTCTGGCAGACAGACAAAGAATATATAAACTCCTAAATATTATAATTGAGAGGGCGTATAAGATTTCATGGAAGGTTGGAACTGTGTCTGCCTGGCATCTGAATGATGAACTTATGGAATTAATGAAAAAAGCTGGGTGTACCCAGTTTACGATATCTGTTGAATCCGGTAATCCGCGTGTTCTGCACAAAATTATTCGTAAACCCCTAAAGCTGGAGATCGTCCCCGGTATTGTGAAAAAGTGTAATGAGTTAGGAATTGATATCGGTGCCAATTTTATTATCGGTTTCCCTGGGGAGACGTGGGATGAAATCCGTGAAACTTTTCGGTTTGCTGAAAGTTGTAATTTTGATTTAGTGCATTTTCATATTGCTACACCATTACCAAAAACCGACCTTTACCGGATTGCCAAAGAGCAAAACCTTCTTCCCTCCAATTTTAGTTTTGCTGATCCGAAATACTTTGGATTTGGTCAGGCTTTTATTAAGACGGATGAATTTACTCCTTTTGAACTTATGGTTCTCCGTGCTTTCGAGTGGGATAGAATCAATTTTAATACACCTGAGAAGATAGCTAAAGCAGCAAAAATGATGAACTTAACAATTGAGGAGTTAAATAATCATCGCCGTCAAACTAGACAAAATTGTGGTATACATTTTTAAATTTTAATCAGAATATAATACGGTTACTTGCTGCAAAAATATGTAACGTACTAAAATTTTATATTATGAAAGCAGAAATACAATGTTTTGGAGATGACTTGCGAAGGCAGATTAGATTTTTTGTATTGTATCCACTCTAAATTAAAAATTGCGGGATGTTAACCGGAGATATGGAAGCAGGAGGGTGTTTATGGGAATAGCTTTAGAGGCGCTTAGAATTTTATTGAAGGAAGGAAAGCGAAAACCTTTTTCCGGAAAAGTTCTGACATTGGGAAGACAGGATATTTATTTTTCAGATAATATATTAAGGAGTACAGCAAAGGATTTAGGATATAACTTAAAGAATGAGCAACCTACATTTAGCCTACGAAATGATTATGCAAAGAAAGGGTTTATTTCCGATGTTTACATGCTCAAATGTATAGGTTTCAAAGAAGTCATTTCATTAGATTATTCGGATTACGAATCTGCGCAAATAGTTTTTGACCTAAACAACACAAATCTACCGGATAACCTAATTGAAGGGTTTGATATGATTATAGATGGAGGAACAATAGAACATGTTTTTCATATTCCAAATGCTATGTACAATATATTTAGGATGCTGCGGATAGGAGGAAGAATCATTCACTTTTCTCCGTCATCAAACCTTGTTGATCATGGCTTTTATATGCTTTCTCCAACATTTTTCTTTGATTTCTACAATGCAAATAGTTTTGAAGTTAATCATATTTGTTTATTTCGGTATACCCAGAATCATGATACCGAACCATGGACGTTCTATGATAACTATTCCCAAGGAAGTTTGGATAGTATTTCATTTGGTGGATTAGATGATGGTATTTACGGTGTATTATGCATTGCTACCAAAACAGAAAACTCTATGGGAGATAGAATACCCCAACAGGGGTCGTATATAAAACATTGGAAGACAAATAAAAACAAAACCGTTGATTATAGAAGTCAAAAACTAATAGAAATAACGGAAAAAATAAAGGAATTTGACAAGAATTCTATAGCAATTTATGGAACAGGGAACCATACTAAGATTTTATTACCTTATATTGAAAAAGATCAATATAAGATTATCGGGCTCCTTGATTATGATGCTAATAAAGTTGGACAAAATTATTATGGATTTACAGTTTATAATTTGAATGAGATAACGGATAGGATTAAGGCGGTTATTATATCCTCAGATGTATTCCAAGAAGTCATTTACGAGAGAATTAAGATACTTGAAGCACAAGGAATAAAAGTTATTAAGATATATGATGACGGTATATTCCAGAGATGAGACATACTGATAAAAAAGCTTGGAAGGGTATTGGAGGGTTAACGATTGTCAGACAGTTTAAGCCAGGTGATATTCATTCTTAATGAATTTAAAGACATAAATCTCATTAATTTAGTAAGCATAGATTTATGTGACATTAATAGAAAACTGAGAAAGTTTGCAAATAAGATTACGGTAAGGACGCTTATGATATCCAGGATAGGCCATTTGGCGTTTAATACAGAAGATTTTTTAAGGTATTACGCCGTTTATGGCAATAAGTTGGAAAGGCAGAGGGATATAACCTTGATGGTTACTTATATGCCTGATGACGCTGAAGCATTATTAAGGGTCTGTAACAGCCAATTGCTAAGAATGATTAAAAGAAGTTACCCTGTAATTGATAATCCTTCGGTAATAAACCTACTTATCCTATTGGCAAATGATGATCCGGAACTATGGGATTTAAGTAAAGGGCGATTATTTAATACAAACATAAGCTATATGCAAACATTTAAATCAGTAGAGCCCCAGTTGTTTTTTTCTGATGAAGAGGAGTATATGGGGCAGAAATTATTAGAATATATGGGAGTTGGGAAGGACAAGCCATTTATATGCTTCCATAACAGAGATGATGAATATTTGAAAAAAGTTGTGAAGGGACACAATACGGTTGAGAGTACATACCAAAACAATAATATCCAGGATCTAATGCCTGCAATAGAGTATTTGGCAAAACAGGGCTACTATTGTATACGAATGGGTCAGGTAACAGAAAAAACGCTTAAGATTCAAGACGAGAGAATTATTGACTATTCTAATAATTTTAGAAGTGATTTCGGAGATATTTATCTTTTAGCGAAATGTTACTTTTTTCTAGGCGGAAATACTGGACTAAGTTGTGTACCTTGGATTTTCAATCGGCCAAGTATTATTACAAATGCTTTTCCTCCGGGAATTATACCCTATATAAATAATTGTTTGTGTATCTATAAAAAAGGATGGCATTTATCTGAAAAACGATTTCTTACATACTCTGAACTTTTAAAAGCGAGGGTAAATGATTGGGGCTGGGATAATTCTAACTATCTAAAATTGGGAGTGGAACTCATTCAAAATTCCTCCGAGGAAATACTGGATGTAGTGAAGGAGATGTTAGAGCGGCTGCATGGTTTGTGGGAAAACATTAATGAAGAAATAAGTCTACAAAATAGGTTTCTATCAATTTTTAACGAGGATGCTCCAGGATTCGATGTGAGTTTTATTCCGGGGTTTAATAAGATATATAAGAAAAAGCCATTAGTGGGGACACAAAACATAGCATACTCTACTTCAAAAGTTGGAACTGCGTTTTTGAAGCAGAATGAAAACTTGCTAAGTAAAAAAATTAAGGATAATGTTTCGCCAAATCAGTTTTTTTTAGATTTAAAAGTAAAAAATACTCTTGAGGGGTTAGTGGATTTTAGAAGTATTGCTAAATCCGATCCGGTACTTTTTCTGCACTTTGTGTCTTATTTATTTATGCAGCATGGTGTTCGGGCATATAAAACATTAGTGCCAATATTTTCTGAATTGAATGCTTCTTTAAATGATAAAGAATGGTCGGAATTAGTAAATTTACTAACTGGGTACCTTGAAAAGAGTGATTTAAGTTTTATTCAAAAAGGTCAATATTTAAGCTTAATAACCATTTTCAAAAGAGGTCGGATGTTTCCCCAAAAACCATCGCAACCTGAGTTTTCTCCGCACAAGCTGTATTATGAGCTTACAAACCAATGGCTAAAAATTAAGAATCAAAAGAAGAGTGTTGAAGATTATTTTATCAAAGAGAATATAAAATCTGTTGCGATTTATGGGTGTGGTGAGTTGGGAAAGAGACTCTTCGAGGAACTTAGGGAAAGTGATATTAGGGTAATATGTTTTATTGATAAAAAAATTGATAAAAATGAAATATTTGGGGATACCCCTATTCAACCAATTAATACGGTAGCCTCGTTTAGGAATGTGGATGCAATTATCATTACACCTATCTACCATATGGATATAATTTTAGAAGAATTGAAGGAAAATAAAATAAATATAAGAATGATTTCCCTAAAGGACATTATTTTTAGTATTTAGATATTTAGAGAGGATTTAAACGGGGGCGCGTTTTATGGATTTTTCTAATATTGAAAGATATATACTTGAAGTAAGGTCTGCCATGGAGGGTTTGGATACGTTAACTATACAAAGGGTGATAGAGGTGATCTATAATGCCTATTTAAACGATCAGCAGGTTTTTATTATGGGCAACGGAGGTAGTGCTTCAACGGCATCTCATTTTGCCTGTGATTTAGGCAAAGGTACCATTGTGGAGGGAAAGAAAAGATTTAGGGTCATGAGCTTAAATGATAATATGGCGCTGATAACTGCCTTTTCTAATGATTACGGGTATGAACATGTATTTTCAGAACAACTTAAAAATTTAGTCCAAAGGAATGACGTGATTATAGCAATTTCAGCAACCGGAAACTCAATGAATGTTTTACGTGCTGTTGAGTATGCAAAGGACAGGCAAGCATATGTTATTGCTTTTCTAGGTTTTAACGGAGGAAAACTTAAAAAAATGGCTAACGAATATATTCATGTAGAAAATTACAATTATGGACAAGTTGAAGATATTCACATGCTTCTATCCCACATGATAAGCCAATGCCTTAAAGAATATATTGAGAAAGATTCTGGAAATATGGGGGCAAAGTAGGGAGGAGAAATGCAAAATAAAGCTGTTTTTTTAGATAGGGATGGTACTATTAATATAGAGAAAAATTATTTATACAAAATTGAAGAGTTTGAATTTATAAAAAATGTCCCGCAAGCAATCAAACTATTAAACGAAAATGGGTTTAAAGTAATTGTTATTACAAATCAATCAGGTATTGCAAGAGGTTATTACAATGAAGAGGATGTAAAAAAGCTGCATAAGCATATCGATGATCAACTAAATCAATATGATGCCTTTATTGATGCATATTATTACTGTCCGCATCATCCTAAGTATGGAAAGGAGCCCTATAGGATGGATTGTATTTGCAGGAAGCCTAAAACCGGCTTAATCAAAATGGCACTACAAGAATTTAGCTTAGAAAAAGAATGTTCATGGTTTGTTGGAGACCGGGAGAGTGATATTAGAGCGGGTAGAAAAGCTGGGTTAAAAACTGTGTTACTTAACTCTATTTGCACTACGGGAGAAAGTAGTTTTAACGCGGATTTTTGTGTAGAGGATTTGATCTGTGCAGTAAAGAGATGTATTTTGCGTCGAGAATAAAGGGAAATCAGAAATACTCAAATAAGTGAAATGCATATATTATCACTAAAAGAGGTGCTTTCATGAAGATTGCATTAGCCATGTTACCTGCATGGGGTATTGAAAATCCTAATTATACCCTTGCGGTTTTATCAGCCGCTTTAAAGAAGAGCGGTTATGAGCCAAAGGTGTTTGACTTTAATATTGATTTTTATAATGCAGTTTCCCTAAAGGACCAAAAAAACTGGATTGGTGAATTTAGTGGATTTTGGTTTGATGAGGACAATATTGACACGTTTATTCAAACAAACTGGTCACTGATAGACGATGCTATTCAGCATATTTTAAATGAAGCTGTTAATGTCATAGGGTTTAGTGTAAATGGCGCATCTAGGATTATGACCCTAAAAATAAATCGGCTTTTGAAAAAAATAAATCCCAATATCATAACTGTATTAGGAGGGCCTGAGTGTTTTAGGTCGGAATATGGCCTGGGGTTTATGCAGGAGCAGGAAATTGATGCGATTTGTACGGGTGAAGGAGACTATGTACTGGGTAAGCTGATGGAGTGCATAAACCGAGGGCAATTCGGGAAAGAGAAAGTAAAGGGATTTGTAACCCGGGATAGAGAAACGGGTATCGTTCTAGATGGAGGAGACCCTGACGCAGTAGTAAATCTCAATGCACTCCCTTTTCCGGATTATGATTCCCTGGATCTTGAGAAGTATCAGAAAGACCGATTAAGTATAATGACATCCCGTGGATGTATTAATCGGTGTGCTTTTTGCAGCGAAGGAACGAATTTTAAAAAATACAGGTTTAGGACAGCCGAAAATATTGTTGACGAGCTAAGATATCAAATGAAATATTTTGTACATTCTAAGGAAAGTGTATTTATAACTTTCAATGATTCCCTTATTAACGGAAATATTAAAGAACTAGAGAGAATGTGTGATTTGATTATCCGTGAGGGGATAAAAGTTTCTTGGTCAGGGATGGCTTTAATAAGGTCAGAAATGACAATGGAGTTATTTGGAAAAATGAAGAAAGCAGGTTGTACAGGCCTTTTTTGGGGGATAGAATCAGGAAGCGATGATGTATTGAGACTGATGAGAAAAAAATTTAATGTAGAGACTTGCGAGCAGGTTTTGAGAGATTGCTATTTGGCAGGTATTCAGTCAAGCACCAATATTATCATAGGCTTCCCGGGCGAAACTGAAAAAAACTATATTGAGACATGTTTATTTATAAAAAGGAACTTAAAATATCTTTATTATATAGGACTTCCATATATGATTATCAGGAAAAATTCTGTGGTTTACGAAGAATGGGAAAGGTTTAATATTTTAGACCGGGATACGGGAGAGCAGTTTCAAACAGGAGATGGAAGCAATACGTTTGAATTAAGGAGTATGAAAAGGGAACTGTTATCGAATATTGTGTCTGATAAAATTCATCGGCAAGGAAAGCATGATATGGAGAGTGCTGGTAAATTAGCAACGGATGAGTCGGTTCATTATGAAAAATTATTTAATAAGGTTTTAGGCTTGGAAGGAGTATCCTTGAAACCGCTTCTAGCCATGAGATCAAATTTGATCTATTTAAAGAGGAACTGTACGGAAAAAAGACATAATTATTTAATCTGGGGAACAGGTAATTCAGGCAGAACCACAAAAAAAGTAATTAATGAGATCCTACCAAATTTTAATTTGATAGGATATATTGATACGTTTAAGAATGGGATGTTAGAAGGAAAGAATATTTTTATGCCGGAAGATATAGAGATTCTTAAGTTTAGCTATATATTCGTATCAACATCTCCTGGTAAAAGCGAGGTACAAGAGTACTTGGAGTCATTAGGCTTAAAATATGAAAAAGATTATGCATTTGGCTATGGCGTATAAAAATCACTAATATTAAATTGTAATTATTGCTTCAAAACTTTGTTCGAAAATAAGGGATAGAGGTGGCTGGAATGTCATTGTCTGAGATGTTTAGCAATAAAAAAGTTATAGTATTTGGTACAGGAAAGTTTCAACAAAATTTTGAAGTAATTATAAATAATTTAGATATAATATTTTATGTCGACAATAATGACAATAAAAAAGGCACAATTTATAACGGAAAAATGGTGAAGGGCCCTGAGAGTATTTTGGAATATGATTTATTTGATATAGTAGTTATTGTGGCAAGCTCGTATTATGATGAAATTGCTAAACAGTTAGCTGGGATGGGCTTGCAAGAAGACAAAAATTTTATTAACGCAATAAAAATATTAAATTATCGATCTCCCTTTTCAATACTTTATGAAAGGAAGGTTGTTATTTTTGGAACTGGCTCAGTTCAAAAGGCTTTTGAGAGTATCTTTAATGATCTGGACGTTATTTATTATGTTGATAACGACCAAGCAAAAAATGGCATGGTGTATAATGGGAAGTGTATAAAAAACCCAGAGACTATTTTAGAAGACGTTTTAGATAACATATTAGTTATTATAGCAAGTTCATTTTATTTAGAAATTTCTATGCAGCTTGATAATTGGGGGCTGTGCGAAAAAGTAAACTATGTAAATGCTTTAGATTTTTTTAAACTGCAATCAGAGACTTTTGATTACTTAAAGCTACCGCCATCAAAGCTCTTTTACCAAATAATAACTGATACCCAAAAGGTAAAATATTTTTGCAATAGGCCATTTGAGAATATGAACATAGATCATAATGGAGATGCTTTTTTATGCTGCTCAGGTTGGCTTAATATTTCAATTGGGAACTTAATAGACAACAAGCTAATGGATGTTTGGAATTCAATGTACGCAAGGATTCTTAGATTATCTGTTTTAAACGGTACATATACCTTCTGCAATACTGATTACTGCCCGCTAAAAGCCTATAAATCCAAAGAACATCTGAGTGTTTGTTCTAAGAATATTATTAAAAACAAGATTGTCAACTTAACAAATGGACCAAAAAGCTTAGAACTTCTTTATGATTATTCTTGCAATCTAAGTTGTATAACATGCCGGAAAGGATTCATGAAACTTGATGATCAGAAAGTTGCCAAATTAGAACTAATGCAAAATAGGATTCTACAGGAAGGTTTAAAAAATGTCCAAATGATAACTATAGGCAATGGAGAGTTCTTTGTTAGCAGACTATATAAACTTTTTTTGAAGGAAATAAATTTTGAACAAAATCCAAACATTGAAATTATTATTTTAACAAACGCTTTATTATTTAATCCTAAAAATTGGGGTGAGGTTGAGAGTATTCATGGTAAAAATGTTCATGTTACGGTTTCAATCGATGCTGCAACAGAAAAAACATATAGAACTATACGTAAGGGTGGGGAATTTAATACTCTTTTAAAGAATCTCAAATTTATTTCAGAACTTAGAAAAAAAGGCGATATAGCGAGATTGCAATTTAATTTCGTTGTTCAGCAGAGAAATTATAAAGAGATGAAACAATTTATTGATTTAGCACAACGGTTTGAGATAGATATGGTGGCATTTAATAAACTGCAGAATTGGGGGACTTTTACCAATAATGAGTTTGAGGATTTAGCCATCCATAATAAAACGCATCCTGAACACCAACAATTTATAAGTATGTTACAAGACCCCATTTTTAAACTCCCTATGATTTTATCCTCAAACCTAATAAACAAGGACGGGACAAAATTAGTAGAGGTAATTTGAGGTGAGTAAACTGTATAAAAATATTATTATTGAGTTAAGCGGCATATGTAATGGAAAATGTACCTGGTGTACCACTGGAATGGCAAATAGAAAAGGCTTAAAACCCAGCGGCGGGTACATGTGTGCATCCAAATTTATTGAACTAATGCAGTATTTGCAGTCAAACAAAATAATTGACGACAACTCTAACTTATACCTTTATAACTGGGGAGAGCCATTATTAAATCCCGAGGTTAAGGAGATTATCAAACATCTAAATAAGAGCGGCATACATTTTATTTTAAGCACAAATGCATCAAAACCGGTACTTTTTGATGGCTCCAATGATTTGAAAACTTTAAAGGAATTAAGGTTCTCTATGCCTGGTTTCAGCCAAGAGTCCTATAATAGAATTCATGGTTTTGATTTTAACACCATTAAAAACAATATTTCTTCTATACTTGAAAACTATAGGAACTGTGGCTTTCAAGGAGATGCCAGCATTTACTACCACGTTTACCAATTTAATGTCCGCGAGTTGGAAAAAGCTTATGAATTTTCTGCAAGAGAAAGAATCAATATTTATCCTTATTATGCCTATCTAAACGATTATAAAACGTTTAAAGAGTATCTTGCTTCTACAATGCAGTATGATCAATTAAAAAAGGCTTCCCAAGAATTATTCTTATTTTATATTGATCAAGAATTGAAAGATATGCCGGATGAGTATACATGCAATCAAATGGATGAATTCCTGGTCATAGATGAAAATTGTGAACTGCTTACATGTTGTGTAATTGACAAAGAAAATGAATACTATTCATTAGGAAGTATCTTTAACTATTCATTATCGGAGGTTGAGAATTTAAAAAGAAGTCAGCCTATATGTGAAGAATGCAAAAAGTACGGAGTTATATACCTTATTCAAAGTATCTTAAGTGAGAAATTGAATCATTTTGAAAATGGCTATACCAGGTATTTAAAGGAAAATGATTTTTGCTGTCAAAGTATAAATAGTGTGCAAAGCCGATTTGATAGAGAAGTACAAAGGCGGATAGAAGCAGATATTATTAGGCTGAGAAATGAAATTCAATATCTGATGGAGAGAAGCAGGGAAAAACAAATAAATTATCTAATTTGGGGGGCAGGTAACGGGGGGGAACTGGCAAAATACTTCATAACAAGTGTATTGCCAAACTTTAATTTGGTTGGATACATTGATAAATTTAAATTGGGAGAATTGAACAGAATTCCCATATTTAAACCTCAAGTCCTTGGAGAATTAAATTTTGATTATATTATTATTGCGACTACTCCGGGAAAGAGTGAGGCGAATCAGAAGTTAGTTGATTTAGGTCTTAGAAGGGTGAAAGATTTTATAGAAATTATTTTTTAGTCTATAGGCTTCAATAAAGTGAATAGGGGAATAATGATTTGTAAAACTTTGCGTCATAATCTCTGAAATATTGTTTATAAAGCTTGTTAAAATGTACTTTTGAATAAAAAATACAATGCTGGGGAAGAAAATATGAAAATAATTGCTTTCTATTTACCGCAATACCATCCTATTGCTGAAAATAATGAATGGTGGGGAGAAGGGTTTACTGAATGGACAAACGTGGCAAAAGCGCGGCCTTCCTATAGTGGACATTACCAGCCGCATATCCCATCAGATCTTGGATTTTATGATTTAAGGTTGGAGGAAACAAGAATTACACAAGCAAAATTAGCCCAGGAGTATGGGCTTGGAGGTTTTTGCTATTACCATTATTGGTTTAATGGTAAGCTGCTTCTGGAAAGGCCATTCAATGAAGTACTCTTGTCAGGTAAGCCGAATTTCCCATTCTGCCTATGCTGGGCAAATGAAAATTGGACACGCAGGTGGGATGGAAAAGAGAAAGAGGTACTTATTGAACAAAACTATGCAGAGTACAACCCCAAAGAGCATATGGAGTGGCTAAGCACGGCCTTTGCCGATCATAGATATATTAAAGTAAATGGAAAACCTTTATTTTTGGTTTACCGGGCCAGCGACATACCAAACCTAAAGGAAATCATCTCTGTATGGCGTGAAACCGCAAAATCCAAAGGACTTCCGGGGATTTACATCTGTCCTGCGAGAAATTCGCAGAATGTTTTTTCGGATGAGGAAATCATAGAGGCTGGTTTTGATGCAATTTACGAGTTTGAGCCAAACATCAAGGGCTATACGGAAAGGTTAAACCTAACCGGGTTACCCGGGCTCAATGTAATCAGCTACAGGGATTTGATAAAAGATGCATTGAAGAAAGGGAAAAACAAAGATATTACTGTTTTTCCTTGTGTTTTTCCGAGTTGGGATAATAGTGCCAGGAGAAGAAACGAGGCTACAATTATCCAAAATGAAGATGAGGTTCTTTATAAAGAATGGTTAAAGCATGCCGTATGGCGAATTGAAGATAACCAAAAAGACGAACAAATTGTTTTTATCAATGCATGGAATGAGTGGGGGGAAGGATGCCATCTTGAACCTGATTTGAAACATGGAAGAAAGTTTTTGGAAGCTACCAGGCAGGTACTTCTTGAAAACGGAAAAATGAATCAAATGAATGATGTAAATAGAAAGGCAAAAAGAAATTATATATCGGAAATTTCTTATGGAACGGAGAAACTCTCTAACACACCGGTTTATTATGAGATTAATATAAAAAGGCCGCTATATGTATGGGGGACAGGCAGTTCAGGCAAGGCAAGCATCGATTTGTTGAGAGAATTAAATGTTAGTGTGGAAGGATTTTTGGACAGCAATCCGTTAAAATGGGGAAATTGTATTGAAACATTTATGGTATATTCGCCTGAAGAAGTTTTAAATACGCATTCTAAGGCTGATACCCGCCCATATATCATTATTGCATCTATGTATGACGATGAAATTACTCCTATTCTAGAGGCTAGGGGTTTTAATAATCAGGTGGATTATGCAGTAAATATTTCAAATTATGCAGTCACCATGAGTACTGCAAGCGGAAATGAGCGGCTTATAGTCCGTTCAGCAAGGAAGCCCATTTGTAATATTTGTGGGTATGCGCATTTTGCATCTTTAAAAGATGAAGAAACAAAATATATAAATCGGTATAGATGTAAGAAGTGTGGTTCATTACCTCCTGAAAGAATGGTTATTCAAGTTCTATCAGAGGATATAGGCATGTATGGACTGCCACTTTTAGAATGGCCTCCTGATAAGAACCTAAAGCTTCTAAATATAGGTGAGAATGATGCGTATGCGCCTTTTTTGAAAATGGTTTGTGACTTTTACACCAATAGTAACAGAAAAGAGGAGCTATCTGACTTTAAGAATGAATTTTTCGATAGTGTGCTTTTAACCGGTGTGACTTCATTAAGTGCTGAGGAAATAAAGGTAATTGGACAGAGCATTTTTAGGGTTTTAAAGGAATGCGGAATATTGGTTGTAGGATATGCCGGCTCATATGATAATGAAAAACTTGTGGAAGAAGAGTTTACTGATATTTGCAACATCTTTAAAGATTTATCTTTCCAGGTAGGTGTAGTGGTGCGGGATTATCCGATAAATAATATAAACTATCAAAGAATAATATGCGCTAGAAAGTGCTGAATTCAACTTTAACGTTATAGTGTGAATACCTCTTCAAAAAGGTATGCTAATAGCATTTGATTTATGAACTGCTAAAAATGAATCAAAAATGAGTATCATAATTTGAAATTGGAAGGGACTGATGATATGTTTGGTAATCATTCACGGCCTATTTATATTTGGGGGGCAGGAAGCTGCGGCATAACGACTTTTAAGGATATCGAAAAAAAGTGTAATGTTCAAGGGTTTATTGACAGCAACTCTGAAAAGTGGGGAAGTATCCTGGAAAATAAGCAGATTTTCCCGCCTCAAATCCTAAAGGATTCAGCACAGAAGGAATCCCCCTTTGTTGTTATAGCATCTACCTGGGTTGACGAAATTGAACGTGAGCTTCATTCATTTGATTTTAAAAAGGACAAGGATTATGTACTATATACCGAATTAGGGTATTGTGGTGACAATTGGTTGGAGCAGTACAGCAGATTTATCGAAATTTGCAATAACAGTTACGCGCCTTTATCCCTTCAAGATTTTAAGGAGTTTGACGATGAATTTTGGTACTGGATGAATACAAAGGGATACCGGGAAAATGAAGTCCTTCAAAGACTTCTTTCGCCGCTGCCGGAGGATAAATACCAAATCAGGCTTACGGGCGTAACTGGGGATGTAAGCCTAAGACATGCGTTTAATCAATACGTTATTATGAAGGGACTGTTGGAACGTAATCATATCAAGATCGTTGATTTAAAAAGAATTTTGGATTTTGGCTGCGGTTACGGCAGACTGCTTCGTTTTTTTGCCAAAGACGGTGTAAAATCTGAATTGATAGGAACCGACATTGATCGTGAACTCATTGGTTTTTGCAGGGAGAGCAATAAATTTGGCAGTTATTTCTTAAATGAGGCATGGCCGCCACTTGTTTTTGAAGACCATTCATTTGATTTTGTGTTTGCTTTTTCAGTATTTACACATATCTCTGAAAAAAGTCATTTGAGTTGGATGGAAGAAATAAACCGGGTGCTTAAACCGGGAGGGGCTTTAATATTTACAATTTGGGCCCACCCAAGTAAAACAAGAGACTATCATGACCCCCATTTTGAGGATTATGGAAAACTCATAGAAAGATATGAAAACGGAGAATTCTGTTACAGCAATCGCCTTTATAATGGTTCAGATACGTATGGTGAAGCATTATATCAACGATCTTATATTAAAGAAAAATGGTCTAAATATTTTGAGATTTTGGATTATACAGAAAGCCATCCGAACTCGCCTTCACAAAATCATATTCTATTAAGAAAGAAATAAAAGGTGAAAGAGTTTTATGTATGATAAATGAAAAATTAAGCAGCATTATTATTTTAACCCACAATCAGCTGGAGTACACAAAATTATGTTTGGACAGCATCAGGAAGTATACGCATGTTCCCTATGAAATCATCGTTGTTGATAATGCATCCACAGATGGAACGGTCGGTTATCTGGAGCAGCAAAACGATATCAGGCTAATTAAAAACATTGAAAATAAAGGTTTTGCGGCGGGATGCAACCAAGGGATCATGGCATCGGGCGGTGAATATGTTGTGCTTTTAAATAATGATACGGTTGTAACCTGTGGTTGGCTCTCCAACCTGATAAGCTGCTTCAGTCATGTAGAAAATGCGGCAGCGGTAGGCCCTGTTACCAATAATATTTATGGCAGTCAAAAGATCCGGGCTGAATATGATGACATAAGTAAAATGCAGGAGTTTGCCGAACAATTTAACAACCAGCCGCCCAAATATGAAAAGGTACTTAAGCTGGTGGGTTTTTGCATGCTTATAAAAAGACAGATGTTAGATATCATAGGTCTTTTGGATGAAAGCTTCAAGGTTGGGAACTATGAAGATGATGATTTATGTGTACGGATAATTTTGAGAGGATTTGACCTTTATATTTGCAGAAATACTTTTATCCATCACTTTGGGCGCACAACGTTTGATACTCTTAACGTGTCTTACCAATCCATCATGGAAACAAATAAAAATGTGTTCAAAGAAAAGTGGGGTTATGATTTTTCGTATTTTAGTTTTGTAAATCCGAATATCCTTGATAATATACCGGAATCTGCATCAAAGGTACTGCATATAGGATGTTCAACCGGAGCATTGGCTTTGAGTTTAAAGAACCGTCAAAGTGTAGAAGTTATTGGGATGGATGCGTGCTCCCAGATGCAGAAAATTGCGGAGCGCTTTTTAGATAAATTCAAGCAAACCAATTTGGAATACAGCTGTTGGAATATGGAGGAAGGATACTTTGATGCGATTATTGTAGAGTATACGCTGGAATATATTCTAAATCCTTCTGCTTTTCTGCAGCAATTGGCTAAAGTACTGCAAACGGACGGTATTCTAATCGTGAGAGTTCCAAATGCAAATTATTTGAAGACGATGGAATGGTTGATGAATGATTCCCTGGATACGGACCTAGGAGTTATTGATAAAAAACGGGTGATATTAAGACCAAAAGGGTATATTAAAGAGCTGCTTCATAAAAACGGTTTTCAAAGTACAAATGAACTAAGAGTGTATAAAGTACTTACAGAAGATGAGGAACATAGATTAAAGCAGCTTCACAAGTGTTTTAGGGAAATGAATGGAGAGTGTAATTTTGAAGAGCACGGTAGAACGTACCAATATATTTTTGTTTCAAAAAAGTTGTAGCGAATTTCTTAGGGAGACAATAGGGTTATGAGTATGGTAAATATCGAAGGGTATATTTCAGCAGTAATTCCGTCCTTTAATGCCGAAAAATACATTGAAGATACTTTAACAAGCTTATTAACGCAGACCCAAAGTATTGATGAAATTATAGTTGTGGACAATGGAAGCCAGGATCAGACATTAAGGGTTATAGAAGATTTTAAAAGGAAGTATGACCCTAACCTTAAGATTTATTCCCTTGAAAGAAATTATGGTGCGTCCTATGCCCGAAACTACGGTGTTAACAAAGCTTCAGGAGAATTTATTCTATTTATGGATTCGGACGACATAGCCGAGCCGGATTTATTGGAGAAGGAATTGAATAAGCTTAAGGATATGTCAAGCTTAAGCTGTGCTTGCTGGGTGTTGGCACACAGCGCATATTCCCAAATTAATGAAAGCGGAACCGAAATAGGAGGCATCCATCACTGGAAGCAGGTTGGGGCAGATGAAATCCTGGGGTATGAATTCATAAGAAATTATGTCATTACAACTTCCGGAGTATTGGTGAAAAAAATTGAATTTATCAAAGCGGGCGGTTTTAATACTTCCTTGGCTTGTTCGGAGGATTGGGACTTATGGCTCCGGTTGGCTGCCGCCGGTGGCTTTGCTTATGTAGATGAACCTTTGATAAGAGTTAGAAGACATGGTGAAAATATTTCAGCAAAGATATGTAAAATGTTAGATGGAGAAAAAAATGTTTTAAAAAGGTACGACCTAGAATTTATTCAGCAAGCGGTATATAAAAGAAAACTGTCCGATGAGCAAAATTTAATCGATTTTGTTTCAATACTTTTTAGACTGGGGTACTGGGAAGAGGGTTACAAGAAGATTAAGAACGCTCTAGTCTCAGGACACTATACATATAACACGCATTTTTACTTAGGTGTATATTACCTTTATAAAAAAGACTATGAAAAAGCCGGGGAAGAATTTTTAAAAACGGTTTCTTTAAAACAGAGTCATGGTGCTGCGCTAAATAATTTGGGTGCGATCAATGGTGTTATGGGAAAGTATTCCGAGGCAGAAGCCTACTTAAAAAATGTTTTGGAACTATATCCCGATTATTGTGATGCATTATTAAATTTAAAGCTGATACGTATAGGAGGAAATATTACTCCTCAAAAGGTTCGGTTTACTTGGCGGGAGCTTAGAGAGGTACTCTTAAAATATAACGAATAATACTTATTTGCAATAAATAACGGTATTTGAATTTTTCGATAAGGGTTTTTAAAGTTAGTTCATGCCGTTTCGTGCAGATGAACATAAGACGATTGTAAAAGGGGAAATTCAATTGAAGGATTTATTTAACCTTTTAATAAACCTGGGAGATAAAAAGTTTATCCTATTTGGAACAGGAAACCTAAGTAAGCAATTATGTGAAAGTATTGATGAGAAGATTGCGTATTTTGTTGATAATGATCCTTCCAAATGGAATACGACTTTTCTGGGACGCCAGATCCTTGAGCCTGGGATTTTAAGTCGGGAAAAAATGGATAATTACGTGATTCTGATCGCAAGCACATTTTTTAAAGAAATTTCAAGACAGCTTGAAACCTTGGGGTTTAAGGAGAAAGTTCATTATTGGAACGGGATGGAACTATTTAAGGATTTTAACAATGGAAGTGGATCTCTCCAGACAATCAACGTTGACTATCCCATAAACCCGTTGTATCGCTACGGATATGACAAACCTCCTCATCCACAGTTATATGATATATTGAATAGGAACATATCTACCTATAAGGGCTGTCTACAAGCCTTTCTTCAATTTAAGAAATTACTTCTTGGGATAGCAGTATCCAATGACGGATCAAAAATGGACACATCGATAGAACCTATATGGAATAATAGTACGATGTCGGGATTGGATGCGGCAGCAATTTACTGCTTTATAGTATTTAATAAACCCAAGAGGTATTTGGAAATAGGAAGTGGAAACTCTACAAAGTTCGCAAGGCGGGCCATTAAAGATAATAACCTGGAAACGCAAATCATTTCAATAGATCCGCATCCCAGGACTGAAATTGATCAGATCTGTAATAAAATTTACAGAAAACCTTTAGAAGATACGAATTTAGATATTTTTGATGAATTAACAGCAGGTGATATATTATTTATTGATAACTCTCACCGTTGTTTTACGAATTCAGATGTGACGGTGGTTTTTTTAGATATCTTGCCAAGACTCAATAAAGGGGTTTTTGTCCAGTTTCACGATATTTTTTTACCCTATGATTATCCCCCTGAGTGGAAAAATCGTTTTTACTCGGAACAGTACTTGCTTGCTTCTTATATCTTAGCAGAGGGAAACAAGTTTGAAATTCTGCTGCCCAATAGTTTTGTATCCGGTAACACTGAACTTATGAAAATAATAGAACCTTTGTGGGAAGATGAAAATATGAAGAATATTCAACGCGGTGGAGCATCTTTCTGGATAAGAATAACTTGAGTCGAATAGCACAGGTTTTTTGATTTGTTTTCAGTATGAAATTGTGGGATAATATGTGCAAGCTGTGGTAATTCAAGAATCCCATAAAATATGCGCTTCATGAAACGAGTTTTGCTTAAACCTATATAAAAGAAAGATATAATTTGAAGTGGTAGGAGTGACTTCCTATGAAATTACTTTTAACTGCAGTTGGTAAGCGTGTCCAACTTATTAAATACCTAAAAAAACATTTCGAAGTCGTAGGTACGGATTGCTCTAACTTAGCCCCCGGGGCTTTATTTGTCGATAAATTTTACCCGGTTTCAAAATATGACCGGGAAGAATATAAAGAAGAATTATTGCATATATGCCAAAAGGAAAACATAGATATTGTTGTTTCGGTATTTGAACAGGAATTATTGATTCTTGACGCAATCCGGGATAAATTAAAAGAGATAGGATCTTTTTTAATTCTGTCTCCAAAAGGGGTTCTGTCCATTTGCAGCGATAAATGGGAGACCTACCGGTTTTTTTTAAAAAACCATATTCGTACACCTGAAAGCTTTTTGACAATGGAGGAATGTATGGACAAACCGTTTCCCCTATTTATAAAACCCAGGCGGGGGATGGGCAGTCAATCTGCCCATAAGGTAAACCGCAGAGATGAACTGAAATTCTACTGTCAAAATATTAAAGACCCCATTATTCAGGAATATGTGGCCGGGATAGAATACACCATCGACTGCATTTGTGATTTTGAGGGATGCCCGGTTTCAGTTGTGCCCAGAGAACGGTTGGAGGTAAGGGCTGGGGAGGTTTCAAAGTCCAGAACGGTAAAAGATGATGAAATCATTAATTTCTCCATAGAGATTTGCAGAAAGCTTAGAGCTGTTGGACCCATTACCATCCAATGCATAAAGACTCCGGAGGGTGTTATTCAATTTACCGAGATCAACCCCAGAATGGGCGGGGGTGTACCTCACTCCTTTGAGGCAGGTGTGGATTATGGGCAGATTTTTAAGGACCTTAAGGTGGGAAAGCCAATTCATCCAGTGATTGGCCAGTTTAAGGAAGTTACCATGCTGCGGTATGATGAGGCGGTATTTATATGAAGGGGATTGTATTTGATCTGGATGATACCCTTTACAATGAAAAGGAATTTGTATACGGTGCCTTTAAGGAGGTTGCCTGCTATTTATCGGATAAGTACACCCTTGAAGAAAAGAGTTTATTTGAAAAAATGCTGCATATCTTACATACTGAGGGAAGAGGGAAGATTTTTGATAGGATATGCCAATGTTTTAACCTTAACGAAGATATTGATGCTCTTGTTGAGTTATATAGAAAAGCGAAGCCGGTTTTGCGTATATATGAGGATGCCCGGATGTTTTTAGAGCATAACACAAAAAAATGTAAACTGGGCTTAATCACGGATGGGGTAGGATATGTGCAATGGAATAAAATAAAACAGCTTGGGATTGAAAACCACTTTGACAGTATCATCGTCACCGATGATTTGGGAAAGGAATTTTGGAAGCCCAGTCAGGTGCCCTATATAAAAATGGCAGAAAGTATGGGACTTTCACTTAGGGACATGGTATACGTGGGAGACAACCCCAATAAGGACTTCTGCGGAGCAAAGCAGCTTAAAATGCTTACAGTCCGAATCTTAAGAGAACAGGGCGATTACGTAAACATTTTTTTAGATAAAGAGTACGAGGCAGACTTTACTATTAAGAGCCTCAACGAACTCGAAAAAATCCTTCAAAAGAATAAAGGGTGAATAGAATATGGCGATATGCATTGTGCAAGCTCGAATGGGTTCATCCAGGCTGAAAGGAAAAGTACTTAAGGAAATTCTGGGAGAGCCGATGATTCTCATTAGCCTAAAACGCCTTCAAAAAGCAAAATATATTAATAAACTTGTGATGGCAACTTCCGACCTTGAAGAGGACGAAATTTTATACGATATTGTGAAAAATGCAGGCTTTGAAGTCTTTCGCGGCGACGAACAAAATGTCTTAAAAAGATACGTGGATTGTATAAATCAGCATGAGGAAGATACGGTGGTCCGGGTTACGGGGGATTGCCCCTTTATCGATCCGATCATTGTTGATCATGTTATAACCAAATACCAGATGAGCGATTTCGATTATGTACGCTTGGATGTCCCGGAAACGTTTATCCGGGGCTTTGATATAGAGGTGTTTTCCAGGGCGGCTCTTCTTCGTACATTTGGCTTGGCAAAGGAAGAACGTTACACCGAGCATGTCACATCCTACATGTATTATCATCCGGATCAGTTTCGGATAGGCTATCTTAAGGGGGAAGCATTGTTCAGGAAGGATTACAGGCTTTGTGTAGATACGATGGAGGACTTTAAACTGGTAAACAAAGTGTTCCAACACTTTAAGGATCCGTTCGTACCCGCAAGAGAAATTATCCGTTACCTGGACGAAAATCCCGAACTTGCAGGGATCAACCGGGATATTGTTCAAAAACATGTGTGATAAGAAAGGAATTCTTTGGATGAGGGAAATAACTATAAAAAAGGATAGAAAAATCGGGCAGGGAAATCCCGCTTATATTATAGTGGACGTAGCTGCAAATCATAATGGGAATCTGGAGACGGCAAAGGAATTAATAAGAAAAGCAGCCCAAGCAGGTGTAGATGCAGTAAAATTTCAGACATATACAGCGGATCAGATGTATTCCAAAAAGGCACCCCAGTTTTCACGGGACCCTATGAAGCCCTATGACCTTATTAAAAAGGTTGAGCACCCCAGAAGCTGGCTGCCTGTTTTAGCGGACTGCGCTGCGGAAAACGGTGTGGACTTTCTTTCATCACCCTTTGACTATGAGGCGGTAGATTTGCTTCAAGATGTAGGGGTTCCCTTATTTAAGGTGGCTTCCCTGGAAATTGTTGACCTGGAATTTTTAAAATACATTGCTCAAAAAGGAAAGCCGGTGATTATATCCACCGGGATGTGCAATATGGCTGAAATAGAGGAAGCGGTAGATACTATTTTATCTGCCGGAAATGAAAATATTGTCCTTTTGCACTGCAATACCTCCTACCCTACACCTATACATATTGTAAATCTAAATGCCATGAATACAATGGAGCAGGCCTTTAAGCTTCCGGTGGGATTTTCCGATCACACTTTGGGCTGGCACATCCCTCTGGCGGCGGTGGCAAAGGGAGCATGCGTTATTGAGAAGCACTTTACCCTAAATAGAAAACAGGAAGGTCCGGACCACGGCTTTTCCATAGAGCCGCAAGAACTTAAAATCATGGTGGATCAGATCCGGGATATCGAAAGTGCCATGGGAACCGGAATTAAGAAAGTATCTCAAGAGGAAATGGAAAACTATGAAAAGGGCAGGCGAAGCCTTGTTGCAAATATGGCTATACCAAAGGGAACTCGGATTTCCCGGGAGATGGTAACAACCAAGCGCCCCGGTTTTGGCATTAAGCCGAATTTGATTGATATTGTCATTGGCCGGGAAGCGAAAGTAGATATTGATGAGGATGATATTCTTACATGGGAAATGATAAAATAGAAGTAAGTATACTTTAACAATGTAAAATTCCCTCTAATTGTCCCTTGCTTAAGGGAATGGGGGATTTTAGCAAAATTAAAAGTACGACTAAATATAAACGGTGGTGTGAGATGAAAATAATCATCCGGGCAGATGGCGGAACTGAAATAGGCTTGGGACATATTATGCGGACTTCCGTATTGGCTGAGAAGTTAAGGGTTTTTGCTGAGGTTATGTATATTTGCAAGCATGGATGTCGGTTTATAGACGGTATCCGCTATGTAAAACGCCAGGGTTTTGATGTTATAGAGCTTGATGAAATAAGCTTAATCGGCCAGCTTGATAAAATTCAAGCAGACTGCCTCATTACGGACAGCTATGATGTGAATGAAGTATACTTTGACACTACTAAAAAAGTATTCCCGGTTACCGGTTATATCGATGATTTAAACCGGTTTAAGCCCAATGTAGATTTTATTGTGAACCAAAATGTATATGCCCGGGATTTAAATTATGAAAATATGGCAATAGAAGAGCTTTTTCTTGGGACAAGGTATGCACTTTTAAGAGAAGAATTTAAGAATTTACCCTCTAAACAAATCAAAGCAGATGTTAAGGATGTATTGGTTACCCTGGGAGGAGCAGACATTCAAAATGTGTCGGGGGACATTGCTAAAGGACTGTATGATCAATACCCCTTCATAAATATTCATGTGGCCGTAGGCCCTTCCTTTATTCATGGAGATAAACTGAAAGAACTTGAAAACGATAGAATCAAAGTCTATTATATGCCCAAAATGTCCGATCTCATGTCAAAATGCGATCTGGCGGTTTCAGCCTGCGGAAGTACCCTTTATGAGTTGTTTGCCTGCGGGACGCCGGTAATTGGAGTGGTTGTGGCAGAGAATCAAAAGATAGCAGCCCAAAAAGTAAACGATGTGGGTGCGGCTTTCATCGCAAAGGATATCGGCGACATCGTAGCGCTTGCCGGAAAATGTGATTTTGATAAAAGATTTAAAATGTCCCAAACTTCAAGAGCACTTGTGGACGGTTGGGGAAGTGACCGGCTGGCAAAGGAAATAAGAAGACTGGTTATGCAAAGATTAGGTGGATGAGAGAATGGAAAAATATTTATTTTGCTGTTATAGGGAGCATTTTATTAAGCTTTATCATGAGCGGCTATCCAAACTGCCGTATGATATAGAGCTGCTTACCGACCACAGGAAGCTTTCACTGGATTTTGTCAGTGAGCTAAATCCCAAATATATTTTTTTCCCGGATTGGTCCTGGCTGATTCCAAAAGAAATTATAGAAAATGCAAAGTGTATTTGCTTTCATGAAGCTCCACTGCCTTACTTTAGAGGGGGTTCCCCCATACAAAACCAAATTGCAAGGGGAGTTAAAAACACCAAAATCACGGCGTTTATTATGGATGAGGGAATCGATACGGGAGATATTGTTTTACAGGAAGATTTGAACCTGGAAGGCCACCTTAGAGATATATTTGCTAGAATAACAGACAAAGTATATCATATGGTATGTGAGATTATAAATGGAAATTATGACGTCAGAAAACAGGTGGGAGAAGGAAGCTATTATAAAAGGAGAACACCCGAAGAAAGTCAGTTGCCGTCCTTATCCATGGATTTGGACTCTCTCTACGACTTTATAAGAATGCTGGAAGATCCTTATCCTAATGCGTTTATGGATATTGACGATAAAAGGCTAATTTTTAAGGAAGCAGAAATGCTGGACGGAGAAATACACTTTAAAGGGATTATAAAGAAAAAGTAGGGAGTGTGCTTATGAGGGTTCTTTTAGTTGCAGCTCACCCGGACGATGAGGTTTTGGGGATTGGCGGTACGGTAAAGCTTCATAGTCTAAAAGGCGATGAAGTTTATGGTGTAATCCTTGGTGAAGGGATTACCGCACGGTGTAAGCACGAGAAGCAGGGAGAAAGTAAACTCATTGAAGATTTAAGAGCGGCATCAAGGAAATCCGCTGAAATCATAGGATATAAGGAACTATTCTTTGAACAATTGCCGGATAACCGGTTTGACAGTGTGGAGATGCTGGATATTGTAAAAATCCTTGAAGGGTATATAGCAAGGATAAAACCTGAAATCATATATACACATCATTTTGGGGATATCAATATTGATCACAGGATAACCTTTGATGCGGTATTGACTGCGACAAGACCCATTGGGCATGACTATACCAAAGAAATCTACTCTTTTGAGACTGTTTCGTCAACAGAGTGGAATTTTAAAAGTAGGGAGTCTTTGTTTAAACCCAACGTTTTTGTAGATATTACAGAGGTCTTGGATTTTAAGCTCAAAGCATTGGAATGCTACCAAAGTGAAATGCGGGAATATCCACATCCAAGGTCCATAGAAGGAGTGGAGATTTGCGCCAAAAAATGGGGGACCGTTGTTTCAAGAGAGTATGTGGAAGCCTTGGAAGCAGTGAGGATTGTAAGATAATTTAAGTTAACTCATGTGTAAGCTAGGTTCATCAGGTGAAAAGAACATAAGCGTAAAGACTTTAGAGCATGTTAATCCGAGCGAGGGAAATGCAAATCCACTGTTTGAGCGAAGCGAGTTTGGATTTGCCCGAGCTGAATTTACATGCTCTTAAGGCTTGAAGCATCGTAGTTCTTGGAACCTAATGAACCTGGCACAACAGATTAATTCAAGTATAATATAGCGAGGTTGAATAAAACAGATGGATCGTGAATGGATACCTTATGCAAAGCAGTGGATTGATGAGGACGACATAGATGCAGTAGTGGAAGCGTTAAAAAGCGATTACCTTACCACAGGACCTAAGATAAAGGAGTTTGAAAAAAAATTGGCCGACTATGTAGGCGTAAAGTATGCGGTTGCTTTATCAAACGGTACGGCTGCCCTGCATGCTGCATGCCTTGCGGCAGGGATAGGACCAGGGGATGAAGTCGTCACTTCTCCAATGACTTTTGCAGCCTCCGGTAATTGTGTCCTGTATGTAGGCGCAAAACCCGTTTTTGCGGATATTAATCCTTTAACTTACAATGTTGATCCGGAGGATATAAAAAGGAGGATTACAGGGACGACAAAAGCTTTGATTCCTGTCCACTACACAGGTCAGCCTTGTAATATGGATGAAGTAATGAAAATTGCCCGGGAAAACAACTTAGTGGTTATTGAAGATGCTGCTCATGCATTGGGAGCGGAATATAAGGGAAAAAAAGCAGGTAGCATGGGGCACATGGCTATATTCAGCTTCCATCCAGTAAAACATATAACAACCGGTGAAGGCGGCATGGTGGTAACCAATGACCGGGATATTTATGAAAAACTCATTATGTTCAAAAGCCATGGGATTACCCGGGATAAGAGTAAGCTCTTAACGGAGGAAGGCCCTTGGTATTACGAGCAGCAGTTTTTAGGGTACAATTACCGGATGACCGATATTCAAGCTGCCCTTGGTGTTAGCCAGCTTGGTAAGCTTGATGATTTTATTCAAAAGAGAAGGAAGCTTGTAGAACTTTATAACAAGGAATTTGAAAACTTTGAAGGAATAAAGACGCATCATCAGATGAAAGAAGGCAAATCCGCTTGGCACTTGTATGTTATACAATTAAAGGGCAATCTTTGGCTTCGAAGGCGGGAAATCTTTGAGGAACTTTTAAAAAGGAAGATTGGTGTAAATGTACATTATATTCCAGTTTATTATCATCCTTTTTATCAGGAACTTGGCTATAAAAAGGGTTTATGTCCCAATGCGGAGAAATTATATGAGGGAATTATAACGCTTCCTCTTTATCCTAGGATGACCGAGGAAGATGTATTATATGTTGTAAAATGCGTAAAGGAAATTTGTTGAATGTTGAACAACATGCAAAAGAAATAGGGCAGTTCAGAACTGCCCTATTTCAAAAGTTTTGCCAGTCATCGAATAAGATTCTATTTTCTTTTTAGTTCTATAGTTATTGAAACTCCGTTAAGCCCAGACAGCACCCCTACATCTTTAAGACAAAGTCTGTCACCAGCTCCAAGCTGTATATTAGCTGTGTTTGAGTTTAAAGAAGGGGCTTGAACTGTATTTGCAGCATTTTTAAGGTCAATTGCTGTATCTAGCAGCGAAACCCCTGAATTGGGTGCTTGGGATCCGGTAAGTTTTTCAATATCAAGAACTACATTTCCACTATCTACGGCTGCACTTGCATGGACTTCACGAACAGAAACGATTTCACAGGGAAAGGGTGCAGTAAAGAATACTCCGTAGTTATCAGGCCAAGAAGCCAGAGTTCCTGGAACTGTTGCTGTAACAATAAAATTTGTTTCCGGTGAATTGGGAGCAGCAGAAATTTCATCTGAATTTGCAGTTTCATCGCCATACTTATTCATTGCTGCTACAACATAATAGTATGTTGTTCCACTTGATACAGCCGAATCTTCAAAAGTTACTTTTCCATTTATGAGTGTAGGAGAAATATTGCTTACATAGGGTGTTGAGCTATAGGAATTGGAACTTGCAGCTCTGTAGACTTTATAACTTTGAGCACCGGAAACGGGATCCCAAGTTAATGTGATTTTATTTGGACCGGAAACAGCATTAAGATTTTTGGGGGTTCCTATCACTTCGGTATTATAAATATTAATATAATCCAAATCGCCGGATAAATACTCAATAGCAGCCAGAGTCCTTCTACCGATCAGCAGGTTATAGGAAGCATCTGCTGTTTCATACGATTTTGCAGTTCCGGTTGCCACCGGGGTAGTCATATCATCAATATATACTTTTACGCCATTAGGGTCGGTACTTCCATCCCATGTACATAAAATATGGTGCCACTGACCATCACAAACATTTTTTTGGTTCGCATAAACATTAAATCTAAAGGTGCCAGATGCATCAGATGATGTAAAGTCTACTGCACCTGAATCAGCAATGATATTAATCCCCGTTCCATTTTTTGACGGGTCAATAGCATTATCCAATACCGTAATATTATTGGGAGGAAGACCGTTTCTCCTAAACCTAAATTCAATACTTTTTTTACCTTTTGGTAAAACTTGATTTCCGAAACTTATGTAATTACTAGTCCCGTTAAATCTTCGAAACGTATCCGAACCTTCCGTAATGGTAGTAAAACCTGCAGTAGCCGTACCATTGATTCCTCCACTCGTTATAGAATCAATAACAGTACTGCCTGAATCACTATTAAAAGAATAACTGTGCACTGGTGTAAAACTCCCTGAAGGACTAGCACTAATGTTAATGATTGTGCTGAAAACAATGGATGAAATTAAACACACTGCAATAAAAATGCCGATACCTACTTTAAAACCTTTTTTCATTAATTATCGCCTCCGAAATAAAATAGTATGGATTGAAATTTTTGAATAAAAAAATGATTATTAATATAGCTTGAAACAAGAAGTACTATGAAAGGGATATTAAGAATGTATAACTATCTGTAATAACTGAAATAATCTTATCACTAAAGTAATATTATGTCAATTATATAAAGTTAGAATTGTATAGATATGGTAATAAGCAATGTAGAGATGTTATAGGTAAATAAAAGGGATATCTATAGAAATTACCAAAAATATAATAGCAGTATATCATATTTTAGGTTAAAACATTTGCTGCCAAAGGAATAATCTTTATTGTATTTTATTATCTATAATAAACAAAATATGTTGAAAATGGAGTTTGCTATTTGATATAGTGGATTGAAGAGAGGATTAAAAGTATATCATGAATTATATTGTGTTTATACTTTTGAAAGGAATGATCGTGTTGAAGATTCTTGTTACCGGGGGAGCCGGATTTATTGGAAGATGGCTGGTTAAGAGACTTTTGGATGATAACCACCAAGTTTGGGTTCTGGATAATTTGGCAAACGGACAGGTAGAAAATATAGAGGCGTTTCTTGAGCACCCTTCACTCAAGGGATTTGTTCAAGGAGACATAAAAGATACAAAGGTATTGGAAGAATTGTTTTTAAATCAATTTGAACTGTGCTTCCATCTGGCAGCAAGTATCAATGTGCAGGACAGCATTGATGACCCGAGGACGACTTTTGAAAATGACGTGTTAGGAACTTTCAATGTCTTGGAGTCTTGTAGGAAATACGGCACCAAGATGGTTTTTATGAGTACCTGTATGGTTTATGACCGGGCGGGCCAAAATGAAGCTATTGATGAAATGCATCCTACAAAACCTGCTTCACCCTATGCTGGAAGCAAAATTGCAGGGGAAAACCTGGTGCTCTCCTTCTGGCACGCGTATAAACTTCCAGTTGTAGTAGTTAGGCCTTTTAACACCTATGGACCTTTCCAAAAGTCATCGGGTGAAGGCGGAGTAGTAGCCATATTTATTCAAAGGGAACTTAGCCGGCTGCCTTTAAATATTTATGGAGATGGAATGCAAACCAGAGACTTGCTTTATGTAGAAGACTGCGCTGAATTTTTGATGAAGGCAGGTTTCTCAAAAGCTGCTGAGGGTGAGATTATCAATGCGGGCAGCGGAAGGGATATCAGCATCAATCAGCTTGCCTTTTTAATAGCTGGTAACGAGGAAAAGATAAAACATGTACCCCATATCCACCCTCAAAGTGAAATACAAAAGCTTCTTTGTAGTAGTAAAAAGGCTGAAGATCTTCTTGGGTGGGAAGCTAAAACAACATTGGAGGAAGGTATTGCAAGGACAAGAGAGTGGATTATAAATAGAAAATAAAAAATCTTTCAATTCATAAACAGGGGAGGCTATCACCGATGGCCTCCCCTGTTTATGAAGGTATATTTTCAATCCAAGTACACCTTATGCGATTATATTTTCTTCCAGATTACATTCAATGTACTTACAGGGTCCCATGCGGAATTTGATGTATGGGCCATGATACATTCATAGTTATTACCCTGGTAACTAACCCTGTTGCCCGCTGCATAGGCATAGGAATTGGAATCCCATGCCGGATAGCCATTTGGATCTGTAGGTATAGGTGTTGGCTTTACGGTTTGGGTGGGTGTGGGGGTAGGTGTATGTGTTACGGTAATGATATTTATGGGAGGATAGTTTTCCGGTGTGGTGTTTATATGTTGTACAACAATTAAAATATCACTCATATTAATGGCCCCATCCTTATCCAAATCACTGCCGGATATGTATTTATCATCTCCATTGACGGAATTAAATCCTTTAACCACTTCCATGATATCCGACATATTGATGGCATTGTCCTGGATGCCCTCCGTTAGGATGTCACCTGCCCACATGCCAACCGGTTCATTTTTCGTTCCTAAGCCTATATCAGATACTACTTTTACGCCGGCTGCTGTCCTGGACAAATAATTGGCTTTGCCTATTTTTATAGTATAGCCGGAAGAACTTCCGGGAATACTTTTAATTTCAAAGTATCCTGCGGTATCCGTCAAGGCTGATTTGCCTGCTTCCATAATTTCTACTTTAAAGCCTGCTTTGATATTGGCATCGCTGGAAATCAAATCTGGATTAATGTAGCCGGATATTTTGTATCCCTCTTGTGTAGGCGTAGGTGTGGGTGTGGCTGTAGGTGTATAAGTCGGAGTGGATGTGGGTGTAGTATCGGTTACCGGATAGGCAAGGTGCGCTGCTGTACCAATGGAGGCTTTAAGTACATTGGTAAAGAAGGGCATGTTCAAAGTGCTTAGCTTATCGTTGGGGGTGTGGTAATATTTGCTAAAGTCGCCCTCGATTGCTAATGCAGCCGGAATACCCTTTGCCCAGAAAGAAGCATGGTCACTCCTGGATTCGCCGCTGTTTTCAATTGAAACAGTCACACCGCTGCTTAATCCGTAAGTTTTTACAACATCCGAAAAAAGATTGCAGATGGAAAGATCCTGGGTGTAGGCCGGATTACTTGTAGGCCGTGTATGTAAAGTGATAACACGGCGGTTGACGGTATCTGTTGCAATCATATCCATGTTGTATACAGCAGCTACTTTTTCACCGTTCCCTGCAACAAGATTGGCATATGCCTTGCTACCAAAAAGTCCCTGCTCTTCTCCGGTAAACAATACAAAGCGGATGGTTCTTTCAAAGGAATATTTATTTAAAATTTCTGCAGCCAACATGACGCCTACCGAACCGCTGGCATTATCATCTGCCCCCGGTGCCAAACCTGAAGCCGGCATATCGTCATAGTGGGCCGTAATTAAGATAATTTCATCAGGCTTTGTTGTCCCTTTTTTTGAACCGATTATATTTCTACCCGAAGAGGAAGACATGGTCCAATTGTGGTAGCTGGTTTCAAGACCTAAACCGCGCATGAATTCATAAGCATATTGGGTAGCTTTTTGGATAGGTACTCCCGAATTGGTATTCCGTGTCGTGATGGTATAGCTGGAGCCGCCGATGGTCACTGGGGTCTCACCGCTTATTTTAGCCGTGTAGCTGTTTACCGTACTTTGCGATACAGAGTTAATCATTTCACCAACCTGAGAATTATATGTAATTGCGCGATGGGCATGAACCTGGGTTTTCGAAGATGAGAAAATGATAGGCTTATCCTCCAACCAACCGATGTCTAAGCCGATTATAGCTAAACTTTCAGCCTGCTGCTGACTTCCCCGAATGATAAGACGTAACCCGTCATGATAAAGAATTTTTGCTATTCTATTTGCTTCGGTATAAAGTTTAGTGTTAAGTCCTGAAGCTAGAATATAAGATTCACCTTCTGTATTGCTGTCGATGATTTTGTATTTCACACGGGAGTTGACAAGCTGAGATACTGTTGCTTTTACAATTGCATAATCCAATCCTGCAGCGTCCCTAAAATGGGCATAAACAGGTAAATTCAAAGCATCAATATTTTCTGTTACTTCTACCCGTGCCAGAGCCGTAGGTTCGGTTTGTGTCCCATAGCCTTGAACGCTGAAGATGCTGAAGACAAAGATAAGCATGATCACAAGATGTAATACTTTCGAAAGACCTTTTTTAATGTACATAACTACCCCTCCAATTAATTAAGAATTCTTTTCTAAAAACTCTCCTTCATAAAGCTATATTCGAAAAGATATCTTTTTTTATGTTGTGAAAACATAAAATAATTCTCGGCCTTGTTCAAAATGAAAAATGTGACTTCCGGCTAGTAAAAAAGTGACTTTTGTCATCTTGTGAAGCGCTTATTAAAAGAATATAATTATATATAGGTGGATGGAGTAGGTATTTGTACCTTATATTAGGCAATGTCAAAGAGAAAATGAATTAAAAAAGGGGGAATTTATTTTGAAGAGGTTTACGAAAACACTTTTAACAAGTTTGCTGCTTGTCGCCTTTTTATTCAGCCAAACTGCTTTTGCAGCTTCAGGAAGCTTCAATTCAGGGTATGCCAGAGTAAAGGACGACCACGGCAACACCATGGCTCAAGCAACTAAGGTTGTGCTTGATTCTCCGGTTAAGGGAGCAATTAATTATGCCGGAGATATTGACTATTTTACTTTTACTCCGAAAAAAGCGGGTAAGTACTTTATCGGTACAAAAGGGAATACAAATACCTTTGGCAATTTGTATAACAAGACTGGTAAAATACTTGCGTATAATGATGATTACGAGCAAGGGAATTTTGGCATTGTTTATGCTCTGGATGCAAATCAAAAATACTATATTGGGGTAAAGCATTCTAATGCATCCGGTACTGGAGCATATGTGTTTGTAGTGAATAAATACACGGCACTTCCTACATCAACACCGACCTATACACCAACAAACACACCAACAAACACACCAACAAACACACCAACAAACACACCAACAAACACACCAACAAACACACCAACACCAACCGACATTCCCACTGACACACCTATACCAACCAATACGCCAATGGATACACCTACACCTACTCCTACTCCTACACCTAAGCCGACTTCTAGTTCCTATGTAACCATGGACCTGGATAAAACCAATGCTGCACTTGGAGATATCATTACCGCTTCTATAAGGGTAAATGACATGTATAATTTTTATAATACGCAAATCAATATCAAATACGATCCCAATGTATTGCAGCCTGTTGACCTGATTACAGGGGTGCCTTACAACAATGCTACAAAACCTGCTATAGGAGATATATTGATCAATCCCGAGTACTCAATTGTATATGTAGCTAGGAATGACATTGAAAAGGGAATACTGAACTTTGGAAAGTGTTACGCAGATCCGGCTAAATTTAAAGCGGACGGACAACCTGAGAATACGGGAACGATTGCTAAAATCGGATTTAAGGTAATCAAGCCGGCTGCTTCAGTTACAAGTATAAAGTTTGAGGACACAATTACAATGCCGGGTGCTCTTACGGGTACATATATGTTTAATTGGGACTTCATGCAGATCATGGATTACTCTGTAATACAGCCTCAGCCTATCGAAATTTCGGAACCGGAAAATACACCCACGCCGACCGCTACACCAATGGATACTCCAACACCTACACCCACACCTATACCGACGGGGAGCTCCTATGTAACAATAGACTTAAATAAAACCAGCGCTTTCGTTGGAGATATTATCACTGCTTATATAAAGGTAAATAATATCGAAAATATTTCAGCCACACAGATTAATATTAAGTATGATCCCAAAGTTTTACAAGCTGTCAATCCGGTTACCGGAGTACCATACGGTAACAGTACCAAACCTTTGCAAGGGAATATACTTGCGAATGAGGATTACTCTATCTATTATACGGCTGTCAATGATGTTGAAAAAGGAATCATTAACTTTGGAAAAGCTTACTTGGAATGTGAAAGGTATAAAGCAGACGGGGTACCGGAAAATACCGGAGTGCTTGCAGTAATAGGATTTAAGATCTTGAGCTCTTCTGCAAGATACACGGACATCCGCTTTGGGGATACGCCTACCATGCCGGGTGCTATTTCAGGTACATTAATGTTTGATTGGGACAACAAGCTTTTAACAAATTATTCTGTGATACAGCCTGTGACAATTGGAATTCCGGAACCTGTCGATACGCCTACACCTACACCGACTCAGCTACCGACGGATACACCAACTCCAACACAATTGCCGACAGATACACCAACTCAATTGCCTACAAACACACCAACACCCACACCTGACAATACATTAAGTTACATAACATTAGACTTTGATAAGTCGACAGCAAACGTAGGAGATATCGTTAAGGCAACAGTAAGAGTGAACAATATAGCAAATTTATCCGGTTTTCATTTTAATTTAAAATACGATCCGATTGTGTTACAGCCGGTAAATCCGGTTACAGGTGTTCCATATACGAATTCCACTCATCCCATGGGAGAATTAATAAGAAATCCTAAATATGACCCTATTGGAATTGCAGCACATGATATAGGCAAAGGGATCATCAATTGTGGCAGGCATTACTTAAACCTAACTCTTTATAAAGAAGATGGTATACCTGAAACTACCGGGACATTGGCTGTTATTGGCTTTAAGGTTTTAAAGCAGGTCCCACTAGGCTCTGCTGTTCGCTTCACAGACACCGTGAGTATGCCCGGAGCAATAAACGGAACCCTTCTATTTAACTGGGACGCAGGGCAACTATTTAACTATAGTGTATATCAGCCTCCCATTTTTGCAAATCTCAAATAATAAGGCAAAAAGTGCATAACGGATAAAGTAAAATCGTAATGGCTCATATTAGGATGCAAAATTTCCCAATATGAGCCATTAAATTTTACTAAACTTTTCATAGATTAAGCCGATAAATTTAATAGGAACCTTGTGAAATTGTTTCAGTGCATGGAGGGATTGTTATGAAAATAGATGGCATGGATGCTCCCGGAGTCACGTATTCTAAAGTTTCAGGCTCAAACAGCAGCGAGCTTAAAGAGGATTACGCTCCTTCACAGCAAGTGAAAGTGAATACAGGTGAAAATAAAGAGTTTCAATCTATAGATAACAAAAACCTTTCTCAAATCTCAAGTTATGAAAAAAAGGAACTTCCTATCGCGGAAAAAGTTGTCATTGATGCCATAGAGCGTGCAAATAAAGCAATTATGGGAGCTAACCGTAAGTTTGAATTTTCTATTCATGAAAAGACAAAACAAATTATGATTAAGGTAATCGATTCAGATACAAACGAAATCATTCGTGAAATACCACCGGAAAAAACGCTGGATATGGTTGCGAAAATGTGGGAAATGGCAGGGATTGTGGTGGATGAAAGGAGGTAGCTTTTATGGCTATTTCAAATGTATCCAATATGTTGAATAACAAAATGAGAATGACCGGCCTTTCTTCCGGGTTGGATATTGACGGCATGATTGAGAAACTCATGGCCGTCGAACGGTCGAAGGTGGATAAGATAAAGCAAAATAAAACCGTACTTGAATGGAAACGGGATGACTATAGGTCCATTATCAGCACATTAAACGATTTGAGTTCTTCCTATTTTGATGTGTTAAAGCCCACTTCCAATTTAAGATCATCAACCGCTTTTAGTGCTTTCTCTACAACCTATAACGGATCTGCAACATCCAGTGTTTTTACAGCTACAGCGAATGCCTCTGCAACACCCGGAAGCTACACGATTACCGATATAGCGCTGGCAAAGGCGGCCAGGGTAGAAGGTACGGCAGGCCTTGCTTCAGATGTAGTCAGTGCCCCTATAACCGATTTAAATATCAACAGCGGCAGCGATAACAATAAAATAACGGTAACACTTAACGGAACCAGCAAGGAAATTATGATTGCAAACAATCCCGGAAGTGTAACTGCCCTGAAGGATGATTTGCAATCGAAGATCAATGCGGCCTTCGGTGACGCTAAAATAACGGTTGCGGTCACCGGTGCGGGGAACGACCAAATTAAGTTTACTACTGCGAGAACCACCGATTCCATGTCGATCGGCTTAGCCTATAACAGTGGAAAACCTGACATTTTTGGACCAAATTTAACCTCAGGAATCACATTAAATTCTCAAAACAATAAATTCAAGGTTTCGCTGGGAAGTACTACAAAAGACATTACGCTGGCTGCGGGATCATACGCTAATGCAGATGCGCTTTTGTCAGAGATACAAGGCAAGTTGGAAGCAGTACCTGAGTTTGCGGGAAAGATCCGGGTTTTAAACCAAAGTGGTGTTCTTTCACTAAAAGCCATCGGTACTGCAGGGAGTGCTACCGGTTCACTAGCATCTCAAGATGTGTCTTCCGGAGCTACTGTAAATGCAGCGAACAAGAGTATGGATATAACGTTGGATGGTGTAACCAAAACCATCACATTAGATGAAAAGACTTATACAAAGGATGAACTCTTAACGGCAATACAATCCAAGATGAATACCGCCTTCGGTTCAAATAAAGGAATGGTAAGTGTCAATGGCGCAAACCAGCTGAGGTTTGAAAGTATATCCTCTTCAACTTCCGTATCAACTTCCTTGAAGGAAAACGGAGGGCTTACAGCGTTAGGCTTCGAAACCGCCAACAGGTCGAATAAAATCAATACTCAGGCCAGTTTCAATGACATAAGAACTTTTTTTGATTCGGCGGCAGCCCCTTTTTCAGCCGGAGCTCCTGATGCGGATGGTTATGACATTGAATTTACAATCAACAATAAATCCTTTAAATTCAAATCGGCATCCGACACAATCAATAGTATGATTGCAAAAGTAAATGCAGATACTACTGCCAATGTAACAATGAAATATGATCAGTTAACAGATAAAATAACCGTTGAGTCAAAACAGGCAGGTGCTGCACAGAGAGTTCAGATTACCGAGCAGAACGGCAATTTGATGGCGGTTTTGGGCTTGAAAGACCAAAATGTGACAGGGTCAGACGCCAAAGTGTCGATTAACGGTCAGGTGGTTGAGCGTCCAACCAATAGCTTTACAGTGAACGGCATTAACTTTGATATAAAGGATACCAATGCAGGACCTATTACATTAAATATTGCATCGGACACTTCAAAAGTAGTTGATTTAGTCAAAGGGTTTGTTACAAAATATAATGAAGTCTTGGACAAAATCAATGGAAAATTGGAGGAAAAAAGATATAAGGAATATGTCCCCTTATCGGATGCACAAAAGGAAGCCATGAAGGAAGGGGATATTAAGCTGTGGGAGGAAAAGGGTAAGTCCGGTCTTCTACGTGCTGACCCCATATTAAGCGGGATTGTTAACAACATGAGAAAAGCCCTTTACGATAGTGTTGGCGGGGTATCGGTAAATTTATCATCCATAGGGATTAAAACAGGGTCCTATTCCGATAAGGGTAAACTCATTATTGACGAGGCCAAATTAAAAACAGCCATTACGGAAAACCCGGAACAAGTAATTAATCTTTTTACAAAAGATGATTCTGGGTATTCCTATAACGATACACTGAATGATTCTTCAAAAAGAACCGCAAGATACAATGCATCCGGGATTGCACAAAGGCTTTATGATGTTATTCAGGATAATATCCGCATCACAAGAGATACCGGAGGATATAAGGGCAAGCTTTTGGAAAAGGCAGGGAAGGTAGGAGATACGTCGGAATTTGCCAATACACTGTATAAAGAAATAGAGGATCAGGAAGAACTGATTGACAAGATCAATATAAAGCTTTATGACAAGGAAACAAGATATTATAAGAAATTTACTTCACTTGAAAGAATCCTTTCGCAGATGAACGCTCAAGGAAGCTGGCTGAGTTCACAGACTGGAGGTTAGGGCAAATCGTTAAAGCAAATAAAAATCTATCGTTGTGGAGGGATATCTTATGACCCTAAATAATGCTTATAATCAGTACAAGGAAAATTCAGTGTACACAGCAAGTCCAGAAGAATTGACTCTAATGCTTTATAACGGTCTGATCAAATTTCTTATGCAGGCCCAGCTTGCAATTGACGAAAAGGATATTCAAAAGGCAAACACCAGTATTATTAGGAGCCAGGACATTATTTTTGAATTTCAATCCACACTGGATATGACCTATGAGATTTCACACAATCTTGCACTGATGTATGAGTATATGAACCGGCGCCTGATCCAGGCAAATATAAAAAAGGATAAGGAAATTGTAGAAGAGGTCTTAGGATATGCCAGGGAACTGAGAGATACCTGGCAGCAAGCGATGAAAATTGCGAAACAGCAGCAGGGTGGAGCAAGGCAGGTTGCTAAATAGTACACCTGGAGTTAAATTTTAGTCTTTCAAAATGCCTGGGATTAGGGTAAAATGAGGCTATATATAGGATGGTTATTTCGTGTGTAGGATTCCGGAATAGCCAAAACGGAAAAAATAATTGGTTTGGGTGTCTAGACGGTTTGCTGTATCAGAGATAGGAGAACGTATTATGGAAAATACACCTCAAAAATATATAGACCGGCTTCGTGAGATTTCAGGCAAGAAACGCTTGTTACTTAAGGATATGGTGGAAATCACAAAAAAACAATCCACTGCAGTCCATGAGGATGGCATTGAGGAACTTGAGAAGCTGGTAAATCAAAAGCAGGAAATTATTAATTCAATCAATGAAACGGATGATCAGTTTAATGTCTATTTTCAAAGACTGAAATCCGAGTTAAAGGTGAAAAGCCTTGATGAAATTAAAAAGCCCGGTTTGAATGGCGTTAAGGAACTGCAGGAAATCATCGATTCAATCATGAAAATGATTAATGAGATAAGTACGATGGAAAAGCAAAACAGTACAAAGGTAAAAAGCCTTTTAGATGAATTTAGTGAAAAAATTAAAAAAGTCAGCGAAGGAAAAAAGATTAACTCCGCTTATAAACCGGTAGTTAAACAAACCGCTTCCTATTTTATCGATCAAAAAAAATGAACAGGAATGCTCCCCATTTCATTCCTGTTCATCCTAAAAAACTCATCTACAATAAGGTATCTACTGAGAGTCCTCTATAAATATTTAAAGCATTTAGCTGGCGGTTCCCAGAGTGGTTGTAAAGCACTGAGGGATTGCCTTCTAAAAAAGCGTTACCGGCATATCTCATAGGAGAGGTCAATACATTATTACTCTTTAAGTAAGCTTTGTCGGCGATTCCGGCCAAAACACCTCTTACTTTTGAAACATTCTCGTTTAACACTTTGTCCAGTTTCTGATCGTCAACCGAAAGTGTCCGGTCATTGTTTACCAATATCCCGATGCTTTGCAGGGATGTTTTCCGTAGGGTTATAATATCGGAAAATTCCTTTCCGAGTTTTTGTGCACTTCCTAAGGAGCTGGAATAGGAGTTGGTCAAATCAGTTATTTTATTAAAACTGGTTACAAAATCCTTGATATCCGATTTAATAGCCTTAGTATCTGCCGCAACTTTGAGCTCAATATCCTTTCCTTCGCCTTTATGTAGTACTGCTGTTACCTTACCGTTATCAAGGCTTATTGAATTGTTCTGAGATATATAATCTTTGCCATTTACTTTATACACCGCATTCTGTGAATTTGACGAGATATTTTGAATTCCTGAAACAGCGGCAGCGTTTCCTTGAATCCCGGTAATGGTAAATGCATGGTCGGTACCTGTTTTATCCGAAGTAATTTTAAGATAGCTTTTGCCGCTTTTTGCATCCGAAATAACGTTTGCTGTGACTCCTTGTCTGGAATAATTGATTGCTTTTGCCATGCCTTCAAGGCTTTGTTTATTGTTAGCATCTTTTCCAACAGCAAAGGATATGTTTTTTGCTTCCTTATTACCCACTTTAAGAGAGAAGGTATGGTTTCCTGCTGTTATAGAGGACGCTGTATTGGAATCCAAACTAAGTCCGGTATTTACCTGTGATTTTGCAATTTGTGCAATATTTAAAGTATAGTTGTAGAAACCTGCTGTGGAGGTAGCAGACCCGGTAACTCCAGTGCTGTCGCTGGATAAAACGGTTTTCTGGTTATAGCTGGAGTCGGAGCTTTTGGAAAGCAGTGGTTTGGCATTGACTTTAAGATCGGTTACGGTGCTGTTTAAAGAGGACAAATAAGAAGATGTAATATCTTGTAGCTTTCTTGCAAAAGTATCCGAATAAACTTTACTTGCGGCTGATCCGTAAATTAAGTTAGAAACCGGGTTAACCTCGTGGCTCTTTAGTGGTGAATGAAAAGCGCTGCTTAAGCTGGAAAATCCATAAATGGAACCTGCCATACAAACACCTCACAGAAAAAAGAAAGGAAATATTTATTTAATTTTATTATAACATAAAGAATTCACAAAATAAATAATTAGATCGTGAAAATGATTTTGTATGGAAAAATTCAATTTTCAAGATATTAAATTAAGGAAATTGAAGCGTGATGTAAAATCTTTATCACGTTCAATATATAGATGATGCAAAAAACATTTTACATTTGTCTATCGCAATCATCGTTAAAATCATTCGCTGAATGCTCTGCCAAACGTAAAGTTTTTAATGCAATCTATATAGATGTGAAAATTTTAGAAAAATAAACATAAATATATAGTTGATTTTTTTTTAGATTTATATTATCATATTATGTGTTGCTAATTTAATATGCGCCCATAGCTCAACTGGATAGAGCGTTTGACTACGGATCAAAAGGCTGCGGGTTCAAATCCTACTGGGCGCGCCAAAATAGATAAGTCCTTGCTAAGCAAGGGCTTATTTGTTTTTCTAGGACTTAAAACGACGTTAGATTTTTTAGAGATTTTTGCCTGATCAAAAGGCTAAAGCCATTTCCTAAAATGTATTTTTGAAAGGATATGGTATTATGAAAATTACGATGCAAGTACAGCAACCAAATCTAAAGCTTAGGGAAATGTTTGATATTTTTATGAAGCATTGCAAGGTTAAAAACCTCTCTGAAAGTACCCTTGAATATTATGAATACCATTGCAAAAATTTCATCTGCTATTTTGGTAATGAAAGCTTAATTAATACTATTAATGATAATATTATTGAAGATTATACCTTGAAATTAAAAGAACATAATCAAAGTTCCATCTCTGTAAACACTTCCTTAAGGGCTGTTAGGGCTTTTCTATACCTTGCAATGGAAAAGGGATATATGAGTAAGTTTTCGATATCTTTAATCAAAGCAGAAAAGAAAATTAAGGAAACTTATACAGACTATGAACTAAAACTAATACTTAAAAAGCCGGATATAAAAAAATGCACATTCAAGGAATATAGAAACTGGGTGATTATAAATTATCTATTAGCCACCGGGAATAGGCTTTCAACAGTTATTAATATTAAGACTAAAGATATTGATTTTGCGAATGAATGTATTACCCTTCAAAAAACAAAAAGTAAACGACAGCAGATAATGGGGCATAATCAACATTTGCAACTAATTATTGAACATTATGTCGAAAAATGGTAATATACATAAATAGATACAGTTCATTTGATAATTGTTCTATAATAAAAGGGTTTAATATTCTTATTGTGCATTATAAAAATCTTTGTGGGGTGTAGTTGTATAATGGATAAGATGAGTTTCTTAAGTATATTGCTAGTATCAGTTTCAGAAGCAATATGTAATATTTTTGTAGGTTTTGTCCTAACAGGGCAAAGAAATAAGTTGTATCTAAATGATTTTTTGGGAGTGTAAATAATTCTGTGGTGCGTCCGGGAAAGGACATATAGTTTAACAGGTGGAAATCCTGTCTGGTAATCCATAAGTCGTGGAACCAGTAGCGAGTCTTGGAGCATTATGAGTAATCATACTGTTTAAGCGTAGACAGTCAGGTGACAGGCCAGAAACCAGAAATGGTGAGTGATTGAGCCACGAAAATTTTACAAATTCGGGAGGGCTGACTGGGTCACAGACCAGGAAAGCAACACCTAACCATGCGATAATGACGAGGATGAATTAGGCCTCCCCGGGGTCAGAGAGCCGGGCATGTTACACAATGACTATATGGAAACCCGGGAGACCCTGATATCTCTTGTATACAAGTATGGGGTACAACTGATAAAAAAGGAGGAACCCAAATAGGTATCAGGGAGTCGGATAACCTCATATGTACCCGAGAAACCAAGTAACTTTGGTGGAGGGAAGGAGATTACATGTAATTGGTCTTGTTTAAGGAAACATTACTACACGCAGGGGTAGAGGAATAATGGAAACGAAATTATCAAGAATAGCAGAAGTTGCTAAACAGAAGCCAAAAGAATCATTCACATCACTGTTTCACCTACTGAATTACGAAATGCTATACCAATGTCATAGAGAATTAGAATCTGGTAAAGCAAGCGGAATCGATGGAGTTACAAAAAATCAATACACTCAAAACCTTAGCGAGAATCTAACCAACCTTGTAAATCGGCTTAAAACAATGAACTACAAACCTCAACCAGCTTTAAGAATATATATACCTAAAGGGAATGGAAAAGAAATGAGACCCTTAGGTATAGCTACATATGAAGACAAAATAGTGCAGATGGGTCTAACGAAGGTTATAGAGACCATATACGAACAGGACTACCTAAGTTTTTCTTACGGATTCAGACCAAAAAGAAACTGCCATGACGCACTAAAGATGCTGAATAAGACAATCATGGAAGGAAAGATAAACTATATTGTCGATGCAGATATAAAAGGGTTCTTTAATAATGTGAGCCATGAATGGACAATGAAGTTCCTGGAATTAAGAATAAAAGACCCGAACATAAAAAGGTTGATAGTTCGATTTATGAAAGCTGGGATGGAAGAAAAGGGCATATTTGAGCCAACGGATACAGGGGTAGCACAAGGTTCGTGTCTTTCACCGCTATTAGCTAATGTCTACTTACACTATGTACTGGATCTATGGTTTGAAAAGGTAATTAAAAAGAATTGTAGAGGTCAAGCCGTAATAATAAGGTACTGCGATGATTTTGTATGCGGATTTCAATATAAGGAAGAAGCTGAGCAATTCTATAAAGCCCTTAAGGAAAGGCTTAAGAAATTTGATTTGGAGATAGCAGAAGAAAAGACAAAAATTATAGAGTTTGGTAGATTTGCTGAATGCGACAGAAAGAAACGTGGAGAAGATAAACCTGAGGTGTTTGATTTTCTAGGGTTTACTCATTACTGTAGTAAGAGCAAACAAGGAAAATTTAGAGTAAAAAGAAAAACAAGTAGGAAGAAGTTTACTGCAAAAATCAAAGCGATGAAAGAATGGGTAAAATCTGTTAGAAATGAACATACGATACATCAAATATTTAAAAGAACGAAAGCGGTTTTAAATGGACACTTCAGATATTACGGAATAACGGATAACTACCCAATGTTACAGCAATTTAAATACGAGGTCATTAAAGTTTTATTCAAATGGTTAAACAGAAGAAGTCAACGCAGGAGCTTCAACTCGGAGGACTTTAAGAAATACCTAAAACTGAATCCCTTGCCTTGCCCTAGAATATATGTGAATATAATGAGCTAATTATTTTCTGAAGCAACAAACGTGAAAGGTTATGTGAAGAGCCGTATGCCTTAATTGGGCCCGTACGGTTCTGTGAGGAGTGAAGGCTGCGAAGCCTTCATTTACTCGACTAAAGAGAATTAAACATCTCCTTCTTGGCGAGAATTTGGATAAAAAGTTAAGGAGGAGATTTTATTTATGTCAATCATGCCTAAAGAAGTTATTAGAGAGTTAATTCGTGAAAAAAATTTTAAAAACCCGGATGATATCCTGGCTACTTTGAAAGAAATGTTCCGTGAAGTACTTCAAGAATCACTTGAAGTCGACCTTGACGAAAAGTTGGGATATGAAAAGTACGATGTAGAAGCAAAAACATTAAAAGCAGGAACAAACAGCAGGAATGGATATTCAAAGAAGACTATAAAAACGCAGTTTGGTGAAGTTGATTTGAATATCCCACGAGACCGTAATGGAGAGTTCGAGCCGCAGACTATACCGAAGTACCAACGCAATGTTACAGGTATTGAGGAGAAGGTGCTAACCCTGTATGCAGCTGGGTATATTTAAAAAGATAAACAATAAAATACTTGATAAAATTGAAAAATTAATATAAAATATAAACGCAAATGAAATGTGTGGAAAATAATAAGTTTTTTTGTAATTTGTGGAAGAATAAAACCGAAGCCTCAAATTGCACGTTTTCTCGACGGAAATCGACGATTTATAGGTTGCGGACACTTAGCTTTATTGCTGCTTTTCATAAAAAAGTTAAAATGGGGATATGTGGTGAATCTAATATAAAGTAACACAAAAATGTAAATATGGGTCGTCCCAGAAATCAGGCTACTGCTTTCTTCTTCCATTTATAAGGCTTTGCATGTACATTACTAAAAAGCATAGCCTGATGAAGAGTAACCACCATTTGCTCATGTGTTTTATAATCCGAGTTATTTAAGGCTCTCTTTTTTATGACACCAAATCAAGGTTCTATCAGGTTTAGCTGGGAGGTTGTTACTCGGAATATTAATGAAAACTGAATTTATTATCAGGGTTGTAAATGTTAAATATCCTTAGGGTCAGTCAGCAATAGCAGCTATCCTTCATTTGGTACCCTTAATTAACTCTTTAGGCCTTCGTGATTTAGGTATATCGCCAAGAGCTTCTATACCACTTTCGTTAAACCGTTCAATTCAATTGGTGATGTTACTTAGATCAAGACCAACCCTGACCCTCACAGCCTTGGGCTGAGAGTAGTTTTATATCTGCTTCTTTTTCAGTAAGTTTACGTACAAATACTTTTACTTTTGCCATTTAAAACACCGTTTCAAATCGATGTAATATTAACATAATGTTTATTATCTATTAGAAGAGTATGTTAGCTGTGCTTTTTGGTTGGAAAACGATGTTTTACCCTTATTCGTTTTTAATTATTTTTATTAAGGCACTAGAGAAAGACCGGACAAGCTTTTCTAAGATAGTGAAAAAATAGGAGGGGCTTTATGAAAAAAATCAAACTGTTTTGCTTTCCTTATGCAGGCGGTTCGGCTGCTATATACAGCAGATGGAGGTCACAACTGGATAATCGGATTGAACTTGTGCCGGTTGAATTAGCCGGAAGAGGCAAGCGGATAAAAGAAAATTTTTATGAGAATATACCCGATGCAATAGAAGACATTTATGGAAAGATTGTTCCCCTTGCGAAAGAGTATGAGTTTGCTTTTTTTGGACACAGCATGGGAAGCGTCATTGTTTATGAATTGTGCAAAAGAATGATAGACCATGGCTTAAGGCAGCCTATACATGTATTTGTATCAGGCCGATATCCTCCACATATTAAAAAGCGGGAAAAGCTGCTGCATATGCTTCCCCTTAATGAGTTTAAGGATGAAATACTGGAAATTGGGGGTACTCCTCGTGAAGTATTTGAAAATGAAGAGCTTTCCCAAATATTTGTTCCTATTATGAAGGCTGATTACAAGCTGGTTGAAACATACAAATATGTTGAAAATAATATTAAGCTTGACTGCGGTTTAACCGTGTTTAACGGGAAGTTTGACAAAGGTGTTGACCTTAAGGATGTGTACGAATGGAAGAAGTATACATCATGTGATAGTAAGTTCTATGAATTTGAGGGAGGCCACTTTTTTATACATAATTATACGGATGAAATAGTTAGAATTATCAATGAGACGCTGGCATGCAGTTTTATAAAACATTATAGTTTTGCAAATTAGAGGTCTTCTTAAAGGGGTGTTTTAAGTGTTTGATAGTGGTCTTGCATTTACAATGATACTTGTTTCGGGTGTATTTGTTTTGGTGACAATGTATTATCTGGTAAAACTGTTGGGAGAGATTTTTACAAAAAAGCGCAAATTTGAAGGAAAAGGCATTAAAGGCATCTCAGTCCTTGCTTTTTCAGTTTTGCTCATTTTGGGAATCGCTTATTGTTTATATAAATCTCCGTACGTTCTTTTCTATGGAATCACTTGGGAAATGATTGATGAATTTGGTCCTTCTTCTCTGATAAAAGGAGTCATATGCATAGCGGTAGTAGTACCGTTATTCTATCTTTATTTCATTCTGTCCTATTTCTTCGAAAAGAAGGATGACAAGCCTTTTTTTATGGTTATTGTCCTTAGCATATTAAGCGCAATTGGAAACTCTATCATCATCTTTATAATCAATGAAACGCTAAACAGGGTATTTAACGATGAAACCAGGACCGCGGGAATCGATAGCGGCTTATATTTATATTATTTGCTGGGCATCCTTCTTTTTACCGTAAGTGCCATGATTGTGAGGAAGAAATTAATTACGATTACAAGCCAGGTTGTATATGACAAACGTATTGAAATTATCAATAAAGTTCTTAAGGCACCATTTGATAAATTTGAAGCCTTAGAGGAAGGAAGCATACCCGCGGCATTAAATAACGATACTGAAACCGTAAGCGGCTTTGTTAATGCTTTTGTTAATGGCTTAACAGGTGTTATAACGTTGATTACATGCTTCATATACCTTGGCACTTTAAACATGTACGGAATGATATTGTCGGTATTTATGATCGGTTTAGCGGTAGGCCTGTTTCTGATTGTATCTCAAATAGCTGAAAAGAATTTTGAAAAGAACAGGGATATACAGAATGAATTTTTTAAATATATAAATCAAATGGTTGACGGCTTTAAGGAGCTTTATTTAAATCGCAGGAAACATCATGAGTTCAAGAATGACATTGAAAAAAGCTGTAGGGATTATAGAGATACCCGTGTTAAGGGAGAATTTAATTTTGTAGGTGTTTCGATACTTGGAGAAATTCTATACATTGGCGTTGTGGGTATAGTAGTGTTTACGTTTCCGTTAATATTACCGGAGTTACAAAGCAATACATTAAGAAACTTTGTACTTGTTTACCTGTATATGGGGGGAATCGTCAACCAGGAGATATTCCTTGTTCCGCATGTTATGCGTGTAATGGTTAGCTGGAGAAGAATCACGAAGTTCATAAATGAGATATCTGAAATTCATTATATTCCAGAAGAAACTGTAGTGACCGGCAAAAAAGAAACCATAGAAATAAGCTTGAAAGATGTAAAATACCAATATAAAAGTGAAAATGAAGAGAATTTTACCGTAGGTCCTATTAATTGTACGTTTAAAGCAGGAGAGATTGCGTTTATCTCCGGGGGGAACGGCAGTGGAAAATCAACTCTTGCCAAACTGATAACAGGATTTTATAAACCCGATGAGGGCATGATAACCGTAAATGGACATGAAATAGGTCAAGAGGCACTTAGAAACTATTTTTCTGCAATATTCAGCGACTTCTATCTTTTCGACAAAATGTATGGTATTGAATATGAGCAAAAAGCTGAAGAAATTCAAAAATACCTGGAGATTCTTCGCATCAATGATAAAGTTAGCATTAAGGACGGAATGTTTAGTACAATAAAGCTTTCCACAGGACAAAGGAAGAGGCTGGCTTTACTGGTAAGCTATTTGGATGATTTGCCGGTATGCCTTTTCGATGAGTGGGCAGCGGATCAGGATCCGGAATTCAGGAAGTATTTTTATAAAATATTGCTGCCGGAGCTTAAAGCCCGCGGAAAAACTGTTATTGCCATAACGCATGATGACCGCTATTTTGATGAAGCGGACAAGCTGATAAAGATGGAGCTGGGACAAATAATAGAAAGTAAAAAAAGGCCTGAACATGATAACTTGACAGTTGAAAGTGCATAGTATCTGAAAGACTAAAGAGGCAGTTTTTTAGGAGAAACTATAAAGAGGGGTAGCTATAATGGTTAAGAGGTTATTATCTTTGTATCTTGTATTTATAATGCTTTTTTTTGCCGGATGCAGCAATGAAGTGCAAGTTTCTACAGGAAAAAGCAGCTATCAGGTTAACGGAGTAAGTATTACGGATAAAGGAAATTATTTGGATGTTGTACTTGACTACAGCACTGGACTGACACACAGACAGATGGGAGAAGCGTTTGCGAAGGGAATTTTAGAGACGGTACCCGATTATGAAGCCTTGGTTGATTCCTATATTGCTGAAAGCCTTATGAAAAATGAATATCCTTACGCATTTAATAGAGTTGAGGATATAAAACCGCAGATAAACAAGGAATATTCCGAAGAGATAGAAGGTATGGCATCCGTTTTTTCCGGTGGCAATAACAATGTATGGAAGGATAACAAGATTTCCAGGGATGAATTCTTTCTCTTTAATCTGTTTACAGATTCAGTTCGTGGCACTCAATGCAGTTTTATATCGGTATTTGGCTCGCGTTCGGAAAATCATAAGGCAATAACTGCCAGGAACCTTGACTGGTATGGAGGAAGTCAAAATCAGCTCCCAAGAATTCAGGCAGTAATAACGATAAAGTATAAAGATAAAAAGATATGTTCCGTCGGCTATTTGGGATACATGGGTGTGCTTACTGGCTTTAATAACAGCAAGGTTTTTGCCGGGATTCTGGATGCGGGAACCAATGCTCCATACTCATCGGAGGGCAGACGCTCCTATACGATGGATCTTCGGTATGCTTTGGAAAAATACGAAAAAATGGACGATGTTGCCGAGTATATGAGGGATCCAAGTAAACTCTACGCGTACAATCATGTCATTGGCTTTTCAGACCCAGATAAGAGCTTCGTTCTGGAAAACAACTTCAGCGGCGGCGGAATAGACAGTCAAAGAGTAAAGCGGGCTTTTAGAAACGCCGATTCGAAACTGAATAAAGGTATATCTTGGGGGGTAAGCGATGCAGTAGCGTCAGTCAATTCCTTTGTGCTTTATGGCAATAACGACAATCATAAACCAAATAAGTTTAATACAAAAAGATGGGAAAACATAAAGAAGCAGCTCATGGACATGGGGCCTACAGTTTCTGCCGAGGAGATGAAGCGCGTTGCTTCATTTAATCATGGTTCTCCTGGCGTTTTTTCCGAAAGCGGGGATATTTATAACAAAATGACCTTGCAAATGGTTGTTTTCCAACCGGACTCTCTTTCACTGGAAGTGTTTTTCCGTCCTAGAGGTTTTAGAAAAAATCCGGATAATCCGGTTTTCGAGAAGGTAACGGTATTTCAATAAATCGAGATGTTTTAATGAAAGGATGGAAGCAATCATGCCGGATAAGAGAATGTTTATTACAATCACATTTATATTTGCCCTTGTCAGTCTAACTATTTTAATTATGATGGTAAGGCGGATCGCTGGTATATTCCTGAAGAAAAGAAAATTCAGCTTTTCAATCGTTAGTGGAAGTGTTTTTTTTGGCGTAGCAACACTTTTACTGGCGGGTGCTTTTTATCTTCTATATAATCTGCCTGCTTTCCTTTTTGGAGGTATCCCTTGGGCGATGATCGAAGAATACGGTCCTGCAAGCTTGTTATATGCTGTATATTCGCTGGTTTGCTTTATTGCAGTACTATATCTGTTTTCCATCATATCTTTTTATTTCAAAAAAACAATTAAAAATCCTGGTACTGGTTTAAAGCAATGAAAAAATGAAATGCATTATTTTTGGGGAGGAAAATATGCTAAAAAGAGTTATTTCAATATTATTTATAATGCTTTTTCTAGCTGCACAATTTGGATGCAGCACTACAAAAGAAGTTAGTACCCAAAGCAGCTTTAACGAAAAGGGTGTTGCCATCATCGACAAGGGCAACTATTATGCTGTTACACTTGATTTCAACAGTGGGATGAACCACAGACAAATAGGAGAAGCATTTGCGAGAGGGATATGTCAGATGGTTCCAAACTATGAAGAACTGGTGGATTCATATATTGCAGAAAATCTTAATGAGAACCAATATTCCGGTATTTTCTCACGCGTAAAAGACATCAAGCCGCAGATAAACCAGGATTATAGGGACGAAATCGAAGGAATGGCAAGTGTTTTTTCGGGCGGAGATAAGAACATTGAAAATGACAAGAAGCTATCAAAGGATGAGCTTTACCTTTTCAACCTGTTTGCCGATTGTGCCAGGGATACCCAATGCAGCTTTGTGTCTGTTTTCGGGTCGAGATCTTCTACGCATAGTACATTGACAGCAAGAAATCTTGATTGGTACGGCGGAAGCGCAAATCAGCTTCCCAAGATCCAGGCAGTCATTACTTTAAAATATCCGGATAAAAAATTGTGTTTGATAGGCTACATGGGATTCATGGGAATTCTTACAGGTTTTAATGACAGCGGAGTGTTTGCAGCAATCATGGATTCACAGTCAGGAGCGCCTTATTCTTCTGGCGGCAAGCATTCGTACCCATTAGATCTCAGAAATGCCTTGGAAAAATATAAAACCTTGAACGATGCAGCAGAATTTATGAAGGGAAATGCAAATAATTTTACTGTAAACCACTTGATTGCGTTTTCAGATAAAAAGGAAAGTAAGGTTCTTGAAAACAACTTCAGCGGAAAAGGGGCTAACGGTGAAAAAGTGCAGTGTGCACTAAGGAGTTACGATTCCAGACTTAATAAGGGAGTGGAATGGGGTATAAGTGATGCAATGGCAAGTGTGAATTCCTTTATACTATATGGAAATACAGATAATCATACAGTGCTGGAATTAAATACAAAAAGATGGGAAAATATCAAGGAACAGTTGCTGGCGAAAGGTACTTCAGTTACACCTGAAAGCTTGAAAGAGGTAATATCCTATGATGGCGGTTCACCAGGAACCTTCTCTGACAGCGGGGATGTATACAACAGGATGACACTTCAAATGGTGCTGTTCCAGCCTGAAAACTTTTCACTGGAAGTTTTTTTCCGGCCCAAGGATAATAGAAAAAACCCGGATCATCCGGTTTTTGAGAAAATTGCAGTATTTCAATAATTTTTACATTTTCTTAGAGATATAGAACACTGCTGGTAAAGTCATTCTGTAGAGCTTACGATAAAGCGTTTTGGGCTCAAAATACAGCCCGCTAAAAAAGGATGACTTTAGTTTAACAGTCTCTTATATAGCCGAAAGCATGGGGGGGAAGTGCAAGTGCACGAATTTGAGACTTTGACGGAATTATTAGCTTCAAGAAAAGATGAGGAACAAAAAGGAATTACCTTTATACTGGGAAATACGGAGGAGATCTGCGTTTCGTATAAGGAACTGTATCACACTGCTCTACGGCTGCTGTATGACTTTCAGAACGCGGGCTTTAAAGCGGGTGATGAAGTTATATTTCAGATTGATGATAACCAAAGGTTTGTATACTCCTTTTGGGCCTGTATTCTTGGCGGCATGATTCCTGTACCTGTAACTACCGGTACAAATGATGAACATAAACTTAAGTTTTTTAAAATATGGAAAGTATTATTAAACCCGCGGGTCATTGCAACTGTCGATTTTTTGGAGAAGCTTGAGTCTTTTGCAGTAAAAAACAATCTCGCTGATAGGATAAGCATTATAAAAGACAGAGCCGTACGTATAGAGGATGAGATTCAAACCGTACACTACGGGATTGTACATACTTCAAGACCTAACGACATTGCCTTTATCCAATTTTCCTCCGGGTCGACAGGTGACCCGAAAGGTGTTGTTATTACACACAGCAATGTCCTTATTAACTTAACCTCGGTTATCAAATGGGCAAATATAAATTCAGAGGATTCCGGCTTAAACTGGATGCCCCTTACCCATGATATGGGACTGATTGGGACGCATATCAAGGGCATCATTGCCTGCATAAACCAATATAATATTGAGACCCAAGTGTTTATAAGACATCCTTCTTTATGGATTCAAAAAGCAAGTGAGCATAAGGTAACTATTTTGTATTCGCCCAATTTTGGGTATAAACATTTTCTTAAATTTTTTAAGCCCGATGCAGAAAAGGATTGGGACTTGTCAAATATTCGGCTGATCTATAATGGAGCCGAACCGATATCTCTGGAGTTGTGTAGTGAGTTCCTGGGTGAAATGGCTAAGTTTGGGCTGAGGAAAAATGCAATGTATCCGGTATATGGACTTGCTGAAGGTACCATCGCAGTTACTTTTCCCGGCATAGGTGAGGAATATATTTACCATACTTTGGACCGCAACCACCTGAAAGTCGGGGAACATGTCGTAGATATAGAAAAAGAAGATCGTTGTGCCGTTACTTTTATAGATGAAGGGTATCCCATATTCAATTGTTATGTAAGGATTTGCGACGAGAATAATAACGACCTGGGGGAGAACAGGATAGGCTTGGTGCAGATTCGAGGCGGAAATGTCACCTCAGGGTACTATAATAATAAAGCTGCAACAGTTAAGGCTTTTACACCCGATGGGTGGCTGAATACCGGTGATTTGGGATTCATGAGAAATAAACGCCTTGTCATTACCGGGCGTGCCAAGGATGTAATTTTTATCGCAGGTCAAAACTATTACTCCCATGATATTGAACGCGTCGGAGAATGTGTTGAAGGTATCGAATTGGGAAAGATAGCTGCTGCGGGGGTTTTCAATGAGAAGCTCAAAAGTGATGAACTGATACTATTCGTTATGTTCAAGCAAAAGGCAGAAAACTTTATGCCTATAGCAGCAAGCTTAAAAAAAGCTATAAGCCAAAAGATGGGTATCGAGGTGTCGGAGGTTATCCCTGTTAAGAGCATTCCAAAGACCACAAGCGGAAAGGTTCAACGCTATAAGCTCCGAGAAGGCTATATCAATGGAGAATATGATTCTATCAAAAATGAGCTGCATAACCTTAAGGCTTTAGAATTTGACAGGAGAAAAATCGAACTGCCGAAAAATGCCGTTGAAGAAGAGCTTGTAAGGATATGGACGGAAATACTGGGCTACAAAAAAATAGGCATACATGACAATTTCTTTGAATTGGGCGGAGATTCCCTGAGGATTACACAATTGATTTCCCGGATCAGGGACACATTCGGACTGGACATGGATCAGGCGGAAATTTTTGATCATCCGGATATTGAAAAATTGGCAGATAGAATAAAAAGCAATATGGAAAAACACGCAGGCGGGCAAGAAATGATCAAAGCCGTCTTCAATGACAGCAATAAGGCGCCGCTTTCCTTTGCTCAGCAGAGGTTGTGGTTCCTAGACGCGATGAATGAAAAAAGCCCGCAGTACAATCTTTATACTTGCCTGTCCTTAAAAGGACACCTTGACAGGGATATTTTGGAAAGGGGCTTTAATGAAGTAATCAGACGGCATAAAGTACTGCAAATGTCGTTTATCGAAGAAAACGGACAACCCGTTCAGGTTTTTAATCCTGATGCGGTTATAAATATTGAATACATGGATTTAAGACATTTCAACGAGGCAGAAAGGGGAAAAAGGGTACTGGATTTAGCAAATGAAGAAGCAAACCGGCCATTTGACCTCGGAAAAGTGCCGCTTATAAAGGCAAAGCTTTATTGTATGGATGAAAACGAACACTTGCTTTTACTGGTTGTTCATCATATTGTTTTCGACGGTTGGTCATTTGGAATTTTTCTAAAAGAGCTCACATTTTATTATGAGACGTTTCTTTTAGGTAATGGGAAGATGTTGCCTGAATTGGACATTCAATACGCAGATTTTGCCCGGTGGCAGATAGATAAAGCTGCAGGAGATTCTTTTAAAAAACAGCTTGATTATTGGAAGAAACAACTGGCAGGAAAGCTGCCTGTTTTGGATTTGCCGACAGACAGGCAAAGGCCTCTGGTACAGACTTATAATGGTGCTAAGTTCACTAGCAGCATTCCCGGAGATTTGGCAAGGGAGCTTCAGTCGTATGCAAGAAAAGAAAATTCAACACTTTTTATGGTGCTGCTGGCAGCATTCAAGGTGATGCTTTACCGGTATACAGGTCAAACTGACATTATCGTGGGGTCGCCCATTGCAAATAGGAATAGAAAAGACATTGAAGGGCTCATAGGCTTTTTTGCGAATAATATTGTACTTCGTACCGGATTTTCCGGAAAATACACCTTTAATGAGCTTTTAAAGAATGTAAAAAGGGTGACCCTTGAAGCATATAAGAACCAGGATGTTCCCTTCGAAAAGCTTGTGGAGGAGCTGAACAATGAGCGGGATATCAGCAGGAACCCATTATTCCAGGTATTGTTCAGTTTGCAGAACACGCCTTTGCCCAATATGGAATTTTCAGAGATAAATGTATCTCAGGTTAACATAGCCGGCAGGTATTCAAGGTTTGATATAGCGCTGGACATACGTGAGATAGGTGACGAGCTTGCCGTAGACTATGAATATAATACCGACCTGTTTGATAAGGATACCGTCGTCAGAATGGCCGGCCATTTCAGACAGCTGCTTAATGAGATAGCCAAAAATCCGTACGATATGATCTGCAAGCTGGAAATGCTGACAAAGGAAGAAAAACATATATTGCTTGAGGAGCGGAATGATACAAAAGAAGATTTCAGCGGCATTACAAGCTGGGTTGAACTCTTTGAGAAGCAGGCTGACAGAATACCTGAGGCAACAGCGGCAGTATGCGGAGGCGAGAGCATATTATATGGTGAACTCCATAAACGCTCCAACCAATTGGCAAATTACCTGATTTCACTCGGCGTGGGACCTGAAAGTGTTGTGGGCGTATATATTGACCGTTCGCTAGAAATGCTTGTGGGACTAGTGGGCGTGCATAAAGCCGGGGCTGCATATATGCCGATGGACCCTATATTCCCAAAAGAGCGCCTTACATACATGCTTGAGGATGCCAGGGTAGAGACTGTTTTATCGGAGAGGAAGCTGGCTCTGTCACTGCCCTTTGGGAATGCCAGAGTAATATGCCTGGATGAAGCGTGGGACGAAATTTCCGCCTATAGTAAGGAAACGCCGGGTAAGAAATCCGGCCCTCATAATCTGGCATACCTGATTTATACTTCTGGCTCTACAGGTAAACCCAAAGGCGTGCAAATAGAACAATTCGCGTTGGTTAATTTCCTTATGTCCATGGCAGAAAAGACAGGCTTTGGTGAGAAAGATTCGCTTTTGGCAGTGACTACCCTGTCCTTTGATATTGCCGGCCTGGAGCTTTTTATGCCCTTATCCTGCGGCGCAAAGGTTGTTATTGCCAAGAGGGACGAAGTTACCGACGGCAGCATGCTAATGAGTATATTAAATGAACAGCATATTTCAATGATGCAGGCCACACCTGCTACGTGGAGGCTTCTAATAGAATCCGGCTGGAGCGGGAATGAAGTACTAAAGGTTTTATGCGGAGGAGAGGCTTTGCAAAGAAACCTTGCCGGCCAATTATTGGAGAGATGCGAAAGCCTATACAATGTTTATGGTCCGACGGAGACGACGATCTGGTCAACATTAGCAAAAGTTGAGCCGGGTGAGGGGTCGGTTACCATAGGGAAACCCATCTCAAATACTAAAGTTTATGTTTTGGACAAGGCTATGAACGCCGTTCCCGTGGGAGTTCCGGGTGAACTGTATATCGGCGGGGATGGAGTCGCAAGAGGGTATCTGAACCTTCCTGAGTTGACGAAGGAGAAGTTTATTAAAGATCCCTTTAGTAAAAATGAAAATGCGCGTTTATATAAAACGGGAGATTCGGTAAGGTTTATGCCTGACGGAAGCCTTGATTTTATCGGACGAATGGATAACCAGGTAAAAATAAGAGGTTTTAGAATAGAGCTTGGCGAGATTGAGGCGCTTTTAAACGGTATTCCGGAAGTTATGGAAAGTGTCATCGCTGTAAAGGAGATCATTGCAGGTGAAAAATCGCTGGCAGCTTATATTATCCCCGTATCGGATAAAGACCGTGAGAAACTAAGCTCCGAGTACCTGCGTAAAAGCTTGAAGGAAAAGCTTCCTGATTACATGGTTCCCGCCGCCTTCATGTTGATGGATTCCTTCCCTATGACACCTAACGGAAAGATAGACAGGAAGGCACTTCCTATACCCGAAAGCCTGCGGTCCGGGATTCATGCCAACTATGCAGCGCCTTCCGGTGAGGTTGAGAAAACTATTGTTTCTATTTGGCAGGAGGTTCTTAAGCGGGAGCACATAGGAGTAAATGACAACTTTTTCGATCTGGGCGGGCATTCCTTGCTGTTGGCACAGGTTAGAAACAAAATACGTAATGTCCTGAATAAAGAGATTTCTATGATAGACCTCTTTAAATATCCGACTGTAGACACATTGGCAAAATTCCTGGGAGGAGAATCCCAAGCTGAAGTTTCGGATGATTGCGGGAGGATAAAATCGGGGAAAGTCAAGAGCAAAGATATAGCGGTCATTGGCTTAAGCGGCAGATTTCCGGGGGCCAAGGATGTAAATGAATTCTGGGAAAACCTCTTAAATGGGGTTGAATCAATTTCCCGCTTTACGGATGAGCAGGTGCTTCATGAGGGTGTGGAACCCGAAATTTTAAAGAAGCCCGGCTATGTGAAGGCTTGGGGGGCTTTGGATAACATAGACAGGTTCGATGCAAATTTCTTCGGATATAATCCGACAGAGGCAGAGGTTTTAGACCCCCAACAGAGGATATTCCTGGAGGAATCGTGGAAGGCATTGGAGAATGCGGGCTATGAGCCTGAAAAGTTTAATGGCCTCATTGGTGTATATGCAAGCGTCGGCATGAATACATATGCCCAACTCCTTAAAAACAGCCATGCTTCCAAGGGATTGGCAAGCGATTATCAGATTATGATTAGCAATGATAAGGACTTTCTGTCAACCAGGGTTGCATATAAATTGAATCTTCAGGGTCCCGGTTTGACAGTCCAGACTGCTTGTTCTTCGTCTCTGGTTGCTGTCCATCTTGCTTGTCAAAGCCTTATTAACGGGGAATGCGATATGGCATTGACGGGTGGTGTGAGTATAAGGCTTCCGCAAAGGTCGGGCTATTTGTACCAGGAGGGTATGATATTGTCTCCGGATGGACACTGCAAAGCATTTGACGAGGAAGCAAAGGGAACGGTAGGAGGAAATGGTGCGGGGGTTGTTGTCTTAAAACGTCTTGAAGACGCCATGGCGGACGGAGATGACATAAGTGCGGTTATCAAAGGCTCTGCAATTAATAACGACGGTGCGTTAAAAATCGGTTACACCGCTCCGAGAATTGACGGGCAGGCCAAAGCAATTGAAAAGGCTCAGCTAAAAGCAGGTGTACAGCCTGAAACCATTACTTATATCGAGGCCCACGGCACCGGGACTCCACTTGGGGACCCGATAGAAATAGAGGCGCTGACACAGGTATTTAATAAAAAGACGGATAAAAAACAGTTCTGCGCTATTGGCTCGGTGAAAACCAACATTGGACATCTTGATGCGGCAGCAGGGGTCACAGGTTTTATAAAAGCTGTATTATCACTGCGCAATAAACAGATACCGCCGAGTATCAACTATACCAGTCCAAATCCTAAAATCAATTTCAAAGACAGTCCGTTTTTTGTCAATACTTCCCTTAAAGTGTGGGAAAACGGTTCGACTCCGCTGAGGGCAGGCGTCAGTTCCTTCGGAATCGGCGGTACGAATGCCCATGTAGTGTTGGAGGAAGCTCCGGTTTTAAAAAGTGATAAAAGTAATAGCCAGCCATGTTTATTGGTTTTTTCGGCGAAGAATGCAAGAGCGCTTGACAGGATTACTACGGAATTTACCGGCTTTTTAAGGGAAAACAAGCATTTGGATATAGCGGACATTGCCTTTACATTGCAGCTGGGACGCAAGGAATTCGAATACAGAAGGTTCCTTGTATGCAATTCTGTTGAAGACGCAATTGAGGCTCTTGAAAACAAGCGGGGAAGGATTGTAACCGGCGGTGAAGGACAGCCGGCATCCAATTCAAAAGCTGTTTTGGACGATATAGAGAAGCTTTCTCTTAAAGAGCTGGGGAATTTGTGGCTTGAGGGTGCAAGGATAGATTGGAGCAAGCTATATAAGGGACAAAATAGAAAACGTGTAGCCCTTCCCACATATCCCTTTGAAGGCCAGTCCTATTGGACAGCAAATAAGAGTATTCCTGAGATTGTGAAGCCTGCTGCAAAAACAGTGAAGCAAAATGATATCTCCCAATGGTTTTATGCTCCTGTATGGAAGCAGTCCGTTGAAGATTTTGTTTATGACAAAGCAGGAAAACAAGAAGAAATCTTACTCGTATTGACAGGCGAAAACAGCTTCGCAAAAGAATTTATAGGCAATTTAATCAATAAGGGTGCTAATGTTATTGCTGCGGTTTATGGGAAAGGATACGCCAATGCAGTGCATGGCAATTTTACCTTCAATGCCGATGACTACACCCACTACGACAATATCCTAGGTGATATGTCAAATAAGGGCAAAGTACCTGCAAGAATTATAAATTTATTGGGTATAACCGATCCAGGTAACCCGTTAACTCCGGAGGACAGCCTGACAATAGGAAAGCGTTTGTTCTACAGCATGCTGTACCTTGCCCAGGCACTGGGCAGACAGTCTGTGGATAAACCTATACAGATGAAGGTAATTACTAATAATTCCCAAAAGATATTCAACGAAAAAATAACGTATCCGGAAAAGGCACTGCACCTTGGTGCATGCAGGGTCATTCCAAAGGAATACCCCAATATTCAATGTTCCAGTATTGATATTACTCTGCCTGAATCCGGCAATGTAGAGGAGCAGGATATCATAGAGCTGCTGACCTCTGAAATCTATTGGGATTCAAATGAAGCTGCGGTTGCTTACCGTGGACTTACGCGCTGGGTACAGGAATTTGATAAGTACAAACCTCAAACCAGGGATAATCCGGCAGTCAAAATCAGAAACAATGGGGTTTATTTAATTACGGGCGGTTTAGGCGGAATGGGTCTTGTAATTGCCGAGCACTTGGCGTTTGAAGCTGGGGCAAGGCTTGTGCTTATAGGACGCTCGGAATTCCCGGTGGTAGAGCATTGGGAAGCTTGGCTTTCCTCTCACGGGACAAGGGATGCTGTATCGCAAAAGATAATAAGGTTAAAGCAGTTAATTGCCCAAGGTGCTGATATACTGATATGCCGTGCCGATGTTTCGGATTTTAATCAACTATCGGATTTACGTAAATGTATTGAAGAAAGATTCGGGGGATTAAACGGTGTGATTCATGCTGCCGGTAATCCGGGCGGCGGAATGATTCAGCTTAAAACGAAAGAAAGTGCTGAACAAGTGCTTTTGCCAAAAGTAAAGGGCACAATGGCTTTGTATGAAACCTTTAAGGATGACAGTCTGGACTTTTTCCTGTTCTGTTCCTCATTAAATGCCATAACGGGAGGCTTCGGGCAAATTGATTATAGTGCTGCAAACGCTTATCTTGATGCTTTTGCTTTAACCCATGATTCCCTTAGGGAAACCCGGTTTGTTTCAGTTGATTGGGACAGATGGCCTGGTGTGGGTATGGCTTCAGGAACAGGAAAGCTAAAGGCTATTGAGGGAGAAGCTGTCCATCCTCTTTTAGGTAAGTGTATAGCTTACGGTTCCGACAAGATCATATATCTCGGAGAGATGAGCCCGGAAAAAGACTGGGTATTGTCGGAGCACCTTGTAATGGGTGTACCTACGATTGCGGGTACGACTTATCTGGAAATGGCCAGAGCGGCTCTTGAGGATACAGTAGGAGCGGGATGTACAGAAATAAGCCAAGTACTGTTTTTGAACCCGATGGCGGTGAAGACAGGTGAAAAAAGGCAAGTATGTACAATCATGAGTAAGGATGGAGATGCTTTTAATTTCCAGGTAGCCAGCAGCCTGATCGGAGAAGAACCGGAAACTGCCAACTGGCTGGAGCATGTGAGGGGGAGAATTAGACTTGCGGATGGAAGCCATGTCAAGGCTTTTGACATGAAGGAGCTAAGGGAACGCTGCGGTTTAAGAACGCTTTATTCCGCTGATTTTGAAGAGAAGCCCTCAGAGGAATTTATAAGCTTCGGAGCAAGATGGAGGTCCCTTAAGACCTTCACTATGGGAGACAGTGAAGGTCTGGTTGAAGTTGAGATGGTCAAGGAGTTCGCTTCAGACCTTGAAGCCCTCCAGTTACATCCTGCTTTGCTGGATGTGGCTACCGGTGCGGTAAGATTGGCAGCAGGCGGGAACTATTTGCCCTTCTCCTATGAAAAGCTTGAAATTAAGAGCAGGCTGCCCGGGAGAATCTATGCATATATAAGGTTTAAAAACGGATATGATTCATCACAGGATGTTATTACCTGCGATATTGATATTTTAGATGAAAAAGGCAATCAACTGGTAGAAATAAAGAACTTTTCCATGAGGCACACGGGTGAGACAGCTGCCCAAAGCATTAAATCAAGAGCTTCAACAGGCTCCAGGGAGGGGGATGTTTCTTCATTGGGCAAACTGCTTGAAGGCGTCCTGAAAAAACGGTCGGAAGGCTTAAATGAAGGAATCACCTCAGATGAGGGGAAGAACGTACTTCAGCGTATTTTAAACGGCTGTATAAGACCTCAGGTGATTGTATCTACAAAGGATATACACGCTGCAATGGAGCAAGCGGATTATATAAACCAGCCAGGTCTAAAGAACACCTTTGAGGAAGCAGCGGCTTCGTCAAAGCGTCACCCAAGGCCCGAACTTGAAAATGAGTATGTTGCACCTAAGAACGAGCTTGAAAAGAAGCTGGCACAATTGTGGGAGAATACGCTGGGAATAGATAAAGTGGGTATCCATGATGAGTTTTTTGCTCTTGGAGGAGATTCACTGTTATTGATACAGTTCCACTCGAAGCTTAAGGAAATGTTTGAAACGGATATAGCGGTTGTTGACCTTTATAAATACAACACCGTCGCTTTATTATCCAAGCAGATGGCCAGAGGTAGTACTTTAGAAGAGCAGCCTGCTTTTGAAGGGGTAAACAACAGGGTCAACAAGCAGTTGGAGATGATGAAGCAGCGGAGGCAACAGCTCATGCGAAGAAAGGAAGGCGTTTAAATGGAGGTTAATATGGAGAATTATGATGAAAACAATTCTATGGGCGCAATAGCCATCATAGGCATGACAGGACGTTTCCCGGGTGCCGGGGACATGGATGAATTCTGGCAGAACCTCTATAACGGTGTGGAATCAGTCAAATTCTTCAGCCGGGATGAGTTGATAAAAATGGGTATAGATAAGCATTTGCTGGATAATCCCAGATTTGTAGCAGCTGATGCCATTTTGGACGGAATGGACATGTTTGACGCATCATTTTTTGACTACTCTGCAAGAGAGGCAGAGATCATGGACCCACAACACAGGCTGTTCCTTGAAAGTGCATGGGAAGTGCTTGAAAGTGCCGGTTACAGTTCGGAGCTTTATGACGGAAGAATTGCCGTTTATGCAGGAGCCAACCTGAGCGGCTATATGATCAGGAACCTTTACTCCAATCCCGGGTTGGTAGAGGGCTTGGGAACATTTAAAATCATGATTGCAAACGGGCAGGACTTTTTAGCCACCAAGGTGTCATACAAGATGAACCTGATGGGACCCAGCGTAAATGTAAATACATTGTGCTCATCTTCCATGGTTGCATTGCACTATGCCTGCCAGAACCTTCTTAATTACGGGTGTGATTTGGCCCTCGCAGGGGGTGTCAGCTTCCAGGTTTCACGAAATGAAGCCTTTTTTTACCAGGAAGGCGGAATCGGCTCTTCCGACGGACACTGCCGGGCTTTTGACTCCAAGGCAAACGGGACGGTCAGCGGGAGCGGATTGGCAGTAGTAGCACTGAAGAGACTGGAGGACGCGCTCTCTGACGGCGACCCTATCCATGCGGTTATAAGAGGTACAGGCATCAATAATGACGGTTCCTCCAAAAACAGTTACACGGCTCCGAACGTTGACGGGCAGGCTGAATGTATAGCAGAAGCAGTTGCCATGTCCGGAGTTAACCCCGAGACAATTACTTACATAGATGCCCACGGAACAGGAACGGATCTTGGAGATCCTATCGAAATAGCAGCATTAACGAAGGTCTTCCGTGCTTATACAAAGAAAAAACAGTATTGCGCCATCGGCTCGGTTAAAACAAATATTGGACACCTTGTCAATGCAGGAGGACTCGCGAGTGTAGTAAAAACCGTATTATCCATGCAGCACAGGGTTATTCCCCCAAGCCTCAATTTTGAAGAACCCAATGCGAAAATTGATTTTGAGAATAGTCCCTTTTACGTAAATACAAAGCTGTCCAAATGGGAAACTGACGGTTTTCCGCTCCGAGCAGGGGTAAGCTCCTTTGGAATCGGCGGAACCAATACCCATGTCATTTTGGAGGAAGCACCGCCGATGGAGCCGTCGGAGGATTCTCCAAGACCCTGGCAATTGATTTCCCTGTCTGCAAAGACAAGCACCGCATTAGAAAAAATGGCGGGAAATCTTGCGGATCATGTTGGAAAAAATCCAGGACTTAAGCTTGCCGATATTGCTTTTACACTGCATGTGGGAAGAAAAAATTTCAATCACCGCAGGGTTCTTATTTGCCGGGATGTAAATGACCTGGCTGAAAAACTTGTGAATATGTCTCCTGACCATGTTTTTTCACATTATCAGAAGCCGAAAGACCAGCCTGTTGTATTTATGTTCCCGGGTGAGGGCGGGTATCTCAATATGGGACTGGAACTATACAATAACGAAGCTGTTTTCCGTGATACAGTTGATATCTGCTTTAAGATTTTGGAGGATATGACCGGTATGGATGCAAGCAAAGCTCTTTACTCCGGAGAGTCATCCAAATGGAATGCCGCAGGAATAAACGGTATGGATAAGGCATTGTTGTTTACGGTTGAATATGCCATGGCAAAGCTGTGGATGAGTTGGGGCATTGAGCCTCAGTATATGATAGGAAAGGGTATAGGAGAATATGCCGCTGCATGCCTTGCCGGTGTCTTGACGGTAGAAGATGCACTAAAAATGGCATCGGCAAAGGACGAAAATTTACCTGAGGTTTTATCGGAGGTCAGCTTCAATAAAGCGGGTATACCTTTTATTTCAACAGTAACGGGGGATTGGATCACCGATTCCGAGGCAGCGAGCGCAGACTACTGGTTGCGGCAGCGTGCAGCATTGAGATTTGACCAGGGTCTTAAGGAAATGTTGAAGGATCCCGACCGCATACTTATTGAGATGGGGCCTGGAAAAGCATTATGTGCTGCGGCAGGAAGTTATATAAATAAGGAGGCCGGGCAGGCGGTTCTTGACACGATGCCTGCTGCCGGCGCGGGCATTTCGGATACCGAAAGCCTGTTAAAATGTATCGGCAGGTTCTGGCTTGCAGGGGGCAGGGTGGATTGGAACCGATTCTATTCAAGTGAAAAACGCCACCGCATCATGCTGCCTACCTATCCATTTGAAAGACAGCGTTATTGGATAGAGCCTGGAAACCGCGAAATCGATGCCCATCAGCCGGATGTTCTCATATCGAAAACAGAAGAGATTACCCATGAGATAGCGGAATCGGATTTTAAAGAAGGAAAAATTACAGTAACACTTAACTTGGATAAACTATCGGAATTGAAGGATACTGAGCTCCGTAAAAAGCAGCTCGAGGAAATCCTGATGCTTAAGGAACGCATTGAAGCACTTGCCACAGAATCCGGCGATATCTGTTCGGGTATAGAGGTATCCGGCCTGGGACTTAAAACCCAAAGTGAAACCGGACAATTCAATCCGGGCAGTAATGAAAAATTGAAAAAGAGGCCCCGCCCTCAATTGGAAGTTTCCTATGCTGAACCGGTGAATGAAGTTCAGAAGGTAATTGTTGAGAAATGGCAGGAGGTTCTCGGTTTTGACACCATAGGTATTAACGACGACTTCTTTGAATTGGGAGGGCACTCATTGATTGCGGCAGCTGTGGCAAATGACTTAAGTAAGGTGTTTGATGTACAGATACCGATGAGGCAGTTGTTTGAAACCACAACGGTTGCAGGAATCGCACAGTTGATAGAAACCTACCGTTGGGTTTCGGAAAGTGCCAGGGAATCAGCTGCCAGTGGAGACTTGGAGGAAGGTTCCATATAGCGAGGCGGAATCAGGGAGGAATATACCTATGATTGAATTTTTATCGCAACTGAGGGAGCTTGGTGTAAAGCTTTGGCTTGAAGGGGATTCCCTCCGTTATCAGGCTCCAAAAGGTGCAGTTTCAAAAGAATTGCTAGGTGAAATATCAATGAAAAAAGAGGATATTATTACGTTCCTTAAGGCTGCAAATATGAATTTACAAGCGAATAAGGAGCCTATATTAAAATTGCCCCAAAATAGCGGGCATGAGTTTCCACTGTCTTTTTCACAGCAATCCATGTGGTTTTTTGACCAATTTACTAAAGGAAATCCGGTATTTAATATATCCAATGCAGTCAGGATGAGCGGTACGCTAAATAGGGCTGGAATCATTAAGTCACTTAACTGGCTTGTAGAACGGCACAAGACATTGAGGACAACCTTTAAGAATGTAAACGGGAGTCCGGTCCAGATAATAAACGCCGCAGCGGCTGTTGAACTGCATGAGGTGGATTTGAGGCATATACCGGAAGATAAGCTTGAGGCTGAGCTTGAGATCATTTTGAGAAAAGAGGCAAGACACATTTTTGATTTGGAAAAAGGTCCGTTATTTAAGTTTTGCCTTTTTATCCTCGGCGATCATGACTACGTATTCTCCATGACCATACATCATATTGTTTCGGATGCCTGGTCAAACGCTATTTTCGTAGGAGAATTTTTTAAGCTTTATGAGGAGTTTCTGAAAGGAGAAAACCCGGAGCTTCCCGAGCTCATAATTGATTATGTCGATTATTCCTCCTGGGAAAGGAACAGGCTCAAGGGGGATACGCTGGAGGGCCTTCTTGACTATTGGAGAAAGCAGCTTGCAAATCCGACAACCCTACAGCTTCCTACCGATTATGCAAGGCCCAGGACCCAGACCTATGAAGGCGGGTTCCAGCCGATGACCGTCCCGCTTTATTTAAGTGAAAAGCTTAAAGCGATAGCCTTAAGTGAAGGCGCCAGCTTGTTCATGCTTGTTCTGGCAGCTTTCCAGACATTGATGTACCGCTATTCCGGGCAAACGGACATTTTTATGGGAACGGTTGTTGCCAACAGGAACAGGAAGGAAGTTGAGAACCTTGTCGGTTTTTTTATGAACACCCTTGTACTGCGCACTCATTTTGAAGGTGATCCAAGCTTTCTTGAGATTCTACGCCAGGTCAAAAAAATGACCCTTGATGCTTATACATATCAGGAGCTGCCCTTTGACAAACTGCTTGAGGAATTGAAGCCTGAACGTGACGTGAGCAGGACTCCGTTGTTCCAGGTTATGTTTATACTACATAATACGCAAAAGGTGGAACTGGAGCTTCCCGGATTGAAAATGAAGCAGATCGATGTAGAAAGCAATATGGCACCTTTCGACCTTAGATTGCAGTTGACCGAAACGGATGAGGGCTTAAAGGGCGGATTCGATTATAGAGCTGATTTGTTTAAGCCTGAAACCGTCAAAAGGTTGGGAGCTCATTTGTTGAATATACTGGAAAGCATATCGGAGGCTCCTTATGAGAAGGTTTCAAATATAAATATATTGACAGGGGAAGAACGTAATAAGATCCTGTATACATTCAACAATACCCTGGCCGATTACCCCAGGGATAAAGTAATATATGAATTTTTTGAGGAGCAGGCTTTGAAAAACCCCGAGGGTATTGCAGCAATATTTGAAGATAAACAATTGACCTATGGGGAACTGAATGAAAAATCCAATATATTGGCCGGAATACTTAGAAAAAAAGATGTAAAGAAGGACGCCATCGTAGGTATTTTGATGGAGCGTTCACTGGAAATGATCATAGGGATTATGGCTGTTGAAAAGGCAGGAGGCGCATATTTGCCTATAGACCCGCACCATCCGGCCGACAGGATCAATTATATTTTGGAAGACAGCGGAGTATCGTTACTGCTCTCACACGAGAAATTCAATGATATAGAAGTAAGTGAAAAGATTGAAAGAATCTATTTGGAGAATCCATCGTTATATATAGGCGATGGTACCCATATGGAGTGTCTGGCAGAGCCTCAAAGCGTGGCTTATGTGATTTATACCTCCGGCTCTACAGGTAAGCCCAAGGGGACATTGATTGAACACCATTCCCTGGTAAACAGGTTGAACTGGATGCAAAAGAAGTACCCCATCGGACCGGATGATATTATTTTGCAAAAAACGCCATATACCTTTGACGTATCGGTATGGGAGATGTTCTGGTGGTCTATGCAGGGGGCAAGGGTGTGCTTCCTTACGCCCGGAGCGGAAAAGGACCCGGCAATGCTTGTGAGAGCAATAGAGAAGAACGGTATTACGGTAATACACTTTGTACCTTCGATGCTAAGTTCATTCCTGGAATATTTGAGGGACAACGGCGGTGCAGAGAGAGTAGCATCATTAAGGCAGGTGTTTGCCAGCGGAGAAGCATTAACTGCGTCGCAGGTCAGCTTGTTCAAGCGCCTTTTTTCAAGGAACGGGACAAAGCTTGCAAACCTCTATGGTCCTACCGAGGCTGCCATTGACGTATCGTATTTTGACTGCATGACTCCGGAGAATTTGGAGAGCATTCCCATAGGCAAGCCCATTGACAATATAAAGCTGTTCGTTATGGACAAAAAAATGCAGCTGCAGCCCATAGGCGTATCCGGAGAGTTATGTATAGCCGGAGTGGGACTTGCAAGAGGATATTTGAACCTGCCTACACTAACAAATGAAAAATTTATTGATAACCCGTTGGAACCGGGCACTAAGCTGTACCGGACCGGTGACCTTTGCAGATGGAGGGAAGACGGCAATATAGAGTATTTGGGCAGGATGGATTTTCAGGTAAAAATCCGCGGGCTTAGAATTGAGCTGGGGGAGATAGAGAAAGCAATCCTTGAGCATCCTTCCGTAAAGGAATGTATTGTTGCGGCATGGGAGAAGCAGCCCGGAAATATGCACCTGGTAGGGTATATCGTGTTTGAAAAGGGAAAAAGCATGGAATCGGGTGAACTTCAAGACTTCCTGGGCAAATCGCTTCCTGAATACATGGTGCCGAAGCTATTTGTGTATTTGGATGCTATGCCGCTGTCACCCAATGGGAAAGCAGACCGGAAGGCACTGCCTGCGCCTACACTGGAAAAGAAGACCGCATATGTTGCCCCCAGCAGCGAGGTGGAAACCATACTGATGAATATATGGAAGGAAGAGCTGGGGCTTGACAGTGTGGGCATGAACGACAATTTCTTTGAAGTGGGCGGGCACTCGCTTTTATTGACAAGAGTGCACAACCGGCTGAACAAGCAGTTTAACAGGGAATTTTCATTGATCGATTTATTTACGCATTCAACCATAGGTGCACTTGCCAAGTATGTTTCGGGAGAAAGTGAAGATATGGTATTCCATAAGAATGAAGACAGAGTAAGGAAGCAAAAGGAAGCAAAACTGATGAGAAGACAAATGTACAGGGGAGGTTAATAATGAGCGGTATACCTATTCAAGATGCTCTGGAAGGGGTAGCTGTCATTGGGATGTCCGGACGCTTTCCAGGCGCTAAAAATATAGAGGAGTTCTGGGAAAACCTCAAGCAGGGAAAGGAATGTATAACGTATTTCAACAAAGAGGATGCCAGGGCTTGCGGAATTGATGAGGAAAGCATAAACGACCCGAATTATGTTTTCGCCGGAGGCATTCTGGATGACATTGAATTGTTCGATGCCGGTTTTTTTAGCTTAAATCCCCGGGAAGCAGAGAATCTTGATCCTCAGCAAAGGCTTTTCCTCGAATGCTCCTATGAGGCTCTGGAGGACGCAGGCTACGCATCCAATCAATACGATTATCCCATAGGCGTATATGCCGGAAGCAATATGAGCTATTATTTCCTTTACCACCTGTTTAACAAATTGGGAGTAAAGGATGACCTGGCAATAGCCGTGGGCAATGACAAGGACTATTTGGCTACGAGGACTTCCTACCAGTTTAATTTAAAGGGTCCCAGCATGAATATACAAACAGCCTGTTCAACATCAATGACTGCAATAGCGATGGCCTATGAAGGCTTGTTGAACTACCACTGTGACATGGCGCTGGCAGGTGGTTCGGGAGTCAAGCTTCCGCAGAAATCGGGATATTTATTCCAAACGGGGTTTATCGGTTCTCCCGACGGGCACACAAGGCCATTTGACGCTGATGCGAACGGTACTGTTTTTACAAGTGCTGCCGGTGTTGTTTTATTAAAACGTTTAGAGGATGCAGTAAGGGATGGAGATCACATCTACGCGGTTATAAAGGGAATGGCAGTAAATAATGACGGTTCTACAAAAGTAGGATTTACCGCGCCTAGCAGGGAAGGTGAGGCGGAGGTAATATCGACGGCTTTGAACCTGGCAGGGATTGACCCGGAAGACATAGGTTTTGTAGAAGCTCATGGTACGGGTACTTCATTGGGGGACCCCATTGAAATATCCGCACTTTCCAAGGTTTTTGAGAGGAGTACCAAAAGGAAGGGATTTTGTGCGGTAGGCTCGGTAAAAAGCAACATAGGACACGCAATATCCGGCGCCGGTGTTGCAGGAATGATTAAAACCGTGCTGGCACTGAAGCACAAACAAATACCTCCCAGCATTAATTTCCACATGCCAAATCCTAAAATTGATTTCGAAAACAGTGCCTTCTACGTAAACACCAGGCTTCAGGACTGGGAAAGCAGTGGAAAGCCGAGAGCGGCCGGAGTTAGTTCCTTTGGATTCGGAGGGACGAATGTTCATGCTGTTCTGGAGGAGGCTCCTTATAGGGAATCGTCACGTGCTTCAAGGCCGTGGCAGTTGATTACTTTGTCTGCCAGGACTTTGGAGGCGCTTGATGAAATGTGTCTGAACCTTGCCCGGCATATAAGGCAAAATCCCATGATTGACTTTGCAGATGCAGTTTACACACTTCATGTGGGCAGAAAGGAATTTGAATGCAGGAGAGCAATTATATGCAAAAACCTTGATGATGCATTAAGACTCCTTGAAGCAAAGGAAGGGGATTGTGTTTTTACAGGTACAGCCAAGGAAAAAGATGCGGGAAGCGACGAGGTAAATAAGCTTATTGAGGATAGCAATTCCGGTGCCGAAAAAACCTTGACAGAAATAGGAAAGCTGTGGGTGGAAGGAGCAGTTGTGGATTGGAAGGCATTCCACAGGAACGAAAGAAGGCTGCGTATTCCCTTGCCTACTTACCCCTTTGACAGAAAAAGGTATTGGGTTGACCAGTATTCAATGAAGGATTATCTGGCTGCCGGTAGACAGCCTTCTGCTAAAAGCACCGTCTCCACGGACTGGCTGTACGCTCCTCAATGGAAGAGGGCTAAATTTATCTCACTGGATATTGAAAATTTGAATAAAAAAGATTGCTGGCTTATGTTTAACGATGAGATGGGCTTGGGCGACAATGCTGCCAAATTCCTCGCTGAACATGGAAGTGATGTGATTAAGGTTTCAAAGGGTGACAGATTTCTAAGGCTTAATGAGAAGGAATACACCGTCAACCCTGTATCAAAGCAGGACTATGAAGCGCTGATAAAGGAGCTTTCCGGCCAATCAAAGGTTGTACGGACCGTTTTGCACCTTTGGAATGTAACTTCAGATGCTCCTGAGGCTTCAAGGCTTGAACTTTCGGAAGAATGCAGGAAGAACGGCTTTTACAGTTTGATGTTCCTGGCTCAGGCGCTAAGTCAAAGCAGTTTTGATGAAAATATCAGGATTGCTGCTGTCTCAAACAATATGCACGCAATATCGGGAGAACCGCAGTTACACCCGGAGAAGGCAACTGTATTGGGAGCTTCTAAAGTAATACCTATGGAGTTCAATAACCTCATTTGCCAGAGTATAGATGTAGTCTTACCCGGGCAAAGCATGATTCTTAGGGACAGGCTTGTAAAAATGATTCTTGCGGAATTGTCGGCTAAGATGCCGGAATTTACGGTGGCTCTAAGAGGACAGCACCGCTGGATACAAAAAGTTGAAAAAGTTGAAATAGAAAATACGGACGAAGGCCAATGGCTGAGAGACGGAGGAATATACCTGATTACAGGGGGATTAGGAGGAATCGGGATTGCTTTGGCCGAGTACCTGTCAGGGAAGGGCAAGGTAAAGCTTGTGCTGACAAGAAGGTCGTATTTCCCTGAAAGGGTTAAGTGGCAGGAATGGCTCGATTCCCACGACACTAAAGATAAAACCAGCATTTTAATCCATAAGCTTATGCAATTGGAAGAAGCGGGCTCTGAGGTAATAGCTGCGGGTGTTGATGTGTCAAATCTCGGACAGATGAGGGATTTGATATTAAGGACAAATGAACGGTTCGGAAGGATAAACGGTGTATTCCATGCGGCAGGAGTGTCGGATAACGGACTGATTCAAGAAAAGATAGTGGAAAGCGCAGAAAAGGTCTTTGCCCCAAAAGTTGCCGGCACAGTAATACTTGACGAACTGCTGGATGATTCGGAGCTTGATTTCATGGTGCTGTTTTCGTCAAGCAGTTCCATTATAGGAGAAGCAGGCTTTGTAGATTATGCAGGCGCAAATGCGTTTTTAGATGCCTATGCCTATTATAAGATTTTGAAGTCCAATATATTTACAGTTTCTATCAACTGGGACGAATGGGGAGAAGTCGGAATGGCTGTGAATACGAATTCAAGAAGCAGGAGGGAAAAAATAACTGTCAAAGACGGTTTCGGTCTGCTTGAGAGCATTATCGCTTCAAAATCCCTTGAACAGGTTATTGTAGCTCCTGGAGAGTTTTTGAAGAGGCTTGAGGACATTGACAATTTCCGCCTTAAACCCTTTAGCGGTGAAAACGGGGTACGCCAGGATGCTGCAAAGGCTTATAACAGGCCTGAGCTGCATACGTCCTATGCTCCTCCCGGTAATAAAACAGAGGAAATAATTGCGAAAATATGGCAAGAGCATTTAGGTATCTATCCTGTAGGTATCAATGATGACTTTTTTGAAATCGGCGGACACTCGTTGATGGCAACGGCAATGATTTCCGTGCTGAGAAAGACCTTCCATAAGAATATATCGCTCCAGGGCTTCCTCGAAAATTCTACTGTTGCCCATCTGGCCCAAATGTTCGGTGTGGAGGATGAGTCGGAAGAATTTGAGGAAGGCCGATTATAGAACATGATCTCACTGCAAGAACTAAAAAGTGAGGTATAAGGGAAACGATTGTGGTAGAGTCAAATAATTATATTTTCAAATTGCGACAGGAGGAATTTATGATGAACAAAATCGCTTTATTATTTCCCGGGCAGGGCTCCCAGTACGTCGGAATGGCTAAAAAGCTTTATGATTTATACGAAGATGTAAGGGAAACCTTTGAAGAAGCGAATAATGCTCTGGGATTCGACCTCAAAAGCCTCTGCTTTGAAGGCAGCATGGAGGACCTGACCAAAACGGAGAATACGCAGCCCGCCATTTTAACGGCAAGTGTAGCAGCTTTCCGGGCTTATATGAGAGAAATAGGTATTCAGCCTTTGTTTATGGCCGGGCACAGCCTGGGGGAATTTACAGCCTTAAGCTGTGCAGGTGCTATAAAATTCTCAGATGCCGTAAAAATCGTCAGGCAAAGGGGTAAATTCATGCAGGAGGCTGTAGCGGTTGGCGTGGGTGGAATGGCGGCGGTGAGCGGTGTTAGCCGTGATATTATTGAAGAAGAATGCGTAAGGGCATCAAACGGAAGTAATATCGTTGTGGTTTCCAATTACAACGCTCCCGATCAGATTGTTATTTCGGGGCATATTGCTGCGGTAAATGAAGCAGGAGAAAAGCTGGCACAAAAAGGTGCAAGGGTGATTCCGTTAAAGGTCAGCGCCCCTTTCCACAGTCCGCTTATGCAGCCGGCAGCAGACAGGCTTCGGGAAGAATTGATGAAATATAAATTCAGCGGCTTAAACTTTCCTGTAATTTCGAATGTAACCGCTATGCCGTATCCGGATAAGGAAAGCATTGTGGAGTATCTTGCGAAACAGATTGTACAGCCTGTTAAATGGCAAGCTTCAATGGAATATATGCAAAATCAGGGTGTTGAATGGGTGGTTGAAGCCGGTCCGCAGACTGTTTTGAGAAACCTTATGAAGAAAAACGCTCCAGCAGTAAAGGCCTTTTCATATGATAGCGACCAGGATGTGGGGGCTCTTAAGCGGCTTGTTTCTCCGGAGGGACAGCAGGCTGAAGGTATAAAGCAGGGAATGTCTGTAATCACAAAATGCATTGCCACAGCCATATGTACCAAAAACAGCAATTGGGATGAACAAGAATATCAAACGGGTGTAGTACAGCCTTATAGAAAAATTAAAAATATGAAGGATGAAATTGAGAAGGAAGGCCGGCAGCCTCAAATTGAAGAAATCAAGGCTGCTCTTGAGATGCTCAAAAGTGTGTTTATAACAAAGAAAACACCTAAAGAAGAGCAGCGGGAAAGGTTTAATGAAATATTTGAAGCCACTGGTATCGGACAAGTATTACAGGATTTCGAGATACCTTCGTAAGTTCTATAGATAACGCAAAAAACATTAACCATTTGCCTATCGCAATCAGCGCTAAAATCGTTCGCTGAATGCTCTGTCAAATGTAAAGTTTTTAGTGTGATCTATATATATGGTTTTTTAAGAGGAGGGGGAAGTTGTGCCGGAAGAAAATATTGAGGTTGATTATTATAAAAAGCCCATTGATGAATTTATTTCTTATATTGAAAGCTTGCGGATCAAGCTGTGGGTCGAGGATAATTCGCTGCGCTACAAGGCTCCTACAGGGGTTGCAACGAAAGAGATTCTCAAATGCCTGAGTGATAGAAAACCTGAGGTGATGGAGTACCTCGACACGAAAAACTCCGGGGATATTTATTTTGCGCCCATTAAAAAGCTGGAGGGGCTTGAGTACTATCCTTTGTCTGCTGCCCAGCTCAGGATGTTTCTGCTCGGACTTATCGACAGTCAGAGCACAGCCTATAATTTAACGCAGGTAATGAAAATAGACGGGGAAATTGATAAAGATCAGGTATACGAGATACTTACCCGGTTAATTGGCAGGCATGAGTCTTTGAGAACGTCCTTTGAAATAATAGATGGAAAGCCTGTTCAGAAGATACATGACAGGATTGACTTTAATATAGATTATGAAGAAACGGAAAATGTAAAAGAAAACATTGACCTTTTAATCAAGAAATTCGTTCGTCCTTATGATTTATCAAAGCCGCCGCTGTTAAGGTTTAAATTGGTCAAATTGATTGACTTAAGTGCCGGACCGGCATATTTGCTGTTTCAGGATATGCACCATATTATTTCGGATGGCATTTCGGAAGCCATACTTGTTAAGGAAGTTAATGCACTATTTGCCGGAAAAACTTTGCCTGAACTGAAAATCCAGTACAAGGACTATGCCGATTGGCATTCCAGGCTGTTATCCAGCAAGGAGATTCAAATACAAAAAAAGTTTTGGGTTGAACGCCTAAAAGACGAGCTTCCGCTTTTGAACCTTCCCACTGATTACAACAGGCCTCAAGTATTCAGCTTCCACGGAGATTCGTTGAAATTCCAGCTTGAAAGGGAGCTTTCAGATAGAATTCATGCGGTAGCAAGGGAAAACAGGGTTACACTCTTTACTGTTTTGCTTGCGGCGTATTCTATTCTGCTTTCTAAATATACAGGGCAGGACGACATGGTTATCGGCACACCGACGGCAGGCAGAAGGCATGCGGATACTTATAACATTATCGGCGTTTTTATCAATATGCTTGCGCTTAAGGTATCCTACCGACCTGAAAAACCCTTTAATGAATTCTTAAAAGAAATGGGATTAGATATTATAAAAGCATTCGACAACCAGGATTATCCCTTTGAGCAGTTGGTAGAGGATTTGAATATTCAGAGGGATTTAAGCAGGAATCCTGTTTTTGATACGACGTTCAATTTATTGAATATGGATATTGATAGCATTAAAGCGGACGGTATTGAGATATCGGGTTATGAGTTCAACAAGAATTTTGCGCAGTATGATATGACCCTGAATGCAATTGAGAATAGAAATGGTATACAAATTGAAATAAATTATTGTACCAGTTTGTTCAATAAAGAAACCATAGAGAGGTTGGGGAAGCACTATATTTCGATATTGGAGTGGGTGACAAAAGATGCGGCAGTAAGACTTAAGGATATCGAGATGCTTTCTCCTGACGAAAAGGAGCTCGTATTAAATAGGTTTAACGAAACTGCTGTCCAATATGATAAAGAAAAGGTAATTCAAGAGCTTTTCGAGGAACAGGTGAAAAGGACCCCGGACAATACTGCATTAGTGTTTGGGGATAAGCATTTGACATATGCAGGGCTCAATAGCATGGCGAACAGTATCGCTGCACGCTTAAGACAAAAGGGCGTAAAAAGTGACAGCATCGTTGGAATCATGGTAGAACGTTCATTTGAAATGATTGCAGGAATCATGGGGATACTGAAATCGGGAGGCGCTTACCTGCCTATTGACCCCGAGTATCCTGCCGACAGGATAAGCTATATGATTGAAGACAGCGATGCGAGCGTGCTGCTCACAACAAGCCGTCTAAAGGATAAGGTGGAATTTAAAGGCGAGCTTGTTCTGCTGGATGATGAAGAATTATACCGGAACCAAAGCTTCAATCCGGAAGTAATTAATAAGCCTGAGGACCTTGCTTATGTAATTTATACATCAGGCTCCACAGGCAAGCCCAAGGGCGTAATGATTGAACATAAGGCATTAAATAATTTTATCTGTGGCATGACTGAAAAAATAGAGTTCACTTCCGGCAAATCAATACTGGCTTTAACCACTATTTGTTTTGATATTTTTGCCCTTGAAACCCATGTGCCTCTTACAAAAGGAATGAAGGTTGTTATCGCAAATGAGAGTGAGCAGATGGATTCAAAGCTTCTGGGAGAATTAATCGTTAAAAACGGAATTGATATGATTCAGATGACGCCTTCAAGGATGCAGCTCCTTATGAGCAACAGGGCAAGCGCTGAATGCCTTATGGGTGTTAAGGACATTATCATCGGTGGAGAAGCGTTTCCTGAAGTCTTACTAAAGGAAATAAGCAGTATAACATCTTCAAAGGTATATAACGTATACGGCCCTACAGAAACCACGGTATGGTCTACAATAAAGGATTTGACCGGACTCACAACCATTAATATAGGGAAGCCGATTGCGAATACTCAAATTTATATCATGGACAAGCAAAACAAGCTACAGCCGCTCAATGTAATCGGTGAGCTATGGATCGGTGGAGACGGATTGGCCAGGGGCTATCTGAGAAGGCCCGAGCTGACAGCGGAAAAGTTTGTAATAAACCCGTATACAGGAAAGCGGATGTATAAAACGGGAGACCTGGCAAAATGGACGCCGGACGGGGAAATCAAGATAGCCGGAAGGGTTGACCATCAGGTAAAGATTAGAGGCTACAGGGTGGAACTGGAAGAGATTGAAAAGAGTATCATGGGCTATGGAAATATAGACGAATGTGTGGTAATTGCCAGGGATGACAGCATGGGCAACAAATATTTGGCCGCATATTATGTTTCCAGTGAAGAGGTAATGGTAGCTTCCATCCGTACATACTTATCAGGTGCTTTGCCGGAATACATGGTACCGGGGGTATTTGTGAGGCTTGAAAGGCTTCCCCGGACTCAGAACGGAAAGATTGACAGAAAGTCTTTGCCCGAACCGGAAGTAACCCGGACTACACTGGGAACCGAGTATATAGAGCCGGAGTCAAACACCGAAAAAACCTTGGAAGGTATCTGGAAGCAGCTTCTTAATATTGAGCGTATCGGTGTGAACGACAACTTCTTTGATATCGGAGGAAATTCACTTTTACTTGTCAGGATGCATGGGGAGCTGGAAAAGAATTATCCTGGAAAAATAAGCGTTGCAGAGATTTTTGCCCATCCTACCGTTCATAAGCTGGCAGACTTGATTGACCGTGAAGAAGGGAAGCTGCCAAAGGATTTTACAATAGAAACACTTCAGATTCCGTTGGAATATTTTGTTTGCGGAAATGAAAACAGCTTTGGGACCGTGATTCGCTTTAAGCTTGATGAGGCTTTGAGCAAAAGCCTGATTCATATTACTGAGGATATCGGTGCAAAACTTATGGATATTTTGCTCGGAGCATTCGTATACCTGCTCTATGAGGTATCTGAAAAACAGGAAATACCTCTGTGTGTTATGCGGGGGGCAGATGGCGTTCTTCAGCACAAATTCGATCTTGGAAGCCTTGAGGGTATAAGTGATCTGGTATCCTTAGCAGGAGAGAAGCTGAAAACGGACACAGACAATGACATAATTCCGCTTGAGCATTTGACAAAGGTAAAACGGGACAAGGATACCGGTTCGGCCCTATTATTGTTTGCTTACAATCTTAGCAGCCTTAAAAGCGAATATGTACGTTTCTTCGACATTATACTTAAAGCGGAAGAGAGCAATTCCAATATTAAATTCGCATTTGAATATGACTCAAACCGTATAAGAAAAGAGAAGGTTGAAGAGCTGGTTTATTATTATATAAATACCATTGAAGCCATTATAGAAAGGATGAGTTAAATGAAAAAGGTTGCATTTCTATTTCCAGGCCAGGGTTCCCAGTATGTGGGTATGGGTAAAAGCCTCTGTGAAAATCATGTTGCTGCAAGGGAAGTATTTGATGAAGCCAGTGATGCGCTTGGGTTTGATATAAAGAATCTTTGTTTTGAAGGAAGCATGGAAGAACTTACAAAAACTGAAAACACACAGCCGGCTATTTTGACAGCCAGTGTTGCTGCTTTCAGAGTTTATATGAAGGAACTGGGCGTTGAACCGTTATATCTGGCTGGCCACAGTCTGGGCGAATTTTCCGCTTTGGCTTGTGCCGAAGGGATTAAGTTTCACGATGCAGTGAAAATAGTACGCAACCGGGGAAGGTTCATGCAGGAGGCTGTTCCCCAAGGATTGGGGGCAATGGCTGCGGTAAGCGGTGTTGACAGGGAGGTCATTGAAAGCACCTGCAGGCAGTATTCGGATATGAACCGAATGGTTGTGGTCTCGAATTATAATTCTTCGGAGCAGATTGTTATTTCCGGCCATACCGCTGCGGTTAATGAAGCGGGGGAAAAGCTAAAGCAATTAGGAGCCAGAGTAGTTCCGCTGAAGGTCAGCGCGCCTTTCCACAGCCCGCTTATGCAGCCTGCGGCAGACAGGCTGAAGGAAGAACTCTTAAAGTATTCGTATAACAGCATGAAGTGGGATGTAATAGCCAATAGTTCCGCATTGCCGTACAAAAACCATGAAAGCATTGTAGACAGTCTTACACAGCAGATCGTAAGCCCTGTGCGCTGGGCTGAATCCATGAAATATTTGGAAGCCATGGGTGTGGAGCTGGCAGTTGAGCTTGGACCGCAGACGGTTTTGAAAAACCTGATGAAGAAGAATGTACCTGCAATTGAGGTGTTATCCTACGACAAGGAAGAGGATGTAAAAGCTCTGGCAGGAAAGCTGTCAAGAGAGGCAGGCAAGAAGGCTGACATTGAAAATGCACGCTTGCTGCTTATTACAAGGTGTCTGGCTGTTGCCGTATGCACTAAAAACAGCAATTGGGACAATGAAGTGTATAAAAAGGGAGTCATAGAGCCATACAACCGGATCCGGAACATGCGGGATGAATTGGAAAACAGCGCGGTTGAACCGACGGAAGAACAGATGCATGAGGCATTGGAAATGCTTAAGTCGGTGTTTGAAACAAAAAGAACACCGATAGAAGAGCAGAGGGAAAGGTTCAGCCAGATTTTTGATGAAACGGGTTTGGAGATTTTGTTTGAGTCATTTCACAAAGTGAAATTCGACTAAAATCGAGTGGGGCTCGATGCCCCCGAGATTTTGTTTTTAAAGAGAAGTATTTACCAGCATAAAGCTGTAAGGTTCATTTGGAGTTTTTATCATCTTTAATAGATACCGTAGTTGTATAGGGGGAAAAATCTTGGAGAAGCTGTTTGATTTGAAAAGGGTTGGAAAAGATGATGTGCCTGCAAAATCACAGTACCTTTTAAATAACATATCCAAGAGGGATATAGCAATTGTAGGCTTATCAGGCAGAATCGGCCTGGCGGAAAATGTTAATGAATTCTGGGAGTATGTAAGGACCGGAAAAGATTTTGTCCGCTCTCTGCCTGAAGACAGGAAGAGAGATACGGAAGTATACATCAATGCTTTAAAACGGTCGGGTATGTCCGTTGGCGAGTTTCAATACTTTGAAGCCGGGTTCATGGACAGGATTGACGATTTTGATTGTTCAATGTTTAATCTTTCGCCCAAGGAAGCGGACTTGACCGATCCGAATCAAAGACTGCTGCTTCAAACCATATGGGAGGGTATTGAAGATGCAGGCTATGGCGGCAAAAAGCTTGCGGGAAGCAGGACCGGTGTTTACATAGGCTACAGCTCCGATTTCGGAGAAGAGTACAAACGTTATTACCGTATGGTTGCAGGCTCTAATGAAGAAGTAGCGGTTATCGGCAATATAAGGTCCATTATCGGAAGCAGGATATCCTATATACTTGATTGGAAAGGTCCCAGCGTAATGGTTGATACTGCGTGCTCCTCATTTCTCGTTGCGGTACATCTGGCATGCCAGGCTATTAGGAACGGGGAATGTGATATGGCTGTTGCGGGAGGGGTCAAGCTTCTTATTGTAGCAGCTCAGGAGATAGGCGGTACGTCAAATCTAGGTATCTTATCGGCTGCCGGAAGGGCAAAAACATTTGATGACAGCTCTGATGGCACGGGTGCCGGCGAAGGAGTGGGAGCGGTCATATTAAAGCCTTTGAGCAAGGCGGTTGAAGACCGGGATCATATTTATGCCGTTATCAAAGGCAGTGCAGTGAACCAGGACGGAAGCTCCATAGGAATAACGGCTCCGAATATGGCTGCTCAGGAGGATGTCATTAACAGGGCCTGGAAGGATGCAAACGTAGAACCCGAGACCATTTCCTACATAGAAACTCACGGTACAGCAACCAAGCTGGGTGATCCCATTGAGATAGCAGGAATTAAACGGGCGTTCGAAAATTATACTGACAAAAAGCAGTTTTGTGCTGTTGCTTCTGTAAAATCAAATGTGGGACATCTCGACCACGCGGCAGGCATAGCTTCGCTGTTAAAGACGGTTATGGCATTAAAGCATGGTGAGCTGCCGCCATCCATTCATTTCCGCAGACCGAACCACAAGATTCCATTTGAGGATTCACCCGTATACGTCAATGACAGGCTGAGAAAATGGGAGAGCAGTGGTTTGCCAAGAAGGTGCGGTATAAGCGGTTTCGGCCTGAGCGGTACAAATTGCCATCTTGTGCTTGAAGAATACATAAAGGTACAGGATAGTGAGGCTGATAAGGGAAGCAATGCAAGAGGACCGCAAGTGATTACAATGTCAGCTAAAAATAAGGAAGCTCTGGACAAGCTCATAAAGAGGTATAACGATTTCCTCGGACAGTGCGCCATGGAGAGTTTTGAAGACATCTGCCATACTGCCAATACAGGCAGGGGACACTATGGATTCAGGCTGGCGGTCATAGCAAATACTTTGGAGGAGCTGCGCGGAAAAATAAAAGTACTTGCTGCAAAAGGTGCCGGGAATACAGGTGAAGAAGAGGGCGTGTTCTTCGGAGAGCATAAAATCGCAGCACCTACAAAGCAAGTCAGGATAGACGGTGAGATAACCGATGATGAAAAGAAGCAGTTGAGCGGCCTGGCAGATCAGATTACAACTATGCTCCTGTCCAATAGGAACTCGGCAGAGCGTGAAAATATTTTAGGCCGGTTAAGCGGACTTTATATCAAAGGTGCTGATGTGGAATGGGAAAAGCTTTATCCCTCCTCAAGGCATAAGAAGCTTAGTATACCTTCATACCCGTTTTTGCGGGAAAGGCGGTGGATTGAGCCTGCACCGGTTAACAGGGCTGCCTTTAAAAGCCTGGACTATCATGATTGGCTCTATCTTCCGTCGTGGAAAAGAGCCATGTCTCTATCCTACGACAGTAAAAAACACAATAAAAACGAGTGGTGGCTCATTTTCGCGGATAAAAACGCTTTTAGCACAAAAGTCCTTGAGTATCTGAAGAAAGAGGGCATGAATACCATAACGGTAAGTAAGGCGGAAGGTTATGCTAAAACCGGCAATGAGTCCTTTACCGTCAATCCCTCCAATAAGGAAGATTATACCGCGTTAATCCATGAGCTTTTTAAATTGGGTAAGAAAATAAAAACAATTATGCATCTTTGGAATGTTACAGACGAAAGGATCAATTCTTCAAGAATAGAGTTTTCAGAAAAATGCCAGACCGAAGGCTTTTACAGCCTGCTCTATCTGGCGCAGGCATTAGGCGCACAGGAGCTTGACGAATGTGTGAGAATAGCTGCTATCACCAACAACATGCAGGCAATCTCAAACGAAGGAAGTTTGCATCCTGAAAAATCTACCATCATAGGGCCATGCAAGGTAATACCGAAGGAGTATGGGAAAATATCCTGCCAGAGTATAGATGTTATCCTGCCTGAAACAGGCAGTGCGTCAGAGACAAAACTAATTGACATGATACTTGCAGAGATTACATCGGACGTTCCGGAATTCACTGTGGCATTGAGAGGAACTCAACGCTGGCTGCCGATCTTTGAAAGGCTTAGGCTTGAAGATTGTGACAATGCCTGCTTGGCCAGAGAAGGAGCTGTCTACCTCATTACCGGTGGTATGGGAGGGCTTGGACTTGCAATTGCACGCTACATGGCCGGAAAAGCGAAGGTAAAGCTGGTGCTGACCAGACGTTCTGCTTTTCCTGAAAAAGGGGAATGGAATGAATGGCTGTCGTCACACGACGAACAAGATAAGACAAGTAAAAAGATAAGGCAATTGATGGAATTGGAAGAAATGGGCTCGGAAGTACTTGTGCTCAATGCAGATACTGCTGACACGGAACAGATGAAGCGTGTGCTGTTAAAAACCAGGGAAAGATTCGGACAGATAACCGGTGTGATCCATGCCGCGGGTATTGCCGATAACAGGCTAATCTCGGAGAAGAGCGCTGAAGCAGCCGAAAAAGTCCTTGCACCCAAAGTAAGAGGAACCCTTGTAATGGATGAACTCTTTAAAGACAGCGAAATGGAGTATCTTGTATTATTCTCTTCAAGCAGCGCGGTTCTGGGGAATGCGGGTTTTGTGGATTATTGCGCGGCGAATACATTCCTTGATGCCTATGCGCACTACAGAAGCTATATGCCGGGCACGCATACCGTGGCCATTAACTGGGATGAATGGTCCGAGGTGGGGATGGCTGCAGAAAACAACACAAGAGACCTGGTGAAAAACAAAATCACGGTACAGGAAGGGTTGAAGCTTCTTGACAGGATTGTGTCAACAAAAGCTGCAGCGCAGGTTGTTGTATCATCCGGAGATTTTACAGGGATGCTTGAAGATATAAGAGACTTTCTGCAGGCTTCTCTAAAAGAGGGGAATGATTTGCCCCAGGGCGGAGAAAGAGCCAATAACAGGCCTAATCTTGCAACGCAATATGAAGCTCCATGCACTGAAACAGAAAAATGCATTGCCCAGATTTGGCAGGAACTCTTAGGCATATATCCTATAGGAATCAATGATGACTTTTTTGACCTGGGCGGACACTCCCTGCTGGCTACTACTTTGATTTCAAAGCTTGCAAAGGAATTCCACAGGAGCATATCCATGCAAAGTATTTTTGAAAGAACTACAGTTGCAAAGCTGGCAGAGATGTTTGACATGGATGCTCAAGATCCGGATGGACGGAAAGAACAATACGAAGAAGGAAGTATCTGAAGTCTTATAGGTTGAAGTAAGTTTGACTCATCTTCAATCGTGTATATGGGGGAAAAATCATGGAGAAGCTGATTGATTTAAAAAGAGGGAAAGAGACCGGAGGTTATGAGAAACCGAAGTATAGATTGGAAAGTGTTTCAAAAAGGGATATGGCCATCATAGGTGTATCAGGCAGGATTGGCTCAGCGGAAAGTGTTGGGGAGTTCTGGGAGTGTTTGAGAGCCGGTAAGGATTTTATCCGCCCGCTGCCGGAATACAGGAAGAAAGATACTGAAGCTTATACCAGTGCATTAAAGCAGGTAGGCCGCTTCGACGAAGGCATTGATTTTTATGAAGCCGCATACATGGACAGGATTGATGACTTTGACTGCTCATTGTTTAGTATTTCACCCAAAGAAGCGGATTTGATGGACCCAAATCAGAGACTGCTGCTTCAAGCCGTATGGGAAGGCATTGAAGATGCAGGCTACGGAGGAGGGAGACTTGCAGGAAGCAGGACCGGTATTTTCACCGGCTACAGCACCGACTTCGGGGAAGAGTATAAAACGTACAGTATGATTGTTTCAGGTGCTGATGACGAAGCGGCGGTTACGGGGAATATTCGGTCCATCATCGGGAGCAGAATATCCTACTTACTTGATTTGAAGGGACCCAGCGTGATGGTGGATACAGCATGCTCCTCTGCGCTTGTTGCTGTGCACCTGGCATGCCAGGCTATAAGAAATGGTGAATGTGATATGGCCATTGCGGGAGGAATCAAGCTTATCATTGCACCGTTAATGGGAAAAAATGGACAGGGCAATATCGGAATACTATCGCCAAGGCGAAAAGCCTGGACATTTGATGACAGCTCTGACGGAACCGGCTTGGGCGAAGGCGTGGGTGTGATTATTTTAAAGCCTTTAAGCAAGGCTATGGAGGATGGAGACAATATTTATGCTGTTATAAAAGGCAGTGCGGTAAATCAGGATGGAAGCTCTATAGGAATAACAGCTCCGAATATGGCTGCACAGGAAGATGTCATTATCAGGGCATGGAAGGATGCAAATGTAGAGCCTGAGACCATCTCGTACATAGAAGCTCACGGTACCGCAACCAAGCTGGGAGATCCGATTGAAGTAACAGGGATAAAAAGAGCTTTCCAGAATTATACCGACAGAAAACAATTTTGTGCTGTTGCGTCTGTGAAGACAAATACCGGCCATCTTGACCATGCAGCAGGGATAGCGTCACTACTCAAAGCAGTCATGGCATTAAAGCATGGCGAGCTGCCGCCGTCCATTCATTTCAGCAGGCCTAACCGGAAAATTTCATTTGAGGATTCACCTGTATATGTTAATGACAGGCTGACGAAGTGGGAGAGCAGCGGAGCGCCAAGAAGGTGTGGGATAAGCTCCTTCGGTTTGAGCGGAACGAATTGCCACTTAGTGCTTGAGGAATATATCAAACCGCAAAATAGCGAAACAGAAAAGGAAAGTAATGCCGACAGGGCAAATATAATCACGCTTTCAGCGAAAAGCAGGGACGCTTTGGACCGGCTTATTGAAAGGTATGATCATTTCCTTGTCCAATGCGTACAGCAGGATTTTGAAGACATCTGCCATACGGCAAATACCGGAAGGGGACACTATGGGTTCAGGCTGGCGGTTATCGCAAGCAGCCTGGAGGAACTGCGCGGCAAAATAAAAAAGCTCGCTGAAAAAGGTGTGGAGAATACAGAGGAAGAAGAGGGAGTTTTCTTTGGAGAGCATAAAACAGTAGCGCCTACAAAAGAGGTAAAGCAAGAGGGTGAAATAACCGATGACGAAAAGAAACAGCTGCGGAGCCGGGCGGATAGTATTACCGGATTGCTGCTGCCTGGTACCGGCGCGGAGCAAAGAAAAAATATTTTAGGTCAAATAATAGGACTGTATATCAAAGGTGCTGATGTGGAATGGGAGAAGCTTTATCCGTCCTCAAGGCACAAGAAGGTTAGTATCCCTTCTTACCCGTTTTTGAGGGAGAGGCATTGGGTTAAACCCAGGAAATGGGCTGTGCTGCCCGGTAGGGCAATTGGCGAGGGTATAGGGCACCCGATACTTGATACCCGCCTGGTTGAATCCATGGGGCTCGAAATATATTCTACCCGGTTTAGCGTGGACAGGCACTGGGTATTGAACGAGCATAAAGTTGCAGGCAGCTATGTGGTTCCGGGAACGACTTATATTGAAATGGTCAGAGAAATAGCGTCAAGGAGCAATCCCGGGGGTGTCATAGAGTTAAGTGATGTAATGTTCCTTTTCCCGTTGATAGCGAAGGAAGGGATTGAGGTTGAAGCCCAAACGGTTGTAAGGGATGAAGGTGCATATAAAGCGTTTACCATTGTAAGTAAGTCCGGTATGGGTGAAAGCTGGATCAAGCATGTGGAGGGCAAATTCTCGGTAACCGGAAGTAAGGACCAACCCAAATATGAAATCAATGAGTTGAAGAAACGTTTTTCAGGGTATGAAGATATATACTATGAAGATGAAACGGCTGAGGTTGTAGACACAGGGCCGAGGTTCAAGAATTTAAAAAAAGTGTATACAGGGACGGATGAACTCTTAGCATATCTTGAACTGCCTCAAAGGTTCAATGACGACCTCGGGGAATTCATGCTGCATCCTGCTTTGATGGATACCGCTGTTAATATGGCAAATTCCAGCATTGGAGAAGGGCTGTACCTGCCGTTTTCATACAGGAAGCTCAAGGTTTATGGGAAAATGCCCGGAAAAATCTATTGCCATATGGTCAGGGAACAAAAGCAAAAGGCCAACATGGAGACAGGGGTTTGTGACATTTCTTTAATGGATGTTAACGGGCAGGTTTTTGCGAGAATAGAAGGCTATACTGTAAAAAAAGTACATACCGAGGAATTAAAAACCTTTGACCGGGGGGTTAAGGAGCTGGGCTTTTATGATACCGGCTGGGTGAAAAAAAGCTTTGAAGGCCCAAAGGATGAATTACATGAAGGTACGGCTCTTATCATTAAGGGCAAGTCAGGGATCAGTGCGGATGTAATCATGAGGCTTAAAGAAAAAGGGCTTCAAGTATATGAAGTGGAATTAGGAAGAAATTATGAAGCGGTGGACAGTCATAAATTTATAGTATCCTCCGATGAAGGTGATTACAGCCGTGTACTTTCTGCCATTCACGGGAAGCTTACACATGTCTTGCATATGGCATCGATTCAAGCTGCAGAAGGGATAAACACCGTCCGGGAGCTTGACAGCGTGACGGATAAGGGTGTAAACGACCTTTTCCGCCTGGTAAGAGCCTTGATTAACGCAAAGCAAAACAATATTGAATTGATCCTGATTTCCGACAATGCAAATGAGGTTTCGGGAAGCGAAACGCAAATAAATCCTCATAACGCTGCCTTGTTTGCTCTGGGAAGAGTCATTGGAAACGAGTATCCGGGGCTAAGGTGCAGGTGTCTGGATATAGACGAGTATGCTGCTCCTGAAGACATCATCAATGAAATGGAAGCAAGGGATACAAGCCTTTTGGCGGCTTACAGAAGCAAGGCCAGATATTTAGAGGAGTTTAAAAAAATAGATTTTAAAGGTCTAGAGCGCCAAGAGATGGCCATAAAGAGCGAAGGCGTATACGTGATTACAGGAGGGGCCGGCGGGATCGGGCTTGAAATAGCAAGAACCCTTTCTTTAAAAGCCAAGGTGAATCTGTGTTTTATTAACCGCTCGTCTATGCCGGAACATGATACATGGGAAAGTATTCTGAATAAAAATGAAGACTTAAAGCTGTGTAAGAGAATAAGGACAATCCGTGAAATTGAAAAGACAGGCGCTGCTGTATTATGCTGCAGCGCGGATGTATCCAATATGGATGCAGTACAGGGAATACTTGCGTCACTAAGAAAAGAATTCGGAAGGATAAACGGTATCGTTCATGCAGCAGGTATTGCAGGTGACGGGTTTATCATAAGAAAAAGTGACGAAGTGTGGAGAGGCGTACTGGCGCCGAAAATAAGCGGTACCTGGATACTTGATACATTGACCCGTGAAGACCGGCTGGACTTCTTTGTATTGTTTTCATCCATATCAAGCCTGACAGCTACACCCGGACAGGGCGATTATACAGCAGCAAATGCTTATTTGGATTCCTTTGCTAAGTTTAGGAGCAAACGGGGGCAGAGAACCTTAACTATTAATTGGCCTGCTTGGAGGGAAACGGGTATGGCGGTTGATTACGGTGCAGTCAATGATGAATTACTGTTCAAGCCCATTTCAACCTCTGCGGCATGCAGCGCCTTTTTAGAGCTTTTGAGTTTTATGCCGGCAAGGGCTATTCCCGCAGAACTTAATTATCAAGTACTGGAACTGGCTGAAAATGAAGTACCGTTTATTGTTTCAGAAGAGATTAGAACGGAAACGGAAAGGGGAAAAAATAGGCGGAACAGGGCCGGGACGCAGGAAAACAAGGACATAAGCGGAATTGATGTAAAACTTATGGGTAAAACCGGGAAGGCGTATACCGGAACCGAGCAGGAGCTTGCTAAAATGTGGGCATTGGTATTGGGTATCAATGAGGTTGATATATATGATAATTTCAGCAGCCTTGGAGGCGATTCCATTCTTGCAACGAACCTTCTAAAAGAAATGCAAAAAAAATATGACGGATGGGTAGACATATCCGATGTGTTCACCTATTCCACGATAAGTGAAATGGCAGGTTTTATCGACAGTAAGATGAACACGGAAATTGAATTCGAGAAGATAGATGAGGCTGGAGATGAGCAAGACAGTGAATTGGATGATATACTGGAACGTCTTGCCCGGGGCGATATGTCCGTAGAAGAGGCTGAAAAATTGATAGAAGTGGGAGATGAATAGCAATGGAGACGGTAAAAAGTTATATCATTAAACAGGTTGCGGCGAATAAGCTGTCACAGGACGAAGCAAAAAAAATGCTGATGGAACTCAAGCCTAAAACCGGCAGGGTGGATGAGGAAATAGCTATCATCGGCATGGCATGTCAATTTCCGGATGCAAAAAATACCGATGAATATTGGAATAATCTTGCCAGCGGTAAGGTTTGTATCAGAGAATTGCCGGAAAGCAGGAAAAAAGATTGTCTTGCTATTCTATCGAGTCCCATATTCAGTAAGGTTCTGATGGATACGGAACTTAACAGTAAGGATGTCCGGGAGGGTAATATACAGTTTGTCAAGCAAGGATACCTGGACGAAATCGATAAGTTTGATGCCGACTTTTTCCATATTCCTCCCAGGGAAGCAAAGTATATTGATCCGATACAGAGAGTGTTTATGGAGACCGCATGGCAGGCAATAGAAGATGCCGGATACGGAGGGGAAAAGATATACGGGACTAAAACAGGAGTGTTTGTTGGAAAAGACCATACCAGCAATACGCTTTACAGCTTAACCTCCGAGAACGACCAGATGCAGCTGACAGGCTCGTGGGCGGGCATACTTGCGACACGGATTTCCTATATTTTCAATTTTAAAGGACCGGGAATGGTTATTGATACAGCCTGTTCTTCAGGCGCTGTTGCAATACACGAGGCATGCCGGGCACTGAGGAGTAAGGAGTGTGATTTTGCGCTTGCCGGAGGGGTACATTTAGCTATATTGCATGATGTTAAGGGCGAAAAATCCAGCATGGAAATGGTTGAATCCGGCGATTCCAAAGTGAGAACTTTTGACCGTAAGGCAAATGGGACGGTGTGGGGCGAAGGTGCCGGTGTGATATTTTTAAAACCATTGTCTAAGGCAATAGAGGATGGAGATCACATCTATGCTGTAATTAAGGGGAGTGCCATCAATAACGACGGCACGACAAACGGAATAACGGCACCCAATGCGGAAGCGCAGGAAGATGTAATTGTCCACGCATGGAGGGATGCAAAGGTTGATCCTGAAACAATTTCTTATATTGAAGCCCATGGAACAGGGACCATGCTTGGTGATCCCATCGAGATAAAAGGTCTTGTAAATGCTTTTGGGAGATTTACTGGCAAGAAACAGTTTTGTGGAATTGGTTCTGCAAAGCCATGCATGGGGCACCTGGTAGGTGCATCAGGAGTTGCATCGCTGATTAAGGTCGTTCTTTCATTAAATAATGAAAGAATTCCTGCAGCATTAAATTTTAATGACCCAAATCCGTATATAAATTTTTGTGATTCGCCCGTATATGTTAACGACAGGCTAAGGGAATGGAAAAAAGGTGATTTGCCGAGGAGGGCAGGAGTAAGCTCCTTTGGCTTCAGCGGTACAAACTGCCACATTGTATTGGAAGAGGCACCGGAAATGGATATCAAAGGGCAAGAAGGGAACGGAGAAGTTCAAATACTTACTGTTTCCGCAAGAAGTGAGAGCGCTCTTAAAGATTACATAGACAGGTATGACCAATATTTCAATAAAAAAGACATATCCGATTTGAGGGATATATGCTATACCTCCGGTACGGGAAGGGGGCATTTTGCATATAGGATTGCAATACCCGCGGGCAACCTTGATGAATTGAGACAAAAAATATTTAAGGTGAAGGAAAAAGGTTTTACCGGGCTTGCTGACAGCGGAATATACTACGGATATCATAGGGTTGTACCCGCAAGTGCGAAAACTCCGGCGAAGGGTGAAATCAGCGAGGAGCAAAAGGGACAGATAAGTAAGGCCGCTGAAAGGGTATTCAATCAGTTGGCTGATCATGGGATGAATGATAAAAACACCATCGGTGAATTGTGCAAGCTCTATACCGAGGGAGCGGATATTGACTGGAATGCCTATTACAAGGGGAAAAACAACAAGCGTGTACCTATTCCTGCCTACCCCCTTGAAAGGGTACGGCTGTGGGCAAATACCCGAGAATTGGAGCTTTCTGGATACGAAACCTCCAAAAGCAATCATAAATATGAGCACCCTCTGTTTGATGACAATTTGGAATCCATGGATTCTCATTTATTTATCACGCAATTTGATGTGAGGAAGCATTGGGTATTGAGTGACCACAAGGTTTTGGGGAATTATATAGTTCCGGGGACAACATACCTGGAAATGGCCAGGGAAGCAAGCACTAAATTTTATCATGAGCAAAATATTGTACTGAAAAATGTTGTCTTTATAACGCCTCTGCTGGTGAATGAGGGTGAACCCAAAGAAGTCCAGACGATTGTCAAAGAGAAGGATGGCCAGCTTGAATTTGTTGTGGCGAGCAAGGCTGAGGACGGCAGCTGGATAAGACACGCGGAAGGGAATATTGAAGCGGTTAGTGAAGGAATACACAAAAATGCGGTTAATATAAGTGAAATTATAAAAGTATGCCCAAAAGAAGTCATTATTGACGACAGTACTGCCGATACCGGACCGTTTGGATTCGGGCCCCGTTGGAATAACGGAAGGCGGGTTTACATCGGGGAGAATGAGATGCTTGGCTATTTTGAAATACCTGCAGAGTTCATGAAAGACCTGGATGAGTTCGGATTACATCCTGCCCTTATGGATAATGCCATCAATATGGCGAATACGAGCATAGGAGAAGGCTTATACCTTCCGCTGACCTATAAGGTATTGAAAGTTTATGGCAAAGCCCCTGCAAAAATATACAGCCATTTGAGACGGCATTCAGCCGTGCAGAAAAATCCCGAAAGTGTGACCTTCAACGCTACATTAATGGATGAAAACGGGTTGGTTTTTGCAGAGGTTGAGGATTATACCGTCAAAAGGGTCAATGAAGCTGTAAGCAAATTCAGGGAGCTTTCCGGAAGAGGAGGCCTGTACTATGAAACCGTATGGCAGGAAGAGCGTTTACCAATGGAGGACAGCAGCATTTCCGGTGAACACATACTTCTCTTTAAGGATGAAGGAAATTTAGCAGACAGATTGGCGCATGTTTTAAAAGAAAAGGGTGCGGAAGTAACTGAGGTTGAATTCGGGCGCGCCTATCATAAAAAAGAAGAAGGCAAGTTTGTCATAGAAGGGATTGAAGAGGATTACCAAAGATTGATAGAGAGCGCTAAAAGCCGCGGAATATCAAGAATTATCCACATGTCAACCATTGGCGGGACCGGGGAAAATGAAAGCATGGAAGCCTTTTTGGATAAGAAGAACAGGGGTGTATTAAGCTTGTTCAATTTGACAAGGGCGCTATCAAAGCACAAGTTCAATGACAGGCTGGCAATGGTATTAATCTCAGATTATGCAACCGAAGTATGCATGGCTGAAGAGCGCATCAACCCGCTTAACAATGCATTCTTGAGTATGGCTAAGGTTATTGGTGCCGAGCATCCGAACATTTATTTAAAGAGTCTGGATATCGACATGAGAGTAAATGAAGAAGATATAATGAATGAAATCCTGGTGGAAAATAAAAACCTTATAGCTGCCTACCGCAATGGAAAGAGGTTTGTTGAAAGCTTCCAAACACTTGACATGGGTAAAAAAGAGCTGCTGGAGTGTACTATAAAAACCGGCGGAGTTTATATGATTACCGGTGGCTTGGGAGGCTTGGGAATTGAGATTGGCAAGTATCTGGCATCAAAGGCTGAGGTCAATATTTGCTTTGTAAACCGTTCAAAGCTGCCGGATAGAGAAAAATGGGATGAAATTCTTCTGAAAAATGAAGACGCCAGGCTTTGCAAAAAGATTAAGGCAGTCAGAGAAATTGAAGCTATGGGAGCTAAAGTGATATGCGCAAGCAGCGATGTTGCATGTCTGGAGGACATGAAAAGCTTAGTGGATGTATTGAAAAACAGATTTGGAGGAATAAACGGTATTATCCATGCAGCCGGGGTGGCCGGCAACGGCTTGATCATGAACCGGAGCTTTGATGCATTCAGAAGTGTAACCGGGCCCAAAATGGAAGGAACATGGATACTTGACAGCCTGACCCGGGATATTCAAATGGATTTCTTTATATTGTTCTCCTCCATCGTCTCCATCATGGGAGGTGCAGGACAAGGAGATTATACCGCCGCAAATTCCTATCTTGATTCCTTTGCCTACTATAGGAACAAAATAGGCAAAAGAACGGTATCAATAAATTGGCCTTCATGGAAGGAGACCGGAATGGCTGTGGATTTTGGAGTAAACATGGATGATGTTTTCAAAGCCATTTCTACGGCGGATGCGTTAAGCGCGTTTGAAAATATCCTAAATAAGGATATAAAAAGAACTATCGTAGCAGAACCCAATTTCGAGCATATTGTTTTCCAGAATGAAGCAGCACTACCTTTTCATATTTCTTCCGAAATTTCTCGAAGAGCAAAGCGCTTTAGGGAGAGACATCAAAACAAAGGATCGCAGAACTCGGATAACCGGCATATAGAAGTTAAGCTTAAGGGTAGGGAGGATGAAAAGTATAGCGGCATAGAAAGGGCTATTGCCGGAATTTGGGGAAACCTTCTGGGTATAGAGGAAATCAGTATTTACGATGATTTCTTTGAACTGGGGGGGAACTCGCTTTTGGCAGTTAAGCTTGAAGCTGAAATGGAAAAAAGCGGCCTGATGATTGAATATGCCGATGTAAGCAGCTACCCAACCCTTTTGGATTTAGCCAACTACCTTGAGGGAAGGGATGGTGGGAATACAGCTGTATCCCAAAGCAATACAGCCGCTTCTGAGGATAGGAATTACTCTGCTGATAATGAGAAGGCAGCTAAAACAGAGGAAGTATTTGAAATGGATAAACCTAAAAGTTTATCAGGTAGTTTGAAGATACTTGAAAATTTCGAGCCGTTTAATGATATGGTTTACAGGGGCTGCTTCTATAGTGCGCTTTTCCCTGTTATCAGGCATTTTGACCGGTCAGTACTTACTTATCTGGTCAATGAAATGAATATTTATCACCGGAATGAAGATAAAAATTTAATTATGTTTGGCAATGATAGCAGTGTAGGAATTCTGGACGTTAAATATATCATGCCCAAAACTTTGGAGCAGATATCCCAAGACATTGGAATACACATGGAAGCGAAAGCTTACAGCAGTGATTTGATTGGGGATATCGTCGCCTCCATTTCTGCCGGTAGGCCTGTAATAGTCTCAATAGACAGCTTTTATGAGTCTATTAGGCCCGATACATACCAAAAGCTCCATTGGCCTCACTGCCTTGTAGTATATGGTTTCGACCAGCAGGAAAAGATGTTTAATATATTGGAGCACCGCCGTTCCGGAAGCCTTATATATGGAAAGCATACCATCAGCTATTCGGACCTTCTTGATGCTTATAATGGGTATCTTGCCCATTTTGGGAATGTGGATATTACTGAAATAGAGTTTGAAGTTATGAGGATTTGTGAAGGCAGGCAGGTCAATACCTACTATGAGTTCAGTATGGAAGAAGAAATGAATGGCATCAGCATGGAGAGAGATTTGCAATGCTTCTCGGCCAATATTTCGGAATTGAAGACTGAAATGCTTAATGGTCTTGGATGCTTGGAGGAATACGTCAGACAATTTGAAGCAGTTTTACTTGATGAGCAGAAGCTGAAAGAGGGTACCAACTCCATCTTGAGCATTCTGAATAAGGTTATAAACGTAAAGCGTGCTGAAAAATATAGGATTGCAGGCTTACAGCTAAAGCAGCCTGAAATTGAAGATCTTCTTAAGCAAAGTATAGATTGCTGGGATTTTATCAGAACGATGATTATGAAGTTCATGTACACATCAAGATATAAGACTGATTCGTTTGCTTCATGTATTGAAAAGCTTAACCGGATTTGCGAGCTTGAACGTCAATATTTCTCAAAGCTGTTTGATTCCTTAACGGACGAGCAGGAGCTCAGGTGTGGAATGCAGTGAATTTCGAGTGCAAACGCCGGATTGAGGATAAGAAAGGAAGATGAATAACATGCTGGAAGTAAAGCCTTTACACACCAAAAGATTATGGGATTGCATAGAGGATACTGTTGCAAGTGTTTCAACGTGGTTAAACCGTGACTTCTCATTGATGTTTGCCGAAGCATGGGGATTTAAATATGAACCGAGAACAGATACCACGGAAGAACTATTGGGAAAGCGTATCAGTACGATGAAGCGTGGGGTTTTGGAAAACCTTGAGAAGTACCATGGGTTGAAATCCAGGATATATGATAATAATGATACCGGAAAGTCTTTAAATGCCATACAGGAAGAAATCAATAACGGCCGTCCCGTTGCTATTATGATCAATATGTTTTGGCTGCCCTGGTCCACTTATTACCAAACAGTAAATGAAATGCATGTATGTATTGTAGTAGGATGTGATATGGATCATGGCATTTTAAATTGCGTAGACCCTACCGTAGGTAAATACGGTGAAGAGCTTCCGCTAAAGAATTTTAGAGAAGGATGCGTGGGATACAGCACATTTGAGATTATAAGCGACGAAGCTGATTCTGTAGATTGGCGCAGTATGATTCTTAACGCGGTAAGCCATGTAAAAGAAAATGATACTTTTAAGAACATAAGGGATTTTGCGGATGAACTTGAAGGTCCAACCGTTGACTTTGTGACAGAGGTGACAGGATACGATGAATTTGAAAGCAGCCCTTTATTAAAGAGTATTCGGAATGTAAGCCGCTGCCGCCTTACATTTGCAGGGGTACTGAAAAAAGTAGGCCGGATGAGCAGGGTTGAGGAATTGGAGGCTGTTTCATCCGAGATGGAAAAGGTTGGCGAAGCATGGGAAAATGTATTGATGCTTCTGCTTAAAGCATGCATTTTAATTGAAGATGCCGGACATACTTTGATCGTTGCACGGATAACAAACAAAATAAGAAAAATAGCCGACCATGAGGAACAGATAGCAGAGCGACTACTGGAAATCGCAGCTACCGAAAGCCGGACGGAAAAAATGGTCATATTAAACCCATTGGGTGATTCTGAATTTTTATGCTCTGAAGAACTTGACTTTTGGTGTAAATGGAATATAAATATAGTAAGCTTGGCTAAAAAGTATCGAGGTAAGTTTTTCACAAATGGATGGACGGATGGAAAAGCTGTAAGCCTGACATTTGACGACGGGCCGGACGAGAAAAACATGCCTGAAATGCTTGACATTCTTGCGGATTATAAGATAAAAGCCAGCTTTTCGATAGTAGGAAAACGTATTGACAATCTTAAGGAAGTAGTGAAAAGGGCTTATGACGAGGGTCATGTAATACTGAACCATACCTGGAATCACTATGATTTAACGAGCATAGGCAAAGAGGTAATAGAGGAAGAACTACTATCTACCGAAAACAAATTATATGAAGTTATTAACAAAAGACCTGCGTTAATCAGAGCACCTTATGGAAAAATGAATGAGACTGTGGCGAAAATACTTTTTGATAAAGGTTATAAAATTGCGCTGTGGTCATTGAATACCTTTGACTGGCTTGAAAAAACAAAGGATAACATCATTGCGAATGTGGAAAAAAATGCGAGACCGGGAGATGTAATACTAATGCATAGCTATAAAGGAAAGGAGCATACTGTAGAAGCCCTTCCTGTATTAATTGAGGACCTTTTTAAAAAAGGATACGAAATTATAGGTATTGATAAGATTCTCGGAATCCAGCCATACAAGTAAAATTATTAATAATAGAGAAACCGGTGAGAAATCAGACAAGCTGATGGGTGGAATTAAAACAGCATCTATACGGGAAGCGTTTAAGGAGGTTATTATGAATAGTGAAATTTTTGACAGGGTTGTTCAGGTTTTGAGCAAGCAGTTTGGGGGATATGTACCTGAAAATGGCTTAAGTGTTGATCAAGCATTGACGGGCCTTGATATTAATTCCGTTGATTTTGTAAAGATGGTTATCGCTCTCGAATCTGAATTCGGGTTTGAGTTTGATGATGATGATGTAAGCTTTAACAGGTTTAAGAATTTGGGAGATCTGGTATCCTATATTGAAGCCAAGACATGATATTTACAAGTTAAAAAGACATTGAACTATAAAGATACATATATAATAATAGAGTATATATTATGCATCCGGAAATGGGAGGGAAAGACGCTGTGAAAAGAAGGAGTTTATTTGTTTTAATTACTGCCATTTTTTTGATTCTATCCTCATGTGTTCAAACGGCTGTTGACGAAACAGCCTTGGCATGCAGTCAAAACAATATTATTGTTTTGAAAAATTGTGTCCTTATTGACGGAACAGGTGCTTCACCAAGGCGTTCAGCCGAAATAATGATACGGGGAGGGAAGCTTGCGAAAATCACCACTAGAGGTAAAATCAAAGTTCCCAGAGGCTCAAAGGTACTCGATTTAAAGGGGGCTGTGGTTCTGCCGGGTTTTATAAACGCCCATGTGCATAGAGCATATGATTCTTCTAACTTGCAAAATTGGTTGAATGGCGGAGTAACAACAGTAAGGGATTTAGCGCCGTTAGGAATTTATGATTTTATTAAAGCCAGAGATGAATTTAATAAAAACCCCAAAAACTCCCGTATAGTATCAGCAACTCCTATTATGAGCGTTCCGGGAGGTTATGACGGTACTGATTATTACAACTCTCCTGAAGACGCAAGAAACAAGGTGCTTAATTATATCGATAAGGGTGTTGACATCATTAAGTTTTCAATTGAAGATGAGCTTCAGGGACGGCAATGGACTCTTCCTACATATGAGGAAGTTAAAAGTATAGTTGATACGGCACACTCCGGAAAGAAAAAAGTATCAGTCCATATAATGCATGCGAGAAACTTAAGGTGGGCTATAGATGCCGGAGTGGACGATGTTGCACACATGGTGGTAGAGCCGGTGGATTCCGGCACAATCAATGATATGATTAAGAAGAATATATACTGGATTCCGACATTAGAGCTTATTAAAGGTGTTAGTGAGATGCATTCACTTGATTGGGACGTTATTGCGGCCGACAATCTTTCAAAGTTCTATAAGGCAGGCGGGAAAATAGCTCTTGGAACAGATTTTGGGGGCTATATGTGTAATTTTGACAGGGGATTTCCAAAAACTGAGGTTTTGCTTATGCAAAAAGCAGGGATGAAGAATATGGATATCATTGTCGCAGGCACAAAGAATGCTGCTATCGTTTGTGGCCTAAGTAAGGAAATCGGAACGATAGAAGAAGGAAAAAAAGCAGACATACTTGTGGTTAACGGCGACCCGCTATCGGATATAAAAGCGCTTTTTAATGCAAGTATGGTTATCCATAATGGGACAATAATTAAAAAGTGAAGATAAAATGACTTCCTCTTTTATATTTTTACTTTGACTGACAAGGAAAAACGGAACAACTATAAAAACAACGGAATATATCTATGATGAACTGGACAGGCTTAAGAGTTGGTAAGATTCTGTATATATTTATGACCTTGCAGGCAATAGAGAAAAGGAAACCATTACAGAAGGAGCTAATGTTACAATAAAGACATATACTTACAACTCCTTGAATAACCTTACAGATGTCACCAGTATTTATAATGGCCAGGCGTTAGGGACTATAGCCTACCAATATGATAACAACGGGAATCACTCCAAGGGTACCTGTAGTCTCTGCAATACCACTTTTTTTGATATTTTGACATATCCGCATAACTTCTAAGAAAATAAATAACTCCGTTTTCAGTATAAAAGATCGAAGTTGTAACAGGTGTATAGGCAACATTTGTAAGAATGGTTGCGCCTTTTATATTATTTGAACCACTGGAATATGGAGTTTTATTATTAGTAATTAGTAAACACTAAGGCCGGGCTGAAATAGCATTTTTACAGCCTCTTCCAGCCCGGCCTTAAAACAATGCAACTACTAGAATTTTTCATCAGTTGTCTTGTTTGATGGTGCCCCAAAGTAGCTCGCATTAGGACTTTGAAGATTCCAGCGAAAGTTCTGCATGCGAACATCTCTATTTATAGTAGTCCATTACTTCAAATGAATCTATCTTACTAAAGATTATATAGTCATATCTATTAAGGAATGGTCCTAGGTTGAAGCTTTTTTTCATTTTATAAAACGATGTAGTTATGGTTCCATTCTCTTTACCATTATACCAGTTTATAAAATCCTCAATTGAGTTTCCTGTAATACTTACCATTGGAAGGTCATATTCCTTTACGGTGCCATTAGGCATAGTAAAAGAATTGCTCTATTACCTATTAATTCTGTTGGAGTAGCATGTGCATTGTTCGACTTGTCACTTTCACCATCAGAATTTACTGCAGTTATAACATAATGATATTCTATACCTGCCGTAACCTGTTCATCTATATATGTTGTTACTGGTGCAGTCACTGTTGCAATGGGGTAGAACTATATGTACCTGCAACTGTGCCTCTATAGATTTTATAGCTAGTTGCTATAGAAACAGTATTCCAGTTTAAAGTAACTTTGCCACTACCTGCAGTCGAAGTTAAGTTAGTTGGTGTAGTAACTGGATTATAACGTTCAACTATATTGGATGGATTAGTTCCGTCATTTCCACCAATAGCAAACAACGCACTATTTACTGCAGTTATCCCAATATTAAATCTAGCTGGGGTGTGTAAAAAATCTTGTGGTGCGTCCGGGAAAGGACATATAGTTTAACAGGTGGAAATCCTGTCTGGTAATCCATAAGTCGTGGAACCAGTAGCGAGTCTTGGAGCATTATGAGTAATCATACTGTTTAAGCG
>JAOABQ010000096.1 GCA_026418275.1 Clostridia bacterium
TGATTTACCGAAGTTCAAGATACCTTTTGAAATATCATTTGCTGCAGTAACAACATCCGCATCAAGGAAAATGGTTCCGTTTGAAGGTTTGGTAGTGTTGGTATAAGCAGCACCTGTAGTTGGGTTAACAGCTTGAAGTACAGCTGGATCATACTTGATGTTTAATTGGTAAGCGGATGCTAATGCTGCAATATTGTTAACTTTAACGCTGGCAGTAATTATTTGGCCAACGGAAGCAGTTGTCTTATCCAGTTCAATGGTTATGTAGCTTCCACTCGGATCTACTGTCGGAGTATTAGTAGGTTTTATGGATGGAGTATTAGTAGGTTTGGTGGATGGAGTATTAGTAGGTTTTATAGATGGGGTATTAGTAGGTTTGGTGGATGGAGTATTAGTAGGTTTTATAGACGGAGTATTTGTCGGTTTCACCGTTGGTGTGTTTGTCGGTTTAGCTGAAGGCGAAATGTTTGAACCATTGATTTGTGGCGGCTGAATCACTGAATAGCCAGTGATACTTGGTGAGCCCGGTTGTGAAAACAGCAAAGTTCCGTTAATTCCATTCGGCATGGTTGGTGTGTTCGCGAATGTAATGTTGGTAGAAACTTTTTGTAAAACCTTAAAACCGATGATGGCAAGTGTACCTGTTGGTTCAGCCGGTCTTGATGAAGTGAAGGTTTTACCGAAATTAAGAATTCCTTTTGCAATGTCATTGGATGCAGCTGCTACATCCGGTTCAAGGAAAATATCCCCATCTAATGGACGGGTATTATTGGCAAATGCGGCTTTTGTATTGTAATTTACTGCCTGCAATACAGCCGGATCGTATTTTAGATTGAGTTGATAAGCAGTAGCGAAGGCTGCAATTTCGTTTACTTTTACACTGACTTTTATAACGTCTCCAACCTCAGCAGTAGTTTTATCTAGTTCCATTGAAATGGAAGGTGCTCTGACGGCAGCGGATACCGTGCCTATTAACATACTGCTTAGAGCTATTAATGTAGCTAAAAATATAGCTAAAGACTTTCTGAACTTTCTCATCTTACATTAACCTCCTTAAATATTTACTTTTACCTAAAAAATAATAAAATCAGATAATTAATTAACTAGAATGTGATATTTTGGTCAACGACCTGAAAAGAACTAATAAAGTGGGTTAGATGAGTTGTCTCTAGGTATATGCTTCAATAAAAACATTTTGAAAAGAATAGCGAATTGAAAAGAAAATACTGATTCCCACTTTTTCTAAAAAAATTTACCCCTCCTTATCTGTTTTTACAACATAATTAAGAAAAATCTACAACTCCTTTCATCACCTCCTGTATTTCAATCAATTATAAATAATTACAAACGAATCCTATATAAATTTTATACTATAAAATAATGATAAGCTATTGCCTCTATTGGCATTTAGTGTATTAAATTGGCTAACTTATATGAAGCATAATTCAACAGCACTAAAAAAAGAAGAAATATTTATTACTTAAATAACACTTAATGTATTTATTTACTTTTTATGTAGGTGATATATAATAGAATGAGAGGGGATAGGAACGATGGATGAGTTTATCAGGTGGATTTCTGAAAAGTTAATAGATAAAGCGGAGTATATGCCCCCTGTGTACGGTGGGGCTAGCGGAACCATAAGAGAAGGCTTAGACATATTAATAAAGAAGTACCCGAAACAGGTAGGAATTATAAAGTTTATTGACGGTGAAAGTTATTTTGACAGAGGAAGACAGTCGCTAAACGACTGGAATTTAAGAGGTTTTGACTATCCAACCTTAAATCCGGAAGAAAGCTATTTTCTTATTACAATTTTTATATTTTTAAAAGCACCGGAGGAAAAATGGCTGGATGTCATAAAAAATGATTTTCTTAATGGGGACTTTTGCAGGAAAAATGAGGCTCTGTTAGTTCTTGATCTAGGTAAAAGAAATATGATTATAAGTTCAGGCTTTGTTTATCCTTTTCAGGAGGTATGTCAGCTAACAAAAAATGCGTTGGCAGAGTTTGATGAAAAAAGCTGCAGTGATTCAGATTTGGAGAAGATTGTCAGCCAAAAGCTAAAAGGGCCCGTATCAGCGTTGACAGCGGATTCGGGTTTTGCTCCGGTAAGTCATGCAATCGCCTACGGCTATGGATTGATTTGGCTTTTTATGACGGTACTTGGTGTATGGTCACAAGGTGCAGTGGGCGCTGGAATCAGTGTAATTGGGGCTGTCATAAATATTGCCGCCATTCTCATTATCGGTGAAGTGATTGAGCAAAATTTCGGAAGTGAAAAATACATATTTATTTTGATAATAGGCACGGGAATGGGAATTTTTGTAGGAATTGGAATGGAAGTATTTTTAATACGAAAAGCTTTTTATATGATCATAAGCTTTTCTACGTCTATTTTATCCCTCTGTGGTGCTTTATGTTACATGCGTTTCCGGGTTAGGAGCATGTTTTCAGATAACAAGTTTATTTACTTCTCTCTCTTATGTTTTATGGTTTTGACTCTTGCAGGAAGCTTTTTAAGAGAAGGGCCGTGGGTTGTTTCAAATGCAGCCGGCTTTATTTGCGGTTTTCTAACGGCTGGAATCTTAAACTTTCAAAACGAAATCCTGGACTTAAAGTTAAAATCCGTTATTTTTAAAGAATTTGCTGCGGTATTGTTATTTTGCATTTTAATTGGCGTATTTTTACATTGATCTACAATTCATCAGTTCTAAAAAAATAAACTCAATCTGCAAACCGGTGCTCCGTACCGGAATTTACTTCCGGCACGGAGCACAGCCAGCGAGAAGTGCATTTTTAATTGCCTGAATTGCTTATAGGTTATTATGTTAAAGCACTGAAGAAAAAACAGTTATACATCGAACTGAAAATCTTATGTCGTACCAAGCAGACGTCCGAGCTTTTTGGGAAAATGCCTGCAAAATCAGGATTTAATAAATTTTTAGGGTTCTATATTGTTTATCAAACCAAAATGGGTCTTTACATTATCACAAACTACTATGCTATCAAGGAATCAATTTTAAAAAGAGGGTATTTAATTTTTGAGATATCTAGTGCTTTTTAACACAACAAATTTTAGTTTCAAAGTGTTAAAAATGCACTTCCTCTGTTTGTGCCTCGCATACCCTAGAAAAGAATTACGTTACGAGGCACTAGGGATAGGTCGATATCTCACCCATATATAAGTTGCCCTCTTGTATTCTTACCTCCAATGCCTTTACTGCCTGTAATGGTTATCCGTGCAACTTCCTGCGGTGTGACGATTCGCCTGGAATCGGTCAGAGACACTTTCTCAGCTACCAGGGCAGGGTCGAGGGCGTTAATCAGTACTCTTCCGGGTGAACTTGCGAAATTGGCGCCTGCTTTCATAAGTGACTCAAAATAGGATTGGCAAGCTCCTGCAAACACGCAGAGTTTATCGGCGCTTGGCTGGTATTTCCTTGCTTCTTTTACACACTCAAGATAATACCTGGAGTTGCTGTAACTATCAAGGGAGTCTTGAGGCGCATTTTTTTTGAGGCTGTCGTGTCCTGTAACCACAAGTATATTCGGATTGTTTTTCCTAAGAAGATTACCGATTACATAAGGTTGTTCGCTTTCGGGTGCCAAAAAACCTACAGCCTTTATATTTGCTTCCCTATAATGTTCCAGGCAGATATTTAAAAATTCTTCACTGGAATCTACATGAAGAATCGTACCTGGGTTTGATCTGAAATTCCTAAATAATAGAGGCCTGAAGTAGAATCTGTTCTTAGCCGCGTGAGACTTGCATGTGTGAATGCTGGAACGTGTATTGGTTTGTACACTTGAAGGATTCTGTATTATAAGATCTTCACCGGTGGAGTCTGCCTGAATTCTGTACAGTAAACCCCTTAAAACATAGACTTTTTTTCCGTCGTTTCTTTTTATAATGTCAGAAATTACAAAATGAACGTCACCGCCATAGGAATTTCTCGCAACAATATCCCCTATTTTAAAATTAAGCATTATTTCACCCCTAAAGTTATTTACATGCTACATAATATGCAGCAGGGGTGAAAATGGGGAATGTTTGAAAGGGGCAAAATAGAGAAGTAGTAAAGAATAAAAGAAATTTAAAAAAGTTTGGTAGTTTTACGTAATTTGTATTGTTATCTATATTGAACGCGATAAAGGTTTTACATCGCGTTTCAATTTCCTTCATTTAATATTGTGAAAATTAAATTTATCCGTGCAAAATCATTTTCTCGGTCTATATAGATCATCTTTAACCGGCGGCTTCCTGAAGCATCATATCGATAAAAATTTCTACAAATTCCGGATCAAACTGTGTGCCTGAACACCTTTTGATTTCATTCAAAGCTTCTTGGGTAACGAAAGCGTTCTTTTTGTATGGACGGGTATGTGTCATAACGTCAAAAGCATCAATAATAGAGAGGATCCGGGAGAGCTTTGGTATTTCAGTACCTTTTAACCCTTGGGGGTAACCATTTCCATCCCATCTTTCATGATGACTTAAAATATATTTGGAGATATGGGAGAGCCCTTTGGTTGATTCTGCAATCCTATACCCGATTTCACAGTGTTTTTTCATTTCTATCCACTCTTCATCTGTCAGCTTGCCTGTTTTCATCAAGATGGAGTCGGGAACACCGATTTTTCCGATATCGTGAAGCAGCGCAAAAAGGTTTAACTCATCCTGTTCATTTTCGGATAGGCCAACTGCCTGACCTAATTGTGCAGCATGCATATACATGCGTTGAGCATGCTCTTCCGTTTCATAGCTCCTTTCATAGAGTGTTTTTTGGAGAGAGAGAATAATTGCACTATGCATGCTTTTACTTTCAAGGAGTTTATGTCTTAACATGAGGTCTTCCGCTTCCTTTATAATGTCATGAATACTCTGGTCGTGAAGGTCCTTTGAGGAGCATCCCAGTGAGATGCTTAATTGAATGGAAGAACTGTCATCGTTTTGACAAGTATAGGAAATGCGTTCACAGATCTTAAGTGCATCCTTTTGGAGTGTTTTAGGTAGAACAATAATAAATTCGTCTCCTCCCCACCGGGCAACAACATCTTCACTTCGTATAGAATCCTTTATAATCTCAGAAATCTTCTGTATCATGAGGTCGCCTTCAAAATGGCCAAATACATCATTAGCCAGCTTGAGGCCGTTAATATCCACTGAAATAACACTTAAAGGAAGGTTTTGCTTTATATCCAGCTTTTTAAGTATTTGCTCAAAATACGACCGGTTAAAGAATCCGGTTAACTGGTCATAGTAACTTAGGAACCGGATTTCCTCGTCTTTTTTCTTTTTATCCGTAATATCACGGAATACAATGACTGTACCTAAATTATTACCGTTAGCATCTTTAATGGGAGAACCGGCTAGGTTAATAACCTTTTCCATTCCATCCTCTGTGCTGAAAAGAATACTGTCATCCATACGGCGTACTTTTCGTTGGCTGAGTAGAAGACCGTAGGGGTTTATAATTGGACGTTTGGTACGGAGATCAAATAAACGGAAAACTTCATTAATATATCTGCCGTTGAGTTCGTGAAAACTTTTAGAGAGGATTTCTTCTGCCATGGTATTCATAATGGATATTCTACCATCCGCATCGGTGGTAATGACTCCATCCTTGATCGAATGAAGGGTTACTTTTAACAGCTCCCTTTCACGCGTAAGAGATTCAACAGCCTGTTTGCGCTCGGAAATATCCACTGTTAGGATTGCAAACTTACCTTTTTCGGTGCGAAATGCCATTATTTCAAAGTACTTGCCGATTTTTTCCATAAAGAGCTCGAACTTAACCGGTGTACCTGTTTTGACAACCTCTCCAAATATCTCTATAGTCTTATATTCGGATTTTTGCAGGACATCCAAAGCAGTTTTTCCAATAATATAATCTTTCTCAAAATTAAATTGTGCTTCGAAGGAAGCATTTGTATCCAGAAATTTATAATTTATGGGCTTACCGCAGCTATCGAAAACCATTTCACTGATGGACATTCCTTCACTCATTTCATTAAACAGGGAATGGTACCGGAATTCACTTGCTGTAAGTGCCTCTTCCGCTTTTTCCTTTTGCGAGATTTCCTGATGTAGTTTTAAGTAGGAAGTTTGAAGTTTTTCAGTCATAAAATTAAAGGCTTCTGAAAGTTTTCCGATCTCATCATTACCTGTGGAATCAATCCTATAATTCCAATTTTCATTTGCAATATTTTCAGCTGCTTTTTGAAGGCTGCGTATTTTTTTTAAGACAGATCGATTGATAAAAATAAAGATAAGAAAACAGATTAAAAAAGCTGAAAAGAGCTCAAAAAAGAGGAAAAAGTTTCTTACCGTGTTGATGCTGCCGGATATTTTATTGTGGTCAAACACAGTGCCAATAATCCAATCAGAAGAATTTATGTTTGCATATACCAGTGTTTTTTTAAAGTTGTCTTCCTGAAAATACTCGGCGCCATATTTCATGCCCGATATCTTACTTATAAGGGGACCGTTCTTTTCTTTCAGAAAATAATCTCTCAAAATGGAGTTGCTATCAGGATGTGATAAAATCAATCCTTCTTGATCCATCATTACTGTATATCCGTTTTGAATTTTTTCCGCACCTACCGTTGTGGTTATATCGGATAAGTTGACAGCACCGCCGATAAGGCCGGCTATGTTGCCCTTTGAATCTCTAATAGGACAGGATATGATAACGATTGCAGTACCTGACTTTTCATATAAAATGGGTTCTGAAATACTGGGTATCCCTTCCATTGCCTTGGTGAAATACGTTTTATCACGGATATTGCCTTTTCCCCCTGTTGTTGTTTTATAGTCCCCATTACAATCAGATAATAATAGGAAACTAAAATCGTCTAAAAATGCGATATTTTTCTTTAGGTATGGAAGTGCATTTGACCAGTCCAAGGTTTGCACTGAATCACAGGTAGTTAAAAGCCGGATTTCAGATTGCCATTTTTCGATGATTCCATCCACGGCGATTTGCAGCTTCCCAACCTTATTTTGCGCTGTCTGTATGTATTCATCTTTGATGAGGTTTCGTATATAAAAATATTCCACAAGAGAAGATACGACAAACCCTAACAAAGCAATAATGAAAATAGGAAGTAAAATTTTATATTTTAGACCGTTAAAACGAATCATAACGAAACCTCCTCTTCTACTATAATCTGCTTAAGTGAAGGTGTGTAAACAAATTATAAAGAGAATCTATTATGAGATTAATTCAATAGGAAATGCAATTATACTAAAATTAAGCCGCCTAGAACCAGCAATTTTGAAATTGTAACTGGAATTTGAAGGTATATAAACATTATAACAAAATCCTTTGGTATAGACAAGGCACTCATTTCTCTCTATTTCTTATATAAAAAACTTAAATTTTGTTTGAGGCACTGGTTGTATTCTGTTAAACCATTTCCATATTTAGGGCTCCGTACATTGTTAATGTAAGAAATTACAACCTGAAGATCTAGAGACATTTACAACAAAGGTATTAACATATGTAAATAATTAATGTATAATTAATAAAATAAATATATGAAAATAACTCTTTATTATAAATGAAGCTTTCTATAGATAACGAACTGAAAACATAGTAAATTCGGGAGATGGAATCTATAGTTTACTTAGGTTTTTCAGAACTGGATATTCTACTTAATACAATACGTTATCTATAATATTACGATATACATTAAACCTTTTGTCTGCTGTATGTGCCTAAATAGCTTGCTGCATACTCTGTCAAGGGGTTAATCATGGTTGTATTCGACATACTTTTTGATTAGGAGAATTGGATGGCAAAATTGAAATCGGTTTTTGTCTGTCAGGAATGCGGTTATGAATCAAACGGATGGCTTGGCAAGTGCCCTGGGTGTAACGAATGGAATACATTTGTTGAGGAGTATCAGGAGCATTCAGCTAAAACAGCCGGGACAATTGTAAAAGATAATGTACCTGTCAGCATAAATGATATTGATATCGGTGATGAAGAACGCTACTCTACCGGGATGAAGGAGATGGACCGGGTCTTGGGTGGAGGTGTTATAAAGGGGTCACTGATTCTGGTAGGCGGGGACCCGGGAATCGGTAAGTCTACATTGTTGTTGCAAGTCTGTGAGGGTGTCAAATTTAATTCTAAAATTCTTTATGTATCCGGTGAGGAATCTATAAAACAAATAAAGGTCAGGGCTGACAGGCTTTCTATCAAAAATTCCAACCTTTTGATGGTATCCGAAACAAACTTTAAAGTTATTCAAAGAATCATTGAAAAAGAAAAGCCCGGCATTGTAATTATAGACTCTATACAGACGGTTTTTAACGACGAATTGTCATCTGCACCCGGAAGTGTAAGCCAGGTAAGGGATGTAACAACCGGGCTTATGCGGATAGCTAAGGGTAACGGCATTACAATCATTATCGTTGGTCATGTTACCAAGGAAGGGGCAATTGCGGGCCCCAGAGTGCTGGAACATATGGTGGATACTGTTTTGTATTTTGAAGGAGAAAGACATATCAGCTACAGGATTTTAAGGGCTGTGAAAAACAGGTTCGGTTCTACCAATGAAATTGGAATATTTGAAATGAGAGATGTAGGACTGGTTGAGGTGGATAATCCTTCTATGAGTTTACTTTCCGGCCGTCCGAAAAATGTATCCGGATCTGTAGTTATATCCAACCTGGAAGGTACAAGGCCTATGTTAATAGAAATTCAGGCTTTGGTCTCACCTACCAGCTTTGGGATGCCGAGAAGAATGGCCATGGGGATTGACTACAACCGGGTAAGCCTTTTGATGGCAGTTCTTGAAAAAAGAGTGGGAATGCAGCTAAGCAATTATGATGCCTATGTAAATGTGGTAGGCGGACTCAAAATTGATGAACCTTCAAGCGACTTGGGCGTAGTGGCTGCGATTGCTTCAAGCTTTAGAAACATCCCTGTAAACCCTGGAGTGGTTATGATGGGAGAAGTGGGCCTTACAGGTGAGATACGGGCAGTAAGCCAGATTGATAAAAGAATAATGGAAGCGGAGCGGATCGGTTTTCAAGAATGTTTGATTCCGAAGGGGAATATGAAGATGGTCCAGCAGATGAAAGGGCTTGAAGGCTTAAAGGTAAAAGCGGTAGAAAATGTGGGAGACGTCTTGGATATTTTATTTTGATAGTGCGTTTAAACCATTTAGGGAGGTAGACGATGAGAGGCAATAGGCCAAAAGATGATGAAATGCTTGAACTGCTTAAGATGATGGCTCCAGGTACATCTTTAAGAGAAGGATTGGAAAATATTTTAAAAGCGAGAACAGGCGGTTTTATTGTTATTGGGGATTCATCCGAAGTTATGAGTATGGTGGATGGGGGGTTCTTTATCAATAAAGAATATTCCCCGGCTCATCTCTATGAACTGGCAAAGATGGATGGCGCTATCATTATCAGTAAAGACCTTCGTAAAATATTATATGCCAATGCACTTTTGATACCTAATCCTTCCATCACGACCGATGAGACAGGAACAAGGCACCGAAGTGCTGAGAGAGTTGCAAAACAAACCGGTGAGATCGTTGTTTGTATTTCACAGAGGAGAAATATTATTACCCTTTACAAGGGACCCATTAAATATATATTAAGGGATACAGCCACCATTTTAACACGCGCAAACCAGGCACTGCAGACGCTGGAAAAATATAAGGCGGTTTTAGACGGTTCCCTCAATAATTTAACGGTGTTGGAATTCGAAGACGTGGTTACATTGGATGATGTAGCTTTTGTTATCCAGAGAACCGAAATGGTTATGCGGATCGTTGCGGAAATCGACCGGTATATTTGTGAATTGGGAAATGAAGGCAGACTTGTAAGTATGCAGCTTGAAGAGCTTTTGTCCAATGTTGAGGAGGATGGGCTTTTGGTTACAGAGGATTATAAGGCGCAAAATGATGAACGGCGTGCAGAAGATATCATGAGGCAGGTAAGTGCATTTTCATATGAGGAGCTTATGGATTTAACTTCCATATGCCGCGCTTTAGGTTATTCCGGAGGGGTTAATACGCTGGATTTAAATGTGTCACCAAAGGGTTTTAGAATTATGAACAGGATTCCCCGGGTGCCTATGACTGTCATAAAAAATTTATTGGATAAATTCAATAATCTGCAGGGGATTTTAAGAGCATCCCTGGACGATTTGGATACAGTTGAGGGAATTGGCGAAGTGCGGGCCAGGATGATAAAAGAAGGCCTTAAAAAGGCCCAGGAACAATTGTTTTTGGATAATAGACACTATTAGTTCGGTTTTGGAAGCCAATACAAGTGAATACATTCCACGTACAAAAATGCATTTCGGTATTTCCTGAAATGTATTTTTTATATCCATAGAAAACAGGGTAAAGATAAGAATCCTATACGAGCGGAGGAGTTAAAATCCTCTAATTGATTCTGAAGGATAGGAGATTATTCGGCTTACAAATCCTTGAAGCTTTAGTTTGCTTGTTGAGTGGGAGTATAATAGAACCATAAAGGTTCACAGTTATCAAAAGCTTTGATACAGGCATACTCCGGGGTTGTGCATGATTTGATAATGAACGCTTTAACAGAATAAATAGGTTGAGGTGAGGGATATGAAGCCGGAAATAGTCATGATGCTTTATGTAGTAGGTGGAATTATTGGTTTTGTTCTCATTTGGAAATTAATCGGACTTAGGATTATTCCCAATAATAAGGTCGGGATCGTAGAAAAATGGTGGTCTGCTGCGGGATCACTGGAGGAGCAAATTATAGCACTCAACGGGGAAGCAGGTTTCCAGCCTGAAGTTCTCCGTGGCGGAATACACTTTTTGACACCTTTTAAATATAAGGTGCATATTTGCCCATTGGTGACTATTCCACAGGGGCAGATTGCATACGTTTTCTCCCGTGACGGAAAAGCGCTTGAACCCACTCAGACCCTTGGGAAAATTGTTCCGGAAGGAAACAACTTTCAAAATGTAAGAGAGTTTTTGACAAACGGCGGACAAAAAGGCCCCCAAAGAGGGATTGTCCGTGAAGGTACATATGCTTTTAATCTTGCACAATTTATTATTATAACCGAGGACGAAATGTATTACCTTCCCATGGGAACGAGGGGAGAAGACGAAACCATCAGCAAAATGGCGGAGATTTTAAGGGAAAGAGGCGGTTTTAAGCCTGTAGTTATTAAAGGTTCAGATGATAAGGTTGGAATTGTTACGGTACATGATGGTCCATCCTTAAACCAGGATGATATTATTGCGCCAACGGTGGGAGATGATGTTTCAGATAAGGAAAAATACCATAATAACTTTCAGGATCCGGAAAAGTTCCTGACTGCAGGGGGATTTAGAGGAAGACAGCTCCAGGTCCTGGTGGAAGGTACTTACTTTATCAACAGACTGTTTGCCACTATCGAGCTAATTGATAAAACCACCATTGATGTCGGGTATGTAGGGGTTGTTGTCTCTTACATCGGACCGAAAGGATCCGACTCAACGGGAGATGACTATAAACATGGTGAATTGGTGGAAAGAGGGTACCGGGGTGTTTGGAGAGAACCTCTCATGCCAGGGAAATACGCGTTCAATACTTATGCCGGTAAAATCGTAAGGGTGCCAACGACAAATATTATCCTAAAATGGATTAGCAATCAAAGTGGAAACCATTTATACGATGAAAACTTAAAAGAAGTTGGCCTTATTACAAAGGATGCTTTTGAACCTTCACTTCCTTTATCGGTGGTTATGCATATCGACTATAAAAAGGCCCCTTTGGTAATACAAAGATTTGGGGACGTAAAAATGCTGGTTGATCAGACATTGGACCCAATGGTCTCGGCGTATTTTAAAAATATTGGTCAGACTAAAACCTTGATTCAGTTGATCCATGAGAGGAATGAGATTCAAGGAACGTCATCCAGCGAAATGAAAGCAAGATTTTCACATTACAATTTGGAGCTTGAGGAGGTTTTGATAGGAACTCCCTCCTCTTCAGTAAACGATAACAAAATTGAGTTGATTCTTGCCCAGCTCCGTGACAGGCAAATCGCGTTAGAACAAGTTGAAACGTACTCCCAGCAGCAGAAAGCTGCGGATAAGGAAAAAGAGCTTAGAGAATCCGAATCTAAAGCTGCACAGCAAAGACTGCTTACCGAATCGGATATCAATATACAGATTCAGGGAAATCAAGGGAAGGCAGAATATCAGCGAGCACTGCAAGAAGCTGCCAAGATTAAGGCCATCGCAGATGCAGAAGCTGCAAAAATCAGGATGTTGTCTGAAGGTGAAGCTGCCAGAATTAAAGCCATCGCTGAAGCAGAAGCCGAAAAGGAAGCCAGAGTGGGGATTGGTAAAGCAATGGCAATCGAAGAACAGGTAAAGGCATACGGAGGATCCAGGTATCAGCTTATTCAGGATATTATGAATAAATTTACGGCTGCGCTGGAAAAATCCAAGATTGATTTGGTGCCAAAAACCGTGGTCAGTATGGGATCGGATAAAGGAAACGGCAGTGCAAATGCTTTTGAATTGCTCCTGGGGTTATTGGTAAATGAAAAGCTTGGAGGAGATATCATGGCGGGTGAGGAACGGAAAGAAAGTAATCAGGTAAAAAGTATAAAAGAATCAATTCTTGGCGCGATCGATAAAAATGAGGCTTTTAAGGAAGTGTGTGCAACAAAAAAGGATTAAGGAATACGAAATAAAAAGAAGTATTATGCCTTTTAGGCTGTAATACTTCTTTTTTTAGGCTTATTACTTCTTTCCATGCTTAATTGGAAGAGGGGAGGGTGATTCGTTTTTAAACGGTTCTAGAACAATACTGTCATTAATTTTGATTTCAGGTACACACATATTATCGGATATTTTGGGTGCTGGCTGAATAATGAGCGTGTAAGGCGTTTTATTTATATTTTCTACTTTTTTTAGAGGCTGAGCCGGTTTGGCCATTTGCTTTATGCTATCAGGAATATTTATTTTTTTCTCAAGCTCTGAATAGGTTTGGGAATTGGTGCCGGCGCTATGAATGCTAGTTGGTTGAACTGTTAAAAATAAAGAGAGGGATAAGGAAAAAAGCCCAATTCTAAATTTCTTCATTTGCACATCACCTCCTCTCCTATGCCCTTTTAAGGGTTTAATGGAAGACTCCTGAAATTTTAGACATAAAAGGGATGGAAAAAGTTCCAAATAAAGAGTGAAGTTTGATGAAGCAGCATTATTCCCAGAAAACTGTGTTTACAGCAAAAAACGTTAAAATTTTATTAAGGGTTTTGAGCATTTTCCTTTAAAATTTTTTCGATTTGACCAACATAAAAAAGAAGACTTTTACGAATTATTATAACGAACGGAATTTTTATACTACTCCTATTTCATAAATCAAGAAAAGTCATTTCTTGATTTTTTCTTTTTTTTTGAATATTATATGGAATTAAAATGTAACTTTACTCTTGATAATTCATAGTAATCATCGTTATAATATTTATATTACATCCATATTTTGAAGTATTTTCAAAACAACATGAAGGAATCATGTATCCATCATCTTTACTCAATTCATCCAAACATATGGATCATAATTTATTCTCAGATTTTTTGTGGAATCTCAATGTAAAATAAATATGAAAGAATGATAAGAATGGAGGGCAAACGGTATGGAAAATTATAAGGAACAGGTTTTTCTGGATATTTACAGAATGTACCATAGAGATATTCAAGATTGGGAAATCTTATACTCAAAACATGCTGGGGTCCATGCAGATTATTTTATTGTATCGGTTGAAAAGTTAAGAGAGGAAGGGCTTATTGATTTGCCTGATGAGTCCATCACTTATTGCAATGAAAGCAAGAAACCTCTGGATGTCATTTTAGATAATGTAAGAATTACCGAAAAGGGCAATCGCTATGCCAGAAGATTGTCTATGTAATGCCAATGGAGTATCGGAAGAATGTGCAAATTCTGCTTAAAAATATTTATTCATTTCCATATATGGAATGCATATACTATATAGTAAGGTGGATGCACAAGGGAGAGAATATTCAAAAAGTTGTAAATCCTTATATGACCTAAGGTATAGCTCGAAGCTTAAGTCAATATATAAAAGAAGAACCCTGAGATTTGAGAATTGCCAAGATAGATAAAAAGTGTTCTCAACCATTAGGAAATTGTTCCTCCTCAAGTTAAATAAAATTTTTGCTCTATAGATAGAAAAAATTAATCTGTTTTAGCAGGACTAAAGGGGTATTCTTCTTTCATATAGCAGTAAAAACTTAGGTTTCGGTTAATATATAATTTTCCTATGGCAAAGGGAGAGAAGGTAACTTCTCTCCCTTTGCTGAATCCGGATCAATTATAAGAAGATGATAATAATATAAATCCATCATGGTGAGTTAAGCAGGATATGATTTCCTGGGTAACTCTTTTTTTTGACGCAACCCATTGCTGTATTTTCAAAATGTTAAAAATACACTTCTCTGTTTGCACCTTACCCTTAAAAAGGAATTGCTTTACAAGGCACAGAAGGCTTGTGTTTTAATCCTTCTATGTGTCAAAGTAGGAGGAGGAATAATTGGAGAAATATGTTTCGTAAAATTGTACAAGAACTGCATAAAAAATTTTATTCATTGATCGGGTGCTTGGATTTATAATCAAAATTGTAGAATATTTAAAAGGGGGAAGTAAAATGAAAAAAATGAAATTAGTATCAGGAATTCTAGCATTTGCATTTCTAGCTACTTCGGTTTTGGGTGGATGCAGCGGAAATAAAAATGAGGAAACCGGCACAAACACAGGTGGCTCAGAAGAAAAAAAGGTAACAATCGGATTGGCTCTTAGCACCACGCAAGAAGAAAGATGGGCAAAGGAATCAAAATATTTTGTGGATGCAGCAGAAAAAATTGGTGCAAAAGTAGTTGTACAGGATGCAGGAAATGATGAAAACAATCAAAACAACCAGGTAGAAAACTTGATCAATCAAAAGGTGGACGCATTAGTTATCGTTGCAGCGAACAGTAAAACAGCCGGCACAGCCGTTGAATCTGCGAAAAAAGCAGGAATTCCGGTTATGGCATACTCCAGGTTAATTAAAGATGTGGATTATGATTGCTTCATAGGGTTTGATGTTGTTGATATTGGAAGAACATTGGCAAAAGCTGCTATAGCTAAGGTTCCTAAGGGGAATTACATGATCATGAACGGTGGTCAAACAGATATTAACGCGAAGTTTGAACATGATGGCTATATGGAAGTTATTCAGCCGCTTATAGACAAGGGAGACATCAAACTTGTATCCGATCAATGGGCTGAAAACTGGGCGCCTGAAAAAGCTCTTGCACTTGCTGAAAACGCATTGACACAAAATAATAATAAAATAGATGCTGCCCTTGTATCCAATGATGGAATGGCAGGCGGAGTAGTACAAGCTTTAAAACAACAGAAGCTTGACGGAAAAGTATTTGTTACCGGAACAGACGGAGAAGCAGCGGCACTCCAAAGAATAGCCGAAGGGTCCCAGTCATGTACTCTTTTATTCCCATCTAAAGATTTTGCAGAGGCAGCAGCAAAAGCAGCTGTAGAAATGGCACAAAGTAAGAAAGTACCTTCTACTGCAACAGGAACAATCGATAACGGAGCCAATAAAAAGCTTCCAACCATCTACGTAAATACCGTTTTAGTAACAAAGGAAAATATCAACGATACAGTTATCAAAGCCGGTATTGCTAAAGTAGAAGACGTATTCAAAAATGTTCCGAAGGATCAGTGGCCTAAATAGCTTTTTCATTAAAAAACATAATATATAAGCGTGCTCCGTATTATCATGACTTTATTTCTCTAAAGAAGCGGAGTACAACGATCAACATTATGCGGTTTTAACTTTCTGATTAGTTTGGAAATTGGATATGTTAAAAAGCATTGGTTTTGGGAGAGAAATGAAACGTTCTCTCCCTTTTAAATAGATTGATATGCATAGAATGGGGTGAATGTTGTATGGGATCTGAGTGCATATTGGAAATGGTTGATATTGTAAAAGCGTTTCACAGTGTAAAGGCATTGGATGGTGTAAGTTTTAAAGTAAACAGAGGTGAAATTCATGCACTGGTGGGAGAGAATGGAGCAGGAAAATCTACGCTGATGAAAGTTTTAAGCGGAGTATACCCTTTTGGGACCTATCAGGGTCAAATTTACATAAATGGAATTGAACAAAAATTTCATAATACCAAAGAGGCTGAAAATGCAGGAGTTAACATTATTTACCAGGAACTTTCACTGGCAAGGAATTTATCGGTTGCGGAAAACCTTTTTATAGGTAATGAACTTATAAAAAATTTCCTTATTGACTGGGATGAGATGTATAAAAGTGCGAAGGAACTCTTGGAGAAAGTAAACCTATATATCAGTCCCGAGACCATCGTCGGGAAACTTGGCATAGGTCACCAGCAATTGGTGGAAATTGCGAAAGCACTCCGGGGAAGTAACAGTATCCTGGTGTTGGACGAACCTACGTCTGCCCTTGCACAAAGTGAAGTGGAAAATTTGATGAACCTGCTGATGACATTGAGAGAACAAGGTGTAACCTGTATCTATATTTCCCACAGGCTTGAGGAGATTTTTAAGATAGCTGACCGGCTTACAGTTTTACGAGATGGGAAAACAATCGGTACATACGAGGTAAAAAACCTCAATGAAGAATCGGTTATCAACCTTATGGTAGGCAGAAACCTTACTGAAAGATATCCGAAAAAGGAGCATGAACGCAAAGAACTCATTTTTGAAGTGCGCAATTTTAGTGTAAAAGATATCAATGAGAATAAGGAAGTCATCCGTGACGTTAATTTCAAGTTATACCGTGGAGAGATACTGGGAATTGCGGGACTCATGGGAGCAGGGAGAACTGAACTGGTAAACAGCATTTTCGGCGCTTTTCCCGGTGTAAAGTCGGGGGAAATTTATTTAAATGGCGATAAGATTGAAATAGCTTCTCCTAAGGATGCAATAGAAAAAGGAATTGCATTAATTACCGAAGACAGAAAAAACTTCGGAATCATAGCAACCGCCAGTATTAGGGAAAATATGAGCATTGCAAGCCTTGGGAAAATATCCGGGACCTTAACCCTGGATGAAACGGACGAGAGAATTTTATGCAATGGTTTTGTTAAGAGCCTCAAAATAAAGCTCGGGTCTGTAGAAAATAAAATTACCAGTCTTAGTGGTGGAAACCAGCAAAAAGTCATATTGGGAAGATGGTTGATGACAGAGCCGAAAGTATTGATTCTGGATGAACCGACAAGGGGAATTGATGTAGGGGCAAAGTTTGAAATTTACAATATTATGAACGAACTCATTGAGCAGGGGGTAGGAATTATCATGATATCTTCGGAACTACCCGAGATACTGGGAATGAGTGACAGAATTCTGGTAATGCATGATGGCAGAATTTCCGGTGAGCTTCTCCGGGAGGAGGCTACACAGGAAAGGATTATGAACTATGCGATGGGGGGATTGATGAAATGAAGAATATGATGGAGTTAAATACGGATATAAAGAATAAACCATTTTTAAAGAAAAGCGGGATGGATCTTAGGTCTTATGTAATTATACTGGCCTTGGCAGGTATTTGGATCGGTTTACAAATTGCAACAAACGGTACTTTTCTTAGTGCGAGAAATCTATCCTCCCTATTTACACAAATGTCTTATATTGCGGTTATCGCAGTCGGTATGGTGCTTGTCATCGTATCAGGATATATTGACCTTTCAGTAGGATCTGTCGTAGCATTTTGTGGGGCTGTCAGTGCAATCATGCAAGTAAAATTAGGGATGGGAACCATACCCTCTATTATTGTACCCATTGTTATAGGTGTCGGTTTTACCGCATGGAATGGCTATTGGGCTGCATACCACAAGATACCTGCCTTTATTGTTACACTGTCCAGTATGCTGATTTTTAGGGGATTGACATTAAAGATCACAGACGGAGTAACTATAGCACCCGTTAACCAAGATTTTAGAGTAATTGGTGAAGGGTATTTACCTTCAGCAGTTGGCATCGGTATCGCAATCCTCGGTATAGTCATTTATCTGCTTTTTGAAATTAAAAAAAGAAAAAATAAAATTTCTAAAGGACTGGAATCCGGAACTCCCTTGATATTAACCATAAAGATTATATGTGTCGTAGCAATAATCCTGGCATTTGTCCTTATCATGAACAGCTATAAAGGAATTCCTGTTCCTGTAATTATCCTTATCATTGCAACTCTGATCATGGCCTTTATTGCACTTAAAACCAGGTTTGGAAGGCGGCTCTACGCGATTGGGGGAAATCCTGAAGCTGCTAGATTGTCGGGGATCAATATCCGGAAGGAAGCATTAAAAATTTATCTGGTTTTAGGAGGCTTATGTGCTGTATCCGGCTTAATTCTTACAGCAAGGCTGAATGCAGCTACTGCCAGTGCGGGTAATCAATTTGAATTTGATGCGATTTCTGCTGCGATTATCGGGGGAACCAGTTTTATGGGGGGAGAAGGAACGGTTTTCGGCGCAATTATCGGCTCATTGATTATGGCAAGCTTAAATAATGGGATGAGCCTTCTCAATATGGATATGAACAATCAATATATCATCAAAGGGTTGGTTTTGCTCATTGCAGTGTGGTTTGATATAGCTGCAAGGAATAAGGGGAAAGCATAAATACTTATGAATAGAAAAGACTATGCGAGGACTTGATTTTCTTGAAGGCGGGAAATGCGGTTATAGTAACTGACCGTGATGTGGCCCTTATGTGGGAGGCGCCTAAATAAAATGTGCAAATAAAATTTTCGTTTATATTCATGGCAAAGGACTGAGCGACAGGCTCAGTCCTTTACAATCATTACTCCATATTTTCGAGACTGCAATTTGGACTACCCAGTGCAGACTGTCGATCTCAAATTTAGCTTTATTTTTTAAAAAATGGCGATATTAATCCAAGGATGATAACGATAGGTCCCCAGTACTGCATAGGAATGAAAAACAGCGAATGCCTTGTCCCAATTCTATATTCATGTCCTGTTTCAGGATTAACCACTGTATTATTTCTATTCTTATTTAAGGCCTTTCCTAAAAACCATATTAGTATACCTGCTAATATGTAAAAGATAATAGTAATCCAAAAATGTCCTTTTGAATCAGAACCATAAATGGCGTTATCAACGGTTTTACTTAGTAATATTGCAACCCCGATGATTACAAGATTGAGAATACCTGCCCCCTTCCAAATAATCAATTTTCTCCCTCCCTTCTTGTTAAATTTTACACTAATGCCTCGTAACGTAATTCTTTTCTAGGGTATGCGAGGCACAAACAGAGGAAGTGCATTTTTAACACTTTGAAACTTAAAATTTGTTGTGTTAAAAAGCACTAGTTAATTCTAACACATGCTTTTTCCACTTTCAACCACTTAATATAGTAAAAGGTGGGGATGATGAGTGACTTTTATGTAAAACCGATATTCTATATCCCTCTCATTTATTAAAAGGATTCGGAATTACTTTTCTCATTGTAAAGTAGATAGAACAAAAGTATAATTATATTGATAGGAAATATATATTCCTTTAAACTGAACTTTCTGAACTTTTTATATAATTTATATACATTTTCTCTTTTGATATTGTTTTATTTTTGGTAAAATTGAAAAAAAAGGATTTTTGTACATATACTATAGAAGGTCATTGAATGCTATACTGAGTTCCTTATTAAGTTTTCTTTCAGGGGGGGAAGCTTTTGGACAACAACAGGAAGTACATAGGATTTTTGATGATTTTACCGCTCCTATTCTTATTATTTGGCTGTGGGCATGTTGATAACAGTCAAAATGAAAGTAATGGAACTGAAACACCCAATAAGGGAACAGGGCAGGTAGTTCAGGTAGACAACCAAATCAAAATAGGACTTTCACTTGGAACGTTGGCTGAGGAAAGGTGGATGAATGAAAAGTTATATTTTGAAGCGGAAGCAATGAAATATGGTGCCCAGGTCATTGCAAAGGATGCCAATAAAAACGAAAATATTCAAAGGGAGCAAGTCCTGGAATTAATTAATGAAAAGGTGGATGTATTGGTCATTGTTGCAGTCAATGCAAAAACAGCATCTTGCTGTGTTGAAGCGGCAAAGAAAGCTGGCGTCCCTGTGCTTGCATACTCAAGAATGATTAATAATGCAGAGGTAGACACCTTTATAGGATTTGATGTTATTGCGATTGGGGAGACCCTGGCGAAAGCTGCATTGGAAAAGGTCCCTAGGGGCAATTATATGATCATAAACGGTGCATCCATAGACAATAATGCGAAACTTGAGCAGGAAGGCTATCACAAGGTTTTGAAACCTTACATCGATAAAGGCTTGGTAAAAGTAGTCTTTGAAGAGTGGTGCGAAAACTGGTCTCCGGAGGCAGCTGAGGCAGCTGTCAAAAAAGGATTGGAAAAGTGTAACAATCGGGTGGATGCAATCCTTGTTTCCAATGACGGGATGGCCGGAGGTGTAGTGAATGCTTTAAATAAAGAGGGTTTGACCGGCAAGGTTTTTATAACAGGTACGGATGGGGATCTCTCAGCGCTGCAAAGAATTGCGGCAGGTACACAAACGGTTACACTTTTATTCCCTCAAAAAGAGTTTGCAGAGGAAGGTGCCAGGGCTGCTATCAGCCTGGCTAACGGGATGGTGCCTGCAGATGCCACAGGGAAAACATTTAACGGGATTAAGGGTATTCCAACCATCTTTGCAAAAACGGTGCTGGTAACCAAGGATAATCTAAATGAAGTGATTGTAAGATCCGGACTTCAAAAAGCAGAGGATGTTTACAAATATATTCCCCGTGAAAAATGGCCCAAATAATATTTCTGGTGTTTTGTTATGAAATCTATCATGCATCGTATTAAGAAACCACGTCAAAAAAAAATAAAGACAATGCTGATGAATAAAGGGCTAAGGTTTAGGCTTGTTTTTTTCTTTGCGCTTGTTTCCTTGCTGCCGCTTTTGATTCTCGGCTTTTTTTCATATTACAAATCTTCAAACACTATAAAGGAAGTAAGCCAAAAGTATTCCAGCGATATTATTAATGAAATCAACACCAATATGCTTTTAAGATTCAAAAATATCAATGATATTGGAAAGATACTTCTCAATAATAATATGGTAATCAATATCCTTTCCAAGAATTATGAGGTAGCTTCGGATAATTTTGAGGAAGACAGGGGGAAAATGGGTTCCCTACTGAAATTCATCAGTGAGAGTAACGAAAACATCCGGAGCGTATATATTCTATCGAACAAAAACAGTAGTATTTATGCCGCTGGAGATGTACTTGAAGAACGTGGACTTGTTTTCTTCAATGATGAATACAAGCGGAATTACAAGGATTCTACCCTCTTTACCGAAACAGTCAAATCGGAAAAGAGCTATATTTGGTGGCCGACACAAAATGTACTTGGGAAAAATGTTTTTATTCTGACTGAGAAATTGTATAATAAGGAAAAAGGTGTTTTGGGAATTTTGGTAGTCCATTTGGATGTAAGCATAATGGATGGAATCTATAATGCGGTTAAGAGCGGAAGAAACTCCGAAATGTATTTAATGGACGGAAACGGGAGAATTTTGTTTCACCCCAATAAACATTTGATTGGCAGGGAAATTGTAAATGATGAAATTCTAAAAAGTGTATCAAACAGTGAGGAAGGAAGTTTTTTTATAAGAGAAAAGGGAAATCTTATGTTTGCCGTGTATAATACCTTTTCGGTTACATGGTGGAAGGCCATCGTGATTATTCCCTATAAAGAACTTATATCCGACGCAATACAAATCCGGAATGCAACCATTATCATTTTTGTTTCCTCCTTGCTTTTTATCATTTTATCTGCGGTTTTCGTTACAAAAAGTATATTAAATCCTATGCACCGGTTGATGGAGTTGATGAAAAAAGGGTCTACGGGTGACATGAAGGTAAGATTCAGTGCAAAATACAAAGATGAAATCGGACAACTTGGAGATTCATTTAATAAGATGATGGCAGATATTGAGAAGCTGATTCAAATGGTTGGAGAGGAAAGTCAAAAGAAGGTAGAGGCAGAAATAAGAGCACTTGAAGCACATATAAACCCACACTTCTTATACAATACTCTGGCTTCAATTTATTGGGGAGCCATGGCGGAAGGAAATACAGAAGTTGGAAAAATGGCAGCATCACTTTCAAAGTTTTTTAAGTTCGGACTCAATAAAGGGAAGGAATTTACGACCATTGAAAGGGAAGTTGAACATGTGCGAGAGTATCTTAGTATTCAGCATATGATGTACAAGAATATGTTTTCTTTTGAAGTAGATATGGACTCACAGGTTGCAGAGTATAAGACAATCAAACTCATTCTTCAGCCCCTTGTTGAAAACTCTCTTGTTCATGGTATAGAAAAAAGAAAAGAAAAAGGATATATTAAAGTAAAGGTGGAAAAACAAGAAAAACGGATTGTCTTTAAAGTTTGGGACAATGGGGTTGGAATAGAACAGTTAGATAAAATTGGAATTGAAAACATTATTGAAAACGGTTATGGGCTAAAAAATATCTGTGAGCGGCTAAGACTCTATTTTAATAACGATTTTACCATCAATTGTAAAAGTGATCCTATCCAGGGTACAACTTTTGAAATCTCAATACCCGCCATAGCGGATCAGGAGGTAAACGCAATTGTATAAACTCTTAATTATTGACGATGATATGATGATCAGCAATGGAATTAAAAACGCCATTCCATGGGCCCAATACGGCGTGGAAAAAGTGGAAACGGCAGAAAACGCGGAAAAGGGGGAAGCGATATTTTTGTCCTTTCAGCCTGATCTTGTTTTGACCGATATCCGTATGCCCGGAATGGACGGGTTGGAACTTTTAAAGAGGATTAAAAAAGAAAACCAGCATACAAAAGTCATTATCTTAAGCGGGTATGACGATTTTTCATATGCGCAGACTGCTTTAAAACTTGGGGCATTTGATTATGTCCTTAAGGTTGCGGATATGGAGGAATTGTTAAAAGTAATCAGGAGAGCCATCATAGAAATTGAAAATGAGAGAAATGAGAAAGAGATGGTTTCAAAGCTGAAAGAACAGTTAAAAATGAGCTTGCCTCTCTTACGATACAGATATTTAAACGAATTGGTTTTTGGCTGTATTCATCAGGAGCAGCTTATTGAAAAGATGGAATTCATTGATATAAAGCTTCAAAGCAGTTATTTCCTGGTTGGGGTAATCGAAATTGACGATTTTACACTCCTTGGCAGCAAAATAGCGGAGGAGGAGCGCCTCTTACTTAAGTTCAGAATCATAAACCTTATTGAAGAAATGATTGGAGGCCAAGGGCTTTGTTTTGAAACCAAATACGAAGAATTTGTTTGTATTTACTACTGTAAGCCTGACCTCACTGAGGAGGAGAACAAAAAATCCTTTATAAACTTATGTGAAAGCATAAATAATCAGATTTTTGAAAAGCTTTCTTACAGCATAAGTGTAGGTATTGGGAATATGGGAGAAGGCATTTTTTCCATCAGGGCTTGTTATGAAGAAGCGAAGAGGGGATTGGAGCATAAGCTCTTTACAGGAAAAAGCAGTATCATAGATATTAGGGATGTAGAAGGCTATACAAGTATGAGTTTTAAAATGGACTCGGAAACCGAGAGTAAATTGATTTCTTGCTTACGGGTTGGAGATAAAAAGGAAGTTCTTAAAATCATTGAAGTTGTTTTCCAAAATATAGATGCTCAAAGAAACCTTGGAATGGGTGGTTTCTACAAAATATGTATTGAACTTTTAAGTATTGCATCCAGAGTACTTACCGAGTTTGACACAGGGATGGAGGAAATTTGCGGAAAAGGCTTTTTATATTTTGAAGAAGTAAAAAAGTATAAAAACTTAAAAGACGCTAAGGAATGGATGATCTTAAATTTTGAAAAGATCTGTAATTATATATTGAATACAAAGATACTAAAATCAAAAAAAATTGTAGAAACAGCAAAGAATTATATTGATGAGCGTTTCACAGAAGAAATCACCCTGCATAAAATCGCTGAATTTGTTCATATAAGTCCCAACTATTTCAGTACACTCTTTAGTAATGAAGTGGGGCAGAGCTTTCTGGAATATGTAACCATGCGCAGGATTGAAAAGGCAAGGAAGCTTTTGGGTGAGAAGGATGCACGGGTACAGGACGTAGGTGAAAAGGTCGGTTATGACAATCCATGTTACTTTAGCAGAATATTTAAGAAGTATACAGGGATGTCTCCTCTGGAGTATAAGGAGAGGATCAATACCGACAATTGATTTGGTTTAATTAGGTTGGCCAATTTAGTACAGTAAATGCCAATCAGAGCAATTGCTGTATGGATGATGAAGTATTAGTATTAAGTTGTATGTTTAATATTTTACATGCAATTTAAGATACTTTATCAGGAGCGATACAATGTTTTTTCTTGGCGAAAAGTTTAAGATGGACAATAAAGAAGTGATTGCACTGGTTACTTCCGGTGACGAAGTTTTGGTATTTGTAGAAAAAGGCGTGGTTAAATGGGTAAATAGTTCTATACTAGAACCTATTTATCCTGAAGCAGTGCTTATCGACCAGTAATTAGAGATGAATTGAGCCATAAGGCCGGTACCACAATAGAGGTAGCGGCTTTTTATAATTTAAAAAATGCATGGGATGCTAATTATTACTTGCAAAAATACTGTAGAAAAATGTTATAATAGAAATGTATGGAAAGTTTGCCCTATGCAAAATAATAAATCTACCTAGTAGTCTGTAACTTTTGATATTTATAGTTTGAGTTTTTTCTCCGATATTAAGGATATCACAAAAGATGAAGGAGAAGAAGCTATGCAAAAAAAATATATTGTTACATTGACTAAAGAGGAAAGAAATGAACTAACG
>JAOABQ010000020.1 GCA_026418275.1 Clostridia bacterium
ATCATCAAGGCCTCGGGACATCCGTCAACAAAAAGTATGGATAGTCCATTGAGGGCTTGTATCTTTGTAATATTAAAATCTGCAGTTTTTGTTAATTGAGTAATGGACAGGACATCTTCCATGATATAATCCAATGGGCAGTCGCCGCTGAAGCCAGCCATGCATTCGGGGTTCATTAGCTGGGGCAGCACAAATTGATTGATGGAGGTTTTATCTACCATTCCATCGATAAAAACAATAAACGCTTTCAGCTTTCTGGCGATGCGGAACTCACGAATCACTATATCCTGGTTTTTTGGCATGCTAAAGCTCTGACGGATGTATTCCTTGTTCACATTTAGGTCAGTGGAAATGATATTTTGTCTCATGCTTGAAGTTGGTATCTTTCCACCTTGATTGTTTTTTTGTTTGTTCCATTGCTCAACTTTTATAGGCTGCTTAACCGTGGAGCCCTTTTTTGATTTTTCCTGATTAGATGGATTCCCGGTATTCACACCGTATTTTTCAGAAGGTACTTCTTCGGTATCGGACTTCTCGAATTCATCCTCAAGAAGTTCAAATCCACCTTCTGTGTCAACAGGTCTCCTATATGTAAACAGCTTTCTGATATTGGTTAACAGATTTCTCAATGTAATCCCCTCCGTTCCTTGTAAAATTATTGACTGATTTTATGTCATGTATACCGAGAAAAATACTTGCTGATTGAGAATTACACTTTTATAAAATTATTTCTTGAAATTGAAATTTTCTTATTTTAAAATTATTATGAATGCCTATGGTGGCAGACTAGGACCGCTGCATTAACAAGCCTATCTGTCAGTATGGCATTCACAGCTTTTGACAATTTTAATGTACAGTTTTGTTTGAAGGTGTTGAACAGAGGATGAAATGTGAGGAGTATAATGATTTAATACATAAATTGTGCACAATTTCACAAAAATACGGATATAGCCCTGAAGGTGCTTTGAATGCAGTATTAGTCATGCAAAAGGAAAATGAAGGCATGCATGATAATAAAATGTTTTTTACCATAATTTGCAGCTGTGCCATTGCCCATGGGGTGCTTCAGAAGAAGTTTGATTTTTTGTACGAAATATACGGTCTTTTGCTGGAGTGCGGACTACTTCATGAAATTGAGTCGGCTAATAATTTCAAGGTGTTTTACTCAGAAAACGGAGAGGGAAAAAAGCAAAAAACGTTCATGGCACTGAAGAGATACATAGAGTTTTTACAGGAGCTTCACAACATTGGAGTGGAATATTCCATTTGCTAAAGCTGTAAAGAATAAAATTCTCTCAAAGGGAAAAAATAGGCATGAATAATATATTTGGGAGTGATGATATGAGTCTTGTGCCATGGAATCCATTCAGGGAAATGGATAATTTCAGCAAGGATATAAGCAGCTTGATTGATTTTTCACCCTTCAGATTTTTTGGTGGGATGAACTCGCCGAGAGTTGATGTATTCCAGACGGATACTGATGTAGTGGTTAAGGCGGAAATCCCCGGAATAACCAAGGAGGATTTGAATGTATATGTTGAC
>JAOABQ010000040.1 GCA_026418275.1 Clostridia bacterium
GTACTATGAAGTGGATCTGTCTATGATAATAAATGTGTATATAATGGATTCGTATGAATTGTAATAATGTGTGGACGTGATATGCAAAGAATACTATAATAAATATAAGAGATTCTAGAATTATGACCCTAGAATCTCTTATATTTATTTATAGATAAAGGTATAGGAAAAGGTAAAGGTAAGAAAAGATAAAAGTGAGGATAAAGGCATCATAATAATTAAGGAAAAGATAAGAAGATCAATTAGCAGGTGCTAAGGCTATCTTGAATATTCTTGATCTATACCTCTGCCTCTATCTTTAGCTTTATTTCATACAATATCGGAGGAATTTATGGGTGACTTTGTACACCTGCATGTGCATACGGAATACAGCCTCTTAGATGGGGCTAACCGGATTAAGGATCTTATCAGGCATACTTTGGAACTGGGGATGAATAGTATTGCCATCACCGACCATGGCGTTATGTATGGTGTGGTGGATTTTTATAAAGAGGCGGTTAAAGCAGGCGTTAAGCCGATTTTAGGCTGCGAAGTTTATACTGCGAAAAGAAGCAGGCATGATAAACAGCCGGGCATTGACAATGATCCGGGACACCTGGTGCTTTTAGCAAAAGACTTTACAGGATACAAAAACTTAATGAAAATTGTTTCCACCGGTTTTACCGAAGGATTTTACTATAAACCCCGGGTGGATATGGAGATTCTACAAAAATACAGCGAGGGGCTTATTGCGTTAAGTGCCTGCTTATCAGGGGATGTACCCAAGGCTCTTTTGCAGAGTGACTATGAAAGGGCAAAGGAAACTGCCTTGCGGTTTTACCGTATCTTCGGAGAAGAGAACTATTACCTGGAACTCCAAAGCAACGGCATAGAGGAGCAAAATTTGGTCAATCAGCAGCTCATTAAGCTCAGCAAGGAAACAGGGATCCCTTTGATTGCTACCAACGATGCACATTATTTAAGGCGGAGTGATGCAAGGGCGCATGAAATATTACTTTGCATCCAAACGGGAAAAAATATAAATGATGAAGATCGGATGACATTTTCAGGAGAGGAGTTTTATGTGAAGTCTCCTGAAGAAATGGCCGCTTTGTTTAAACATGTTCCTGAGGCAATTGAAAATTCCGTTAAAATATCCGAGCGCTGCAATGTGGAGCTTGAGTTTAACAAACTTCATTTACCTCAATTTGAAGTGCCGGGAGAGAGGGAACCTTATGAGTACCTTCAAGATCTTTGCTTTCAGGGGTTAAAATGTTTATACAGGGAAGATTGCGATGAAGAAAAGATAAAAAGGCTTCAATATGAGTTGGCTATTATTAAACAAATGGGGTATGTGGATTATTTTCTTGTTGTATGGGATTTTATAAAGTATGCCAAGGATCATGGGATTATGGTGGGGCCGGGGAGAGGATCGGCTGCAGGAAGTTTGGTTTCCTATTGCCTTGGAATTACCAATATTGACCCTCTTCGGTATAGTCTCTTGTTTGAGAGATTTTTAAATCCTGAGAGAATAAGCATGCCGGATATTGATATCGACTTTTGCTTCGAAAGAAGGCAGGAAGTGATTGATTACGTTGTAAGAAAGTATGGGGCGGAAAGGGTTGCACAGATCATTACCTTCGGAACCATGGCAGCTAGAGCCGCTATCCGGGACGTAGGAAGAGCATTGGATATTTCCTATGGAGAAGTGGATGCCATTGCGAAAATGATTCCCTTTCAAATCGGAATGAATATAGAAAAGGCCCTTGAAGTCAATCCGGAGCTTAGAAACCGGTATCATGAGGATGAAAGGGTTAAAGAACTGATCGATACGGCAAAACTTTTGGAAGGAATGCCCAGGCATGCTTCCACCCATGCTGCCGGTGTGGTGATATCCAAAGATCCTATAACCGAATATGTGCCTTTGCAAAAAAATGAGGATAGTGTAACGACCCAGTTTACCATGGGGCTTTTGGAGGAACTGGGCCTTCTGAAAATGGATTTTTTGGGCCTTCGGACGCTCACGGTTATAAGGGATGCAGTAGAACTGATCGAAAAAAATCATGGGAAGGAGATCCAAATTGACGGGCTCAATATGGATGATCCGAATGTTTTTAAACTGATTGGTGAAGGTAGAACGGCAGGGATTTTCCAATTGGAAAGCGCGGGTATGACACAGTTTATGAAGGAACTTCAGCCTTCATGCCTTGAGGATATCATTGCGGGAATATCCTTGTACCGCCCCGGGCCTATGGATCAGATTCCAAGGTATATCCGGAATAAGAACAAGCAGGAGGAGGTAAAATATGACCATCCTCTGCTGGAAAAAATTTTGGATGTGACCTATGGATGCATGGTATATCAGGAGCAGGTAATGCAAATTGTCCGTGACCTTGCAGGGTATTCCATGGGAAGATCTGACCTTGTTCGGAGAGCTATGTCAAAGAAAAAGGTCAGCATTATGGAACAGGAACGGCAAAACTTTGTTTACGGAATAAAGGATGAGCATGGAAATTATATTGTAAATGGAGCCATTCGGAACGGTGTGGATGAAAGCACTGCCAATAAAATTTTTGATGAGATGATGGATTTTGCAAGTTATGCTTTTAATAAATCCCACGCAGCAGCCTATGCTGTGATTGCTTATCAAACAGCATGGCTTAAATTTTATTATCCGGTGGAGTTTATGGCCGCTTCATTAAACAGCTTTTTAGGAAGCAGCGATAAAGTTTCTCAATATGTTCATGAGTGTAAAGCTATGGGTATTGATGTGCTGCCTCCCGATATCAATGAGAGCCATGTTAAGTTTACCGTTGTGAACGGAAAGGTACGCTTTGGGCTGGCGGCGGTTAAAAATGTGGGTGAAAATGCAGTAAGATGTATTATTTTTGAGCGGAATGAGCGGGGGATTTTTAAAGGCTTCAGGGAATTCTGCGAGAGAATGGACGGGAAGGATATCAATAAAAGGTGTATTGAAAGCCTTATAAAAAGTGGGGCATTTGATTCATTAGGCATATTCAGATCCAAGCTCATGACAATTTACGAAAAATTAATCGATGGAATCAGCCAGACAAGAAAGAGAAATATGGAAGGGCAGCTTTCCATATTTGAAGCACAAAATAGTCAAGATACAGCAAAGACAATGGAAGAGGACTATCCGGATATTAAGGAATACCCTACCAAAATGCTTTTGGCAATGGAGAAGGAAATGTTGGGTCTTTACGTATCGGGACATCCTTTAAACGAATTTGCAGATGAAATGAAAAAACAGGTTACCGTATTAAGTTCGGATTTAAATATGGATATTGAAGAAAATGAAGCCAATACGGCACTAAACGGCCTCAAAAATATTAAGGATGGAATGCAGGTGACTGTTGGAGGAATTGTTGCCGAAAAGAAGAACAAAATCACAAAAAGTAATAACCAGATGGCATTTATAACGCTGGAAGACATGTATGGAACAATGGAAGTCATTGTTTTTCCGACCGTGCTGGTGAAATACGATAGGTTGTTGGCTGAGGAAAATATTGTACTTATTCATGGTCGAATAAGTGTAAAAGAAGATGAGAATCCTAAAATAATATGTGAAGAAGTGAGTTCCTTGAAAAAAACAACGGCAAAAAAACTTTATTTGAAACTTGGAGATAAAATGTTGGATTCATCTCTTGCTTCCTTGCTGAAATATTTTGGAGGAGGAACGCCTGTATGTTTATTTAATGAATCAGACCGTTCCGTAAAAGTGATGGATAGAGAGTATTGGATTCATTTGAATGAAACGTTGGTATCCGAACTCAAATCAAGACTGGGAGATGAGAATGTAAAGGTAGTATAATTGTCCTCTATACAGTTTAATATTATGTAATGCTGCTTGGGATATTACCTTATTTTCACACATCATATTGATTTTTGGCATAAAATAATATATAGTTATGGCGAGGTGGTTTATTTGGATCGGGATTTGGAAAAGATATTAGGAGATTATGTGGTTATAAAAGCTGAAGAAAATGGAGTTAATATTATTGGATTAACAAGAGGAAGAGATACAAAATTTCATCATACTGAAAAGCTTGACAAGGGTGAAGTGCTGTTAGCCCAGTTTACTGAGAATACTTCTGCAATCAAGGTTAGGGGTAAAGCTACAATATTATGTCGCCATGGGGAAATCCATTCCGGCGAATAATTCATAAAGGGGCGTTTTTTATGTGGACAGTAGTATACATGGCTCAAAGTAAGGAGATAGCCACCAAGCTTCAAGAACTGCTTACGGGAGAGGGCATTTTGGTTAAATTACGACCGATTAGTAAGAATCATGAAAATAATGATAATTATTATGAGGTGTTGGTTCCAGAGGCAGAGGTTGAAGAAGCCCATAGTGTAATCATTGAAAAGGGATACTGAGAAACGAATTGAATAAAGTTAGTACGTTAATCCCGTGTTCAATTTCTGCGCGGGTTTAATATTTTAAAACGGGATATATTATTTATAGTATTTTATATATTATATAGTGTACTTTGATTTTGAAAGGGGGATTCTGTGATTACCTCAGAAACTAAGCTTACTGTGAGATATGCGGAGACAGACCAAATGGGAATTGTCCATCATTCCAATTACCCAATTTGGTACGAAGCAGCAAGGACGGATTTTATCAAAAGTATAGGAATGCCCTATTCCAAGATTGAGGAGAAAGGGGCACTTCTTCCACTTATCGAATTAAAATGTTCCTATTTAAGTTCTGCCAAATATGAGGATGAACTCCTGATAAAGACAAGTGTTAAAGAATTTACATACACAAGATTAACTTTTTATTATGAAGTGTATAAAATGAATCAAAATGAGTTGATCAATCGGGGTGAAACAGCTCATGTGTGGACTACCAAGGAATTAAAGCCCGTAAATATTAAAAAGTATATGCCTGAAATTTACGAGTTGCTCAAAAAAATAAACGAATGAAGTTTGACTTTTTTAAGATTGCATAAATTAAGAAATGGTTTGTACGAGATATGATTGAAATTCTTTTCAGGAGGTGAGTGGGTGAATATTCCTAATATTTTGACAGGAATAAGGTTTTTACTCATACCGGTATTTGGATATTATCTTTATAACGAGTCTTATTTATTGGCTGTAATCCTGTTTTTACTTGCAGGCCTTACAGATGTTTTAGATGGATATATTGCGAGGAAATTCGATTTAATTACCACTTTTGGGAAATTAGCGGACCCGGTCGCGGATAAATTGATTTTGATAACGGCATTGGTGCTGCTTACTGTGCAGAGTAGGATGCCCATTATTATCACCATTGTTGTTGTTGCAAAAGAGATTTTTATGGGCGCAGGGAGCATTCTTCTTTATCGGCAGGGGAATCACGTGGTTGCGGCAAATTGGTATGGAAAAATGGCTACAGTCATCTTCTATGTCGCTGTCGTTACAACTATGGCCTTTAAGCTGGAGGAGCCATATACCAATATACTCATGGGTATTGCTGTATTTTCCACCTTATTTGCGTTTTTTATGTATTCATTGACTTTTAGGAAAATAAGGAACTTAAACTAGAAAGTAACACAGTCGATCTTATCATTGTTTTGAAAATGAAGGGTACCTAAGATGTTTGGATATATTATGCCGGATAAGCCTGAACTTAAAATCAAAGAATTTGAAGCATTCAAGGCATTTTACTGCGGGGTTTGCAAAGCAATTAAGAAAAGGTCAGGCCAAATTCCACGATTTACGCTTAATTATGACACGACATTTTTAGCCATTCTTTTATCCTCAATTTCCAATGAAAAAATAGATATAAAAAAAGAACATTGTATCATTCACCCAATTAGAAAAATAAAATATGTAATCAACCATCCTATTGTAGATTATGCGGCCGATATGAATGTTATATTGGCCTATTTGAGTTTGACGGACAAATGGAAGGATGAAAAATCCTTTGCTGCTTTAATGGGCATAAAAGTATTGAAATCCAGATACAAAAATTTAAAGTCAAAATATGATGAAAAATGTGGTACAATAGAAGAAGGGTTGAAAAAGCTGACAAAACTTGAAGTGTCCAAATGCAATTCTATGGATGAAGCAGCAGAGCCATTTGCAAAGCTAATGGAAGAGATTGCAGTCTACAGGCCTTTGATTCATTCTGCCAGAGAGGAAGAGGTACACCGGTGGCTGGGATATAATATTGGAAAATGGGTTTATATTATAGACGCATTTGACGATATTGAAAAGGACATTAAAAAAAGAAATTATAATCCATTGATTTACCAGTTTAAATATCATGGCCAAGATATAAATGTATTTAAAAATAAAGTAAGAGAACGTGTAAGTATAAGTCTTTTCTACACTTTGGAGCAGATAGAAAGAGCGTATCGCTTGCTGGATGTAAAAAGGCATAAGAGTATACTGGATAATATCATTCATATTGGAATGTTTAAGACAACAGAGCGAATTTTAAAGGTGGGAGAATGTAAAAATGGAGAGCAATCCCTATCTGGTATTGAGACTTCAAAGAGGAGCATCTGAGGCTGAGATTCTTAAGGCATATCAGATTTTGGCAAGCAAATACTGCTTGAAAGATTTTAAAAACAGTCCGTTATACGAGTTTGCAAAGGAAAAAATGCACGAAATTACAGTTGCTTTTAAAAAATTGATGAATCCTGAAAAGGAAGTTGACCCAAGTAATTGTATGACGAGTGATTCCATCCTTAAAAATACCGGTACAAATGAGTTTTATACTCAAATTAGGACCCATATCATCCACAATCAATTAGGCCTTGCAGACGAAATGCTGGAAAATCAAGATTCCCGCGACGCTGAATGGAATTATTTAAAGGGAATTGTTTTGCTATATAAGGGGTGGTACGACAAGGCACTAAGTCATGTAGAGTTGGCCGTCCGGGTGGAGCCTGAGAACGGGGAATACAATAATTTGCTTCAGGATTTGATCAGCAGGCCAACAGAATCCAGGAAATCAAGGAAAAAGTCGCATATGATGGATGACTGCTGCAAAGGCTGTGACTGCTGTGAATGTGTTGCTTGTGACCATTGTCACTGTCCCTGTAGTGACGGGTGTGATTGCAATTGTTGTGATGGGTGCGGATGTGACTGCTGAAGTTGGCATTATAGATTTTGACCTTGCTTGTCTATGATCAAAACTACCAAAAAAGGTATTGAAGAGGTGCTTAAAGTGAAATTTAAAATAACTTCTATGCAGCTTCTTTATGTGATACTATTTCAGATTGTTTTAATTAATATATTTTTAGGGGTTTTACTCTTTAACACAACCAAGGTAAAATCGGAGAGTGAGCCGGGGACGGTTAATACAAAAGCCGTGTTGGATCATGGAAAAACTAAAAAGAAGGGTACGGAACAGCGTCCCTTGAGTAAACCTGAAAGCGCTCCGTCAAAGCTTAAAAATAACAGTATGATGTCGGTACATACGGATAAAAAGGAAGACCCCTTGTTAAAACTAATTGCAGGTATAGATAAGTACACCAGAAAAAATGGGATTTATAAAATCAACGATAACATAGATGAAGTAAATTGTTTTATAGCCACTACATACGATTTGTCCTATGAAAGTTGCGGGAAGTATCCCTCTCATCCGGAGTACGGAATTACATTCAGTGGTACCAAAGCAGTGAAGGGAAGAACCATTGCAGTGGACCCCAATGTAATTCCCCTTGGAAGCTCGGTATATTTAGAGTTTCCCTCTCCCTACAGGCACATGAACGGGTGGTATAAGGCAGAGGATACGGGAAGACTGGTAAAAGGGAAAATTATTGATGTTTTCCTGGGAGCGTCGGCTTTTTATGAAATGGAGCAATTCGGGAGCCGTTTGGTAATTGCAAAGGTTATTCCACCCGAGTCTTAATAGGTATCAAAGTGGATTGATTGTGTCTTGCACAAATGAAAAATTAGAAAACAGGCAGGTTTATAGAATGGATACAGTTCGTACATTTGTATATAAAGTTGACAATGAACTATTACCCAATTTAAATATTCAGAGTGTAAATTCAAGTGACCCAATTGAAGTTCGTTCGGTACCTGTTCCTTGGAAGCTTCTTGGAGCAGGTAATTATGCTGCAGGTCTTCAGCATCCGGAGTTTCCGGAATATGTAGTCAAGGTTTATGCGCCGGGACGTCCCGGTCTTCATGAAGAAGTAACCGTCTATAATAAAATAGGTTCTCACCCCGCCTACTCCCAGTGTTATCACTCAGGGGACAATTATCTTGTGCTGAAATTTCTAAATGGGGTTACGTTTTATGAATGTTTGAAACGTGGAATCCGTATTCCGGAAAGTGTAATTGAGGATATTGACAATGCCTTGCAATATGCGAAAAACAGAGGGCTTTATCCCCATGATGTTCATGCCAAAAACGTCATGGTGGTTGAAGGAAGAGGGGTAGTTGTCGATATCTCCGATTTTTATAAGGATGAGTACTGTTCCCTTTGGAAGGATGTTAAAAAGGCTTATAAAAAGGTATACCGCCCATTTCTGTACCGTTTTCCCATACCCATTCCGGAGTTTTTATTAAATACTGTTAGAAAAGGGTACCGCTTATATAAAAGAATAAAGCGGCGGGCTAAAAAGTCGGACAATCTTTAATTCCCATTAGAGCAGCCTAAACCATCCCACTAAAACAAAGGTTTTCAGCAGTTTGATTTATCGAATTCAAAGTTTCTAACCTCCCTCCTTGTAAGAAATTACATAGAGGGATTTTTACTGCCATGAAGAAGTATTATGTAAACAATATTGGCGGATACTTTATGTTTGGAGGGTGGTATGAAAAAAATAATATTTTGTGTGGCAGCATGTCTTTTTATATTTTTGAGTACTACTAGTACCTTTGCCTCTGAAATTTCAGATGATTTTACAAAATCCAATGTAAACTTCCGGATTGGCGAGAAAAGCGTAGAATGGGAAAGGTCACCCCTTATAAAAAACAACCGGATATTGGTGCCTGCCCAGTCTTTTCTCTCAAATATGGATGCGGCTTTGAATTGGGATTTAGAAAGCGGCCGTTTATCGATTACCAAGAAGGAATCATTGGTTGAACTCACCGTAGGAGAGCCGTTTATTGAGGTAAATAAAAATAAGAAGGAAATGGATATATCCCCCGTCCTGGTAGATGGAACGGTGATGGTACCTGCCAGATTTGTAGCAGAGGCTTTAAATTATAAGGTTAATTGCAATCTTCAAGATAATATGGTTGCGTTAACAGAAAATAACGGATCGGTTGACAACGGGCAGGACACATCCAGGGGAAAGGAAAGAAAAAAGTATATTGTTGTCATTGACCCGGGGCATGGGGGAAAAGAGACAGGGGCAATTTATGGTGGAGTAAAAGAGAAAGACCTTAATCTTGACATTGCAAAAAGGTTAAATAAGCTGCTAAAGGCTGAAGGTGTTACCACATACATGACAAGAACGGGAGACACCTACGTAAGTCTTTATGCAAGGTCGGGAATGGCAAATAAGCTAAATGCTGATCTTCTGGTAAGTGTCCATAATAATGCGGGAATGTCGAAGTTAAAAGGCAGTATGACCCTTTATTACCCGGGTACCGGCAATTCGAAAGGGAACCTAAGTGCAAAGACATTTGCCTCCATTATGCAAAAAGGTTTAACAGACGGGCTCAACATGAGAAATATGGGTGTAATCCCAAGACCCCACCTAGCTGTCCTTAGAACGGCTAAAATGCCCGCAGTGATTTCGGAAGTGGGATATATGAGCAATAAAACAGAATTAGCAAATTTAAAAAGCAAAAATTTTAAGCAGAGAGCTGCTGAAGCCTTAAAAGATGCTGTTTTGCAATCCTTAAAGAGAATTTAACTCTGTACCGCGAATATTGTTTATTCAGAGAATGAAAGCATAAACAAAAAACACAGGTCGCCCCTGTGTTTTTTTGTTTATGTTTCGGTATTGCACCGATTTTCATAAAATAAGGAAAAACCTCTGCATCCAATACATATTTTATGATTAATTCAATCTAATTAATCGTGAAAATGGTTTTGCATGGATAAATTGAATTTTCAAAATATTAAATCTAGGAAATCGGAGCGCGAAGTAAAATCTTTATGGCGATCAATATAATTGAGAATAATTTTCAATTAAGTATTGACTTGGACCAGAATTTGCTGCATAATTAAATTGATAATGATTCTCAATATCACGAAATTAAAGGGTGGTTTTTATGGATTGCTGCAAAGATAAACAAAATATATTACATAGGATGAGATCCTGGTTTAAAAAGAGTAAGAGTGAAAGTTACAGCGAGAATCTAATAACAAAGAAGGTAGCACTTATTGGGAATCCTAATGTAGGTAAAAGTGTTATTTTCAATAGTTTGACAGGGGCGTATGTTACCGTTTCAAACTATCCCGGTACGACTGTTGAAGTTTCGAGAGGTTGGTACATGAAGGATGGTATCAAACTTGAGGTGGTTGATACTCCCGGAATGTATTCTATTTTACCCATTACCGATGAAGAACGGGTGACAAGGAATTTGCTGATTGAAGAGAACCCGGATCTTGTCATTCACGTGGTAGATGCAAAGAATCTGGAAAGAATGCTTCCTTTGACAATCCAATTAATTGAAGCAGGATTTAAGCTTATTCTTGTTCTAAATATCATGGACGAAGCCAAAACGTTGGGAATTGAAATTGACGCTATTAAGCTTGAAAGCTTGTTGGGGATACCGGTAGTCAGTGCCAGTGCTGCTTTGAATGTGGGTATAAACGAAATGAAAAAGGTTTTGGAGGAGCAGGTGAAAAATGTCGCATAAGGTTATAAAATATAGTGAAGATATTGAAAAGGTCATATTTAAAATTACAGCCCATTTAAAAAGTGAATATGGTTTTTCAAAAAGGTCTGTGGCAGTTCTTCTCCTGCAGCAGGATGAAGATATGGATGCTTTGGTGAAACGTAAAGAAGGAGAAGGATATCAAGAGATTCGGAAAATGATTGACCAGTTTATTGAAAATTCCGATGATCAGCCAATGTTTCTCATCTCCAAAGCGCAGCAGGAAGAAAGCCGCAGAATTCTAAAAAAAGTGTTTACTTATGATGAAAAGAATAATAAAAGTATTTCCGGGATTGTTAATAAAATAACGATGAACCCTTGGACCGGAATTCCGCTCTTATTATTGGTTTTGTACTTTGGATTTTACAAATTTGTAGGTGTTTTCGGTGCAGGTACGCTGGTGGATTTCATTGAAACTGAAATTTTTGATGAGTTTGTCAATCCCAAAATCGATTCCTTTGTAAATAGTATTATTCATTGGAAAGTACTGAGCGATCTCTTTGTCAATGAATATGGTATTATTACTTTAGGAATAAAGTATGCCATTGCAATTGTGCTGCCTGTAGTAGGTTGTTTCTTTCTTCTGTTTTCGATTATTGAAGACAGCGGTTATTTACCCAGAATTTCCTTATTGATGGACCGGGTATTTAAAAAAATAGGTCTTAATGGCAGAGCGGTTATTCCTATGACACTGGGATTTGGCTGTGATACGATGGCCACAATGGTGAGCAGAACTTTGGAGACAAAGAGGGAAAGAGTGATTGCAACCTTTCTTTTGGCACTGGCCATACCTTGTTCTGCACAGTTGGGAGTCATTCTTGCCCTATTATCCGGAAAGCCACTAGCAATGTTTGTATGGATCGGTTTTATGGTCCTGGTTTTCATGCTGGTTGGATTTTTGTCAGCAAAGATTTTACCGGGAGAAAAATCCGGGTTTTATATGGAGCTTCCTCCATTAAGGCTTCCTAAAATATCGAATATTCTGAAAAAGACCTATACGAGAATGTACTGGTATTTTAGAGAGGTTTTACCCCTTTTTGTTCTTGCCAGTGTACTGATATGGTTTGGTAATTTGACCGGTTTATTCGGTTTTCTTGTAGAGTCCTTAAAACCTGTTGTAGGTTTACTAGGGCTTCCGGATAAGACTGCAGAGATCTTTTTGTTTGGATTTTTCCGGAGGGATTATGGTGCAGCAGGTTTATTTGACCTTCAGGGCTCAGGACTTATGAATGGAAGACAGCTGGTTGTTGCGGCGGCTACCTTGACTTTATTTATCCCGTGTATTGCACAGTTTACTATGATGATTAAGGAGCGGGGGCTTAAAACTGCACTCTACATGGCCGCATTTATTATACCTTTTGCTTTTGGTGCAGGATTTGTTTTAAACAAGCTGCTTTTGGTTTGGGGAGTTGATTTAGGATGAAATGCGATTTTTGCGGATTTGAATTTGAAAAAGACAATTGTAAAACAGGGTGCGGAGGCTGTCCTATGAATAAATCCTGTGGGAAGATAAAGTGCCCCAACTGCAATTACGAAATGCTCCCGACACCTGAATTAAAAACGGTGAAAAGCTTTGCAAAATTAATAAAGAAGGTGTTTTCAAATGGTTGAGGGAAAAAAACTGAAAAAAATAGAATTAAACAACGAAAGTACTTACCATGCCGATGATTTAAACGAAATACCGGTTACCGGTTTGAAAGTGAACGAAAAGGCGAGAATCGTAAGAATAAATACGCAGGATACGGTTAAATTACGGAAATTGGCGGCTTTTGGTATTCTGCCGGATACTGATATAATTGTAATACAAAAATATCCTGCCTATGTGGTTCAGGTGGGGTTTACACAAGTAGCGCTGGACAGTGACATTGCATCAGAAATTATAGTATATAGAGGTTAGGAAAAAGTGTTTGAGATTGTTTTTGACAATTTAAAAAAGCCTATTAATGTAGGCGTGGTGGTGAGGCTCGCGTGTGCTACCGGGAGCAAGCTTTACTTTTCAGGGGACAGTATCGATTATAAGAACAAAAAAGCACGGTTGGCTGCGGTCGGGTATGAGGAAATGGTAGATTTGACTTATGAGAAGGATTTTAAGAAGCTTATTGAAAAGCTTAAAGCGGAAGGTAAAATGATTGTAGGAACTTCCCCAAGGGCTGACAGGATTTATACCGAGCTCGACTATACCGCACCTGTTGTTTTTGTTTTTGGAAATGAGGTTTCGGGGTTATCAAAGGAAAAAATATCTATGATGGATGCGCTGGTTTCCATTCCGATGCCGGGACAGATAGAGTCTCTAAATATTGTAACATCTGCGGCGGTCATTCTTTATGAAGGTCTTAGGCAAAGAGGTTTTAAGTGATTTGAGGAGGACGGAAGATGAAAATTGCAGTTATAGACGGTCAAGGTGGAGGCATTGGTAAAGCAATTGTAGAAAAACTTCGGAAGGAAATGCCTGAGGATACTGAAATAATTGCGCTGGGTACAAATGCTTTGGCGGCTTCATTGATGCTCAAGGCAGGGGCAAACGAATGTGCATCCGGAGAAAATGCGGTTGTATACAATGTATCCAAAGTAGATGTAATAATGGGTGTAATTGGGGTTATTGTTGCCAATGCCATGATGGGAGAACTGACACCGAAAATGGCCGAAGCTGTATCCGAGAGCCCTGCCAAAAAAGTCCTGATACCTTTAAACCGGTGCAATATTGAAATTGTTGGGGTTAAAAATGAACCTTTGCCGCATTTTATTGAGCATGCAGTAGCGAGTGTTAAAAGTTATTTGTGGGGTGAAGCCAATGTGTGAAGCAAATGCCTATATGATGGATGAAGAGGGAAACGAAACCCTGTTTTTGGAGCGTGTTGACAAGGTAACACATGAGGAGGACAAGTTGGTTCTTGAAAATATTTTTGGCCAGAGAAAAATTATAAAAGCCAGGATAAAAGAGCTTGCCTTAGTGGAGCATAAAATTATCCTGGAAAAGTAAATAATAAATATTTAAAACGATCCTTTAATAATCTTAACCAGTTCCATTGGGGTATGGATTACAAAATCGGGCTGAAGCTTAAGCAAGCAGTCTTTAGGGAATATGGTCCAGTTCACCAATACAGTTTTTATACCTGCATTTTTTCCGCAAAGGATATCATAAGGACTGTCACCCATCAAAAGCGCTGTGGAAGCCTCTACGCCAAGTAGTTCTAAAGCTTTATAGGCAGGCTCCGGATGGGGTTTGTTGTTTTCTACATCGTATGCACTCACAATTACATCGATATAATCCTTAAAACCAAAGTATTGAAGACCATTTTCAATTCCCAAACGGCCTTTGGCTGATACAATGGCTGTCTTACATCCAAGATCCTTAATTTCCTTTAACATTTCCTTGATTCCTGGAAATCCTTTCATCATCCGGTCCACATTTGACCGGTACAATTCCTTATAGAAGGGTACCATTTCTTGATAGTCAGTGTCTGACAAGCATCTCATTTGCTCCTCCAAGGGCTTGCCAAGGATGCGGTTTAAGTCTTCTTCTGTAAGATTCTGTTGAAGAAACTTTTTTGATGTTTCCTTTAAACAATGAATAATTAAATCATTGGTATCGATCAGTGTTCCGTCAAAATCAAATAAAATACTTGTAAACATTTAATTTACCAAACTCCCATCCGTAACAATTTCTCTGTCTTGCTCAGCCAAGTCCCATTGTGCTTATTAAAGATTGAAGAAGAGCATTAAGCTCAAGTCATTATATCATAAAACGGAACAATGAATACATTAAAGTTGAAGAATATACATCATATATTTTAAACTGTCATAAAATTGATCTCCGGGTTGATATATACAATATTTATGCTATAATAATTAAAATAAAAAAAAGTGTTTTTATAGGGAGTAACCGCAAATTACAAAGGTTTGGGATTTGTTTTGCGATACTTTTATTAAATATGCTTGTTTTATTTAAAGAAAAATGGATGTGAAAATATGGTTTGCTTGAAATATTTATACTTTTGATTATATTATTATAATAGAAGACGTTTAAGTGAAAAATTTACAGAAAAGATGAGAGGTTAACAAAAGGCATGAATGAAAGAACTTTAAGGATTTTAGAATTTGATAAAATAGTAAATACACTGGTAAGCCTTAGCACATCGGAGCTGGGAAAGGAGATAGCAAAAGAACTGAAGCCCCAGACCAGTTTTTCCAAAGTGAATGCCATGCTAAAGGAAACAGACGATGCAGTCACTTTTATCGTAAGAAGAGGAAGCCCACCGATGGGAGGAATTCATGATGTTCGCGGCAGTCTGAAAAGGGTTGATATGGGTGGCGTTTTAAATCCGGGAGAACTTCTTAGGATCTCTGATGTTTTAAGGGCGTGCAGAAACCTTAAAAGTTATGCCAGTGACGAGGTGAAGCCCGAAAATGACAGTATTGTACATGAATTGATTCAATGCCTTGAGACTAATAAAAGGGTTGAAGATAAAATAAAGCTTGCCATTCTAAGCGAGGATGAAATATCGGATAGTGCCAGCACTACGCTGGGAAATATAAGGAGGCAGATGAAGGAACTGCAAAACTCAATCAAGGAAAGGCTAAATGGGATTATTCGATCCTCCAAATACCAGAAGTTTATGCAGGAAGCACTTGTAACCATGCGGGGGGACCGTTATGTGATTCCGGTAAAACAAGAATATAGAAGCGAGTTTCCGGGATTGGTGCACGACTCTTCTTCCAGCGGCGCAACCATATTTATTGAGCCGATGGCTGTAGTCGAGGCAAATAATAACATAAAGCAGCTCAAGGTAAAAGAGCAGGTAGAAATTGAAAGAATTTTATATGAACTGACCGCAGATGTGGCGGGATTATCAGAGGCCTTAAAAAGCAACATTTCCATCCTGGCCAGGTTGGATTTTATCTTTGCAAAGGCAAAGCTTAGTCTTCAATATAACTGTGTTTGCCCCAGGCTGAATACGGAATCAAAAATAATCATAAAAAAGGGCCGGCATCCACTTTTGGATAAGTCCACCGTTGTGCCGACGGAATTTTGGATTGGAGACCAATTTAAGACCCTGGTTGTTACAGGGCCCAATACAGGCGGAAAAACCGTTACGTTAAAAACAGTCGGATTGTTTTCTCTGATGACTCAAGCAGGCCTCCACATACCTGCGAATGAAGGTACGCAAATGAGTATTTTTGAAAAAATATTTGCGGATATTGGAGATGAACAAAGTATTGAACAAAGCTTGAGTACATTTTCATCGCATATGAAAAACATCGTTAAAATCCTGGAAAGTGCTGATGAGCACTCTTTATGCCTTTTTGATGAACTAGGGGCCGGAACGGATCCGACAGAGGGTGCTGCCCTAGCCATGTCCATTTTGGAGTGTCTGCATCAAGTCGGTGCTGTTACAGTTGCAACTACCCATTACAGTGAACTCAAAGTTTATGCAATTTCTACCCAGGGGGTTGAAAATGCATGCTGTGAATTTGATGTTGAAACCTTAAAACCAACCTATAAGCTGTTGATTGGTGTTCCGGGCAAAAGTAACGCTTTTGCCATATCCAGAAGGCTGGGGCTGGAAACGGATATTATTGACCGGGCGAAAGAGTTTCTGACTAAGGAAGAAATCAAGTTTGAAGATATGCTGATGCATATTGAAAAGAACCGGATTGAATCGGAAAAGGAAAGAATGCAAGCGGAAAGTTATAGACTTCAGATTGAAACTTTAAAAAAAGAAGTTGAAGAACAAAAAAGGAAAATTGAATCTCAAAGGGAGAAGTTGATCCGGGAAGCAAGGGAGGAATCCAGGAGGATTCTTTTAAACGCCAAAAGCGAGGCGGAAAGTATTATTACTGAAATGAAACGCCTGGAAAAGGAGCGGGAAGCGTTAGAGAGAAATAAAGCAATTGAAGAGATGCGCCATAAGCTAAAAAATAAAATTGGTGTGGTGGAAGATGCATTGTCTGAATCCTTGATGCCTAAACTTGTAAACGCAAAGCCTCCTAAAAACTTAAAGCCCGGTGATACCGTATTAATTCTTAACCTCAACCAAAAGGGCACGGTGGTCACACCTCCCGATAAAGATGGTGAAGCCTTGATCCAGGCAGGGATTATGAAAATCAATGTGCATATCTCTAATTTGAAGCAGGTTGACGAGCAAAAAAACGAGGTTCAAAGAGCCAGGGTTGGAAAGATTGGTGTTTCTAAATCCAAAACCATTTCTACGGAGGTTGATTTAAGAGGACTGGCACTGGATGATGCACTCGAAGTGGTGGATAAGTATTTGGATGATGCGCATCTTGCCGGGCTTCACGAGATTACCCTGATTCATGGAAAAGGAACAGGAGTGCTTCGGAGCGGGATACACCAATTCTTAAAAACCCATACGCATGTAAAATCCTATCGGCTAGGAAAATACGGGGAGGGGGAAACAGGCGTAACGGTAGTTGAACTGAGATGATAAAAAGCTTCGGTGTTATTACATGTTAAACACACTAAAAAGGTGTGTGCAAAATAGAACGCGCTAAATTATTGACTTTTATGTATAAATCCGGTATTTTAAGAATGTACACACTATTTGGACAAACGTTTGTTTTTCTTGGTAATACCCGTATGACCAAATACGGGTATTCCTCCCGTTTTTAGTAGTGTACTTTTTTTGTGAGATGCTTTAATGCATTTATATTAAAGGTATGCAAGACGTCTTTGAAAAGCACTTATCCGAGCGAGTGGATTTACAAAATAGGAATAAACTGAATGAGAATAAACATGAAATCCGAAATATGGATATTTAACCATTTTACTAAAAAAGTGTTTTTTACTACTTGTATTTTTTCTAAAAGCAGTATATAATAATGTTGACATAATATGCATGGTTTGATATTTTTTATCTGGCTCTAATCATACTTCTATTATTTATATCGTTGAGTTTTCTTAAGTAGTTCAAAACATCTATAATCCCAATTTCTATATTACACAAGTAAAGCTAATTTTTTATAGATAGAGAAGACAATTACCCATAGGATTGGTTTATTTAAACAGAACGCCATTATACCCTGTTGAGATGAAGCAATAATAGCGTAATTTGTTTTAAGGGGATGAACTAGGATTGGAGGCTTTCCCATGAGAAGGAAAAGTATAAATAGTTCATCGGATTATAAAATCATGGTAGTAGATGATGAAATAGGAATTATAGAATCACTTACCTTAATCTTAAGCCGAAGGGGTTTTAAAGTAACAGGTGTTACAAGTCCTTTGGAAGCCGTTGAGAGAGTACGCGTGGAACACTTTGATATGCTGATTCTTGACTATATCATGCACCCCATTCATGGTGATGAGGTTGTTGAAAAAATCAGGGAATTCAATGATCAAATTTATATACTTATATTAACCGGTCATAAAGATCTCGCTCCTCCTTTTGAAACGTTAAAAGCTTTGGATATTCAAGGTTACTGTGAAAAAAGCGATAAATTCGATCAATTGGTATTGCTTGTGGAATCGGGAATGAAGTCGGTTGCACAATATCGGATGATTAAGAAGTTTGAAAGGGGATTAAGCAGTATTTTGGAGTCGATCCCCAGAATATACCAGCTAAAGCCGGTAAAAGACTTATTGGAAGATATCTTAAAGGACATCATGCACCTTGCAAATAGCGGTGATGCATTTATTCTTATTGACTATACCCCGGATTTAAAAAATGATAGAAAAAGTATTTTTAAAGGAATGGGTAAATATGACCTTTCTATTGACGGCTTCTTGTCGATTTTAAGTACAAATCTTATGGAACAAGTAGGATACGCAAGAAGGCTTAACCAGGTTGTCCTAATGGAAAAGGGGGTTATACTCCCATTTGTTAACGAGTGCCTGGAATCTTTGGGAGCAATTTATGTTGAAGGTGAACAATGGGAGGAAAATTTAAAGCTGATTGAAATATATGCAAATCAGGCTGCCGTATCTTTGAGCAATTCCCATTTACATACCCTTGTGAGTGAAAAAAATGATGAACTGAATAAAGTACATAACAAGCTAAAAATAAGATATATGGATTTAATAGGAGCTTTAAGGCTGGCAGTAGATGCGAAGGATATTTATACCCGGGGGCATTCTGACCGGGTAGCATATTACTCGGTTAAAATAGGGGAAGCCTTTGGCCTGGACAGGGCAGAACTTGAGATGTTAAAAACGGGCGGTATTTTCCATGATATCGGTAAAATAGGCATTTCGGATGATATTCTTTTAAAAGCAGGGAGTTTAAGTCAAAAGGAGCTTTTGGAAATAAGAAAACATCCCATAAAAGGCGCAAATATGTTGTCTGCAATTTCTATGTTCAATGACATTATACCGTTAGTAAGATACCATCATGAGCGAGTGGATGGAAAGGGATACCCTGATGGATTAAAAGGAGCGGAACTGCCTTTTCTGACAAGGATTATAACTGTTGCGGATGCCTTCGATTCCATAACCTCAGACAGGCACTACAGGAACAAAATGAGCCTTAAAGAAGCAAAGGTACAACTTTTGAATGGGGCAGGCACCCAGTTTGATATGGAAGTTGTAGAAAAGTTTGTGGGATTGTTGAGTGGATATAATAATATGGAAAGTGAATTGGAGATCACCTATTTATAAAAAAATTATGTAAACAAATTGAATAGTTTATCATCGTATGTTTAGCTCTGCTTCTCAATAAATATATGTTAATTTTGCTGGACATGTCTTGTTTTCACTCTGGAAATGAAATATAATATTGATTGGAATATATTATTGTATAATTCCAACGATATCTAGTCTTGTTCAAATTCTTAAAAAGCTGTGCACTATATTAAAACCAATGTTTTAGAGAGAATGATTTAAGTGCGGGTATTTCTATTTTAGGGAGTTTTCTGGTATTTCAAATTAAATAGTTGAGTTTAAGACAAGTGTAAAATGCTTTTACAAGGAAGATTTCAGCAGTGAATCAATAAAGAAAAAACCTTGTAAATTTTAATTAACATAATATGAGGGCTGTTGCTGGGAAAATGAGTTTTTAAGATACAGCCTAATGGAAATTGAAATGGATACTTGGCTATAAATAGGCATCCTCGAAAGCATGGGGGCTGCTGGGGATAATGTAAGGGTTTTAGTTTTACATAATTAAAGCGCTTTAATTATTTGTTATAGAAAATACGGTTATTCTATACAATTTGGCTGTTATAGAGATAGAGATAGAGAAGAAAATTATATTTATTTTTTTCGTTATTGAGTTTGCTGCGAATATATGATGAATGTTCTTTAAATAAAAACAGGATGCCCAATTTTTCGAGAAAAACTCGAGTGGGGTATCTTGCGGTTTTTTATTTGTGGACAAATGTTCTGGAGATTCAACTGATTTGGCGGTAATAACTTGTAACGGTTTCGGAAGGGAGAGGTAGCATGGGCGATTTAAGAAAAAATAATGATCAAAGATACATATCGAGTTTATTGACAAATCTGGCAAGGCAAAAGGAAATCCCTGTATCTGTCCGTATTAAGAATGAACAACTGTTTGGAATCATGGCATTTAGCTATAAGAGGGGAGAGGATCCTTCTATTACACTGGAACGGATAGAACTTATGCCCCGATCCGGAGACTGTATGGAAATTTCTTTTTTTTATAAGGAAATCTTCTTTTTATTTGAAGCTGTTATTGTTGAGGTGGCCGGAAGAGCGCTTCATATTGCAAGACCCCATGAAATTTTTACATCCTTTAAAAGAATTATTGCCCGTTATAAACCGAGGGATGAGGAACAAGCTTTTGTTTGTTTGCCCGGACTTGAGAAAATATACCGCCTCATTGATATCAGCACTCAGGGATTGTCTTTTGTTTCAGAAGAAAAACTTTTAACCGAAGGCCAGACCCTAAGGAATATTATTATAAAATTTGCAGGAAATTCGGATATTTATGTAGATGCGAATGTAAGGTATCGCAAGGAAAATCACCGTGGAATGTATGTTTACGGATTGCTTTTTTCCGGAATGGAATGGTCGACGCATTATGAAATTTTTTCCTATATCTTTAGTAAAAGTTTTCCCGACCTGAAACCTTTAAATGAGTTTTCAACGAATGATTTATATAGACTCTATGAAGAGTCCAAGTTTATCAGTTTAAAATCCGATATGGATGGTGAAGAATCCTTTATTGAGCGTATACAAAACCTGGAGCAGGTTAAAGATAAACCCATGATTTCATCCAATCTTATCTATTATAAAAATGGCAGATTACTTACGGTTGGAACTGGATTACGGATCTATTCAAGAAGTTTTTTAGGACAGCAGCTCGTCACCGTTCCCGAGGCTTATTTGAATCCAAAAGCAAAGACGGATGTATATATTGGTCTGGCAGATTTCATGTTGAACCATCCCTATTTTGAAAACTATATCGCATATGTAGAACGGGATTATGAGTGGCACATGAACCTTTTTGAAAATATTGATGGAATCATAGGAGACCCGGACAAATTTGCATTGGATACCTATCAACATTTTGAGTGTATACCCGATGATATCAATAACACGCCTGTTACTTCCTATCAGACTGAGGTTTTGGATGATCCTTCTTTATTTATTGATTTTTGTGGCCAAAATTTAAGTAAATTGGAAGTTCATTGTTATGACTACACAAAAGAGAGGTTTAACCTTGGAGAAATCAGACAAATATATCAGACTCTGGGATTTTATGCAGCGAGGAAACTTTGGCGTGTTTCATCCGGGTCCGGCACAGAAGCTTATGCGGTTGCCGAAAGTTATAGTGACGGGCTAAATCTGGATAAGGATATTGATATTTGCAGGATTTATTTAGTGGATAAAAATGCAGATGTCTCAAAAATATTGGAAGCCCTTCTTCCTGAAATAGGCATTTTCTATAAGAAATATAAAAAAAGGAAGTTTAGCATTGGGGTGAGGATTTCTTCGAAAGAGGCAAAAAAAATTAATATCCCTACAGTAAATTACATGGGGACTGTGGGGAGGGTACTCATGAACCGGGAAGGGCTCTCGGAATATAAAAAGCTTTTAATGGTAAACTTCGAGTATTATACAAAATATTGTCCGCTCACCTATCCTCAAAAAGCAATCTGGTATATTGAAAAGCTTTATCCGGGAACCAGTATAGGTAATATTGCGGGGACTCTTAAAATCAAGGGAGAAGTAGATTATTCGCTGCTTGAAAAAGCGATCAATATATGTATAGAAAAAAATGATGGAATTCGTTTGAGAATCATTGATGAATATGGTGAGCCTAAACAATACATTTCTGACTACAGATATATTAGATTGGATTTCATCGATTTTAGCCTGAGAGACTCTAAGGAACTCTATGAATGGGACCGCAAGCAGACACAGGAGCCTTTCAATCTTATTGATTCAGATTTATTCTGCTTTATACTTGTTAAAATTAATGATAAAGAGGGTGGATTCTATATTAAGATTCATCATACCATATCTGATGCCTGGACAATGGCACTTCTAGGAAGTCAAATTGTTGAATATTACTCAAAACTCAAAAACGGAATGAAAATATCACTAAACAAAAAACCTTCATATATAGATTCAATTATCAGTGAAGAAGAATATAAATATTCTGAGAAATTTAAGGATGATAAAGCTTTTTGGACGAACAAATTTGAAGTTTATCCTGAATTGAACCATTTTAGGGCGAGAGAAAACCGTTTAATGAATATAAAGGCTGATCGCAAGACTTTTATAGTATCTAAAGAGCTTTCGTCAAAGATACGGAGTTTTTGCGAAAAATGGAATGTATCTGTAATTACCCTATTTATGTCTACTTTGTCTATATATATAAACAGGGTTACATCAAAAGCTGATATGATCATTGGAACACCTATTTTAAACCGGGCAAATTCAAAGGAAAAAGCAATGATGGGAATGTTTGTAAGCACAGTTCCTATCCGTATATGTGTAGAGGGAAATCTGGAGTTTGGCAAGTATGTTCAAAGTTTATCTAAGGATTGGAAGACCATATTGAAGCACCAAAGGTATCCTTACCAATTGATTTTGAAAGAGTTTCGAGGGAGACATAAGGTTACGGAAAATTTATATGACGTAACCTTATCATACCAAAATGCAAAATTTATAAAGGATGAGTATTGGGAGCATTATTCTGCAAGATGGCATCCTTTTGAACATCAAACGGAATCTTTGAATATCCATATCAGTGATAGAGAAGAAGAAGGCTGCTATTTGTTGAATTTTGACTACTTAACAGATTTATTTTTATGTGAAGAAATTGAAAAAATGTATGACCATTTTATGAACCTGTTATGGAATGGAATAAATAACCCTGCCAGAAGGCTATCTGACCTTGAAATGATGGACACATCGGAAAAGGACAAGGTTTCTGTTCAGTTTAACAGCACTGTTTGTGACTATCCGAGAGATAAAACAATCCATCAACTTTTTGAAGAACAAGCAAATAGAACACCGGACAGTGTTGCAGTAATTTTTGAAAACAAAGAATTATCATATGAAGACATAAATTTAAGATCAAACCAAATAGCAAACTATCTGATCAATGAATATAAAATTTTTCCGGATACTTTAATCGGTATTCTTATGGAACGATCACCTGACGTTTTAACAACCATTTTCGGTATTCTAAAAGCAGGTGGAGCATATGTGCCCATTGATCCTGCGTACCCTGAGGAACGGATTAAATCCATACTGGAGGATGCGAGCATTAGTATTGTTGTTTGCAGCAAAAGGTACATTGAAATGCTGGAAAAACTTCAGGGAGAGTGCAGTCTGTTTAAGGCCTATTTGTGTTTGGAAAGTTGTGGAAAGTTAATAGATAGGCAGAGTAATACAGTAGAGGGTAAATTGCGCCATGATTTAATGGATTTAAATAAATATCATACAAAAGAAGTTTTAGGGTCTAGGTCTGAACCAACCAATTTAGCTTATGTTATTTATACTTCAGGATCGACTGGAAAACCAAAAGGGGTAATGATAGAACATCGTGCAGTGGTGAATTTTATAAAAGGAATGATAGAAAAAATAGCGTTTTTACCTGGTAAAAGGATTCTTGGGCTTACTACAATTTCGTTTGATATTTTTGTACTTGAAACGCTGCTTCCTCTTACCAATGGATTAACAGTGGTATTAGCAAATGGAGAACAGCAAAAAAACCCTAATTTGTTGAGTAAATTGATTTTGAATCATAGGGTTGACATGGTTCAGATTACACCTTCCAGACTGAAAACATTTTTAAGCGAAGTTAACACGTTTTCTTGCTTGGAAACATTAAAGGAAATAATGATAGGTGGAGAAGAACTGCCGTATGCTGTACTTGAAGCGTTAAAAGAAAAAACCACTGCCCGGATATATAATATGTACGGGCCTACAGAGACAACAGTTTGGTCAACAGTAAGCGATCTTACTGAGTGCAAGGAGATTAATATCGGAAAGCCTATCGCCAATACGCAAATTTATATCGCTGACCCGTCGCTTAATTTACTGCCAATAGGAATGATTGGCGAATTGTGCATTGCTGGAGATGGCCTTGCACGCGGATACTTAAATCGGCCGGAACTAAATAAAGAGAAGTTTGTATCCAATCTTTACGATAGGGTTGGGGTAATGTATAGAACGGGAGATTTGGCGAAATGGCTTCCCGATGGAAATATAGAGTTTATTGGAAGAGGGGACAATCAAGTTAAGATCCGGGGTTTTAGAATTGAATTAGGTGAGATAGAAAATTGCTTGATTAGGCATGAAGGCATAAAAGAAGCCGTTGTGATAGCAAAACGCGATCTTCATGATAATGTTTTCCTGTGTGCTTATATTGTTAAAGTAAAGGATATTACACCAGCAGAGCTAAAAGGTTATTTGGCCAATGAGCTTCCGGATTATATGATTCCTGCCTATTTTGTGGAAATGAAGAAAATACCGCAAACTATAAGTGGAAAAATTGATAGAAAAGCCTTACCTGAAATAGATTTAGCTGCAGGCGGGAGTGAATACGAAGCTCCGGAAGATGAAATAGAGAGCAAAATGTTATCTATATGGCAAAAAATCTTAAGTGTTGAGAGTATTGGAGTAAACAATAGCTTTTTTGAGGTTGGAGGAGACTCGCTCAATGCTTTTGAACTGATGTGTAAGATTTATAGAGAATTTAATGTGGATATATCTTTAAAAGAAATATTTGAACTTAAAACAGTCAAAAAGATTTCTCAAGTTATAAAAAAGGCAGAAGACAATACACTTTATTCAATCCAGGCTGTTGAAGAGAAAACGTATTATTCTGTTTCGTCTGAACAAAAAAGGATGTTCTTATTAAGTCAAAAAGAAGGAATTGGTGTAAACTATAATATTCCGATTCCAATCTCCATTGAAGGGGAAATAGATATACTGCGCTTGGAGAGTGTTTTTAAAAAGATTATTGAAAGACATGAAGCATTTCGGACTTCATTCGAGATTATAGAAGGGCAAATACTGCAAAAGATACATAGGAATTTAGACTTCGCTTTAGAGTTTGTTGAAATAGATCAAAAAAATCAACATATCGATGAAGTCATTAGAAAAGAGATTAGGCCCTTTGTGTTAGGAAATGCTCCCTTAGTAAGAGCAGTTATTATGAAAATAACGAGTCAGCATCATATATTATTAATTGACATGCATCATATTATTTCTGACGGAGTATCCGCTAATATTCTTATCAATGAAATTGTGAAACTATATGAAGGTATTGATCTACCTCTACAAAAGCTGCAGTATAAGGATTATGTAGGGTGGCAGCTAAAATTTATCCGGACACAGAAATTTAAAGCACAGAAAGAATATTGGAAAGGCGTCCTAGCAGAAGAAACACCTTCACTGAATATGCCGCTTGATTTTAAACGTTCAGATATCCAAACGTTCAATGGGAAAACCGTTAAATACAAGGTTGGAATGGATCAGATAAAAAAAGTGGATTCATTTGTAAAAGAACAAGGTATTACTTTGAATACATTGTTTATGGCAGTGTATGCTTTAATATTGAATAAATATACCCGTCAAGAGGATATTATCGTAGGATCCATTGTTGCAGGGAGGGGACATCCGGATTTGGAAAATGTTATTGGTGTATTCAATAATTTTCTTCCAATCAGATTTAATATAAGAAAGGAAGATACCTTTGCTGAATATTTAGAGACTACACATAAGTTGATGATAAATGCTTACGAAAATATGAACTATCCATATGATCGAATGGTAGAAGAGGCGGGAAAAAAATCCGAACGTCTTCGTAATCCGTTATTCGATACGGCACTTAATTTTCATAGTGAGTTTGATATAGGAAGTATTGATTTAACTGTAAGTACGGGAGAGCAATGTCTAAGATTCAATATATACGAGCTAGATACAAAAGTATCAAGGCTGGATTTCAAGCTGGATGTATTTTTAAATAAGGGAAAAGCTTTAGCTCTTGTGCTGGAATACAATACAAATCTCTTTAAAGATGAAACCATGGCAAAGTTCATAGATTGTTTTATAAACTTACTTGAGCAGGTTTTGTCGGATCCCTACAACAAATTAAAAGACCTTGAAATTATCTCTGGAAAGGAAAAACAACAAATATTATTTGATTTTAATAACACGGAGGCGGAATATCCAAGAGAAAAAACGATTCATAACTTGTTTGAAAAACAAGTGGAAAGAACCCCTGAAAATATTGCTATTGCTTTTGGGGATATTCAGATGACATACCGGGAATTAAATAAAAAAGCAAACAGACTGGGAATATACCTTGCAAAAAAGGGGGTTACACCTGAGAGTATCGTCGGAATTATGACAGAGCCATCAGTAGAGATGGTATTGGGGATTTTAGGAATATTAAAAGCTGGAGGGGCTTATTTGCCTATAGACCCTGATTATCCTAAAGATAGAATTCAATTTATGCTGGAGGATTGCAAGACAAAATTCCTAATAACGAAAGGTGGGCTTTCCCACAAGGTTGAATTTAACGGTGAGATTATTGATTTAGAAAATGATGAAGTTTTTAGGGAAGATTCCTATGCATTACCGGAAAGCATGCCTTCAAACTTGGCATATATAATATATACTTCAGGTACAACAGGGATTCCCAAAGGGGTTATGATTGAGCACAGAAATGTAGTAAGGCTTATTTGCAATGACAAAGTTTTGTTTGATTTCAATGAGAAGGATGTATGGACCCTATTTCATTCTTTCTGTTTTGATTTTTCAGTTTGGGAGATCTTTGGGGCATTACTTTATGGAGGAAAACTTGTTATAGTCTCCAAAAAGACAGCAAGGGATACAAAGGAGTTTTTGAATCTTCTTTTAAAAAATAAGGTTACAGTACTAAACCAGACTCCCTCGGCTTTTTATAATCTCATTGCTGAAGAATCAAAACATCTTGAGCCGAAGCTTGGTTTAAGATATGTTATATTTGGAGGCGAAGCATTAAAGCCCCTAAGGCTGAAGGAATGGAGACAAAGATATTTATCTGCAAAACTTATCAATATGTATGGAATAACTGAAACTACCGTACATGTAACATTCAAAGAAGTAACAGAAAAGGATATTGAGAACAATTTAAGTAATGTTGGAAAACCCATCCCTACCTTAAAAGTATATATTATGGATGAGGATAGGAAGCTGCTTCCTATTGGTGCAGCCGGAGAAATTTATGTTGGGGGTGATGGGGTAGGAAGAGGCTATTTAAGCAGACCTGAACTGACCGCCCAGAGATTTGTAAGCAGTCCTTATAATAGAGAAGAAATTCTTTACAAATCCGGTGATTTGGCACGTTATTTGCCAGATGGCGATATTGAGTATCTGGGAAGGATAGACCAACAGGTTAAGATTAGAGGACATAGAGTCGAATTAGGTGAGATAGAAAGCAGGCTTCGAGAGCACCCTTGTATAAAGGAAGCCATTGTAATTGCCCAGGAGGGAGATACGGGGAATAAGCAGCTTTGTGCATATTTTGCTGCGGATAAGGATTTAACAGTACAGGAAATCAGGTGCTTTGTGGCTGCGACATTGCCAGGATATATGATACCTTCTCATTTCGCTGTCATTGAAAGGATTCCGCTTACTCAAAACGGTAAATTGGATATAAAAGCTTTACAGAATCTGAGTAAACAGTTAAGTGTGGAAACTGAATATATCAAACCGACTACTGAGTTGGAACTAAAATTGGAAGCAATTTTTTCTGAAATACTTGGAATTCCCAAGCTGGGAGTAGATGGTAATTTCTTTGAACTTGGAGCGGATTCATTATCGATTATGCGAAGTTTATCGAAACTGTATGTCCATAATTGGGGGCTAACATTTCAGGATTTATATGATTACCCAACTATAAGGATGCTTTCTAAAAAAATTGAAACCGGTAGCTATAATACAGAAAAAATAGATGAAAGCATGATTCTGGAAGTAGCTAGAAAACATGATGGGAAGGATTTGATTCTTAACAAAGAAAGGATTTCTTACAGCAATGTTCTTCTAACAGGAGCTACAGGGTTTTTAGGTGTGCATATCTTGAAACAACTCCTTGAAACAACAAAGGCTGCAATATATTGCTTGGTGCGTGGGGAAAATCAAGGCGCGTCAGAAAAAAGGCTTTTAGAGCTGATCAGATTCTACTTTGGGAATCTGTATGATGGTCAATTAGGAAAAAGAATATATGTTATTAGAGGGGATATAAGCTTAGAGGGGCTTGGAATTTCTGAGCAGGAATATAAGGAACTTGGCAGTAAAGTGGATCTTGTAATTCATACAGCAGCCTTAGTCAAGTATTATGGAGATTATTCAGAGTTTTATAATGTCAATGTTTTAGGGACTAAGAGGATTATTGAGTTTTGTTCAATGTTTAAGAAAAAGCTGGGCTACGTTTCCACGATTGGTATAAGCGGCATCTATACGGTTAAACAGAGCAAGGATAACCCTGCATTTTGTGAAAATGATTTATATATAGGACAAAAGTATACAGATAATGTCTATGTAAGAAGTAAGTTCGAGGCTGAGAGTCTGATCCATCAGGCTATCAATAATGGATTAAATGCAGTTGTTTTTCGAGCAGGGAACTTGACCGGGAGATATGATGATGGACATTTCCAAGTAAATATTGATGAAAATGCATTTTACCGTGTTTTAAAGTCTATTGGAAAATTAGAGGTAATTCCTGAAGAGACATTGGATAAGGATATTGAGCTTACACCTGTTGATTATATCAGTGATGCGATTATTAAGCTCATATGTGTTGATGAAGCATCCAGAAAAGTATTTCATATGTTTAACCATAAAAAGATAAAGATTAAAAAGATTATGGAGATAGTGAATGATCAAGGGTTTAATATCCGGGTTTTGTCAGGAACTCAATTTAAAAAAGTCATAAATGATTTTTCTAAAGATCAAGAGAAGCAAGATATATTAAGTGGGGTTGTCACGGATTTTGATTATGAAAAGATGTTTTCTAATAGCTATATTGTAGATATCCGTTCCCGTTTTACATATGATTTATTGAGCCGGATTGAATTTCAATGGCCTGAAATCAACCGAAAATATATTAAAAGGTTACTTGACTATATGCAAAGAGTAAAATACCTTGAAGCATAGCCAATAGCGGAGGTCATATGTATAATTATTTTCAGCAGGAAGGCAAAAATAAGATGAAGAGGTTTTTCATACGTGGGTTTATTTTTTTCCAAAGGACTTCGGAGAACCATATAAGTTTAAGTATTATTATCGCATATAATTTAATTAATGTTTTTTTCGCAGTGATTTTTTATCATCTGATTCCTATTCTCCTAAACTATCCACCTGTTCCGGAATATTTGGATTCTAAATGGGTTGGCTACACATATACGCAGCAGTGGGTTTTTGTCACCCTCTTTTTAATAGTCAGCGGTAGTATATTTTTAGCACTTGCATTTAGTGGAATTGGCAGATGGAAAGAGTACTTAAAGGAAGGAAATACAACTGGAAAAGTAGAGAAAATCAATTTGATTAAACGCAAATGTATAAATGTTCCATACTTTGTTTATCTTGTACAAATCATATCTCCTGCATTATTTACTACCTTTGTATTATTAGCTGCCAGTTTTAGTTTTAGTACGACTTTAAAAATAATGGTCGCCATATTTTCATTCAGCTCCCTTCTTGCTATTATTACGTTGTTGTTTTCTAAAAAGTTGTTATCGAGAATATTATTGAAGACATATATGAGTCAAGACCTTGTAGGAAAAAGAATTGGTTTGAGAAAAAGAATCTTCCTTCAGGTTATTCCTTTATTTGTTGTTGCTATTCTTTTTACATCATTATTTGGGTATTCAAGAATTATTGAAGAAAAGGGAAATCTTCTTTTTGACTATTATAAACTCAAATTATCAGACATGTTTAATGATGCAGGTAAATTTAGCAGTATCCAGGAAATAAAAATGAGACTGAAAGAAATTGATATAAGAGAATCTAAAAGGAATTGTTTTATGGTAAACCCTAAAGGTGATGTAGAAACTCTGGATGGGTCTTTGAATAGTGAATATTTTTTAAATTATTTAAAAGATTTATCACCTTTTCAAAATGGACGAGTATACGATATGACGGGTGAAATCCAAGGTGCCATGTTTGAATTGAAAGGATTGAAGGAGAAATGGATTGTAGGAGTTACTTTTAAAGTAGCTTCTAATGAAACGATCAATTACTTTTTCGGAAGCTTTTTAGCACTCCTGGTATTAAATGCTTTTGTTCTTTCTTACTTTTCAAAATCATTATCTGAAGATATTTCCCTGGTGGCAGAAAGTCTTTCTGAAATTGCAGAAGGGGAATCTGTGAACTTGGACAAAAAGCTTCCCGTCACATCCAATGATGAAATCGGCGATCTGGTTATTGCCTTTAATAAAATCCAGGAACGTGAAAAAGAACATATCAAATCCATAAAGGAGAACCAGGCGGTTATGATGGAGCAGGAAAGACTTGCATCTTTGGGACAGCTTATCGGAGGGATTGCACACAATCTGAAAACGCCTATTATGTCCTTAGCTGGCGGATTGGAAGGCTTAAAGGACCTCATTGCCGAGTACAAGGAAGCAGTGGGGGATCAGGAGGTAACTGAGGATGACCACAGGGAAATTGCGGGTGAGATGATGGAATGGGTGGAAAAGATGAGACCCCACTGTGCCTATATGTCGGATATTATTACCGCGGTAAAGGGACAGGCTGTTCAGCTGAATGCTTCAACCAACAGTATCTTTACGGTGGATGAACTCATTAATCGTGTTGAAATCCTAATGAAGCATGAAATTAATAAAAACCACTGTAAGCTCAGTATTGATGTTCAAGTTAGCAGGGACATCGAATTAAAGGGGGAAGTAAGCAGCTTGATTCAAGTTATGGACAATCTGGTTATAAATTCAATAGCTGCCTATGAAGGGCAAGGAGGAGAAATCAACCTTGATGTAGTTGAAAAAGATCATTCGATTGTCTTTAGTATCCGCGACAGGGGCATGGGTATGCCTAAATCTGTTCAAGACAAGCTTTTTAAAGAGATGATTACCACAAAGGGAAAAAAAGGTACAGGACTTGGGCTATATATGTCCTACTCTACCATCAAGGGACGCTTTGGAGGGAATATGTGGTTTGAATCGGAAGAAAACAAAGGGACAACCTTTTATATATCTATTCCATATCAACAAGGGAATAACAGCTGTATGCAGTCATAGCCATCCAATGATTACCGGCCGGAATAAACACACTTCTAACGATTGCAGAAAATGATGAGTAAATGTATACATATTGCGTTGGGAGGTTCTTTATGAGAAAGAAAAACACCGAAGTTATATCGGACTATAAAATCATGGTTTTAGATGACGAAGTTGGTATCATAGATTCTCTATCTGTAGTTTTGAGAAGAAGCGGATATCGTTTTATAGGGCTCACAAATCCTGTGGAAGCAATTGAAAGACTTCGAAGCGAGCGGTTTGATTTGCTTATACTTGACTATATAATGGAACCGATTCATGGGGATGAAGTGGTTGCAAAGATCAGGGAGTTTAACCGCGATCTTTATATCCTGCTTCTTACCGGACATAAGGATTTGGCGCCTCCATTGGAAACCATCAAACAACTTGAAATTCAGGGATACTGTGAAAAGAGTGACCGGTTTGACCAATTGCTGCTTCTGATTGAGTCAGGAGTTAAGTCTATTACCCAAAGGCAGACGATTACCAGGTTTAAAGACGGACTTAACAGTATATTGCAGGCACTGCCTAAAATATACCAACTTCAACCCATCGGCAATATTTTGGAAGAAATTCTTGCAGAGGTTTTGCCTTTTGCCAACAGCCAAAATGCCTTTATCCTGATAGACGATGTAACCAATCATGCTCTTGGCAGTAAGAGCATATTTAAAGGAATTGGAGATTATAATGTAGATATTGAAAGTCTGGTACTGAAATTGAACCCTATGATGATGGAGAAAATCGGGTATTCCAGAATGGCAAAGAAAATTGTCAAACTCCAAAATGGGGTCATTTTTCCTCTTGTTAATGAGTATTCACAAGCAATGGGTGTAATATTTGTAGAAAGCGACAATTTTGAAGACGGGATCAAGCTTCTTGAAATTTATGCAAACCAAGCGGCTTCCTCCATTAATAACGCTTTTTTACATTCGTTGGTTAATGTAAAGAATGAAGAACTCAATAAAACCTATGACGAATTAAAAACCCGGTATATGGATACCATTGAGGCATTAAGGCTGGCCGTGGATGCAAAGGATGTCTATACCAGGGGGCATTCCGAGCGGGTTGCTTATTATGCGGTGAAAATCGGAAAGGAATTCGGGCTTCCTACCCAGGAACTGGAGATGCTTAAAATTGGAGGAATATTTCATGACATAGGAAAAATCGGAACGGCAGACGATATTCTGTTAAAGACCGAGAAGCTTGATAATAAGGAGTATGAAGAAATAAAAAAACACCCGATTAAAGGGGCACATATTCTTTCGGCTGTTTCTATGTTTACTGAAGTTGTTCCCATTGTAAAGTGCCACCATGAAAGGGTTGATGGCAAAGGGTATCCGGAAGGGCTTAAGGAAAATCAAATTCCTTTTTTGGCTAAAATAATTTCTGTAGCGGATGCATTTGATGCGATGACATCTGACCGTTTATACCGGTCGAAACTTGATTTGGATGAGGCAATAAGACAACTTATCAATGGTGCAGGCACTCAATTTGATGCCAATGTAGTCAATGTATTTGTGAAACTCCTGGAAGATTTTCACGTAATGCGTCAAGAGTTGGCTTATACATATGAGAAATAATGATATTTTGCCTTGTTACGTAATTTTTTTCTAGGTATGTGAGGTTGTTGTTGACAAGCTTGTTGGACTATTAAAGGGCTTCCATCGGATGAAAAAGGATTTGAGAAACATATATATAAAAGTACTAATTGAAGAAAAATCAATTAGTACTTTTTTAAGGATTCATTAGGGGACTTCATTTTTGATTGAAATTCCTTTAAAATAATTACAAGCTGTTTATGAAGCGCATTGATGTGGGGACAATAAAATGAAAATAAACATATATGAATTTATGCTTCCTCTCCTATCTGTGGCAATGGTTTTTGCACTGTTTGCTTATATTGTGAGAATTAAGAATAAAGAGCAGATACATTATATTTTTATAGCCAATACGATATTTCTGAATTTATGGAGTTTGGGCGTAATCATGCAAAAATACTGGCACGATCAGTATAACGGAGTGAATACATTTTTTGTTAGCATGAATTATATGGGGGTTGCCTTCTTATCTGTGTCATTTTTGCTAACCGGGCTGATTTTTGCAAAGACAAAGATAAACTTTACCAAAAAGTATCTTATTTTTTTCATTATCCCCATGATTACTGTTTTAATTGTGTGGACAAATTCCTATCACAAATTATTTTTGGTAAAATACTCTTTTCTAAGCAGTGGGGTCCGGTTTGGAAAATATTTTTGGGTACATACGACATACAACTATGCCTGTATTTTTATAGGGCTTACCTATCTTATAAGCTTTTCCGTTAAAAATTCAGGCATTTTATCCAGACAATCCTTTTTAATTATTTTGGGTACCTTAGCCCCTTTTGTTGTTAATATTATAGGAACATTCAATATTATCGAAGTAAATCAATTTATGACGCCGATCGCCTTTTCTTTTTCCATTGTATGTTTCTGGTTTTCGATTTTAAGGTATAGTTTTTTAGATATTGTACCCATTGCCTTCCGGACTGTAGTAGATAATATTTCGGATGGATTTATTGTCATCGATAAAAATCTTAGAATTATCGATTTCAACAGATCTTTAATTAAAACCTTTGGGAACCTGACAATGATAAAAAGAAAGGATTCATTTATCGAGATGATAAAGTCCTTTGAACCGCTAAACCTGGATTATAATGAGGTAAATCATTACATAAAGAAAGCATTGGAATATAAAGAGAAAACTTCCTTTGAACACCCTATAGACCTTAATGGAGCTTGTCAATGTTTTGAGATTGAAATAAGTCCTATCCTCTCGAAAGGCAATATTTTAGGTACTGTAATTATAGTGAAGGATATCACCGAACATAAGAATAATTTAAAAATCATAAAGCAAAACCAGGAAATCATATTGGAACAGGAAAGGCTTGCATCCCTAGGTCAAATGATAGGGGGAATTGCGCATAACTTAAGTACTCCCATAATGTCCATAGCCGGTGCAATAGAGATCATGAAAGATATTGTAACAAAATATGAGGATACGATAGGAAATTCAAAGATTTCGGATGAGGAACATGGAGAATTTGCAAAGGATGTGAAATCCTGGATTAAAAGAGCAGCAATACAATGCGAATACATGGGCGAGGTAATTAAAACCGTTAAGGGACAGGCAGTAAAAATGAATGAATCTAACGGCGAAAAGTTCTTTTTGAATGAAATGGTTAAAAGAGTGGAAATACTTATGAAAAGTAAGCTTAATTTACACCGCTGCAAGCTTGTTTTAGATATGCAGGTGGAGGATGGCATAGAGATGAAGGGAGAAATGAATAACCTGATACAGGTTATCAATAATCTGATTGTAAATTCGATTGATGCTTACGGGATAGAAGGCGGTAATATTGAGCTTAGTGTCTTAAAAGAGGATGACAATATAAAATTTATAATAAAAGACAATGGTAAAGGAATACCAAGAGATATCCAGGAAAAGATATTTAAAAGGATGATTACAACAAAGGGGAAAAACGGCACCGGATTGGGGCTTTATATGTCCTATTCCACTATAAAAGGGCGGTTTGGAGGAAACATCCGGTTTCATTCGGAGGAAGGAAAGGGAACAACATTTTATATAGAAATTCCTCATAAAGTTTAATTTTTTACTGCCCGACTGTTCATGAAAAAACGGGATGGACGAAGCGGAGGGCGTATACCTGGGTTTTATGAGCTGCTTTGATTTACTTTTTGTTGACAATACCATAGCCATATTTTAGAATGATTATGGTCATAATATTAAGTTTTATGTTAAAAGGAGAAATTATTAGTGGAACAAACAAGGGAAAATATCAGAAATATTGCAATCATAGCACACGTAGATCATGGGAAAACCACACTGGTAGACGGAATGTTAAGACAGAGCGGTATATTTAGGGAAAATGAGCAGGTGCAGGAAAGGGTTATGGACTCCAACGACCTGGAGCGGGAAAGAGGAATTACCATTCTTGCCAAGAATACCGCGATTAACTATAAAGATATTAAAATTAATATTGTAGATACACCCGGTCATGCGGACTTTGGCGGAGAAGTTGAGCGCGTCCTGAAAATGGTAGATGGAGTTTTATTACTGGTGGACGCATTTGAAGGATCCATGCCCCAAACGAGATTTGTGCTTCGAAAAGCGCTGCAGCTAGATTTAAAGCCGATTGTTGTTGTGAATAAAATAGACCGGCCGGAGGCCAGACCTCACGAGGTAATTGACGAAGTACTGGAGCTTTTCATCGAGTTGGGAGCCGATGATGAGCAGTTGGAATTCCCGGTTGTCTATGCATCGGCCCGGGACGGGTATGCTGTTTGTGGCTTGGAAGATGAGAAAAAGGATCTTTTGCCCCTTTTGGAAACCATTATAGAAAATGTGCCTCCACCCAAAGGAAATATGGACAAACCTTTACAATTCCTTGTTTCCAGCATTGATTATGATGAATATGTAGGGAGAATAGGGATCGGCAGGGTTGAAAGGGGAAAAATAAGAATCAACCAACAGGCTGTTGTTTGTAAAAAGGAAGGAGCGCTGCAAAACGTTAAGGTAAGCAGGCTTTATGTATTTGACGGCTTAAAAAGAGTTGAAACGCAAGAGGCGATGCTGGGAGATATTATTGCGGTTTCCGGTGTGGGAGAGATCAATATCGGTGAAACCATCTGCGATGTAGAAGCCCCTGAACCGCTTCCTTTTGTGGATATTGATGAACCTACCATTTCTATGACCTTCAGTGTCAACAATAGCCCGTTTGCAGGCCGTGAAGGTACCTTTGTGACTTCTAGGCATTTGCGGGACAGGCTCTTTAAAGAGTTGGAATCCAATGTTAGTTTGCGGGTAGAGGAGACAGATTTGGCAGATTCTTTTAAAGTGTCGGGACGTGGTGAGCTTCATCTTTCCATTCTCATTGAAACGATGAGACGGCAAGGATATGAATTCCAGGTGTCCAAACCGACCGTTATTTTTAAGGAAGTCAATGAAAGCCTTTACGAACCGATAGAATATCTTATGATTGATGTTCCCGAGGATTTTATGGGGGTTGTAATGGAAAAACTGGGTATGCGGAAGGCTGAAATGGTCAACATGCACTCAGCTTCCCAAGGGTATATGCGGCTTGAATTTAAGATTCCTGCCAGGGGACTTATCGGCTATCGGTCAGAATTTTTGACGGATACAAAGGGAAATGGTATAATGAATCATGTATTTAACGGCTTTGAACCTTATAAGGGTGATATTTCAGGCAGGCAAAGAGGTTCGATGGTAGCCTGGGAGGAAGGGGAAGCAGTAACATACGGCCTTTATAATGCCCAGGAAAGAGGAAGTCTTTTTATTACGCCCGGAACGAAAGTATATCAAGGTATGATTGTTGGTGAAAATGCCAGAAGTGAAGATATTGTAATCAATGTCTGTAAGAAAAAACATGTAACCAATATGCGTGCATCCGGTTCGGATGAAGCACTGAGGTTAACGCCTCCAAGGATTTTGACCCTTGAGCAGGCTTTAGAATTTATCGCAGAGGACGAGCTGGTGGAAGTAACGCCCAAAAGTATCCGTATAAGAAAAAGAATACTGGATAGTGAACAAAGGGCTAAAGCAAAAAATAAAGGACTATAGTGTAAAATTTTTAGATGGCGGTGTAATGTTTTATGGCTGAGATAAAAACTGTAAAAAAAGTTAATCCGGAGAAAAGAAGAAAACGGAATTTTCGATTGGCTGTTTTCATGACTTTTCTTTTATTGACCATTGTGAGCAGTTTTATCTCCTATACATATGTGGTTAATCATGAATCAGAGCGGGGAAAAATCGTAAATATTGAAATAAAGCCGGAAGACGGTATTGCTGTTGAGATTCCATTCGGTTCGACAACATCGGATATTGCGGATATTTTAGGGGAGAAAGATATTATAAGCCATCCGTTTGTTTTTAAGATGATGTCAAAAATTAACGGGTATGATGGTCTCTATAAATCCGGTACTCACATTGTAAGTGAGAAATTAAGCTATGATGAAATGATGATTGTTTTAACGGGTAATCCGGTAAGTAAAAAGGTTACCATTCCGGAAGGATACGGCTTAAAGCAAATTACATCTCTTTTGGTAAGCAAGGGATTGGTAGGGGAAGATAAATTTCAGTCAGTCATTATGAACGAAAAATATGATTTCAAATTTTTGGAAGGATTGTCCAAAAGGGAAAACAGGTTGGAGGGATACCTTTTCCCCGATACCTACGAATTTGATTTGAAAGCAGGAGAAAAAGAAATTGTACGGAGAATGCTTTTGCGTTTTGATGATGTTTTCCGCCCGGATTTTTATGAGAAGGCAAAAAACTTAGGGTTAACTGTGGATGAAGTGATTATTTTAGCTTCCATTATTGAAAGAGAAGCAAAATATGAAGAGGAAAGAAGGCTTATTTCGGGTGTTTTTTATAACCGGTTGAAGGGAAAGCATCGTGCACCCAAAAAGCTAGAATCCTGTGCGACAATTCAGTATATTTTATATAACAGGGATGGTAAGATCAAAGAAAAATTGTTAGACGAAGATACAAAGATCGACAATCGATACAATACGTACCTGCATGAAGGCCTACCACCCGGACCTATTTGCAATCCCGGCAGGGAATCCATTGAAGCAGCGCTAAACCCTGAAGATACGGACTATTTGTACTTCGTTGCTAAAGGGGATGGATTTCATGAGTTTTCCAGGACACTTGCAGAACATAAAAGTGCAGTAAAAAGGTATGGACTAAAATAAATCGGATCAATGATTTTTATGTTTATGGGAATGATGATAGTGGGGTTAAATGCCCCACCCTTTTTATTATATGGGAAGTAACAGAATAGAATCCAGGAGATATTTGTATGATTTGTTATGATTATATCAATGAGTATGTAAGGCAAACCATTAAAAGCAATGACGGAATCCTATCGGAATTGGAGAACTTTGCTAGGAAGTACCATGTGCCCATTATTGAACCGGAGGTTGCAAAGCTTTTGCTGGTGCTGGGGCGGTTGGCAAAACCCAAAAGGATTTTGGAGGTAGGCACGGCGATTGGATACTCTTCCATTTTGCTTTCATCGGTATTGGAGCCGGGGGGGATTATCGATACCATAGAACGGTATGAATTAATGATTGAAAAGGCAAAAGAGAATATAAAAAAAGCAGGTCTGGAAAGTACCATTCATGTTATAGGCGGGGAAGCATTTGAGGTTTTGCGTTGCCTGGATAAAAAATATGATATGGTCTTCCTGGATGCGGCAAAAGGTCAGTATGGTGAGTTCCTGCCTGAATGTCTAAGAATGCTGAACCCTGGAGGATTGCTGGTATCCGACAATGTTTTGTATAAGGGGATGGTTGCCAGTGATAAGTTGGTTGTAAGAAGGAAAAAAACAATTGTAAGGCGGATGAGGGATTATCTTCATCAGATTTGCAATCACGAACTCCTTGAAACCAGCATTTTGCCGGTAGGGGATGGGGTAGCAATCAGTTATAGGAAGTAGTTTTGAATAAATTTAAAAGTTGGTGGTAAAAGGATGAAAAAAGTGGAACTGCTCGCACCGGCGGGCAATCTTGAAAAGCTGAAGATGGCAATCATGTATGGGGCAGATGCTGTGTATATAGGAGGCGAGGCCTACGGTCTCCGGGCTTCTGCCGGTAACTTCGGGTGGGAGGATATGAAGGAAGGGGTGGAGTTTGCTCATTCAAGAGGAAAAAAGGTTTACCTTACCATGAATATCATTCCTCATAATAGTGATTTAGATGGAATGCCTGAGTATATAGGAAGTGTTTCTGAGCTTGGAGTAGATGCTGTGATTGTATCTGATCCGGGAGTTTATTCCATTGTAAAGGAAGTAGCTCCTGAGATGGAAATCCATCTTAGCACGCAGGCCAATAATACAAATTGGAAAAGCGCAGAATTTTGGTATAAACACGGTGTGAAAAGAATTGTACTAGCCAGGGAACTATCTTTGGAGGAAATAAGGGAGATCCGGGAAAAAATACCGGAAAATCTTGAGTTGGAAATCTTTGTACATGGCGCCATGTGCATATCCTATTCCGGCAGATGCCTTTTAAGCAGTTATATGGCGGGGAGGGATTCCAATAAAGGCCACTGTGCACATCCCTGCAGATGGAAGTACTACCTGATGGAAGAAAAAAGGCCTGGAGAATTTATACCTGTTTATGAAAATGAAAGAGGTACTTTTATTTTCAATTCCAAAGACTTGTGTATGATTGAACATATACCGAATATCATAAATGCCGGTGTTATAAGCCTCAAAATTGAAGGCCGCATGAAAAGTTCTTATTATGTTGCAACCATTGTAAGAGCATACCGTCAGGCTATTGACGCGTTTTACGAAAATCAGGCCGGGTATAAATTTAATCCGGCCCTATTGGATGAGGTATGTAAAGCTAGCCATCGGGAATATACTACCGGATTTTATTTCGGAAAGCCCTCCGGAAACGAACAAATTTATCATACCAGTTCTTATATTCGTGAGTATGACTTTGTGGGGATGGTTCTTTCCTATGATAAGGCTACGGGAATTGCAAAGATAGAGCAGCGGAACAGAATGTTTGTAGGGGATGAGATTGAGGTGGTAAGACCTCAGAGACCCTATTTCAACCAAAAGATCCGGTGGATGAAAAATGAGGAGGGGGAGGAAATTGAGTCTGCACCCCATCCGCAAATGATTCTTTATATGCCAATGGAAGAAGAGGTGGAGGAGTTTACCATGCTCCGGAAAAAAGCTGATGACGGAAAATAGGATATATACAAGGTGAAAATCTATATCATTCTGCTTTGCAGTCATGTCAAATTGGATGCACGCTTTGCATAGTGTAAGATTTTTTGTGCATGATTGTAAGTCAATTACCATAAAAAATTTGCAATTTAAATTAAAGATCAATGAATAAGGAGAAGTTAGTAGTTTGGTTGCTTACAGAGCAGTGAAGCTATGAGCTTCTATTTTTTTGTTTTAAATACTTATAAGAGGGGTATGGAATTAAAAAAATATGTCACTTCTTTACGGTTTCCTGCATATGTTTATAAAAAAATCATATTTTCATTGAGAAATATTTAAATTTGTACTGGCACCACTTTTTGGTTCAACTCATATACTTATAAAGTAACCAATTTTAGGAGGTGCCTCATTTGCTGCCCATTTTTTTATCTGTACTTTTTAAAGCAGTGGGGAATATGTTTTTTTTGTTCGGCTACGTGTCCAATGTGAATTCCTTCCCCCAACCGCTTACACCGGATGAAGAGCAAAACTATATAGAAATGTACAAAAATGGCAGTGAAGAAGCAAGAAATGTACTTATTGAGAGAAATTTAAGGCTTGTGGCCCATATTGTAAAGAAATACAACCTATATGGAAATGACTGTGACGATTTGATTTCAATCGGTACAATCGGGCTTATTAAGTCGATCTCAACATTTGACAGACATAAAGGAACCAGGTTGGCAACTTATGCAGCAAGATGCATAGAAAACGAGATTTTAATGCATATAAGATCAACAAAAAAGATTCAAAATGAAGTTTCCCTGCAAGACCCTATTGGAATCGACCGGGAAGGCAACGAAATTACGCTTATTGATGTAATAGAGAATGAATCGGAATCGGTGGTTGATGAAGTTGAATTGAAAATGCAAGTGAGAAGATTGTATAATAAGATGAAAACTGTATTAAAAAAGCGTGAAAAAATGGTTTTAGAACTCCGGTACGGACTTTCAAAGGGGGCTGCCA
>JAOABQ010000043.1 GCA_026418275.1 Clostridia bacterium
TATCTTGACCTTTGGCTTTAAAAAGCTTATCTGAGTAATATCAGTAAATATATTTTTTTCCTGTATTTCAATTGGTGTGAAGCCCTTCTGGGTTAGAAGCACAGAAAGATCATTCTGGCTGGCAATATTTACTTCTCCTGAAAAAATCCTTCCGGCTTCATTTTTTGCCTTGTACATATATACAGGCATTTCTGTTGACCCCCTAAAAATATTCATATATCTTAAATGGCATTATCTGTTACATTGTTTTACATATTGTACCTATATTATTCAAAATAACACTGTAAAAACAAAATGTAAATAGTATCCTGGTACTATTTGGAATATGTTTGTAGCCCTATATAATATTTTTCCAAATAAATTTTACTATTATTTTATATCATACACTTTTTAAACAAACTACCAAAAAAATTTTAAATATTTATTAATTTTTTATAATAATATTTGACATAAATTTAACTTTTACAAGGCTATTCCAAGCGCATTTATCAAATAATTTATTTTTTCTACATCAAGATTATTCTGGAATTTTATCCCGCTTATATCCAATACCTTTACCTGGTATGTGGGAACCTCAAAAGCTTCTTCAAAATACTTGGTAACCCCCTTTAGCTGTGACCCTCCTCCGACTAAGAAAATCTTGCTCACAGGCTCTCCATTGCACCTGCTGACATAAAAATCGAAGCTTGTCCTGATTTGCTTAACAAGCTGATCTATGAAGCCCTTTGTTATCTCACTGCACTTCCATTCTAGATCGTTGTTGTAATCACGCTTTGAGACTATGCCATATGTCCTCTTGTATAATTCAGCCTTTTCTTCCTGGCCTTTTTCCATGTCCAGGCCCTTAAAAATCAATGCGTCAATATTGCTGCTGCCCATAAGGATTACCCTATTGAATTCAGGAACCTTGTTCTTTAGCACATTCACGATTGTTGTCTCGGACCCCATATCCAGAACGGCAACAGAATTCGATTTCTTTCCTTTTAAAACTTCAACCTTGCTTGCCGGCCTGTGCTCCTCATGAATTATGTCCTTCTGGAAAAACTTCGACACGCTGTTTGCTGGAATGTCAACAGCAATCGGCTTGAGATTGAGCTTCTTCAGTATTTCAATATAACTGCTAATTATTTTTTTGGGCACGGCAGTCACAAATATCTTAATTTTTTCATTATTTCCTTCCCTGACATCTCCAAGCACCTTATAATCCACCTCATGCTCGTCAAGATTAATTGGAAGGCAGGCGTGAATCTCGTCCCAGACCTTTTTGTCCAGCATAGCTTCCGGAACCTTCTCAACCATAATGATTCTCGTGATAATATTAGTGCCCGAAATAACTATCTTAGCTTCTTTAGCATTGAGTTCATGTTCGGATATTATCTTTGAAATCCTTTCAATAACCCTGGCCTGGTCTCCGATAGCTCCGTTTTTTATACATCCCTTGGGAGTATCACCAATACCGTAATTGATAATGGTAAGATCATTATTCTTGTTTTTTCTTACCTGCGCAACCT
>JAOABQ010000085.1 GCA_026418275.1 Clostridia bacterium
ACATCAGAAAACTGATGCACTGATACATTATAAAGGATTATTGCTAATGGCTCACTTGTCCGAAACAGTGGCTCACTCAGAACCAGAAGGATGGCTCACTTTGACCGGACAGGCGGCTCAAAATGGGCCAAATTACTCAATATGCCATATTTTAAAAGAGATGACCTTCTTTCCAATTCAGAACTTAATTTTTATAAAGTACTTCAACAAGCTATTAGCGACAAGGCAATAATTTTAGCAAAAGTACGCATAGCCGATATAATATTTGTCAAAGCTAAAAATCAAGAATTTTACAAATATCATAACAAAATAGTTTTAAAACACATCGACTTTTTAATATGTTCCCCTAGTAACCTAAATACAATATGTGCCATAGAACTAGATGACTCATCGCATAATAAAAGCGATAGAATTGAAAGAGATAATTTTGTAGATAAAGTCTTTGAAACTGCAAAAATTCCATTGATTAGATTTAATAATAAATTATCATATTCTATACAAGAAATTAATGAAAAAATTCTTCCTATTTTAGATAATGTAAATTCTCAAATAAAACAAACAGAATTCACTACAATTGATCAAATTCCTGTTTGCTCAAAATGCAAAGTTCCTATGACTATTCGAACTGCAAAATCAGGAGACAATAAAGGGAAAAATTTCTACGGCTGCACTAACTACCCCAAATGCAAAGAAATCGTTGAAATAAATAACTCTAATTCTTAAAAGAAAAAAGGAGGCTATAACCCTCCTTTTATCACTCTTATCTCAACATCTTGTTTTTCAACCTTACTATCCAATTCATTTAGCTTTTCGTATGTAAGCTTATACCCGTCATACAAAGCTTTATGATTATCATCCATTTTATTTTCTAATCGGACAATATTGCCTTCTACCTTTTCAATCCTATTTTCTAGCCGATCAAAATTCTCTTTAGTTTCTTTTCGAAATTCAGTAAATTCTGAATACATTTTAGTCATTAATTCAAACATTTTATCATCCATGTTATCACCCTAGAAAATTTTATCACATCAACTGATCATAAACAAGCACTAATATATTTATTAATTATGAATACAAAATCACAGTTTAATACAATAAAAAATTCCAGCTACATTGGAAACTGCTTCCAAATCAAATGGAGTTAATTGGAAAATCTTGGAACGAAATTTTTATTTTGTATAAACAAAGAAACATTTAATATTTATTATTCACAACAATTATCTTCTCGAATATTCAGCCTCATAGAAACATCTTAATATATTTGAGGATAGCTTGAAGATGTAGTATTAAAATGCTTAACAACAATCATGATATCAGCAATATTTACCGCATTATCTTCATTTAAATCTACATCAAGATTATATCTTCCATCTCCATTAGAAGTATTGAAATATTCAATTATTTGCATTATATCTGCCATATTAATCGCATTATCTTGTTCTGTTATTGCTCCAATATCCCCAGCCCACACAGAAATTGGCTGGTTTGATGAACCGATCACTATATTTCCTTGACCCATAATATTGGAAATTATTCTGGTCAAGTAGCCAGGCTTGCTGGTCTTTAAAATGTAGCCGGACGAACTAACCGGAATACCTTTTAATTCAAAGAAACCATTTCTATCTGTAACCGCCCAAAGGTTTGTTCCCTGAATTTCCACTTTAAAGCCACTGAACAAGCTAACAGGTGCCGATATTACATCGGGTTGTATATATCCTGATACTAAATTCAAAGCAATCGTAGGCGTAGGTGTATTCGTTGGGGTTGGCACACTTGTAGACAAAGGTGTGCTTTTCGGTGTAACATTTGGTTCAATTCTCCAAATTAATTTACCTTTATGATAAACTTGTATCTTATCAAAGGTATTTAATTGGTCTTCTAAATGTATAGTCCTAATTGGATTAAATGAATAATCATTATCTAAATTAAACTGAGCATAATTTGAGAAATCACTAATATATCGAATAGTATTGTAACAATATAACTCTCCATTTGTTTCAAGTGTTGTTAAATCTGTAAAGAATACCTCAACAAAAGTATCAGCCGAAGCGTTTATAGGGTCAACTCCATAAAATCTATAATTTAAAGGCCTTAAAATTTCATAAGCTCCGGAAGGATTTTTATAAGTACTTGGGACAGCAGTACCACTACTTAAAATATACCTATTTAAGTCGTTGTATCCATCATTGCTAAAATAGTATCTTAAACTAAGGTCCCTCAATTCTATAGGTTGCTGAGAATTGTTTTTTATATAAAAATCCCATTGAAACTGGTCAAATCCATTTACAGAAAGAACCCCATTATTGCTTTTAACAATCAGTCCAGGTGTCCCTGTGGATTCTTCACTAACTGCAAAAGTATTCATAGTAAACACAAAAATAATAGTAAGTATAATCACATACATTTTTCTACTCATTCACGTAACCTCTGCTTAATTCTTAATTCTCATAAATAAAATATATGAATATTCTACCATGGGATATTATGTTATGCAATCCTATATGTTAATTAATATTCATGCAGAAAAGAATGTTCTCTGATTGTTTTTGTGAACCCGCGTCTGTATATAATGCTGGACAGCAAGAAAAAGAAAATTTCGGGGTAGACATTTCAATCTTATGTAAAAAAATTGAAGAAGGCTACTTCGACTAAGTTTCAATACTAAATTCCGAAGAGCCCTATATTTATTAATTATGAATACAAAATCTCACTTTAATACATTAAAAAACTCCATAAACGTTGGGAATTTCATCCAAATCAGTCTTTTACTATAATCTCTGAATTTTTGTAGTAAAGAGTAGGAGAACTAGTTACAAAATCCGTGTTGCTAAATAGTATTATCCCCTTTATAGACCCATTAGGCTTTAAAACAGAAGATTTTAAAGCTGAATTATCTGTTAAAATCTTTGACTTACCTGTATTACATTCTAATTTATTAACATCAAAATAAACGTTACTGTTTGATATATTTTTAACCATAACATCATAATATCTATAACCATTTGTTTGTTTAATATAAGATATATAGATATCTAAACCGTCAACACTCATTTTATTAGCATTAACTGTACTCTGCACCAACGGTGTTCCGATCTCAACCCACCCCATTGAATTCCAATTAACCGGTACATTTAAAGCTTCACCTATAGCCCGAACAGGAAAATATAAACTACCACGAATTACAACCGGAACTTTATCACTTTTAAACTCTTTTCCATTTACGTAAACCTTAAAGGTTGCTTCACTCGCAGTAAAAGAGTTCTGAGCATATACAACTCCTACACAAAGTACTAAACCTACTAAAATCCCTGCAATAAAATTTTTCATCATAGTTCCTCCATTACTTCCATTTATCAAATAACATATTTATTCTATCATGGCATATTGCACATTTCAAGGCAATGCTAGGTTAAGCCTGGCAAAATATTCGAACATTACCACTGCATTAAATTAAGGCATCAATCTATTGAATTAAGAGGGAAATTTTATTGTGTTTTTGATACACCAGCATGGGGTGCCGTACCATCCATCAAAGCTACTTTTATCCCAGGAATAACAATACCATCCAAACTATTATTATCACTGGAACAATGCATATACTCAACATCATATCCCAATTCGACCATTTCCTCGCCTATTTTCCTCATGAATGTAGATTTCCCAACCCCAGGTCCCCCTTTAATGACTAAAATACGGGTAGCTTCCTCCTGCCCTAAAATATAGTCGTAATAGCTATAAAACCCCATAGATGTGTTTCCGCCTGGGAAAACATGTTTAATATGGCCTTTTGTCATAGATCTTTCCCTCCATTTCTCATAATCAATCAGTGTCAATAAGCTTACTATAAAATATGCACTTAATGGGTTAATGTGATTTAGAATAAATGAGAATGTAAGGAAAAATAAAATGAATATTCATATGGTGATTTTCGAACTTTTTACAATTACTCAAAATAGTGACAAATGTCACTTCCATTTTTTATAAAAAGCATATAAAATATAGGTACGGTTTTAAGCTTAAAATCAAATACAAAAATAAAAATACGAGGTGGTAATATGAAAAAAACTACAACTAAAAAATTAGCAGTTGGCTTGTTACTATTAGTATTTATGTTTACATGCTCTATCAATTCATTTGCTACAATTACGGGAACTATATCTACTAACTGGTATTTCACAACAATTAGTGACTATACCCAAACCAGTGCAGTTAATATTGACAGTAATACAAGAACAATCCGTTATGGAATGTACAACAAATCAGGTGCAAACGTCAATGTAGAAATCTGGGGGTACGATTCAGACGGAAGGCTAACAAATATTCATGGTTTTATAGCTTACAACACCAGCAGCTATTCTACTTCTGTTAATATTTACGGCCAAGGATATACCAGAATATGGCTAAAGGTTAGAAATTGGAGTTCAGTAAATGGAAGTTGGACATCCTCAGGAACTGCATATTTTTACACCCAAGAATAAATATCCATCGTTTTAAAACAGGGACAATAACTGGTCCCTGTTTTTTATTTTAAATTTACCTACCAATAAAATAATTCAACTCACTACTTTTACTCCAATACTTGCATCTTCCACATGTTATAGTATAATCCCCTCTGTTCCATAAGAGTTTGGTGTGTCCCCCACTCGGCAACCTCTCCTTTATCCAGAACAAAAATCTTGTCACAGTGCATGATCGTCCTGAGCCGGTGGGCAATGACAATTAAAGTCACCCTTCCATTCAGCCTCTTCATGGTATTTTCCAACGCACCTTCAGTCACTGAATCAAGATTGCTGGTTGCCTCGTCCAAAATCAGGATATTAGGATCTCTTAAAATCGCTCTGGCAATTGCCAACCGCTGTTTTTGCCCACCAGACAAATTGCTTCCGTTCTCCTCCAGATAGGTTTCATACTTTAACGGGAATTCATCAATAAAACTATGGGCTTGTGCCATTAAGGAGGCTTCTATCATTTTATCTTCCGTGATCTGCTCATCCCCTATTATGAGGTTTTCTTTAATCGTTCCCGCAAAAAGGAAGGATTGCTGGGAGACAAACGCAATTTCCTTTCTCAGAATAGATATGGGAATTTCTTCGATCCCTTTATCGGCAATCACTATTTCGCCTTCCTCTGGTAAATATAATTTCATTAAAAGCTTTGCCAATGTAGTTTTTCCGGAACCACTTTCACCAACAATCGCGACTTTCTCACCAGCATCAATACTTATATTGATATTCCTTAATACCGGGCGTTTGGCACCATAGCGAAAGGTTAAATTTCTAATCTCCACTCGACCATAAAGAGAAGCCGGAGATATTTTTTCATCCGGTCCTTCATTCGCTTTTTCCTGTTCGAGTTCCAGAATCTCCCCCAACCGCTTTGAAGCTACCAAAGCTGTCTGTATAGTTGACTGGAGATCTATAAGATTTTTTATAGGAGCTAGGAAGTATATTAGAAGCGCATTGAAAGATAATAGTTCACCTGAAGTCATTTTGCCACTCAAAATGACGGATGTTCCAAGCCATAAAAGAACAAGGGTTCCGGTGCCCGATACCCCGGAGGTTAAAGCACCCAAAAGTGCTCCGGTTTTCGTTCCCTTTAAAACACTTTGGATAAGCTTATCAAGCTTTGATTCTGTATTTCGTTGAAAAAACGCTTCCGCATGGAAAGCTTTCACCGTTTCCATCCCTTCAAGGGATTCCACCAAATACGATGTTAGCTTTGCGTTATTTTCCATCTGGACATGATTTATTTCTCGGATGGGCTTGTTAAAAAGTGCTACAATCACACCGTAAATAACTACAATGATTAAAGATATAAAAAAAAGCCGTGCGCTTTGGAGATAAAGGATTATTCCTCCTGCTAAAGCCATTAAAGTATCCACCATAAGGGTTAGTGTAGCTCCGGATATGGCATCTCGGATTTTTCCCGCATCCATAAACCGGGAAATAATCTCACCTACCTTCCTGGTATCGAAGAAGCCCATCGGGAGCTTCAAAACATGCCGGTAATATTGCATCATTAGGCTGCGGTCCATTAAAAGACTGATCTTTGCAAGTAAGACACTGCGTATATACAACAAAATAATTTGAAGAAGCAAAAGTATTAAAAAGCCCAGGGAAATATAATGCAGTTTATCCCCTTCTCCGTTTCCCAAAACGCGGTCAAATAAAAATCCAACATAAAAAGAGCCTAATATACCTAAGGCTGTATAAAGAAGTGAAGAAGCAAACACGACCATTAGCTTCTTTTTAAGGGGTAAGATTAGGCGAAAAAAGCTTAAAAATAAGGGATGTGTATAGTCCCCCTTTTTAAATTCCTCCCCAGGTTCAAGAAGAATCATTCCACCCGTCCATATTTTGAAAAAATCTTCACGGGTAAGATTTATAATCCCTTTAGCAGGATCAGCCACAAGCACATGTGTCTCTGATACTGCGAACACTACCACATAGTGAAGGCGGCTCTTTTCAAGAACCACATGTGCTATGGCAGGAAGTTTTATATCATTGGTGAAATCATCTTTTATAAGCCTTACCCCTTTTGCAATAAACCCCATTGCTTTTGCTGCTTTTACCATGCCGTAAGCATTCGTTCCCTCCCTGTCAGTACCTGACATTTCCCTGATTTTCGTTACGGACATAGTCAAACCGTAATGCTTAAAAACTGTGGCAAGGCATGCTGCACCACAATCGGCAATATCGTGTTGTCTTACACAAACATATCTTTTCCGAAACCTTAGAAACACAGATGATCTCCAATCAATAAAATATATTCCATCCTATAAACAAAATACGAAGCACTGACTTCCCTTTCTTACCTTATAAATTATGTAAATTCCTTAGAATGAATTTTTGGCAAGGCTATAAACATAATTTTAAACAAATCCTTCATTACTATGAATTATCCCTTTGGCAGCTACACTCCATCAAGTAGTTCATGAATTCACTACTCGCTTCCGCAAACTCATTTGACTTGGCCATTCCTGCTTTTAAGGTTGAAATCGCCTCATCCAATCTTTCGTTTTCTAAATACAATACTGCCAAATCATGGTATGGATCCAAGAAAGTATCTCCACCTAATAAAATAGCTTTCTCTAAATACCGTATGCCCTGTTCTACTTCACCAAGCCTTGCAATGGACAGCCCAAATCCCTTGTTCGCGTATGCATCTTCAGGTTTTGCCTGCAGGATTTTTTCGTTAGCAGCTTTGGCATCTTGATAATTTTCCATCATAAATGAAACATACCCATATAGGCTCAGTGCTTCCAAATGATTCGGCTGTTTTTCCAATATCTTTTCCAATAAAACCCCTGCCAGTTGAAAGCTTTTATGATCGGCAAATTTTCTTGCCTTTTTGAGCATCTCCTCAACGCTTTCCATTTGCTGGAGTTGCACTTTCGCTACATTAACCGCATTGCTGTAAAGACAGAAATCATTGGATGCATAAATATTTCCTCCAAAGGTTAAGCGGGTGTTTGCACATCCTCCTTTACAGAGATTACCGTGCATGCATTTCCTGCAAAAACCCGTAAGTTTGTCTTTTTTAAGCTGACGGTTCCACAGGAAGGATGTGGGACTATTCCAAATTTCCTCTATAGAGGTTTTTCGAATGTTACCCTCTATAAACTCCTTGTCCCGAAGAGAAGTACACCCAATGATATCGCCATTATGTAAAATTCCCATACCGTGCCTTCCTGCTGCACAGCCATCCCATCCATATCCTTCTAGTCCTCTGGTTCTTGTCCGGGTTTCAATTTCCTTTTTATTAAAGTATCCAATGCAGTCAGCCAGATCAATAATAATATCTCCAGTAAGGGAGGTTTCGTGAGCAAAATCAACAATGATGTTCATATGCGAAGGCTCTGCCAGAAGGTCTTTGTGGACTGCCATGTTACCCATGGGGAGTCCTAACTGCAGCTGCCAGTTGCCAACACCTTTTTCCACAAATACTTTCCTCATCTCTCGCAGTTCGTTTATGTTCTTATTGTTTACCGTTGTAATCGCTGCACAGTTGATTCCCTTTTTCACCAAGATATCTATTGCAAGCATGATCTTGTCATAAGAACCATCACGCCGGATATAATCATGTGTATCTCTTAATCCATCCACACTAAAGGCAATGGTGTTTATTCCCGCATCTTTAGCCTTTTGCGCAATTTCTTCGTTCATCAGCCATCCATTCGTGATCATGTTAGGGATAATCCCGTTGTCGCTTAGACCTTTTGCAATAAGATGCCAATCTTTTCTCGTTGTCGGCTCTCCTCCAGAAATAGTAATCCATTGAAATCCAAGTTTACTAAGATCCTTACATAGCTTCAACGCTTCTTCGGTTGTTAATTCACCTTCCAAAGCATCTTCGCAGCTGGATCCGCAATGTTTGCAGCGCATATTGCAGCCCATCGTAATCTCCCATACCGCTGTAATAGGCTTAAAGTCCATACCTTCCCCCTCATTTCCGTTAATTCTTTATTCTCATATAAAAAACCGGCAGCCGGGCCATAAGAACTTGCTAAAAAGCTATATCACAAAGATGGTTTAAAAAATTATTCCTTGGTTGGCATAATCCCGTATAAAGGTTTTATACCATATAAAGGCTGAATACCATACAAAGGCTGAACCCCGTATTTCAATATTGGCGGCACAACACCGTATTTTGTAGTAGGTGGTGTAATAACAATTCCATATTTGGGTACCGGTAGTTCGTATTGTCCGGATGTTGTATCAACACCCCCTACCATATCCATCAGTTCTTCATCACTAAGTTCAATGATTTTTTTTGTTTCCTTCGTATCCTTCATGTACATCCCCCTTTCAATCAGCTAATAAAATAGGTAATCCATTTGTCCTTGGGTCCGTGCTGCTGGTGAATATAACTTATTTTTTATTCTATTCCATATTCTACATATCTATTTTCTCATAATTATCGTTTAGATTTCAATCCCCATTTTAACTATTTAAATAAATTTTGTTTAGTTTTTAGTTTTACACAAATTACGATTGTTCCACCGCTTACCAAATTACTTGTTTTACTTGTTTAAACAAAAAAACACAGCGCATTTTAGGTACCTTGCGTTGTGTTTTTGTATTTATACCATGATATATAATCTTATTGAACTTTTCCTTCAACTTGAGATTGTTCTGGTTCAATACCGCTTTTATTACCGTCCTTTATTTCTTCCTCGTTTTTTTCCTTAATTTTTAAGTTGTTTTCACTTTTTTCTGGACTTGCAGTTTGAGTTTTTTTATTGTCTGAAGCTGTGGCTTTCTCACTTTCCTTATCCAATTCTTCGTTATCCCGCTCTTCCTTCTCAATCTTCTCCAATTGCTCTTTTGCTAATGTATTTGCCGGCTCCATATTTAAAATAATCTTAAATGTACTCTTCGCCTCTTCAATCCTATTGAGCTTATAGAGGACCAACCCCTTATTGTAAAAAGCATCAATATATGTCGGATTTACTTGAACCGCTTTATTAAACTTATCAATGGCTTCTTCATATCTGCCAAGCTTGTATAAAGCATATCCAATATTGCGGTACAGATATTCGTTCCCCGGCATGGATTCAAGTACTAAATAAAAATCTTTTAAAGCTTCCACATAGCTTTCCTTTTTTAAGAGTGCATATCCTTTATTATTATGTGCATCAACAAACCTGGGTTTAATGCTTAAAGCCTTCACATAATTTTCAATTGCCTCATCGTTTTTATTGAGATAATACAGCGCCAATCCTTTATTGTTGTATGCCTCGGCATAATCAGGCTTAAGACCGATTGCTTTATTGCTGTCTTCCAGTGCCTCCTGGTATTGTTTTAGCCTTATTAACACAGAACTCTTATTACAGTATGCGTCTGCAAATTTGGGGTCCAACTCTGCCGCCTTTGAATAGTTCCTTAAAGCTGCTGTATCGTTTTTCGTTTTATCAAAAGCAAGGCCCAAAAAGTAGTATGTATTCGTATCGGCAGCATTGAGGCTAACCGCCCGGCCTAAAGCATTGATTGCTTCATCATACTTCTCCAAATTAAACATAGCCATCCCCAACTCAACATAGGCTGTTCCATAATCTCCATTAACCGAAACTGCTTTGTTATAAAATTCAGCTGCATCCCGGAACTTCCCCGTTTTACTCATGATAAGACCTTTGTAATAGTAGGCCTGATCTATATTTGAATTGGATTCAATCGCTTTATCTAAGAAGGTTATGGAGTCATCATATTTTTTAAGATTATATAAAGCGACTCCCTTATGAAGATATACGTTATTATTTGTTGGATTAATTTCTACAGATTTATCAAAGGCCAAATCTGCTTCCTGGTATTTTCCTAATTGGTATAAAATAATCCCTTTTCGGAAATAAGCTTCGTCGGAATCAGGATTTTGCTCAATGGCCTTATTATAATACGCTATCGCATCATCATATTTATTAAGATTAAACGAAGACTCTGCCAATTTTAAATAGATACGGGAATATTTTGGGTTAATTTGAATCACTTTTTGGTAAGCATCGATCGCCGCTTCATATTCCTTTAATTGAAATAAAACATCCCCTTTATGATAATAGGCATCGTCATATTTTGAATTTAAATCAATAGCAGTGTTTAGAACCTCCAAAGCTTCCCAGTATTTTTGCAGCTTCAATAAGGCTGCCCCCTTACTCCGGTATACTTCAGCATACTTTGGCTTAAGTAAAATCGCTTTGTCGAACATTTCAACAGCATCTTTGTATTTTCCCAACTCAAACAAAGCATTTCCTTTTTGGAAAAGCGCTTCATAGAAAGAGGGATTTTCTTTAATCGCTTGATCATAATAATAAATGGCCTTCTCATACTTTTCCAGTTTAAAGTAAGAATCTCCTTCGTTAAAAAGCGTATAAAACACTTTCGAATCTTCACTTTTTGAACATGCTGCCATTAAAATAATGATGCCTACCAATAAAACTAAGACCTTTGTCCTTCTCAAATTAAACATTTTGTCTCCCCTTACCTAAAACAGGTTTGCCGGTTTATTCATTATCCTTTTCTTTAAACCAGTCCACCAATTTTGTCAACCCGTCATAAACATTCGTTTCAACTTTATACCCAAGTATTTTTTGAGCTTTGGAAATATCGGCTACAGAATGCTTTACATCCCCTACCCGTTGAGCTTCGTATTTAGGCTTTATTTCTGTTCCAAAAATATTATTAAGCGAGTCTACCAGTTGATTTAATGTAATGCTTTCCCCTGTGCCAATGTTAATTGTTTCCGGTTTTCCAGGCCATGGGCACTTTAACGCCTTTAAATTTGCACTTACTACATTATCGATATAAACAAAATCCCTGCTGGTAAGCCCATCTCCATAAATCGTGGGCTGTTTTCCCTTTTGCATGATAGATATAAATTTGGGGATTACGGCAGAATAAAAGGAGTTTGGATCCTGCTTGGGTCCAAAAACATTAAAATACCTCAGCGACAAAACTTCCAAACCATGGACATGATAAAATGCTCTTCCATAATACTCCTGGGTTAATTTGGCAACGGCATATGGTGACATAGGTTCAGGATCCATCTCTTCTCTCTTCGGTAATACGGGATTATCCCCGTAAGCAGCGGATGAAGCAGCCTGAACAATTCTCTTAACGGTTTTAGATTCAACAGCTGCCTGAAATAAACTCACTGTAGCACTTACCATACTGTGGTTTGTCCCGATTGGATCATCGACAGATAAGGGGACTGAAGGAATAGCCGCTTGATGTATTACATAATCAATCCCTTCTACTGCCTTTTGAGCTAACTTAAAGTCCGATATGTCTCCGCAAATAAAATCTATCTTATGGATCAATTTCCGAATGTTTTCAAATTTCCCTGTTGATAAATTATCTACAACCCTGACTTTAAATCCATCTTTTACCAACCGCTCAACAATATTGGAACCGATAAACCCCGCGCCTCCGGTTACCAAATAATATTCCATTATCAAGTCCCCCTCAATTTAATTAATCACATATATGTTATACATCAATAACCATGTTTTTACAAGTTTTTATTTAATACCTCTTTAAATTCTTTTTTCACAAAGCTGGGAACTTTCTCTTCCTTTATACCTTGTGAGCTGACTTTCATAAACATAATCTTAACTGTCTGGAAAATGATTTTCATATCCAAAAGAAAAGAATAGTTTCGAATATAGAATAAATCAAACCGCAACTTATCCTCCGGTAATGTCGTATATTTTCCTAACACCTGTGCAAGCCCTGTAATTCCTGCTTTTACTGTCAAGCGGTATTCAAACTCAGGAATATCCTTAACAAATTGATCTATAAAAAACTGCCTTTCCGGTCTCGGTCCCACAATACTCATATCCCCAAATAGAACGTTAAAAAACTGGGGAAGTTCATCGATTCTTGTAGACCTTAAAAAAGACCCGATTTTTGTAACCCTGTTGTCCTTATCAGTAGCCAAGACAGGTCCTGTATTTTTTTCCGCATCTACAACCATGGTTCTAAACTTATATAAATTAAACTTTCTTCCCCACCGGGTAACCCTTTCTTGCGAGAAAAGCACCGGTCCCCGGTCAAATAGCTTTGTCCCCACAAAAGCAAACAACATTAAAGGAGAAGAAATTACGATAAGAACCAATGATACAATGATATCAAAAGTCCTTTTGAGAAATAATTGTTCAAGGGATAAGTTCAGATTATCGATGCGAAAAGCAGGAATATCGTCAAAACGGCTCATCGTCGCATTAAACATTGCAATTTCAAAGAGTTCGGGAATAATATAAACCGTTTTACCAAGGCCCATACAGTGATAAACAATTGCCTCTTTTAAATAGGGCTCCAGGTTTGGACTTAGGAATACCACATCCACTTCTCCGATTTGCTTAAATGTATTATTATCAACATATTCCGCAATGTACTTAACTTCAAACATTGATTTATCATTTTTTAACACTTTCTGTGCAACTTTATAAGTCTCTTCCCCATTCCCAATAAATGCTGCGGTTTTGGGCTTGTAAAACACCGGATAAATCCTATATACTACGTACTTCCATAATACAATGGTAGTAAACTGTAAAATGAACCCCCATAGAAAAAGAATCACAGAAAAATCAAATACTTTAAATAGGGAAACCAGAGCAATACATATCAAATTGACAAAAATAAGAGACAGCATGGCAGATAATATAATCTCTTTATAAGGCCGCCGCCCACAACGAAATACACCATAAATCTGAAAAAATAGCAATGTTGAGAAAAAAATTACCAAAACAGTTCTCATATACTGTTCAGCATCAAAGCGAATCGTTTTACCGATAAAGGTTTGATAATAGTAAACCAAGCTAAAACCCAAGCATACAAGGAGTGAATCCATAAAAACATGCAAAACAAAAATAAGTTTACTTTTTTCTAACGACCGACTTTCAGACATATTATCCCCCTAAGTTCCTATCAACATTGAATTCCTAGGTAAATTATTTCACCTTTTCATTCAACTCAAAATTTAAATTAAAATTAAAATAAAAATATTCTTATGTATCTTATTCATTATTCGATGTATGTGTGAAATAAATATTTTATGTAATCTGTTTAGCTATTAAAAATTATACATCAATCTAAATGGTTAGTAAACTATTCCAATTAAATTTTATTTACCAACATTTTTAGTGTTGTAAGCTACAAAAATTAATTCGAATTAAATCAACTGCATCCTCCATACTTGTCCCTTCACCAATTATTCAGTCCAAATGCGGATACTTAGGCTGACCTATAGGTAACCTAAGTATCTATATCATTAGACCTCTTTGAAAATGTGTCTTTTCCGCACAGAGTAATTTATTAAAGTTCGTATAACAGCTCTTCAGCTAAAGCACAAATCCACTCTTCCTTTTTAAGGAGGCTGTTATAATAATAAACAGAATAACTGAGAACTCTTATAGGTCTTTTTCTATGGTTTCTTTTACTTTAGCATTCTTTTAGACTAACTGGAATATCATTTCAATCTTTTTTCCTTATACCATTTTACAAAGAATTCTACCCCTTTTTTAAATGAAGTAACAGGTTGGTACCCTAATACAGTTTTTGCCCTTTCAATATCTGCAAAGGTTTGATTTACATCCCCGGGCTGCATAGGCATTCTTTTAACCATAGCCTTTTTTCCAACTGCATGCTCTATTACATTAATCATTTCCGAAAGGCTTATTGCTTTCGATTCTCCAATATTAAATATACCATATTTGTCTTCACCATCATCTGCCCAGTAAATAGCCTGAACTATGCCGTGGACAATATCGTCAATATAGGTGTAATCCCTTTTAGACATGCCATCCCCATAGAAAGGGATCGGTAAGTCTTTAAATATGGATTCCACAAATTTATATATTGCTAAATCAGGCCTTTGCCTTGGGCCATATACGGTGAAAAACCTTAAGCATGCAATATTGATTCTATAAAGTTTTGAATATGTATAACATAATAATTCTCCGGCCTTTTTAGTTGCAGCATAGGGTGATATAGGAAAATCAACATTATCCGTCTCAGAAAAAGGCACTTTTTGATTATTGCCATATACTGATGAGGAAGAAGCAAAAATAAACTTATTCACACTATATTTTTTACATATTTCCAAAAGGTTCATCGTACCTTTTATATTTACTTCTTCATACAGCAACGGCTCTTCAATCGAAGGCCGGACCCCTGCCATGGCAGCCAAATGAACCACTATATCTATCGCTGATTTACTGAATAATTGATCTAATGCATCTAAATCTCTTATATCATATTCGAAAACTTTTAGGCTTTTTTGTGGGGTATCTTTTTCTTTTAAAATTGATTTTATTTCTTCAATATTATCACGCTTAAGAGCAGGATCATAAAAGGAATTAAAATTGTCCACAATGATTACTTCATTTCCTTCACTGATTAATTTTTCACATAAATGAGATCCAATAAACCCTGCTCCACCGGTAACTAGTATTCTTTTACCGACCAAACACTTTTTCATTTTCAACTCCACCTTACTATTCAAACTGGAATATTACATTCACAATATGATTTCACTTGGAAATATTACTTTTGTATATATTGGCTTCAAATAAATACATTGATCCAGTTTTATCTTCTTTCTTAAAAGTAAGGCCTACCAATCATCTATTCTACAAGCCTCCGGATAAAGTCTATAGTCATTTATATGCGAAATCATTATTATTGCTACACTATTGATTTATCAAAAGTATACTGAGTTTAAAAAGCGTTTACATATAAATCAGCTATTGAATCATCAACTTTGTAATACAACTTTTTAAATCATAATTACCTGGCACATCCAATAAGATGATACGCAAAACCGAATTTTTCTACCTTTTCCTTATTGAAAAAATTCCTTGTATCTAAGAGAACAGGCTTCTTCATGATTTTTGCAAGTACTTCAAAACTCACATCTTTAAATTTCTTGTGATGAACGCCAAGTATTATAAGATCCGCATCATTTGATACCTCATAAATATTTTTATCAAACTCCTCTATAAAGGGATCTACAATTTGAACCATATATTGATCTTTAATATGATGCACCAACTCCATAATCGGACTTTCTCTCATATCATCCACATCCGGCTTGTAAGTGCAGCCCAGAATAACAATTTTAGCCTTTTCAGGCACCAAAGCGGATATTTTTTCTGCCACATAACTTGGCATACTATCGTTTGTTTTTCTGGATAAATCGATGATCTGGGCAATTCCTTCAGTAGCTTCTACAATAAACCAAGGGTCTACAGCAAGACAATGACCACCTACCCCAGGTCCCGGTGTATGAAGGTTAACTCTTGGATGCTTATTTGCATATTTGATTACATCCCATGCGTTACAGCCTAACTTCTCACATATTTTTGCAAGTTCATTTGCAAGTGCTATATTTACATCACGATATGTATTTTCCATTAATTTGCACAACTCAGCAGTAATTGTATCTGTAACATAAATCTCTCCCTTTACAAAGGTCGAATACAGATCTTTTGCTTTTTCTGCGGACTCATCATTGATACCACCGATAACACGGTTATTATGTTCTAATTCATAAATAATCTGACCAGGCAGTACTCGCTCAGGACAATGTGCCAAATAAAAGTCCTCGCCTGCGATTAAACCGCTCTTTTCCAATACAGGTCTTAACACATCAATGGTACATCTGGGTGATACCGTAGATTCTAATATGACTAAATCCCCTTTTTGTAAAACTTTAGCAACCTTTTCACCTGCTGATACCACATAGGAAAGATCAGCCTTTTTATCGCTGGTTATCGGTGTCGGAACTGCTATAATGTAGGCCTCTGTTGATTCTACCTTGGTACTGCAGCAAATCATCCCTTTAAGTACAGACTGCTTCACCAGATCTGCCAAATAAGGCTCTTCGATATGTATTTGCCCTCCATTAATTGTGTCACAGATTTCCTGCTTTACATCAACGCCCTTTACCTTTACGCCATGTGTAGCAAACATCGCTGCAGTCGGCAATCCTATGTAACCAAGACCAATAATACAAACTTCCTTCATTTTTTAATACCCCCAAACCTATAATTATTTAATATATGTGATAAATTTTTTGCAATACTTTCCCTTGTAAAGTTATTTAGAACATATTCCTGTCCCTTTTTTGCCATTTTCTCACACATTTCTCTACTGTTATACAACTTTAACACCGCATCCTTCAATGCATTACTATCACCTGGATTTACGACAATGCCACCTTGTGATTCCCTGAGTATGTCAGCAGATTCTCCGCTTGCACTTAAAATTACAGGACATCCGGCCCCCAAAGCCTCAAACATTTTAGTAGGAACACTGTCCTGTAATTTATCACTTTTTAATGGAACAATCGCTGCACCAGAATATTTTAGAAACGTCAGTATCTTTTCATGTGGCTGGACTCCCAAAAAATCAACATTTGTTAGCCCTTGTTCAAATACTTTTTGCTCTAAATCTTTTTTCTCTACTCCATCACCAATGATAAGAAACCTTATATCATTAATATCTCTAACCTTTTGAGCCGTTTCAATGATTACATCAAGTCCCTGAGCTAGCCCTACTACTCCTGTATAAATCAAATTAAACTTTTTATTTAGTGTATGCTGCTCTACTAAGTCAAAATCAACTTTGAAATCTAGGAATTCCGTGTCAAAACCATTGCTAATCACTTTAAGCTTTTCTTTTTCAATTCCTTTAGTAATTATTTTTTCTTTCTTTTTTCTCGTAACTACTGTGATTAGTTCTGCTTTTTTATGTATAAACTGAGCAATTTTATTGAGTACCTTATACATTAATGACTTCTCGTTTATCTCACCCATTTCCAGAGCAATATCAGGCCAAATGTCTCTTATATCAAAAACCAACGGAATCCTCTTTACTCGACTGATAACATAGCCGGATAATCCTATAAATAGAGGAGGCGAGGATGTAATTATTAGATCATATTTCTTCCTCTTTAAAATAAAAAACATTGATGAGATCATAAAAGTTATATAATTTAATAACCGGGTTATGGAATTTTTCTTTGGTGATGCATAGACATAAAATCTATAAACCTTTATACCTTCGATTTCTTCCTTCATATACACCTTATGATTATAAGGTGGTAATTTAATCCCTGAAGGATAATTGGGGAACCCGGTAATAACCTCTACATCATGACCTAATTTTTTTAAATTTCTTGCTAGTCCTGAAATTCTCTTTGTAGCCGCCCCCACCTCAGGAGCATAAAAATGTGTCAAAAACAGAATCCGCACCTTATTCACTTCCCATTTCTTTATATAAATCCAATTTTGTTACTACTTTTAGTGGTAAGTTGCCTTTTACTTTATATACGATCTTTTTATTAGGTAACAATTTATTCCACTCTAAGGATATAAAACTATCCTCTACGGCCACATCTCCCAAAACGTCGTTGAATGAAAAATCTAAAACTATATTTGCATTTTCGTAAATACATTCACATTTCTTTTTATCAATTATATTTACTTCCTTCAATAAGTGGCTTGTATTAAAAATCAACTCAACTTCGTGAATTCCGTCCCCACAAATCTCATCTATAATAGTAAAACTTTTTGGTTTTTTAAACTCGATAGAACGTTTATGAAGAATATTTTTGTATCCATAATGTACACCTTCAACATAATCATAAGTCTTTTCTGCTCTCCACTCTATTAATTCTGTCTTTGCTATCCTTCCTACTCTAAAACTTGCAAGCAGCTCTGATTGGTCCTGCCCATCTATTGTTACTGTGTTATGTGCTCTCGTGCTTTTAAAATAGTATCGATATTTTTTATCATGGTAGCTATATACGCCGGGATCAACAATTAAAGGCGTTCCAAAGGCAAAAAGTTCAAAACTCAGAGCATCTGCATGACCATGCCCCGGACAGTGTCCAGGGCCAATAGATCCGCAATCGAATACTAAATACGTATCATTCTTCCCCCATCCACTTCGCATGATAAAATATCCAGCGTTTTCTAATGCTATAGAATCGTATGGCGAGTCATACTCCTTTAGATTTTTATACTTGTTAACACCATCTTCTCCTAACATCCAAAAGAGATACTTTAAATCATCCTCACTAGTACAATTTTTTTTAAAATCACCTCTATTAAACACAACTGCCCCAATAGCCATCAGTTCACTCGCCTTCATAGGGTAACTATAAACAGAATCATTCAAAAGCGGAACAGATCGATCCGGTCTCATAATATAAGCCAAAGCCTCAAACATTTTTTCAAGATAATTTAATAATTTCTCAGGTATCCTAATATTGTTCTGTTTTAATAAAACATAAATCTCAAAATAATCTTGTATTGTGACCATTTGATAGCTCGTAGAATTCTCATACTGGAAGCCATCATTATATATTTCTTCCCTCATACGGTTTGTTAATATATCTAGACCCTTTTTTACCCATTGCGTTGAGTTTTTCGTTTCTTTCAAAATAACCCCAGACCAAATTAGTGCCTTAGCATCACTTGTTAAGTGATTATTTCTTATATCATATTCTAAGTTATTCAATAAAAAATTAGACTGATTTATTACGGAGTCAGTCAGTTGTTGAAAAAATCGATCATCAATTTCAATATTCTTTTCTTTTATGTAACTGATAAATACTAACCAATTTACTATTCTCCTTGAAATGGGATAGGGATCCCAAGTAATTTTTTGACCTGGAAACGTTCTATCAATCCAACAATTTATAAGATTTATGTACTTATTTAAATAGCTTCTATCACCTGAATAAATATACGCTTTTAAGAGGGTAATTCCATAATCAAAATAATTAAGATAATATCTCCACAAAGCATCTTTCTCTACCTGCATATCCCATTGAAAACTTTTTTCCAACTTAATTTCCTTATTTAAAAAAACAAACTTATCTTCCAGAATCACCTTTGCTTTTAAAAGACAATCTATTTCATCCTTGCTTTTAAACTGTACTTCTGCATAAAACGGCTGCTTACCTAAATTATTTATTTTGTAATTATATCGTTTACTATACAACCTTTTTCCCATGTACTTATAAATACGATCATACTTCAACTTTTTAATAATTCTATAATAAACTTGATTCACTTTAATTCTCTTCAGTATTTCATAATACGATAAAAACATAATATGACTCACTTTCAGTTTAATCGCTTAAAGTCGTTAACAACAATTTCCTTACCATTATTCCTTAATTCATCAATTTTTTCTGTTATATATTTTCGAATCTCATCACTTCTATTATCAAGATCATACCAAGCATTTCTTATAGTTTCCTTTTCAAAACTCCCTAAATCAAAACAGTATTGTTCCAACTTAAAATCCTGCATAATTCCAGGCATTTTGGGCCCCAACGCTTGATAGTATATTCCAAAAACAGGTGTATTAACGGAAAGAGAAAATATAAGTGAATGAACTCGCATTGCTATTAAGTATTTACTATAATGGTAAATCCCTTTTAAAACTTCGGGTCTATATTCTTCAATCAACAAACATCTATTGCCAAATTTACTATTTAAACTTTCAACAAATTCGAGTGTAACCTTCCGGTCAATCTCTGTCTGACAAATGAAAGCTATTTTATAATTTTTCTCTGCTAAAATCCTTTCGATAAATTCCCTTACCTGTGCAGTCTTAATTTCTTTCTCACCTTCATCAAGATCTCCGGTATCCCCTAACTTTGAAAACCTCAAAGTACATGTTAAAAATTCATTACCTATTAAGTTATTGCATTTTAAAATATCTTCTGCACCCTTATAATCTATAGCTTTTATAAAAAAAGCCAAGTCCAGCATTACCTTTATTTGATTTGCCTTGTCACCTAAAATGGGTCTAAGATTATCAATGGACTTACTTTCTCTGCAAGTTAAAAAACTTGCTGTTTCAAAGAACCTTCGAAAAAAAGGTTTACTTATACCTTCGAATGGCCCTAAGGTTTGGGGGAGAAAACCATACTTTTTTTTCAACCTTTTACTTAAAAGTAGTGGAAACGCGAAAGCAATTAGCCTAGGTATAGACTTTCTCGCCTTGTTCCAGTAAAAAAGATTTCCTCCATTACAAACCGCTATATCGCATTCTCCAATGGCCTTTAGAGCCTTATTTTTCTTAAAAATCGCTAAACTCATTTTAGGAAACAACAAGCAAATTGGTACCAACAAAGAACTACTTACCAACTCCATTATTTTGTCAATCTTTGATTGCCTAGAAAAACCAAATGGGCTTGGTATAAAATTTATACCTGGAAACATATTTATAAAAGTATTCTTGGCCTCCTTATAAGCTTTTGTTTTTTCGCCGTGCCTAGAGACAACTGTTATATTCTTGGCAGGCAACACCTCACTTAGTAGATCAACTGCGCCTAACCCTAGTGCTAAATCACCTGCGTTATTACTTCCCCAAGCATAAAACAGAATCACTTTCTTACCATTTTCCATCGTCAATTTTATACACCCCTCAATTTTTCATCTCATCTAATAATGTTTTTATAATTATATCAATATTAAAATCTGTATTCACTTTTTTGTAGCCTGTCAGTGCACAGGTTTGTCTATAATCTGAATCTTTAAACATTAACTCAAGTGCATCAGCAATCGCCTTACTATCCTTCTGCTCAATTAAAGCTCCTGCACCATCTTCTAACAATTCGGGTATTCCACCCGTTTTTGTCGCTACAGTAGGAATTCCATAAGACATAGGTTCCATCAATGCTACTGGAATTCCCTCTTTATCGCCATCGTCTGCAATAATGCTAGGCAACACCACCATGTCAATTAAATTGTTTTTATATAAATCAATAAGCTCCTCATGAGATTTTCTACCTGTCATTTCAATAAAATCATTTACTCGCAATGTGTCAACTAATTCTTGGATTCCACTTTCTAAAGGTCCATCGCCAATAATTAAAATCTTGAAATTCTTAACTCCTCTGTCGGATAGAATTTTAGCAGCTTCTACGAGATACTTGTGTCCTTTTTTATAAGTTAATCTACCCGGACAACAGCACTTATATATCTCTTTCCTCTCAGATTGCTTTAGATCTGGTGCTCCCTCTACCTTAACACCCATATGTATTACTTTTACTTTGTCTTCTAACTCTCTACCTACAATCTGTATTACCTCATCCCTACCTTCTCGATTTATTGTCCTGCAAAAAGTTGCATCCTTAACTTTTTCCTTTAGCATGTTGTTTGTAGGAATATCAGAACGATGGACTGTAAAACTCCACGGAATATCTGTTAGCTTTGATAATATAAATGCCATGGTTGAAGTAGTGGTTCCCCAATGTGCATGAATATGTGTCACATTTTGGTCTTTCAAGTTTTTTGCAGTGTAAAAGCATTTAGGCAGTATAATGAAATTTTTTAGTGTATTTTTTACATTTCCCGTCCCTTTAACCAACATTATCAAAATGCTCCAAAACTTTTTTGAAAAAACCTTACTAAGAAAATTGATAATCATTTTAGCGTTTACTAACGGCAACCATAATGTATACTTTTTTAAATCCTCGCCACTCTTGTTATAAATATCTTTTGGTGGCTTTCTTGGCACAATAAAAATATCTGCGCACTCTTTCAGATATGTCATTTCATCAAGTATAAATGTTTCTCTCCGCCCGTAAGGTGTTTCTGCAGTTACATAAGCTATTTTCATTTTTAAATCGCCCCCTAAAACAATTAATCATGTTCTAACAACTTGCATAAAATCTTTATTTCGTTTTCAAAATTAAATGTTGTCATTAAATCATTTTCTATAATCCCTTTATTAATATCTTTTAACTTGGTAAGAAATTGAATAATTTCCTCAACCCTATAATCAAAATTATTATGATTGCTATTCCTAATTAACATAGCATAGGGCTTATTCTTCAAAGTGTGGTAGTAATCCCCAATATTATCGCTTAAAATAACACCGATTCGTGAACCTAAATAATCAATCAGTTTAAATGGCGAGGATGTTACATTTACAATTGAATTATTTCTCAGAATTATTCCCACATCATTTAAAGCTATTTTTTCCAGAAGCTCTGATTGATCATAACTTTTCACGTTACATATGCTAGAAATATTATAATTATTAGCATATTCCTTCGCAAGTTCTATGTATTTAGGTAAGGTATATATATTAAATTCAATATTTGGCAGTTTGTTGTAAACACATTTAACAAGTTCGAAAATAGAATCAATCTGCTGCCATTTTGAAAATCCTCCGGAATATACAATCCTTAATTTTCCTTCGGTTCTGATATTTTTCTTCTCTAAAGGCTTATACTCTAAATAATTATGAACTACGATTGATTTTCCATAAATCGTATCGTCTTTAAAGTATTTAGAACAAAAATGCTGCCTTTGGTTATCTGATATAAAACAGAAATAATCGCTAGCAATTACTGCCTTTCGTTCATAATAATCTAAAACCTTTTTCTTAACATTAGATTTATGTTTTAGGTATGATTCCTCAGGTACAATACCCCTTGGTCTAAATATTATTTTCAAATTACTATTGTGTTTAATTTTTTTTCTTAAAAATAAAACATCCTTATATGAAAAAACCATAAAAAAAGTTTTTTCCTTATCATTTTGCCTAAGGTAATCATTGAGACTCATTTGCTTTGCATACAACTGCACTTCCTCTGATTTGTTCAAAGTCCAGTGCGTGTTAAAATAAATACGAAAGCCCAGTTTATTCAAACTGATAATAAAAGGTATTTGTTGCCTGTAGGATTCTTCTGTTGTACTCGTTATGTAAAAATATAAGATTGGTTTCATTCTTTCCGGATTCCCCCATTTTTTAAATTAAACTTAATTTATTTATCATTCACTCAATCCTAAATATTGATTAAGTAATGCTTATTCATAATCAATTGTTAAACTCAAAGTTTGTCCTGCAGGTATATCATACCAGACATTTAGCACTCCATTTTCGATACTAAAACAAGCTTTATCTCCATTACTTAGGTTTAAAGCCACAGGTTTTTCCTCTCTTGGTATTCTAAACGTAATGGCTTTGATTTTTTCATCACCCGAATTTTGAGCAACTATCTTTACATACTTTTTATTGTTAAGTACATCATACTTTAAATTTTTGTTAAAATAATAATACCTTTCTACATATTTACTTCTTGTCATCCAATATGCATTCTGTTTATCAAATTGTTCTGTCATCCACTTATAAAACTCTTTTGCATATTCTATAGTATCCTCATAGGTTTTCTTTTTCCAATCCGCATTGTACAAACCCGTGGTATCACACCATATGGAATTCGATACCTTTTCACAAAGAGGAAAGTCATGTATATAGAATTCAAAAGGTAGCTCAAGATCTATACATCTTTTTATCGCTTTAGGAAACCATATATTCTTAAGCTTTTCCTTACTTACTTTAAAAAACTGGGTATCAACAACTGCTTGATTGTATCCAGGCTTCATGATTGAGCCTAAAGGAAGTGGATGTTTTTCCCTAGCCCTAACAATGACATATGCATCATCATAGCCCGGAAAATGCGAATATGCAGCAAGTGTTATCTTATTGTTATCAAAGGATTTAAATGTAGAAGGATGGATGGAATAATGTCCCCCATCCATATAAAGGACATTGGCTGTCAAACATCCCCTGGCTTGTAAAAAACCTAAACTCCCTACATTCTCCTGATATTCATTATCATATGTATAGTTAACAACGACTTTCTTTCCGATATTTTGAGAGTTAAACTTTAACAAACCATCTATACTATAATTATACCCGAAGGATTCTTCCGAAACAGCATACTGGGTAATTGATGGACTTGCAGTATTTATATCGCCAGCAGCTTTTGTAAGACTAACCCCATTGATGGATACTGAGTTAATTGTGGGTTTAAACGGGTTTCTTAATAATACCAGTTGATTATTTCCAATTATACACTCTTCCTGTGAATTTCTCATTCTATTTGATGAATTAAAAAGATATTGAGTGTGAGATACAAGTTCCACCCTTGTTCTATCGGTTAATCCCTTATAAAAACCAGCGGTATTAATATAAACATTATTAGCTACTAAGCCAAGTTCTAAAGGTTTATCTTCAAAAGCATCAACTAAGGTTTCTATTGCTTTTATTTCACGCGTTACATCACAATCAACACCCACAGCTGCAATCCGTTTACCTGCATAAGAATCCATTGCAAGCCGTATATTGTTTTGCTTTCCCAGCAATAAATTTACAACTTCCCATCCATATACGTATTTCCAAAACGGTTGTTTATCAACTGGATTAGATATTCCAGCACCTCCGTCTCCAACAATAAAAAACTTCCCAGGTTTATACGCTGTTAGCCTTGCAACCGAACTCCCCTCAACGGCTATGACAGGAAAAACGGTATCAGGATCGCTGGATTTATAATTGCATATATAATTACCGCTTGGAATGTGACCATTCCTTAAAATATCAACATTCAAGGGGTATGGATTGTTATATGTAATTAAACCATTTTTACCAGAAAACACTTTTTGATTTTCAAGACTCAACCCAGAAAATAGGTCTTGAATATCTGCATCCTTTGAGGAATCTGTATATCCATTTGGACCATATTTTCTAATCTTAAAACCAGCCTGATTTGGAAACCATAAAAGTTTTACACCTGCTTCCATAAATTTCTTCACAGCAACTTTTATCTGGTTCGGGCTTACCTTGCAATTATAAGGTACGGATGTCAATTCAGACATTATAAAAATGTCAAATTCATTTTTCCATTCATCCGCATTTTCAACAAATGCTTCAAAGCCACAATATTCAATAAGCACTCCCCCTTTAAATGCATCCTCGGGTAAGGCTAGCTTGTAAGGTGCCGTATTTCTTTTTATATCAACCATAAGCATACGGTGGCTCCGATTCATTTTAGTGCTATTATCACCTAAATAGGGATTGGCCAAATCGTTCACCTGAGCCACGATTGTTGAAGATGAACTAAGTAAAAATGTAATCAGGACAATAAGTAGAATATTCAATTTCGTTTTTATTGAATCCTTTTTCATATTTTTATTATTACTCCTATATTATAAATATTTAAAAACTACGTTTAGGGCCTAGCGTTTCCTCAACCTCGTTGCTACTAAACACGATATTTTTATTTGATAATATATATAAAGCAAAAAACAAGTACATTAAATTATTCGAGACCAAATCTCCACTTGTCAGTGAAAATAAGAAATTTAAAATATATGCCCAAAACAGCCAATTATTCTTCATTCTTATAAAAGTCACTATCATAAACACTACTTGCAGCAAATATGTAAATACACCTGTAATACCAATTTCATACAATAACTCAAGAAATAAATTATGGGGATACCAGCGGACAAATCCTAATCCCAAACTATCGCCAATTGTCCCTATTCCATTACCAAACCATAAATTACCTTTATATAGGTATGCGTTAAAAGTCATTTGATACAAAGCAATTCGTTGGTCGATTGTATTGGATTGTAAACTAAACCGCCTTAATATAGCATCAGAATTAAATATATTTAAGAAACATATTGCCAAAACAGTAAAAATTCCTATAAATACAATATTTTTCAACACTGCTCTTTTGAAACCGCTATTTTGAAATCTAATATACAGACCTATAGGTACAGTCATAAACAATATTATTTTAGATCCTGTTAATAAACTACTAGATAATATTAGTAGGCTCAAACCAATAGATAGCAATGGCTTTCTACCATATTGTTTAGTCTGCAGAATGATAAATCCTATACTCATAAACCTTGCTAACCAAATAGGATTAACCGAACCTATTGTTTGTCTTTGAAACCATGCCCCTTCAATAATAGCGTTCCTATTTGTCAAAAACAAATAAAACAGATAAATTGAAAAAATTGTAGAAACAAATATAATAAACTTTTCAATAAATTCTCTTTCTTTTTTTTTGAAATAACCAATAAGCAATAATATTACAACAGGAATGAAGGATAAACTTAAATGACCTCTAAACTTCCACCAAGCATACTCTGAATCTACAGCCATTGAGTATGTAAACGAAAATAGATATACTGCTAAGAATAATGTTATAACCCCCATCGAACAAAACACAGCTTTATTCACTGCTAATTTCTCACGTGAAATTACAAAAATAAAAATACTAAGTCCAAAAACAAAATACATTAACAACATTCTGTTTGATTCAATCCCGATTGAGGAAAGTATTGTACTTAAAAACAAGCCAATCGAAAGCATAGCAACACTATATCTATTTTTAAACGCAATAACAACTCCAACGATAATTGAAGCAATTAAAATGTAATTTAATATATTAATCACTTGTTTTCCACCTTGATTACCTTATTTTTAAACAAATTAATATGTCCACTTTTACTCAAGTTCATCAGAATTACAAAAAGTAAGAAATAATGTATGGTAGTTAAAGTAGTAAATAAATAAAGAAACTCTTTTATTGAAAGTTTTAATTGAGTCGAAACCCAAAAAGACAGCAAAGTGATTCCTAACAACGCTATTTGCCAAATAAGTGCTAGCTTTTGTTTTTCAAATACATTATATAGATAAGTTAATGGAGATAATACAAACCGAACGAAAAATACAGGTATTAAAATTTGTGCAAATTCACCAGCAGTTCTCCATTGACTCCCAAATACAAAAGCAAAAGTATCCTCTACTATGAAATATAGTAGGGTAAAAAAAGGAATCGCAATAACAAGTAGTTTTTTTACTGTTGATTTAAATGTTTTTACAGCATAACCTGTAGTCTTTTTTTCTTCAACAGCTTCTTTGAAAAAAACCTGCCCAATAGAATTTCCTATCAACGAAGTTGGCATCCCCAATACCCTATTACCTAAAGCATAGAATCCAAGTGTTGCTGTCGAAAATATTGAGGATATAAAAAAGCTAATTATATTATAGGACAGGGAATTTGCAAGAATGGCCCACATATAATATTTAGGAAAATTAATATATCTTTTGGCAAATCTAATTACTTGTTCCTTACTAACACTTTTTAATAATTGCTTGTTTTTTATAGTATTATATGCAAGTGTACTATTGCCGGTAAAGTTAGAAATTATCTGCCCAGTAACTAACCCTGATGCTCCTAATTTAAAATAACCTAAAATCAGTTGAAAAAAAGCTAGGGATAAAGACTTATTCACAGTAGCTTTAGCAATATTTTTATATTGTTTTAGTCTTACATTAAACTGGCTAAATGCATTAAAAGCACCTGTAAGAAAAATTACTAATGGAATATAATAAAGCCATATAGCAATTTCCTCATTTCCTAATAAAAAAGCAATTCTAGTGCCAAAAAAGATTACAGATAAAAACAAAACAACGGATAAGGTAAACGATGTGACTATACTTAATACAGTTACATTTATAGCTTCCTCATCTTTTTCAGGTAATATTATTGCTTGTTCATATTTTGCATTTGCAACTGGCCCTAAAATAAAGACTATTGCTGAAAAAAGGCCTAATATTCCAAAATCACTTGGAGAATATAATCTTGTCAGTATTGGTGAAATTGCTATGGGTATTATTTGTGCAACAGTAGTACCTGTCATTAGTGTAATAACACTTTTTGTAAAACTACTAATAACCAGTTTACCTTTTAACCTTTTAAATAAACTCATATAATAACATCCCCACAAAACTAAAAACTTTTAACTTCATAAATCTTAAAATATCTAAATAACTATCTACTTAAATGTTATATTAATGTTTAAATAGTCTTTATACCAATCAATAGTCCGCCTCAATCCTTCGCTTGCATCCACGTCGGGTTCATACTTAAGCAAGCACCTAGCTTTAGCAATATCTGCATTTGAGTGCTTAACATCCCCTTTGCGTTCGGGTCCAAAAACAGGTTTTATGTCCTTATTAAGCAATGAACTTATTTGCTGATACAACTCCAGCAAACTGACCCTACCCCCGTAAGCAATATTAAAAACCTCACCACAAGCAGTTTTATCCGCTAAACAAGCCTTCAAGTTTGCTTCAATTACGTTATCAATATAAGTAAAATCTCTTGATTGTGTTCCATCCCCGTTAATTGTCGGTGCTTCATCCTTTAACAATTTTTTAACAAATATAGGTATCACAGCAGCATATGCGGAATGTGGATCCTGCCCTTTGCCAAATACATTAAAATAACGAAGCCCTACGGTTTCCAAGCCATAAAGATCGAAGAAATTCCTTGCATATAGCTCATTGACCTTTTTTGTAATTGCATAAGGTGATAAGGGCTTTCCTACCCGTTCCTCCATTTTTGGTAAATTGGGCTCATCCCCATAAACAGAAGATGACGATGCATATACAAACCTTTTCACTCCATGATCCCGGGCAGCAATGAGCATATTTAAGGTACCCGTTATATTTACGTCATTTGATATTTTCGGATCTTCGATAGACCTTGGCACAGAACCTAATGCACCTTGATGAAGAACATAGTCAATATCCTTACATGCTTTCTGACATATATTTAAATCTCTAAGATCACCCTCAAGAAGTTCAAAGTTTGGGTGGTCCATAAAAGCGGTAAGGTTTTCATATCTTCCGGTTGAAAAATTATCCAAAACCCTCACTTTATAGCCCCTATTTAAAATTGCTTCACATAAGTTGGAACCAATAAATCCAGCTCCTCCAGTCACTAAAAAGCTTGTATTAAGAGGAAATTTCAGTTCATTATAGCCCAATATCAAAACCTCCATTATTTGCTCATTAAATATATCTTCTACTCTTCTAAAAGATCATCGTACTTATTGTATAGCCCTTTAACTTCACCCTTTTGATCCTTAGACAACGACTTCTTTAACATTGCTTTAATCTTTTCCTCTTCTTCTGCCGTAATCCCTCCCGACAGCATGTCTGTTATTTCATCGATTTGTTCGCTGGTAAGGCTGTCATTTACGATTGATAATGCAGAAGTTTTATCTTCAAAAGAAATTTTTTCTTCAATTTCCTTTATTTTCTTGGCTGAAATTTTTCGTGTCTTTTTTATGTTTTCACCTTTTTGGGGCGCAATTGAATCCCCAGCAGATGACGGGTTATCTTTTATTATACTGCTGCCACCGGAATTATTATCCGGCAGATTAATATTATTATTTATGGGTTTATTTTTATCTGGGATCCCATTCTGCTGTTTATCAGCCGTTGTGTCAATCCCTTCGGTATTATCTTCGTCATCATATACAATTTCAAACCCCTCCGAAACAAGAATAGACTCAAAAACCTTATTAAATGCAGTGTTTACCATATACCTTACGGTAAAAAATGTTCCTACTCCCCCTAAAAAAAGTAAAATCACCGAGGTTATAATAATTGTTTTTGCCTTTTTTCGTATAAACCTTTTGACCCCTTTAAATCCTTTAGGCCTATTTACAGTGCCAGGATCATATGAAAAATCATCCTTATCATTCATTTTAGGAGACTCTATGTCCTCATTATTTGCAAGCTTTAAAGAATTTACCTTTAAAATTTCATCAGCCTTTTCTCTGCCAGTAATTCCCTTTAGAATCCACTCAACTTGCTCAAAACCGGAATATCTCCCCTTTACTCCATGTGCATCAGAAGCCACAAAGCTTACCATGTTTCTTTTTACGATCTCAGTTGCACACGCTTTTACCACACTTCCGTATCTTCCCTTTAGACTTCCCGAGTTTACCTGTACCAATATCCCTTTATTGATATAATTTTTCAATATGCGAAGGTCACGGTTTATTATCGAGTTTCTCTCAGGGTGCGCCAATACCGGAGTGTAGCCTTTAATTTGCAACTGGTATAAGATATCCTCAGTATATAAAGGGATATCGTTTAAAGGAAGTTCTACCAGTACATACCTGCTATTATTTAAAGTAAGTACTTCGCCCTTTTCCAGCATATCCGGCAAGGAGTCGTTTAAAAAAATTTCCATTCCCGGGAGAATATCAATGTCCAATTCAACCTCGGCTAATTTTCTCTTGAGTTCTCCAATCACTTCGATTATTTTCTCCGGGCTGCTTTTAAAGCTACTGTCACTAATAAAATGAGGTGTTGCAATAATCTTTTTAACACCCTTTTCACATGCCGCTTTGCACATATTCAAAGCTATTTCAAAACTGGAAGCCCCATCATCAAGTCCCGGGAGAACGTGGCAGTGTATATCTATCATAAAAACCTCATCTAGCCTGCAATTTCTTTTCTTCTAAAAAACGATTTCTTTTTTCTTTTTTCACCCTCATGTTTTTCGTCATAATAATTCCTATAGGAATAGGTTCCCATAATATTCTTATCTACTCCATTTAAAACTACTCCAAGAATATTCGCATTGACATTCACAAGATGTTCCTTGGACTTTTGAATGGAATCAACCTTGGTTTGCCCTACCCTGCATACAAAGATAACACCATCACATAACGTCGAAAGTACAGCAGCGTCTGTTACAGGATTAACAGGCGGTGAATCGAAAAGAATGGTATCATAATGTCCTTTTATCTCTTCAATAAACTTCTTCATTGCGTTAGAACCTATCAGTTCAGAGGGATTTGGCGGAATTGGCCCGCAGGCAATTACATCCAGTCCCTCCACACCTGATTTTTGCACATAATCCTTAAAACTTCCCTGACGGGATAATAATGTCGTAATCCCTTTCTTAGGATCAATATCAAAGTATGTATATACTCTCGGCTTTCTTAAATCCGCATCAATCAGAAGAACCCTATTCCCCGACTGAGCAAATACTACCGCAAGATTTACAGTTGTTGTCGTTTTGCCTTCCCCCGGGCCCGAGCTGGTAACCATAATCGTTTTTAGCTGGCGGTCAAGCCCTGTAAACTGGATATTTGTTCTTAAAATTCTATAAGCTTCCGAGATCTGCGATTTCGGATTAGCCATCGAGATCAATGTATTTCTATCAATCATGATTTCACCACTTTCTTTATTCTTTACTTGTAATCGGAATATTCCCTATTACCGGAAGGCCTAAATGTTTCTGAACATCTTCAGGCGTTTTCATTGTATTATCTAGAAATTCAAGTAAGAAAATGAGTCCGATTGACAGCATAAGGCCAATAAAAAATGCTATAGCAATGTTCATCGTCACTTTTGGTTTAACCGGATTAAGTGGGATAACAGCTTGGTCAATGATTTTCACGTTCTCTACCCGCATAATATCCACAGCTCTTTTGCTAAAAACCTCGGTTACCTTATTGGCAAGCTTTGCAGATCTTTCAGGATTTACATCCTGTACCTTGATTTCCAATATTCTAGTCTCATTCTTTAAGCTTACGCTTATTTTTGATGCCAAGGAAGAGGGTGTGAGCTCCTTATGCATATTAAGTTCATCGATAACCTGCTCTGTAATAAGCCTTTGCTTTATAAGTTCCCTATAATCCTTTACTAACTGCTGCCCCGCCATCAAATCATTATACATGATTGAATTCTGAGAGTCCGATTGCTTCCCTACGACATATATGGTAGCACTGGATTCGTAAACCTTATCAAGTAGAAATTTGCTTATAACAGCAGAAGAGCCAGCAAATATCGCCGAAATAACTATAATAATCCAAAACCTTTTAAAAATAATTCTCACAAGATCACGAACATCAATCATTTGGTTATTATTCATTTTATACCTCTACAAAATAATTTAATACTTATGTAAATAGACCCCATTTACTAATCATTATACACTTAAAATTTGCTGACAGCAAATATATCTTCCTTACCTTAAGTTTATCAAAACACTGAATATCATGTTTTGAGCTTTGAGTTTTAAAACTCAAAGCTCAAATTTTAAACACTAATATTATATTTAAAAGCAATAATTATGTCTACATCTTTTTCATTATTTCCCGGAAATATCCAAACACTTGTCTGAAACCTTAAATACTTCAGCTCTTGTGATATTCTTAGCCGATTTGAATGTACTGTCCGGATACCCTTGAAGCACCCCTAATTCAACTGCTTTTAAGATAAAGCCGGCAGCCCAATCAGGAATATCTTTAGCATCTTTAAAAGTGAGTAAATTTCCTTTTGCTTCCCCAAAAGCGAAAGCTTTCATAGCCACAACACACAATTCCGCACGCGTTATCTTATTGAAGGGCTTAAATGTATTATCAAGATAACCTTTTACAATACCTTTATCAACAGCAACTTGAACATATGCTTTAGCCCACGCAGGAATTGTATTGCTGTCCTTAAAGTTTAGCTTTACATTCTCAGGAATTTCAAATCCTGCAGCTTTAACAAGTGTAACCACCGCTTCCGCCCTTGTCATATCTATGTCCGGCTTCATAGTTCCATCCGTATAACCGTTAATAGTATCTCTGGCAAGTAAATTCAAGATATAATCCCTTGCCCAGTGGTCTGCGATGTCCTCAAAGGCTGGCGGACCTGGAATCGGTGTTGGCTTAACCTCAACCACATCTTCCTTTGCAGCTACTACATGCACTTTATAAACAATTGTCGAATTATCGTTTGCAGTTACAGTATACCTAACAGGTGTTTTAAAGTTTTGGCTTACTCCCGACGCAGGGCTTATAGATTTCCCTTTGAATTCAATGGTAGGAACTAAAGCAGTAACATCTGTCTTTTTAGGGACTTCTACAATAATGGAATGATGCTTTTCATCAATTTCACCTACAGCTTCCGGAACCAAGCTTTTAAAGGAAAACTTGGTAATTTGTTTTTCAGTACCAGGTACAGGGGTGGCCGTTGGCGTGTTAGTCGGAGCCTTTGTTGGTGTTGGTGTATTCGATGGAGTAACAGTTGCTTTGTTTGTTGCTGTTACTGCTGGAACTGAGGTATTGCCGCCACCATTACCGCCTGAATACGGCGTTGGAGTATTTGTAGGTGTAACTGTTGGTACTGGTGTATTTGTTGGTGTTGATGTATGAGTCGGTGTGTTTGTTGGTGTATTTGTTGGTGTGTTTGTTGGTGTGTTTGTTGGTGTGTTTGTTGGTGGTTGTTGTGGGTTAGGCGGATTGCCGCTATAAATTTTCCCATCACTCTGGTCTCTTAAAAATACCTTAAAATTGTAAATTTCTATGTCACTGCTTCGGTTTATAACATCTTCAATTTTTTTCATAAAGTCATCTACATCAGTTTTATTATTATTATTTGTATCCGGAATATTTCTGCCTTCAAATAGGTCCAGCGAATCCAACATTAAGTCAGCTAAATTTTTAGCAGAACCCAAAAATGGGAGGTTAAAATCAACCAATGATAACTTGATCTTATATATGTTTGTATCACCATCAAAAGCCACTATCTTCGCAGATTGATCCGAAAAATTCCTTAAAAATACGACTAATAATTTAATTCCGGTCTGATCCTGAGCATCTCCAGATATCTCTAAATTTATGCGTTCTGCAATGCTTTTAAATCCTGCCGTATTATGATTGCCAACAGGGAGTAAGATTGTTTTGATTGCTAACTCCAGATATGTTTTTTTATCATCGCCCAACTGATCATACCTTTGCAATCCCAACCTGATAATTGAGTCATCAATGTAACTTATATACTTTTTAAATTCTGTAACTCTCTCATCCATTGTTAAATTATTAGTATTGTTAAGAATTCTAAGAATATCCTCTTTTTTGTCTTTCAAGTATAAAATCTTTTGGATCACCTTTTGGAATGGCGTAATCACCACTCCTCCACTTGCTGTTTCCGCATTGACAATGCCGCTAAACAGACTGAATACTAAAGTTAAAATAATGAATAAACTACATACCTTTTTACCTATTTTCCCCAACCCTCTTTTCATTGTACGCAATACTCCCCTTTCGAATTCTTTTCTTTATTTTAATTTATACCTCCAATATATTATGTTTACACATAATATATTGAGATGAAATACAACTGTAAATAAATGTAATTTATATATATTATTCCCAAAACACTACAATTGCTACTATTTATATAATACGTAGCCTCTTTCATAATTTAGGGGGTTAACTAGATTCCCATTATTTACATGCCTTATTATAACAATTATTAGTAAGAAATTCAATTCCTAAATTTCTTATCTAGATAAATTATTCAATTTTTTTCATACAACCTTTGTTTTTCTTGCAGGATTTCACTGTGGGCAATAAAATGAAGTATTCCTTCTATTGTTTTTTATTGCAATACATTTTTACTTGATATATAATTTAGACTGGTTTACAAAATTGATACTTTAGGAAAGCATGAAAGGAAAGATGTAATCGATGAGATTAGGAATTGTAGGCCTTCCAAACGTGGGTAAAAGTACACTTTTTAACGCCATAACCAAGGCTGGAGCAGAATGTGCTAATTACCCTTTTTGTACAATAGAGCCCAATGTGGGAATTGTTGCGGTACCTGATGAGCGGCTGGATAAACTTGCAAAAATGTACAGTCCTGAAAAAGTTACTCCGACAACAGTTGAGTTTGTTGATATTGCAGGCCTTGTAAAAGGTGCCAGCAAGGGTGAAGGATTGGGCAACAAATTTTTGTCCCATATACGGGAAGTTGACGCAATCATTCATGTGGTCAGATGCTTCGAAGACGGTAATATTGTTCATGTAGACGGATCTATCGGCCCTTTAAGGGACATCGAAACCATCAATCTTGAGTTGATCTTTGCCGATATGGAAATGATAGAAAAAAGAATGGATAAGACAAGGAAAATGCTTAAATCCGGTGACAAGAAGTTTCAAGAGGAGTTGGAGTTTCTGGAAAGTATAAAGGAAACCTTGGAAAGAGGCTTGCCGGTCCGTTCTATGGATTTATCTTCAGATCAAAAGAACATGGTGGATCAACTATTTCTCCTCACCTCAAAGCCGGTGCTGTATGCAGCCAATGTATCTGAGGATGACTTAACCTCCGGAACTGAAAACGCTTATGTTGCAGAGCTTAAAAGTTTTGCCGGCAAGGAAGGTTCGGAAGTCATGATTATCTGTGCCAAAATAGAAGAAGAAATTGCACAGCTTGATGATACAGAAAAACAGGATTTTCTTGGTGAATTGGGCTTATCTGAGTCCGGATTGGACAGACTTATTAGGGCCAGCTATAAGCTTTTGGGATTAATCAGTTATTTAACTGCCGGTCCTCAAGAAGTTCGTGCCTGGACCATTGTAAAAGGAACCAAAGCGCCCCAGGCTGCCGGAAAAATCCACAGTGATTTCGAAAGAGGTTTTATCCGTGCGGAAATTGTTGCATATGACGAACTGATTCAATGCGGTTCATACAACACCTGCAAGGAAAAAGGTCTGGTAAGATCTGAAGGTAAGGAATACGTGATGCAGGATGGAGATGTAACTTTATTCAGGTTCAACGTGTAATAAAGCCCCGGATTTCCGGGGCTTATTTATTTCAATTATTCATAAACGGAAGTTTTCTACCCCCATTAATATATTTTATCGGGGGTATTTTATATTTCCTAGCATTACAAAATTCTACCCACTGCTTCAGCAACCGGCTGCAGTTCCTTAATAAGCTGCGAGAATTTTGAAGGCCGCAATGATTGCGGGCCATCACAAAGTGCGGCTCCCGGGTCATGGTGCACCTCTATAATCAATCCATCTGCACCTGTTGCAATTGCTCCCCTGGATAATGCACTCACATATTTCCATGTCCCGGCAGCATGGCTTGGATCTACTACGATAGGCAAGTGTGAAAGCTCCTTTGTAACAGGAATTGCACTCAAATCAATCGTATTTCTGGTTGCAGTTTCATAGGTCCTTATACCGCGTTCACATAAAATAATGCCGGAGTTCCCTTCTGCCATTATATATTCTGCCGCCATCAACCACTCCTCAATGGTTGCAGCCAAACCTCTTTTTAAAAGTACCGGTTTTTGGGTTGCTCCAACTTCCTTAAGCAGCCTAAAGTTCTGCATATTCCTGGCCCCAATTTGAATAATATCCGCATAGGAAGCAATGAGGTCAACATCTCTTGTATCCACTACTTCAGTAACAATTTTTAATCCGGTTGCTTCCCTGGCTGCAGCCATTATTTTAAGACCATCCTCTTCAAGTCCTTGGAAGGCATAAGGAGATGTCCGGGGTTTGAATGCCCCTCCTCTTAATATTTTTGCTCCGGCAGCTTTAACACTTTCAGCCACACCAATGAACGATTCCTCATTCTCAATCGCACAAGGCCCTGCCATTACAACAACTTCATCTCCACCAATTCTTACATCTCCTACTTCCACAATCGTTGGAACCTGCTTAAGCTCCCGGCCGGCCAGCTTAAAAGGTTTCATGATGGGCACAAGACTTTCAACTCCAGGCATAGAAGAAATAGCATGGGTATTTAGAAGTCTTTTATCCCCAATGGCTCCAATAACCGTTTTGATCTCTCCAAATATGGGATGTGTCCGAAAGCCTAAATCGGAAAGCTTCTTTTCTACATTATCAATTTGTTCTCTGGTAGCATCTTTACTCATAACAATGATCATTTAAAATTCCTCCCTTATAATTATTATTCTTAAAAATTCTTATCATAGGTACTTCACTAGTTTGTAATATTTTACAATCCTAGACTTACTTTATACTATTTCTGTATTTATTTACCACCCTATTCATGGCTGCATACCGGAATTCCAAAATTTTATGCATATAAAAACTCCTCATCCCTAAAGGGACGAGGAGTATATTCCACGCGGTACCACCCAAATTGGCATAAAAGCCCACTTATAATGTACAGGTTTATCCGATACATCCTTTCTTTTAACGGTGAAAGATCCGGTTTAGCCTACTAGGAATTCAGCCAACAGTTCAGAGGGGAACTTCGATTATTTCACTTTGCCAAGCTCACACCTTCCTTGACTCGCTGTATAAATGATCCGTAATTTACTTTCCCTCGTCATCACTTTTACATATATATTTAGTATATTACCAGCTGATCTATTAAATGTCAATACATATCATTGGCTGTGTTCTTCATCGTGCTTGACGATGATACCTTATTTCTTCCGGAAGACTTTGACAGATACAATGCTGTATCCGCTTCTTTGATGAGTGATTCCATATCCGCCGCATTTTGGGGATAAGTTGCCGTTCCAACGCTGACTGTAACCTTTAAGCTGTTCCCCTCATAAACAACTTCACTTTTTTCAATTGCTATTCTTAGCCTTTCCGCTGCAATTTGTGCACCAAGAATTTCTGTTTCGGGCAAAACTACTGCAAATTCTTCTCCACCGTACCGGGCAATAATATCAACATTTCTAAAGGTTTCTTTAGTAATTTTTGCAACCTTAACCAACACAGCATCCCCGGCCTGGTGCCCATAAGTATCGTTTAATTTCTTAAAATGGTCAATATCAAACATGATAAGAGAAAGAACTCTTTTATACCGCTTTGCCCGATCCACTTCCGTTTTCAAAAGCTGCTTGAAATGTCTGTGTATGACTAATTCGGTAAGTCCATCCGTAATTGCCAGCTTATATAACTTTGCATTTTCAATGGAGATTGCTGCTTGTGTCATAATGGAATTTAAAATTGCCAGGTCTTCCTCGGTAAATACTCCGCTGGACAAGGGATTATCTAGATAGCATATTCCCTGAAGTTCTTCCTTATATTTAATTGGAATACATAAAACTGATTTAAGCTGATTGAATAACACGCTCTGATACTCATGAAACTTCTCATCTTCCATTGCGTTGGTAGTAAGTACTGCCTCGCCTTTTTTTATTACCTCGTCAACGATGCTTTTTGAAAAACCGTCAGATCCTATCTCACTGACATTGATGTTTTTTCTGACCCGCATTCTGATTTCCGCGGTTTTTTCATCCTTGATCATGAGATATCCTCTTTGAGCACCCGTCACCTCAATAACGATAGACATCAGTTTTTCCAGTAATTCATCCATATTCAGTATAGAACTGATATCGTGGGTAATTGTGAGTATAGAGTTAAGCCTTTGACTATATCTCAATTCTTTTGTAAAGCGTTCCATGGAACTGGAGTTCTGTTCTTCAATTCCCAATGCTTCTCCCGCTTTTTTTTCATACACCTTAGCTCCAATACTCTGGAATACATTATAACAAGACTCCATACTCCCTCTTGATATACCACTCTTTCCAATTCTATTGAGAAATTTTCCATAACTGAACAGGGCCATACCAAGTTCAAACTTTCTCTCTGTTTTTTTGGCTAATTCAATGCTTTCCATAAAGAGCCTTTCCGCCTTTTTATAATTTTCCGTGATTGAATAGTATAAGGCACTTACTCTTAAAGAACAGCAATGATAATTAATCCAGGTATCTGTTATCCCCACTGCGTCTTTACATGCTTTCCCAATCTTTTTCAGCCAACTTGTTTTTACTTCCTGTGTTAAAAGTTCCTTGTTTTTTTCGTAATATTCAATATACGCTTCGGCAAGATATGGAAAAAGCGGAGAAGTATACTCTTTTAGAAATCGGTTTTTTTCAAATAATTCCTTTGCCATTTCCAAATATTCAATCCCACTTTGATCTTCTCCCCTCTCAACCAGGAGCTTGCCCAACATGGTGCCGGACATGCACTTTAGGTAGGGATTATCCTCATCACATGAAAGTCTAAATGCTTTCATGCCGTATTCATAAGCTTCCTCAAAATCTCCTTTTTCCGAACAGATCATTAAATTGGTTATCCATGAATAGATTCTTCCAAAAGAGTTTTTGGTTCTATTGCACATCCCATAATACTCTTCAATCATTATCTTAGCGTTTTCATAATCTGCGAGGTTAAAGTAAGCTCCCGCCAAACCGCTGGTTCCGGTCCCCAACTGCCCAAAGTCCCCAATGCGTTTAAAAATATCCATTCCGTTTATAAAGCACTCAATACTTCTCCTATATTCGCCCCGGCATTTATAATAAAAGCCTATAACATAGTAGCATCTTGCCAATCCGCTTTCATCATTGAGTTTTTTTAGAAGTTTCAGCGCTTTTTTATGGTAGTGAAGTGCCAGTCTGGACCAGGGTATTTCTGCCAAAAACAAAGCAAATACCGAAAGACTTAATCCCAGTTCTTTTGTATTCCCCAATTTTCGTTCTGAAAAGTTAATCATTTTGAGTGTTGTTCCAATTGTATTCTTTTTTCCATCTACCGAGTAAGTCCAGGCCAATAAATAATAGATAAATACTGCTATTTTATATTCTTCTTTTTCTAAGTTGGGTACCCGGCGGACAAACAGGAAAGGAAAACCCGTATGCAAAATCCGGATTAAAATTTGACTTCCGATGTAGAAAAGTGTCGCCAGATTACCTGTTGGAACCTTTTCACCTACCGTCTCCAAAGCTAGTCTGCAAAACCTTTCACAGTTTTCTCCGTCTGTTTTGTTAAAATATGCGTCACTGATTTGACGGTATGTATTTGCTTTTTTTAAATTTGTTTTTATATGCGGAAGAAGTTTGTTAAACAATTCAATGGCTTCTTCGGTTCTGCCTAAAGTAATATAGATTTGACCAATATACTCCATACATTCAATCCATTTTTCCTCTCCCTGTCTGCCTTCCTTTTCAAGATTCCGGGTAATGAGAAGGAAGTAGCGGATCGCTTCTTCATTGGCGTAGTTTTCCATCGCCTTTAAAGCGGCAGGATACGCATAATCTAAAGCCAATTTAGTGTTTTCAGCCTCCGTATAGTGGTAAACCAGGTCAAATACTACCTTTTCATTATTTTGCTTATACATGCTCTCTATTACATTTGCTACTTTTTGGTGCAGTAGTTTTTTGCTCTGAGGGTCTAAATTTTTATAAAAAACTTCTTTGATCCGATCATGTACAAAATACACCTTCCCCCTCTCTATCAAGTCCCGTTCCATTAGCTGCAGCTCTACTGCCCTGTCTATAACATGTACGATATCCTCCATCCGGTATTCCTCCAGGTTAAAGAGCATATCAATATCAAACTTTTTGCCGATAACAGCAGCGTAGGATAAAATGCTGATTTCTTTAACATCAAGCAGCGATATCTTTCTTATGAGAATATCCACAATGGTCGGTGAAATTTCTATTTTTTCCAGAATACTTTCATTGATTTCCCAACGCTCGTTTCTTCTCACTATCGCTTTTTCGTCCACCAATTGTTTTAATATTTCGGTAGCGAAATAAGGATTTCCCTTACTTTTTAGCAAAACAAAATTTGAAATCTCCTTCGCATTCTCTTCACTGTCAAATAATAAACTGGAAACAAACCTTAACATCCGAGGTTCATCAAAAGCTTTTAAGGGAATTTCAAATACCGGATAATCCCCTTCCATTGCTTTATTCACAAAAATTTTCAAACTATGGCCTTCATCAATATCATTGTCTCGAAATGTTCCAATAATAAGTACAGGGTGATTTGAAACATCTTTAACCAACTCATTTAAAAGTTCAAAGCTTCCTTCATCTCCCCAGTGCAAATCGTCCAACATTATGACAATAGCTTTTTCACTCTTGCCCAAACAGTATAGAAACTGGCTGGCCACAACAAGAAAACGGTTGTTTTCCCGTTCCAGCTCAAGCTCTACCAGAGGAGGACACTTTCCTACAACTTCCTCCATATATGGATTTAACTTTAAAACAATTTGTCCCAAATCTCCAATGCCATGTTTTAGTTGATTACGAATATTCATTTTTTTGTCATCGGAGTATTTTTCAAATTGCCTTATATAAACATTTAGAGCATCTTTAAAGGGTCCGTACGGAATTTTGTTTTTCCCGGAAAAACACTTTCCATCAATAAAAATACCATTATTCTCATAAACATAATTTTTAAATTCCTCCACCAGTCTGGTTTTTCCTCTTCCGGCTTCCCCTCCAATGAGACAGACACACCCTTTTCCATCCAAGGTATTATTAAACATCTGCTTGAGTTTGTTGATTTCCTCAGCTCTACCGATAAGGTTTGTTCTATAATTAAGCTTAATGCCCTTATCATCCAATCCCAGAATAAAGTCGATCAGGCCTTTTCTATACTTTTCAAGGTCACTAATCAAACCTGTTACACTTTGGTAACGCTTCTCAGGCTCCTTTTCTAGAAGTTTTAAAACAACTTTATCAAGAATTACAGGAATATCCGGTTTTAATCTGACTAACCGCTCGGGTACCTTTGCAATTTGCTGATGGATAATCGAGTTTACACAGTCAGCTTGAAAGGGCAAACACGCTGTTAGCAGCTGATAAAAGATAATCCCCAGTGAGTACAAATCACTTCGTTCATCCACATTTCTTTTAATAATGCCGCTTTGTTCAGGGGACATATAACAGAGTGTACCAATCACTTCACAAGTATCTTTTATATTTAATTCCTTTACCTGGGCAAGACCGAAATCAACCAGTTTTATATCAAAGCGGTTGGTTCCGGCTTTAGAATCGATATCAATCATTATATTTCCCGGTTTCAAATCCCGGTGTATAATATTGGCATGATGTATATATTTTAAAGCTTCAGATATTTTATAAATAATTTCCACCGCTTCATCAAAAGAGAACTCCATTCCTTGCTGCATAAAATTAAAGAGACTTTTACCGTTGATATATTCCATTACAATGTAGTGCATATCATCAAACTCGCCGATTTCATAAACCCTTGCAATACTTGGAACATTAAGGCGTGAAACAGTGGAGGATTCATTTCTAAACCGGATGATATCCTCAACCCGGTTTGATGTAACACCCTTTTTTAGAATTTTTATGGCAACACTTGTTTTCTCAACTTTATCTTCAGCAAGCCATACAAAACTCATTCCACCCTCAGCGATCAATTTTTTAATTTCATACCTGTTGCTGATGAGTTTTCCCGCTAAATTCATAAAAGTCCCCCTAAATCATACTTTGAGTATGATTGGATATTCAATTATTCCTTTTATAGATAACGAAGTGTAAAAGTAAAATTTCGATTTCTGAAAGACCACATAAACCAGGTATTTCATCTCTCGAATTTTACTATGTTTATACTTTTTTATCTATAAATGATTACGATGGATCCTTCAAAACAGGCAGCAGACTAAGACGAATAGAAATTTCATTTAACTTTTCATGTTTAGAATCTATTTTAGGCGTGTCAAAAAGATAAGAAGCATTTGATATCGTTCCAAACCAAAACCAGATCAAATAAAAAATATGATTTATTTATCGTGACTTCTATATCATTATAGCATATTATATTCATTTTGAACATCCAATGCATGCTGGAATCAAATAACATTTTCCTTACTTTCTATATCCTTAGCAACTGAAACAATATTTCTTCCGTTTGCTTTTGATAAATACAAAGCTTCATCCGCAGCTTTTATCAAGGCGTCCGCATCACAAGCAATTTCAGGGTATTGGGCAATACCAACGCTTATGGTTACTTTAATCTTATTTTCACGGTATATAAATTCATATTTTTCAATTGCTTTCCTAAATTCCTCGGCAATAATCACTGCATCGGATAAGTCCGTCCCGGGAAGAATCACTAGGAACTCTTCTCCTCCATACCTTGCAATAATATCTCTACTGGAAAATTTCACTTTGGCAATCTTTGCCATATTAATGAGTATTCCATCTCCAGCCAAGTGCCCGTAAGTATCATTTAATCTCTTAAAATGGTCAATATCAAACATTATGAGGGAAAATGCCTTTTTACAATTTTGAACTTCTCTTTCCAATAAAAGTTTAAAATGTCTAAATGTTAAAAGCTCGGTTAACCCATCTGTGATTGCAAGCTTATATAGTTTTGCATTTTCCATGGATATCGCAGCTTGCGCCATCACTGCACTAAGGACTTCAATATCCTCCTGATTAAATACGCTGCCTAAAGATCTATTATCAAGGTAGCAGATTCCCTGAAGCTCATCCTTATACTTGATAGGCATACATAAGACAGTACTGGCTTCATCAGAATATCTGTCATTGCCATATTGCTTCCCACTTTCCAAACCATTTGTTTTTAAGATGGGCTTAGGGTTTTTCGCGGCTTCATGAATAAGTGCTTTTGCACACTCCAAGGATTTCTTATTGCCCTCTTCCATGTTCACCCTTTGTTTTATATTAAACTCTCCGGTTTTATCATCCTTGATAAAGAGCAGCCCCCTTTGGGCACCTGTAACTTGGGCAGCAATGGATAAAACTTTCTGGTACAGCTCTTCAATATCCAAAAGTGAGCTTATATCCTTGGTCAACTCGAAAATGGATGATATTTTCTGCGTATGACGGATTTCTTTAGAGAACCTATCTATGGAAGTTGATGCTTCTCCTGTAATTCCAAGCAATTGGGCCGTTCTTTTTTCATAGGCACTCGCACCAATATTTTTAAAAATATTGTAGGAGGATTCTAAAACCTTCTTCCATTCACTTTTTTTATCTATCTCAAGCAAGAATTTTCCATATTCATACAAACTGACACCAAGCTCATAGCGTCTTTCCAGCCTTTTACTCAATTCAATACTCTCTAAAAATTTTCTTTGAGCTTTCTTTATTTCGCCTGTCAACTGGTAGGCTTTTGCACGAACTCTTAAAGAGTTTGGATGGTATGCAGGCCACAAGGCTGTTTTTTTCACTGCTTCGGTGGAAAGATTTTTAATATTTTTTATTAATTCTTTATTCAAGCCTTTATTTTGTTGTTCATCCTGCATCCTATATTCTTCTAAATAAGCTTCAGCAATAAAAGGATAAAGGGGCATTGTATATTCCTTAAGAAAATTGTTCTCTTGCATGAATTCTTTTGCCTTTCCCAAGGTATGGATCACTTTTCGGGTTTCACCCTTTTCTATATAAAGCTTTCCAAGTATAATTCCGCTTACACAACAGCAATAGGTATCACTCATTTTCTCTGCAAGCACATACGCCTTCATTCCGTAGTGTTCGGCTCTTTGCAAGTCTCCTTTTTCCATATAATAAATCATATAGTAGATATAAGAAACGCACATGCCAAAGTGATCCTTAGAAATACTACAAATTTCAAAGTATTGATCATTGGCAGCTTTTGCATTTTCATACTCGGCCTGATTTAAATAGCTTCCTACCAAACCGCTTACAGACGCTCCGATTTCACCGATATTACCAATCCGTTTTAAAATATCCATACTGGTTATAAAGCACTCTACACTTTTACGGTATTCACCCCTTGAGCGGTAATAAAACCCCATATTGTAATAACACTGGCCGATTCCCCATTCATCCTTCATTTTTTTCCGCATCTCAAGGGCTTTTTTATAATATGCCAAAGCTAAGTTAGACCACGGCAGTTCAGCCAGGAAGAGGGCATATGTCATGGTACACAAACCTAATTCTCTGGACTTACTAAGTCTGTTTTCAGCGATATTCATCATTTTTGTAGATGTTGCGGCAAATTTCAAACTCCCGCTTTTGGAATAGGATATGGATACAATATAGTAAAGCCATACGGTTAAACCTATCGTTTCACTTAATAGAGGGTCATATTTTCTTAAAAGTTTTTTGGTAACAGGAGAAAAAATCCTTTTCATCGCTCCACTTGCAATGGACAATAGAATTTCCGTCTTGTTTTCCGGAAGCTTTTCTCCTAACGACTGAAGTCCAAGCTTGGCATAACTTTCGCACTCCTTCCAATCCCCCTTTTTCAAATAAGCATAAGCAATTTGTTTACACACATTGGCTTTTTTAAGATTTGAAGCAGTATACGGCATGTAGTCTTGAAATAGTGCAATGGCTTCGTCGGTTTTTCCCATGATTAAATAGATGTCTCCAATATACTCAATAGTTTCCATCCATTGGCTGCTGCCCTTTTCTTGGTTTTCCTCAAGGATTTTATTCACTATGAAAAAATACTTAATGGCCTCTTCATTTGCATAACGGTTCTTTGCCGCAATAGCTGCAGGATATGCATATTCCAGCAGCTTTTTTCTATTGTCCGCTTCCATGTAATGGTATGTGAGATCAAAGAGAATATCCTCTATCGGCCCATACAACTTCTCTAAAGCAGCAGCAATTTTTAAATGCAGTTCCTTTTTCTTTTCTGTTTGTATTTTATAACAAAAAGCTTCTTGAATCCGGTCGTGGACAAATTGAATTTTCTTCTGATCACAGACAATTTCCTCCAAAAGCTGCAAACGAATTGCACGGTCAATCACTTCCACAATCCTATCCTTGTCCATTTCAACCAATGAAAAAAGCAAATCAATTCTAAACTTACGCCCGATCAAAGCCGCATAGGATAGCACATCCAACTCTTCCTGATTAAGTAGATCCATCTTCTTCATCAAAACATCTACGATCTTGGGAGGAACATCAATCTGGTCCACCTTTTCCCTGTAAATAGCCCATTTTCCCTCTTTTCGCACTAATCCCTTTTCTTCAAGCAACTGCTTTAGGATTTCTATTGCAAAGAAGACATTTCCCTTACACCGGTTTAATACATAACGGGATATTTCCTGTAAACTACCCTCACTTTCGGATAGTATACTTGAAACAAGCTTTTGAACCTCACCATGGCCAAAAGGCTTTAAATGGAGTTCATGAAAAGGATACTTACGATTTGCCGCACAGGCAGCATATTCTCTGACAGGATGGTTTTCCGGAATCTCATCTTCCCTGTATGTACCGATCATTAAAACCGGGTTTTTCTCAATTTCGGTAGTGATTTGTTTTAATAGTTCAATGCTATCCCCATCTATCCACTGCAAATCATCTAAAAAAACTACAACACCATTCTGAGCTTTTCCAAGGGTATAGAAAAATTGGCTTATAATCGAAAGGAATCTTTGATTCTCCTTTGCCGGTTCCAATTCTACGAGTGGAGGGCAGCTTCCAATCACCTCTTTCATAAAAGGATTGAGGCGTAGTACTACTTCCCCCAGGTTATCCAATCCTTTTTTCAGTTTTTTCCGGATCTCTCTTCTACCCTCCAGTGAGTAATTTCTTTCAAAACCTCTAATAAAAATATCCAAAGCTTCTTTAAAGGGAGCATAGGGCGTTTTATTCCTACCGGAGAAGCATTTTCCGTCAACAAAAATCCCCTCCCGCTCTAAAGCATAACTCTTTAACTCTTCTACAAGCCGTGTTTTCCCGCTTCCCGGTTCACCACTTATAAAGCATATACTTCCTTTACCTTTTTGTACGTCGTCAAACAGTTTTTTCAGCTCTTCCAATTCATTTTTCCTACCGATGAAGCAAGACCTGAAGTTCAACTTGGTCACCTTATCATCCGAACCAAGGGTAAAATCCTCTTGCCCCTCCCTAACCCTTTTTAAATCACTCAATAACCCTTTTACACTTTGGTACCTTCTGTCCGGTTCCTTTTCAATCAGTTTGAATATGATATTTTCCAAAACAGATGGAACTTGCGGGTTGAGTTTTATAAGCTTATCCGGCACTTTAGACATGTATTGATAGAAAGTAGAACTAAGGTCAGAACCCTTAAATGGGAGTACTCCCGAAAGCAGTTGATAGAAAATCACTCCGATGGAATAGAGGTCACTTCTTTCATCAACAGGTCTTTTAATTAATCCGATTTGTTCCGGAGCCATATAGTAAAGGGTACCTACCATATCTCCCGGGTCGCTCATGTTAAACTCTTTCACCTGGGCAAGGCCAAAATCAATTAATTTTACTGAACACTTTATATCTCCTTGCGGGTGATCAAAATCCACAACGATATTCCCCGGCTTTAAATCTCTATGGATAATTCCATAGTGGTGCACCTGCCTTAATGTCCGGCATATGCTGTAAATAATATCAACTGCATCCTGAACGGTAAATTGGATGCCAACTTTTATAAGGTCAAACAAGCTTTTCCCTTTGGCATATTCCATAGCAATAAAAGAAGTGTTTTCCACTTCACCGATCTCGTATACTTTGACAACCCCATCTATATCCAGCTTGGCCACATTGGCTGCCTCATTACGGAACCGTATTACATCTTCAATACGGTTGGATGTAACCCCCTGCTTGAGCACTTTTACAACCACTGTTTCTTTTTTAACCATATCCAATGCCTGCCAAACCGTGCTCATTCCACCTTCGGCAATCATTTCCATGATTTTATATTTATCAGCGATAACCCTTCCCCTCAACCCCATACAAATCCTCTTTCCTATTTAAAACAAAATACTTCTCTATTCTAATTCTATTCACCCGTCATATTGTAAATTATGTAATTTTGTAAACATTCTGTATATTTTTTACTCTTACTAGTAATTATATACAAAAAACCTTTTTTATTCAAATCATTCTTGCATAATCCTATTATCCAATTCATCAAAATCAGCGCTTATTCCCTATCTTTCTAAGAAACAAAATTGCCGTTTGACCGCCAAAACACACGCTTTGTATTGTTTTCAGTTTTCTTTTAAGGTTGGTTAAATAATTTATACTTACTTCATTAACAGAAATTTAAAATTGCTACATAAACCAGTATACAATTCATAGCTGCCAACACAGTAGTAATTTATGAGATCATACAGCGTCCGATATGCGTTGAGACTTACCCCAAGCGGTAAGATAAAATTTTTCAGTACATCAATTATATACGAATTTTTTAGCATATTCAAACGAAAGTATGCAAAAATTTGACTCATTTAATTTTCTATTACGCTCTTTTCAAACCTGCCTTTCATATGTTATATTTATATATAGACAGGTCTTGTTTTTCACTTGTGTCAAAAGTCTTTTTCCAAAAAATTAATTGAATGCCGTTCCCTAAGAAATCTTTAATTATTCATATTTTGTTTTACATAGGATTCCGTTTTGTTGTCATTTATCTTTTAACGCTTTCAAGGAGGTATTTTTATGGGTGATGTCCAGATTGTCATATTCAGCCTCAACGATGAAATTTGCGGTGCATACACTTCACAGGTTCAGGAGATTGTAAAATATCAGGAAGTGACCAAGCTTCCCAATATGCCTGAGTTTATTGACGGAATCATCAATTTGAGAGGCAGTGTGGTTCCCATTGTAAACTTAAATAAAAGATTTGCTTTTGGTGAAACTGAAATAACAAAAAAGACAAAAATTATTATCACCAAAATAGAAAATATGCTTATCGGATATATAGTGAATGATGTATCCGAGATCATCAAACTCCCTGAAGAAAACATTGAAGCGCCGACAAATCTCTTTTACAAAGTGGGAAATACCTATCTTAAGAATATTGGGAAAAGGGACGGAAAGTTAATCCTTATTCTAGATCTGGGAAGCATTTTAAATGACCGGGAGCTAAAGCACCTGGATGAATCCGAAATAGAGAAAGCAGAGTAAAATGATAATGGCTGGCAATTTGATTGCCGGCCATTTATGTTTTTCATCTTAATCCAAACCGGTTTCTGCCGGTTTCAGTTCCAATTCATCAAAGTTCAAAACCATATTCTTCCCACTCTTTTTTGCATGTTTCAGGGCTTGATTTGCAAATTTGATAACCTGGTTAAAATCCCTTGAATGGGCCGGATATTGAGCAATACCGCAGCTTACCGTAATTCTCTTTTTATCCTCTTCATTTTCGACACTTAAGCCTTGCTTTTCAAGCTGTCTTCTGATCCTCTCGCCGACGTTTTTTGCTGTCTTTAGATCCAAATCCCGGATCAAAATTAAAAATACTTCACCTCCATAGCGTATAGGCGTGTCGTACTTACGGGTATTCTGCTTGATGATATCGGCAAACAATACCAACAGCTTGTCCCCCCAAATATTTCCATAGTTTTCATTAAATCTTTTAAAGTTATCCAGATCAAATATTAAGAGATTAAGCGGTTTTCCCGACGCTTCCGAATACTCTATTTCATCGTGTAACTTCTGCTCAAAATAATAACGGTTTGCAAGGCCTGTAAGCTTGTCCGTCCTTGCAAGTCTGAATTCATTTTTACGGACTTCGTCATATTTTTTGACTTCATTAATAACGACAGAAATTCCATAGGATGAAAGCATTATCATGATATTGCGAAAAAACAGTCTTCCAAAATTGAAGCCTTCCAAGGCACTGTGTCCTGAATATATGCTGCAAATTGAATACCCCAGGATACTGATTACACAAATATTAATATTGGTCAGCGGCTTGTATCGAACGCCATAATAAAGAATAATAAAAAGCAATACAATAAAGCCATCAGAATCAATTCCACCTGTTTGATAGGACAAAATGCAAACCACGATAATATCCATTAAAACATGGACTTTAGTGAAAAAGTTTTCTTCCTCCTGCTTTTTATAAATATAGATGCTCTCTAATAGATTATAAAGAACCGCTGTTGAGTATGTGGCATAGAACACAAGTAGCGAAACCCTATTTTCGGTATTTGAATGGTAAATAAGCAAAAAAGCAGCCAATAAAATCCAGCGAATGAAAATAACTGAATTTTTTTCTTTTCCACTCTTTACATTGATCTCTACAATTCTTTTATTTCTAACCATACCCTTTACCCTCAATCATTTTCCTGAACTTTTATATACTAAAACCTTAGCTAAATGATTCATCTTTGTAAGCCCTGAGTACATTTTACGATTCTTCCCCTCATCACACCCCAATGCATAATCGTGATAATCCCCAAAAGGATGAGAACCGTACCAATAAACAAATAAATACTGGCCTTTTCCTTCAAAAATACTACTGCAATACTACCGGCTAATACAGGTTTTATAAAGAAAACCAGTGAACCTTTACTGGCACCGATAATGGATAAGCCCTTAAAGTATGTCAAATATGCCAAACCTGTTACAAAAACAGACAAATAGATTACCTTCACTATATCCGTAAAATTGAATGAAGCTTCGGGAACTTTGCAAAAGAGCAGTACAAATGGCAAGGATATCAAGCTCCCAATGATAAAGGAATAAGAATTCATCTTCAAACTTCCTGTTTTAACCGAAACCTTCCTTCCCAAAACAGTATATAAACCATAAAAACAAGCAGACAACAACGCAAGTATAGGGCTTTTAAAGTCAACAAGGGAAAAATCTCCTTTATCCATAAAGATGAGTATAATCCCTGCTGTTCCCATACATAGGCCTACGAGTTTATATAGATGTATCTTTTCTTTATCAATGAATGCGCTAAATAAAAAAACAAAAATCGGATTACTGCTAAAAATTACTGCAACGACGGATGCTTTGGATTGGGCTATAATGAGGCTCATCTGAAGTAAATTCATACTAATTGCTACATTTACAATTCCTAATAATGTAACCCTTAAAAGGTCATTTTTCTCAATAAAAAAATCCCTTTTTATTGCAAGGAAGGCAAGCAATATCAGGCCACCAATAAAAAACCGAAGAAAGTTTACTTGGAAAAGGTCTATTTTCCCTACTAATGTTTTATTAATTACTTCATATGTACTAAAAAAAACTACTGTGTTTAACAGGCAAAAATAACCCCATCCATCTTTCTTCAATCCATTCCCCCCCACAGGCTTAATTATAGCAGGAGTATCCTGTCTTGCCAAGCCGCATTTAATACTTATTTGGATTCAATATTGTAATTTTATGTTGATTTGCATAGTTCTAAAGTCCTATTTTAAAGTAGTCTTGCGGGTAAACCAATTTAAGGCAAACCGTTTATTAACATCCGATACTAAAAAGGATATAATTAGAATATACAGCATAAAAATTCTTACTCTTCTGCTTTTTAAGTCACTCCAAAGCCTTGAATACCTGCTTTGGAAATGTAAGATTTGATGCGGTATATTTAAGAAATTCAAAATATGGCTAAAGATACCGAACTGTAAAAGTAAAATTTCGATTTCTGAAAGACCACGTAAACCAAGTATTTCATCTCTCGAATTTTACTATGTTTACACTTCGTTATCTTTAACAAAGGGTGTAATCTATGATCGAATTAAAAAATTGTACGGTTTGCGGAAAAGTGTTTCCATCCAATGGATTTACAAATACATGTCCCTTATGTAGAGAGAAGGATGAAGCGGATTTTAAAAAAATCAGGGATTACCTCTATATCCATCCTTGCTCAAATATGTATGAAGTCTCAGTTACATTGGGTATGCCCATCCATCAGATCAAACGGTATTTAAGAGAAGACCGGCTGGAAATCATAGAAAAAAACAACTCTTTTCTTCATTGTGAGATTTGCAAAACCTCCATCCGTTCAGGAAAATATTGTTCGGAATGCGGTCCAAAAGCAGATCATCCCTTACATTCCTACACCATCGAAAAGGAAAGCACAGGGAAAAGGAAAACCGTCATCAATTATTATACCTGTAAGGAAAGTAATTTAAGAAGAGCTGCTTCAAGGTAGTTTATAACCTTTGTTTTAATATATACACTTTCACTAAGCTACATAATAAATCCCTCATTATAGGAGTAACCGGCTTATTTAAGGCCGATTGCTCCTATTTTTTTATTGGAATCCTTCTGAATGAATCATAAAATTTTTATCTTTCTATTTCATCCAAGTATACGTATTTTATGCTCTCACCCTCAAACTCAACTGCTGCGAAGTTCTTTCCGTTCATGTCCTTCTTTATCTCTTCGGTTGCACTTATATAAAGACTTACATTCTTCCTGATATCAATTAAAATTCTATCAAATATATCGTTTTGCATAATCCTTATAATGGTATCAATATAGTTCATTGGAGAATGTGCCGTTTTACTTTCGATTACAACGGGAATTTTCCCTTTTCCGTTGGGATCAAAAATTTGAACACGTATAATTCCAGGCTCAGCCAAGCTATCTGTCGGATACAATAAGTCTTTTTCAAACATTGGGTTCATAGCTTTTTCCTCCTCATAACTTCAATTTGAATAGAACTGCACTTGATTCTATAATGAAAACCATTTGCTGCACCCTATTTAGGAGCCATGTTGAAAATTAACATTTTATAAAACAAAAGCCTATTTCAATTTTGTCATACCTTAGGAAATTGTTTAACTTACACCCTTCAAAATAAATAATACGTTTATATACATTAACCATATCATTAATACGATTCTCCGTAAAGCTTTTTATACATTAGACAATATCTTTTTACTTTCTTTAAATATTTATCCGTTTCTTTAAATGGGATTCTGTCCAATTGCTCCCCCGAGCTGCTCAAATTCGTATCTTTAAGCCACTTGTTCACATTCCCGCTCCCGCCGTTATAGGCGGCTATAACCAAGTCAATATTACCATTAAACTCTTTTTTCAAGTTGTTTAAATACCAGCAGCCAATAGAAATATTGGTTTCTATATCGTATAGCTTATCTACGTTAAACTCTTTCAGCTTGATTTTGGATGCAGCCCATTTTCCTGTTCTCTCAGTGATTTGCATCAAGCCCTTCGCATTTTTATGCGAGGTTGCTCCGGGATCAAAACCACTTTCCGCTTTGATAACAGCAAAAACAAGAAATGGATCGATATCATATTTTTCTGCATATTTATAAACAAACTCGCTGTACTTTAAAGGATAGATCATTTTTAATATGATCTGGGAATTTCCTACTAATACAAGACTTATAATAAGCATAACTAAAAATGCAAGAATAAATTTATGTCTGCACCTTCCAAAAAAAACCAACCTTTATCACCCTGATTCGAGAAATTTTAAAACATTCTTTTCCAATTCCGATATATCTGTATTATTGGATAGGATCCGGTCTGCTACTTTTAGGTATTCCTCCTCACTTTTTTGAGAAAGAATTCTATTTAATGCCTCATCATAATCAAATCCGTTCCTATCCATGATCCGTTTTATCCTGACTTCCCCTGCTGCCGTAACCACCCATACCTCATGAACCATATCCAAAAATCCGTGTTTTACCGGAATGGCAGCTTCTAAAACAAGCATGGGATACTTTCCGCTACTCTCAAATTCACTGATATTCTCTTTAATATTTTCTATTATATACTTATGCGTTATGTCGTTTAAAATATTCAAGCTGCTTTTATCTTGAAAAACCTGTTCTCCCAGCTTACTTCTGTCGATCTTCCTCTCTGGGTCCAGAATCCCTTCTCCAAACGCTTCCACGATTTCATAATATGCAGGCTTGCCTTTTTGGACAACATCCCTCGCAATTTGATCCGCATCAATTACATATGCTCCCAAACGGGCTAAAATCCTCGTTACACTGCTTTTACCGGCTCCAATACCTCCGGTGACTCCTATAATTTTCACTTATCTACATCCTTTACTGTTTTGCTTCGTACCAATTATCCCCCGAGCTAACTTCTGCAACAAGCGGTACACTCATATCCGCAGCATTTTCCATGCTATCTTGCAATATTGTTTTTACTTCATCTTTCTCATCCTTATTTGTTTCAACAATCAGTTCATCGTGTACCTGCAATATCAGCCTGGATTTAAGTTTTCTTTTTGTCAATTCGGAGTATACCTTAACCATAGCGATTTTGATGATATCGGCCGCACTTCCCTGTATAGGGGTATTCATTGCAATCCGCTCCCCGAAGGATCTTATATTGAAATTGCTGGATTTAAGCTCCGGCAAATACCTTCTACGGTTAAACAGCGTTGTTACATATCCCTGCTCTTTACCCAAGAGAACTGTCTCCTGCATATATTTTTTCACATTCGGGTATTTGCTTAAATACCCTTCAATATATTTTTTCGCTTCTTTTCTGGTAATTCCCAAGTCCTTGGAAAGACTAAAGTCCCCAATTCCATATACAATACCGAAATTGACCGCTTTCGCCCTGGAACGCATTAAGGAAGTCACCTCTTCCCTGGAAACCCCAAATACCTGAGAAGCAGTTTTTGCGTGAATATCCTCATTTTCCTTAAACGCAGATATCATGTTTTCATCTGCTGTAATATGGGCCAGCACGCGAAGCTCAATTTGAGAGTAATCCGCATCTAAAAGAATGTAATCCGGATCAGAAGGAACAAAAACCTTCCGGATTTTCCGCCCCATTTCAAGTTTGATGGGAATGTTCTGTAAGTTGGGCTCAGTGCTGCTGATTCTGCCTGTTACAGTAACAGTCTGGTTAAAGCTTGAATGAATTTTCCCTGTCGACGGGTGAATCACGTGGAGCAGCCCTTCAACATAAGTAGACTTAAGTTTTACAAGCTGCCGGTACAAGAGGATGCTGGATACGATTTTATGGCTGGATTCCAACTGCTCCAGCACTTCCGCATCGGTTGAGTAGCCGGTCTTTGTCTTTTTCAAAGCAGGCAATTTAAGCTTCTCAAACAAAATCGTTCCCAACTGCTTGGTTGAATTGATATTAAACTCCTCACCCGCTAAATCATAAATGTCTTTTACCAATACATCTATTTTTTCCTGAAGCTCAGAAGAAAATCTTTTAAGCTCCTCAACATTTACTTTAAAACCCCAATATTCCATATCCGCAAGGACTTCTACCAATGGAAGCTCAATGCCGAAATATAAATCGGATTGGTTATTTTCCTTAAGATTATTGTCTAAAATATCCCAAACACGGAATACCGCCTCTGAATGTAAGCCGGCAGCAGCGGAGATTTTCTCCAAAGGCATATCCTTAAAGAAGGTAAAATTCTTACCTTTTCCCGAAAGAACCTCGACCCCTTCAATGGCTTCACCCAGGTATTCCTCGGCTAATTCCGAAACCGTATACGTATCCTTTGAAGGGTTGATGATATAAGCGCCTATCATGGTATCAAAGCCCAATCCCTTTAACATAATTCCCTTATTTTTGAGGTAAACCATAAAGAGCTTCATGTCATGCCCGATCTTCTTAATCCCTTCATCCTCAAAAACATCTTTAAATACCTCCAGGAATGAATCCTCCTCAACCGTATGCTGCAAATCAATATATTTCGTTTTGTCAGCCTCCCATGTGATGGAAATTCCCGTAAGCTTATAATGATATTCTTCCATTCGATCCATCAGATAATAGAGTGAAAACACTTTGTTTTTAGTAATTTCCTCTTTTAACCCCTTTACATCCTCTATACCTGAAACACATTCAATATTTTTTGTAATAAACTCCTTTTGGGGCATCTTACTTCCTAATTTAAATTTATCAATAAAGCTTTTGAACTCAAGCCTTTTAAAAAGTTCAAAAAGCTTTTCTTCATCATAATTTTTAATGATTAAGTCTTCAATATCGCACATCCAGGGCATTTGTCTCTCAATGGTAGCAAGCTTTTTACTCATAAATGCAAGTTCTTTATTTGCAGCAAGCTTTTCTCTGACACCCTTCTTTTCAACCAGATCGATATTTTCGTATAGATTTTCTATACTGCCAAAACTTTTTATCAGCTCGACTGCTGTTTTCTCACCAATTCCAGGCACACCTGGGATATTGTCGGATGCATCGCCCATAAGCCCCTTGACATCGATAAATTGGGCCGGTGTCACCCCGTAACGTTCATGAAGTTTTTCAGTATCGTATTCATCGGTTTCGGTCTTCCCCCCCCTGGTTGTAGGAAGTTTAACCCTTGTCTGGTTTCCGATGAGCTGCAGTGCATCCCTGTCACCTGTAACAATAACGGATTTAAATCCCTTTTTTTCGGCACAATAGGAAACGGAACCAATAATATCATCCGCTTCGTACCCCTCATACTCCAGGCGTGGGATATTCATCGCATCTAGAACTTCCTTCAAAACCGGCACCTGCATGGCTAATTCCGAAGGCATTCCTTTCCTGTTTGCCTTGTAGCCGTCAAATTCCTTATGACGGAATGTAGGTGCTTTAAGGTCAAACGCAACACATAGATATTGTGGTTTTTCCTCATCCAGATATTTATACAGGATATTAATAAACCCAAAAATCGCGTTGGTATAGAGCCCATCCGACGTTTTTAGAAGCTCCCTTCCTTGAAGCCCGTAAAAAGCTCTGTTTAATATACTGTTTCCATCAATAAGCATTAATTTTTGTAAACTCATGTTAAACCTCTTTATTCATTATTCGTGCTTTCTTTATCATCAATTGTCAACGAAACAATTTCACCCTCATTACAAGTTGCTTCTATTTCCTCTAAAGGTATACTGATTTCCATTCCCATTTCTTCGGATAAAAGAATTGCATTTCCGTTCTCAATTCTATCAATTACAGCCTTAATTACCATTGGTATGTATTCCCCTTTTTTCTTAAAAAATATTGATAACGGTAAAGATTTTACAAGTTGTACATATCCTAGTGCCCTGCGCCTCAATTTCCATCCTGTACACATACCTGCTTCCATACAGTACTATGAACCCACAATCACGTATAGCAGCAGTTGAATTTATGGCATACTACTTTATTTAAAGGAAACAAGCATCATACTTATTGTAAATTATTTTATATAAAAAAACAACAACCCGGCAGGTTGCTTTATTTATTAATTACACTTATTTCAGTTTTTATGCAAAACATATGAACTAACGTGCTTATGTATGTTAGATTATCCTATTGATAACGAAGTGTAAATATAGTAAGATACGAGAGATGATATGCCTGTTTACTTGGGTGTCAGAAATCGTAATTTTACTTTTAGAGTTCTATATCTTCTATTTTAAACAGTCCGCTACAAAAGTACTTTCATTTTCCTGAAGCTGAAATATCAGTCTATCAAGAAGATCTTTATTCTTTTCATCGATTTGAGTGATTTCCATGCCATATTCATTATAGAAGCTTTTAGGAACCAGTCTCAATATATTGGCCTTAAATTCCAAGACTTCATTTTTGCTAATGTAGGTTGACACTGTAATGTTTACAATGGTTTCGGTATCCAGTTGTTCTTTCAATACCAAACCTACACCTGTTAAGCTTACATTTTTTACAATAGCGTATATTTTCTTATCAGACCCTGCTGTCTGTATATTTGCTTGAAAGCTGGCCAAGTACCTTCTGGTCTGTCTGTAGTTTGCAAATTTATAAACTTTATCAACAGTAGCTTGAACCAAACGGGGATAATGGATATCTATTTCGCTTATTATACCTTCAACAACATATTCGTATTCACCCAGCAAAATTTGATAACTAATTTCATCACCTTTAAGTACATTGTTTTTAAGAAAAATTTCGGGTAATCTGAAATAAAGATTATCTCCTTCCACTTTTTGAATTACATTGAGTACCGGTTCAAAGATAGCGGGATGGTTAAGACTAATGACCATGCCTCGTTTAAAAACGTTTAACTTTTCTTCATCAGACAATACTACTGCACTCGCCTTTTTTGAATATTCCACAGTTTCCCCTCCTTAGTCTAAAGCTTAAGTAAAAAACACTTATAAACATCAAATTAATTTATTCGACATTTATAAGCGTTTTCCTTTATTTATTTCATAAAATTTGATTTTTCAACAACGGTTACAGCCCTTTTCCCTATAACCCCATTTACTTTTTCTCAGCAACCATACTAATTTCATAAGCACTTGTATCCATTCTTAGCTTTTCAGCCTCACTCTTTTTAATCTCACACGCAGCCCGTATGTCGTTAAGTTCTTTTTCATGGGATATGCCTTTACTTTCCAGTTCACTGATTTTCTGATACAACATTGCAATTTCATTTTCCAAACCTGTTAATTGATCGGTAACGTCTACGATACTCACATTGCTAAAGCTCACATTCTCTTCTCCAAACTTGCTTTTAAGCACGTCGGTAAAATGGTTATAATATTCATTTTGTACTCTAATTTGGAAAGGAAGCTTATCTATACTGTAATTTTCTTTGGGTACTTCCTTATTGTCCTGCCAAACCCCACCCACACTCACATTTGCCTGCTGTTTGATAAAATCAATATTCTCATTTGTAATACTCATTCTTACGGTAATTTGAATACTCTTTTTCATAAACTTTTGTACTGATGCAGCGGATAATGCTGTAGTATCACCATATGCAAAATCAACCGTGAGCTGCTTCTGATTTTGGCCTGCCGTATCTGCACCTTCGGCTTTTTTAAATTTTATAGTATCCAGGTTCTTATCATTTTCATTTACTGAAGCAACTATGATAGCCTCCTGTGTCGGTGCTGCACTATATGAAGGGGTGGACAGTCCTGCCGGTTCACCAAAGGTGACCCCTGTTTCCGGTATGCTTTTCTGATCGGCTGATTCCTTCTGTCCGCCCACATCCAAGCTTAACTTTGTTTCATTACCATTATTTATCTGCCATGCATCCTTTGGAACAGATTGTATTGCATTTATTTTTGCTGTATCATTATCTAAAGTATAATCTGTCCTTTTTTGGTTGTTTGCAATAACCACCCCGCTATTTCCCCCATCCGCCGCCGGGGCATTAGGGGCAACCGCAATGGATGAAATTGCAGCCTGTCGCCGTTCAGGGTCATTGGAGGTTTTTTGCTCACCAAACGGAAATCCTCCAAAATACACAACTGCAAAAATAAGTACTGCTGCAAAGCCTGAAGCGACTTTGACAAATATATTCAACCGCTTTATTATGTCATTCCGGTTTGTTTTCATCTCTTCCAGTTCAACAAGTCTTGCGTGTAAATCCTCTTTAAAGTTATGGGGAAGCTCCTCTTCCTCCATCGATCCGCAAATTTCAATGATCTTTAATGTTTCTTCCAGTTCTTCCTTGCAGTGTTCACATGTTTTTAAATGTTCTTCAAAATCTGACTTTAAATCATTCTCAAGTAGTCCATCAATGTATAGGGATATTAATTCATTGATTTCACTGCAGCTTTTCATATCCACACCTCCTTTCCTAATATATTAGACGCAGTCCTCTTTAAAAAGTTCCTTGTTATTTTTAAGTATTTCACGCAGGGATTGTCTTGCTCTATTAATTCTTGATTTTATTGTACCCTCGGGACATTTAAGTACTTTAGCAATCTCTTCATAGCTGAACCCCTGAATATCCCGCATAACAATCACAATCCGGTGTTCCTCCGACAACATCTTGATTGAATCGCTTACGGCTTTTCTTATTATTTTCCCTTCTACCGCCATCTCGGGTGTAGGGCTGTCATCCACCACCTGCCGCTTCATTTCCCCGTCCTGGGCCTTTATCTCTTCATCCAGGGATATGACTTTTTTATTTTTCTTCTTCCTTAGCTCATCAAGGCAAACATTGGTAGTTATACGATAAATCCACGTAGAAAATGAAGCTTCTTCCTTAAAGCTTTTCAAAGACTTATAAACCTTCAAGAAAACCTCTTGGGCGATCTCACTTGCATCATCGTGGTTTCCAACCATCCTAAAAGCAATGTTGAAAACTTTCTTTTGGTACTCCCCAATCAGTTTTTCAAAGGCCTCAATATCTCCATTTTTTGCTTTGATTAAAAGGTGTTTTTCATTTTCCACTGATTTACACCCCTCCATTTTTAGAAATATCCCTGCTGCTGCTTTCAAAGTGTTGTAAAAAAAAATGATAGCTTCACTATCATTTTTCTTACAACATAACCTATTATACAATTTTTTTACGCGCTTTTAAACACAACTTTATAAAAACCCTATTAAATTTATTTTACATGGAGTTACTTACTAATCACATCATTGATTGCCTTTGCCAGATATTTTGTGCTTTCGAGGCACTCTTCCAGGGTGTTTCCATCTCCACCCACTTCGATAATAAGCGCATCGTTTTTCACATGCTGATTATATCTGTTTTTACTTACATAAATTGGCTTAGCTAGGCCGGGACATTGCTCATTCAACTTCTCCTGCAATTTGACCGCGAACTTTAAATTTTCTTTCCACTGGGGATGACTTAAGCCATTTCCATTGGTTCCTACAACAAACATAACTTGGGCAGCATTTTTTTGATTCACTTTTGTAACAGCTCGGAGTTTTTTGGATTCCGAACCCAAGCCGTCCCTATGTATGTCTAAAACAACCTTAATGGTAGGATAACTCTTTAATATTTTTTCTACTGTATTCAGTGATCTTCCATAGGCTCCGTTGTAATTAGGATAATCATGGAAAGACCCATTATGTATCACGTCGATTCCATATTTTTTCCTGAATAACTGCGCCAGTTCCTCTCCAACCCTTACAACACTATACCTGGGATCCTGGGTCCATGTGGGTACGCTGGCGTCATTCAGATCATCCGTGCTTTTAATATAGCTCTCTGTGGTGTGGGTGTGATAAATGAGTATTTTGGGACCCTTTCTTTTATCAAATTTCAGCTTTAAAGGCTCCTTTAACAACTCACTTATGATGATTTTATATTTTGTTTCATTGCTAATTTTAATTTTTCCGCTTGTCACCTGATTGCTTTCAGTGTAGTCCCTTTTTTCAAGCCCTTCATCCATACTGATACTGCTTTGATCACTCTGGTATTCCTTACCCTTATCCTTTTGAGGTGATTCGTTAGGAGATGCAATATTGGGCTTGTAATAGTTTAAATCCCGTTGTGCCTGACGGGGCTTATAACTTTTCTCGTAGTATTGATTTAAAAAAGGCGATTCAACATTTAATATTGTCATTGGGTTATTTATATCAAATTCAAATATCTTCCTAATTAAATTCTTAATTTCACCGGAAATAGAGACACTAATATTTCCACTATTGTAAACCGTATCGATTAAGGGTATTGAGTTATTTAATGTAGTCTTAAAGGTATTCACATCTACTTTTTCAATAAGCTTAATATCCATATCGAAAATGATATTGCCTACAAAGCTGCCGATACCTAATGCTGACGCAGACAATACCAGGAAAATAATTGTCCTCATAATTTTGACACGTAAGGTTTTATTTGACTTTAACCCGTATTTTTTAGCCATTTTTTCCTCCAGTAAATTCTTCCATAGTCTTTTTGTTTTTTATGTCAATTTTATTCACTATAAAGCAATTTTATGACTAAAAAAATAAAGCTTGTACATAAACTAAATTTATTTGCCTTTTTCAGCTTTTTTATATATACTATTAATAGTGTAAGCGAACTGTTTACATAGCATAGAATCGATTTTTTCCGCGACCATTTTTCCTTAAAGCATCATACACTGCAACATCACGTTTATAACCTCAAATTCCATGTCGTTTATTTAAAAATTTTGTCGAATACTTTAAATCCTATCTTATTTGTATTATATTAATTTTGTGTCTTTATTTACATTTCGCAAATTTTCTTTAAATAGATCAATCCAACAAAAATCAAATCAAAGAGGGGGGAAATAAATGTATAACTTTAAATCACTGCGCTGTTATAACTGCAAATCAGTTATACTTAATTTACCTGAAGCTGAAATCAGTAAATTAAACGGTTTAAATTTTCAATGCGAATGCTGCGGACATCAAAATCTTCTCACCGAATTTAAATTTCATGAGGGAACAAACAATGATCCTCTTCTGAATATATTAAACTTTGAAAGCTTATCAAGCTGCTAGTTTTAAGTTCTCTATATCTTATACCCCTTTTTTACACATGCAAAATAGAATATGATTCAATTTACTATAGATGATTTTCCAAAAAGAATTTAAATATTATACATAAAGTAAAGAGCCAGCAGCTCAGTTCGTTCTGTTTGGCTCTTTTCGGCATGCTTTTATTTTTTTATCCTGGAAATATTTTAATTGATTTACTTAAGATTTATTACTATAATATCAATTGTGTATACGAATGGCATGTTCTGATGCTGCTTAATAAACAGCATTAAGAAGAAGCAATTATTTTTTTTATAAGGAATAGGTGAAAACAATGAGTATTCAAATATGGCTGGCTTTGGGAACCATCCTTGCATTTTTTGTTCTGGGTTTTGCTTTTCACAAATCGATTAAGAAATATGATGCTCAACCAAAAAAGAAAAGTAAAAAAGGAAGAAGTAGATATCTACCTCAAGCAAAAAACCCTGGAAGATAAAAAGGACTCTTAACGAGTCCTTTTTTTTACAATATAACGATTACGCTTCTTTTTTCTGCTTCCGTTGAGGCTGAGCAGAACACATATTGGTCCATTTCCCGCACCTGTCCCCTAATGCTGCAACAATCTTTCCATTCATTTCAACCTTAATTACTTCACAGAGGTTTGAACATCCGTTACAGTCAAAACTGGAAGGTTTGTAATCGATATCCGCAACATCAAAACCTTTAAAGTTTGACGGCTCACCGGATTCCTCAACATTTTCTTTTGCAAGGATGGCCACACCAATGGCACCCATTACGTTAAAGTACTTAGGAATGATCACCTCGTGCCCAACTTCCCTTTCAAAGGCTGCTTTTATTCCAATATTGGCTGCAACCCCACCCTGGAAGACGAACGGAGGTTTTAAATTCTTTCCGCGACCAAGGTTATTGATATAATTTCGGACAAGTGCTTCACATAGCCCATTAATAATTTCTGCTTTTGAGAACCCGAACTGCTGCTTGGCGATCATATCCGACTCAGCAAAAACAGTACATCTTCCGGCAATACGGACATTCTTCTCGGCAGTCAGTGCCAATTCACCGAACTGTTCAATGGGAACTTTCAACCGCTCACTCTGGTGGTCTAAAAAAGAACCTGTACCTGCTGCACAAACAGTATTCATCGCAAAATCAACCACAACCTGGTCCTTTATGATAATAATTTTAGAATCCTGTCCACCAATTTCAAAGATTGTATTTACATCCGGTACATAATGTATTGTTGCAGCTGCATGGGCAGTAATTTCATTTTTTATGACATCTGCACCAATCATAGCACCAATAAGCTGACGTCCGCTTCCCGTAGTACCAATACCTTTTACAACAAGTTCATTCTGAAATCTGGATTTTAGTTCTTTAAGGCCTAACTTGACTGAATTCAAAGGTTGACCATTATTTCTTGCATAATAGTCAAATACCATATTCAAATCCTTATCCATAACTACGACGTTTGTACTTACAGAACCAATATCGATCCCAACATATACCTCTTTCATTTTGATCCTCTCTCTCTGGCAAAATCTTGTCCTATGCAGTTATAGCCACTTTATCTGACTTAATTGTCGTCATGTTTTTCTTACTTCTTAACAAATCGATAAATGCTTCTATGCGGGTTAAGTTATTTGCTTTTCCTGTTTGCTCATCAATAGGGATGGTTAATACAGGCATATCAAACTTTTTTGTCATTTCGGGTACAATGCTCTGTGTTACCAATTCCGGCAAACAGCCAAAGGGCATTAAATGAATAATTCCGTCAAAACCTCTATCTTTAAAATCCTTTATGAAACCGACAGTCTCTTGTGCATGCCCACCAATTTGAATCTCAATAAACTTCTTACCTTTTTCCATCACGTTATCAATCTTTTTATCCCTGAAAGCCTTCGGAATCATGTTAAACTCAATCCATTCAGATAAATATTGAGACCTTTCGGTTTCTACGCCGAGAGAGCCTAAGATTTTTTCAATTTCCATATTAATAGATGATTCCAAAACAACATAGATTTCTCCTACAATTCCTACCCGGATTTTGTTTTGCTCCTGTACTTTTATATGAGGAATCCGGTCTAAGATCTTACCTGCCTTTTCCTCTACATCTTTTACATCATCGATGGAGGAAACCTTGTCAAACAAGTCTAAAATCTCATCCCAAGCTCTATTGCAATCTCCATTTGTCACTTCATATGCACGAAGTTTTTCAATTCTCTTTTCAAGCCCATCTACCGCATATGCCAACCGGTATACAGTTTTAAGTGTTTTGATCACTTTTGCAACAGAATTTCTGCCTTTAATTTTAAAAACACCCTTCATAAAGTCGCCAAACCTTGGAAACAATGCATCAAAAACAATAATTTCCACATTATAGCCCAAACTCTTCAATATTCTCTGATGCAGTTCTCCATAGTACCCAGCTCTGCAAGGGCCATCTCCACCTGATGTGACGATGACTTCCGCTCCCTTCTCAATTGCTTCGATATAAGATCCCATAATTACCTTTAACGGAAAACATGCAAACTCCGGGGAATTCTTTACCCCAAGATCGATGGTTTTTTGCGTGGGCGTAGGCGGCATGATTACTTCATGTCCCAATAGTTCAAATAACTTTTTATATACAATTACAGGACTCATATGCGGAAAAGTTACCTTCATACAGACATTCTCCCTTCGGAAGCAATTTTTCTTCTTTTTAGCATATCGGTAAACGCCTCTATTCTTGTCACCAGGTGACTTTCCCCAGTATGTTCGTCAACCCTTATAGTTAAAAACGGCTTGTGTTTTTTATCTGACTCCAACTCCATCATTTTTCCGATATAAGAGTCGGGCCCGCATCCGAATGCTGTTATATGAATAATCCCGTCAATATTTTGATTATTTAAAAAGTAAAAGCCTGCCCCCAAGATTTTATTGCTAAATGTCCAAAAAAGGTGTTTCTTAAGATGTTTTAATTCCTGAAGCAGATGTTTTTCAGGAAGCATATCAAAAGTAATAATATTAACGCCCATACTCCTGAATTTTTCGACTATATCCATACTTATGAAATTATCATATACATTATATACATAGCCCATAAGGCCGATATTGATCATCTCTTTTGAGGGGTTCACGTCGCTCGGCTTGGACTGAAGCTTGCCGCTTAGGATATCATTGATACTGTATCCTTTCATACTGAGCTTCCTAAACTCACTCCACTTTCTGCCTGCCGTTCTAAGCGCACTTTTCATTTTCCATTTAGGAATATCAAGCTTTTCGGCTACTTCCTTATAACTGCTGTAATTCGTAATTTTATCCGCATTACAAGAAACGATTGGCGAAAGAATTTTATCGCTCTGTTCCTTAAAAATATTTTTAGCCATATCCGGAAGTCCTAAGAATTTGGGACAAAAAGTCTCATACTTTTTAATACTTACCAGCCGGGGGATAAAAATGTAATCTACACCCTTATTGATTAAATCCATCACATGCCCGTTGAATACTTTAATTGGTACACAAATTTCTTGAACAGTAACCTTTATTCCCTCATCAATCATGCTTTTTGAGGTGTCATCAGATACAACCACCTCTGCACCGATCTCTTCGAATAAAGTTTTCCAGAGCGGAAAATAATAATAATAAACTAAAGCTTTTGGTATACCGATTCTCAAAAGAACATCAACCCCATCTTTTTATGAAGTAATATAATAAAACCAGTTACATTTTATTACGTTTTTATAATTTTGTAAATTTCTATAGAAGCTAATTTCAACCATTTTACGGGATTTCGAACAAACATCTTCTTCATTCTACCACTCATTTGCTTTTCTTAAAATCTCATCTTAAATTATACTTTCGATTTTATAATTGTCAATACTAATAAATCCTCGCAACACGACTTCATATATGTAAAACACTTTATGCCAGTAGACTCAGTCTAAGTTCTGTCACTAAAACTTTATTTTTTACCGGTTTCGAGAATGAAAGAAATATTAAATAAAGTTCCAGATCAGGAAAATTTACGTGCCAGTCCAATACCCTTTTAAACTCTGCTGCTGTTAAACCTTAAATTTCTTCAATCAATAGGGCTGCATCCGCCGCTCGGGAGAATATCCACCAGGAAACAACTCCCTACAATAACATAATACGTTATTCTTGAAAAAGTTATGTCTAATCATTAAAGAAAAAATAAAGTTTAGAGTATTTCAATATTTTATTCAAATAGCACACCGTAGTATTTTAATACCCTAAGATTTATGTAATCTAACAGGAATTTTAAACAAAAAAATTGAGTAACCATAACTCCATCATTCTACGGTTACTCAATTTTAATTGTTTCTATTTCTCTAATGTGCCAATCCGGCTGAAAGGAAATAGTCTAACTAAAACTTTTCCCAAGACCCTTTTTGTTTCCAACGGCCCAATGCTTCTGCTATCCAGGCTTCCTCCACGGGTTCTGTTATCCCCCAATACGTAAATATAACCTTTCTGCACCGTCAAACTAGCGTATTCGGATCTTATTACCTGTGTACCTTCACCGCTAGGTTCATTCTTTGTATAATCCTGAATCTTAAGTTCACCATTTACATATACTTTGCCTTCTTTGATTTCAATTTTATCGCCCTCAACACCAATAACCCTTTTTATGATTGGGCTCTTTTCAGAACTAGCACCCTCTACGTCCTTGACATCAATGGTTACAATATCGCCATATTTGAAGTTATCCAGTTTCGGGCTTATCTTTTCAATGAGGAGTATATCATTATTTATCAGTGTATGTTCCATTGACTGTCCGTTTACAATGGTGATTTGAATAACAAATTTCACCATTAAAAGCCCAATCACTACTGCAATTACAATATGCAGTGTCCAATCCAGTACTTCACGAATAACCGGGTTTTTTATTCTATCCGTATGAAGCCCTCCTTTGTATTTTGTTCTTTATTTTTGTGAAAACAGTTTGAAAACAACCTTCCCTTTAATTGAATCCAGTTTAACAAGACCGATTGCCCTGCTGTCCAAGCTGCCACCTGGAGTACGGTTGTCCCCAAGCACATAAACGTGTCCCTCGGGAACCTTTATATTGTTATATTCCTGTACAATTGTTTGGGTATAATCTCCGGCAATGTAATCTTCCTTCAAAATTTCCCCGTTTACAAATACACCGCCATCTTTTATTTCTACTTGATCAAGCTCTGTTGCAATGACCCTCTTTAATAAAATCCTTTTTTCGAAATTATCAGGATGATAAATAAGTACCACATCGCCCTTTTTTATGTGCCCCATGACCGGACTAATCTTTTCCATTAAAAGCACATCATCACTGCCGTATGTATTCTTCATTGAATTTCCATTTACAATGCAAATCCTCAAGGAAAAGGAAAAAACAGCCAGAAGAGAAGCAAGTACGATTAAAAAAACAATTAGTATTTTGCGCTTTTTACGCTTTGAAGATAAACGGCCTTGATAAGAAATATCCTCCATTATCATTCCCCCAAGTATAATCCTTGGGAATTGAGCTATTTTACAGTACCCAATTCGTTAAAAGGATAAACTCTAATTGTTGCTTTTCCAATTACTTTCTTTACATCAATAGGACCTAAATACCTGCTGTCCAAACTTGCGCCAGGGTCTCTATTATCTCCAAGAACATAAATATGTCCTTTTGGAACAGTTAGATTACTGTATTCGTTTGCCTCAGCCTTTGTATAATTTCCGTTTATATAATCTTCCTTTAAAACTTCACCATTCACATAGACCTTACCATCTTTTATTTCTATCCGGTCCCCTTCGATACCGATAACCCTTTTAATTATGGCATCCTTTTCCTCACCGATAACTTCAGGAACATGGATGGTAACAATATCTCCTCTGTCAAACTTGCCAAAATTCTTGGTAATCTTTTCAATCCACAATTGGTTGCCATCATGCAATGTAGGCTCCATGGATTTTCCATATACAATCGTTTTCTGGCCTACATAAGCGGTTATTAAAAGGCTAATGGCAATAGCAGCTGAAATATAGGCAGCCCATTCAAGTATTTCCCTTAAAATCTTCTTTTTTCCCATGAAAAATTCCTCCTAACTCAAGGTTTAACATTTTCTATTAGGACGGTCAAACAATTTACAGAAGCTTTGTCCAACCACACCAAAATAAATTTATATTCTTTAAATATTATCATAAACCTAAAAGATAGCAAGGGTATGTATAGATTGTAAACAATTTATTAATAAATTTCAAGTCATTTGCCTTATGTGCTGCAAAGAATATAGGGGCACTTCTTAAAAGTACCCCTGTTTGATCTTTTGATTATCCATCTATTTTAATATGCAGTTCCTTAAGCTGTTTTGCCTCTACAACATCCGGCGCATTGGTCATCGGACAGGATGCGTTCTGAATTTTCGGGAAAGCAATAACATCCCTAATGCTGCTTTTACCAGCCATTAGCATTACCAATCTGTCCAGACCGTAAGCCAATCCTCCATGGGGAGGCGTTCCGTATTTAAAGGCCTCTAAAAGGAACCCAAACCGGTCCCAAGCTTCCTCCTCGGTAAAGCCTAAGAGCTTAAACATCTTTTGCTGCAGATCCTGCATGTGGATTCTGATACTTCCGCCGCCGATTTCTACACCGTTTAACACAATATCATAAGCCTGTCTCTTATACACATCT
>JAOABQ010000073.1 GCA_026418275.1 Clostridia bacterium
AGATGTGTATAAGAGACAGCACCTACACCGACCAATACACCTACACCAACTGATACACCTACTCAAAAGCCGACAGACACCCCTGTGCCGGCAGATACTTCTACTCCAATAAGTACTCCTGATCCCACACCAACCCCCATTCAAACCGGACCATTAAATCTGGTATTAAAGGGAAAAGCAAGTGTTACCTCATATGTTACCGGAAATACGGCTTCGAAAGCAATTGACGGAGATCTTGCAACCTATTGGCTTGCGGCAGCAGGAAAAACAGCCAATCAGCGGCTGAAACTTGATTTCGGAGAAAGCACAACCTTTAACCAAGTAGTGGTTAAAGAACCTGTGAATATGCAGCGGATTACATCTTATGTCCTTCAAACCTCAGATGACAATATGACTTTTACCGATATCCCCGGAACCAGTGGAACAACTGTCGGTGAGGAGAAAGTGATTACGTTTTCTAATGTGACATCGAGATATTTGAGGATTGATATTATTACTGCAGTTGATAGTCCGGCGGTTTCTGAATTTGAGGTATATTTTACCGGCACAGTTGTTTCACCAACTGCAACACCGACACCGACTGCCCAGACTTTTAAAATATCCGGGTATATAGCGCCTGATTTTGTCTATGACAGTTCGGTTTCAGATCAAGTACAAGCCGGGTTTATCATTGCTGTTAAGGGAACAGCCGCTCAAGCAGTTACAACTAAAAACGGATATTTTGAGTTGACCGGACTAATACAAAATGAAAACGGATACACTCTGCAAATATCAAAACCCAATTATCTTCATAGAGAATTGCAAAATGTTAAAACCGTATCCGATGTGATGATTGGTTCGGAGCAATCGCCTTTAGCCCTTTGGGCGGGAGATATGATAATTGACGGAATTTGCGACAATGCCATAAATATGACGGATATTATGGAGATTTTAAAAACATATAATACAACTCCGCTTGATCCATCCTTCAACCCGCAGAGCGACCTGAATCTGGATGGTGCAGTCAATATGACGGATATTATGATCGTAATCAACCATTTTAACAAGACTCCTTCCGATTATCCCATAGCTTTTTAAAATGTTTTCCGATGGTTGATTTCTGAATTAAACCAGCCCCGGATTATAATGCATGAGGGACTGGTTTAAAATCAAGAAAGAATATTTATTTTTGATTTTGGCCCATAAAAAAGTAGGATTGAATGAAATTTATTACAGTATAGCTTGATTAGGAGGAATAACAATGTATAATAAGACAAATTTAAACAGAAATGCTGTACTTATGTTAGCTCTTTTATTCGCCTTGGCATTTATATCGACGGTCAGTACAGCTTCTGCTGTGCCGGCAGCAAAACTGGAATTTAGCCAAGGGGTTATGAAAACGGATTTACCATCTGCTTCCGGTATGATCTATAAAGATGGACATTATTATGTTGCAGGTGATGATTCCCCGTATCTGTTTAAGCTGGATCAAAAATTCAATGTCAGTTCCAGATTGCTATTAAAGGATTATCCGGTGGATCAGAATGGAAGAATACTTAAAAGCGACAAGCCTGACTTTGAGGCGATTGAGAATTTTAAATGGAAAGATGATGAATGGCTTTTGATTATCGGTTCAGGGTCCAAAGCGATAAAACGGGAAGTCGCATTTTTAGTCAGTGATGATGGGAAAAAGAAGCAGGAAAAGAATATGGCTCCCTTCTATAAGCAGCTTGGGACTGCGGCTGGCTTTGGTGTTGATGAACTGATAAATCTGGAAGGACTTTGTGTAACAAAGGACAGATTTTTATTTGTCAACAGGTGTAACGCAGTAGCAAATATCATTTTTTCAGTATCCAAAAAGGAATTTATGAATTATTTGCAGGGTCAAACTACTACAGTTAATGATATTAAAGCCTATAGACTTCAACTGCCAAAGATTGACGGATATCTGGCAGGACTGTCCGGTGCGGAGTATATTGAAAAAACTGGAGAGCTGTTACTGACCGCATCGGTAGAGGTTACAGGAGACCCGATTAATGACGGGAAAATATTGGGGAGCTTTATCGGAGTGATGCCTTTAAAAGACCTGAAAAACAATATGGACGCAACCGGATTTTTTAGTCTTCTTGAAAGTGAAGGAAAGCCCTATGTTACCAAGGTGGAATCCATTGCAGTTCAATTTGCCGGGAAAAATAGGATAGAAGGCGCCATAGCCAGTGATAATGATGATGGTACGTCGGTATTTCATAATTATGTTATCAAATTAAGATAATAATGATGAACATCATTGATTAATAATTTTTGCAAAGTGCTTGGCCTTTGTAAAAATTGGCCAAGCACTGTTATTGTCTACAAGCTTTTTGAAAAATCACAGGAGTATATATGTATGTATAAATTAATCTATAAACTGGGTGTATTCTTCAGAAACAGAGAAATACCAAAGTATTACAAAGCACTGAAGGAATCAGAAAAAAGCTCGTTGGAGGAACTGGAAAAGCTGCAACTGGAAAGATGCAGAGAATTGGTATTGTTTGCCTATTATCATTCTCCATTCTATAAAAGATTGTTTGATTCAGCAGGATTTCATCCTGAAGATTTAAGAACTTTGGAGGATTTAAAAAAAATACCGGTTGTTACCAAAGATGAATTTATGAAATTTAAAGATGACATTCAGGTCAAAAAGGGATTTACGAAACTTTTTTATTCCATGACATCCGGAAGCACAAGACAGCATCTTGTTATTTACAGAAACAACGAATGGGATGCAAGCCACCGAGCTGCTATTCTACGTGGTTACTCATGGCATAATGTAAATCCCTGGGATAAAAATGGGTATTTTTGGGGCTTTAGTTTTTCATTGAAAGAACGGATTAAGGTCCGTTTTTTAGATATTCTGCAAAATAGGTTCAGGCTTTTTTCATATGATCATATGAATATGAGATTGTTCTTGAAAAAACTTACAAAAGCTAAGTACCTGGAAGGTTATTCCTCCATGATCTATGAGACTGCCAAAATCATCAACAAAGAAAAATTGAACCTTAAATTTAATCTATCTATGATTAAAGGAACTGCTGAAAAAATATATGATACCTATAAAGAAGAGGTGATGAAAGCATTTGGCCGAAAAATAATCAGTGAGTACGGTGCAATGGAATCCGGGATTATCGCATTTGAATGTCCGTATGGAAATATGCACGTAACGATGGAAAATGTCATTGTAGAAGAAGAGGAAAATGAAATTATCGTCACCAATTTAGTCTCCAAATCATTTCCCATAATACGATACAAACTTGGAGATTATATCAAACTGGGACAGAACATAAAGTGCAAATGCGGATTGGCCCACCATATTATAGAGGAGGTTACCGGAAGAGTAGGAGGAACTGTCTTTGGATACAAAAACCAATATCCATCACTGGCTGTTAACCGAGTCTTTAAAAACTTAACAAAAGATCATTCCATTATTGTAAACTACCGGTTTTCTCAAACAAAAAAGGGATGTGTTGATATTTATATTGAGCAGAGCCTCACAAAGCAGCAAAACCAAATATTACGCAATGAACTTCAGATATATTTTAAAAACGATATGGAATTTATTATCCATGAGGGGAATTTAAATCGAGATTATACGAAAAAAATGAAGGAATTTGACACCCGTATGGATGGTTGTGCTGTAAAAAACAAATAGCATTCAAAAATTTTGTAGATTTGTTTAAAACTGTACCATAAATTTTGATAAAAAAAGGAACTATCCTATATAAGGTTTATTAAGGGGTTTTGTAAATGAGCTACCAAAAGGATTCGGTTCATGATTCAGCTTCTTCAAGTAAGGTATCGGTAATCATACCCACCCACAACCGAAGCTGGCTCTTGATTAACGCAATTAGCAGTGTTATGAAGCAGACGCATAAAAACCTGGAAATTATTATTATAGACGATCATTCTACCGATGAAACGGCCGAAATTGTTACGTCTATTGATGATCCGAGAGTCATTTATGTAAAAAACCAAAAAAAGGGAGGGAATGCTGCGCGCAACACGGGTATCAGCCTGTCCACCGGGGACTTTGTCGCATTTTTAGATGATGATGATGAATGGGTCGAAGACAAAATTGAAAAGCAGCTTAAAGTCTTTGGGATGGACAGCAGAGTTGGACTTGTTTATACAGGATCGAAGCTTATTTATCTTGATTTTGGTGTATCATACGACAATATTCCTTTTGCCGGGGGAGACCTTTCTAAGATAATTCTGATGCGGAATCCTATCGGATCTACCTCATCTGTCATGATTAAACGGAATATCTTCAAAAGAGCCGGGTTATTTGATGAATCACTTCCCGCACTTCAGGATTATGATCTTTGGATAAGGATATGTCAGGCCTGCCAAATTGGTTTTGTAAAGGAACCGCTTCTTTATTACTATATGCGGTCGGATGCAAATCAAATATCGGTAAGTATGGAAAAACGGGATATCTCGATTTCCAGGATCAATGAAAAATACATTCATCTCTTCGAAAGACTGACCAAAAAGCAATTAGTTGAAAGAAAAGCGGCGGGTCTTCTTAGAAATGCTTTTAAAGCTAAATTGAACGGTGATTCCACATTGGCAAGAAAATATATTATGAAAAGTATTTTTATAAAGCCTAAAATCAAGTCGGTTTTACAATATATTCTTACCTTTTTGCATATGAGGACTCAACTTAAAGTTCGCGCTAAATTAGCCGGCAGCAAGTGTAGATTTTAACCACAATAAAAAATAGTAATGAATGCGATATAAAATCCGCTAATTGAATGTAAGGGAAGTATTAATAACAAACAGCAGATGATCCAACCGATTTAAAGAGGTGTATATGTTATTGCTGCTCCTATTCCTTCCTATACTTGTGTGATTTTTGAGTATAGAGAAGGTTTTTTTTCAGCAGCTTAAACTTGTTTGAATTGAAATAAAATAATGGCTTCTATGGATTTCAGGCAGTTAAATAATATTACGTCAGCCAGTTTTAAAGAAGAAAGGGGTTCAATATGAAAAGGTTTTTGAAATTACCAGTGTTAATCCTAATTGTGATTTCGTTCATGTTCAGTATAGGTCTTTGTTCGTCTTCTTTAAATAGAACGGAGGCGTTGATGCGGCTGAATGAAGACAATATTTTGGATGCCATGAAGCGTGCAACCCGGCCGAGACTTATGATTGAAAAGAATGGTTCCTTTGAGGGTGCTTATGCCAAAATCCTCAGCAAAGGTGCAATTGCCGACTATTACAATGATCTCTATCTTGCAGCCGAGAATTATAGAAGATTACCTTTGTTGGATTATACCATACAAAACGGAAAAATACCCGACAGCAAATATGCTGAAAAAAGAATTAGTGCTCTTGCAGCAGTTTATAGAATTGAAAAGCTGAAAGCAAATCCGGCTGCAGATGTATTTGCAAAAAGGGCTTTGGAAGAAATGATCCATGCCTGCAAAGGGAAATGGAACAGTAATCAGTATTTTCTTGACACGGCTCAGATTGCACAGGGTGTTGCGATAGGGTATGACTGGCTTTATGACTATTCGGGAATGAACGATGAAATTTTTCCGGGCATCAAGGCCCGGGAATTTATAAGGGACAGTCTTTATGAGCAAATGGTCATTCCGGCATACCAAAGCTATATAAACAATGTTAAGTGGACACTGCAGGAAAATAATTGGAATGCTGTATGTAACGGTTCTGTCGTTCAAACCATATGTGCTGTCTCTACCGACCTGGATGATGAAAAAAAAGGTATTTGTCTTAAGACTTTGGATGAGGCTGTTTTCCGGCTGGAAAAAACATTGGCTCTTTTTGATGCAGACGGAGGGTGGTCTGAGGGATTGGCCTACTGGGAAATGGCTACCAGGGATCTGGTGCTTGCCATCTCGACACTGAAATCTTTTTGCGGGGATGATTACAACCTTAGTAATCCGCTACGTTATGCGGGTTTTTCCAAAACCTGTGATTTTGCGTACTATATGACTTCCTCCAAATCCGGCTTTAACTTTTCGGATTCCTATGACAACTTTTATATCAGTTATCTATCCTCTCCGCAGATGCTCTGGTTTGCCAACCGTTATCAAAAGCGCGGGTATTATGTACTTCACGATATGACATACACCAAAGGAAATGTGTCTGCACTCAATGTATTATGGTACGATTCCACTGAAAAAAAGAGCAGCTATACAACCCTGCAGAAGAAACTAAAGACCTATTTTCCAAAGGAAGAAGTCATTTTTAAAAATACTGAAATCGGAGCTATCCATATCAATAACATGGCTTCCACCAGCACTTTTTTAGCGGTAAAAGCCGGTAAAAACCAACTGTCTCATAGCGATCTGGATTTGGGAACATTTGTATATCAAAGTGGGGGGGTGCGATGGGCAGTTGACTTGAGTAAGGATAGCTATGATCTTAAAGGCTATTTCGATACTTCAGCCCATTTGAACGAGTCTTTTCCACCTCTTAGACCAAACCGCTGGGATTATTACAAAAAACGAGCCGAAGGCCATAATACGTTGGTTATCAATCCCTCTAGACTGCATGACCAGTCCATTGATGCCAGTGGAACCATTACAGGGCTTTTTGAACAAACCTCAAAAAAATCCCTGTTGCTCAATTTGACGGATGCATATAAAGAAAGTGCAAAAACTGTGAACAGGCAGTTTGATGTTGATAAGAAAACAGGAAAAGTAACCATTACCGATACGGTTGATACCCTATACTCAAGCGATATTTACTGGTTTATGCACTACAAGGCTTTTATCCCTGGTATGGGAGTTACAGGAAGTCCAATGCTGACACCCTATATTAAGGGATATGTTTATCCCAATAAGAAAAGAGCGTCCCTTACCTATCTAGGGACCCCGGAAAAAGGGGTGCGCTATGAGCCTACAGTAAAAAAACAGTTGGATATCATACTGGAAAGTGCTGAGGGAGAGATTTCCATTGTCGATGCAGTCCCATTGGATCCATGGATGCAAAGCTTGCCGGGCCAGGATAATAGGGACTGCTTTAAGAAGATTTCGATAAAGATAACAGGCTCCACCGGCTTAAAGACCTTGAAAGTTTCTTTAGTGCCAAAGACATGATTTACACTAGAAAAATGCCCATGCTGCCTTTAAGAATGAATTAGTCATAGATGAAATAAAAGATACAGATTGAGGGGGGTTTTACGTATGTTGGAATGGTTGTTTTGGGTGAGCCTTTTTGCCGCAGTTTATTCATATTTTATATATCCTGTTGTTTTGTACCTTTGGAGCAGAATAATGAAATTAAGTGCCGCATTCAAGGCGGCTCAAGAAAAAGATTTTTTTCTAGGTGCCGGCTGTAAAGATATTCACGATGAAAAGGATCATGCACTACCCAACGTGAGTCTTATCATTTCCTGCTATAATGAAGCCAAAGTGATTCGTCAAAAGTTGGAAAACACGCTTAATCTGAATTATCCGCCCCATAAGCTGCAAATTATCGTTGCGTCCGACGGTTCTACAGACGATACGGTAAGAATAGCAGAAGAATATACTGACAGGGGTGTTGAAGTCTTTAAAAAGGAAATCAACGAAGGAAAAACAGTGCTTCAAAATAATGCTGTCAAAATGGCAAAGGGTGAAATTCTTGTGTTTTCAGACGGTAACTCCATGTATGACAAAGATGCCGTTCTCCACCTTGTCCACCCTTTCAAAGATTCTTCCATCGGTGTTGTTTGCGGGGAGTTGAATTATAGGAATCCCGGTAACCAATCAGCGGGAAAAGGAGAGGGGCTATACTGGAAATATGAAAAGATGCTAAAGGTTTTTGAAACAGCGACAGGTAATATTCTAGGGGCAAATGGTTCTATCTACGCAGTCAGAAAGGAGGTTTACATACCTCTTCCCCCACAAATTATCAGTGATTTTGTGGAACCTCTTAAAGTATGTGAAAAAAATCATAGAATTATATACCAGCCCCAGGCAAGATGCATTGAAGAGACCTCAGAGGGATTTTCAAAAGAGTTTGCCAGAAAGGTGCGTATTATCACAAGAAGTCTGAATGGACTTTACTATTGCAAAAATCTTCTAAATCCCTTCTCATTTGGTGAGCTTTCATTTAAATTGATAAGCCATAAGCTTTTGCGGTGGTTGGTACCTGTATTTTTAATTCAATTGTTTATTTTGAATTTATTGATTTTAAATAAAGGAGCTTTATATATGGGGCTCTTAGTATTACAAATCATGTTTTATTTATTATCGCTGGCCGGCCTGATAACAGGGACCAAATCAAAACCTTTTTATATACCGGCCTACTTTTTTATCGTTAATTATGCTTCAATCCTTGGAATTTATAATTTTATTACAGGTAAAAAATTCATCCACTGGCAGCCAGTAAGAGCCAGTAGTTCAACATCTAATTAAATTTATAAAATTATATATTTTGGAGGTATTATGTATGAAAATTGGTATCATTGGTACAGGGTACGTGGGTTTGGTAACTGGTGCATGCTTATCCGATTTTGGCATGGAAATTCATTGTTTGGATAAAGACAGGAAAAAGATAGACATGCTGAAAGTAGGAAAAATTCCTATTTACGAACCCGGACTGGAAGATCTGGTAAAGAGAAATAGTTACTATAAAAGACTATTTTTCACAACCGACTACAAGGAATTGGTGCACAAGTGCGATGTAATTTTTATCGGGGTTGGAACTCCCTCGGAAGAGGATGGCAGTGTAAATATGGAATACGTTAAGGAGGTTGCCAGGGAAATCGCCTGTCATATGGAATCCTATAAGGTCATAGTCAACAAAAGTACCGTACCTGTCACCAGTGGGAGGCTTGTTAAAGCTATCATAAAAGAAGTCTTAACCGAAAGAAATGCGGATATTGAATTTGATGTTGTATCCAATCCCGAATTTTTAAGAGAAGGCAGTGCGGTATACGACTTTACTCATCCCGACCGGGTGGTAATCGGAGCGGAATCGGTCAAAGCGCTTGATATTATGAAAAATGTATACAAGGTCTTATACCTTAACGAAACACCGTTTATCGAAACCAATCTTGAGACGGCGGAATTGATCAAATATGCATCCAACGCATTTTTAGCAATAAAAATTACCTTTATTAATGAGTTTGCAAACCTCTGTGACCGAGTGGGCGCTAATGTTCAGGACATAGCCAAAGCAATCGGCAGAGATGGCCGGATTGGTCCCAAATTCCTGCATCCGGGACCGGGTTTCGGCGGCAGCTGCTTCCCCAAAGATACACGGGCACTGGCCAAAATAGGAAGAGAATACCAATCACCCCTTGGTTTGGTTGAAAAAACCATTGAGGCTAATGAGAGACAAAAAAAGTATATGGTCGAAAAGATACAAAATGCTCTGGGGGACATAACCGGGCTGCAATTTGCAGTTCTTGGGCTTTCCTTCAAGCAAAATACCGACGATATCAGAGAGTCTGCTGCAATAGCCATTGTGAGAGAATTATTGAAATTGGGGGCCTCTATCAGGGTCTATGATCCGGCTGCGATGGAAAATGCCAGGACAGCGCTTTGTGATATGCGTGATCAGATTGTCTTCTGTGAAAATGAATACGATACATTTATAAATTCTGACGCTTTGGTAATACTCACCGAGTGGAATCAGTTTAGAAATTTGAATCTTTTAAGAGTTAAAGAGGAGATAAAAACACGTTTTCTGTTTGACTTCAGAAACATATATTCAAGGGCCGTTGAGAGCTGCGGCATAAGCTATGTGGGTCTGGGGCAATAAAATGAATGATATGATGTAAGGGGTGTAGAAATGCGTACTTTAATAAAGAAATTATGCAACAGCAGCATGATTTACTATATTCATGTCGTAATGGACCTGCTATTGGTATTTCTATCTACATTGGCATCCAGTTATATATTGTCAAAATTCATAGGCATCAATTCCGATATAAGTAGTGCCTTCGTATATGCATGGCTTGTTTGTGCAACCGTTTATTTTCTCTTTAAGCTATATGGGGTTTTTCAGGTAGGCAGGAACAGTTATGCCGATTTGGTCTTTTCCACAGTATTATCACTTTTTTTAAGCAATATGGGACTTTTCATCCTGACACAATTTCTTAAAATAAAAAATATGTCTATTCAATTTATGCTGGTTTCATTTTCTTTGCAGTGTCTGACTTTGTTCGTGTGGAAATTGTTTGTTGCAAAATTATTTTCGAGGGTTTTTCAAAAGAAGGAAGTGATGTTCATCGGTGGGAAAAACAATGCTAAGCTATATGCTGACAAGCTTTTGGCCAAGGATAGACAAAGATTTATATTGAAATATGTAGACGGGTTTGTTGACAATGATACGTTCCAAAAAATCCAGCATGTAGATATGGTATTCCTTGGGCCGGATGTGGAGGAATTTCTGAAAAGACCCATTATCGCAAAAGCGGTAGATCTCAAAAAAACCGTCTACCTTGTACCCGAATTGACCGACATCACTGTTTTAAACTCAAATATCGGGAATTTTGGTGATATTCCTGCCATTCGCATTGACCATTTTGAATTGCCCCTGGAGAAATGGTTTTTTAAACGTATCTTTGATATTGTCGTTTCTTTGGCTATTTTGATTCTTTCATCTCCATTTCTTCTTGCCGGTTTGGTTGCAACGAAGCTTTTTGATGGAGGGGACCCGATTTTTAGACAGGAGAGAATAACGAAAAACGGAAAAGCCTTTAAGCTGTTTAAAATCCGAACAATGGTAACCGATGCAGAAAAGCACACAGGCCCGGTCCTTGCTAAAGCAAACGACAGTAGAATAACGCCTTTGGGGGCATTTTTGCGTGCAGTGCGTATTGATGAAATCCCACAAATCATCAATGTGCTAAAGGGAGATATGAGTATTGTCGGGCCCAGGCCGGAACGGCCATTTTTTGTCGATTGCTTTATAAGGGAGAATCCCGACTACGCAATGAGACATGCCGTTAAAACAGGTATAACAGGGCTTGCGCAGGTGTCTGGAAAGTACACTACTTCGGCAGAGGATAAACTGCGTTATGATCTTTATTATATTAGAAACTACTCCTTTTTAATGGATGTAGAAATTATATTGAAAACAATAAAAATTCTGTTTATTAGAGACAGTTCCATGGGAGTGAGCACCACCAAAGCATTGAATCATGGGGATGTTTTATTGGATTCTGCAAAAAAAGAAAATGAGGTTTACTTATGAGTGAGTCTATCAGAATCAAAGACATTTTTGTCATTTTAGCAAGATATAAGCTGCTGCTTTTATTAGTTCCGGCTTTGCTGTCGCTGCTATTTACTGCATACAGCATGTCCTACATGAAAAGAATTTATGAAGCCAAGGCTTCAATCTATGTTATGTTGAAGCCTTTTGGCGACACGGAATCCATTCAGTACAATGAGCTGCTGGCTGCACAGGCTATGATAAAGGATTTCAAAGAATACATCCGAAGTCCTGAGATCCTTGAAGCCCTCAAAAATGAATTTGATTTGAATATGAGTGATAGCGAACTCTATAATAGCATTTCGGTCACAAATAAAAAAGAAACCAGAATTATGGATGTAAGTGTAGCATACACCGATTCTAAGATGTCTGCAGTGCTTACAAACCGGTTGGCTGAAATATTTATAAAGAAGGCAGGCGTTTTTACAAACCTAGATAGTATCTTTGTGATGTCAAAGGCAAAGGCTCCCATAAAACCATCAAAACCAAATGTTTTACTGAATATGATTTCAAGCTTTTTCGGCGGCTTATTGGTATCCATATTTATAGTTTTTTTACGGGAGTATTTTTATAAATACATCCGAACAGCCGATGAAATGGAAAGAATATTAAAGGTGGAAACAATAGGCATCGTAAGCAGAATTCCTTTTTCACTATTTAAGGACGGTCTTAAATTTTCTAATCATCACATGCCGAAATCCATTGCGAGCGAAGAAATCCGGGAGCTAATGCTAAATATTTTATTTTATATTAATGAGGAGTATAGAGTACTTTTAATTACCAGCCCGGATTACAGAGAAGGAAAAACAACCGTTGCTGTAAGCCTTGCAGAAGTATTATCAATCAGAGGTCTGAAAGTATTATTGATAGACGGTGATCTTAGAAAGCCGATTCTCCACCAGTTTTTTGGACTTAAGGAAATTGGTTATGCCACCTGGATTCAAACGGGAGATAGTATCTCAAAATTTATTCAGACCACACAAAACAGGAATCTACATGTTCTTTGCTCTGGAGGTAAATGTGATAATCCTCATGAATATCTCACCCCTATAAAAATATCCGAGATTACCGAGTGGGCAAAGCAGTACTATGATGTCGTGCTGGTGGATACGCCGCCAGTCGGGCATGTGACCGATGCATGCAATTTTTCTAAATGCGTACATGGTGCCATTATGGTGTCAAAAGCGATGGAAACCGAACGGGAACTATTAAATAAAGCAAACACACTCTTTATACGTTCGGGCGGAAAGGTTATAGGCGGGATTCTCAACTTTTGCGCAAAGCACTGAAATGATAGGAGCTAAGTATGTTAAGACTTTTTAGAAATTCGTTTATACTTTCTTTTACTACTAAATTTTCAATTGCATTCTTTGGTTTGATTGAAACGATTGTTGTTGCAAGGTACCTGGGATCTGCACTTAGGGGAGAATATGCCTTTATATTCAATACAGTAAATATTTTTGCTATCATTTTGAATTTGGGGGTGTACCAAACATACCCCTATTTTAAAAGGAAGGGTGAGAACAATATTAAAGAGAAGATTTACGCAGTTGTTTTTATACAGTTTGTTGTTTTTTCATTGGCTGCGTTAATACTCTCACTCCTGACGGGAAATTTAAGAATTATACTTATCGCTACCCTAACACCATTGATGATACTAGCAAAGCAGCTTAATTTTATTACGCTGGTGGACAGCCTAATCAAAAGAAATTTCATCTCGATTTTAAATGGTTTTGTTTCTTCACTGGTTCTTGTTTTGTTCTTCTTGTTTACCCAAAGAAACATGATTTTTGTAGTTATTGTTCTTTATTTCAAGGAAGTTTTCATCATCACAGTTACAATTTTTTATTTCCGGCTCTATCACTATTTTGCTCTTTCGGCAAGGTTAGATTTTGCATTCATTAAGAAATGTGTTAAATTTGGCTTTTTTCCCATGCTGACATTTCTATTGATCACATTAAACTATAGAGCGGATGTAATTATTCTAAGTGTTATGGTCGATTCGCACTATGTGGGGCTTTATCAGGTCGGTGTTCAACTGGCAGAGAAAATCTGGCTTTTTTCTGATTCCTTCAAGGAGGTGCTGTTTTCCAGAACGGCCAGGGAGGATGCTGTTGAAACCATCCTATTAAGTATAAAAATCAATATCGTCATTGGGCTTAGTGCCCTTTTAACCGTTGCTATCTTTGGAAAGAGTATCCTGCTGCTGCTGTTCGGCTCGGAATTTGTTGATGCCTATCGTGCGACTATTATTATATTTGGGGGTGTAATCGGGATGATTTTTTTCAAGCTTATTTATCCTCTCTTTATATCAAAGGGAAAACAAAAAATGAGTTTCATGGTTATGGGAGCCTGCGTAGCAATCAATATCGGGTTAAACATCGTCCTGATTCCGGTGTTTGGAATGGAAGGTTCTGCTCTTGCATCCCTGATTTCCTACAGTTTCTGTGGGGGTGTATTTATGAAGCTTTTTCTAAAGGAGTACAACCTGCCTTTAATGAAAAGTTTGATGCCTACAAAACAGGACATTGAAGTTATATACAAAGTGTTTAAAAGAAAAAAGTATAATCATGGAGAAAAGATATGAAAATAGGTATACTGACATATCACAGAAGCATAAACTACGGAGCCTATCTGCAAAGCTACTGTTTGGCTTCGGCACTGAAGGAAAAAACAGGTTTCAACGTTGAAATCATAGATTACAGCATGCCTGAGGCCGAATGGTGGTACGTTCGGAATCTCATAAGTAAAAACCCCTTTGAGATATTTAGAAGGTTGTCCAGATACAGGACATTCAAAAAGTCGCTACAGCTGCTTCCTTTATCCGAACAGAAGCTTATTACGGGAAAAATGGAAAGGGTCATTGATTTTTTAAACAGTCATTATGCTGCTATTATTGTCGGCAGTGATGAAGTTTGGAAGATAAATAAGATCAGGTGCTTTCCCAATATCTACTGGCTGCCATCCGGTCTTAATTGTAAGAAAGCAAGCTATGCAGCTTCTGCAAACAGAACGGATTTTGATCTTTTGAGTCCGTCTGTCAAAGAAAATATTAAAAGGTATCTAGCTGATTATGACCTAATATCCGTCAGGGACAGCAATACTTTAAACCAGATTCAAAGGCTGCTGCCCGAATTTAAAGTAATGAGAAGTGCCGATCCCACATTTGTATTTGACTTTGATCCCGGTAAAGCAAGGGAGGCAGTTTCACTTATTAATAAGAAATATGGAATTGACGATGGCCGTCCTGTGCTGGGCTTATTGACAAACAGCAGGGAAATTGGTTCAGAAATAAGTAAAAGATACGGCAGGGAATTTAATATTATTGCCATGTCGGGCAGTAATCCCTTTGCTAACCGGTATCTTTACAATATTACACCCTTTGAATGGGCCGCCATGTTTTCGTGCATGTCCCTTTGCATTACCGATTTGTTTCATGGGACGGTCTTCTCAATTAAGAATCAAGTTCCTTTTGCATCCTTTGACAGAAGTGCTGTCTATCAAAAATATGAAAGCAAAATTTTAGACCTTTTAAAAAGAAACAACCTGGAAGAACACTATTTTTTCACCAAGGACCCAAGCTTTGATTGGAAGAAAACCATAACAAGAATTGATAATATTGTAAGTTCTTGCGCAATTGAAAAAATGAAAGCCGCCGTTGTCAATGAAAGAAATACGTTTCATGAATATATTGAAAGTATTAAAAAGCTGTTTGAAAGAGAAACAAGTAATTGAAAGGGTTTAAGACACATGAACTTTTGTTTGTATCCTATTGCGCTGTCGGTGGCGCTGGTTGTCAATATTAATATCATTAAGTATTTTACAACAGTAAGCTCCATGGTCAATCTGATACTCTTATTTCCGGTTATCTTCAGTTTATTTCTTAGAGATACCCGAAGGATGCTGCTCAAATTTATCTTGAACAATAAACTGCTTTCCAGCATGGTATTTTTTATATTGTTGTACTCGTGTTCATCCTTTCTTCCCAATATATCAGGCTACCATATGGAAAATTGGATTAAGTTTGCTTCTTCCATTGCAGTTGCCATCCGTGTTTCGGTGTTCAGCAAAAAACAGTTGGATGCATGCTTGAACTACATATTGTGGATTAATTTTATTTATAGCCTGGTTATTTTAATCAATCCCACAATGATTCGAGGGGTGATGGCAAGTCTGATTGGTGTAAACTACCTGACTATAACACTGACTTTGGGACTTTCATTGAGTGTTCTGGCTGTGAAACTGGCCTATGAGAAAAGTTGTAAACAAAAAATAGCGCATATTGCTATGCTTTTTCCCATGTTGATAGCAATGCTTTATTTTCCAAGCAGAGGGAGTGCGCTTTTCTTTGGTGTTATTCTGATTGTTTCATTGCTGGCTTCAGTATTTAAAGAAAAAATAAATATAAGAAAAGTTCTGGGGGCGGTTTTTATTCTTGCCACCTTTGGAGTGACTGCATACTATACCATAAGTGATTATTTTCTGAGCCGCTTTGACAATCTCTTCTACAACATGGAAGATCAGTCCCGGTGGGAATTATATGAAACCTATCTTTTAAACTTGAGGGATAGTGTTTTTTCAGGCATTGGATTCGGCAGGTCTTATATACTCTTGGAATCCGATTTGCCCGGCTTTTACCCTCATAACTTTCTGCTTCAGATTTTTGGAGAACTCGGCTTAGTGGGCCTTATTCCGGTGTTGGTCATTATATGCCATATTGTGGCGGCATACTGCAAAAACATAGGAAAGGTTTCGGATAAAACAACGTATTACTCAATATTGGCAGGATTTATATACCTGATCATGATATTTTCAAAGTCTTTCAGTATGACCGAAGCGTATATACTGCTTGCTTTTTCGGGGTTTATGGTTTCATTGAACAACATAGCCCCATCCGGAGGATATTATGATATCTCAGCCGATATTAAAATGGAAAATCGAACCTGGAGGAAGATGAAACATGCTTTTTAACTCATTTGAATTTATGATTTTTTTTCCTGTTGTGACGCTGCTGTATTTTTTACTGCCCCACCGATTCAGATGGATTCTTCTATTAAGTGCCAGCTGTATCTTCTATATGTATTTTATACCCATTTACATACTGGTTCTTTTTGCAACCATACTCGTTGATTATTTTGCAGGCATTTATATTGAAAACACGCTGGGCCGCAGACGGAAAGTCTACCTTATAGCAAGTATTATTTCTACCTGCTTCATCCTTTTTATATTTAAGTATTTTCTCTTTTTTAACAACAACATAGCGGCGTTGGCCAAGTTCATCGGCTGGAATTATCCTTTGGAGGCGCTGTCCCTTGTTCTTCCCATAGGTCTTTCCTTTCATACATTTCAGAGCCTTAGTTATGTCATTGAAGTGTACTTTGGAAGACAAAAAGCCGAGAAGAATTTCGGGATTTATGCACTTTATGTTATGTTTTATCCCCAATTGGTGGCAGGACCTATTGAACGTCCTCAGAATATGCTTCACCAGTTTCACCAAGAACACAATTTTGATGCACAGAGAGTCGCAGAAGGCCTTAAAATGATGATGTGGGGAATGTTTAAGAAAGTGGTTATTGCCGACCGTTTGGCGGTTCTGGTGAATAATGTTTACAATGAACCTTATGTACATTCAGGACTTAGCCTTATTATTGCAACCATTTTTTTTGCGATTCAAATATACTGTGATTTTTCGGGTTATTCGGATATCGCTTTAGGAAGTGCAAAAGTAATGGGCTTTAACCTGATGGTGAATTTTAACAAACCCTATTTTGCAAAGTCCATTCCTGAATTCTGGCGGCGGTGGCACATATCCCTTTCAACCTGGTTTAAGGATTATGTATATATTCCGCTGGGAGGAAGCCGGGTGTCCGCTGGAAAATGGATCAGAAACATCTTTATTGTTTTTATAATCAGCGGATTTTGGCATGGAGCCAATTGGACCTTTATCATTTGGGGAGCACTTCACGGAAGCTACCAGGCATTTTCTATTCTGACAAAACCCATTCGGGAAAAGATTTCGTCAGTACTTAAAATTCATAAAATACCTGCGTTTAAAAGCTTTTTGCAGCGAACGGCAACCATCAGTCTTGTTTTGATTGCCTGGGTGTTTTTCAGAGCCAACCATGTGGGCGATGCATTTTATATTATCCGGAATTTCTTTACCGGATATGATATGGCAGGTGTTGGCGACTTCTATCAATATCTCAGGGTAAGTTTTGGTGGACTTGGATTTTCAAAGGTGGATATGGTGCTGGCGGTTTTATCAGTTTTTGTGCTTTTATTCTATGATTTTCTGGACAGCAGAAAGCCTGTCTTAGAAAGATTATCCGACAAGCCGCTCTGGAGCAGGTGGGCTATATATTATGCCGTTATATTTTTTATTATATTCTTTGGTAATTTCGGCAAGGTAGATTTTATATACTTTCAGTTTTAACTTTCAATTAGAGGCTTAGATTATTTTAGACATGGGGATGAGATGATGAAAATGTTTGTCAAAAAGTTTGTGATATTTATTTTAGTTTTTCTTATTTTAATTTCGCTCTTTATAGCTATGCCTTACAGCAGCAGCTATAATTTCTTTGTCATTAAGAAAAAACATGCGCTTTTGCAGGTGGAAAAGGATAAAAAAATAGTTCTTGTCGGCGGATCAAACATTTTATACAGTCTGAGCGCCGAAGACATGACTAAAAAACTGGGCTTCAACGTCATCAATATGGGATTGAATGCCGGACTTGGCTTAAAGTATAATCTCAATGAAATCAAACCATACCTAAAAAAAGGGGATATGGTAGTTGTATCGCCTGAGTATGGCAATTTTGAAGATATGTATTGGGGTAATGCAAACCTGATGCAGATCTACTGCCTTTTTCCTAAATCCCGGGAATTTATTCAAAAAGATCATTTGATGACTTTGATTATGTCCAATGGACTCCAATTTTTTCAGGTAAAAAGCCAGTCCTACATCGACTCTGTTTTTGTAAAGCTTGCCAATAGCAATACCGAAATAAACGATTATGGAGATATCGTTTCCAAAAACAAAAAAAGAGATGTGTCTAAATTCAGGTATTCTCTTAAAGTAAACGATCAATTCGAGGAACTGTGTTATAAAACATTGGACGAGTTCTCCCGTTTTTGCCACAGTAACGACATTACTTTGTTTTATGCTTTTCCATATCTGCCGGATACAGAGTATGAAAGAAACAGAGGGGATATTGAAAAAATTGAAAATAAGATAGGGAAAATAGAAAACATGCACATCCTGTATCCTTCCAAAACAGCTAAAATGGATTCAAAGTATTTTCTTGATACGGTATACCACTTGACTTCTCAAGGAAGAGCTTTAAGGACCTGCTATACGACAGAAAAAATACAGTCTTTTCTTGAGCAAAAAAAATAAACTTGGAAGAATTGAAAATTATGGGTACAAAAAATACAATGCATTTTTAATTATATTACAGGTGCATAGGGAGGGTGCACTTAATTATTATCTGATTCAACAGACCGTGAATTCCTTTACTCATAAAGATGGCAATTATATTTAAATTACTGCTAATTTGAGAGCACGGTATTTAAACGGTCATAAGTCGTATTGGGGAGGTTTGTTATGAAAAAGGTTATTTGTTTTGTTGTTATGTTCTGTATGATGATTACAACCATATGGGTTGTTAGTTATGCGGAAACACCGGATGGCTGGATTGCTGTTAAAAATTCATTTTTATTTAGAGGAGAGAGATATGCGCCTTCAGTAGATGTTCAAATGACAAATAATTTGGAGTACAAAATAAAAGTGGATATACCCGGTTATTTTTCACATAAGGAAATTGCCGGAAAGGATTCATATGTAAAAGTATCACTGCCAGGTTGTGAAATGCAACAGGAATATGGCAAGCCAGGGGTACCCATCATCCCTATGACCTTAGAGATTCCTTCGGACAAGGTACCTGAAATAATTGTGAACCGTAAGACGGAAAAGACTTTTAAAGATCTCAAATTATGGCCTATGCAGCCCCATGATTCGGATGAGCAGGGGGTCTATGGGAGGCCAACCTTTGAAAAGGACGCCAAGATATATAATACGAATGATTATTTTCCGAAAGAAGTGGCTGGAAAATTATCTGTCGGTTTTATGAGAAACCATAAAGTAGTTCAATTTAATATCTGTCCCATCCGATATAATCCAGTTACCAGGAAAATGGTGGTTGCCACTGATCTTGACATTTCAGTCAAACTAGAAGATGATTTGTCTGATTGGGAGGAAGATGAACCGGGGCTTAGTTCGGATGAATATGACGCACTGATGACTCCCGGAACGGGCAAATCGCACTCCCAGGATGCTGGCGCCGGATTATCCAAGTATATGATACTTATGGACGATCAGTTTTTGAGCAATACCAAACTGAGTGAATTTATCGACTGGAAAAAACGCAAAGGAAATCAAGTCACCATTGTTAAAACATCGGATATTAAAGCGTCTGTTAAAGGGGCACCTACCAATAACGAAATTATATCCTTTATGAGAGGAATGCCTTCTGAACAGTATCCAACCTATCTTCTCATTATCGGTGATCATACCGCCAGCAATGGTGTTGAAGGTGAAAAGTATACGACAAAATATGGCGGATATACGGATTTGTCCATTGCCTGCAGGACAAGCACCGATTACTTACCCGATTTATTTGTAGGAAGGCTTCCGGCTAAAAACAATACAGAGCTTACAGCGATGATGCATAGGGTTTTATTGATGGATAGAAATCCTGTCGATGGCGATATGTATGATAAGGTACTGGTCGCCGGACAAATTCAGGATGAAGATAAAAATAATGTGGCAGACAGATTGTTCTGCGAGACAGCGGATGCCATTGCGTGCTATTTTGAACAGGATGCAGGGGGCATTGATTATAGCTGTGTCCGCGCCATAGTCAATCCGCACGGGATGACAGCCCAAGGTAAATGGCAGCAGAGTTATCCGATTTTATGGAAAGGGGCTACCGGTGCAGCAGCCCAAATAGGAACCCGTGTTTATAACACCTTTGTTACTGTACCTGAAGCAAGAACAAGAATAAACAATACTGTCAACAATGGGGTTGCAATTGTTCAGCACCGTGACCACGGCAGTGTCACCGGTTGGGGGGATCCTAAATATACTGCAACCGATGTGAATGCGTTAAGGAACGGCATAAAGTATCCTATGGTATTGTCCTTGAACTGTTTGACGGGCAGTTACCATCAGTCAGGGAATTTTACACAAGCTTGGCTTACCAATCCCAATGGTGGCGCGTATTCAGTCGTTGCTGCAACCGATGTAAGCTATTCAGGCCCCAATGACTGGTTCAGTCATGGTATCTATATGGGCTTTTTAAGTGATTATGCCAAATGGCATAATGAGTCAAAGACTCCCGATTGGGTAGGAAATTTGCCGGCTGCAACCAATAGCTTGCTTGCGGAGGGTTCCGCCAAACGACTGGGTGAAATGCTTTATTTCGGAAAAATGTATATGTATCAGAAATTCGGCGTGTCCACAGATACCCAAAGATTATTCCGCTTGTTCCATCTTTTTGGTGACCCTGAAGGATATATCCAGCTGCATAAGCCAAAAGCCTTGAATGTGGTTCATCCGGCAGCCGTTCCATTGGGAGCCGGCACGGTTCAGGTGGATGCGGGTGAAGACGGAGTGACGGTATGTCTCTACAACGAGGATCTGGGTGTTCATCAAATGGCTAAAACAATTAATGGTACTGCTGTATTTGATATTAGCCCATCCAATGCAGGGGACATACACGTGACGGTAACGGGGTTTGGAATACGGCCCTATGAAGGGATAATCCATGCAGGTGGAGGAAATGTGACACCACCGGTGTATACAAGTACGCCAAAACCTACGGATACACCAACGAATACACCTGCAAATGCACCGACTTCCACACCTACATCAATACCCTCATCCCCCCTTGTAAATCTGGTTAAAAACTCCAGTGCAACCTCATATGCAACAGGTTATACGGCATCCAAAGCAATTGATGGAAATATGTCAACCTACTGGCTTGCTGCAGCAGGCAAAACAACCGGTCAGCGGTTAAAAATCGATTTGGGTGAAATTATTGAATATAACCAGGTTGTACTCAAAGAACCGGCGGATATGCAGCGGATTACTTCTTATGTACTACAGTCTTCGAATGACAATGCAACGTGGACCAATATCCCCGGCACAACAGGCACAACTGTGGGTACAAATAAAGTGATCAAATTTCCCGATATTCAATCAAGATATGTGCGGCTTGATATTGTTACTGCAAGTGCTGATCCTGCAATCGCAGAATTAGAAGTGTATAAAGTTATGACTGTTGTCACTCCAACACCTGAGCCTACTTCTACACCCACACCAACAACCATACCTTCTCCTTCATCAGCTCTAGTAAATTTGGTTAAAAATGCTAGTGCAACCTCATATACAACAGGTTATACGGCGTCCAAAGCAATCGACGGGGATTTATCAACCTATTGGCTTAGTGCCGCAGGCAAAACAACCAATCAACGGCTCAAAATAGATTTGGGTAAAAGCATCACTTATAACCAGGTGGTGATCAAAGAACCGGCAGGTATGCAGCGGATTACTTCTTATGTACTTCAGTCTTCGGAAGACAATATAACCTTCACAAATATTCCCGGTACACAAGGCACCACCGTTGGTATAAATAAAGTGATCAAATTTTTGGATATTAAATCCAGGTATGTGAGGATTGAGATCGTTACCGCCAGCGATAGTCCTGCTGTGGCAGAATTCGAAGTATATTAAATGTAAATTGGGAGTGTACCTTTGGCACATAATGCAGCTAAGCTTTATTCAAGCCAAAAGCAGCCCCATTATTTTAATATAGCTGCTGCATAAGATAAGCACACGGAATAATATTAAGTACATACATTATTATAAAGGGGCAGTTCGAAATTACTTAGTTAGTTTTGAACTGTCCCTTTGCGTTTTAATAATCTTTTTGGAACTATATTATTTTTTCCACGTCTAAAAAGTGTAAAACAAAATCGAGGGGAGATATATCGTATGGAATTTAAAAAATTACTTGCAGGATTTTTATCAGCCACAGTTTTATCACTAACAACAGTTACAGCTTTTGCAGATAACATAGAAGATATAAGAACGATTAGCAGTAAGGAGGTTATGCCTGTAAACGGTATAACGAGCATAGTAAAACAATCCTATTTCAATTCTTTCACGGGAACAGTTAAAAAAATAACAGATTTTGATGGTGTGAAAGGTTCGAAGTTTGTCTTGGTTGAAAATGAAAAAGGGGGAGAAGCGAACATTATCGTATCGAAGGATACATACATTGTAAACGATGCTGAAATTGCGGTAGGCTCTGTGATTACAGGATTCTATGATGCCAATGCACCCATATTGATGATCTATCCGCCGCAGTACAACGCTGAAGTCGTTTGTGTTGAAATGAAAGACAAAAATGTTAAAGTTGACGTATTTAATAAAGATTTAGTCAGTGCTGATCAAACATTAAAATTAAATATTTCCGATGAGACAGAAATCATTTTACAAGATGGAAAAGCTTTTAATGGTAAGCTAGCAGACAAAAAGCTGGTAGTAATTTATGGGGTGTCTACAAAAAGCATTCCCGCACAAACTGCGCCTGAAAAAATAGTTGTATTGTTTGAAAAAGACGTTTCTAAAATGAATATCGTCGTTAATAAAAAGAAAATAGAAGCTCCTGCAGCATATATGGATGAAAAAGGTACTGTCATGGTTCCTCTTCGTGCAGTTGCTAAAGCATTAGGCGTTGATGTAAGCTGGAATGGGAAACAGCAAAGCATGATGCTTGGAAAGGGAATTTCCCTAACCATCGGCAAGGATTACTATACTTATATGAAGACCGCGCCCATACAATTAGGAACTGCCCCTGCACTAATCAAAGGAAAAACATTCGTTCCGCTAAGTTTCTTTAAAGATGTTATGCGGATGGAAAGTGCGCAGGTGGTAGAATCACAAATTGCAATAGATAGCGGAGAAATTTCGAAATAAACCTGTCTCTTTTTGGAAGCAAAACTGAGAAGTGTGTGATTTTATTGTAATCTGGGCCATTTTTTACCCGGGTTAGGATTATAAAATGAGAAATAAGTAAAACCGCAGCCGGGGCAATTTCCGGGACTGCGGTTTTTTAATGAATTAACACCTGGAAATCTGAAATAACTTATGACTTCAAAACATTATGGGTCTTAATACCCACAAATGGAAATATTCCCATATAGACTTTCTTGGTTATGTATAATATAATAGAATTAGTTATACATTTCCTATTTATCTATGTTTTGTACTAAAGCGTAGGTGACCGTATTATTAAGTCCTAATGATTTCAAATCCATATATTGCCTAATGATTGTTCGTTTAGAAAATCTAGTTTAATCACCTACAGTATCAGTTTTTATTGAGGCTTCGGTTTACGAAAGTTTTTAAGTCCTTTTGCCGGATATTCCATACTGATCAATATCCTTTTCTTATAAAATGATTCGCGCCATTTGGAAATTTATACGAGGCTTAAATACTGTTTTCTCCATTTGATATTTTAGTTAAGAAGGAGTGGTGCCATTAACTATTATTGCCGGATTTTTAAGGAATTGGTTCATAGTAAATATCAAATCAATATCTTTAACTTTGGATTCAATAATTTAAGGAGGAGAAGTTATGGTAAAAGGAAAAGCTTTTACTTTTCTAGTGATGGCATTTTTAGTTGGCGTAATGATTTTAGCAGGATGCTCACAACAAAGCAACAATGCACCGGCTGCTGAAGCAGCAAAATCCCAAGAGAATGCTTCGGTGGAAAAAAACGATGACAGTAAAGCAGAGCCCTTAGGATTAAAGGAATATAAGGTCGCAGTGCAGGATTTAGCCGAATATATGCCTGAATCAGAGTATAAGGATGGACAATACTCGGGCTATGCAAGGGAATTACTTGATTTGTTTGCTGAAAAAGCCGGAATAAAATTTACATATGTTGTACTGTCCTTAAAAAGACAAGTCACAGAATTCGTAAATGGAGGTGCTGATTTCAAATACCCTGATAATAAAAATTGGTCACCTGAAGAAAAACAGGGGAAGGAAGTTATCTATAGCAATAATGTTTGGAATTCCATCAATTGTGTTGTTGTTCAGTCAAAAAAGGAAAATATGAAAATAGATGAATTAAAAAAAATGGGTATAATTACGGGATTTACCCCGTTCCAATATATGGATAGTATAAAGGAAGGAAGAATCACAGTCGCTGAGAACTCGGATATTAAAGGTTTGATGCAGCAAGTATTGGAAGGAAGAGTAGATGGGGCCTATATGAATCCGGTAGTCATTGATTATTATTTTGAGAAATATTTTCAGGGAAGAGATAAGCTTGTATTTGCAAAAGGGCTCCCCTATGCAGAAACAACCAGGCACCTTTCGACAATAAAATATCCTGAATTGATAAACAAATTTAATGCATTTCTAGAGAGTGAAAAAGCAGCAATCAATGAATTGAAGAAAAAGTACAATATCCCACTGGATTAAAAGTTCAACACTAAAACTCCTTGCTGCAGCAAGGAGTTTACTGTAATTTTTATGCGGCCATGGCTTTAAGTTTAGCATGGAGGGTCTTCTTTATATCCTCTAGATAAGGAGAAAGATAATGCTTTGTATAAAATAACTCTGGGAGGTAGAAGCTTATGTTGGAGAAAATGTCTGTTAAGAACAAGGTATTAATCATTATTGCCATTCCATTGCTTGCAATTCTCATTGTTACATTTTTTTCAATCAACACGGTGAATAATACTTATGACACCATGAAGAACTCAATTTTTGATGAGCATTTTGAAAGTACAACCTTGGTTTTAAATGGTGACAGAGACATGTACCAAGCACTTACCTCCTTACAGGAGCTTGTATTTACCAAGGTGGATGATGAGGCCCATGAAAAACTCTTAAAGTCCTACATTGATAATATTGCCCAGGTAGAGGAACGGGTGTCCAAAACCGCAAGTATACTGGAAAAAAATAAGGCAATTTGGACGCAAGTAAAAGATAAAAGCCAAAAAACTGTGTTTGATAATATTGCTGCATTTGAGACAGCTTTCAATGATTGGCGAAGCCTTTCAAACTCCATGCTTAAGACAAAAACAAGCGCTCAAGGCTGGAGCGAAAAATTCGATCAAGCCAGGGAAAATATTAATTTGGTTGGAGAGTTGATTGAGCAGAGTGCCCAAACACAAATTGCAGTACTTGAAAAAGATAAAACCTCTATGATTCTTAAAATTATTCTTGTTGATATTATAGCATTTCTTTTGGCAGTTGTACTGGCAATCATTTTCCTCAAAATGGTATCCCGTTCATTAGGGAATCTCCGTGAAGCAGCTATGAAAATTGCAGAGGGTGATTTAAATGTTGAGGTCGACGTTAAATCCAGGGATGAAATTGGTGTGGTAGCTGAAGTATTTAATACCATGACAAATAGTATTAATGAAATTTTAATTAATATCAACACCGCTGCAAGCCAGGTTTCTACCGGTTCAAAGCAGGTTTCCGCATCCAGCCAAATGCTTTCCCAGGGTTCGACCGAACAAGCAAGTTCAATAGAGGAAATCACTGCTTCCCTTGAGCAGATTGCAGTGCAGACAAACCAGAATGCGGGTAATGCAAAGCAAGCAAATGAATTGTCCATACATGCCAAGGAAAATGCGGAACAGGGCAACGAGCAAATGGGAAAAATGCTCAAATCAATGGAGGAAATTAACAAAGCATCGGGAAATATATCGAAGATTATTAAAGTAATCGATGAAATTGCCTTTCAAACGAATATTTTAGCCCTTAATGCGGCTGTTGAGGCAGCACGTGCCGGACAACACGGAAAAGGCTTTGCGGTAGTCGCTGAGGAGGTCAGGAATCTTGCAGCAAGAAGTGCCAATGCGGCCAGAGAAACTACTGAAATGATTGAAGGGTCGGTTAAAAAGGTTGAAGAAGGTACAAAAATAGCTAACGAAACAGCATCTGCCTTAAATAATATCGTAGTTGGGGTGGCCAAGGCCTCAGGTCTTGTAGCTGAAATTGCAATAGCTTCCAATGAGCAAGCTACCGGGATTGCCCAGGTTAACCAGGCTGTTATGCAGGTTTCGCAGGTTACCCAGACCAATTCCGCTACTGCCCAGGAAAGTGCTGCAGCAAGTGAGGAGTTGTCAGCGCAGGCAGAAATTTTAAAAGAAATGGTGGGTAAGTTTAAGCTGAAAAAGTATAAGAAATCCACATACAAAGATTTTGAGAATCTTCCTCCCAATATTATCAAAATGCTAGAAAATTTGACTGATTCAGGAGATAAGGCATCTTTCGGTATGAATCTACAAAACAGCGGTATCATGAGAAGACAAGATGTTAGGGCAAAAATAGACCTTAGCGATAAAGATTTTGGAAAGTATTAATACCTGTAACCTTGAGATAAATCTAGAGGAGTGCAAATAGTATTGTTGTTTTTAAGTTATTAGCCCCCTTGTGAAAACGTAGACTCTTACAAAAATATAAAACATAATAAATAACTGCCAGAAAATCCTGGATTGATGCATGAATCAGGTTTTTCTGGCAGTTTATTTCATAAACTATCCCCAATATTCATATTCTTTAACCTTTTATATTTCTAAGGAATTTTATGTTAAAATATAATGCAAAGAATGCGAGAACCACAAAGCTTGCCACCTTTGTTACAAGGACGGGAACCGGAAGTTCGATCCCTGCCGATAGCTGAAATACCGACTGTATGGGAAGCATGATTCCCATAATGACGCAAACCGTTAAAAGCATTTCCAATAAAATATATCCCATTCCACTTCTCTTTTTCAATTGAAACAAGCAAATCAAAGCCACAGGGCCAACGATGCCCATATCTAAAACATAGGTGACGGCTGTCGTATAGACTTCAATCAATTCTAAAGAACGGCCGGCAATCAATGAACTAATGATGTCCGGAAGCCAAGCCACGATGAGGCAAATTCCGGTTAAAGCCAGGAAAACGTAAATTCCTTTGTAGGGCAACTTATTTCCAATGTGCTCAGCAAGCTGTTTTTTATCTATGCTTCCCATTGCAGTAATTAAACCAAACAAACTGAATGAAAAGAGTGCAATATATACTAAATGCAGCAGATTATAGGTTATGCCGAATGAAATACTTGCTGCATAATAAGTAAACAGCGAAATAACTGATATTAAGAATAAACGGTTTCTTAATGTCTTCCTTTTGATATCAAGGATCAATGCGGTAATTAACATAGGAATAGCAAAAAATAGAATTGTAAAATCTGTTCCACGGTTAATGGGTGCCATAAAATAAGAATCATGTGCATACAAGCCATCTCCATATATTTTTACTGTATCACCGTATTGATTCACTACATCAAATGGTGTTCCGCCTGTAGTATAAAAAAGGCCCATTGATGTTGTCAAAAGGCTAAGTACAATCATAATAAAAGTAATCACATGCAAACTCTTGATGTTATATTTTCCCATTTTTAGCCTCCGTTTTATTTATTTTATAATTGTAAACCATATGAAATTAAGTGAAGTGGTTTCTACATGAAAACAAATGTTTTATTGACAACTATTAATTTAAAGGAAATTGCGGTCAAAATATTGAGCTTAAATACAGTATCTTTATTATAGCATAAATGATGAGGGAGTGGTATGAATGGATGCGTAAAATGTAATTAGCTAACGACGGTAATGAAAATAGGGCTCAGTGTAGAAAATTTATACAAAAAGTAATATAATTGGGCACAGTAGAAAGGGAGACGAAATGAGTGGCTTGAGGCATGAAACTGCATAAAAACAGCCTTTACAATTGAAGTTGTTTCAAGTATAATAGTTGTACGAACAAGTGTTCGCACAAGGTGAGCTGTATAAGAATGAAGGATTCCTAAGAGTCATTTTAATAATTCATATAAATGTACAAATTGAAGATAAAAGCGAATTTGGGACATACATAGGGTTTGAAGACGGAGTATTGTTTGCAGAAGATCATAAGTGAAAGAAGGAGATGTTTTAATGAAAGCTTATACATTCATTACAAACCTGGTATGCACAAAAAAAATTTCCTTTGAAGTGGAAAACGGAATTTTAAAAAATGTAAGTTTTCATTCCGGATGCCCCGGGAGCTTACAGGCACTTAGCAGACTTGTAGAAGGAAGGCCTGTTGAACAGGTGATTGAAATGCTTAGAGGGATCCGCTGTGGTGGGAGAGAGACTTCCTGCCCGGATCAGCTTGCAAAAGCACTCTGTGAGGTTCATGCTAAGGAGGCTGTTGTCCCAAAGTGTATTCCGGGGCTATAGAGCAGAATTGGGAGGAGCGGTTTATGGGGGAGACTCGGTGTATCCTTTTTGATTGCATGGAGACATTGGTGGATTTGACAGAATTACCCACATTAAGAGAGTATGCGTTATGGACATTTGAGGGTTCAGGAAGTGAGCATTACTGGGGGAGCTTTGATGAATTTTTTGAGCATTACCAATTTGCCAGAGACACTTTGGCTGCGAAATTACCGGAACACAAGGAATATGAGATCATGGAACGTTTTGAACTCATTGCGCAGATCAAGCTTGGGAAAGGTAATAAAAGTAAAATTAAAGAAGTTTCTGAGCGCTTATACGACAATTACTGGAAGGTCTATGAATCCAAGTGCTATGTAAAGGAAGACGTGAAGGTTTCACTTTCCCAGTTGGCAAGGAATTATAAACTGGGTGTAGTCTCAAATTTTATGGTAAAGAACGGAATTGAAATACTGCTTAAACAAAACGGTATCTTTCAGAACTTTGATTTTGTAGTTACCTCAGTGAATGAGGGGTGGAGAAAGCCCCATCCCCACATTTATAATACAGCCGTTTCAAAGGCAGGTTATCCCTCAAATCAAATACTGTTTGTGGGGGATGATTATGTTTGTGATTATATCGGACCCGGAAAGGTAGGACTGAGATCCATTCTTTTAGACCGTTATCACAAATACCCGGAAGTTGCGGAAAAAATAAAGAGTTTTAATGATTTATTAGTACAAGCTGAATTTTAACGGTTTAATGATAGGCTGGCTTTGATTTTTATTGAGAAGCCAGCTTATTGTATCTTAAAATATCAATTCCTAATGTACATGAACATTCCAAAGTCATATCCATCAATAAAATTACTGGTTTTTAAATTTCCCAGTATTTCTATATGAGGATTCTTTAGAATTGCCTGAAAAAAATAAAGTTAAATTATTGTAACATATATTGACGATGCTTAGAAAAAAATTGTAAAATTATATGGTTTAAAGCTGAATTTTCCTGGGATCCATCCTTTTGTATAAAGGAGTCATTTTTTAAGGTGATTAAAAAGAGGGGAATCGAGGAATTTGACAGGCAAAAATGAATATGTAAAAGGGTTTGTCTTCGATATAGGATGAACCTATAAAATTAGAAAAATAGAAGTTTATAATATGAAATTTTAGGGGCCTAAATGAAGAGGGGTTACATAATGGTAAAAAAGAGTGAGTGCCTAAATAAAAATTGTATAGATTATGAAAAAAGATTGAAAAATAAAAATTTGAGCAAGTGTCAAAGCTGTCCGTACAATTACACTGAATCCATACTAAAATCATTATTAAGCTCTAAAACGGTCATATTTTTCTTAAGTTTGTTACTTATGGCGTTTTCAATTGTTATCGTATTTAAAATCACGAGTGGACATGAGGAAAAAATGGTTTCTGTAGTTAAAAGTAATATCAATAATACGCTTCCAGAGAAAAACATTATAACACCCTCTCCGGAAGTCGAAGAGGCAATTTTGAAGATTCATGGTTCCAATACTATCGGTGAAAAACTAATGCCGCTGTTGGTTGAAAATTTCCTTAAAAGCAAGGGTGCAGAGAATATTTCAATAAACTCTGAAGAGGCAGATTACAAGAAGATAATATCCTTTAAGCTTCCAGGTATAGAAAAACAACAAAAGGTTGAAATCCTATCCCAAGGTTCAAGTACAGCATTCCAAGATCTATTGGAGGGAAAATGTGATATCGGAATGTCCTCCCGTAAAATCAAAAGTGAAGAAGTAGAAAAATTCTCTCAAGCAGGGATGGGAGACCTCAGTTTACCCTCCTCAGAGACAATCGTTGCTTTGGATGGTGTTGCAGTGATTGTAAATCAAGCCAATGGTATTAGCCACCTTTCGGAGGAACAATTGATTTCGATATTCAAAGGGGATATAAGCGATTGGTCCAGTGTAGGAAGTACTAGGGGAAAAATAAATATATATGCCAGGGATTATAAATCCGGTACTTATGACATATTCAAGTCTCTTGTAATGGGAGAAAGTGAAATTACCGATAGTGCAAAACGGTTTGAAAGCAGTGAGGAATTATCTCAAAGTGTAGCCCAGGATGAAGGAGCTATTGGTTTTGTTGGGTTTTCATACATAGGAGGAGCAAAGCCCCTTTCCATTTCGAACGGTTCGGGAGAAGGCATCCAGCCCTCTGTTTTTAAAATTGCAACTGAAGATTATGCTCTAACAAGAAGGTTATACCTTTATATGCCTCCCAGTTCTACCAACACGTTTGGAAGAGAGCTCATCAGCTTTTTAAGTTCTGAAGCGGGCCAAAATATTGCGGCTGCGGCTGGTTTTGTATCTCAGAACATTATCCTTGAGCCGCAATACATCCCCCCAAGCAATATCTGGATGCGGTGGGAGCAGCAAAATCAATATAAGAAGCTTTTGAAACAGTCGGTGGGAAGGTTATCAGTAAACTTTCGGTTTTTACCCGGGAATTATGAGCTTGACAATAAAGCAGAAAAAGATATGGATAGAATCATCGAGTTCATAAATAAAAGCGAATATGCCGATTGTAAAATAGCTCTTGTTGGATTTACCGACAATGAAGGTTATTACAACTGGAATTTAAACCTATCCGGCCTTAGGGCTAAATCTGTACGGGATAAATTGATTGGGAAAGACAGTACCCTGGAAAATAGAATTGAGACAATGGGCATGGGGCAGGAACAGCCCATTGCATCCAACCGGACTCCCCTAGGCAGGGAGAAGAATCGAAGAGTTGAAGTGTGGCTGGTAAAGGATCAATAGGCAAAATAAAAGGACAACTGGAAATCCATTGTCCTTTTATAATTAATATGGGTATTCTGATACTGATGATAACAATGAAGCAAATGCTGCAAAGAAGAAAATCATAAATATAACTGTTATTGCGAATATAATCGCGGACCAAATCAGCGCTGCTCTGCAAAAATTCTTTTTACTGATGTTCACATTGTCTCCGAAGGCCCAGACAAACATCATAATGATACCTGCTACAGGGATAGCGGAAATCAAAAAGGTTAATAACCAGTCCTTCACCGACATCGGTTCTCTGTTGATGTCGTAACCCATGGGATAATTTTGCTGGTACATGGGTTGTTGTTGATACATTGGCTGCTGATAGTTATAATCTTGCATAAGGTCACCTCACGTTTTTATATATGAAAATCATAGCACGGTCAACAAAATAAAGTCAATACAAAAGATGGAAATATGTCAATTTATGCGTTGGTTATTGTGTTAAAAAGTCATAAGGACAAATCATGGTGAATAAAATGGTTAGCAAAAGAGTGGTGAGCCTTTATATGAAATAGTGGTTTCAAATAAAGGCTTGGGGGGTAAAAAAATGATTGAGGTGGATCTTATGAAGACGAAAAAGCCTATAATAGCAGTGGATTTTGACGGAACGATTACAAAAACGAACAAATACCCATTAATAGGAGATGTCCAGGAAGACTGTAAAGCCGTGCTGAAAGATCTACATAATATTGGGTGTGTTATTATTTTATGGACTTGCAGGGTTTCTGGAAAAGGGTTGGAAGAAGCGGTTGCGTTTTGCAGAGAAAATGATATTCCTATCGACTATGTAAATGAAAATGTACCTTGGATAAAGGAATTCGCGGCCCCTAAAATTTATGCAGATTATTATATCGATGACCGGAATATCGGTGGTTTTATCGGGTGGCGCAAGGTGAGGGAAATTATTTATGATGAAATGTATACAAGATATTATGCATAAGCTTAGTTAAAGCATATTTTATAATACAATTAAACTTTGAGAAGAACTATATTAAAGGTTGTATAAAAAACGAAGGTGTGGATTAAACTGCACCTTCGTTTTTATACATAATATGACACAAGGCTGTCAGGGATGGTCATGTATAATAAACAAAAAGAAAAATGGAGGAATGATTTTATGGAAACAAAAATAGTTGAAAAAGGTGAAATCAAAATGATCGGGATTGAAATTAAAACAACGAATAAAGACTGGAAGTGTATGAAAGATATCCCTTTGTTATGGAATATGTTCATATCAAAGGAACTGGGTAAAGAAATAACCAATAAGGTCCATCCTGGAATTACCCTGGGGGTATATACGGATTATGAAAGTAACGAAATGGGAGTATATTCCTTTTTAATCGGCTGCCAAGTATCTACATTTGATCATGTCCCTGCCGGTATGGTGTGTAAAACTATATCAGCTTCGAAATATTGTGTTTTAACTGCTAAGGGAAAGATGCCTGAAAAATTAGGCGATGCATGGAAGGCAGTGTGGAATTCAGACCTCCGGAGAACGTATACCGGTGATTTTGAACTTTATGACGAGCGGTATGACGGTACAGAAAATTCTGAGGTTGATTTATACATCGCAATTCAATAGAGTTTTTTTATAAAATATATTGGTAGCATGGATAATAAGATGATAATGAAATAATTTGTTAAATCAGGCCTTGGTTGGACACATTCCCGACAAAGGCTTGATTTTGTTATGTCAGTTATTTTAGGGAGTTAAGACAGTTAAAATTAGAAATATTACACTTTTTACTGTCTTGACGCATTGGAAACAATATGTTATATTAAAACTGAACATTCAGTACTAAAGTGAGGAGTTGAGTCGATGAATCTCCCTAATGCACGTGATAGAATTTTAGATGCAGCAGTTAAAATATTTGCAGAAAAGAGTTTTGAAGGATCTAGAATTGAGGAGATCTCCCGTGAAGCCAACGTACCCAAGTCACTTATTTATTATCATTTTAAAAGTAAGGACGAAATTTTGGATGTACTGACAAATAACTTTATCAATGAATATTTGAGTATTATTGCCGCAAAGCCCGGTGAGACACACCAAGAAAAAGCCCAAGAGCTTCCTGATCGAATGAAAAATGTATATTATGAATTTGGGCAAAGAAATGCGGATCTAGTAAGAGTTATTTTCATTGATTCACTAAAGAAATCAAAGGAGAAGCCTATTTTATTTAAAGTAGTGGAAGCAATGATCGCAAAAGAAATGGAAAATAACAAGGATGCGGACTACGATGTGCAAGAAAGGAGAATTGCAGAATTTTTCACCAGCTTTATCCCAAATTATGCTTATATCTGTTTTGCAGAGTCATGGACTAAATATTTTGATGTGGATAGAAGCAGATTTGATGAATTATTTCTGAAGGTATACCAGGAAACCCATGGTGCCTACCATAAAAATCATAAGTAACAAATTAGAATGAGGGAGAGTAAAGGCTTGGCATTTTTTAGAAATTAAAAACCCGTTGTGTTATAGATAACCAAGTGTAAACATAGAAAATTCGAGAGATGAAATACCTGGTTTACTTAGGTGTCTGAAATTGAAATTTTACTTTTACAGTTTCGTTTTCAATAGTAATATAGCACAATAGATTCAATGCAGGAGTTACCAGGAGGGAATTATGAAACAGGAGATTATATGGATTGATTTGGAAGGGGTAAACTGCTATCTTGGAAAGGCTGGGGATAGTTTCATTTTATTTGACACAGGAGGGCATACAGTTTTAGATAAGCAATTTACCAATAGACGGGATAGACTGGATAAAGAACTTGAAAAAGCAGGGTGCAAGCCTGGGAAGCTAAAGCTTGTTGTGTTAACCCATGGTGATATTGATCATGTAATCAATGCTGCTTATATTAGGGATAAATACAATGCGAAAATAGCAATGCATGCCGGAGATTTGGAACTGGTTGAAAGTCCAGGAATAGAAAAAGCAATGGAAAGTTTTCGATTTAAGTCAATCATGAATAGAATCATTTTTATGATAATGAAAAAGCCAATCCAAAAGATTATGCTTAAAATATTGGATCATTTTGAAAAATTTAAACCGGATATTTATATTGATGAGGGGTATAGTTTGAAAGAGTACGGATTGGATGCAAAAGTTTTACATATTCCCGGACATACGGCAGGGTCGGTTGCTATTCTTACGACAAATGGAGAGCTTATTGCCGGCGATACATTAACCAATATGAAAAAGCCAGATATTGCACCTAATGCATTGGATTTCGAAACGCTTACTGCGAGTGTTGACAGACTAAAGAGGATGAATATTAAAACCGTTTATCCGGGCCATGGGAAACCATTTCATATGAATGAATTAAAGATTTAGAAGACTCTTGACTAACCAGTTGAATTATAACTTATAATAAAGTGCATAAAAGAGAAACCCTTCCTATTTGGAGGGGTTTTTCAGGAATTTAGGTTGCTTGGCGTGTAAGACCGGTTTTTAAGAGGCTTTTGCCATTCCCCGCAGGATTGTGTTCGGTGTACCTTCCAACAAAAGAATAGAATATGCAGTTTATATATGCTCCAATATGGAGCAGAACGAAATGGAAACTGTCAATAGCATCATTTTTATATTGACAAAGCTAAAAAAGTTAAATATAATTAGTTTAAACAAACTAATAGTATGGAGTAAGTTATGGAACAGTTACTAACAGAATTTATAAATACACTTGATTTATCAGTAAAAAAATCACAAGAAGCAATGGAAGATCAATTCGGGATTACCAAGCTGACTTTCAATCAATTGCAATATGTAAATGCAATCTATGAACTTATGGAACCTACAATAACTGAAATTGCAAACAAGCTAAATATAACCAAGGCCTCCGTAACTGCAGGTATTAATAAACTTGTCAATCTGGGATATGTTGTAAAAACACAATCCGGTGAGGACCGGAGGGTATTTCATGTTAGTTTGACTGAAGCAGGTGAGCAATTGATAAAAGCAAAGTTTAAGGTAATAAAAGAGTATAGTGAGTTTATTTTAGCTTCGCTTAGTGAAGAGGAGACCAACCAGTTTAAAGATATTTTAACTAAATTAGTCAGGCTCTATAAATAAGTTTAAAGAACTCATTTTCTATTTCATCAATCAAATCAACTTCAGAGGTTCTTCAATATCGAAAATGTATTTAAATCCTATACTAAATTGGTATTTTACAAAAGCCATATGAATATAAATCGAAAATAGTTAGTTAGAATAAACTAATAAGAGGTGATGATATGTTAATTACAATTTTAACAGCGGGTACAAGAGGAGATACGCAACCCTTTATTGCTTTGGGGTTGGAGCTTAAGAAAGCTGGATATACCGTTCAAATTGCGGCATCCGAATGCTTTGAAAATTTTGTAACAAGTTATGGTCTGGAATTCTTTCCGATCAAGGGCGATATTTCCAAGCTTGCGTCAAGTGATATGGCAAAAAAAGCAATGAACGCCGACAATCCGGTCAAATTTTTCTTAAGTTTTAATAATCGTATAATGAAGTCCCTTTTAGTAGAAATGCAAAAGGAATTTTTCAATGCGTGTATCGGATCGGATGTGATTATCTATCATCCGGGTGCTCCAATAGGGTATTTTGCAGCTCAACATTTTAAAATTCCCAGTATTCTTGCAACTCCTTTTCCTATGACACCAACAAAGGAATACCCTTCGTTAATTTTTTACGATACTGCCAGATTAGGCAAAGCATTCAATTTCTTAACACATAAAATATTTGAGAAGGGATTTTGGTTAGCTTTGCGTTCTCCGGTTAAAGAATTCTGGAAAAGGGAATTTGGTAAAATTCCCAAAGGATTTACATGCCCGTTCAGCAAACAAAAAACAAAAGATTTGCCGACCGTAATTTCATGCAGTACACATGTTTTTCCAAGACCCAATGACTGGCCGGAGTATGTTGGCAGTACAGGATATTGGTTTTTGGACAATGAAGTTGATTGGAAACCGTCTACCGAGCTGATAGATTTTTTGAAGAAAGGAACACCTCCGGTGTATGTTGGTTTTGGAAGTATAGGCGATCCTACTTTGGCAGCTCAAACAACAGAATTGGTTATTGATGCTTTAAAGCGTGCCGGACAGCGAGGTATTCTGGCAACAGGGTGGAGCGGTATGACAAAAATGAATAATATTCCGGATGAAATACTGATCCTTGAAAGTGCACCCCATGCATGGCTATTTCCCCAAATGGCGGCAGTTGTTCATCACGGCGGTGCAGGTACTACAGCCGCGGGTTTAAGAGCCGGAGTACCGAGTGTCATAATACCTTATGGCAATGATCAGTTTGCTTGGGGACGCCGCGTTTATGAACTTGGAGTGGGTTCAAAACCGATTCCGAGGAAACAACTCACTAGAGAAAAATTATCGGATGCAATTCAATATGCTTTGGGAAAAGAAATAAAAAATGCGGCAAAAGACTTAGGGACAAAGATACGGAATGAAAACGGAGCAGAAGCGGCTGCTAAAATAATCATAAATTGTCTTAAACAAAAAGGTCGGAAGTAGAGATGTATTTGTATCCAACTATGTCCAGAAAAATACGATATGTAACTTTTGTATTTTTCCTGCTCTTTTGGCATGTAATGCGAATCAGCTTCCCAAATATTTTCGATTTCTTTAGAACTCTTTCCTAATAAAGAGTTCTTCTTTTGCATATCATCAAACAAAAGATGCCTGCTTTCTTAATAAATCTTCCGCTTAAAAGGTGTAAACTCACTATAATACTATAATACTTCCTTACCATGTAAAAACATTCATATCCTATAGCGGGAACCAAAATAAAGCCAGGAAGTTTGGGAAAATGAAAAATTTTTTAGAGTTATAGAAAGATTGAATGTTTGATAGTATAATTAAAATTGCTTTTGTGGATATAAAAGTGATTATAAATTTAAAGGTGGAAGACAATTTGTAAGTAGTGGCAGATATTTCAAAAGTACAAATAAGCTTTTTGGTCTAAGGATGTTATTTTAGGACTATATTTTAATAATTTGATAGTTTTATTCAAAAATACTTGTATAATGAGAGACTATACAGTACTTTTATTAATGAACCTGACGGATGCTTATACATGTGCTTTGGTTTTTATCATTTTCCATTAGGAATTCATTAAAAAATACTTGAGATAATGCTTGGATAATTCATATTGGTTTTATTTGTATCGCAGAAATTGTATAAGAGAACATGAAATAGAGGTAATGTATAGAATGAATGAGGAGTTAATTATAAATGCCGATGCATGCTATCGGTTGGCTGAGCAGAAGGCTGCTCATTATTTTAAATCACTTTACGAACAGGTCATAAAAAAGACCTATGTCGCTACCCTAACCAAAGATATACAATCGTGGAAGCACAATCATATCCACCACCATTCACTTTTCTCTTTATTCTCGCGCAAAAAGGGAAAACCGGATCCACGGAGATACCGCCAATATATTCAATGGTTGGATTACACGGGTAAATTGGATAATTACCTGGATCGAAGCATCTCATATATTTTCATGAGGGATCTGGGCAAAGCCCTTGACTCACCGGATACACAAGAGAGGATTCGGCATGTAGTTGACAGCCTGAAAAATCACCTGACTCAATCTACAGCAGAGAGTGAAGAACAAGCTGAGACAATGAGCATGGCTGGGTTGTATCGGAAGGCCCAAAAGGAAGGCATTGAATCCACCATGATCTGGTTGATAAACAAACTAAAGACTGTATCTTCCAATATTCCGAAGGGGGTGGATTCGGAGAATGCCCAGCGAAAGCTTATCAAAATCATTGCCGGCGTATTGATGCATGAGATTGAAGAAATGGATGATGGGATATCGCCGGAAGAACGCAAACGGAAACTTGATGAAGCTATCAGGCTGGGTTATTGCTATGGCTTGACCTATCCCTTCATTGACGATCTTTTGGATGCCAAAGTTTTATCCGCTAAAGAGAAAAAACAGTATTCCGATTTGATACGTACCACACTGATTACAGGATCTGTGCCGGAGTTGGGGGAGTGGCCCGAAGATAACCTGGAGCTGATCCGGTATATTCATTCGGAACTCCGGGATGCCTTCCAATATATTAAGGCCCATCAGCGGCCGGAGACAATGAAATCCTTTTTGGAGCAATCCTTTGTGTTTTTTAATTCCCAGGAAGTGGACCGTGTAAAGGATCTATCCAATGCAAGCTATACCAATGAAGAGCTTTATATACCCATAATTTTAAAATCCTCTTCTTCCCGGCTGATTGTCCGTTCCGTAATCAGTGCACCTGAGGATGAGGGCTTTGACAACCGGACATTCTTTTATGGCATTTACAACCAATTGGCGGATGACTTTGCAGATATGTTCGATGATATGAAGGATGGGGCGGTAACACCTTATACCTATTATATGAAATACCATGATACGCGTTTGGATCTTATAAACCCCTTTGAATTATACTGGACGGTTATCTCCAATTTGATTCATACCGTATATCACTCGGATAGCAAGACCTGTGAGGTAATTTTGGATCGTGCAATAAACGGTCTCAAACGATATAAAGAACGGATGGGAACCGAAAAATACAGCGAAGTGATGGAACTCTTTGCTTCCGGAAACCCTGAATTTAATTGTCTTATCCAAAAGATGGTTCAAAAAGCGGATGACGTGGATTTCTTTGATAAACTGCTCCGGGACCATATCATTACAAATTTGAAGAATGAACGGAGGGAGCAGGAAGAATTTTTAGATACCATTGAAAATGTACGGGTTGAGATTAATAAAACCCTAAATATCACCAATACAGACAATATTCCCAAGATGAGTGAACCAATCATTGACGCGGCAAATTATAGTCTGGAAGGTGATGGAAAGCGGTTAAGGCCCATCATGGCTTGGGTTATGGGTGTTGATGCCTATGGATTAAATAAATCGGCCATCCTGCCGCTATTAAGATCATTGGAGTATATGCATACTGCATCTCTCATCTTCGATGATCTGCCATCCCAGGATAATGCCTCCATCCGTAGAGGGCGTCCAACCTTACATCGGGTGTATAACACTGCCATAGCCGAATTAACCGGTCTCTTTCTGACCCAGAAGGCAATTGAGGAACAAACATTCCTTGAACAATTTGATTCGAAGGTTGTACTTAGACTGGTTCAATATACCACCCAAATAACAGAGAATATGTGTAAGGGTCAGGCAATGGACTTGGATTCCAAAGGGAAACAGTTGACATTGGAGCAATTGAATATCATGTGTTTTTATAAAACCGGGATAGCATTTGAAGCTTCTCTCATAATGCCTGCAATTCTCGCCCAGGCAAAGGAGGCGGAAATGGAAGCTTTAAAAAAATTCGCCCACCATGCCGGTATCGCATTTCAGATTAAGGACGACCTGCTTGACGTTGAAGGAGATTTGGTTTTGCTCGGAAAACCCGTTGGCAAGGATGCTGAAAACAACAATTCGACTTTTGTGTCAATCCTGGGGCAGGATGGTGCAAAAAAAGCCATGTGGGAACATTACTGTCTTGGAATGGAGGCATTGAAAGAGGTTCCACGCAATATTACTTTTCTGAAGCATTTATTGAATTATATTGTGAACCGGGACCATTAAAGAGGATGTCATACCTAATAATTGGGAAGACCCTTATTAAAAAAAGTATAGGGATCCATTCTCACAAGCACCTTATTTATTCAATCAGTCCACAGGTGAGATGTACACCTATGAAGATGAAAAATCATTTGAGAATAAATGTAACTATGTTATAAGCAAGGATTTAGGTGGTATCATATTTTAGGAACTAAGTGGTGATTATCCTGAGAATATTGGATTACTCACCGATATTATCTATCAGAAGTTGAGGGCTGGAAAGTAAATTGGATTAAACAGCTCAATTCGGGCAAGGGAGTATATTATCGCTATCAGGCTGTGTCACGCCGTCCTCCGGGGAATATTCCATCCCTAGATTTTGACAGCACATGCCACTGGACACCGGCGAGGCAACATACGGTGTCATATAAGGGTTATACAGCAAATTGGGATAATATAGCAACAAAATGCTATAAGTAGAGAGATGATAATTTTCAGGAGTTAAAAATATGAAGTGTACAAGACGGAACATGAAGACAATTTCTATCATGCTGAGTTTGTTATTGTTTTTTTCAGCCGGCGCTTTTTAAATTGCGATTGGAAATAAAAGGAGCCGGACTTAACCGACTCTATGAAGTAATCAATTTGATTAAACATTGTACAAAAGTAATATTTAAAATTACAATTCATATTCGATAAACTACGTTTGATCAAAGAATTTATACATTTCATATAGTTCGTGAATAGGGAAATGCCTTAATTTTTATTATCATGTGATAAAACTGAAGGTTTAGTTTGTTTCATTGCATAAAATGTTATTACAGCAGCACTTAAAAAAACAAATAAATCTCCTATGCTGACGATATTTGCTCGTGTTCCTGCCCAAGGAGCCGGTATGTAGATAATATCTGATAAGAATTGTAATTTTGTGTCTGAGGTTATAAATGCATGTTTTATGTCTTTTCCTGTTTCAATTGCTTTAAATAGACTATCGAAATCTATCTTTTTAGCAATTGCCTTATCAACAGGCATTTTAGCGCCATTAATGGTAGTTACTAGCGCATTAAGGCTAAAACCGATACTAAGAATAATTATCCCTAAATTATGGCGGTTAAGCCAGAGAAAACGGGCTAAAAGGACATAAGAAACAAGTAAAAATGCAAAACCGTAGTTTATAAAGAAAGTATGTCCTTTAAATCCAAGGTAGCCGGGAATGCTTTGGAATAAAAAGCTTAAAAATGCAATCCAAAGACTCTTTAACCTTAAATTGAGAATATTTGAAAATTTCCCACCTGTAAGTTTTCCTAAAATGAGAGCAATCATTATGCCAATAAGTATAATCATTTTCCCTCCAAGAGTACAATAATATCATACTTTTTTACTTTATCATGGACGATCTGGTATTTGTACTTATAGTATTATAGTAATTAATCAATTCTATAAAGTATGATTTCACCTCCATGGAAATTTATTCTATTATATATTCTACATGTTTTGTAAACTTTTTGCAATAAAGATACTAGTTTATTATAATACCTATATGGCTAGGTGGATGCACCAAAAAGGCGGTTTTCCTGAACAGCCCTGCCATATTAAAATCAGGAAAATGATACTGCAGGAGGTATTTTTGTTATGCTAAGAAAAAAGAAACCCCAAAGGAGATCCAGCCCACGCTGACAAAGATTTATGATTTACATTATATTTCTTGGCGATAGATTTTTGGCTTCCCTTTCCAGCAAAATATTCGTCGACTGCTCGTAGTTTGTCCTTTGGTGAATTATTTCTAGGTATAAAAAACACTCCCTTCTAGGTAAACAAGTTTTATTATTTCACTTGTCTACCTAGAAGGGAGCATATCATTACGGTTGGGGCTTTTTGTTAATTATTCATTAGTTTCTGAAACGGAAAAACATTTCAATTTTATCGCAAGGCGTCGTTACAAAAAGATGCGTACTTGTCCACTCGGTACCAAGTCCAAGAAAAATCAAACAGTTTATTGAGCAACTCCGAAGTCAGGCTAAAAAGGATGATGCCAATGAGCGATAACCGCTTTGCAGAGAAGATAATGGGCATTTCGGAGTTCACAATTACCGACATTAAGCGTAGCGAACATGAAATACGCTATTATGTAGAGAAAACCGACAAACCAAAGGTGTGTCCTCATTTCGGAGTATGCAAGCCTACGGTAGCCGTCTACAGGATGTAAGAGATATAAACTATGGTAAGTTTCGAGTAAAATCAACCTCCAAAAACAGAACGTGCGTTCGATAAAATAATTATACAGCAATTCGGAAAATTATGCTACAGTAAAATAAAAAATAAAAAATTAAACGCCGCCAAGGTCATATTAAGCCACGGCGGCGTTTAATTAATTAATGCATTCATATTATAATGTTACTTAATCTTCTTAAAAAGGGTTCCTTTTATAACTAATTTTCCAGTTGTATCTATAAACATGGTTCCCTGAGTTGAGTCTAGCAGCAAATAGTCATCCACAAGTCTTGCGTTTGTACGTCCAGATGCTCCCAGTGAAACAATACAATGCTTCTCATTTCCTTTGGTAATAGTAATTGGATATTCCTTATTTCCAACACTTTCCCAAACTCCTATAAACCTATTAATTCCTTGAGGCGCTACGGTTGCAGCAGCAGCTACATTGCTTTCTTTGTTTGACTTTTCATCAGTTACTTGCTTTCCTGTGCAGCCTGAAAATAGAACAACACTTAAAATAATTGCCAAGCTTATACTACTTTTTTTCATTTTTAGATCCCCTCTTCATTAATTTTTATATAATGTTTACACCCAAATAAAGTATTAAATGTAATATATTCTGCCAATATTTTATAAGAAAGTACTTCGATTTGCAATATTAATTAAGTTTTTCTTGATAATGTATAGTATGTAAAAAAATATAATAATGGAAAACGCCGCCACATTATATTAAACTGTGGCGGCGTTTTTTATTTTATTCAAATCCATGGTCGAACTCTATATCATATATATCTGTCCAGTTAACATTACTTGGAATACTCTTTGTAGTTACAAATTCGCTTATGGTTTCATATGCTCTTTCGCGTGACACATAACAACAGCTTGGTACTCTCATTGGTTCCCCACCAACCTTATGCTCTACTACTCGAATTTCTGCTGATTCATCATAAGGCACCAAATAATCCGGGTGCCGCATTATAAAGAATCCGTAAGGTTCATCATAAAAGAATATTAATGTTTCGTCCAAGCCTTCTATTTCTATGCCAGAATCTCCACTACCTTTTGCCCAGTAATCAGCAGCTTTGTTAAATATAATATCTTTCAAAAAATTAATGCTTGGATTTTCTATAGGATCGCCAGTTGGTCCATTATATGTAATTAACATTTGAAAATCTCCTTTCTATGTTACAGCATGTTTTTGGCAATATAGCAATATAGAATTTATTTTACCGAAAACATACCAGCATCTATTATTAGAGGCTTTGTTGTTCCACCGCTAAAAATTTGTACTTGTTCAACTCCAATATGTTTCAATAAGGCGGGCATTTCTCATTTGCACTGGTTACATGTTTTTCGGTCTACATACATTGTTAGGTTCTCTGGTAATTTTCCTAACCGTTCATAGGCTCTTATTAAAGTGTGGGATTCGGCATGAGTTAGTGACTGAACATGTCCTAAATGCTTTGGTTCTTTTTTCTTTGGAGGAACCCATTTAACTTTTTTGAACCACTCTTGTCTTAGATCTTTAGTTGCGGCGTGTGAACGCTCGGTTATCGATGAATTAACGCCGAAAAACGCCTGGCCGTTTATTTCAAGTCTTGCAACGGTATCGCCCGAATCATCTGAATATGGCTGTAATCCTGCTTTTTTTCTAAAGTTTGCAATGGCTTCGTAGCCATCTTTAATCTTTTGTAGTTCTGGGAAAATGTTCTTGGTGTTTTGGTTTGTGTAGTAGCAGCTTGTACAAGGGTTACAGCGTTTTGTATTGTTTGCTGTAAATGTTCTATCTTTTCTTGTCCAATGTTGGGTTTTGAGGCTACAGCGGTAGTGATATCAATATCAGTTCCAACAATCTGCCGGATAAGTAATGAAAATGTTCAAAATCCAGTATTTGTATAATTTTCAGTATAATTTACTACAAAGGCCTTAGAAAATATAACTTTCCTTACTAAAACGTCTGCTTTAATCTCCTCTACAATTACCTCTTTGTAGCACAGAGGATCGTTTGCCTGCAATAGTGACCACTCATAAAGCCTATGGGTAGGCTCGCCTGTGCCTATCAGTCCTGTTATTTCTATAGAGTTCTTTGTGTAGGGGAAACTATCAATGTAATTGTCAGGCGGGTCTATTCTAAGAGATGTAGATTGAACACACTTTTCCAGCGTTGTTTCCCCGGAGATAGTTACCTTAAACCCCATGAAATACCCCCCTTCTTTACCTTTACTAATATTACATAAATTGTATACTATAGGGTGGCTAATTTCAAGAGGCCGCTGCGAGATTACGCCTTTACAGCCTGGGCAAATCAAATCTAGTTAGAAATAGAAAGCTTTAACCGAGATTTTAAAGGATATATAGGCGTGGGTGGTTGGGCTAAGGAGATAACCCCAAAGCTTAAGACGCCCAGGGGAAACGTACAGTTATAACCAATGGGTCAACTTAAACGGTTATATAAAGATAGGTAAACAAACATGGCCAGGGATTATGTAAGGGCTAGGCTCCGGCAGCGTGACCACAGCAGTCTATAAAGTATTAATTGGTGTAAAATACATCGGTTGCAGTATTATTGCAGTAAATTGAGGTTTTTACATGAAAAAACAGTGTATTTGAATTTCTTCAAACACACTGTTTTAACGTGGTCGGAGTGACAAGACTTGAACTTGCGACCTCTTGCACCCCAAGCAAGCACTCTAGCCAAACTGAGCTACACCCCGACGAGCGAATTAAATTATAGCATACTATAACCAAAATGTAAACATAGAAATGAAAAAAAAATAATGCTATAATAAAAAAAGGTTCTAAATGATGGGGGTGTTCCTTTGCAAGGGAAGAAGATACTGATTGTGGATGACGACAAAAACATATGCGAACTATTGGACCTCTATTTATCCAATGAAGGTTTTTCACTTGCCTTCGCCCATGATGGAAGCGCTGCTTTAAATGCCATTAAAGAGGACAAGGTGGATTTGGTGCTGCTGGATGTGATGCTTCCTGTAATAAACGGCTGGGAGGTTTGTAAAATTATCCGGAAATCCAGCCAGATTCCCATCGTTATGCTTACTGCCAGGGATATGGTAGAAGATAAGGTGCAAGGGTTTGAGTACGGTGCAGACGATTATATTGTAAAACCCTTTGAACCCAGGGAGGTTATCGCCAGAATCAAAGCACGCCTTAAAGGTGCTGTACCCCAGAGCATAAAAAAAGACGGTGTCATCCACGCGGATAACATCATAGTAGACATCAATAAATATGAGGTTCTCAAAAACAATGAAGTTGTAGAATTGAAGCCTAAGGAAATTCAACTTCTATTTTTCCTTTTAAATAATAAAAACATTGTTTTTTCAAGAGATCAACTTTTGGAAAAGGTATGGGATTACGACTTTATGGGCGATACTAGAACGGTAGATGTCCATGTCAAAAGACTTCGTGAAAAGCTGGAGGGCCCGGATACGTCGTTTAGTATCAAAACCGTTTGGGGAGTGGGTTACAAGCTAGAGGTTCGATGATGTTTAAAAATATATTCCTAAGACTTCTGGTATCCTATCTGTTAATTATTATCATTGTCATCAGTACACTGGCGTTTATTTTATCTACTGTATACGAACGCTACGTTTTTCGGGAAAAAAACGAGACCCTGATAGCTGTTGCTTCCAGGGTCAATAAGCTTGTCAACGATTTTTATGATGGGAAAGTTACCAAAAACGAATTGGAATCCTTTATCAATTCTACCGGATATGTGACCGATTCCGGTGTATATATTGTCAGGTATGATTTAAGAGCCCTTGAAAACCCGAAGAAATTAAATTTAAGCGAAGAACTGGACTTGGGTCATCTTTTGGAGGATCTTGGGGAAATTCTTCAAGACCGGGTGGTTTTCCGGAAGGAACAATATTCCAAGATGCTTGATACTGACGTGGTTTTTACAGGAGTTCCATTAAAAATAAAGGACGAGATCAAAGGGGCTGTTCTTTTTATTTCGCCCATACAAAAAATTAGAAAGGATATCCGGGATATTAATCTTATTATTGCCGCTGCTGCACTTCTTGCAGTGATCCTTAGTACGATTGTCGTTTATTTTAACTCCTCACGTATTTCAAAGCCCATCCGCCAGATAGAATATGCTGCAAAGAAGTTGGCCCAGGGAGAAAATACAGAGGATATCATCATTTATACCAAAGATGAGATTGCAAGCCTGGCAAAGACCTTTAACTATATGAAGAAACAAATTTCCGATACCGAAAAAATGCGAAAGGAATTCATTGCCAGTGTTTCCCATGACCTCAGAACGCCGCTTACTTCCATTAAAGGGTTTGTTCAGGGAATGATGGACGGGATTGTTAAGCCTCAGGATACGGGCAAAGTTCTTAACATTATAAAGGAAGAAACCCTGCGGCTTATTAAATTGACAGGGGAAATACTGGAGCTTGCCAAAATACAATCCGGCAGTATAAAGCTCCATAAAGAAAGAATTGGGGTTCTTGAAATCATCAATGATGTATCGGAAAGTCTAAATATGCTGGTACAAGAAAAAGGGCTCCAATTATCGGTTGAGTGTTCTGATAAAATAGCTGTAAATGTGGATAAGGACAGGTTTAAGCAGATTTTGGTCAATATCCTTAGCAATGCGATTAAGTATAACAAAGAAAATGGAAAAGTTTATATGGCGGTAACGGATAAGGATGGGTTTATAACCTTTAGCATTAAAGATACGGGAATTGGAATTCCTTCAGAGGAGCTGCCGTTTATTTTTGAAAGGTTTTACCGTGTAGATAAATCCCGCCAGTCTTCTAAAGGGGGGGCAGGACTTGGCTTAAACATCGTCAAAAGTCTTGTTGAGCTGCATGGTGGAAGGATACAGGCAAAAAGCAGCCTTGGTCTTGGGACAGAATTTTTATTTACAATTCCGAAGTAATGTTTACAATCTATTAACAATTGAAAGATTCTTAATTCACATATTGCCCTTAAAATTAAAATATGGTTGAAGCAAGGATCAATGCCTTAAATGCTTTAAACATATTTAGTTAAAAAACAAAAGTGAAAGGGGAAAGTCTTATGAAGAAAATGCTGTCCATCCTTCTAGCAGTGTGCATGATGAGTTCGTTGATTCCTGTTTTTGCTGAGGAATCGGCAACTGCCGTTCCAGAAAACACCCTATCCGTGACAGAATCTACATATGGTACACCCACACCGGTTATTGATGCCGGATACAGCCAAACCCCCTTGCCGACTGAATTGCCGACAGCTACTCCTACTGCAACCAATATTCCAAGCCCATCTGTTACGCCAACATCGGTAAGTACCGGTATACCCGATGCAGAGGTTGAAAAGCTTATTCAGGCTGAGGCACTTGAAAAACTAAAAGCAGAACTGGACAAAATCATTGAAGACCTTGATAAGGTAAAAGAATTGACAAAAGATAATTTTGCAGAAACTTTAAAGACATTATATAAGTATGTGTTAAAAAGAGATTTATATTACAAAGAAGTTATCAACGTACTCCGCAAGCTGGAGAAGCTTGAAAACAAAGAACTTGTAAAGAAGGCTATTATTGAGTTTGAAAAGAGATATACGCTGGAAATGGAAAGAGACAGAAAGATTCACCATCGGATCCAAAAGGTTCTGCAATTTATGAAGACCCAGAAAAAACTCTTTAAATCTTCTGATAAGGTTATATTCAATAAAATATTGATGCCGGTTGTTAAAAAATATTATGAGCAAAGAAAAATTATCCAATATGTTCAAAAGGCAATTTTAAGGATTAAGGAACAATGCATGAGAGCTGAAGTTTTGCAGCTTATAGCCAAAGCCCGTGAATACCAAAAAGCGGGGGATTACGAAAAGGCTGCAGAGCTTTATCAGAAAGCCATTGAAACAGGGCTTGCGGATAAAGGGACCTTTAAGGAAGCCGGACAACTGCTTAAAAAACTGGAGGGCAAAGGCCCAAAGATTTTTGTAAAAGGCAAAAGGCCTAAGTTGGATGTGAAACCTGTTGTCATAAACGGAAGAACATTGGTTCCTCTAAGAGCCATCGCAGATGCATTAAATGCAAGTAATGTTATCTGGGACAGCAAAACCAAAACTGTTCTCATTGTAAAAGGTGATAAGAAAATTGAGCTTGTAATCAATTCTTCTGTCATCAAAGTAAACGGGATAGAAATAAAAATTGATGTTCCGGCAGCTGTAATAAGCGGCAGAACCATGGTGCCTGCAAGAGTTGTTTCTGAAACGCTGGATGCGCTCGTCTCCTATGACAAAGATACAGAAGTGATTACCATAGAAGACACCTTCCAAAATGCCAGCCAGGATATTCCCGCTGAGGCTGTAAGGGAAGTTGGCGTTACCGGAGCCGATGAATTAAATAAGGTAAGTGAAGGTGAAGTATTGAAGGAACTGGAAAAAGTAAACGAAACTTCTGTTGAAAAAAGTGTCAGCAGTGTAAATTGATCATTTGAAGTTTTACGAGTCATCAAGATAAAGCTTTCCTTTACGGAAAGCTTTATCTTGATATAAAATGGTAGTATGGAGCGTGTTTGCCGATAAAATATTTTATAAGGCATTAGAAATGATTCATATTTTATGAAAGGAGGCCGATATGAAAAAGATTCATATTTTGATGACACTTACCCTGGCAATCCTATTTACCGGGTGTGCAAAGCCTCAGCTTGTTCAAAAAGAAAATACGGCAGCGGTAACAGGGGAAGAACTTTCAAATAATCATACAGCACTTCCTTTGAAGACAGAAGAAAAAAATGATAAAGAGGGAAATGTATCGGGAGAAGATAATAAAGAGGATTTAGCAAGTGGTCAAACAGTAGATAAAGCGCCAATGAATTCCTCAGACGGGATGGATAAAAAACAGAGCATCCCAAAGGAAACAAATGGGCAAAATTCATCCGGCAGAAAGGATGAGGACAATAAAATTATCCTGTCTTCACCCAAACCTAAAGAGGATATTAATAAGAAAGACAATAATTATACAGAGCCGGAGGAAGAAATCGGTGTAATTGCAAAATCGGATAATATGGTTTCCAACCAGGAAAAAGAAAAAATCTTAAAGGATTTGGAAAAGGAACTGGATGGACTCTTTGATAACATAGACAATACCAAAGAGATAGAAGAACAGGATCTTACGTTTGAATAAGGGGGTGGTTTTAAATGAAGCGGTTTTTTACAATTTTACTCATTGCGATTATATTTTTATGCTCAGTCTCCCAAGGTTTTGCATACAAAAAGCAGACAGTTTCAAGAGGTAAAGTTGAAATTCAAAGGGAAATACAAAAGCTTATTCCCCAGGTTAGGCTTAATAATGTGCAAATTTATAAACTGAAGTACGAAATGAAAAAAGAGTATAAAAAAGCTAAATATAAAATCCAAAATTTATTAAAACAAAAAGAAAAGTTAACCGCTGACCAGATTAGAGATATAAAAAAATCCATAGAGTTTTTAAAGGAAAACAACGGTGAAATTACAAAAGTGGGAGAGCAATATAATGTAAGTGTTATAAGCCTAAAAAAAGCATCAAGCCTGAAAGATATGGAAACTGCGAAAAACAATATCAATAAGATCATTTCCATGCAAAAAACACGAATTGAGCAGCTGAAAAAAATATATGAAGAACTTAGGAATATTAAAAACATTTAACGATAGGTTGAGATGACTTAAGCTGTGAAATAAATACATGCCCGTATATTTATACCACTTCCTGATCATACTTTAAGTATTGGAGGTGGTATTTATTATTATTGCGGTACAAAAGGAACTACATAAAATTGTAAATGCACTGCATGAGAAAGGGTACCAGGTGGTGGATCCGGAAACCTACAACTATCCTATTGATGCAATGATTTATGAAGACGCCGGGTTTTCCATATCCCATATTTCTACCAATAATATGCCTCTTATGGCATCAGGGCAAAGGAATCACTACGGTGTGCTGATGGTAAATTCAAAGGGAAAAACCATTCAAGAAATTGAACAAATACTGAAAAACAGGTGCTATAGTCCTCTTTTTTAAGATAATAATCATACAGGGCATGAAAAACGCGCCCAATCCTGCTTCCTTTATTGACAAGGATACCATATAAGTGATAATCTAATAAAAGATAATACCAAGTAATATACTTGGGATTGGGGGATGACTTAAAAATGAAATTATCCACAAAAGGAAGGTATGGAGTTAAAGCAATATTGGATCTTGCGCTTAATGATTCGCAAGGGCAGGTGTCATTAAAGTCTATTGCCGAAAGACAAAATATCTCTGAAAATTATCTTGAACAATTATTTGCTCTGCTTAGAAAAGCAGGTATTGTTAATAGTGTCCGGGGAGCCCAGGGGGGATATGTTTTGGCAAAACAGCCGGATGAAATTACTGTCGGGTCTGTACTAAGAGCCTTAGAAGGGTCTCTGGCACCTGTGGATTGTGTTGTTGAGTCCGAAGTTCACAAATGTGAAAGAGCCGAAGGTTGTGTTACCAAAATTGTATGGGAAAAAATCAGAGATTGTGTAAATGGGGTTGTTGACTCTATATATCTGCAGGATCTGATTGAAGAGTATATGAAAATGAATGAACAAGGGGAAACCATGTATTTTATTTAATCCCTACAAAGTTACTAAACATTCCTGTTTCAAAATAGCTGCTGGGGGGAAAATATATTATTGAATTCCCTGGCTTAAAAGATACTGAAATAGAGCTGCAGCAAAATTGAAGAGATGAAAGGTCTCTTTACTTCGGTCTCTTAAAAATGAAATTTACAGCTTGTTAGCTAAATTTAGTCTATAAAAGCTGCGATAAACCTACAGCCTTTGTATTGAAGGTTCCTTAAGGAGTATTGCATGCTTTGATCAATAAACTTTACAAGGAGTAGAATGTATGGGAGATAAGTTTATATATTTTGACCACGCAGCAACGACTGCGGCTAAAAAAGAAGTAGTGGAAGCGATGATTCCGTATTATTCAGAAAAATATGGAAATGCGTCTTCTATTTATTCGGTAGGCAGGGAAAGCAAAAAAGCGATCGAAGAAGCAAGGGACCGGGTTGCAAAGGCTTTGGGCGCCCAGTCAAAAGAAATATTTTTTACAGGTTCCGGTACCGAAGCGGACAACTGGGCAATTAAAGGCGTTGCTTATGCCAATAAAGGCAAAGGAAATCATATCATAACCACCTCCATTGAACACCATGCGGTTCTTCATACATGCCATTACCTTGAAAGTGATGGCTTTGAGGTCACATACCTCCCGGTAGATGATAATGGTTTGGTTACAGCAGAGCAGGTTAGAGAGGCCATCAAGCCAAACACCATTTTAATTACCATCATGTACGCAAATAATGAGATAGGGACTATTCAGCCTATTGCAGAGATTGGAAAGGTCGCAAGGGAAAAAGGGGTTTATTTTCACACGGACGCGGTACAAGCAGTTGGGAATATTCCCATCAATGTAAATGAGCTTAATGTAGATCTATTATCCCTTTCCGCACATAAATTTTATGGACCTAAAGGAATTGGAGCTTTATATGTCAAAAAAGGAACGAAGATTACTTCCTTTATGCATGGCGGGGCGCAGGAAAGAGGAAGAAGGGCAAGTACCGAAAATGTTCCGCATATAGTCGGTCTTGGGAAGGCGATCGAGCTTGCGGCCAATAACATGGAAGCCAATAACCAGAAGCTCCTGGGACTTAGGGAACGAACCATAGAAGAAATACAAAAGAGAATACCCTTTGTAAAACTAAACGGGGACAGGCACAAGAGATTACCTGGAAATGTGAATTTTTCATTTGAATTTATTGAGGGTGAATCGTTGCTTCTTATGCTGGATATGAAAGGAATTGCTGCATCCAGCGGATCGGCTTGTACGTCAGGGTCCCTTGATCCGTCCCATGTACTTCTTGCTATCGGGTTGCCCCATGAAATTGCCCATGGATCATTAAGGGTGACTTTTGGGGAGGAAAATACCAATGAAGATGTGGATTACTTAATGGAAGTGCTCCCCATGATTGTTGAAAGACTGAGAGAAATGTCGCCTTTATATGAACGTGTCAAAAGTTCTGCTAAATAATTAAGAAAAAAACGTTGGGATGGAATTTATTTAAAGGTAAGAGTCATACCTATTTTATTAAGACTTTAATAATAGTACAAATATTTTGCCTTTTAGTGGACATGGTAAGACTGCTTTAAAGGTATCATCAGAATGGATCTGTTTTAAATCGATCAAAGTTTATATAAATCATTAAAATTAAATTTTAATGGTCTATCCTTGTGGAGGATCATAGAAAAGAGGGAATGATAATGTATAGTGAAAAGGTTATGGACCATTTCATGAATCCCAGAAATGTGGGAGAAATAGAGGACGCAGATGGTGTAGGGCAGGTTGGAAATGCAAAATGCGGAGATATCATGAAAATGTATCTTAAAGTTGAAGACGGTGTAATTGTGGATGCTAAGTTTAAAACCTTCGGGTGTGGGGCTGCTGTGGCAACAAGCAGTATGGCAACAGAGTTGGTGAGGGGCAAGACCATTGAGGAAGCTTTAAACATTACAAATAAAGCGGTTGCAGAAGCACTGGACGGGCTTCCTCCGGTTAAGATGCACTGTTCCAACCTTGCAGAGGAAGCTATTAGAGAAGCGATCAACGATTACAAAAAGAAAAACGGTTTATTGGAACAGGAGGATGCTTGCAATTCCTGCGGGAGAAGGTGTGATGACATTCATCATCATTTGGAAGAGGATGACGATGAGTAAGAAAAAGGTAATGCTCGGTATGAGCGGTGGTGTGGATAGTTCTGTAGCTGCGGCTGTCCTTTTGGAAAAGGGCTATGAAGTGGTTGGTGTTACCATGCAAATCTGGCCGGATATGGATGAAGACCGGAAACTCGCTGAGGGTGGGTGCTGTTCTCTTTCCGCTGTTGATGACGCCCGTAGGGTTGCCAATAACCTATCCATTCCTTATTATGTTATGAACTTTAAGGAAGTTTTTGAAGAGAAAGTAATCAATTACTTTAAAGACGAATATCTTAAAGGAAGAACACCTAATCCATGTATTGCATGCAACCGGTATTTAAAGTTTGATACGCTTCTGAAAAAGGCTATGGGAATGGGAATCGATTATGTTGCAACCGGCCATTATGCAAGAATAGAATTTGACGAGGACAAAAACAGGTATTTGTTAAAAAAATCTGCTACCGCGGCCAAGGATCAGACCTATGCGCTGTATAACCTTACCCAGGAACAGCTTGCCAGAACGTTAATGCCCATTGGTGACTACACGAAGGAACGGGTCCGTGAAATTGCGAAGGAAATTGGACTTTCGGTTGCTACAAAACCGGACAGCCAGGAAATTTGTTTTGTGGAAGACAATGATTACGGGCGTTTTATTCGTGAAAATACGGATTATAAAATAAAAGAGGGATATTTTGTTGATGTCCATGGGAACCGGCTCGGTAAGCATAAAGGAATCATATACTACACCATTGGACAAAGAAAAGGGCTGGGTATCGCTTTTGGAAAACCCATGTATGTTATTGGGATCAATGTGGATAAAAACGAAGTCATTCTTGGGGATGATTTGGAAGTATTTTCCAAACAGTTGATTGCCCGGGACTTAAATTTTATCACAATAGAAAAGCTTGAAAATGAAATGAAAGTTACGGCCAAGATACGTTATAGCGCAAAGGAAGCAGATGCAACCCTTATACCTTTAGGACAGGATAAGTTAAAGGTTTTGTTTGATGTCCCACAAAGAGCCATTACCCCAGGGCAATCGGTAGTGTTTTATGATGGGGACATGGTAGTTGGCGGAGGAATTATTGAAACATAACTGAGATAAAAGAGAAGATAAAGACTATAGTTTTACTTGTTCGCATTCAAGCAATGCTTTGATGCAAATGGGTTATCAGAAGCTTTAGTCTTTTATTGTGCCATTTATTCAATATTATGTAATTAGATCGTGAGAATGATTTTGCATGGATAAATAAATCTCTTAAAGCAAGGATCACAGCGGTTTGATTGAAGCGAACATACAGAATAATCCAAATAAGTATTGCTTATGAATTGAAGGTTTTACAGCTATATGGTATGATTAAATAATGTACGCCGTATATAGTTGTACTCATTTGCATTAGAAGATACGTAAACATCCTTCAAAAAGCATTGACCTGAAGGAAGTGCTTTTCGGAATGTATCTATACTTAATGCAAATTTACATTAATTACATATGAGGGGATTCTATGAAAAATAAGGGCAAAATCAATGCCTTGGTTGTATCGCATAATCAATTTTTAAACAAATCAAATGAAAATTGCTTTTTTCTAAACGGAAAATCACCTTATGAGTTTGAATCAAAAGCCAATAGTATGGAGGGGGCCTTAGGAAACAATAAGGACTTCGCCATATTTTATGTTTTGGACCATCCTCATTTAAGTAAGTCCAACAAAAAACTGATTTCCACGCTGTTAAATGAAATAAAGAAACTTCTAAAGAGATTCAAATGGTATGGAAATTCTTTTGACTCGCTCATCAACAAGTTTCGTATAGATATTAATAAAGCCGTGAGAAAAATTATAAAAAGTCCTCAGGAAATGGAGCAAATGGTTTCCTTTTCTGCTTTGGTGGTAGCAGGAAATCAGGCTGCTGCAATCCATACCGGAAACAGTATGGTTTACCTCCTTAGAAGGGGACAAGTAAAGTATGTTGTAACCTATTTTGAAAAAATTGAGCGGTTGGTTGAACACGGCAGTATAAAAAAAGACCAGATCCGTGAGTTTGTCAGGGATAACAGGATATCTCAGGATACAGGTGATGCAGCGGTAGAAGTTTCAGATGTAATCAGCCTCAATGATAGTGACTTGTTTTTGTTATCTACTTCTATCCTGGATGATATAGTTGACCATGGGAAAGCGATGGCCGAACTATTGGCTTATAAGGATTATAACTTAATTGCTAACATTATAAGAAAGGAAGCGGTAAAAAGCGGAGTACAAAATGATTTAAACGCCCTGGTTGTCGGGTTTGAACAATTAAATCCCAATTCTTTGGCGAAAGCTTCCGGACAAGAAGTCCAATCCGGCGTACAGAAAAAAGCTGCCTTCCCACTGAACAGGAAAATCGTGCTGCCCGTTGCTTTGATGCTTTGCCTTGTATTCTTGGGGGCTTCGGTTATAAAGATGAGGCCATGGGAGGGGCTCAATGTATTTGGAAATGAGAAGAAGAAGGATAGCGTCGTTACTTCAGGAATAAGTGTAAACTTTAAAGATATCGATTCCAGTAATGAATGGTATGAAGAAATATACTCCATGGTAAATATGAAAGTGCTTTCCGGGTACCCGGACAATACATTTAGACCGGATCATCCGGTTTCCAGAAAAGAGTTTGCGAAAATGATTGTCCTTACCCTAGGCCTTCCGGTAAATAGTGAAAGTGAGAGTACTTTTATGGATGTGAGTGAAAATAATTGGGCAAACCCTTATATCGAGGCGTCCAAGGACTATATACTTTGTCATGACGGGGATTATTATCTGCCGGATGACCCTATTGTAAGAGAGGATCTGGCGTTCTCACTGGTAAAAGCCCGTGGAATTGCTGTAGATGTTGAAAAAGTAGATTCTGGCAATTTAGATATGTTTGAAGACCGGGACAGTATATCCTCCGATTTGGAAAAGTATGTTTCGGTTGCAGTGGATAAAAAATTAATGGATAGTGACGAGGCTGAGTCATCCGTTAAATTGTTTGACCCGAAGAAACCCATTACACGTGCTGAAGCTGCCAAATATTTATATTTGATTTCCAAGGAAAAAAACAAGAAAAAGTAATATTAAAACAAGAAAGTGAAGGCGTGTTATAAAAGTTTAAGTTTTATTAAAAAAATGAATAAATGGTAAAATAAGGATTTTAATATGACTAATGTCTTGAAAAAGTGACTTTAGTCATATTTTTTATGACAAAAATAGTGACTTTCGGCTATAAGATTGTGACTTTCGGCTAGTATAATATCTGTTATAATAACAGTGAGCAGTGATTTAAGATTCAATAAGGTTAGGGGCGCAGATCAGCAAAAGCTTTTCTGATGGAGGGTATTTACTACCAAATCTTGTCTTCCTCCTCTTATTAATGGGATTTGGTAGTCCCCTGTTTGTTTTGTTAAATTTGATTTTATATATATGGAATTCAGTAAGTTGAATATTTTATTGCGGTTTGGCGCCACTTGATTCTGAACCGATTATAACATGACTAAAGGACATAAAACTTTAGTTTTTTTTTGCTTTGATCTATATTGAATGCGATAAAGATTTTTACATTGTGCTTCAATTTCCTTCATTTAATATCGTGAAAATTCAATTAATCCATGCAAAACCATTTTCACGATCTATCTAGTAGTGCTTTTTAACACAAAAAAATTTTAAGTTTCAAAGTGTTAAAAATGCACTTCATCTGTTTTTGCCTCGCATACCCTAGAAAAGAATTACGTTACGAGGCACTAGCTTTTGGAACAGCCTTAAATTGCGTCAAATACAGCTTTTCTTTTTTCGAAGTGGGTGATATACCGAAATCCGACAGTTGATAGCAAATCCCTTGCCTTATCGAAGCTGAGTGCAATATGCTCGGGATAATGGGCATCCGAGCCGAGACATATAATTTCGCCTCCAAGTTCCTTATACCGTTTAATAATGTCTATTTCGGGTATGGTAGTTCCCAGACCGGACCCGGGCCGGAAGCCCGAAGTATTTACTTCTATTCCCTTTCCCTTTGAAATTACGGTCTTTAGAATGGAATCGACCAAATCACCGTAATCCTTATAACTTAAAGAGCGGTCATCATAGTTACAATACCTTCGGATGTACCCAATATGACCTATTACATCAAAATTATGAAAGAGGGTAACCGAATCCAATATGCATTCCAAATAGCGAATAAAGGCCTCATTTTTTGATTTTCCAATAAAGTATTTTCCCGTATAGGGGTCCATCTTATCAATAATATGAACTGAGGCAATGACCATATCAAAGTCATAGCTTTCTACGGTTTTTCTTGTTTCATCAACGACATGAGGCTGAATTCCCACTTCAATTCCTTTTAGAACCTTCAATTTACCACTGTATTTATCTTTAAGGTCATCCATGGTTTGTGAATACTTCTTAAAATCAATGAGAAACTTTTCATCAAAATCAGGATAATCTATATCCAGGTGATCTGTGAAAGCAATTCCTTGAAGACCTAAATGAATTGCTTGGCTTATTGCGTCATCAGGATGCATTTCGCTGTCACCGGAGAAGCTGCTGTGCACATGGCAGTCAAACATGTCCTTACCTCCTTCTGTTCTTTTAATAATATATTTTAGCATTTTATCAATTTTAAAACAATGAAATATATTGAACGCAATAAAGAATTTACATCGTGTTTCAATATCCTAGATTTAATATTGTGGAAATTCAACTTATCCATGCAAAATCATTTGCATGATTTATATGGAATATTTTCGCGTGTATGCGTAGTCAGCCCCTGTATTTTTATATCAACTTCCAATCAGTATACTACGCATTAAGGTGGTTATTGAAAAATATCCAACCGTTTATTCTGAAATTGAACCATTTAGTATTTGATTTGAACCATTAGTCGGAATTTTAATACAAAAGTGAATTTTGATATTAAAATGATATTCAAAAGAAGCTTCAGCAAATGAAGTGGATTCTTAACTACTGGTCTATTGTTCCTATTAGGTAACACGATGAATCATTTGCTAAGGAACGGCTTAAATATTACTTCCGATTTTGGAAACAAAATATCCTCGAATTTAAGGATTTTTGGGAGGCAAATTATCGGAAGTTATTATTTAAACGTTCCTAAGTAGAAAACAACGGGATTGCAAGGTCATTGCTGGCCTTTATGACTAAATACGCTGCTTTTTAGGAAAGATATATGAATAATGGCAAAATGTGGAAATATAATAATAGTAAAAAGGAGGTAGGTTAAATGAGTGGAAATAAAAAGCCGGATTTGAAAAAGGAAGACCTAATTAAGTCACCACGGGCAATAAAAAAGCATTATGAAAATAGTCCGATAAACGATGATGATTTTCGACTGAGTCCTAAGGGACTAACTCCTGAAGAACGAGCAGAAGCACTGGACAAATTTCAGGATTATGAAAAGCAGCAAAAGCAATTTTTCCTTGGATACCAGGCCAATCAAAAGTTGAATTATTCAAAGACACTATCACAATACCTTGACTACCATATCAATAATATCGGAGACCCCTTTGTAGAAGGTAACTTTACTGTGAACAGTAAAATGATGGAGCGGGCAGTATTGGACTATTTTGCTGTGCTTTGGAATGCTAAGCTGCGTCCTGACCCAAAGGCGACGCTTTCTTATGAAGACTGGAAAGATAGCTATTGGGGGTATGTTGTATCTATGGGCTGTACTGAAGGGAATGTTTATGGCCTGTGGAATGCAAGGGATTATCTGGGAGGAAAGATTTTGCTGGTAGACCCCAAAGCGGAAGTTGCTGCAAGGAAAGCGAGCTTGGATGGAGTGGCTGCTCCAATTAACCAGCATGGTATGTACTATCAGGCAAAAGCAAGTAAAGAAAATCCCAATGCGTACTCACCCGTGGCCTTCTATTCACAGGACACCCACTATTCCATTGTTAAGGCGATGCGGGTTTTAAGCATTCATACTTTTAATGAAATTGGCAGCGGTAAATTCGAATGTCCTTTAAAATATCCGGAAGATTATCCGCCAAATTATTCAAAACACTATTTGGATGACAATGGTTGGCCTTTAGAGGTTCCTTCGAATGAAGATGGAAGCATACATATCCCCGCACTGGTAAAACTTATCGACTTTTTCTCGGGCCCCGGTATGGGTTATCCGGTAATGGTATGCTTCAACTACGGTACAACATTTAAGGGTGCCTACGACAACGTAAAAGAAGCTGTTGATAAGTTGGTTCCCATCCTGAAAAAGAATAATATGTACACTCGTAAGGTATATTATGATGATAAAAAATTTGATATCCGGAACGGATTTTGGTTCCATGTAGACGGTGCATTGGGTGCCGCTTATATGCCATTTATAGAGATGGCTGTTCAATCCAAGCAGTTAGCCATGCCTTTAGATTTCAGTTTTCCAATCTTCGATTTTAGAATCAAGGAGATCCACTCCATTGCCATGAGTGGACATAAATGGATTGGAGCTCCTTGGCCGTGCGGTATCTATATGACCAAGGTGAAATATCAATTACAGCCCCCTGATGACCCTATGTATATCGGTTCGCCCGATACGACCTTTGCAGGGTCAAGGAACGGATTTTCCTCCATGATTTTGTGGGATTATCTTTCCAGAAATTCATACAAGGATTTAATAAAAAAAGCAATCCAAACTGAAGAAATGGCCGCTTATGCTAAAACGCAGCTGGAAAAGCTTCAGGAAAAACTGAAAACCGATTTATGGATTGAATATACACCCCTTTCTCTCACCATAAGGTTTAAAAAGGCCAATCCGGGCATAGTCTTTAAATATTCCCTTTCGGGAGAAGACTTATATGTAAATGATCAAAAGCGTTCCTATTCACATATTTTTATGATGGAGCATGTTGACCGGAAAAAAATAGATAGTTTGATTGAGGATCTGTCGAAGCCGGGAGCGTTTCCACCGCAATCACCGAAAAAGCAGGTTCAATCCTTCGAATATGAGCCACAGCACGCAAAACGGATACTTTATGTTCCGAAAACAGGAAGAGGATTTAAATAATAGGTTGATTAAATGAAAGGGAGGTCATGCAATGGATAAAATAAAGTTAAAAGAAATACTGAAAAATGCATCCAAGAAGGAGAGGAACGGGTGGATATACCTTCATATTGAAGGTGATGCATATACGAGGGGGTTTCAACATGGCTATCTGGCGGTTCGTGAGATTGAAGAAGCGATTCGCTGTACAAAATACATGACTTATTGGAATAACGGCATGACTTGGGAGTATTTTGTAGAAAAGGCCGTACAGCTTTACTCAAGTAAATTGCCCAATGAACTGAAGCAGGAAATCAACGGAATCGCAGACGGCGCAAAATATGCAGGATTTAATATATCCAGTGAAGAGATTCTTACATGGAATGTATATATGGAATTAACGGGCTACTGGTTTCCTACAGTGGAAGATGCTGAATATCAAAAGCTTCCTAACCGTGAACCCAAAGGGAATTGCAGCGCATTTATCGCGGTAGGCTCCGCTACAAAAGGCGGTAAGATTGTTATGGCACACAATTCGTGGGATGATTTTGTCTCAGGGCAATTCTATAATTTTATTATTGATCTTGTTCCGGAGAAGGGCAACGGTTACCCGGTCCTGATGCAGGCAGCCCCGGGTTATGTACACAGCAATACGGATTACTTTGTAACCGGGGCCGGATTGATGGGGACCGAAACCACCATTGGAGGTTTCCAAAAGTATGATCCGAAGGGGATCCCGGAGTTTATTCGAATCCGAATGTCCATGCAGTATGCAAATACTTTAGATCAGTTTGTGGAGACCATGCTGAAAGGGAATAATGGTGGGTATGCCAACAGTTGGCTTTTGGCAGACTGCAATTCAAATGAAATCCTGCGGCTTGAGCTGGGACTTAAGTTCCATTCTATTGAACGTACCAAGGACGGATTTTTTATCGGTTTCAATGCAGCCTATGATCCGCGCATTAGAAACCTGGAATGCTCCAATTCAGGTTTTGGGGATATCAGAAGGCACCAGGGGGCAAGGCAGGTACGGCTCACACAGTTGATGAGAAAATACTATGGCAGACTGGATGTAAGCATTGGTAAGAAAATACTGGCAGATCATTATGATGTTTACTTAAATAAGGAAAATCCGTGCTCAAGGACGATAGACGGGCATTACGAGCTGGATGCCCGGGAGACCATGTGCCAGCCGGGGCGTCCCATTCCTTATCAACCCAGGGGTACTTATGACGGGAAGGTAACAGACAGTGATATGGGCAAAAATATGAGCTTTATTGCCAGATGGGGCAACTCAAGCGGCATGCCCTTCGATGCTGCGGATTTCCTGGAACAGCATATACAGTGGGAACACTTAAAAGGTTACCTGAAGGACCGGCCAAGTGAACCATGGACTGAATTTAGAGCACAGCGTGCATAAAAAAGTAAGATAGCGATAAATAATGAATAGGGGAGTAATTTGCTCAATTATATGAACCCTTCTGCGTTTAATAATGCGGAAGGGTTTATATTTAACCTTTTCTTCTTTTCTTGGCAATGAAGCAGCCATAGGGTATAGAAATCCCAGATCATCTTCTTATATTTCCTTTTATTATAAATATTATTAATGTCAGTGAAGTCAAGGTTAGCAACAGCCTCACCCAATTGGGATTAAGACTTATGATATGATTGCTTACCAGTGCTTCCAGTGCGATGGATGGGAGTTTCCCTAATGAGGAAGAAAGAAGAAACAGGGATAAACTTACATTGCTTATTGCAGCAGCCAGTGTTACAAAACCGGAGGGGACATAAGGAATAAGCCGTGCTTGAAAAATCAGCAAGCCGGTTTTTTTACCATGGGAAGATGTGATCCTTCCAATCAAGGCATGATCTTTACCAAGTTTCTCAATCCTGCTTTTAAAGCCCAACCTATATAGGTAGAAAGAAACCCATGCACCTATTACTTCACCTGTCCATGAAATGAAAAATCCATAGTAGGGTCCGAAAAGGATTACGTTTGCACTTGTCACAAATAATGAGGGAAGTACACCGATAACAGCAATCATGATGCTCAGTACAATGCTTGCGGGGACTGCAAGCACACCTAAAGTTTCAAAAAATTCTGCAATGTGTTGAGTCGACATTTACTTTATACAACCTGCCTTCTATACCTTATTCCCATAGCTATTGTAACACAGCAGGGCATGTTTTTATAACTTAGGTTTTAAATTTACATAGTTTCCCTATCAAAAAAAGGTTTTTACGAGAAATTTGGTTTTGAAAAGCGTCCGATGGAGGGATATGGTGCAGGAATGCAGTGGTTTTGGAAGATGAGAAGCCATTTATGATATAATGGAAGGGAATAGTTTAGGAAGATTCGGCTTAATTTATAAAAAAAAAAAGCAGTTTTTATGAATGCTGTGGCAGGGCTGATTCATATAAAGCAAAAAAACTCCTTGACTCTCCTGTTAGGGGAGCATTTATATTGGAATCAACACAAGAAATGTGAATTGGAGTGAGGGGATGTACCGGATAGGCACTTTTTCAAAAATCAACAAGGTAACCATAAAAACTCTCAGGTATTACGATGAGGTAGGACTTTTAAAGCCTGCATTTATCGACGAGGAAAATGGTTTTCGCTACTATACCTCCGAACAATTGCTAAGGCTTCACAGAATCATTGCTTTAAGGCAGATAGGGTTTTCCATTCAAGAGATTTCCGCAGTACTGAATGGACAAAATATCACAGGCATTTTTGAAGGAAGGAAGAGAGAGCTTAAGTATTGTTTTGTTATTTATCATGACGGGGAATACAGGGAAAAGGATATTGATGTGGAGTTTTGTGAGGCGGTCACAGCATTTGGCAAGGATACGGATACCATTAAGTTTAAAAAGATCGAAAAAGTGCCGGTAGCTGCTTGTGTTTACCACAAGGGACCTTATTCGACAATAAGAAATGCTTACGCTTATCTTTTCAAATGGATTGAGGATAACGGCTATACTCCCTGTGAAGGACCCCGGGAATCGTACATTAACGGTATCTGGAAATTTGTTTTGTGATTGCTTCGGTGTCAGGGATTACTGTGTTTTTGACAGCTTCAATATTTTCGGATATACGATGGTTGGTTCTGCCGGAGGCTTTCTTATAGCATACCTGCTGGTAAGTGCAGCAATTTATGGTCTTGGAATGCTTCTTGCAAGCATTGCACCAAACATAAAAACTGCAAACCTTCTTTGCACCTTGGTTTACTTTCCTATGTTGTTTTTGTCGGGAGCTACAGTTCCTTATGAAGTAATGCCAAAGACCATGCAAAATGTAGTAAATATACTTCCGTTAACACAGGGAATAAAGCTCTTAAAGGGAGTTTCTTTAGGAGAGGCTGTGGATGGGTTATTAATGCCCCTTTGTATTATGGGAGGACTGGCAGTTCTATGTATATTGATTTCCACAAGACTATTCAAATGGGAATAAATGCCTCTTGGCTTCAATGATGTCAACCGGTTAAATACTCATTTGCAATAAAAGGAGAGGAACCATCTTTCATAGTGTGATTAAGCATATGAAAATTTCTCTATTTAATGCAAATGAGTATTTAAGACTTTTAAAATCCTTTTTGTTCTAAATTATCTTTTAGTGATGCATAGGGGTGGGGATACCTGCCGTTTACCTTTGTGTAGGATTTTACGCCGGGTATATCCTTGATTTGAACCGATTGCTTGGGGCAAAAATTGAGACAGGCAAAACACATGTAACAGAAGACCTTTTTTTGCCATAAGGGTTTTGTGTCATTCATTTTAATTTTTTTCGATAAACATACTTTTTCACAAACTCCGCAGCCACTGCAGTTTAAATCTGCATAGAAGTAGTTTACCCCTCCGATATATTCTGAAACAGTCATACCCGATAAAACCATTTTTTCCAACAGGTAATTTACAATTGGATGACGAGAAAAACCGATTGCGTCACTAGAGTCTTTTTCCCGGCAGGTCATTTGATTCTTTACAATGTTTTGTATGAACTCGATTTTTTCTATTGCAGCTTGTTCCAAGGATAGAATATCTGCCTCAGAGGGAGCTTTAAAACCTTTATGCCGCGAATCGTTACCGTACATATTGATAATAAAATGGGCGTCCAGCTGCTTGTTTTTATTTCTTAATAACTGATCTATTTTATGGAAGCCTCTAAAAATGGTTCCTTCACGCGTCGCTATAGCAAAAAGGTACTCTGACGACGCAAGATTTGCTTTCTTTATGAAATTTTTTACTGCAATTGGTATGGTTAGAGCATGAACAGGGAATATAAAACCTACCGCTTTTCCTTTTGTTTGTACCACTTTTTCATTTAGTAAACTAACAATGGGTATCAGGCTGGAATCAGGAAACCTTTTTTGAAGCTCCTTTGCAATAAATAATGAATTTCCTGTACCCGAAAAGTAATAAATTTCTGTATGCATACCAAGAACCCCCTCTTTTAATGCTATGTTATAACCACTCCATAGAAAACACTTAAAGAACATCTACGTCGATCTCTATTATATCATACTGAAGGTATCTCAATGGAAATGAGGTTTTATTCATCGAAAGCAGGTCAGTTTATTTCACAATGGATAAATGAAGATTGATCTTTTTGAGAAAAATAATTTTATATATTTTATTTAGGTAGATATGGGTATATAATAGTCAAGGAAATAAAAGGCATCAAGAAACTAGGAGGATTCCATGGAAAATAAAAAATCAGAAGGGCAAAAACTCTTTGATAAGCTAAGTTATAAAAATGAAAATGTGTGGAGCAAGATTTCAGAAAAAGATAGAGATAAAGTATTTGATTTCTGTGAAGGGTATAAAAAGTTTTTGGACCATGCGAAAACCGAAAGGGAGTTTGCACACGAAGCTGAAAAATTGGCCAGGAAAAATGGGTTTATTGCCCTGGACGAAATCATAAAGTCCGGAAAAAAACTCACACCGGGGATGAAGGTCTACCAAATCAACCGTAAAAAGTCAATGATTCTTAGTGTTATAGGCCAAAAACCTCTAACAGAAGGAGTTCATATTGTCGGGGCGCATATTGATTCTCCAAGGATTGATCTAAAGCAAAATCCTTTGTATGAAGATTCCGGCATGGTATTATTGAAGACCCATTACTATGGCGGAATAAAAAAGTACCAGTGGGTAACCATTCCTCTTGCGCTGCATGGCGTCATTATCAAGGAAAACGGGGAATCCATTGATTTTAAACTGGGTGAAGAAGAGGATGACACTGTTTTTACCATCACTGACCTGCTTCCTCACCTTGCAGCAGACCAAATGCAAAAGAAAATGAGCGATGGGATTACCGGAGAAGGACTAAATCTGTTGTTTGGCTCCATTCCTTATGATGACGAGAAAGTGAAGGAGAAGGTAAAACTTAATATTTTAAATATTTTACACAAAAAGTACGGTATCAAGGAAGCTGATTTTGTTTCTGCCGAGCTTGAGATTGTTCCTTCTTTCAAAGCGAAGGATGTAGGTCTGGATAGAAGCCTTGTCGGAGCCTACGGACAAGATGACCGGGTATGTTCTTACGCTGCGCTGCAGGCTATTTTAGGATTGGATAAAACGCAAAATACAGCGGTTTGCTATCTTCCGGATAAGGAGGAAATCGGAAGCGTGGGAAATACGGGAGCCCAATCCAGATTCTTTGAAAACTTTTTGGCAGATCTTTTAGTATTGGAGAATGAAAATTATAATGATCTCCTTTTAAGAAAAACCCTTTCCAATTCCAAAATGCTGTCGGCAGACGTGAATGCAGCAGTTGATCCCAACTTCGAAGGCGTTCAGGACAAAAGAAATGCCTGTTACTTGGGGAAGGGCCTGGTTATTCAAAAGTATACGGGGGCCAGGGGAAAAGTGGGGGCCAGTGACGCTAATGCTGAGTTTATCGGGGAATTGAGAAGACTATTCAATGAAGAGGAGATTTTATGGCAAACCTCTGAACTTGGAAAAGTCGATCAGGGCGGTGGCGGCACAATTGCACAATATCTTGCCAATCTCGGTATTGAAGTTATTGATTGTGGGGTCGCGGTGCTTTCCATGCATTCACCTTTCGAAGTAACCAGTAAAGTGGATATTTATGTAAGCTATAAAGCATACCAAGCTTTTTATAAAAAAAATTAGTATGACTATGGGTGTTTTATGAGGAGGCCTCAATGAAAATGAAAGCAGTTGTTTTTGACTTGGACGGAACCCTTGCGGATACGATTCCCCTGACAATCTATTCACTTCAGGAGGTGGCAAGACACTATACCGGGAAAGTTCTAACGGATCAGGATATTTTAGACGAATTTGGTCCTCCGGATACTGAGATTATAAAAAAGTTGGTGAATCGGAAAAGTGAGGATTGTGTCGATGCATACCTTAAGAATTTTAGTGACAACTTCAGCCGATTTGTAAAGCCTATAGAAGGCATCCCGGAACTTCTCGGATTATTGCACAGAAAAGGAATCAAGATAGGACTGTTTACCGGAAGGAGTTTTCGTGCAGCCAACATGATTCTTGAGAAGCTTGGGTTATCCAATCAGTTTGATATTATTCTGGCGGGCGAAGACACAAAAAAACCCAAACCGGATCCGGAAGGTATCAACCTTGCACTTCATAAGCTGGGGATAGAGACACAGAATGCAGCCTACGTGGGTGATTTTGAGGTGGATATTTTAGCCAGCAGGGAAGCGGGTGTTGTTTCTGTTTTAGCCCTTTGGTCTCCAAATAGCTCAAAGGAGTTGATACAAAAGGGTCCGGATTATTATTTCGATAGGGTAAGTGATTTTATAGAATGGATTGAAGAAAACACAAAAAAATAAGCAGCCTATTTATAGGTTGCTTATTTTTTATATATAAGTGGTATTGTAAGCGCAAACACTAAAAGCCCAAATGATAAATGCCTGAAAATGATTATGAACGGGCTTTTTTTGCTTCCTTCCGTGACCTAAGAAATTCAAAAACAGCAGGAAGGACAGAAACAAAAATAATTCCAAAGATAACTAAGGTAAAGTTCTTTTTAACTGCAGGAACATTTCCAAATCCATAACCCGCAAATAGGAATATGGATATCCAGGCAATCCCTCCGATTACATTGTAACTGATAAATCGGAAGTAATTCATTTTACCGATACCTGCTACAAAGGGGGCAAAAGTACGGATAATCGGAATAAAACGGGCAAGAATGATGGTTTTACCTCCATGTTTTTCATAGAACTTATGGGTGCGTTCCAAATGTTCTTTTTTAATCAGCCGTAATTTGTTTCTTTCCAGTAGATTGGCACCGATGTACTTGGCAATATGGAAATTAGCCGTATCACCCAGTATTGCAGCAACAGTAAGAAGCACAAAGAGTAAAAAGACATTCAAGGGGCTTCCGGAAATAGCAGCTAGCGCACCGGTTGCAAAGAGGAGTGAATCCCCTGGAAGAAAAGGTGTAACAACCAAACCGGTTTCACAAAAGATAACGGCAAAAAGGATGAGGTATGTAAGTGTTCCATAATCACTCACAATATCATTTAAGTATTTGTCCAGATGTAAAAAGATGTCCACTAGATTTGATAATAATTCCATTGTTTCCTCCCTGTATTAAAAAAAATTATGGTTTAGGCGTTTTGGTGCCTTTAATACTGGTTTCATGGTTGGATGGGTTATTCTTAGTATAACTTTTCTTTTTCTTTGGCGGCGTGCTCTTTACTGGAGTATCATCCTCATCATTGTCCTTGGACGATTCCGGATTTACCGTACCGCTAAACCCCTCGCTGGTCTGAAAATATTGGCGGACAATTTCCTGAGCTTTTTCCTCATCATGAAAATAATACCACCCTCCGTGTTTCATCTCGGATTCTCCTTCCAGCTTGAAAAACTGAACCTGGGATGGGGCTAAAAGGGAAATGTTCTGTGTAAGCTTTAACGTGTCGCTTACAGTTAAATTGGTTTCAATGTTTTCAAAAATGGTATTAATAACATCATTGACTTTGGTTATGTACAGGAAATTGGATTTTTGTTCTAGGATAGCCTTAATCATCTTTTGCTGGGCATCAATTCTCTTTAAATCACTACCGTCATAAAACTCCTTAATTTGTTTGGTATAGTGGTTGGGCTGTCTGAATCTCATAAACTGTACCACTTCCGCGCCGGATAAGTGATGCTGTCCCTTTTTCAAATGGATATGAAGCTTTTGTATAGGGTCATCGTAATCCATATCTGCCGGAACGTAAAAATCAACACCGTCCAAGAGATCAATGATCTTGGCAACCGATGAAGTATCTACATAAACAAAGTATGTAATATTAACCCCAAGCAAATTGGATACGGCTTCTACTGCACGGTCTGCACCTCCCGCAGGGTATGCGGAATTAATTTTCGGCAGCGTGGATCCTTTTACATGCACATAGGTATCTCTGGGAATGGAAAGCATGCTTACCTTTGCACTGGCTGGGTCATAATTTACAAGGATCATAGTGTCGGAGTTCTTATTTACCTTATCCCCACCTAAAACAAGAATATTGACAGGCCCTTTATTGAATTTAAAAGGATCCAGAATAGGTCCGAGGAAATTTGAAGTTCCGCCCGATTCACCGTTTACAGTAGGAATATTTATCATATAAAGAAAATACGCTCCCAAGGAAAACAGGAAAATAGATAAAATTGAATTTATAATTAATAAGAATTTTCTCGATCGCATTGTTAAAACCTCTTTTGCTATACTCATTATACATATTTAAAAATTTTAAAATATAGTATTGTCATTATAAAAAATTATATTTATACCCTAAGGCTTAAATCAAAAAGCGAATTTTTCATATAAAGGAAATTATTATATGCTGATTATGGGTATCACCCGATTTATCGTATCACGCTTTTATAAAGTAAAATACCGTAAAGCCCTATAATGCCTTTTAAGTATATAATAAAGGAGTAAATTTTGTCAAATCCAAAGTCCGGGAGGGGGTGAATTCAAATTTTCCATGTAAAATCATTTTCACGATCTATTTAGGATGGAAAAAACGTATGAAAAAGGAGTACATTGTTAATGCCTCGCAACCCTGAAAAAGGATTTGGTTTGCGAGGCATTACATTTAGGTTTGCACATGCTCTGTGTAATCAATTTCCAATGTATTGGATAATTGGATAGGAAAAGAATTGACAAATGACAACATTAAGTTGTATAATTATGTAAAAAGATACAAATAAAGATAAATATTATATCTATATATAAAAAATGTAAAAAAATACTTAAAAATTTAAGATTTGTCTCGCGTTTATTTTATGCTGTTTTACATGATTCTTGAATTTCAAGCCAAAAAGTTTTCATATGACGGCTAAGATGAGAAGCGGGATGATTTGCTTGAGGTCCAGAAATGTTCATAGTTTGAATTGTTATGCTAGATTTTAGGGGTCGAACAGTGATTAACCCACTGATTAGATACCAAAATAACTGTGAAAGGAGGAACCTCATATGAGAAATAGCCTGTTAAAGAAAATTAATAAGAAAAATTCTCTTAGTGCCAGTGAGAACATTGCATCCCAAAACGCCCCAATAGTAGTAGGAGGATATGCAATTTACGTCTTATATTCATTTTTGGTTGCAATAGGTTTATTAATGATTGTTGGAGAAATTATTAAACTGGGTTGCAGATGTTCATGCCGTTGTTATACTGATTGGAGAACAATGGCTGCTGCTCAAGGCTACGGCAATAATGCTATTACATTAGCTAGATAATGAGCAAAAAGTTTGGGAAAGGCATCAGCGCTTTGACAGCAAATTTATGGAACGCCTTATAAGTGAGTATATCTGCTTTTTGGCGTTCCATAAATATTCCAAAAATATCCGCAGTTTTTGTGCAATTGATTAAAGAAAGACAGAAATGTGATGCCTTAGCAATGGAGGAAAATGAATTGAAAAATAAAAAAATGGAACGATATATTAAAATTAAGGATGATTATTTTTATGATTGTTGGTTTAACAAGATTCTTAAGTCAGCTAAACCACTTAGTCAGCGTATAAACTCAAATGGCTGTTCATTTGTTCCAATGTATAATAATGATTCTTTACGAGATAACTTAAGTGCCAATAGACAGCAATTAATACTATCAGTAACGGAAGAATGCAATTTTAGATGTGAATACTGTGCATATTATGATAGTAGATATGAAAATAATACTGAATTAAGAAAAATGCCGTATAATATTGCTAAAATGGCGATAAATGATTTTATATCAAATTCAAATCAATCAGAAAAACGTTGTATATCATTTTATGGCGGCGAGCCATTGCTTAACTTAGAAGTGATCGAACAATGTGTCGAATATGTCGAATCGTTAAATATCAATAAGCAAATGCTATATCTCATTACGACAAATGGTACACTTCTTAATGAGAAAATAGCAAGATTTTTGTACGAAAAAAGGTTTATTGTAAATATCAGTTTAGATGGACCTTATAATATACATAATCGTTATAGAAAAGAAATAAATGATAAAGAAACTTTTACCAAAATCATTAGATCAGCAAAAAAACTAGTGGAGTTAGATCCTGTTTATTGGGAAAAATCATTAAATATTTTTAGTGTACTTGCACCGCCTGTTGATTTAAAAACCATTTTGGATTTTTTTGAGGTTATGCCTTATAATTACACTTTATCAGATTTAATTATGACCCATCATATGCAGAAATGTATTGAACAGAATAATTGCATAGACCCTGCAAATTATTATATCAAAGAACCAGTTAATTTGTGGAATTACAATCGTCAAATTGGTGTTATTGAGGATGAAGTTCGCTTAATGAATAAAATATTGCAAAGAAGTATATTCATTAAAAATATTGCTCCGGGAAGTTATTGCTTTCCTATAGTTAGAAGAACATTTATATCTTCTACTGGAAACTATTATATTTGTGAAAAATATGACCAAGACATAGCAAATAGCTTTGGAAATGTAGAAAGTGGTCTGGATTATAATAAGCTCTTTGATTTACAAGCAAAAGTTTTAAATTTTCATAGGACAAATTGTAAACAATGTTGGGCAGTTCGATTTTGCGGAATTTGCTTTGCCACTATGGATAGATATCCTAGCTGTTGCGAAGAGTATAAAAATAGTGCGATGAGAATATTACGAGACTTGGTGGAGGTCAATTATGGAAAATAATGAGTTACATAAGTGTACTGGAAAGAATATAAAAATTGTTTTTATAGATTCTGGGATATCGACAGAAGCATTATGTTTTGACACAGACGGTAAAAAAAAACTATTCAGATCGGAGAGAATCTAAATAGTGGGTATACACATGCCGATTTATGTATACGTGCAGCTAAAAAGGCTGCTCCGGATGCAGAGTTTATTTTGATAGATGCTGGGGATTCAGAGGGTTTAATAGGGGAGTCTTCTGTAATCAAAGCACTTGATTTATGTAAAACAATGTCCCCACAAGTTATAGCAATGTGTTTTTCATTTGAATCTATATCCGTAGATTTTGTACAAAAAATACAAAGTTTTATACATTCCGGTGCACTTATTTGTGCCTCAGTTGACCCCGTATTATATAATTCTTACCCTCAAAATCTTTATGAAGTAATATCTGTTGATGAGCAAAATTACTCTTTAAATTCCCAAGAAAATATTATTTTAATGAATGATGTTTTTTATGTAAATAGAAATGTATATAGGGACATTGATGAGCGTGGCAGCAGTTTAGCAACTGGTTATTTTGCAGGACATATTGCCAGAATATTAGAATTTAACCCATTAGCGACATTCAATTCAATTAAAATATACTACTTGTCTCAATGTAAAAATTTAAAAATCGAAAATAGGAAAAATAATTCAAATGCATTTTACCTCATATATGGGCAACATGAAATTTCCGAATATTTTGATATGATGGCTGACAATTATTTATATTATTATGATGATAAGGATAATGATTTTAAAGATAGAGCAAACAATCTTCCTGTTTCACCCTCGTTAATCACTGAAATAGATATTATTTGTGGTGACGATTTTGCAATTCGCAGGCCCCAATTGGCTGAAGATATTTTGAAAAATACTATTAAACGCAATTATTGGGATAATTTCACCCATAATACAAATATAGATTATTTAAATCTAAATTCGGTAAAACCTGTACAAACTCCTAGCATTTGTATCGGTAGTTATGGAATGAATATGGATAAAATGCTTATTCAACTTTATTTAAATAAATATTTTAAAGACAATAAATATAATGTTGGAAATATTTCTTTTAATCCAATAGCACATTTGTTTGGATATACATATATTACATACCCATATAATGATATTCATTATCCACATTATTTATATTACTTAAATGATTGCATGTATAAAGAATCAATAAATAACAATTTAATCATTACTTCCATGGCGGGATATTTTGATAGATTTTTTAACTTTGAACATAGATTTGGAGATACGTCCCACATGGTTTTAAATATACATACACCGGATATTATCATTCTAAGTCTATCAGATTTTATTGAAATAACTGAATTAAGAAAAGTTAAACAATATATTGAGAAAAATATTGGAGCAAAAATGATTGCTTATGTATCTAGTATGAGCAGAGAAGATAATGCATATACCTCTAGTAACTACAATATTAGAATATCTGAAGTGTCTGTTGAAGAATACTGCAAAGAAATAAGCTTAATTACTAAAATTAAGGCCTTTTCAAAAAAAGATTTAGTTGATGATAGTTTTTTTAAATATATATTTAAATTGCTATCATAATCATTGTAAAAAGTCGGCGAGAATGAAAGTACACATATTATGGTGAAATACTACCATGACTGTGTAAAGTTTTTAAATTTTTTTCCTGTATAATTTATAATAATAAGTAAGAATGAATCATTGTAATGGAGGAGAGGTTTTTTGAACATATCAAAGATTCTTTATACTACCATAAAGAAACATATACTTATGCTGGTTGTAGGCATAATATGTTCTATTTTATCTTTGTGGATATCTTTTGAAATTCCTTTTATTAACCAAAAGATAATTGATGAAGGAATTATGTCAAATAATTACAATATCTTAATATCCATGTGCCTTAGTCTTGTCTTAATGTATGTATTTGAATATATTTTTAATATTTTTAGTAAATATGTTTTCTCTAAGATAGCAAAAGAATACACTATGAACATATACAACAAGATCATAAGTAATTTGTTTTTAAAGAAACATAATTTTTTTGTGGAGAATAGCTCCGGAGAACTTCAGCAAAAAATTTCTGAGGCGTGGAATTTAGAAGATATATTCTCCGTAGAATTATTTGAAAGCGTGGTATCCGTATTTTCCATTATTGTTGCAATCGTTGTATTATTAAAGATAAGTGTATTCATAACATTGTTTTCGATAATAAGTGTATTGCTTGCTTGTTCGTTTTACTTTTTTGGTAACTATTTTATGGGAAAGTATATGACGAAGGTACTTGATAAAAATATTGAGACTACTTCAAAAATACAGGAAATTATCATGGGTATCTTTGAAATACGTAGCAATGCTGCTTCAAAGTTATTCATGGAAAATAGTAAGACAAAAGTTGCAGAAAAGTGCAAACTGTCTTTGAAATTTTCTATTCTAGTTCCATCTTTTTTTAATGCTGTTGCTACTTGTACATCCATTTTAATGGTTGGTATTTTATATTTTTGCGGGGTAGATATTATGTCCGGAACTTTGACTTTTGGTACATATATCTTAATTGTCTCATATGTGCAAAAAATCATTTCACCGATTATGCAAGCGGGAAGTGTTATCAATAGTATAAAACCAGTTCTTATTTTGGCAAAAAGATTAAATAATCATTTTTCTTTAGATAATGAAGATTTCACTTTGATAGAGGATAGTCATCCAAAAGATATTTCCAATTTTGAAATTAAGGGTTTATCGTATTCATACTCGTATGATTCGCAAAATGTATTCTCCAATTTAGATTTAAAAGCTAAAAAAGGAGATATTATTTTAATGAAAGGTGCAAATGGGTGTGGGAAATCTACAATTCTAAATATTATCTCTGGCGAATTAAAATATAGAATGGGTGAGATACTCTTTGAGGGGGAAAAAGGGAATCCACAAGATTTCGTTTCTATAGTTAGACAACGTCCATACATTTTCAATCTAAATCTTTGCGAGAATATTATATTATCAGAACCCTTTGATTGTGGTAGATATAAAAAAGTGCTGGATATACTTCAGTTTGATTCTTACTTCGATCAAGATTTAATTGATGGTAATATAACAATACAGGAAAATGGCAATGCACTTTCGGGTGGTCAAATTAAGATTATTGCACTTGCGAGATGCTTATATAGAAAACGCCCGATTTTGATTTTGGATGAAACATTTTCCAATATGGATGCTAATATGAGACAGTTAATAGTTAATTTCTTAAAAGAATATAGGAAGGAGTATATTACATTAATAGTCGAACACACTAATGAGTTTGATTTTATAGCAAACAAGATCATAAACGTAAAGGATTTTGTAAAATAGTTCTCGACTTTTTTAAGTCGTTTCTGCAATTATAAATATACTTTATGATAGTTATTTTGCTGATCCAAGCATTAGGATTGACCCGATTGAAATGAAAAGCTATGAAAAATAATGATCAAAGAATTTGGAACTAGTTTACTTAGGGGGATGCATAATGTATTTTGACACCTTAAAATCAAAAGTATTTGTATCTAGCTTTGTACTTAAATGTATTGCAATAATATCTATGACAATAGATCATATTGGGGTTCTTTTAATACCTCCGGATTCAAGTGTACCATTTAGGTCGATAGGGAGATTGGCTTTCCCAATTTTTTGTTTTTTAATTACTGAAGGATATCAATATACCAAAAATATTCAAAAGTATTTAATTCGATTACTTATATTTGCTCTATTATCTGAAATCATTGTTGACAAGATTTTTTTCAGTAGTTATTTTTATATTCAATCTCAAAATATATTTTTTACGTTGTTCATTGGATTGTTAACAATGATTGGGATGGATTACTGTCAATATTTTAGTGACAAAATAAAAGAAAAAATTATATCAAATTCTCCAATAGGAAAGTTCTTTAACTTAACTTTGGAGTTTATTTTGAGAGTAATTGTACTAATTATTGCAATCCTAACAACATTGATTATTAAACCCGAATTTAGTTTGTTAGGTTTGGCTATGATTCTTGCATTTTACTTATTCAAAAATAAACCAGTACTCATTATTGTATCAACCATTTTAATTAATATTTTATATTTTGAATGGGTTCAATTATTTGCATGTTTGGCTTTAGTTCCAATACTTTTATATAATGGAAAAGAAGGAAGAAAACTTAAGTACTTTTTTTATACATATTATCCAATACATCTTATTCTTATATTTTTAATATCTTTTGTAATAGTAGGAGCATTCCTGTAAAGAAAATAAATGAACTTTGAAAAAATAGATGCCAAGCTGTAAAATTTGAATTGTGAGTTGCCAGCCAAGTAACCACAAATCAAATATCACAGGAGGCATCATATATGAATCGTACACAAAATGAGAAGATTTTGCAAATCAAAAATGAAACTTTAGTAGTGGGGATCGACATTGGAAAGGACACGCATTACGCAAGAGCCTTTGATTACAGGGGGATCGAGCAATCAAAGCTCCTTCGATTTAGCAACACATATCAAGGTTATGAAGCCCTTGAGAGGTGGATGCAGGAAATGATGAAGGAGAAAGGAAAAACCGAGGCAACGGTAGGTTTTGAGCCTACAGGACACTACTGGTTCACACTGGGTGACCATTTACAAAGAAAAGGACATCACTTGGGTATTGTTAATCCATTCCATGTGAAGTGTACCAGGGAACTTGATGATAATAGCCAGACCAAGAATGACAGGAAAGACCCCAAAACTATAGCAATGCTGGTCAAGGACGGCAGATTCAGAGAAGTTTACATACCTGAAGATGTTTATCAGGAACTCCGTGAAGTGGTCAGCGAAAGAGAGCGGCTTGTTGAGCAAATGATAAGCTTGGGCAATCAAGTAATACGTTGGCTTGATATAAGGTTTCCGGAGTTTAGCGAAGTGTTCAAAAAATGGAGTGGCTTAGCAGCATTGCTGGCACTGAAAAACTTTCCGACACCTGCAAAGGTGGTTGCAGCGGGTGTTCCGGGAATAGTCAATGCATGGGGAAAGCAAATGAAGAAACCAAGTCATAAAAAAGCTGAAAAGCTTTTTAGACTGGCATCACAGTCTATAGGTAGAACAGCTGGAAGTGAAGCGGCAGAAGCTGCTTTGCAGAATCTGTTGAAGCAGTATGAAATGGTATTGCAACAGATACAGGAAATAGAAAAACTGATGCAGGAGCTACTTTTAAGGGTGCCAAATGCATCTAAACTTGTAGAGATCAAAGGGATCGGAACGGTGACAGCGGCGGTCATTGTCAGCGAAATCGGAGATATAAGCCGGTTTAAAGATCCCAGGCAGATACAGAAAATGGCTGGACTAAGCTTGCGGGAGAATAGTTCAGGCAAACACAAAGGCAAAACGACAATAAGTAAACGAGGGCGAAAACGCTTAAGGGAAGGGCTTTTCAAAGCTATGATAACAATGTTGGCAACGAATCCAGAGTTTCGTATGCTGCACCAAAGGAACCTTGGTAGAGAAAAGAATCCCCTTAACAAAATGGAATCCATCATCGCCTTGTGTGGCAAGCTTATTCGAGTTATTTTTGCAATACTGACAAAAGGTAATGACTACGATGCAAACAAAATGGTAGATGACATGAACCGGTCGATGAAGGTTGCATAACAGCTGGAGACTAGCAGTTAAGCTGATTGTAATGGACTCTGACGACCGCAGCAGAGATAGCTACTTTCAGAAGATAAGAATTAATTTTTGCAGTATTTGAACCTTGAAATGTGGAGCCGGGGCAGTCAAGTTGAATTTTACCTTTAGGGCATAGACCCAGTGTGGGAGCATGATTGACGTTCTACCTCTAGGATAAGCAGGACGAAGGAATTAGGCACAATTGATGCCGGAAGACATGGGAGGTTTGCTGCCTGGAGTTTATGTGGAATTCCGATGGCCGAGATACGAAAAACACATGCGGTTTT
>JAOABQ010000082.1 GCA_026418275.1 Clostridia bacterium
GGAATAATAAGTGCTTTAAATAGGACTATAAAGATCGATACTGAGCAAGGTGCCAACTATATGGAAGATTTGATTCAGACAGATGCAAGTATCAATCCTGGTAACAGTGGAGGACCACTTCTGAATGCAAACGGTCAAGTAGTGGGAATAAACACGGTAAAAGTTACAAGTGCCGAGGCTATAGGTTTTGCTGTACCTATAAATGTAGCAATACCAATTATTAAACAACTTACTGATACCGGAGAGTTCAGAGAAACATATATGGGTGTTTTTGCATATGACAAGGAAGTTATCCCTTATCTGAATAAGAACATAAACCTCGATAGTGGAATTTATGTTGCAAGTGTAGACAAGGGAGGCCCCGCAGCAAAAGGGGGTATAAAGGTAGGATGCATCATTTCAGAAGTTGATGGAATTAAAATGAATACCATGCTGCAGCTAAGAACGTACATCTATTCGAAGAAACCCGGTGATACAATTAATGTGAAACACTTAATGGAAAATGAAGGCAAATTTGTGACTACACCTATAAAGTTAGCGGAGAAAAACAGGGATGGGTTGCTCACAAGATAAAGTTCCATATGTAGCAATATAGAATTTACAAGCACAGAGAACATAATTGATTACAGAAATTTTCAATAGCAACGAAAAGATGCGTTTGAAAGGAAACGTCTCTAGGGTTCGAGCATAAACGCCCTTTTCTTAGTGGTATTCCTAAAGGGTCAGTGAAAATTCCTTTCATCAATTATACTCTCTATGTAAATTCTATATTGTGACTATATGTTTTTGGGGTAATGGTATTATATTGATAAAAGCTGGAAACACTCTCTGATGAATAAAATTAAAAGTTTGAAGTAATAGAGTGTTTGGGAGGCTTTTATGAAAAGTGTGAAGAATGCTAATAACGGCATAGACTTTGAAAAGACAATAAGGCAGTATTTACAGCAGGGGATGGGTAAGCTTGAAAGTGATCTGACAGGAACCCGTGAGGCTATAAGGCTTATAGCAATAGAAAAAACAAAAGAGTTCATGAGGGAAGCAGATAAGGGTTTAAGCAAAGAGGAAAGAGATTATCTGAGCGCTATAATTGTTGCCAGTATGTATCAGTCTTTTTGTTATGGTTACGGTATAGGAAAAATTGAAGGCAGCACTAACAATAAGATTTTTTTATGATATCTCAAGGCAAAAAAACGTAAAAAAACGTACTAAGAAAGCGTAAAAAATTCCTTGACACTAAGGGGTTGCGTTGGTAAAATATTATACAATTATAATTTAAACAATCACTAAAAGCTGTGAAGGAATAAAGATACACTTTTTTGTACAAGAGAGCCGGTGGTAGGTGAGAACCGGTACAGGATGTGTATGTATGACTCGTTCTGGAGCCTCGTTGCTGAATTTGTATAGGCAACGACGTTAACTTCGTTACAGTTCTAGTAGTGTTGAAAGACAGGCGTATTGGATAATCAATGGCCATTAGTCTTAGTTACACTTACTGAGAATATGCTGGTGACAGCATATTGAAATAGGGTGGTACCACGTAGGATAATATACCCCTTCGTCCCTGTATAGTAGGAATACTATGCAGGTTACGAAGGGGTTTTTGTATATAAAATTGTGATAAACTTCGTCTTAGAATTGGAGGTGGGTTCATGAAACTTACTGGAGCACAAGCTATAATTAAAGCATTAGAAATAGAAAGTGTAGAAATAATCTTTGGATATCCAGGAGCTGCAATTTGTCCTTTTTATGATGCTCTATTTGACTCTAAGCTGAAACATGTACTCACTAGAAATGAGCAGGGAGCTGCCCATGCAGCAAGCGGCTATGCCCGTGTTACAGGAAAGACCGGTGTATGTGTTGCAACTTCTGGACCAGGAGCTACGAATTTGATTACTGGCATAGCTACAGCCTATATGGATTCTATTCCTATGGTAGCAATAACTGGCCAGGTTTCCTCGGAGCTCATCGGAAGAGATGTTTTTCAGGAAGCAGATATTACTGGAGCTACAGCTCCATTTTGTAAACACAACTACCTTGTAAAAAATGCCAAGGATCTTCCTAGAATTATTAAGGAAGCTTTCCATATAGCTTCTACAGGAAGGCCCGGACCCGTTGTCATAGATATACCTATTGATGTACAGACAAAGGAGTTTAATTTTGAATATCCCGAGACAGTTGACATAAAAGGGTATAAACCCACTTATAAAGGGCATATAATGCAGATCAAAAAGATTGCAGAAGCCATTGAAAAAGCGAAAGCACCTGTAATTTGTGCAGGTGGAGGTATAGTTAATGCAAATGCCTCCGAGGAGCTGATAGAACTGGTTGAAAAGTGCCAGATACCAGTAACTACAACTTTGATGGGCATTGGATCCTTACCTTCCAAGCATGAAATGAATCTAGGGATGTTGGGATCTCATGGAGTATTCGCAGCAAACTATGCCATTCATAATGCAGATTTGGTTATTATCATGGGAGCCCGTGTAGGTGACAGGGCAATGGGTGCAGCCAATAAGATTGCGGAGAAGGCAAAAATAGTTCATATAGATATAGATCCCGCAGAAATTGGTAAAAATATCGGAGCCACAATTCCGGTAGTTGGAGATGTAAAACTTATTCTTAAAGAATTGTTGACTCTTGTAAATAAAGGCAATGTAGATAAATGGGTGGATACAATAACAACTGTAAAAAGTGAACACCCACTAAAATATACTGAGGAAGGTAATTATGAGTTTGTAAAACCACAATTTGTAATTACTACCTTATCAGAAATGTTGGATGAGAAGGATGTAGTAGCTACCGAGGTTGGACAAAATCAGATATGGACGGCAAACTACTTTAATGTCAGAACTTCCCGGAGCTTTGTCACTTCAGGTGGGATGGGTACAATGGGATATGGCTTGCCATCCGGGGTGGGAGCAAAATTTGGAAGACCTGAAGCAAAAGTTGTTGTAATAGGTGGAGATGGCAGTTTTCAAATGTCTCTGCAAGAACTGGGAACAATAAAGCAGAATAAGCTTGGAGTCAAAATAATAATCCTTAACAATTCCAGGCTCGGTATGGTAAGAGAAATACAAAAAGTAAGGTACTGCGGAAGATACTCCCAGGTATTCCTTGAGGAGAACCCGGACTTTGTAAAGCTGGTAGAGGCATATGGGTTTAAAGGTGAACATGTAAAAAATAACTCGGAGGTTAGGGGCGCACTGAGTAGAATGCTCGCCGATGACGAACCCTATCTACTTGAATGTCTGGTAGATCCTGACGAACCGACACTGTAAACAATTGACTGTTGGCAATGATTATCTTACAGTTAACTGGTCTAATAAAGTATAAAGCAGTTCTAACAATAGTTTGTATATAGTTGATTTGGATTGGAGTAATGTTAAAGCATTAGTTTAAAAGTGGAATAATGGACTTTTATCCCACTTCCAACTTTATTCAGCCAAATATCAACTTAAGAAGAGGAGGTTTACGATGGCCAAACATCTATTATCAGTATTGGTTGAAAACCATGCAGGAGTATTATCAAGAGTTGCCGGCTTATTCAGCAGGAGAGGTTTTAACATTGACAGTCTCGCAGTGGGTGTGACAGAAAATCCTGACATATCAAGGATGACAATAGTTGTAGACGGTGATGATTATGTGGTGGAACAGGTAAGTAAACAACTTAATAAGCTTATTGATGTTATAAAGATAAAGCAGCTGGATAAAGGTGACTCTGTCAGCAGGGAACTGGCCTTGATAAAGGTAGGAGCTACAGCAACTACAAGAGCTGAAATTATTCAGATTGTTGAAATATTCAGAGCGAAAATAGTGGATGTATCAAAAAATACTTTAACAATAGAGATTTCAGGAGCTACTGAAAAAGTAGCAGCTTTAGAAGATATGCTAAAGCAATTTGGAATAAAGGAAATAGTCAGAACTGGTACAATTGCTATCGAAAGAGGCAATAAATATATTGATGTACAAAATGAAAGATAAATTTATTTAGGAGTGATATACTGTGGCAAAAATGTACTATGACAGTGATTGTAATTTAGGTTTATTAAAGGGGAAGACTGTAGCTATTATCGGTTATGGGAGCCAAGGGCACGCACATGCTCAAAATTTACAGGACAGCGGAGTAAATGTTGTAGTTGGATTACCTGCTGCCTTTACTGAAGAAAGACAAAAGGTAGTAAACGACGGATTAAAAGTTGTTGATACAGAAGAAGCAGCAAAATTAGGCGACTTTATTATGATTTTGGTTCCCGATCAACTTCAGCCTTTGGTTTATGAGCAAAGCATCAAAGCAAATCTTCAAGAAGGCAATGTACTAATGTTTGCTCACGGCTTTAACATTTGTTTCAGCCAGATTATTCCCCCAAGCTTTGTTGACGTAGTCATGGTTGCCCCAAAGGGACCTGGACATACAGTAAGAAGCCAGTACAAAGAAGGTAAGGGTGTTCCGTCATTGATCGCAGTTTATCAGGATGCATCCGGAAAAGCAAAAGATTTGGCTTTGGCATATGCTTCAGGTATTGGTGCAGGCAGAGCAGGTATTTTGGAAACCTCTTTCAGAGAAGAAACTGAAACCGACCTTTTCGGTGAGCAGGCTGTTCTCTGCGGCGGTGTTACAGAGTTGATGAAGGCAGGTTTTGAAACACTTGTAAATGCCGGATATCAACCTGAAATTGCATATTTTGAATGTATTCATGAAATGAAACTGATCATTGACCTTGTTGCACAAGGCGGTTTTTCCTACATGAGATATTCCATTTCAGACACTGCTGAATACGGTGATTATGTAACAGGAAAGAGAATCATCACAGAAGAAACTAGAAAAGAAATGAAGAAGATATTGGACGAAATTCAGGACGGTACCTTTGCATCCAAGTGGATTGCAGAAAACAAGGCCGGCGGCAGAGCAGCATTCCTTGCTATGAGAAGAAAGGAATCCGAGCATCAGCTTGAAAAAGTAGGAACAGAATTAAGAAAGATGATGAGCTGGCTTAAGAAATAATAGAATTTTAAATATATAGAGAGAAAAAGTAAAATATACTTATTTTAAATTATCCTAGGGTTGTGATATAAGCGCAACCTTAGGATATAAAGATATTTATGAATATGGTATTGATAGAAGGGAGGGGGGCATTATGCCTTCTAAGATTAAAATTTTCGACACGACCTTAAGAGATGGTGAACAGACCCCGGGAGTTAATTTGAATATTCACGAAAAGCTTGAAATTGCAAGGCAGCTTGCGAAACTTGGCGTGGATGTAATTGAAGCCGGTTTTGCCATTGCTTCTCCAGGAGACTTCGAGGCGGTAAAAGCGGTTGCGGAAAATGTCAAGGGAATCACGGTTGCAAGTCTTTGCAGAGCAGTGGAGAAGGATATTGACAGAGCCTTCGAAGCGGTTAAGAATGCAGAACGGCCCAGGATTCACACTTTTATCGCAACTTCGGATATACACATGAAGTATAAACTTAAAATGAATGAGAATGAAGTTCTGGAAAGAGCTGTGGCAATGGTCAAGTATGCGAAGAAATATTGTGAGGATGTGGAATTTTCTGCAGAAGACGCCAGCAGAACCAGAGTGGAGTTTTTATATAAAGTTGTTGAAGCAGTGATTGCTGCCGGAGCTACCGTTGTAAATATTCCGGATACGGTAGGCTATGCCGCACCCCTCGAATATGGAAAGCTGATCAGGGGAATCAAGGAAAATGTAAATGGAATAGAAAAAATTGATCTAAGCGTGCACTGCCACAATGATTTAGGGCTGGCGGTAGCCAATACCCTTGCTGCAATGGAGAACGGTGCTACCCAACTGGAGTGTACCATTAACGGCCTTGGAGAAAGAGCCGGCAATGCGGCTTTAGAAGAAATTATCATGGGAATCAATACAAGAAAAGACTTCTATAAAATAGATCACGGGATTGATATGTCGCAAATCTATAGAACAAGCAAACTGGTAAGCAGCCTAACGGGTGTAAATGTACAGCCGAACAAAGCGATTGTGGGAGCGAATGCATTTGCCCATGAATCCGGTATTCACCAGCATGGCGTTCTATCCGAAAAGAGTACCTATGAGATTATGACCCCTGAGTCCATTGGGCTTACGCAGAACCGGATGGTATTAGGTAAATTGTCCGGAAGACATGCATTTGAAGAAAGACTGAAGGAAATGGGCTATTCCTTACCTACAGAGGAAGTCCAAAAGGCATTTGAAAAGTTCAAGGTTTTGGCAGATAAGAAGAAAGTTGTTCTGGACGCAGATATTGAAGCATTAGTGGGTGAAAAGGTATCTGAGGTTCCGGAAATCTTTGAATTGGAGGCTTTCCAGATTAGCAGCGGAAATAAGGTGGTAGCTACTTCCACTGTAAGTCTTAAGAGAAATGAAGACTCCATTACCGAAGCTGCCACAGGAGATGGACCGGTAGATGCTGCTTTTAACGCAATTGAAAGAGCGGTTGGATCAAGCTTTGAATTGGAAGCTTATGGTCTTCGTGCGGTTACCGAAGGAAAAGATGCCTTGGGTGAAGTTACGGTAAGGGTATCCAAGGATGGCAAAATATTTGTGGGCAGAGGTGTTAGCACGGATATTATTGAAGCCAGTGTGAAGGCCTACATCAATGCGATTAATAGGGCCATTAGTGAACTGGGAGAAGATACCTTAAAGAATTAAAGATTCAGCAGCAGATAAGATGTGCATATAGCCCAGGCCTGAGATTGATAAGGCCTGGGTTAATTATTAGCGGTGTTTTGCAGCAATCTCCAAAAATCATCTGTGCTCAACCTGTGGATGATTTTGAGTTATATAGGTATTACTATAAATCATATTGATGTTTGCAGTGTCCATTAAGTGATAGCAAATATATCTTATTTATGTAAATGCGTTTAAAGAGGTTAACGGTTAGTTGTTTGAGGGAGGTTATTATGGATAAAAAAGAAAAGATCAGGGATCATTTTGAACTTGAGGCACAGGAATTTGATGAAATTATAAGAAAACTGATTCCATATTATGAACAAATGTTGAAAGCACTGACTGCGTCCATACCCTTTGGTAAAGGGGAAAAGATTAGTGTTTTGGATTTAGGCTGCGGGACAGGGACCATTGCCAAAAAAGTAAAGGAATTATTTCCAAATGCCAGGATATCCTGTCTGGACCTGGCAAAGAACATGGTTGAGATGGCTAAAATTAAACTCAAGAATTTTGAAGATATACAATATTATGTTGGAGAATTTGAGCATTTTGAGTTTCCGGAAAAATATGATGTGGTGGTTTCTTCATTGGCGCTGCATCATTTGGTAACTGAAAAGGACAAGATTCATTTTTATAGCCAAATCCATAAAGCTTTGAATCAAAATGGAGTATTTTATAATGCGGATGTAGTATTGGGTTCAAATTCCCATTTGCAAGATTTGTACATGAAAAAATGGGTAGAATATATGAAGAGGAACGTACCGGAAGAGGAAGTAGAAAGCAAGTGGATGAAGACATATGAAGAGGAGGACAGCCCGGCAAAACTCATGGATCATATAGAATGGCTAAAAAAGTTAGGCTTCGCTGACGTGGATGTGGTTTGGAAATACTACAATTTTGCGGTTTACGGTGGTGTTAAGCTATAATGCCAAAGGGAAGTACGGAAATTTAATTTTAGGATGGCATTAGGATGTGGGTGTTGGTATAATATATAAATCAGCCGTACAGAATTATGCGCTTGTGTAATACCGGTTAAGCTTACCGGTGACAAAAGATGGGAGAAAAGCAGTGAAGCTATACGGAAAAATTTTTAAAGAGGCAAAAATAATCAGAGAGGCGCTTGTTGAGAGAGAAGATGGAAAGGCATCGTACAGAGATTTATTGGAGGGGTGCCTCATTGATGTATGCAGAGAATTGGAGATTCCTGTACCCCTGTGGTTAAAGAAGAACACCAGTGAATATGCAGCATATAGAAGAACATTCTTTTCAAATGAGCAATTTGTAGAGAAGGTAACCTTTGACAAGTTTGAAATCTATGTAGAATAAGACACGGATCAAAGAAAATCACTCTTGTATTTCTATACAGGGGTGATTTTTATATATATTAAAATTAATAGGGTTTTCCATATTCCATCCATTAAAATTGAGTTTTCACTTTTTGAATGTTATAATTGAGGGGTATGTGAAAGTCTAATAATCATTTCTTGCTTTCGGAGGGAAATAATGTACTCTGTTTCCATCAATGAAAGAGTTGTCACCATAAAGGACGATGAAGAGCAAATAAACCGGTTTATAGAGGAATATAAACCTTTTATTGCATCATGTGTTGAAAGCTTTTCAGGCCGTTTTGTAAGGTATGGCGAGGATGATGAACTAAGTATTGCTCTTATTGCGTTTGTTGAAGCAATCAAGTCATATGACAGCAATAAGGGGAATTTTTTATCCTTTGCCCGCAATGTAATGAAAAGACGACTCATCGATTATTATCGGAAGGAAAAAAAACATAATCATACCATTTCCATCCATGAATATGTGGGTGGAGAGGAGGATGATGAAATTGACCTGAGTGCCGGACAGGCTGTCGACCAGTTTTCCAAGGAGGTTGTAAGCGAATATAGGCGGCTGGAGCTTCAAGAATTAAAAAAGGAAATCAGCGAGTACGGGATTTCCTTCATGGATCTTACCGAAGTTTCACCCAAACAAACAAAAACAAGGAAACAGTATAAGGATGTGATCCTGTTTCTTTTATCACAAAATGATCTCATTAAATACATAAAAACCAAAAAAAGTTTACCCATTGCTGAAATCGAAAAATTCACAGGTGTACCCCGAAAAACCATTGAGAGAGCACGAAAATATATTATAGCCGTAGTAATTGTAATGACGGGTGACTACCAGTATGTAAAGAGTTACATAGACTGGGGGGTGATTCAATGAAAGCTGTAATTGTAGATATTGATGGGAAATTTGCAGTCGCGATGGACCGTCAAGGGTGCTTTTTCAAAATTAAGAATACCGGAAATTTTACCATAGGGTATGAGGTAGATATACCTTCTTCATCTCAGTCTCGGTTTAAACATCATGCTTTTATGAAGATTGCCTCCATTGCTGCTGCAGTTTTAATTGTCATTGGGGTAGGGGCAGGTTCATATGCCTATCTAAGCCCATACAGCTATATCAATGTGGATATAAATCCCAGTATTGAGATAACGGTTAACCGTTTTGAGCGGATTATTGATATCAAAGGTTTAAATAAAGACGGTGAAAAAATTATTTCTCTTAAAAAATTGAGAAACAAAGAAATTTGCGAAGGTGTAAGCAGTCTTTTCAATAGTGCTTTGCAGGAAGGATTTATAAAGGCAGGATCGGAAAATACAGTTGTGTTTACGGTAGCAGGAAAGAACAAAGATGAAGTAGACCAATTGGAGAAGGAAATAAAGGATTCTATTGACATGGAAGTAAAAAGTGCCAAGGTGAATTCGGAGGTTGTTGTTCAAGAGACTACATTGGAGCGCCGTCAGGAAGCAGCGAAGCTAGGGATATCACCTGGGAAAATGCTGTTAATTGAAAAATTGCGTGAAAAAAGTCCGGATTTAAAGGTGGAAGATCTTAAAGATAAGCCTGTAAAAGAGATTATGAAATCCATGAAGGAAGTCTCAAGAAATCATGGAAAGGGCGGTGACATAGATTCTAAGCCGAAAGAGGAGAAAGGTAATGAAAAGGATAAGAATGTAAATAAGAATGAGGATTTGAAAGAAAGAAATAACCAAGGGCAAAAGGGAAATAAATCCGACCGGGATAAAAATAATGGTCAGAAACGCCAAAGTGATATTATTCCGACTAGCAGCCCCAAAAATGATAATGATAACAAACAAGATAAACGGGACAATGAAACCCAAAAAGAAAATAAAAAATCAAAAAGTAACAGCAAAGACAAGCCAAAGGGGTATCCTATCAAATATGATATTGATATAGGTAGTGAAAATGGTAAAGAAAAGGATGAGGGGGAGGCTGGGGACCCGAAAAAGGAAGGAACTATAGATAACAAGGGTAAAAAACAAGACGAGAATGAAAAGAACAATATCAAAAAGGATAGGAATAACAAGCTTGAAGAATTGAATAATCATATGCTTCCTTTAGAGGATAAGGAAAAGGAAAAAGGGCATGAAAAGTATCAGGTAAAAGTTGACGACAAAGCAGTCCAGCCTGAAAAAAACGATTTGATAGTAGAAAAGGTTGAAGAGGATATTTCTAAAGAGAATAACTCCGAAGAAAAAAAGAAGGACAACGATAAATTATCAAATGACAGGCAAAAAAAGGATAAGCGTTAACAGTAAAAGCGCGGGTTTTCACCGGGTCTATAAGAAGTTACGTGTAAATTAATTTTTGATAAATAGGTTTCATTTTTAAACTGGGGTTAACGCTCCAGTTTTTTATATAGTAATTATTGCCAAACTTTTCTGGAAATATGCATAATTTTTAATAATTGTGGCAA
>JAOABQ010000017.1 GCA_026418275.1 Clostridia bacterium
TTTTTCGGGTACGACTGCCTATAAAAGTTTCCATTAAATTCTAGTAAATATCAAGTTTTCATGTATTGGCTGACTATCCCTAAATTATTGGATATGTCAACCGATGAAATTTTGTAAAAAAGTTTTATGCAACATTATTGATCAGGACTCAACGGATTTAGCACCTTCGGAAACAAGCTATCCGATGTAAACAACGGATTAAAACAAATTTCAGACGGACTGGGAAAGACGAACGGATTTCTATCTCAGCTTAATACAAATAAAACATTCTATATTCCTAATGAAGCTTTAACAAATGAAAACTTTAAAAAAGCATTGGATAATTTCATGTCCAGCGATAGAACCATTACCAAAATGATTATTGTTTTAAATGACGATCCTTACTCAAAGGAGGCTATAAGTACTGTAAAAGAAATAAATGAAACTTTATCTACCGGACTTAAAGGCACAGTTCTTTCAAATGCCAGGTTTGGAGTGTCGGGACCAAGTGCAATGACCGGTGATATGAATGACATATTGAATCGGGATCTTAACAGAATGATAATAATAGTGCTTATAGGAATATTCCTTGTGCTGCTTCTTGTGATACGATCCTTCTGGACGCCGGTTTTCATAACTGCATCCCTTATAGGGTCATACTATGCGGCGATGTTTATGCTAAACTATATTTTCATAAATTTAATGGGATTAGAGGGTGTTTCTTCCTACGTTCCATTCTTCTCCTTCATAGTAATTGTGGCACTGGGCGTAGACTACAGTATATTCCTGATGATGCGCTATAAGGAATACCCTCACATGTCCCCTAAAGAAGCAATAGTTATGGCTTGCAGACATATAGGCGGTGTGGTAACGTCAGCAGCCATAATCCTTGCAGGTACTTTTGCAACACTTATGCCTTCCGGTTTAACTCTTTTATATCAATTGGCAGTAGCTGTAATTGTAGGACTCATAGTACTTTGCTTCATATTACTACCTATTTTCCTGCCGGCTATGATTGCAATTCCCAGTGCCATAACAGATTTATTCTCAAAAAATAAGGTAGGCTTAACTATAGAAGAAAATGCCTAGACAAAGTTTCTAGAACATCAAAACAAGCAGAGGATATTAAGGTAGTCTCGCAATCGGCTGATTTCGAAGCTACCTTAATTTATTGTACTGATATCCGGATATTAAACTACCTAATAAGCCAAAAGAGACTATGAGTCTTTTTTGCAAAGCTATGAATAGAACACAGATAAATAAAAATATTGCTAAATCCCTAAAGAGTGGTAGCGGGGTAGTCATGTGGTACTAAATCTTCGATTCCATACAAAGCTAAATTCCCCCCGGTATAAATATCTAACAATATGTAATTTCACTTATTTTACTATAAATATTAGATAGATTTAGTTATGCCGGATACCATTGAAGACGTTGGATAGTCAATTGTGCATAATCCGCCTTTGAAGAGAATATTATCCATTTGTCTGAATATTTAAAAACCTTTTTGGGGGGTAAGTGAATGAGATATGATATTATCATTGTTGGGGCGGGACCGTCAGGTATATCCACTGCTTTACATTTGGCAAAGTTTTCACCGGAATTGGCTGTACGGACTCTTGTAATAGAAAAGCAGAGCCATCCCCGTCCAAAGCTGTGTGGGGGCGGGATTCTACAGGATGGGATTGCAGTATTAAGCCGGCTGGGTTTGAGTCTTGCGGAAATTCCCTGTGTTCGCGTGAAGGAAGCATATTTTTTATTTGAAGGCAGGGGATTCTGTATTAACCGATATCCGGAAAGTTTCAACGTTGTCCGAAGAGAGGAATTTGATGCCTGGCTTGTAAAAGAGGCCCGCAGCCGGGGCATTACAATAATGGAAGAACTTTGTGTTCTTAATGTATCCCCAACCGATCAAGGTATGAAGGTTGAGACGAATCAAGGAGATTTCTTCTGTAAGGTGGTTGTTGGGGCTGATGGTTCTAGCAGTGTTGTCGGAAAGGTTATATCCGGTAAGAATGGTTCATGCTCAGCAACGGCACTGGAGATTTTTATCTCTCCTGAGGAATTAAGAGAAACAAAACCAAAAAACACCCATTGTGCTTATTTTGATTTCTCCTTTATGGCTGAAGGCTTACAGGGGTATGTTTGGGATTTTCCGACACAAGACTGCCATGAACCGGCTCGTAACATGGGAATTTATAACGCCGGCATACGCCCCAGTAGTTCTTCCATGAATCTTAAGAACATGCTTCGGCTGAACATGGAAAAGCAGGAGTTGAAGCTTGATCGTTACACTTTAAAAGGAAATCCCATACGATGGTTTGATAAGAAAAAACCTTTTTCCAGCCAAGGAATTATTTTAGTAGGTGATGCTGCAGGAGTGGATCCTGTTTTTGGGGAGGGAATATCCTTCGCGCTGGGATATGGTGAACTGGCTGCGGCTGAAATAAAAGAGGCTTTTGCCGAAAATGATTTTTCATTCTCCGGTTATAAAAGTCGGATATTAAAACATCCTATGGGCAGATGCCTTAAACGGCGCTCACAAATAGCACGTATTTTATATCGCATCCGAAGCCGGTTACTATTACGATTCATATGGGGACAACTGGGCTTTCTGATGAAATGGTACATTGAGTATTTCCTGATCGAATGGGCAAAACAATCCAACGGTCAATCCGGGGCAGAAAGAACCAAAACCTACAAGAAGGTTTAAAGATACTATTACACTTTCTTTGCCGTGATATCTATTTCGCCCAGGGGTCGATGTTCAGAAAAGTCACAACTCCCTTGCTCTCCTTTGCAAAGGTGATCTTGGCATCCAATTCCCTAAATACGTATTAAAACAAAAAACAAAAAGGGATGGCCCTTCGATGGAACCTGACCGGTTCTTTCGTTGAACCATCCCTTCTATCATTAAGTTGTATGTTGTATAAATTTAATACACTTAGCGGTTAGTTAATTGGCGCTTGCGGATAATCAATTGTTGTTTTGTCCATGTGAGCTGAAACCATCATAATATCACTCATGTTGATGACATTATCTTTATTTAAGTCTCTGTCTGGGACGTAATTCGGGCTTCCCAGTGAAGCACCGAAAGACAGGTATACTTCATTTACATCTGCTGAATCAATCACATTGTTTTGTACTCCGTTAATAGGCATATCCCCGATCCACATATCAAGGGGTGAAGTTAAAGAGCCTATTTGGATATTGGAGGTAACGGGTACATTCTCTACTTTTCTGGTCAGGTAAGTTGGCTTTGATATTTTTATGTTGTACGCAACCGATGTTCTCGGAACTTGTTGAATTTGGAAATATCCGTTTGAATCGGTAGTTGCGTTTAAAGTGGTTCCTTCGATCTCTACAGTAAAGTTTGCGTTTTTATTCGGGTCACTGCTGCTATGGGTTGGTGATACATAACCCGAAATCGTGTAGGTGGTATTTGAAGGATAAAAAGCCGTATTTCTGTACTCGAATATGGTATTATTACTGTTTATTTCCCAGAATCCCACATCGTTGATATTTTTATGCAAGCCATTGAATATATAAATGCTGTCATTACATACTGCCGCATCCATGCTATAGGTCTTACCATATGGAAGCTTCACTTTGGTGCTCCATGTTTGAGTGGATGGGGAATACTCTTCTACCGTATCGGATACAAAAGGATGCTTATCTGTTTGTCCGCCGAAAAGGTACAGCTTGCCGTTTTTGGAGGTGACTGCGAAGCTGGTTTTTGCTTGAGGCATATCAGACTTGGTTTGCCAGGTGTTGGTAGCGGGGTTATACTCTTCAATATATTTGAGTGCGTAGAAATTATTATAAATTTGATAAAATAGGTTGTTGCAACCTCCCAGCGCATAGATTTTGCCGTTTGCTTCGGCAACGCCCAGGTCGTATCTTGCGTGCTGCATAGGAGCTTTTAGTGTCCACCTGTTTAAAGCGGGATCATATTCCTCAACTGTATTTAATACGTTGGAACCGTTATTTCCACCGATTACATAAATTTTATTGTTTACAACAGCGGTGCCGAAGGCATACCTTGCTGTCAACATGCTGGCCTTTGGAGTCCAATTACCGGTTTGAGGGTCATATTCTTCTACCAGGTTTGTTGGGGAATTTGAAGAGATACCTCCGATAGCGTAGAGTTTATTATTTAATGCGACTAATTTTAAGTAGCTTCTTGGTGTCATATAGGGAAGTGCGGTAATCGATCCTGAATTCGGACTATATACATCAAAGTCACCTGTTCCATTGGTATATACATCGCTTTGTCCCCCGGCAATATAGATTTTGCCGTTTAAGGAAGCTGTCGCAACGCCAACGCTTTTGATATTCACCCAGTTTTTTCTTAAGTAGTAATAATCATAGTCGGGTGAAAACTCAAGACAGCTCTTTAGCGTATTCGTGCCGTCATGGCCTCCCGCAATAAAAAGGGTTCCATTGTATGAAAGCACACCGGAATAAGCCCTTATAGAAGGTAATGTGAACTTTACAATCCATTGGTTGGTCGTTGGATTGTATTCTTCGATTTTATTATGCATATTACCGCCGACCGCATAGATTTTACCGTTGAGTACACCGGCGCCAAGCATACCTTTGGCGTATGTCATACTGCTTAAAGTAGACCAGTTGCCCGTAGACGTATCAAGTACTTCCACAGCATCGGTAAAGCCTATATATAAGTTGCCTCCCATGACATAAATCTTGCTGCCGATAACGGCAATTCCTACATTGCTTCTTTGCAACGACATGGTGTTGCCCGATGTCCATTGGCCGGTAGCGATATTATAAATGCTTACGGTATTTAGTTTGCTGGAGCCGCTTGAACCTCCGATGACATAGATCTTTCCGTCTACTACTGCTGCTCCGAAATCTTTCCTTAAGGATGGCATATCGGGAAGTGTGCTCCAGGTATTGGTTGGTATATCGTATACCTCGAATTTTTTTAACGTCGTCGTACCGTCATAGCCGCCAAGTGCGTATAATTTGTTTCCGTATGCCACAAGCGACAAGCCTTCTCTAGCGGTAGGCATTGAGGTTTTACCCCACCATTTTCCTTTTACAGGGTCATACATCTTAAGGGAGGACACACGGGAAGAACCGTTATAGCCCCCTGCGGCGTAGAATTTGCCTCCTGATTCCGCAAAACCGAAATTGCTTACATTGGTAGGCATATCAGGGGCTTTGGAAATCTCATTCATTCCTGTCGAGGTTTCGGATTCCAAGGTCCAGTCACTGGAATTTAGTTCGCCTACAACTCTTAATCTGAAATAGTATTTTTTCATAGGAAGTAGATCTGTAAAGGTAACGGAGGCTGTACTTGTCCGTAGTTTTCTGTACACATTTATGTCCGGGTTCGGATAGGTGCGGTAGCCTTCATCATATAATTCCACTTCGTACTGGGGAGCCCTAGCCACAGCATCCCATACGATTTTTACCGAATTAAACCCGTTTCCTATTACACTTACATTTTGAGGCGTATCAAACTTGGTGCAAATTGTCTTCGTATAGCTCCATTCGCCTGTTTGGGTGCCTGATTTTGCTCTCACCCTGTATGTATGGGTACTGCCGCTTAAAAGCCCTGAGTGTACATAGCTTAAGGAGGTTGTGTTTACGATTGTGGAACCGTCGAGTTCAATGTCATAGCTTGTTGCCCCGTATACTGCCTCCCATGTAGGCTGTATGGTATTGTAGGTAACGCTTAGCGGATTGTTTTGTTTGTTTTCCTCATCGGAATCAATGAAATTGCCTTCCTCCTTAATCTGTGCAGGTGCTTCAAGCAAGCTGTGTCTGCTTACGAGGGAGAAAGGTTGTTTGACACCTGTAAGGTTCGGATCACCCACAGAAATGTTGAAGCCTGTGACTCTAAGTGTGTATGTTCCGACCTCCGGATTTTGAATAAATATGTTCTCTACGTTATTTACCCTGTCTCTTACGTTTTGTCTTGCGAAATCGTTCCCGTAATAGACTTGCCCGCTGGGGGAAGTTACCACGAGGTCAAGGTCATTTACAAGAGCGGGAGATGATAAGGCGGAGGCAGGAGCATCGGTCCATGCCAGTGTTACCTTTAGCGGTGTATTGGAGTTTGTCACTAGAATACTTCTGGTTACGGATTGGCCTGTAGCGACAGATTCGTTTTCGTTGATGATGCTGTTTGATGTATACTGCTGTCCTATAAGCGAGTTATTGAGGTTGATTTTTCCCCAACCCTGTTCGCTGCTGCTTACGTTTAAGTCCTTTGCCCCATTGACCAGGGTTGCTTTAATTAAAGATGCGGATGGATTCGTTATAGAAAACTGCTGCCTTAAGTACTGTCTTACAACGGCTGCTGCCCCGGCGGTAATTGGTGTAGCCATTGATGTACCGGACAGGTACTGGTATCTGTCGTTATTTGGGTATTCTCTGTATGGCGCTGACAGAGAAGACATGGTAGATATAATAAAACTTCCGGGGGCTACCACGTCCGGTTTGACTCTGCCATCACTGCAAGGGCCTGTCCTTGAATAGGTAGCTACGCCATACCCTTTTCTGTTTCTGTACATGGAGGTGAAGTCCTCATTCGGGCAGTCACTTTTGGTTGAACCGACAGTTATACAATTTTTGGCTGTACCGGGGTTTGCAATACCTTCCCTTCCATCATCACCCTCATTACCTGCCGCAAAAAGAACCGTCATGTCTTTATGGTTCCATATAAAGGTGTCAAGGTCTACGGCGATGCTCCTGTACCCTCCGTAATACCCGGTTGGATTAAGTGCGTCAATCTCAGTCCAGGAGTTTGAATGGATTCGAGCTCCTAAGTTATATGCGTCTTGAAGTAAGGTGGTAACGTTACCGAATCTAGGGCCGGGAGCTGTTTTTGCTCCTGTTGCCTGGAACACAAGTTTTGCCCCCGGGGCAATCCCTTTAAACCTACCGCTTGAGGCGGAACCGGTTCCTATGATTGACCCTGCAACATGGGTTCCATGTCCGTTGCTTCTGATATTGTCATCAGCTGCTGAATCTTCGGAATAGTCTATGATATTATTGATTTGGCCCTGAAAGTCAGGATGCATGGTGGAATCATTAACACCTGTGTCAATGCCGGAGTCTGCAACACCCACAATTTCTCCGCTGCCGTTCCAAATTCCCGAACTCCATGGGTTTGTTGTGCCAAATACAACAGCTCTTGATTTTTCGTTGCAATAGGCCAGTTGTTTCTGTTCCTCTATATATTTTACCTGTTTTAATTCTTCGAGGGATTTTACTTTATCTTTTTTGATTTTTAAGATGATCGAACCATCTTTGTCGTATAGAGTCGCCGCACCTAAATTTTTGACGTCCGAATCGAGTATACCGGGCGTATAATCAAATGTTTTTACAATAACATTCAATTCATCCGGCGCTGATTTATCTGCAAGTTTATTCTCCAGTTCAATGTCCAATTTATAGGAATGATCAAAGTCAAGAACATCCGCGATAAAATCAAGATTCTTAATATTTTGTGCCATGGTGCCGGTCATTCTTGCGAGAAAAGCATAATCCGGCAAGTAATCATAAAGCTTAACGCCTTCTTTTATTACATCTTCTTTCATTTGGGCTGTGATAGGACCTGTGAAAGCGATAATATACTCTCTTTCTTCTGAGGCGTTTGTGTTTTTGGACACGGACCTTAGGGAATTAGACCCGGCATTCTTAGCGCTTAGGGTTCCTTTCTTGAGTTGGATTTTGAAGTCTTTTAATGGTTTGGAGCTGCTTTGGGCGAAAGATGCCATCGGAAACGATAATGTCGATACGCCCACTGCCAACGACATAAACATTGCTAAAACTTTACGCTTCATTTTGAGACCTCCTTTTATTTGTTTGTATTTTTTATATAGAAAATTGCATAAAACATCACACAGGGTAAGCGTTATCGGATGTATCAACGATAAATGCCTACAAATGCAAGTTTTATTGCATTTACTATATCTTAAGTAAGTGCTTCATAAGGGTTAGACCCCTATTGATAAATACTTGACAATGTTGAATAATAAAACCGCAAGAATACAACGTTTAATATGACTTCCATAATAATTCTCCTTCCTTCGTTTTATTCACACCATTGTTTGTTAATAATAGCATTACTTTTTTTATTCATCTCACCAAGGGCAAAAATTAACCAAGCTTCCGAACTCCAAACATGCTTCAAATGCTATTTAGATAATTTGTATCCTTTTCATATTTAATACGAGGGTATCAACAACTTATTAACATTTTATTCCTTTAAGGTTTAAAGCCTTATAGGAAAATGTGTGCATTTCAAGCAAGAAATACACATTTTCTCAAGGGAAAAATAAAAAAAAGAAAGCTTTCGCTTTCTTTTTATCCTGCAAATCAACAGAATCAAAAGCCCTATAAGAAGGACTATAAACATTTACAAAAGTAAATACCCACAGGAATACCAAAATCTGAGCTTTAAGTGTAAGAAGCCCAAACATATATGTCGAAAAGCAGTATAATGAAGTATAGAATTGTATAAATGACCAAAAGAAAAAGATAACCCGCCACACGATCCTTAATGGCTTGTTCCTAAACTCACTATGCCCATCAGCAATAAGGGGATTAGAGTTATGTTTATTGCTATAAAGATATTATAATTAGTTTAGTTAATTTAATTTTTATATATAAAAGCCTTAAAACAGGCTTATTATTAATTTGGCTGATATAAATAGGAAATTATTTCTTTCACTTTCGTCTAATGCTTCAAGATAGGGGTGCCGCCAACATTTTCGACAATATTGGCAACTCCCCATATAGAACTTGTTTGATTTAGAAAAAATATTAATATATAATTTATAAAAAAGGAAAAGGGGAGATTTGGGTGAAGAAAGAAATGAAAGGTTTTGTTACAGGGGTTATAGTTACAGCATTAGTATTTATAACGGTTTTTACAACTTTTGCTGAACCTATCCAGAAAGTGGTTACTGCCGTGTATAATAACATTAAAATTTATGTAGATGGAAATCTTATTCAACCAAAGGATGCGAATGGGAATAAAGTTGATCCATTTATCTATAATGGAACTACATACTTACCGGTCAGAGCGGTTTCACAAGCATTAGGCAAGAATATAGAATGGGATGACAAAACGAAATCCATTTATATTGGAGAAACTCAGCAATCTAATAATTATATGAGTGACAGTATCAAACCTTCTGAAATAAGTGAATCAGGCAAATGTGAGGTTAACTCAAAAATGCAAATTGATGGAGTCATATACAATAAGGGTTATAAGATGTACACGGCGAAGGCACAAGACTGTTTGGTAAAGTTTGATTTAGAAGGAAAGTATTCTGATATTTCCGGGGTTTTGGGTCTGGATGATCAGGCTGAAAGCGCATTTGTATTGGTAGAAATCTATGCTGATGGTAAAATGATTGAAACCTATCATTTTAAAGATGGGATCAATTCTGCCAAAGTAAACTGGAATGTTACTGGAATTAAAGAATTAGCCGTTAAAGCTTATGGAGTGATGAATGGTGATTCTAAATTGGACTTAGCGGGTTTTACTTTAAAATCAAATCCTAATTTTCATTCATCGACGGTGCAAAAAGAAGAAAGTCAGTTAACGAGTGATGATGTTACTGTGAAGATGTCTGCTGGAGTAGAAATGATTGGTGTTTTATTTGCATTTCCCGAAGGAGTCACAGACGTGGTTGTTACTGATGTAAGTAAATCAGAAGGAAGATTTAAGCCTTTCCCAATAAAAAAATATGAATACAATTTTTTTACACGAGCAGGAACGCAAGATTATCATAATTCAGAGGGGCTTGCTTACTTTAGCACAGGTGAGATATTAGAACTTACGGTTACATACAAATACAATGGAATGCAAAAAACAACTGTGATTAATCAAAAGATACTTCCCCCTACATAGGTTGACAAAATAAAGGATGGGAATGACATTCTCAAAAAAGGTGAGGGAACTGACTGCAAGTTATGAAGCAGTGAGAGAATACAGTTAGTTCCCCCTAGTGTATAGGCGGGTGTAGTAATGGTGTTAATGACACGGATGCTGGTACTACCCCAATTAGCATCTGCCGGATACCAACACATAATTCGGTAATATCACAACTGTGAAATTGTATTATCCTGTACGATATAATATGTCCGTCCAGACTTCTTAGCCCTTGTATGCATATTTTTTTCTACTCCGACCTTTTCAGGGACAGCAGGAATGAAAGGTTAATCCACTCAAACTTGACAACAGCGATATTCCTTTTTTAAAAATCAATTACAAGTAGGTAGCGGATATTTTAAGTATATTACAGTTAATAATGTGTTTATATTACTGAACGGAAGATTTCCCCAGCGTGAAGCTGTATAACTGACATATGGCCTTCATTAGGGAAATATGCAGCATGGCAATTCTTGAGTAATTCCTGAACCCTTTTCGTCATTATGATAGGTGCACTTCCATCTTCCTGCCCATGCCACAGTGTTATTCTGCACGATATTTCCCTTAAATCAAATCCCCAATTTCCCGACAATATTCTCATATCATCAATTACCCCTTTATAATCCTGCCTAAAGGAATTTTGAATGCTGTTTTTATAGCAACTCTGGAGTTCAGGATTTAAAATAAGTTTTTTTTCTATAACTGATGCTTTTTGGGCTGCTTTTGAGAAAAAGTCTTCAGGCCTATTTTCAATACTCTTTTTTAGACTGGCAAACATTTTACATAACAGCCATGCAGGTGACCTTTTTAAGAAAAATAATGCCAAGCGGTGCTTAATAGAAAGATTTTTTTGAAGAGATTTGATATACAAGGGACATATTCCGGAAACAATGGCGACTTTATTTATACGGTGCGGAATTAAATAAGCACATGCATATGCGTAAGCGCTTCCTCCGGATTCACTGACTATAGAAAATTGAGGAATATTGAGCTGGTTTGCTAATTCTTCTAAATCTTTCGGCCATTCAAGAAGGCATCTTTCAGGTTTGTAGTCCGATAATCCTATACCGGGACGATCTGGAGCGATTAGATATATACCGTTTTCTGCAGCAGTATTTCCGAGTTTCTCAGAATATAGGCCGGTAGAAATGCCACTGCCGTGAAAATAGAATACAGGCTTGCCTTTCGGGTCGCCGAATTCAAAAAAACTTAAATTTCTTCCGTCTGCCAGTTTTATAATCTTATTACAAGCCATGGTTGCAGCTCCTTTCATATCTAATCAGAATTTTTATTGGCTTTCAATATAAAATATATTTTCGACCTGCTCATTAAAAGCTTTTGCAATTTTTATAGCCAAATAAGCCGATGGAATAAAAACTCCATTTTCAATTGTGTTTATGGTTTTACGGGTAACACCCACCTTCTTGGCCAAATCCTCTTGAGTCCAGTCAAACTTAGCTCTAAAGATTTTTATATGGTTTTTAAATGTTTCCTTTTCCATGATATTACCCTCTCGATAATAATATTTTGGATATGTCATCTGTGACAACGCCAAGCAGCATGACGATCTCAAATGCAATATACACTGGAATATCAACTCCTATTGACAGTATATTAAGAAGAACACTTCCAAAAATAAAAATCAAACAACAAAGTACCATGATGATATAACCGTTATATCCGGCTCGCATTTTTATGTTCGAAAAGTATTCATCACTAAAGGCTGTTACCAGGTATTTATCTTTCTTTGCAATGGATACAATTCTTATGAGCTTAGTAAAAAACAAAATCCAAAGAAATGCTCCCACCACAAGAACTGGCAAAATAACGAAGTTTATTTGCGAGAAAAAATGATAATAAACCGAAATGTGTCCTAAAACAAGGATTGCCAGCAAAATGTCTCTTGATATTAAGTAACCTATTGTTCGTCCTATGATTGTTTTTTCCATGTTCATATCTAACACCCCTTTATAACTTATTATACCCATAATGTAACCTATGATATAAAAAATGAGTATTATAGGTTACGTTATCATTATAAAGACAACAGGCTTCATTGTCAATAATAAAAAGACATATTCTGGTACATAGGGGCATTTTACAACAGCAGAAGAAGGTATTAAGCATAGAATTGCTTGGCTCCTAACGCTTGCAAGCAATGATATTATGATAATTGTGCTGTGTAGCTGGGGGTGAATTTAAATCTATTGAATGGAAAACAGTGTAACTCCGGATTGGTGTAGATAGCGATTCAGAGAAAAACAAATAAAATCTAACTTAGAGGTGTCCAGTTTATCGGGAAAAGCACAGTCACATCTTTTGTTAAAAATAGTGACACTTGACACTTAACTAAAATTTAGAATTAGTATATAATTGAATTGCATGTAAAATTAATCCATGGGAAAATACACTCATCGGACTGCTGACTTTTAGTAATCCAAAAGGGTGTATTCAATAAATTAGATATAAAATTAAAAGGGGGGTTTACAACATGTTCTCAACAAAAATGTCCACATCTTCAAGGAAACTTGCTTTACTGCTCTGCCTGATGCTGGTTGTAGTACTTATTGCAGGCAATATGGCAAGTGCCAGTACTTCAGCCTTAACGGCTGCAGAAAATTCAATACCTATCGATCTAAGCCAATCTAGGAACGAGAATGTACAAAACGCGGATACGCCTACACTGGAGGGCTATACAATGTCAGTCCGTCCGGCGTTCAATGTGACATCAAAGAGTGCCAGCTTTATGATGAACTGTGTTACAAACAATACTCAGGCAGTAGAAATGTGGTATGAATATTGGCCTAAAGGCTCAGAAGGATCTTTAAAAGAGACCTCGAAATCATATCTTGATAGTAACCGTGATTGGAGTATCACCAAAGTAACTGATTTAAACCCAAATACAGGTTACCAGTTCCGTGGAGTATATAGAATCTATGGAGCTTCAACCTTGTATTATACGAATATTCAGGATTTTAGCACTACTTCGGCCACTCATACGGTCTCAGGGTATATTTGTCCTGATTTTACTTTTGCCAACACCTCTGCTGCTCTTATTAAATCAGGTTTCAAAGTGGTTCTGAACTACAATTCAACCACATGCTACACAAATGAAAACGGATATTTCGAGATGACCGGTATCCCTGAAAACGAAGGTCTGGGATACTCTATTCGTATTTCAAAGGACGGTTATCTGGAACGGAATGTAGCTATTGGAAACTTGACGGGCAATTTGGAACTAGGCTCCTCAAACACGCCCATAGAAGTATGGGCGGGGGATATGGCAATTAATTCACAGCAAGATAAAGCGATCAATATGGAAGATATTATTGATATTCTTGCTTCATTCAACACTTCCAAAGAGAGTCCGAAGTACAGTGAATACAGAGATATCAACAAAGATAATGCAATTAGCATGCAGGATATTCTAATTACTATCCAGCACTTTAACTCAACTCCTGCGGATTACCGCGTGTTATCCTATTTCGTGAGTAACAGAATCAAAATAGATAATCCGCGCCCACAATCCACAAGTTTATGGGGGAGTAAAGTTAATTTTGATGTTAGCGTTCTTAGCCATACACCCATTAAAAAAGTAGAGTTTTACAAGGGAACGGAAAAAATAGGAGAAGATACTGAGTTCCCATATAGCTGTGTTTACACAGCAGGCTACGGGAATACCAGCTCAGTTCTAGGACAAAGCTTTTTAACCGCCATGGCATATGATGAAAATGGGCTGACCGCCATCTCTGACACCATTGACGTGTATGCTTACATACCTCCGCCTACGGCTGCGCCAACAGCTTCACCGACACCTACAATTGCAGTGGGTGTAAGCGTTAGCCCTTCTTGTGAAAAGACAGCAGATCAAATGATATTAAAAATGCGTATCAACAATAATACTTATAAAGACGTAACCATCAATTATTCTACCAGCAAAACCTATGATTTTGTGTTGCTGGACCAAAACAGGAAAGTAATTTATCGTTGGTCACAAGGTAAGGCTTTTTTTCAAGTATTGACAAAGGATACCATTCCTGCAGGTGAGTTTCTCGAATTTAGTGTAAAAATAGAGGGAGATAAAGCAAAAGAACTAATAAACAGTGCTTGTTATATGATAGGTTACATTACCGGGACCTCGGCAGAGTTCGATACGCATATGTTACAAGGGTATGAAATTCAGATCAATTCTACGACACCTACACCTTCACCAACGCCAACACCGACAATCGCAGTGGGTGTGAGTGTTAGCCCTTCATGTGAAAAGACAGCAGATCAAATGGTTCTAAAACTGCGTATCCATAATAATAGTTATAGAGACGCTACCATCAACTATTCTTCCGGTCAAAGATTTGATTTTGTATTGATGGATCAGAACAGAAAAGTAATTTACCGTTGGTCAGAAGGTAAGGCTTTTACTCAAGCATTGACAAAGGATACAATTCCTGCAGGCGAGTTTCTCGAATTTAGTGTAAAAATAGAGGGAGATAAAGCAAAAGAACTAATAAACAGTGCTTGTTATATGATAGGCTACATCACCGGGACCTCTGCAGAGTTCGATACTCATATGTTACAAGGGTATGAAATTCAAATTTAAGTATCTATCATATAACACTTCCAAACCTTGATGAAGTAGAAGAAGTAATTTTTTTTAAACAGGCTGGCTGTTTCATTTTTGAATTCGTCAGCCTGTTTTTATGTATTAAACAGGAGTTCGTGTATTTATATGCGATTAAGTGTGAAAAGTTATAGAAATTACAGTAAAAGGAAGACGTCTTGGGATTATGTATGGTTCCCGGATTATTAACCAAAAGGTTTATTAATAAAGTTGTATAACGACTGTGTAGTATCATGATTTAAATGTATTTTCGCATTATATTTTTTAAAAATTATAGTAAGTTTTTTGTATTTCCTCAGCAATATTATTCAATCTATTGGAAGTTTGAGGAATGGAGTAACCCACGAGATACGGGGAAGTTATATATCTCGGAACGATTTTACATATAATCGATTTTTTCCATTGGTAGAAGAATAAGTTAAAGCTACTACACTTAAAGTGATTAAGTATATAGTTTACAATATTTTGTATATTATCCGCCATAAAATTGTCATGGCGAGGAGTAGTAATAATATTAAATTCGGTTGAACAAGCATTTGGTTTGGTGGAAATGTTGACTAAACAATTTCCTTCTTTATAAATTTCTATTCCGTCAAAAATATCATCTTTTAAGTTGAGTTTATAATCTATATCTTTTAGCCCAACTATTTGCATATGTGCATGATTGATAGTGCCACCAGATAAGGGACCATGATTTTTATAAAAAACTACAGATTTAAAATCTCCGCTTTCCTCCATTGTTAGCCAATGCTTTATTCCAAAGGTAATTATTTTCCGCATATGGGGTTTATCGTAGGTAGATATATTTGCGAAGCAATCGTTAGTTTCAATAAGTACTGTTTGAAAAGTATTAGCTAAAGTAGAAAATTTGTTTTTTACTAACAATATTGAATTTTCTTCATCTAAAATATCTGAAAGTTCTTCGCGATTGCAAAATGGACATAGATATTCACTGTCTTGATAAATAATCTTTTTTTTTCCAATGTCGGAAAGAAAATAAAGATGCCTATTCACTGTCATTTTTACACCTGCTATCTATATTATTATCGTTATATCATTTCTTATTGTCTTAAGCGTTAACAAAACATTACTGGAGGAAAATCCATCAGTTAAAGCAATTATACATTATAAAACAGAAAAAATAAACACCTGACGGAATGAAACGACCCCTAATAAAACTTATATAGTGCCTCGTAACATAATTCTTTTCTAGGGTATGCGTGGCACAACCAGATGAAGTGCGTTTTTAACACTTTGAAAAACCAGAAATTTGTTGTGTTAAAAAGCACTAGTTAATAATACATTTCTATATAGGAATATGTCCTGTCATACACCTATTGATCGAAGATCTTTACTTTATGACAATAATAAAATATTATAATTTAATAAAAATTTATTGATAAACGATAAAATTTATATTAAAATAAAAATAACAATAACTAAGTGAGGTGCTTTTAATGAAACGAGAAACACTCTTTTTAAAGTTAGCTGTTATTCTTATTGGAATTCCAATTCTTGCTTTGTGTATATATGGGTTGTTTTGGTTAGCTAATGAAGCAGCAAGTCCAGAGTATGCTCATTTGCTATATCCCGTTATAATAGGCATATATGTAGCCGCGATTCCGTTTTACATCGCTTTGTATCAAGCTTTTAAACTTTTAAGCTATATTGACAAGAACAAAGCTTTCTCGGAATTATCTGTAAAGGCTTTAAAGAATATAAAATACTGTGCAGCCGCAATAGGTATCATTTATGGGGTATGCATGCCATTCTTTTATCTCATTGCGGAGAAAGACGACGCCCCAGGTATCATCATAATCGGAATGGTCATTACTTTTGCTCCAATTGTGATTGCAGTCTTTGCTGCTGTTCTTCAAAAGCTATTAAAAAATGCCATAGATATAAAAACAGAAAATGATTTAACAATCTGAGGTGAATAACATGGCGATTATAATCAATATTGATGTGATGCTGGCTAAAAGGAAAATGAGCGTAACAGAACTTTCGGAGAGAGTTGGAATAACAATGGCTAATCTTTCTGTATTGAAAAATGGAAAGGCAAAAGCGATTCGATTATCAACTTTAGAGGCGATTTGTAAGGCTTTAGAATGTCAGCCTGGAGATGTTTTAGAATACAAAATTGACGAAGACACTCAAGGATAATAAAGTTGTTAATAAACAATTGTGGAGGAAAGTAGGCGTTAACATTACAATTATTAAGGGAGGTAAAACCATGGACGTTAACAATCTGATTACTGAAAATATCGCTAACCCCCATGAACTGGAGAGAATGTTTAGAAAAGATCCCGAAGCTTTTAAAAAGTCATTCTCATACGCCTGGGAACAAAACCCTGATTCGCAGGTTCTTGCCGTTTGGTATGAAAGATTGCATTTCAAGGAGACAGCAAATCCAGAAAAAGCTTCCTTTCTTCAGAAGGATTTCTTTTCCATGGGTATTTTAGCAATTCTAGCCGGGATAAGCACCAGGATCATTTTTCATTTTACCGAACAGCAAGCAATAGCCCCTATTAACCTTGTTTTTGGAATAATTCCCTTTATTGCCGCCTATTTTGTATTCAATAATACCCCCAAAAAAAGTGTTCTTTACACTCTTGCAGCGTTATTCCTAATCCCAGGACTTTATCTTAATATGCTGCCACTAGAGCATAAAGACAGTATTATCCTGACTTATCTACACCTTCCCATTTTCTTATGGGTATTATTAGGGCTTGCATTTACAGGAAATGAATATGGCATAGGCAGCACAAGACTAGCCTATCTTAAATTCAATGGGGAATTTTGCATACTCTACGCCAGCATGGCAATCAGCGGAATGCTGCTGACAGTATTAACCATGCAGTTATTTAGATTTGTCGGCATGGATATATCTGAATTCTATTTTAAAAATGTCGTTTTATTTGGTGCCGCCGCTCTGGCTATTGTGGCTGCATACCTGGTATCAAGGAACCTTAAACTTGCTAAAAATATTGCACCCTATATAGCGAAAATTTTTAGTCCTCTTGTACTGGCCACATTGTTGGTCTATCTCATAACGGTTGTTTGGGTCGGGAAAAATCCATTTTTGGACCGCAATTTCCTTTTATCCTTCAACGGAATACTCCTTAGTGTATTGGCCGTCACCATATTCTCTATTTCCGAAAGCGGCAGAGAAGATAAAAAGACCATTTCTGATTATATAAATTTTGCCCTCATTGTTCTTGCTCTTATCATTGACAGTGTAGCTTTATCTGCCATCGTGTTCAGGCTCTCTTCTTATGGGATTACGCCCAACAGACTTGCTGTTTTAGGCGTAAACATACTTATCTGGGCCAATCTGATTTGGATAATGCTCTCCTACGTGCGTTTTCTACAAAACAAAACCGGACCTTCAACCATCCAAGATGCCGTTACGAAGTATTTGCCGGTCTACGGACTTTGGGCAGCTTTCGTTACATTTACTTTTCCTTTAATTTTTTATTAGAAAGGCTTTATTAATGTAATTTGGGGATGTCTCCAACAAGCAGTGTAAGTGTATTGACACTTGCACTGCTTGTCGTTTTGCGAGTTATGAGGTGCAATTCTGCGTATCTTCCCATGCTTTTCACCTTTGTATTTCAAGGGTTTGGAGCATTTTAAACCTAGTCCGCATCCTCTTCATTGTCTCCAATATACCATAAGGATACAATTAATTGGGTTTTATTAAGTCTAAAGTAAAATGCAGACAAAACTCTAAAAATAACGTATTCAAGATTAGATGAAATCTTTTCACTATAATTTTATTCTCCCGCCGGTAAAATAAAAATCAGGGAAGATGAAGAGGGATGATTTCAATGCTTTATTCAAAGTGTTATAATTTGTAAAGAATGCATTTGGAGAACAGTTTTGCTTGAATCATAATTTGCGGCAAAATAAGGTATTTGCTTAAATTGGGGAGGCATAAATGGGTAGGCAGTCTTTAAATAATCAAAAAACCATGGTAGATCAATGTAAAAATAAAAAAGATCTGAAAGAAAAAGTGAATGTCCGATGGAAACAAATTTTATATGACTTTAATAATACTTCCTATCCTTATCCCCGTGATAAAACGGTATACGAATTATTTGAAGAGCAAGTGGATACCACGCCAGAGAATATTGCTTTGGTGCACGACAGGCAGCAAATGACCTACAGGGAGCTGGATCAAAAGGCCAACCAAATTGCACATTATTTAATCAATGCCTGTGGGGGTAAAGGAGAAAATGTCGTTGCAATCCTTCAGGAACAATCTATCCAAATGATTACAAGTATTTTAGGAGTTTTAAAAGCAGGTTATGCCTTTCTACCGATAGATCCACAACTGCCGGAACAAATTCAAAAGACCATACTTGATGAATCCGGTGCAGAAGTTATGATTTCTACAAAAAATCATATTTGCCTATTAAACCGGCTCCAGTGGGAATGTAGAAGTGTTAAAACTTTCGTTTGTCTTGATAGTGAGGATATTTACCATGACAAGGAAGAAAAAACGAATCCCTTGATGGATAAAGAGTTGTGGGATTTAATCGGTGAAAAATCCGAGGATTCAATAGGAAGAGGAGGCTGGAAAAGCAGTTTCACAGGGGAGTTATTTACCCGGAAAGAAATTGTTGAATATACTGATAATGCATTGTTTAAGCTCAAGCCCTATATTGATAAAAAGACGAGGATCCTTGAAATAGGCTGCTCATCAGGATTTACCATGTTTAGGCTAGCACCTTTAGCCGGATTTTATTACGGTACCGACTTATCGGGTGCCATTCTTGAAAAAACCAAAGAACAGGTTGAAGAAGAGGGACACTTAAACATCCGGTTAAACCGGTGTGCAGCCCATGATATTGACAAGCTTGACGAAAATGACTTTGATATTATTATTTTTAATAGTGTGATTCAAACTTTCCATGGTCACAATTACCTTCGTCAGGTTATTCAAAAAGCTGTACACTTGCTTAAGGAAAAGGGGATTCTATTTATCGGCGACATCATGGACCAAGATACCAAAAACGATTTAATGACTGCACTTTTCAAATTTAAGAAAGAACATAAAAATTCCGGGTTTACAACCAAGACGGATTTTTCAGACGAGTTATTCCTAAGTCCGGAGTTTTTTAATGACCTTGTCATGGAACAGAAAGAGTTGGTGAGTTGTTCCATTTCCCGAAAGATTCATACAATAGAAAATGAATTAACCCAATACCGTTATGATGTTATCATTCATGTCAACAAAAAAAACACAGAAGTTCCAAGGCGAAAGAAAACAAAACAACAGCATGGGTTAAAAGAAATAGAAAAATGCCCTCACTCAAGAGTATTGGATAAAGTCCAATCCCATCGCCTTGCCTATATTATTTTTACCTCGGGTTCTACAGGTGTACCCAAAGGGGTTATGGTTGAGCATAGAGCTTTAGTCAATATGTGCTGCTGGTACAATCACTGTCATGCTGTAACAGCGGAAGACAGAAGTGCGAAATTTGCCAATTGCGGATTTGATGCTTCTATAATGGAGATTTTTCCTATATTGCTAAAGGGTGGTTCCATACATATTCTGAATCCTGAAATAAAAAAGGATTTAAACAAACTGAATCACTATTTTAGTGATCATAAAATAACCATTTGTTTTTTGCCTACCCAATACTGTGAGCAGTTTATGGAACTGGAGAATCACACCCTGCGTATTGTGAATACAGGTGGAGAAAAGTTAAAAAAGTATATAAAAAGAAATTATACACTGGTTGATCATTATGGGCCTACAGAATGTACAGTGGTCTCTTCGTATTATATTGTAGATAAACAATCCGGAAATATTCCCATTGGAAAACCCATATTTAACACCCGGATATATATCCTGGATAAGCATGATAGGATCTTGCCTCCCGGAGAGACCGGAGAAATATGCATTTCAGGGGATAATTTGGCACGGGGTTACTTAAACAGGCCGGATCTTACTGAAGAAAAGTTTGTGAAAGACCCCTTTTTCGAGGGGGAGAGGATGTACCGGACCGGAGACTTGGCAAGATGGCGTGCGGATGGAAATATTGAGTTTTTAGGCAGATTGGATAATCAAGTTAAAATCAGAGGGTACCGGATTGAGCTTGGAGAAATTGAAAGCAGATTAATAGCCCACGGGGCTGTTCTACAAACTGTTGTAACTACCTACGTGAATGCCAATAAAGAATATGGCTTGTGTGCATATCTTGTGGTAAATAACCATATTTCAACTGCTGAAATTCGGGAGTATTTAAAAAAGCAGATACCGGAATATATGATACCCGACTGCTTTTATATTCTTCATTCAATGCCTCTCACTCCTTCAGGAAAAATAGACAAAAAAGCCCTGCCTGCGCCGGAGCATTTGGGGAATCATTCTAAAACCTTCAAAGCGCCCGGTAATGAATTGGAGAGAAAACTGGCGAAGATATGGAAGGAGATTCTTGCTGTACCCAGGGTGGGGATCGACGATAATTTTTTTGAGATGGGCGGACATTCTTTAAAAGTTTTGAAAGCTGCTGCTGAGGTTAATAAGGAATTCCATGTGGAGCTTTCTGCTTTAGAGCTATTTAACGCCAAAACAATAAGAGAACAGTGTGAACTAATCAAAGTAAGAGAAAAAAAGAACTGTAATTCCATTCCACGGGTAGAAAAAAGAGAATTCTACCCTGCTTCCTCAGCACAAAAAAGAATTTACTTGATACAACAACAGGACATAGAAAACACAGCTTACAATATCCCATTTGCATTTTTGGTTAAGGGAGAAGTGCATATAGAAAAAATAAAATCTGCCTTTTATCAAGTGACTAAAAAGCACGAGACACTTAGAACCGGCTTTAACATGGTGGATGGCAATGTTGTACAAAGAATTAAAGATGAGCCGGAGATCCATATGGAATATATTGAATCCGCAGGTGGGAATATGGAACAAATGCTCCAGAATTTTATAAAACCCTTTGATTTGCATCATGCGCCTTTATTTCGGATTCAATTGGTTAAAATAAAAGCAAGGGAGTATTTGCTTTTACTGGATATTCATCATATAATCCTGGATGGGTCTTCCATGGAGGTATTATGGGATGAGCTTTCCAAAGCTTATCATGGAGAAGAGTTGGGAAGCCTTCCGGTCCAATATAAGGATTTTTCAAAGTGGCAGCAACAGGAGCTGGCAGAAGGTGTGCTAAGGAAGCAAGGTAATTACTGGCTAAAACAATGGAGCGGGGAAATACCGGTATTAAAGCTTCCACTGGATTATGAAAGGCCTGGGCTAAGGAACTTTGAAGGCGATGTTTACCATTTTGAAATCAATCGTGAACTTACCAAAAAGCTTCATAAATTATCTCAGAGTTTTGATGCGTCTTTGAATATGCTGCTGTTGGCTGCCTATAAGATTATGCTTTCAAAATACAGTAGTATAGAGGATATTGTTGTAGGAACGCCTGTATACGGCCGCAGGCATGCGGACCTCAAAAATGTTATCGGGATGTTTGTAAATACACTGGCTTTAAGGAGTTACCCAGAAGGCGGCAAAAAGTTTAAAGACTACCAGGAAGAGGTCAAACAGGTCATACTTCAAGGGCTGGAGCATCAGGATTTTCCCTTTGAAGAACTGGTAGAAATGGTTGATGGAATCCAGGATAGGAGCCGAAAACCTCTATTTGACACAATGTTTGTTATGCAAAAATTCAGTGACGAAAACCTTAAGCTGCGTGGTTTGGAAATACAGAGGCTAAATCCAAAACAAACCAAAACAAAATTCGATTTAACCTGGTTTGGGTCCTCCCATGAGAATACTCTTCAATTTACAGTTGAATATGCCTCGAAACTTTTTGCAAGGGATACGATCAGGAGAATGGCAAGGCACTATCAGCGAATAATTGAGCAAATTACGAGTAACCCTTGGATGCTTATATCCCAGATTGAATTGATCACCCATGAGGAGAAAAGGATAATCCTGAATGATTTTAACTATTCAAGGAAATATCCCAATCAGGATCAACCGGTGCATCAAATGTTTGAAGAGGTGGTCAAAAGGAATGGAAAAGAACCAGCGCTGGTTTTTAATAATAGAACCATGTGTTATGAGGAACTAAACAAAAGAGCCAACCAAGTGGCAGCACATTTAAGGAAAAAAAGGGTTGGGCGGGAGTCAATTGTCGCACTTGTTGCCTGTCGGTCCTTTGAGATGATGATAGGTATTTTGGGAATATTAAAGGCCGGGGCCGCTCTGCTTCCGTTAAGTCCGGAATACCCTGAAAAATATATCGATGAAATACTGGAGAGCAGCAAGGTGAAAATGGTCTTAAAACATTTCAATGACCAAGGGTTAGAACAGGATTTGGAGAGAGTAAAATGCGAGGTAATTGACATCAATGATAAGGCCATCTTATTGGAAGAAGATTCGAATTTAGAATCAGTCAATACACCTTCCGACTTGCTCTATATTATTTATACCTCCGGGACAACAGGAAAGCCAAAAGGCGTAATGATCGAAAACAGGAATTTCATTAACTTGATTTATTATGAGCGAAATGAAACCCAAATTGATTTTGATAGCGTTTTGCAATTTGCGTCCATTACTTTTGATGTTTCATTTCAAGAGATATTCTCATGCTTGTTATTTGGGGGCAAACTCTTACTTATTTCTGAACCGGACAGAACGGATATTTTAAAATTGTTTGGACTCATACAAAAGGAAAACCTTAAGACGCTTTTTTTGCCTCCTGCATTTTTAGAATTAATATTTAGTGAAGAGAGATATAGAGAACACTTTCCTACCTGTGTCAAACATATTGTTTCAGCCGGAGAGCAGCTTTATATATCAGAAAGCTTCAAGGAGTATATAAAGGAAAACAGTGTTTTTGTACATAACCACTATGGTCCGAGTGAAACCCATGTTGTTACCGCCTTAACATTGGACCCCACAGAAACAATACCGGATAAACCCTCCATCGGAAAGCCAATAGCCAATAGAACCATTTATATCATGGACAAAGACGGCAAACTTCTGCCATCCGGTGTGGCGGGTGAATTGTATATCAGTGGTGAAGATATAGGGAGGGGATACCTTAATCAACCCGAGCTTACAGAAGAAAAATTCCTAAAGGACCCATTCATAAAGGGACAGAAGTTATACCGCAGTGGAGATAGGGCCCGCTGGCTTTCTGACGGTTCTATCGAGTTCCTTGGACGGGCGGATGAACAGATTAAAATACGAGGCTACAGGATCGAAACGGCAGGGATAGAAAGAGTATTAATGAATTATGGCAAAATCAAGAAGGTCTTTGTAACTTCCTTTGAAGTGAAGGGCGATAAATACTTATGTGCGTATATCATATCGGATTCCGCCCTTAACCCGAGAGCGCTTAAGACTTATTTGTCTAGAAGGTTACCCTCTTATATGGTTCCTGCTTATTATGTTTTTATTCAGGATTTTCCTTTGAATTCTCATGGGAAAGTGGATCGAAAGGCATTGCCTTTACCGGATATTATGGAAAACCGGTATAATACCGAACAGCATAATCCACCAATGGATGATATAGAAAGGAAGCTTGCGGAAATCTGGCAGGAAATTTTTGCGGTTCCCAGTGTAGGAAGGGATGATAACTTTTTCGAGTTGGGTGGACATTCTTTAAAAGTTTTGAAAGCGGCTGTTGAAATACATAAAATATTTCATGTGGAGCTTTCTGCTGCGGAGCTATTCAAAGCCAAAACCATAAAGGAACAAAGTAAATTAATTAAAGAACGTGAGAATAAAAACTGCAGCCCCATCCCGCGGGTAGAAAAAAGAGAATTCTATCCCGCCTCACCCGCACAAAAAAGAATATACGCCATACAACAAATGTACGTGGAAAGTACGGCTTATAATATGCCCTTCCTGTTTTTGATAAAAGGAGAGGTTGGTAAGGAAAGGTTAAAATCTGCTTTTCGGCAAGTGATTAAAAAGCATGAGGTACTTAGAACCGGTTTTGATATAGTGGATGGCAATGTTGTGCAGAGAATTAAAGATGAGCCAAAGTTTCATATGGAATATATCGAATCCACAGGTGTGGATACGGAAGAACTGCTGCAGAATTTTATAAAACCCTTTGATTTGCGTCATGCACCTTTATTTCGGCTTCAGTTGGTTAAAATGAAAGCAGGGGAGTATTTATTTCTACTGGATATACATCATATTCTACTGGATGGTTCCTCTATAGAGATATTATGGGATGAGCTTTCCAAAGCCTATCATGGTGAAGATTTGGGAACCCTCCCGGTTCAGTATAAGGATTTTTCAAAGTGGCAGCAAAAGCAACTGGCTGAAGGCCGGCTAGGGAAGCAAAGTGAATACTGGATAAAACAATTGAGCGGGAAAATACCGGTTTTAAAGCTTCCATTGGATTTTGAAAGACCTGCGATAAGAAGCTTTGAAGGGGATCTGTATCATTTTGGCATTAATCGTGAACTTACTAAAAAGCTTCATGAATTATCTCAAAAATATGATGTATCTTTGAATATGCTGCTTTTGGCTGCCTATAAGATTATGCTTTCAAAATACAGCAGCCAGGAGGATATTGTGGTAGGGACTCCGGTATACGGCCGTAATCATGCAGACTTGAAAAATGTGATAGGGATGTTTGTAAACACACTGGCTTTAAGGAGCTACCCAAAAGGGAACAAAAAGTTTAGAAACTACCTGGAAGAAATAAAACAGGTTATTCTCCAAGGGCTGGAGCATCAGGATTTTCCCTTTGAGGAACTGGTGGAAAAGGTTGATGGATTTCATGATGTAAGCCGCAATCCTCTATTTGATACAATGTTTGTCATGCAAAATTTCAGTGAAGAAAACCTTAAGCTAAACGGGTTAGTAATCCAGAGCATGAATCCCGGGTTAAGGAATGCAAAGTTTGATTTAACCTGGTTTGTGGAGTTAAAGGAGGATACCCTTCAATTTACAGTTGAGTATGCCTCAAAACTCTTTACAAGGGATACGGTCATGAGGTCTGCAAGACATTATGAGAGAATACTTTACCAAATCAGCAGTAACCCTTTGGTACATATATCCCAAATAGAAATGATCAGAAATGAGGAGAACCGGTTAATTTCAGATGATTTTAACCATAGCAGAAATTGTTCTGAGCATCCATCGGTTTTCCCTATGTATAAGGAAACTGTTCATGAGGGTGCTTATCTACCTATAAGCAGTATTGAGGAAAAATTGGTACCTATCTGGCAGGAAGTATTGGAAAAGGATAGAATCAATATAGAAGATGATTTTTTTGAATTGGGAGGACACTCCTTAAAAGCAATTAAACTCATGCACAGGGTGAAAATTGCATTCAATAAAGACCTTCCGGTTTCCGTCCTTTTGAAACATTCAACCATTAAAAAGCTGGCGCTGCTTCTGGATAGTAATCTAACGGATGGGAGATGGTCTCACGTCGTTGAAATCAGTAGGAATGATAATAAAAATATCATTTTTTGCATTCATCCTGCACCGGGCACCGTTATATGTTATTATGACCTGGCAAAGTATTTTAAAGAAGAGTGGTCTATTTACGCACTTCAGGCAAAGGGGCTGGAAAAAGGCCATATTCCTCATGCAACCGTAGAGGAAATGGCAGGGGATTATATCAAAGCAATAAAGGAAATACAGCCTAAGGGACCTTATATATTCATTGGCTGGAGTGTAGGAGGGCACATTGGCTACGAAATTGCCCAGCAATTAAGTAAACTGGGGGACGAAGTGAAATTGCTTGCAATGCTTGATACCGACCCTTGGTTTGGCAGGAAAGTGAAAACAAAGCCCATTGCACTGCCTCTATACCTATATGGGATCACAGCAATGCTTAAACATTGCAAAATTGCTTATAAAAATTTTAATATTACTTCCTTTGGATTGAAAGCCCTGTATCGCAGGCTCAAAATGTGGGTTTCAATCGCTAGGGCGGTAATAAGGTACCAGCCGGTGTGTTATAATGGGAATGGAAGAATCGTTCTTTTCCAGACTGATGAAGGGGCAAAAATTGAGCGGAAAATAAAAGACAAATCCCAAAGTGTAAGAAGTTTTATTGGTGGTTTGGAAGTAGTTCCCCTTGGAGGAAAGCATGTTACCATGTTTAACGAGCCGGATATTCAAAATTTATGCGTCAATTTAAAGCTGTACTTGGATGAATATGTGTGAGCAAATTTTTATACACATTAAAAGTAAAGGTTTTTATAAAGAGCAGAGTGAGGTAGGATTATGTACTTGAATACAAAGATCGAGGATTTGGCAAAAAGGCTGGGTATCGCATATTTTGGAGTGGCTGACCTTTCCAATGCATTGGATACTGTTTTAAACCAGGGTGGGGATATTGTGAAGGGATACCCCTATTCCATATCATTAGGAATTCCACTGCTTCATTCGATTGTAGATCAGCTTCCAAACCGCCACCAAAGGGCGGCTGCATTGAATTACAAGCACCATGCCTATGATATTATAAATCAACGCTTGGATATAACAGCATCCATTCTAAGCAGTTTTATTCAGGAGCAGGGGCATAGGGTACTTCCTATACCCGCTGCAGAGCGGATTGATGACGAAAGGATTTGTGCATCTTTTTCCCATAAGCTGGGTGCCGGACTTTCCGGGTTGGGCTGGATAGGAAAAAGCTGCTTACTGATCACACCTGAGCATGGTCCGAGGGTCCGTTGGACTTCCATTTTAACTGATGCACCTCTTGTGCCGACAGGAAAATTGATGGATGAAAGGTGTGGCGACTGCATTGAATGTGTAAATATTTGCCCAGTCAATGCATTTAGCGGCAGAGCATTTAATTGTCATGAACCCCGTGAAGCCCGGTATGATGCCAGGAAATGTGAGAAATATTTCAATAAAATGGAGGTAAGAAGTAAGAGTGCTGTTTGCGGTATGTGTCTTTATATTTGTCCATATGGAAGAAAATAAGGAATTGAAGTAAAAAGGAGTTTAAAAGTAAATGTATCAAACTGGGGGAATTCAGTTAGCCTATTAGTAAGTGACTTTTCATATCAATAGTTGGATAGGATGCACTATGTTATATGACATAAGTAAAAGCCGAGAGTAGATATCCCCCGGCTAAAATACTTGATTGGATTAGTTTTCATAGGACAAACAAGACACAGGAATAATTTCCTTAAATTGTGACGGACTTGACCAGTGAAGCTTTGCCACTGCTTGATCGGAATTTTCATAGTATTCCACCCGTATATCATATTTTTGACCGGCGGTAAGAGTAATGGTACCTGTGCTTTCTGTAGCGCTTTGATCAACCCATTTGTTGATCAATAAGCGGTTGTTGACCCACAGCCTGACTCCATCATCCCCAACTAAGTGGAAAGTATATGTCTCGGAATACCTTGGCTTTATTTTCCCGGTCCACCGCACAGAGTAAGTATCCGGGGCTTGTATGTTTAAAAAGGATCCGCTGCCCCAATCGAAATTGATGTTTTGACCCGGGTATATGACCTTTAGGGACGTGAAATCCCAATTATCATAGTATTCACCTATCAAGCCTTCGCCATTTTCCATATAGGAGGTATCCTTATCCGGAAAATATAACTGGCTGGTTGATACGATTTCCCTTTGCTGGGTATAGCTGGACCAGAAAAACTTCAGTGTCCCCCTTCCGGTGGATTTAAAATATTCTATTTTAATATCATACATCTGCCCTGCATTGAGATACATGTAATTGGATTCTTCGGCAGCATACTCCCCATCGGTTAACTTATTGAGTATTAAAGCGCCATTAATATATAACCGTACTCTTCCATCGCAGTATAATGCTAGGCGATACTGTTCCGAATATTTGGGCTGGATTTTACCTGTCCACCTTATGGAATATGTATCCGGACCCATTGGAGGTAAGGGGGGATCCGTGTACCAGTCAAAGTCGATTTTAGCGTCTGTACGTGATAATACCCTGTTTGTAAAATTTTCATTATCATAGTATTTGCCCAATAAACCTACGCCGCTTCCAGTGAATGATATTGGCCCATCAGGCAAATACAACTGGCTTTGAGGGACAATTTGCTTTTGCTGCTGCATGGACGACCACAGAAGCTTAGCAGATGCAAGATCTGTGTTTTCATAATATTCCATTTTTATATCATACTTTTGTCCGGCTTGTAAGATAATTCTTCCTGACCATTCTGTCTCTGATTGATCCAGCCATTTATCTATGATCAATTGGTTGTTAACCCAAAGCCGAACACCGTCATCAGCTCTTGCATAAAAGGTGTATGTTTCAGAGTACAATGGTTGAACTTTTCCCGTCCATCTTATAGAAAACCGGTCTTGCCGTATGCCGTGGGCAGGTGCTTCGGTTTTCCAATCAAAATCGACGGTTGGATCTATTCTGGTTATAATCCGGTTGGACAAATAATAATCATTAAAATATTCTGCTTTTAAACCGGCACCGTTTCCAGGGTAGGGTACTGGTAACGGTAAGGCGGCTTGCAGTGCTTTTTGCAATGGCTCTTCTGTGATTGAGTCAGACGTCAATAAAGGACTCTTATTATTTAACACTGCATTTTTTACCTCATATGTACTGTCGGACGCAAAACCGGTACATACACCTAAATTAAACACCCCGTTTAAGATGAATGACAGGATGAATAAGGTAATAAATTTTCCTTTCTTTTTCATACAAAATCCTCCTCGTTTAATTTTTAAACTGATACAACAATACCTATTTTTATAGCCTTTGTGAATGAATTGAGTATGAAATGCACTAAAATAATGGTGAAATGTTAAAAAATAAAGGTAAACGGATGATAAATAAGCCTGACATCCAACGTTATAATGTGAATTTGGAGTTTAATAACCTAAGGAACGTATATTGTCATTATATGCGTTTACATAAATTATTGTTATTCGCTTCCTTAATGTAAAAATATTGAATGAATGATATGATTTATAATGAAACTGTGGTATAATAAGGCTTATATCAGAAAGACTTCAGTGAAAGGGAAACAGTGCTTATGATTGCAGCCGCCATGATACTCATTACTTTAATATGTGGTGCAATGGCTTTAGCCGTCAGCTGTATTGAGATTAGTTTAACTAATCCGCATAAGATGGTATCTTTGTGTCCTGTTTTCTTTTTTTTAAACCTTGTAAGCTGTGAAGTAAAATATTGCTTTTACTTATTAAAGTTTCTTGCAGGTGTTCTTCTTATTTCAATTTTGGCTTTTTGTAGTTCTTCCAACCATTTTATTGTTTCATTGGAAATTATTTTTTTCTTTTCCCTTTTAATTCTTGTCATTTACCAAAATCTAAAAATGATGAAAGTCCTCTCTGTAAAATAATTTATTTGATGTGTTGCATTTTATCAGGATTTTTCCGGTTTCAAAACACCGGAACGATTTTGAGCATTTGTGACCCAATGACTTTTAAAATATTTATTTACAGGGAGGATTTTTTATGTTGAAAAAACTGTTAAGGTTAAATCATGTTATACGTAACCGCCATCTTCCGTTAGAATTTAATTTGGAGCCTTATAAAAAAGTTTTAGAAAAAATCAATCATATGAATATGGAGACTTTAAGTGACAAAAGGCTTAAAGAAATGTCTTTTGAACTCAAAAGTCTCGCCGGGAAAGGAGTTACGGCCGATGAACTGCTTGTGGACGCTTTTGCCCTTGTAAGGGAAGCTTCATGGCGTGTATTGGGAATGAGACCCTTTGATGTGCAAGTCATTGCAGGAATTGTTCTTCATAGAGGCAAACTGGCCGAAATGCAAACCGGTGAGGGGAAAACGCTGGCGGCAGTGATGCCGGCATATTTGAACGCCCTTTTTGGTAAGGGTGTCCACATCTTAACCTTCAATGATTATCTTGCCCACAGGGATGCGGCTTGGATGGGACCAGTGTATGAATTTCTCGGGCTAAAAACCGGGTATATTAGAGAGGGTATGAGTATCGATGAAAGGCAGAAGGCATATTCGGCGGATATTACCTATGTTACTGCCAAGGAAGCTGGTTTTGATTACCTTCGTGATTTTTTGTGTATTGTAAAGGAAAAACTCATTCAACGTCCATTTTATTATGCTATTGTAGATGAAGCTGATTCCATCCTGATCGATGAAGCACGGATTCCCCTTGTAATCGCAGGGAGTGTGGACGGAGATACCAATTTATCCCTGGATATGTCCAGAGTAGTCCGGAAACTCATGCATGGGGTAGACTATGAATTTGATCAGTATGGGCGAAATATCTATCTTACCGAAAGAGGACTTTTCCGGGCGGAAGAGATCTTAGGGTGCGGCAATCTATATGCCCCCGACAACCTGGAACTTCTTACCGGACTAAATTGTGCGCTCTATGCCGAAAACTTGCTTCAGCGGGATAAAGACTATATTGTTAGGGGCGGAAAGATTGAGTTGGTAGATGAGTTTACCGGCCGGGTGGCGGAAAAGCGGCACTGGCCGGACAATATCCATGCTGCAGTGGAAGCAAAGGAAGGATTGATTTCAAATACCAAGGGTACAATTATGGGATCGGTTGCACTCCAGTATTTCTTAAGCCTCTATCCCAAAATTTCCGGGATGACCGGGACTGCGATTACGGCAGCCCTGGAACTAAAGGAATTCTACGGTTTGGATGTGGTGGTGATACCTACCCATAAAAAGTGTATTCGCAAGGATCACCCCGATATGATTTTTACTCATAAAGAAGCTAAGGAAAAAGCACTGCTTGCGGAAATAAAGAAAGCACATAAAACTGGTCGTCCAGTATTAATCGGGACAGGGAGTGTGGAGGAATCCGAACAACTGGCAGCCCGGTTAGGTGAAATAGATGTACCTTGCCGGGTGTTGAATGCGAAAAATGATGAGATGGAAGCAAGGATTATTGCAAAGGCCGGAGAGATCGGGGCAGTGACGGTTTCCACCAACATGGCAGGCCGGGGAGTAGATATCAAGTTGGGCGGTGAACATGAACAAGAAAAAGAACAGGTGGTTTCCTTGGGCGGGCTTTATGTTATCGGGACCAACCACCATGAAAGCCGCAGAATTGACAGCCAGCTGAGGGGAAGGGCCGGTCGTCAGGGCGATCCGGGAGAAAGTCGGTTTTTTATCAGCTTGGAAGATGAGTTGATGGTAAAGTATGATATTATAAAACTGATTCCTATAGAAAATTTCCCTAAAAGACAGGAGGAAGCGGTGGTTGATCCGGTTGTGAAAAGCAAAATAGAGATTGGGCAGAGGATTGTGGAGGGGTATAATGGAGATATGCGAAGACAGCTTTGGAAATACTCTTTTATCATTGAGCAGCAGAGGAGGATTATTCACAAAAAGCGTCAGGATATTCTAAAAGATCAGGCACCGCTCAAGCTTTTTGAGACCAAGGCTGGGGAGCGTTATTTCTCCTTACAAAGTAAAGTGGAGGAATCCGTATTAAAGGATGTTGAAAAGCAGATTACACTATATTATATTAATAAATGTTGGGCAGATTATCTTGATTATATTTCGTATATCCGGGAAAGCATTCATCTTGTGGTTATCGGAAAGAAAAATCCCTTGGATGAGTTTCATAAGATGGCGATTCATGCTTTTGACAAGATGAAGGAAAGAATTCAGTTTGAAATTGTAGAGGCGCTTATTAGGGTTCAGATCAGTAAGGATGGAATGGATATGGAGAAAGAGGGAATGAAAAGGCCGTCAGCAACCTGGACATACCTTATTAGTGACAACCCGGACCAGTTCAGCAACTTGCCTTTCATCATCAAAGCTGCTGTTGCCGCTTTTAGTAAGCCGCTAACGATTTCTCAATCCATTGTGAAGCGGATTTTCGGAAGAAAATAGGGTGCTTGATTTAAAACACATTTATAGTACATCAGCGACTTTCACAATTCTTCATAAAATCTTCATAATTGACTGATATAATTAAATAAACCATTTAAAGCCCCCCTAAGGCAATAAAAAATGGTTCGTATGAAATAGGTTTCAAAGTAAAGGGCCATCTTATGACGGCTCTTTACTTTGTGGGGAGCTTGAAGGCTAAAAGCTTATGGGTTTTTATATGTATAGCACATAACATGTTGGTAAATATAATGGACAGACGGATTTCATCCGGTTATTAAAAAAGTATGATCATATCCGATAAAGGATTTAGCAAAGCGCTAGGAGGGGGAAAATGAACCAACAGGATAAGAAAATTCTAGTTGTAGATGATGAGGTTAAAATTGTAGAAGTAGTCAAGTCCTATCTTGAGCATCATGGTTATATGGTTTATGAGGCATATAACGGTAAGGAGGCTTTGGTTGCCTTCGATTCTATTGCCCCTTCACTGGTTGTCCTTGATTTGATGCTTCCCGATATGTCCGGGGAAGAAATCTGTAAAACCTTAAGAAAAAAATCACGGGTGCCTATTATTATGCTTACTGCGAAGGTTGAGGAAGAGGATATTTTAAAAGGTCTTGATATCGGCGCAGACGATTATATAACAAAACCCTTCAGTCCGAAGCAGTTGGTGGCAAGGGTGGCGGCTGTGCTGCGTAGGATGTCGGATGATACGGCTCCTCTGGCAAATATTATTTCCTTTAACGACGATGACCTTACGTTAGACACTTTAAGATATGAAGTTAGAAAACAGGGCAGTTTAGTAAACCTTACGCCCAATGAATATAAAATTCTTATGACAATGGTAAAGTATCCAGCTAAAGTATTTACACGGGATGAACTTATTAATATCGCTTTAGGCGCGGATTTTGAAGGGTTTGACAGGACCATTGATACCCATATTAAAAATATAAGGCAAAAGATTGAGTCAGACCCTAAAGCACCTAAGTATATTTTGACAGTTCATGGTGTTGGGTATAGATTTGGTGGTGAATAAAATGAAATATACTTTAAGAACGAAGCTTTCATTCCTTTTTGTCATTTTGGCCTTAGTCAGCGTCTCACTGATCAGCATTCTTACAAACTTTTTTTTAGAAAAACAGTTCAAGGAGTATATAACTAAAAATTTGAAGAAAAGTACAAAGGAAATTGTGACATCCATCGGACAACAATACTCCGAAGGGGGTCAATGGAACTATCGGATGCTGGAGAGTATAGGTGTTAATGCACTGGAAAACGGTTTTATTATTAGGGTTAGAAGCTTGTCAGGCAAAACCGAATGGGATGCAAATGTGCACAACAACGGGATGTGCCAGAGGATTATTGAGCAAATGTCCCATAATATGAGCAAGCGTTATCCGGAAATGAAAGGCGGGTATAAGGAAGAAACACACCCGGTATACAGCAATGATAAAAAAGTAGGAACAGTAGACATTGGATATTATGGGCCGTTCTTTTTAAATGACAATGATTTGGCTTTCATTAATACCCTCAATAAGCTGCTCATTGGTGTCGGAATTTTTTCGTTATTATTTGCACTGGTGCTTGGGGGCATTATTGCCAAAAGGATCAGTACACCTTTAACCAGGGTTACCAATACGGCACAAATGATTGCCAAAGGTTATTTTGGCGATAGAATTACTGAAAAGTCAAATACAAAGGAAATTTGTCAACTGACTTGTTCTATTAATGACCTGGCACATACACTGGAAATGCAGGAAGCGCTTCGAAAACGGTTGACGGGTGATGTAGCCCACGAGCTCAGAACTCCCCTTGCCACACTTCAAAGCCATATGGAGGCCATGATGGACGGAATATGGGAGCCAAGTCCTGAAAGACTTAAAAGCTGCCATGAAGAGATTATTCGGATCAATAGAATGGTGGGCGATTTGGAAAAATTGGCAAGGTTTGAAGGAGAAAACCTTGTCTTGAATAAGTCCGACTTCGATGTTGCAGAACTTGCGCAGCGGATTATCCATAACTTTGAAAGGGATTATATCGATAAAGGAGTTAAGCTGGACTTCTATGGAGAAGAGGAAATGCTTTACGCAGACAGGGATAAAATAAGCCAGGTTATTGTAAACCTCCTATCCAATGCGCTTAAGTTTACACCGGCTGAGGAAAGCGTTGAATTGGAAGTTAAAAGCAGTGGGGAGTGGGTTGAAATCGGTGTAAAGGACAGCGGTGCAGGAATTTCGGATGAAGATTTGCCCCATATATTTGAACGGTTTTACCGAGCTGACAAGTCCAGAAACAGGTTAACCGGCGGAGCCGGAATCGGATTAACCATTACAAAATCAATAGTGGACGCGCATGAAGGTAAGATTGAAGTAAAGAGTAAGCTCAATGAGGGGTCTGAATTTAGAGTTTTTATACCCAAACAGGTGGAATAAGGTTCACCTGTTTTTTGTTTGTGAGCATGTATGTATCTATCGATCATTCCAATGCAATACCGTAAGGATTTGTTCCGGAAACCATGGCAGAAGAGTTTGAAGGGTAAAAAAATGTAGCATAATGCTGAGTAAATGAATACTATGCAATAGGTAACATTTTATGTAACTTAATAAATAAAAAGGAGATGTTTAAGATGTCAGAAAGATGTTTAGGCGGTTTGTTTAATAATGATGAGCTTCTTTGGTTTATAATTGTTTTCTTGTTACTGTTCTATAGAAGACCGTTTTGCGGCCCTGTGGGACCGGTAGGTTGCTAGACTGTAATAATCCGGCTTAAGAGTGTTTATCCGAAGGCGGAAAATGCCAATTCTACGCGGCACTTGCATAACAGATTATCTTTATCTTCTAACATCAAGCTGTAAAAAATATTTGGAAGGAAGGTACGGTACTCCCTTCCAAATATTTTCTTTAGAGCCCTCCTCTATTTTACTGCCTTAATGAAGGCACTTGCGAAAACCCCATCCAACAAATCCAGATTAACACCTTCTACCGTCTTGCTCAAGTTTTTATCCTTTAGAAAAGTGCTTTCAATGAGTGATTTGGTATAAATATGTACCGGTTCAACCTCTATATTCTTAAATCCGACCTTTTCCAAAATATTTTCATACTCTTCTACGCGAAGTGTACCACCTAGGCACCCACACAACATGCTGGTTTTTTGCCTGAGTACCGCAGGAATTTCCCTTAAGTGAACGATATCTGCGATTGCCAGTCTGCCTCCCGCCTTTAAAACCCGATAGCTTTCAGATAAAGCTTTTTCCTTATCATCCGAGAGATTGATTACACAATTGGACATAATCACATCAATAGACTTGTCGGGAAGTGGAATATCTTCAATATATCCCTTTAAAAACTCAACGTTGGAAACGCCCATACTTACCTTGTTTTTATTTGCAAGCGCAAGCATTTCGTCCGTCATATCCAATCCATAAACTCTCCCGCTTTTTCCTACGTGCTTGGAAGCCATAAGGACATTGATTCCTCCGCCGCTTCCAAGATCTAAAACAATTTCACCTTCTTTTAAGCCGGCAAAGAGTAAGGGGTTCGCACAGCCTAAGGATGCATCAACAGCTTGCTTCGGCAAGCTGGATAAGTTTTCCCCATGGTATAGGATAGAAGACTTGCTTACCTCTCCACAGCAGGAAGAACTGGAACAACAACCTGCTTGGGAGCTTTCACTCACCTTGCTTGCTATACCTCCATAATATTCTTTTATTTTGCTTTTAAGATCTAAATCCATATACATTCTCCTTTCAATATTATCTGCAGCAGTTATTATTACCAATCGCATCCAAGAGGATTTGAAGGCTTTCAATAACCTGCTGCCTTTTGTCTTCCAATATGGATTCATAAACTTTTTTAAAGTAAAGATCCATACTGACCTCAATGCCTTCAAATATCTTTTTTCCGTTTTCAGTCAGTTTGATGGTTACATACCTCCTGTCATCGGGATCTATTTCGCGCTCGGCTAAATGATCAGTGACAAGATTGTTTACTGTCCTGCTCATAGTACTTTTATCCAAGTTTAAAAGATCCGCCAGATCATTGAGTGAAATGGAAGTGGCTCTTCCAATCTCAATAATGGCATGACACTGGGCAAAAGTAATGCCGCAGCAAGATAATACACTTTTTTCCAAAAAAACGAATTTTCTTTCTAACAAACTGATTAGTTCTCGTAATTGGCTCGAATGATTTTTATGGCCCATAGAATCACCTCAAAATAATTGTAACATAAAACAGTTGCAAATTGCAACTAATAAATTTTATTTTTCTGCAGAGTTTTACAAATAATTAACACAAATATGGATTAGGATGAGTTTCATTTATTAGTTGTTTGGTATATAATAATCGTATAATCGGTTAGACGATTATATACAAATTTTCAAATGGGGGTGTAAATTCTTGGGTTCTTAATGTTAAACGGGCTTTTGTCCAAGTTAATCATAACTTCTTTATAGGCAGAGAGGTAAACAATGAGAGATATAATGCATATTTTAAAAGCACTTTCAGATGAAACCCGGGTGAGGATTGTAAATTTGCTATATGAGCAGGAAATGTGTGTGTGTGATGTGATGGAGACACTTAAAATTACCCAAGCAAAAGCATCCAGGCACCTTAATTATCTAAAAAATGCGGGATTGGTTTTAGATAGAAAACATGCACAGTGGGTTTATTACAAACTGACCCGGGGGAAGGAGGCCAATTTTTTGGATCTACTGGTTGTGGAAACGCTAAGAAATACCGAAATGTTTCAAACTGACCTTTCACATCTGAAAAGTTGGCTGGATAGAAAAAATATCAAATGTGATTGAGGAGGTTGTGGAATGAAAGGAGAACAAAAAGAAAAATTAGGTTTTCTGGACCGGTTCTTGACTTTGTGGATTTTTTTAGCAATGGCAGTAGGGGTTGTTGGCGGTTATTTTTTTCCGGATATAGCAAAGTCTCTGGAATCGGTGCGGTCGGGAACCATATCCTGGCCAATTGCTGTAGGTCTTATACTGATGATGTATCCGCCGCTGGCAAAAGTTAAATATGAGGAGATCGGCAAAGTTGCCGCTAAGGGTAAAGTTTTTACCTTTTCACTGATTCAAAACTGGCTTGTGGGGCCCATCTTAATGTTTATCCTTGCGGTTGTTTTTCTCCCGGATAAACCGGAGTATGCCATCGGTATTATTATCATAGGATTGGCCCGCTGTATTGCGATGGTAATTATTTGGAATACCCTTGCAAAAGGGGACAATGAATATTGTGCGGCATTGGTGGCTTTAAATTCCGTATTCCAGATTTTGTTTTACTCACTTTTTATCTATCTTTTTGTAAAATTAATTCCCCAAATGCTTGGAATGTCATGGAACGTAGAAGGACTTGAAAAGGTTACCATATGGTATGTGGCTCAAAGTGTGCTTATATACCTTGGGATTCCCTTTGCTGCAGGCTTTGTTACACGGTTTGCACTGATCGGGACAAAAGGCCGGGAGTGGTATGAAAGGGTATTTATCCCCAAGATTTCTCCCTTGGCGTTGATCGCTCTCTTATATACAATTGTAGTTATGTTTTTGTTAAAAGGAGAAGTAATCGTATCTTTACCAGGGGATGTTTTAAGAATTGCAATTCCGCTTTTGATTTATTTTGCTGTAATGTTCTTTTTCAGTTTCTTCATGTCCTATTGGGGCGGTTTTAAATACGAACAGTCAACGACCTTGGCGTTTACTGCAGCAAGCAACAATTTTGAACTTGCAATTGCAGTTGCCGTAGCGGTATTCGGTATCCATTCGGGGCAGGCTTTTGCGGCGGTGATCGGACCATTAATTGAGGTGCCTGTAATGATTGCACTTGTAAATGCTGCCTTGGCGTTTAAACGCAAATATTTTACCCAGGAGGGTATTCCTAAGAGATAAAGGCAAGTACTGGCGTAACGGGTATGCCGGTTAATTAAGTTTAGGGAGGAAAAGAGGATGAGATTTGCTGTGATTGGAGATATCCATAGCAATGCTGCTGCTTTAGATAAGGTGATTCATGATATACGGGAAAAAGATGTAGATTTTATAGTGTGTACAGGTGATCTGGTAGGATATGCGCCGTTTCCTAACGAGGTCATTGATCTTGTCCGCAGGTCAAATATTCTCTCCATTCAGGGAAATTATGATAAAGCCATCGGAAATACTGAAATTGTTTGCGGATGTGATTACAAGGATGAGAAGCAGGTTGAGCTGGCAGGGTTGTCGGTCATGTTTACCAATGAAGTAATTACCGAAGAAAATAGAAGTTATTTGCGAAGCTTGCCGTCTGAGCTAGGGCTAAAGGCAGGGGAACTCCGAATTCTTGTGGTTCACGGAAGCCCACGGAAGATCAATGAATACCTGTATGAGGATTCGGGGGAAGTGGTGGAAGTAACCCGGGAACTCAAGGAGGATATCCTGATCTGTGGCCACACCCATAAACCTTATTATAAGGTGATAAACGGAAAACACGTGATTAATTCAGGTTCTGTGGGAAAGCCTAAGCATGGGAACCCGAATGCCACCTATGTGACTGTGGAAGTTGTGGAGAATAAGGTTAAAGTAAATATCCATGAAGTTTCCTATGATTATGAAAAGACTGCAAAGGCGATTGAGGAAAATCAAATTCTTCCCAATGAATTTGCCCAAATGCTGAGAATGGGATAAATTATCATGACAAAAAAAGAAGTTAAAATCTCCATAAGAAATCTGGTTGAATTGATTTTGCGTTCCGGAAACCTGGATAGTCGGTTTTCGGGAAGCAGCAGGGCGCAGGAGGGTATAAAGCTTCATCAAAAAATACAAAAAGCAGGTGGTGAAACCTACAACCCGGAAGTAAGCCTTTCTTTTAGTGTTGAATATCCTGAACTTACGATTACCGTAGAAGGACGGGCAGACGGAATTATTACAGAAGACAAGGGATTTGTGGTGGATGAAATCAAAACAACAGTGAGACCGCTGGAGCTTATTGATGAAGAGTTCAGCCTGCTGCATTGGGCTCAGGCCATGTGCTATGCATATATATATACTGAACAGAACACCCTCCCGGGCATGGGAGTTCAGCTAACTTATTACCAGCTGGATACCGAAGAGATGAAGCAGCTGAGAAAGGATTTTACAAGAGAGGAATTAAAACACTTTTTCCATGACCTGGTGGAGAAATATTTTGTTTGGGCAAAACTGACTTTGGACTGGAGCTTAAAAAGGGACCTTTCGGTAAAGGATTTAGAGTTTCCGTTTGCTTCATACCGAAGGGGACAAAGGGAGCTGGCAGTTGCTGCATACCGTACCATTACCAAAGGAAAGAAACTCTTTGTACAGGCGCCCACCGGAATAGGGAAAACCATATCCACCTTGTTTCCTGCTGTCAAAGCTGTGGGAGAGGGGGTGGTTTCAAAAATTTTCTATTTAACTGCCAAAACCGTTACCCGCCAGGTTGCGGAGGATGCATTCCTGCATATGAGAAAACAGGGCTTGAAACTAAAAACCATTACCTTAACTGCAAAGGAAAAAGTATGTTTTCAAAAGGAAGTCACCTGTAATCCTGAGCAGTGTGAATATGCAAAAGGACATTTTGATAGAATCAATGAAGCGATCATGGATATTATCCAATTGGAAGACCACCTTACAAGGGAAAAAATGGAACTATGTGCAAAAAAACACTGCGTTTGCCCCTTTGAGCTTGCATTGGACCTCTCTTTATGGGCTGATTTGATTATATGCGACTATAACTATGTATTTGACCCAAGTGTTTACTTGAAGAGATTCTTCCTAAACAGTAAGGAGAATTATGCCTTTTTAATAGACGAGGCCCATAATCTGGTTGACAGGGCAAGAGATATGTTTTCGGCAAGTCTTGATAAAACAAAAATTTTAGAGCTGAAAAAGGCTATGAAAACCCGAAACCCTCAAATTGCCAAAGCCCTGAATAAAGTCAACAGCTATTTTGTCGATCAAAGGAAGCAGTGCGGGGCGTTTTCCGTTAAAAAGGAACCTCCAAAAGAACTGATTCTCCTGTTAAGAGGCTTTATTCGGGTATCCGAAGAATGGCTTGCAAAAAATCAGGATACCGGTGGTTTGGATGAATTATTGGATCTTTATTTTAGTGCGCTGAACTTTATAAAGATTTTTGAGTTTTATGATGAAAGATATGTAATAACGATTGAAGCATTTAAAAACGAAGTAAGAATAAAATTATTTTGCCTTGACCCTTCGCATTTACTCGGTGAAGCGGTGAAAAGGGGAAAATCGGCAGTCTTTTTTTCCGCAACCCTTACCCCCCTAAATTTCTTTCGTGACATTTTAGGCGGGAATGAGGAAGATTATACCATGAAGCTGCCCTCGCCTTTTGACCGGAACCAGCTCTGTGTCATGGCTGCCGGAAATATTTCCACAAAGTATAAAAATCGTGAGGGAAGTTATGAAAAGATTGCAGAATACATTAAAGCTTTTGTTACCCAGAGACAGGGAAACTATATGGTGTATTTTCCATCTTACAAGTATCTAAATGAAGTTGTCGGGCTCTTTCATGAGCGCTTTCCGGAGGTTCCTACCGCCATTCAGGCTGGGAATATGTCCGAAGAGGAGCGACAGGCTTTTTTGGAAAAGTTTCAACCGGACACAAAAGAGTTGTTTGTGGGGTTTGGTGTACTGGGCGGCATCTTTTCAGAAGGGATTGACCTTAAAGGAGACCGGCTGATTGGTGTGGCTGTCATTGGGGTAGGCCTTCCTCAGGTAAACCGGGAACAGGATGTAATTATGCGTTATTACGAAGAAAAGAACGGATTGGGCTTTGAATATGCTTATATGTATCCCGGTATGAATAAAGTTTTGCAGGCTGTCGGACGGGTAATTCGTTCCGAAAGGGACCGGGGAGCTGTGCTTTTAATCGATGAGCGGTTTTTAGAGTCCAGTTATAGGGCATTGATTCCGGAGCACTGGAGAGGGTATCAAAATATAAAGTCTCCGGCTGATTTGACAGCTTGGTTGGATAAGTTCTGGTAATCAGCCCTATTCATAAACAAAATACAATCATGAGGTACTTTGAATGCAATAGAGAATAACTGCAACTTCTAGCCAAAAAAATACAGTAGATACCAAAATAAACAATTGGTGCAGCCTCCCATTCCGAATACAATAGTCGTATAGAGAGAAGGTATCATTGAAAATGTTTTAAATTTTTGAATGGGAGGGAAAGTATAGTGAAAGAAAGCAGATTGAGATTAAAAAAAATAAGTATGGTTGTACTGTCTATGCTGGCGGTTATGTCTTTAGCTATTTTTACATTGATTTTAAACTCGAATGCGGCAGGAGAGCCTGCTGTACCATCTCAAAGCGGACAAAGTGAAACCCCTGCACCGACCCCGGTGATTACAGTGAGGTCAACCATACCGCCTTTCGATGTGTACATATCGGGATATATAAAACCTGACTTGGCGGCACCCAATTCTGAGAGTCTAAAAGGGTTTCTGGTTAATGCAAGAGGGATCACTGCACTTACAAATGAAAACGGGTTCTTCACAATGCATACTAAATTGTTTATGTATGACTCGCTTCGTTTGGTTATTAGCAAACCGGGCTATTTGGAAAGAGTTATAGAAGATCTTCCGAGGAAAGAAAACGTTGTGGTGGGTCCGGCTGCCAATCCCATCGTGATGTGGGGAGGGGATATTCCGGATAGCGCAGGCAGCCAGGATAAGGCTATCAATATGGGGGATATTGTGACTTTATTGGAGGGTTTTAATGCCTCAGAGGGAGACGGAAGGTATAACCCAGCTTATGACTTGGATAAAGACCATGCTGTTAATATGACGGATATTGTCATTATCATAAGCCATTTTAATACTACAAACAATCAGTATCCGATGCCTGAAATAGTTTCATGGAATTCATCCCCAACGCCTTCGGCTACTGTTTCACCAACACCAACACCTACATCTACGCCCACCAGTGCAATTCCCAAACGGGTGATGGTAGGGTATTGGCATAACTTCAATAACGGTACCGGTGTTATCAAGCTAAGGGACGTATCTCCGAAATGGGATGTGATCAACTTGTCTTTTGGAGAGCCTACAAGCCTTACTTCGGGTATCATTGTTTTCAAGCCGGTTTATGGTACCGATGAAGAATTTAAGTCCGATGTTGCATACCTTCAAAGTAAAGGGAAAAAGGTGCTCCTTTCTATCGGCGGGGAAAAAGGGACTGTTCAACTGCCGGACGATACGGCAAAACAAAATTTTATAAATTCTGTTTCGGATATTATTGAAAGATATGGTTTGGATGGTTTGGATATTGACTTTGAAGGACATTCTCTGTATTTTAACTCAGGGGATACGGATTTGAAAAACCCTAAAACACCGGTTATTGTTAATTTGATTTCCGCACTCAGAACCATTACAGACCGTTTTGGCAGCAAGTGTATGCTTACCATGGCGCCGGAGACCTTTTATGTCCAACTCGGATATACTACTTACGGCGGAAACGGGGGGACTTACCTGCCGGTACTTCACGCACTAAGGGACCGACTAAACTGGCTGCAGGTGCAGTACTATAATTCAGGTCCTATTATCGGTCTTGATAATGAGTATCATAATATGGGAAGTGCGGATTTTCTGGTAGCTATGACGGATATGACCATCAATGGATTTCCTTTAAACAAGGATCCGAATAATTTCTTCCCGGGACTAAGACCGGATCAGGTAGTCATTGGAATTCCAGCCTGTGTCAATGCAGGAAACGGGTACGTACAACCGGCTGAAGTGCAAAAAGCGTTGGACTATCTTATTAAGGGGGTTTCATTCGGTGGAAGCTATAAACTGAAAAACCCGGCAGGTTATCCAAACCTAAGGGGATTAATGACCTGGTCCATAAATTGGGACGCATTCACAAACTTTGGTTTTTCCAACAGTCATCGGCCTTATTTGGACGCCTTGGACAAATAGAAGCATAGGAAGATATGGCTGCTCATAAATGGGTGGCCGTATTTTTTTTACTTAATTTTTAAGAAATGGATAAAAATTGGCTAAAAGGTAAAGACAACTCTAAAAAGTAGGAGTATAATAGAGTTAAGTAATACTTATCCCCTATAGAATACTTGCGTTATCGGATATTTCATCCGGCAGGGGAAGGAAACAAGTGCTCAAATGAACCATATGCAGATTTAAGTTTTAAAACTAATACTTAATAACAGGTATTTGGCTACTGGAAATCACTTATTTTATCTTTGGTTATCTCTAAGATGGATGGTTATTTCTATAGTCTGGAAAGAGGGTAGGCTTTGTGCGTATTTTAATTGCTGAGGATGATTTGGTAAGCAGAGAGTTTCTATCAAGGCTTCTTGATAAATATGGAGACTGTGACGTTGCGGTGAATGGTATTGAAGCAGTAGATGCCTTTATAATGGCTTTGGATGAACAAAAGCCTTACGACCTCATTTTAATCGATATTATGATGCCGCTATATGACGGGGTTAAAGTTTTAAAGGCCATCCGCAATATTGAAAAACAGCGTAAAATAGATAAAGCCGATCGTATTAAGGCCGCAATTACCAGTGCATTATATGACGAAAGTCAAGTGTTAGAACTTAGATCATATGGGATTGATGCTTATTTTACCAAACCCATTGATCTGAGTGAATTTAGAGCTTTTATAGAGGGAGTGGAATAGGCAAATTAACGGTTAAAAAGTTGCAAGAGGTCATTTTGATGAATACCACATTTATACTGATCTTACAAAAAAATGATGAATCAAACTATTGGTAATTTTAATAAAAAATGATATAATGCCAATGAAATCCTTATTATATAATTAAATAAATTAATTTGCAGCCAGGTGATTCAATGTACGAGCCCTTTCATGTTTTGCTGGCCGAAGATTCTCAAGATGACAAAGAACTTATTTTTCTAGTGCTTTTTAAAACGACAAATTTCTTGTTTTTCAAAGTGTTAAAAACGCACTTCCTCTGTTTGTGCCTCGCATACCCTAGAAAAGAATTACGTTACGAGGCACTAGAACTACGCAAATCCGGATTTGAGCCATTTCTTGAGAGAGTTGATTCTGTTTATCCTATGAAAAATTCTCTTAAACAAAGGTATTCATATAGACTCTTTTGTTGATAGTATAATTATGGTTTTGAAGTTTATAGTTGACAAAAAATGAAATTCGTATTAAAATGGAAGAGTTAGTTAGTGACTGCTAACAATTCACGATTGAATATCCTAGGTTAATATGATAATAAACGCTTGAAAGTCTGTGTTCGTTCTTTAATAGGCTTTAACTATGCCTGTTGTTTAGATTTGCCATGTATTCTGTAGCAAATATTAAGTTTTTACAGACTGATTGTCTTCAACATCTATTGTTCACTCCAATGAAACCTTATATATACATATCTATACAAATAGCCAAATAGTTTATTCGGAATATTTTACTCATAATATACTGGGATGCATTCTGCTGGTTGGCAAGTCCTAGATATCATCAATTTTCCGAGGTGATTAAAAATGAATAGGCTAGAGTGTCTTAGGCATCAACTCTATACGGCGATAGATGAGAATAACACAAAGAGAATGTTATATATCAGCAGGCTACTCGACCGTGAGATTCTAAGAGTTATGGAAGATGAGTGCGGTACGCAATGTGAAGAAAAACCGTTCTATATTTGGTATTGTAAAAGCAGACTTAAAGATAAAGCGATAGTTTAGTGTATTTATCAGGCAGATTTTGTGAATAATCCCTTTTAGATTATCGATCTTCCTTAAATGAGTATCATGAAAAAGGATAATAAAGAAAGGAGTGCTTTTATGAAATCAACGGGTATTGTTAGAAAAGTGGACGAGCTTGGCAGGGTTGTTCTTCCCATTGAACTTAGAAGAACGATGGATATTGAGGAGAAAGATGCATTGGAGATTTTTGTAGATGGAGCAACCATTATACTTAAAAAGTATGAACCTTCGTGTATTTTTTGCGGAGAAGCCGGTAGAGTATCCAATTATAAAGGTAAGAATATTTGCGAGAATTGTATAGTGGACTTGAAGCAAAAATAAAACGGGTATCTTGTGAAGCGGTTACACATTAGGTATTCCACGCAATATAAAAAACACTTCTACCAGACCCCAAAGGAGTGTTTTTTGTATTGCAAATATAGAACTAATATACATTTTTATTAAAAGGGGTAGGTGTTTCTCTCAAAGGTACGTATAGATAACGAACTGTAAAAGTAAAATATCGATTTCTGACACCTAAGTAAACCAGGTGTTTCATCTCTCGAATTTTACTATGTTTCACTTCGTTATCTATAATACAGCGATTTGCGTTATACAATATTACTAAATTTAAATTGAAAATAATTCCTAACTAATTTATAATAGTGTAAACAAATGTATTAAAAAAAATGCGCTTATTTTTTAAGATTATTATCGCATTTTTAAAATTAGATGAATATACATGATAATGATCAGGAGATATATAGGAGGGTTTTTAAGGGGATTTTTTCGTTGTTTTCGAGGTCTTCCAGTAAAGGGCATTACCGCAAACATGATCATGGAAGCGGTTATTACAAAAGAAGTCATAAGTCTCATTCCGGCATTATAAGTGCAATTGTACACTCTGTGTTTTCAAAACATCATTCCCACTCTCATTCCCATTCCCATCAACACTATCATCCGCATAGACGCCATCGTTCACATAGTTCATGGTCCTAAACTTGTTTAAGAGAGATAAAATATTTTCACCGGATCAGAAAATAGATGAATATGTTATAACAAGACTGTTGGGTGAGGGCCGGTATGGGATATGCTATTTGGTTTCCAACGGCGATAAACAGTTTATATTTAAACAACTGAAAAGGGAAATGTTAAAAAAAACGAAGGCCAAAGCCGCTTATGAGTGGGATATATTAAGCAGAATTCAACATGAACGAATTCCGAAGTTTGTAAAAAAAGTTGAGAATGACAAGTTTTATGGATATGTTTTGGAGTTCATAGAAGGCAGGACCTTTGAAGAAATTATATTTGAGAAGAATTATGTTTTTGGTAAAAAAGAGATTTTGAGTGTATTGAGACAGCTTATTGACATCATAAAATACCTTCATTCTGTCGGGGTTGTGCATCGGGATATTCGTGTTCCCAATGCCATCTATCATGAAGGAAAAGTTTTTTTGGTCGACTTTGGATTGGCAAGATGGATGAATCATGAAAGATACAGGCAGGATGTTGACTTTTCATATTTGGGGGATTTCTTGATTCATCTTTATTATACATCCTATGAAACCAAAGGTGAAAAGGAAAAGCCGTGGTATGAGGAGCTAAACCTAACAAGGCATGAAATGACCTTTTTAAAAAGATTAATGGGAATCGAAGCACGTTATGAAAAGATTAAGGAAGTAGAAGATGATTTTAATTTATTACAAGAATAGCTTGGCCATTGTATAGTGAAAAGGAAGGGAATTTAAAGCGGTTTTTAATGCTTCCCTTCTTTTTTGTGCTATATAGAAGAATAAGTATCATCTAACTTGAATACAATTGTAAATTTTTCTATGGTACGATACAATGATTTTTGGGTTTAAATTTTGAATTTTGGGAAATGAATATAACCAGTTTAAACTTAAAAAAGCAATTTGTTTTTACAATATGAAATGATTTAACTTAGATGCCAAAGTCGAGATCAGTTGTTTGACTGTCTGCTTAATGAAGTTGAGAAATCGGATGGAGATAAAATATGAAGATTCGGATCTGGTGTGAATTTGTTCCTCCAAATGATTTATGCAAGGATGAAATTGTTGGTATTTTGAAGAAATATAATGTGTTTCTAAATTATAAAGTAGAATATGGGAAACTTAACAAAGATTTTTTTTCCATGCTCAAATTTTATAATGATAAAAATGTTCCGGTTTCTTTGTGGTTGACCCTGGCAGATGAAGATGGATACTGGATCAATGAAAGAAATGCCGACAAGTTTGACAAATATGTACAGGATGTAATCCATAGTATTGATGAAAGAGATTTAAAGGTTGAAGGTGTTTGCATTGATTTGGAGCCGTCCTTAAGAGATGTTAAAAATATATGGGGAGCAAAAAATATTTTTTCACTTTCCATGGTTTATATAAAAATGTTGCTGAACAACATCAGTAAAAAAAGGTTTAGAGCGGCTTCGGAGATCCTTCGCAGGACTGCGGAATTTTTAAAAGCAAAGGGTCTGGAAAGTTACGCTACAAGTTTATGTTATTGCTATTATGATTTAAAGTTTAAATCGGATTTCATGCAAAATGTACTTGAAGTTCCTTTCTTTGAGGTGCCTTGGGAAAAGTACAATATGATGTACTACTCAACCTTGATTCGGCATGAGCTTAGAAGGGAAAAAATTAATATAGATTATTTGATTTATTATCAAATGATGCACCTGAAAGAAAAGTTAGGTGACCGTCTTGCTGTATCCATCGGACTTTCCAATGTAGGCAAATTAGGGAATGAGCCTTATTATGACAACCTGAATGATTTAAGTAAGGATGTAGGTCTTTTGAAAGAATGCGGTGTCGGTGACATTTCGCTCTTCAGTTTGGATGGATTGATGGATGTCCAAAGCCTGGAAGCTTTCCTGTCAACGATTGCTGCTTCCAAGCCACATAAACCCCAGTGTTGTGACGGTGTTTTAAAGAGAGAAAAGCGCACAAAAAGACTATTTACTTTGGGAAAGGTATATTACAAGTTTTTTGGACGGTTTTAAGAATCTCAAAAATTGTTTTCTGAGTTGATAAATGATTCATTTGTGGAAGTACTGTAACGAATGCTTAATTATAATTTCTATAAATCTTTCGATACTTTTCTTTTCGTCAATTCTATATGAGATGCCTATAGAAGGCGCAATAAACCTAAACGCCCCTCTTTCGGCACATCGTAAAAGCATTTTCCGAGTATTCTGCCAAAGGGTTGATGCGAATCTTATTTCTTGTGATTGTAATATTCGATAAAACCAAAGCATATAATGTACTCTCCGACAAAACTCTAAAAGGAGGTACGGTATGTGGATCTTCTGGCTGATTGCTGCCATTGTATTCCTGGCAATTGAATTTATATCCGTTACTTTTTGGACGATTTTCTTTTCCTTTGCAGCCATTATAACCATGGTAACAACTCTATTTGTAAAGGATCCCCTGATACAAATTGTTATATTTGCGGCAATATCTGCTGTAGCCATACCTTTTGGGAGACCGATACTTCAAAAGTGTTTTAAAATAAACCGGGAAATCAAGCCTTCTGCGGTTGACGCTATGACAGGAAAACAGGCAGTGGTGGTTAAAGACATATCTTCCCAGGAATTCGGTTTGGTTAAAGTGGATGGAGAAAGCTGGACTGCAAAGAGCAGTTCGGGTGAAACTATGATTGAGGGGCAAACAGTAGTTGTAAAGGGAGTTGAGGGTGTAAAATTAATTGTCTCTCCACTGGAGGGACAAATTGAATTAAGTACATAATGTAAAGGGGGATTATGCATGTGGTTGGTTATTCCTTTTATTCTGGTCCTGGTATTTTTATTTGCTTCCAGCAGTGTAAAGATTATACGGCAGTCCGAGGTAGCGATTGTTGAAAGGTTAGGGAAATATTCAAGAACAGCAAGTTCGGGGCTTAATATTGTTGTGCCTATTTTGGATAAAATTGCAACCCGGATTGATTTAAGGACGCAAGTTATTGATTCACCGCTTCAGCCGGTAATAACCAAAGACAATGTAACCATGTCCATTGATACTGTTGTTTATTTTCAGGTAACCGATCCATTTAAAGCGACTTATGAAATTCAAAATCTTGTTCAGGCTATACGCTATCTTACTACCACTACACTCCGGGACATTATCGGGACCATGGAGTTGGATGAAACCCTGTCTTCCAGGGAAAATATCAATAACCGTTTAAGAATAGTCCTGGATGAGGCGACGGATAAATGGGGAGTCAGGGTAGAACGGGTGGAGGTAAAGAACATTGACCTTCCCCCCGATATTAAGGATGCCATGGAAAAGCAAATGCGGGCGGAAAGGGAAAAGCGGGCTGCCATTTTGCAGGCAGAGGGCGAAAGGCAAGCGGCTGTGACGCAGGCGCAGGGACATAAAGAAGCTCAGATTTTAAACGCAGAGGCAGAAAAGGAAGCAAAAATCAGGAGATCTGAAGGGGAGGCGCAAGCTATAAAAAAAGTTGCCCAGGCGGAAGCCGATAAAATTAAATTTATTTTTACAGCACTGAAAGAGGCAAACATCGATGAAAAAATGCTGTCGGTAAAGTATATTGAAGTGCTTCAAAATATGGCTGCCGGGCCCAATAAGGTTTTTGTCCCGTACGAATCGTCAGCACTCATAGGGGCTCTTGGCTCTCTTAAGGAAGTACTAAAAGAGAATAAATAAATTGTGAGACTTACTAAAAATCATCCGCACTTTACGTACGGATGATTTTTGTTTTAGCTGCTTGGAAACCAACCGGCTTTTATTTTACTTTAAAACTGCCATTTTTTGTGATAAGATACTTAGTAATTTAACCTATTGTGAAATTTGCAGTGCGTTATAAGGGTGGAGGTACTATGGAAATATATGCTGCTATGCTTGGAGAAAGGCTGGAAGAAAGCGAATTTCAAATGCTTTTGAAATATTTGCCCGATGAAAAACAGGCGCGGATAAAGCGGTTTAGACGCTGGGAAGATGCACAAAGGGCACTCATTGCAGAGATATTAATTCGCGATACGGTGTGTTCTAAATTAAATGTTCATAACCGGGATATCACGTTTGGTACCAATGAATTTGGAAAACCGTTTTTAAAGGGGTATGAAGGTTTTAGCTTCAATGTATCCCATTCCGGTAAATGGGTTGTAGGCGGGTTTGACTCCAAGCCCTTGGGAATTGATGTTGAGCAAATACATAATATAGATCTGGCGATCGCCAAACGTTTTTTTTCAAAACAGGAATATCTAGATTTAAATAATAAGCCGGAAAATGAGAAATTGTCATACTTTTTTGATCTGTGGACGTTAAAGGAAAGTTATATTAAAGCAGATGGGCGGGGACTCAATATGCCTTTGGATTCATTTTCGATGAAACGGGAGGGGCTGAACTTTCTGGTAGAAACAGAAAACCCCTTAAAAAACTGCTTTTTTAAGCAATATGATATAGACCCTGAATACAAGCTGTCTGTATGCGCACTTTCCAATGAATTTCCCCAAAATGTGATGATTCTTAAGGAACAGGAATTGTGGGACAGATTTATAAATAAAATGTAAAAAATAAGATCAAAAACCCTGGAAAGGGTAGCAATAAACAATCTTTTACGAACCGGCCTCCACGTTGTGGGGGTTTTTAGTTTTCACAGGAAATGAATAAAAATATGAGAGATTTAAATACATTTCTCCGTAGTATTAGGTGAATAGAAGGAAAGGAGGTACATTTATGGAGATTACCGAAGAAAATATTGTTAAGCAGCTTAAAACAAAAGATCCAAGGGCATTGGAATATGTGATGTCAAACTATGGGAAAAAGGTTTACGCCCTGGTTTATAACGTTTTAAAGGGAGTAGGAAGCAATGAGGATATTGAAGAATGTGTCAGCGAGACTTTTGTACAAGTTTGGAACCGGGCTGATGAATACTCAGAGGAAAGAGGATCCTTTAAGACTTGGATATTAATCCTTGCAAAATTTAAAGCTTTGGATTTTAGGAGGGCTAAGCTGAAAATAAAAGCTTTTTCTACGGAAGACATGGAGATACCATCTAAAGAGTCGGTTGAAAGCAAGGTTTTGGATATTGAAGAAAGAAGGCAGATCATAGAAGCAATCAATCATCTAAATGAAACCGACAAGCAAATATTCTATAAAAGATACTTTTTCTATGAGAGTATTGAAAGTATAGCAAAGCAGTTTAAGATGACGAGGGAAGCTGTAGACAACAGGCTTTGGAGAGGAAGAAAACGCCTTAAGGAAGCACTTCTAAGATATAGGGAGGAGGAAATTGTATGAAGCCGGAGGAAAGGGAAGTATTTCAAAAGCTTGATGGAATCGGACTTTGCGGTATGGAAAAGGAGATTTTCGATATGGATATTGATGAATCGGTAGTAATTGAGGATCAGGTACTTGAACGTATAAAGGGAAAAACCTATCAAAAATTGGGCGTATACCCAATGGCTAAAAAAAGAAGGCATAGAATGGTTGGTACTGCCGCCGCGGCAGTTATCGCCCTGACACTGTCTATCGGGATGATCGGACCGGATATAGTGTGGGCAGGAGTTGTAAGAACACTGGAATTAATTCCTGGAGTCAATTTAATGCTGGAGAAGAATGAAGGATTTCAGAGGTACGTACTGGAATCACCCATTGAAAGTAAAATCGGAAGCACAGGTATCAAAATTAAATCTCTTGTCGTAGATAAAGAGATGATTGTACTGATAACAGAACAAACAGGAGATAGGGAAAGGCCTGTAGAAATGTATTTGGAAGACAATGCGGGAATGCGTTATCATCCAACCGGGGTGATGACAGGGCTGCATGGAACTGAAGAGCCCCTTGAAATTACTGGATTGTTTAAAAATAATTTAAAAAGTATGGAGGGGCTAAAGCTTATTTTGGATGGGGATGGGGTGGAGAAAATACCTTTAATCTTGAAAAAAGCAGAGTCCTGCGAAGTTATTGGACCAAAGGATACCCAAAACAATATTGGGATTACTGCTGTAGCTTCATTAAAGGACCAAAAGGTTAAGGTTAATGTAATCCCCGACCCCATGCAGGGAAGGGAAGTTGTATCCTACGGTTTTGAAAAAGGCTTAGGGGCAGGAAATCAGGCTGGTAGTGTGGCTGCTTATTCTTCAGGCGCACAGGGTACATTGGATGAAATAAATAGTTATTTGGATAAATGTGTGAATATGGGATTGACGGGGTATCCGGCTTCCCAAAACGAATTTTATTTTGATACGAAGGATATAAAAGATAATAAGTTTAATGTTGAACTGCCCTTTATTGTTTTGAGGTATAAGGGAAGTCAAACTGTCAAGGTTGACATTCCTGAAAGCGGGAGCCTGGTGCTAAATAAAACCGTTAATCTATGCGGTTTTCCATTGACAATAAAGCGGGTGGAAAGGGTAGCGCCCGATGCCGTGAAGGTTCATGTAGATACAGGCTATAATGAAGATAAAAATGAAAACCTTGTGAACTATAAGTTGGCGGATTTAAATGAGGACGGGATCAAGTTGTATTATCCGGATCAAAATGATAATCAATTAATGGAATCTTTTACTATCAGTGTGGGAGAGAAGGATAAACAAGCCCAGTTTATGTTGATGGATCCGGAAACAAAAATGAAAGGCCCATGGAAGTTTAATTTTGATTTCAATAAAGAATAAAACCGGCAGATAAAAAACTTTAGTTTTCAAATTGCAGGCATAAAAAAGCAGCTTCTAAAAGAAGGCTGCTTTTTTGCGGTATTCACCAGGCTCTGAAAAAGAAATTAATAAAAACGGAGCATTGAGAGTATCTCTAAAAGTGACGGTATAGCAATCCTAAGCTTTCTTTCGAATCATTTGGGATAAGGATCATGATAAGGGAAAAAACATAAATATTTCTTAATAAAGTATGGTATGGTAAAATATAATAAATACCAGCCTGACTAGATAATGCTAAGGGGTGATGGAATGGAGTTAAAGGAAAAACTACGAAACCTAATGGAAACACAGAAAAATTTAATAAAAGAATATGAAAGCACCGTTGTAGAGTTTGCAGAAAGTGATCTTATTCACCAAAATATTGAACTTAAAAGGGAAGTTGAACAATATAAAATAAGAATAGAAGAACTGGAAAAAAAGTACCGGGAAACCATGGAGAAAAATCAGAATCTCAGTACTGCCTTAAAAGAACAGGTTCTCGATGAAAAACTGAATATCCTAAAAATATCTAAAAATAAACTGGAAATCTATTTTCACCATGGGACCTATCATCACTTGAACCGGCTTGCTGTACTTGAGGACGAGACCAGACACAAAATTCAAAACCTTAAAAATATTGCATCCAAAGAACTCTCCTTAGAGAAAGAAGCCTATATCAATGAGATTGACCGTTTGGAACGGGAACTGAAAAAAAGGATACAGGACCAAAAAGAGAAATTTTTAAATCATATTGGGGACACTTCACAGGAAATGAATACCCAATTGGATGCGTTAAAAAATGAGGGAGTGAGTGAAGAAGTTATAAGAAGACGGATTCGGCAAAACAATATGGAAGTAAAAATTGGACTAAGCTGGGTCAACAAGGTAGGGATTTTACTTATACTAATTGGGGTTGCTACAGCTTTAAAGTATACATATTCCAACTTTATGGGCAATGAAATGCGCGGGGTATTTGCATTTTTGATCGGCGGAGTTTTTCTTTTAGGCGGTGAGTGGTTCAGCCGTAAAGAAAAGAGCATTTTTGCCCAAGGGCTTACCGGAGGGGGAATCGGAGTTCTTTACCTTTCTATATTCAGCAGCTTTTTTATTTTAAAAATTATTAGTCTGAATGTGGCTTTGGTGACTGCAGTTTTAGTCACACTTACTGCACTAGTATTATCTTTAAGGTATAACTCAAGGACAATTTGTACACTGGCGTTAATTGGAGGATTTTTACCGTTTTTTACTTACGAGTTTGCATTTAAGCTTGATTCCAATGGTATCTTTATTGCCATGGGATACCTCTTTATTTTAAATTTGCTGACACTATTCATTTCACTTTATAAAAAATGGGACATTGTCAATTATACAAGTTTTTTACTCAATGTACCCTCCTTAATATATCTTGTATTCAAGACTCCTTTCGAGGTAGCAGGAGCAGTGTATAGTTTGATAACCTTTGCCATGTACCTCATGATTACTTTAGCGTACCCCTACAAGTTCAAAATAAAGTTAAAAATGATCGACATTACATTGATGGCACTTAATACCCTAATCAGCTGCATTGTCATATTCCTGTTATTTGAAAAAGCCCATTTGTCAGACCTTAGAGGGGTTCTCTCCTTGGCTTTCTGTCTCATATATTTTGGATTGGGGCAATTTCTAACCAGATTCATGAAAGAGGAAAAGATTACGAAGGTTCTATTTTACCTCACATCCTACGCTTTTGCAGTTTTAGTTTTTCCGTTCCAATTCGGTATCAAATGGTTTGCTATGGGATGGCTTGTTGAGGGTGTACTTATGGTGATTTATGGGTACTGGAATAAGAGTAAATACTTGGAAATCGGTGGCTGGATTATTTTTGGGTTTTGTCTATCCAGTGTACTTTCTATTGACTTTGTACGGTACGAACTTGTAGCGGATAAAGAATCCGTTCCTCATTTCCATTTTAGGTATCTGGCCATTATGGCAGGTCTTACATATACTTTATTGATGTACTTGTTTGAGATGAAAAAAGGAAATATATTAAGGTTTAGTATAAGAGGAAAGCTTGTTACCGGACTCAAATACTTTACTACTTTAAATGTATGGGTTTACTTGATATATACTGCGAACAGCTTTTATAGCAAATGGATGGTTGATGAAAAGATTATTGGCAGGGATCATGAGAGCTTTTTCAGACTGATTTTGTTCTCTATCATAACCATTCTATTTTCTTTCCTTATAACAAAGATTCCTGTACTCTATGATAAAATCATCCGGAACTTTTCAGTTTTCTTATTCCTATTAGCGGATTTAATGTGTGTTATTGTGAGCTTTATTCCGGTATTTGAACCCCACCAGGGTAATTTGAAATACTTGGCAGTTGGGATTGTAATTGCATTTAATGTATTTGCTTTCCTCAGCATAAGGGATCTTCTGATCCGGCTTATAAGAGAGCTGGATTTCAGTTTGGAGGCATATCCCTTGATTATTGCAGTCTATTTATTGTCTATGTCAACAGGACTATTAACCGTCCAATTCAATCTGGGAAAATTAAACTTACTCTTTAGTCTTTTATACTTGGTAGCGGCATTTTTATGTATCCTTTACGGATTTATGAAAAAGTATATTTGGATCCGGCGGTTTGGACTTGGGCTATCTTTCTTTTCCACAGCCAAGCTTTTCATATACGATTTGGCTTTCCTGAAAACAGAAGGAAGAATTGTTGCTTATTTTATATTCGGCATTTTATTGATCGGCATTTCATTTGCATATCAAAAATTGGGTAGATGCATTGAAGCTACAAATAAAAATGGTGAGGGGGTAGTGGGTTGAAAAAGTATTGTTTGATATTTGGCATTGTTTTCATCTGGATGAGCTTGGCGGGGACAGCTTTTTCTATAGAAAATATAAGTGACTGGAAGTATTACAAGGAAATTAAGATTAAAAACGGAAATCAATATAAAGCTCTATATCTGGATGATGAGGTGTATCGCTATAGCAAATCCGATCTTTCTGATCTTAGGGTGATAGATTCAAAAGGTGCAGCAATTTCCTACTATATACAAAAAGGCTGGGAGTCATCCAATCCCAATACAGTGTTTTATGAGGCAGAACGCATACATCGTTTTAAAGAAAACAATCATTCCTTTTACAATTTTAAAGTTATCCCGGTGAAAAGTAATACGGATATTCCAGTTAATAAGCTTTTTCTTTCGGTTGAGGCAGGGCAATACTTGAAAAATATCGAACTTTATGGAAGTTATGATAATGTGGAATGGGAATATATCATGAAGGATACAATTTACAAGGTTGAAAATCTGACAAAAAACGAAATTGCCTTAAACAATACTCAAAAATACAAGTACTATAGGATAAAGGTTTTGAATAACATTGAAAACATTAACATAACAAAGGCTAGTGTAATTTATGATTCGGTAAACCTGGTTCATAATGATTATCTAAAGAGATCATACTTAAAATATGATATGGAAACAAAAGATAGGGATACATGGATAACCATCCAAAACGGTAACAAACTTAAATTAAAATCTTTCAGGATAGATGCAGGGGGGAACTTCAACCGACATTACGAAATATATGAAAAGAATGGTAATGAATATAGCTATACCGGGATCAAAGGAGAAATCTACAACCTGAAGTTTAAGGATATGGATATTGCCAATACCGTTTTGGATTTATCCAGCCAGCCATTGAATTCACAGCTAATTAGGATAAAAATATTCAATCAGGATGACCGTCCACTGGATATTAAAAATATTGAAGTAACAAGTTATGTGGATAAACTTGTTTTTGAAAGTAAAGGTGCGAAGGACAATAAACTATATTTCGGCAGTGAGAAAGCAAGTAAGCCTCAGTACGAAATGGAGACTTTTAAAGGACATGTTGAAAAAGAAAGTCAGGACCTATGCAGTTTGGATAAGGTAATGCTGAACAAAGCAGCGGATAAAGGAAAAGAACAAAATAAAGAGGATGAAAAGAAGATAAACAGCAAGTTTATTTTCAATGCTGTTTTAATTTTACTATCTGTATGCCTTATCGGGTTGATTGCAAAAAAGCTTCGTATCAGACAATCCTAACCGTCTAAGCTGGATTTTCCAAATTCCATGTAAATTTTAAATAAGGTATAAGTCGAGTTTTATTTTGAGGCATAGGGTGCCTGGTGAGCAGCTTCCGTATGCCTCAAACACTTTTTTAGCCCTTAAGTCTCGGTAAAAGGCTCGTATTCCTTTAAAAGCTTATAGTAACTCTCCTCAAAGTCCGAGTGACCGGTGTAGGCGTCAATGCGCTGCGCCATCTTTTCAAGGATACCCAGGGTATTGGCTCCATTTGCGTTTGTAATGGGATCATGTTGATCCGACATCATCTGAAGGGAATTTTTATAGGACTCCCTGAATTTATGCTCAAAATCTTTACTCACATGATCGAATGAGACATTGTTGATGTTAAATGAAGATTCAAAGTCTAAAGGTTTTTTTTCCATATCAATTCTCCCCATATCATCGTTTGAAAATTAAAATTTATTGATTTTTCCAGTACCTGAAGGTGCAGCATAAGCTTTTTTACAACATTTTGTCTTTTTGATAGCAATCAAACCATTGAGTAATTTACCGGTCGTTTTTCATACTTTTTAAGTAGTCTTCATCAAATTTCTGAGAATGCAGGTAATTCATCAAGGTTTTATCTTTTAAATTATCATCATTAAAAGTATTCCGCTTCTTTAACTCCAAAATGAATTTTTGTAAATCCTCCGGATAGTTCTTCATATCCATAACAACACCCCCATATATGATTTGTCTTTGAACAGTTATTATACAGTGTTAGTATTTGGATTTTGTTAAGATTTACACATAAAAAATTAACAAATCTAAAAGTTTTAAAGGAATTTCGGGTTGGACACAAAGAATCAAAGTAAATATTTTACCCATAAGGCTGGAGGATCTTTAAGTTAAAAGGTATAATTGTATTATGTATAAACCTATGGATCAAAGCAGAAAGGAAATCACTATGAAACCGATTAAGCTTGGAATTATCGGATGCGGCATCGCGGCAAAGGATCTTCACTGGCCTGCACTGAGTCGGATGAGGGAAAAATTTGAAATTGTCATGGTTTGCAATCATACAGCAGAGAAGGCAAAGGAATTCTCTCAGATGGCAGGAAATATCCCCTATGTGCTGGACTATAAGGAACTCCTTGGAAATAAGGATATCGAGGCTGTTGACATTATCCTTCCCATACATTTGAATTACCAGGTTACAAGGGATGCCCTGGAAGCGGGGAAACATGTGATGGTAGAAAAGCCGCTGGCGGCAAACCTTGAAGAGGCAAAACAGATGCTGGAACTGGAACGGAAATATAAAGAAGTCGTAATGGTAGCAGAAAATTTCCGGTATCATCCTATCTTTTTAAAGACAAAGGAATACCTGGACCAGGGAAAAATCGGTGACCCCTATGCTGTTTTTTGGAATCATTTTTGTCATTTGCGTATGGATAATAAATATGCAAAGACTTTGTGGAGATTAAACCACCAGTACCCGGGCGGGTTCATTACCGATGGGGGAGTACATAATATTGCAGTCTTCCGGGATTTATTCGGGGATATTATTTCAGGTATATCCTCTACAAAAAGTGTTAACCGTACTATTGGAGAAATTGATTCCATGAGCTTTCAGTTTACTACCGAAAAGAATGTAAACGGAGTTTTTAACACGTATTATAGTGCTAATGGGTATTCGGAAAATCGGATTTTGATACTGGGAAAAGAAGGAACAATCATAATTCAGGGAGACCGTATACAAATTAAAAGAGAGGGCTTTCCCGATGTTGAAGAAACCATTGAGAGTGACTGGGGATACCGTGGAGAATTTGAAGATTTCTACCATGCCATACGGTCGGGACGGAAGGTAGTAAGCTCTTTTTTTGAGGCATACCGAGATCTTGAAGTAATGATTGCCGCATTGGATTCTGCTGAGCAATGGAAGCATTTCACCTTTAAAAAGGAATAACATGGATTGATTAACAATAGCGTGAAAATTCAATTTATCCATAAAATCATTTTCACGATCTAATTAATTAAAGTACATACTCACTTTGAGTTATTTGGCAATGTGTGCCTAAATTCAAAGTGAGTATTTTATTTTGATTTAATAATTTATTAAATTTTGGGAATAATATAAATCGCTGTTTTGAATTGATATATATTGAACGGGATAAAGAATTTACATCGCGCTTAAAATTTCATTGATTTAATATCGTGAAAATTCAATTTATTTATGAAAAATCGTTTTCACGATCTGATTAGTTACGATAAACCCATAATATGTGTGTATCATAGGAGGAACTGTGTTTACATTATTAAAGAATGCCCAGTGTTATGTTCCTGAATATCAAGACAAAAAGGATATTTTGATTGTATATGATAAAATCCTAAAAATTTCAGAGAATATTCCGGCGGATAACCTATGGGATATGGAAGTGATAGACTGCAGTGAAAAAATAATTTGCCCCGGATTGATTGACCAACACGTGCACATCACCGGTGGAGGCGGGGAAGAAGGGCCTATCAGCAGGATTCCGGAAATCATGCTGAGTGAAATAGCTACTGCGGGGGTGACCACACTTGTTGGTGTACTTGGGGTAGATAATATAACAAGAAGCATAGCAGGGCTTTTAGCCAAAGCACAGGCTTTAGACCAAGAAGGAATAACCACTTATATTTATACAGGGAGTTATAGTGTGCCAACTGCCACCATGACAGGAAAGGTCATGACCGATATTGCAATTATTGATAAAGTAATTGGCGTTGGGGAAATTGCCATATCGGATCACCGTTCATCCCACCCCTCCCTGGATTCTCTCAGGGAACTGGTCAATGAGGCCAGAGTGGGCGGGTTAATCGGCGGAAAAGCGGGAATTGTACACATCCATGTAGGAGATGGTAAAGAAGGCCTGGGTTCTTTATTTAAATTACTGGATGAATCAGATTTTCCCATCGAAATGTTTGTTCCAACCCACGTAAACCGGAATAAAACGCTTTTTGAACAAGCTGTGAATTATGCGAAGGGTGGAGGGTACATCGACCTTACCGCAGGAGAAAAAAGCGAAAAGGGATATAGTGTTATGGATGCGTTGGAGATCATTTTTAAAAGCGGCGCAAACATTGGGAACATTACTGTATCCTCCGACGGAAATGGCAGTATGCCTTTGGAAGGGGGACAATCCGGGGTTGGAACCGTTGTCCAGCTGTTTGAAGATATCCGTGCTTCCATTCTCCAAAAGAAGCTCAATATAGAACAGGTTTTAAAAACGGTTACATCCAATGTGGCGAAAATTTTAAAAATCTACCCGAAGAAGGGCGCACTGAAAGTAGGCAGTGATGCAGATGTTTTAATTTTGAACAAGGATGACCTGAGCATAGATTCTTTGATTGCCCGTGGGAATTTTATAATAAAAAACAAAAATGTAATTAAAAGGGGAAAATATGAAAAATAGCCTTAATAACTTTTGTATTTTATGTCCATACTTTTAAATATAACAGGAATTTGGTGTTCTGAATTCATACAATGGAGGACAACAATGGGTGAGAAAGCAAGAGGTAATCTTATCATTATCGGGGGTGCCGAAGATAAAAAAGGTGAAAGTAAGATATTGAAATATGTTGTCAATTTGATCGGCGGCCCTGAGGGAAGGTTATTGATCCTTACTACAGCTTCAGAGGTTCAAGGCGAAGTTGGAACGGAATACAGGGAAGTATTCGGTAAGCTTGGAGTGAATAACATTGATGTTTTGGATATAAATTCACGGGATGAAGCCAACATGGATGAAAATTGCGATAGAATCCGGAATGCTTCAGGCATTTTCTTTACAGGCGGGGATCAACTTAGGATAACAAGTATCCTAGGCGGAACAAAAGCCAATGAAGCTTTAAAGGAAGCATATCTAAACGGTGTTGTGATTATCGGCACCAGTGCGGGTGCTTCTGTAATGAGCAGCACCATGATTGTAGATGGAAACAGCAATGACCCTGCAAGAAAATGCACGACGAAAATGGCGCCGGGATTAGGTTTACTGGAAGAGGCAATCATTGACCAGCACTTTGAGCAAAGAGGAAGAATCGGAAGGCTTTTGTGCGGAGTTGCTGAAAATCCCTATATGTTAGGTATTGGGATTGATGAAGATACAGCAATCCGGGTTTATCCGGATGCACATTTTGAAGTGCTGGGTTCCAATGCTGTCACTGTATTGGACGGTAGGTCCATTAAGAGTTCCAATGTATCCGAACTGAAGCCTGACGAGATTTTGTCCATTACCGATGTAACACTACATGTTTTGGCAAACGGTTATGGTTTCAATATGCAGGACCGGGAAGTTTTGCGACTTCATTAAGAATTAGGAAACGAGGGATAAAAAGGTGGAAATTCAATATATACAGACCTTTGAAGGAAGAAATATTTACAGCCATCGGCCTGTGATAAAAATGGTTGTAGATATCGGAGAATTATACGATACACCTACAAAGGATTTTAGAGGGTTTAACGAAAAACTGCTGGAATTCTTTCCAGGGCTTAAAACACATTTCTGCTCAAAGGGCTATGAGGGAGGATTTGTAGAGAGACTTCACGAAGGAACTTATATTGGCCACGTGACCGAACATCTTATTTTAGAACTTCAAAGCAGGCTGGGGTATACCGTAATTCATGGAAAGACCCGGGTGATAAGAGAACCTTCCCTCTATGCAATTGTTTTCGAATATAAAAATGAAATACTGGGAATTGAATGCGGTAAAGCAGCGATTGATATTGTTACGGCTTTCATTAAGGATCAAAAAATCAATATCTCAAATATTCTGGAATATTTAACGAAAATTGCTGTAGAAGCAGAATTGGGTCCCAGTACAAAAGCAATTTTTGATGAAGCTAAAAAAAGAGGTATACCTGTAAGAAGAATAGGAAACGAGAGTTTGTTGCAGCTAGGGTACGGAAAATATACAAGATATATTGAGGCAGCACTTTCAGATGCGGTAAGTTGTATCAATGTGGATATCGCAGGCAATAAACATTTGACAAAGCAAATTTTAAGAGATCATGATATCCCTGTCCCCAAGGGTGGAATCGCTTATTCGGAAGATATGGCGGTGAGAATGGCCAATGAAATCGGATATCCGGTGGTTTTAAAACCTTTTAATGGAAACCAGGGGAAAGGGGTAACCCTCAATATTATCAATGACACACAAATCAAAGAAGCGTATAATCAAGCGCAGAAGGTTAATAAAACAGTCATTGTTGAAAAGCATATTAAAGGAAAGGATTACAGAATCCTTGTTGTGGGTGACAAGATATCGGCTGTGTCCGAAAGAAAACCGCCTCAAGTCATAGGAGATGGCGTTCATACCGTAAGACAGCTTGTGGAAATGGAAAACCGGAACCCGAATCGTGGTGAGGATCATGAAAAGCCTCTTACCAAGATTAAGCTGGATCAGGTGGCACTTCATGCGCTAAAAAGGAATAGTTTGGATGAAGAACACATTCCTTCCCGGGATGAGGTTGTAAACTTAAGAGACAATGGAAACTTGAGTACAGGTGGGACAGCCAGGGATTGTACCGATGAAATTCATCCCTTCAACCGGCTGATCGCAATCAAGGCGGTTAAAGCAATCGGTTTGGATATTGCCGGAGTAGATATGACAATAGAGGATATAAAGATGCCCATTCATCCACAGAATGGGGCGATTATTGAAATCAATGCAGCCCCGGGAATCCGGATGCATGTACACCCTTCGGAAGGCCAGCCGAGAAATGTCGCTGCAGATATTTTAGAAATGATGTACCCGGAAGGTGCTCCTTCCTCCATACCCATTGTATCAATCACAGGAACTAATGGAAAAACTACGACTACAAGACTTATAAGCCATACACTCGCCGTGGCTGGAAAAAAAGTTGGCATGACTTCCACCAGTGGAGTGTTTATTGATGGCCGGTGTGTATTAAAGGGAGATAATACCGGTGCAATGAGTGCAAAAATGGTATTATCCAACAAGGAAGTGGATGCGGCAGTACTTGAAACTGCCAGAGGAGGACTTGTAAAAAGAGGGCTGGGCTACGACCTGGCCGATGTGGGTGTGATCACCAATATTAGTGATGACCATATCGGTTTGGATGGAATCAATACCATTGAAGATTTAGCTTTTACCAAAGCATTGGTGATAGAGGCTGTGAAGCCCCAAGGGTATGCGGTTTTAAATGCGGACGACCCGATGATTGACTATCTCCTTGAAAGAGTCCGCTCAAAAGTAATTCTTTTTTCAAAGAATAATGATAATCCTCTTTTAAAGAAGTATAGCCAATCCGGCGGGTTGACTGTATATATAGAAAAAGATGAGATTGTAATAGACGGGATTGGGAACAAGGCTTCTGTCGTAAACGTGAGTGAAATACCCATCACTTTTGGTGGAATCCTTGAATGCAATATAGAGAACTCCCTTGCCGCCGCAGCTGCATTATATGGTTTGGGGATTTCAATAAATTTGATTCGTGAAGGATTAAAAACCTTTCAATCGGATATCGCGTCAAACCCGGGTAGATTCAATGTTTTCGATCTTGGAGACTTTAAAGTTATGTTGGATTACAGTCACAACCCTCCAGGTTATGAGGCAGTAGGGCGGTTTATACAAAAATTGGGGAAGGGAAGGCTGGTTGGTATAATCGGTGTACCCGGAGATCGAATGGATGGAAGTGCAATAGAAGTTGGAAAGATCAGTGCCAAGTATTTTTCAAAGGTCTATATCAAAGAAGACTTGGATTTAAGAGGAAGAAAACCGGGTGAAATTGCCGACTTGCTTTTAAACGGTTGTGTAAGCGGCGGGCTAAAAAAGGAAAATATTCAGGTAATAAACTCTGAACTCAAAGCACTTGAAATCGCAATATTGGATGCACAGCCCGGGGATTTGATCGTCATGTTCTATGAAGAATTTGAAAGTGCGGTTGATCTCATTGAAAGATATAAAAAAGAATTGGAAAATGATCATATAAAAGAAAATTGCATATGCATTACAAATCCAGTGGAAGAAAGTGTTATAGTAAGGCCGTAATGGACAATTAAAGGAGGAATCGTTATAGACAGCAATAGTAAAACACGATTTGTTGAATTAATTCAGCAATTGGAAAATACAGAAAAGGAAAAGTGCAATCTATCACTTATTTTTGCAGAAATTTTTAAGGATGAAATCAATGCCAATGAGGAACAGGATTTATACCAGGGAGTAAAAAAGGTCATCAAAAAATATATGAATCATGGAGAAGGACTTGCAGCCATTAACGAGTTTGTATCGGTAATTTCAGGAGGTGCATCTTTGGACGAGTTGATACAAGTAAGCTTGGATGAGGCTGAAAACCCTACACCGATATCGGATATTTTAGTAGATGACAGCTGCAGATATCATTAATTTTAAAATATTCTGAAAGAAAGGGTATTTATATGGACGATAAAAAAAGAAATGTTCACAAAAAGGAACCCACCGTGGCACCCGGTTATAATGACGAAAAATTTGGGGAAGATGCATCTCAGGATGATATAAAAAACGGGAAATCTACCAAAGTTACGAGAGTTTTCCTGGACGAAAACGATCCCAGTTGATTGAGGAAAATAGTATATAGGATAGTAAATTAAAATTAAATCGAATCAGGCTTTAACACTCGCTTTATGGATCCTTACAAGGAATAGCAGGCTATCAATAAGGCCATACTATACTTGCAGTTCAATTTTAGGTGAAAGGGGCGATTGGGTTGTATAATAATTATGTGAATAATGGTGTTATCATAACTCCCAATGTAGTTGCAGAGGGTGATAAGGCAACATTTTTATACAAAGGCTTACTCTTTAAGTCCGGGGCGGACTACGTGTACATGCGCGCCGGCTATGGAGATGATTGGAGAAGTACTACGGATATTAAAATGAACCCCACCGGCGAAGGATTTGAAGCTTCTTTACCTGTTACTGAACGCGACAAGCTTAACGTAGTTTTTAAGGACAGCGCAAATAACTGGGACAACAACTCGGGTATGAATTACAGCTTTAAAGTTGAATCAAAGTACTAAAATAAAAGGCGGACTTATAAAAAGGTCCGCCTTTTATAACTATGGAAAGAGAACCTTGATATATGACCGACTGCAGCTTGCAAAACTAGGGCTTAGGGAATCCGAAAGCCCTAGTTTCGTTTTAACCTTCAACTTAAATTACTGGAAATTGAATAAACCCTGTTAAACTTAGGAAAAATATCCTATAGATAACGAACTGTAAAAGTAAAATTTCGATTTCTGACACCTAAGTAAACCAAGTATTTCATCTCTCGAATTTTTCTATGTTTACGCTTTGTTATCTATAAGTAGGTTTAACTTAATGATGCGTTTTCATTTTGAGGAGGTAAAGATGAAAAGTGTTTTAAAGCTTGAAGTGGTAGTAATTTTAATTGCTGCAGTTCTGCTTATCTATGTTTTAATGATTTCACCTATTGTCGGCGTAGCAGATAATGGAGATTTCTATAGAATTATGACACCTGCGGGCTTAAGCTATCTAACTGACAATCATAACGAGATCTTTTTTGGACATATGCATAGACTCTTTGGAGTTAAAAATGTTTTATGGGGAGGTGGGGATTTTATTTCTGCCCAGATCCTTCCAATGAAAGCAGCCATCCTTTTAAACAATCTTGTATCCGGAAAAGGTGTTTTCGATATCCGTTTTCTGGCTTTCATATATTCAGTAATCTTTCTTGCCGCCATTTACCTGGTTATAAAGTTTGCAAAGGATAAAATGAAAGCTTACGGCCTTATTTTAGCGGGCTTAATGGTTTTAATATTTTTTGATGTGGGTTACATTTCATATTTTAATTCATTTTACGGGGAAGCAGCCTCGTACGTATTTTTCTTTCTGATGACAGGTGCGGCTCTTTATTTGTTCAAGCAGAAAAGCTTGTCAACCCGTGCTTTGACGGCTTTTTTTGCAGCCTCTATTCTATTTGTTTGTGCAAAGGAACAAAACAGTCCCCTTGGAATTATGATTGCCCTATACGCTATTGGATTATTAAGGCTTAAAAAGGATAAACCATGGAAGAGAGCAATTGCAATCGGTACATCGTTAATTCTTATTGTTTCAGGCATCTTGTATATTACCATACCCAAAGAAATTAGGATGATTAATCAGTATCATACTGTTTTTTTCGGAATACTAAAGGACTCTCCAACCCCGGAACAGGATTTGAAAGACCTGGGGCTCAAAAAGGAATTGGCTGTACTTCAGGGAACCACCTATTATGATACAGCTGCGCCCATTAAACAGGGAGATCCGTTTTTGCAGAAGGAATTTTATGATAAGATCAATTACGCAAAAATACTTGGATTTTATTTAAGTCATCCTAAAAGGCTGGCAGAGAAGATGGAAATAACAGCAAAGAATGCATTTACCATCCGTCAGGGATATCTTGGCAATTATGAGAAAGAAGAAGGCATGGCCTATGGGAAAATGTCCGGTGCTTTTTCTCTGTGGAGCAGTTTCAAAAAGTCTGTTTTTCCCGCATCCCTGCTGTTTTTGCTTGTGTTTTACGGAATATTTCTTCTGGTATTGCTGATGCAGTATATTAAAAGTCAAAATCTCCGTGAACACTTGTTTTTAGAGTTTTTAGGAGTGATTGCCCTCATGGGAGCTATCCAATTTATCGTTCCCATGATTGGAGATGGAGAAGGGGACCTTAGCAAACATCTCTTTATGTTTAATGTTTGTTTTGATTTGATGTTTGTTGTAAGCATAATGTGGATATTGAATAGTGCCTTCAAAATGCTGCGGATTTTAAAAGACAATATAAAAAATACAGGCAATCCGTTTCTCCGGCTCAATAATATAAAAGATCCCAATTAAAACGGTTTATTTGACAACCACATGATAGGATGCGATGGTCTGGAATTTATCCGACGTATCTTTCATCATAACAGCAAATTTATACGTACCTGTCCCCGATTTCTTTATTTTTGATAATTCCCACGGGGAAGCAAAGATTGCAGATCTGTTATCCTCGGAAATATCAATGACAGTATCCGGTTTGAAATCAATTTTTTCATCTGTCCGGGTAGATTCATTGTATTTGTAAATGGCAAGGTTTATTGTATAGTGGCCCTTAAGCAAGTTTCCAATGCTGATATGAGAGATAAACTTATCGCTTTCGGACCATACGGGGAATGTCTCAACCAGTTCACCTACCGAAGTAACGCCATTTTTACTTTCTGTAAACATGATGTTTACCTGAGGCTTGGTAATGACAGCAGTTTTATTTTTGCCATCCCAGGTTACCAGACCGTTTACCGATTCAACCACTTTCCGAAGGGGAAGCAGCGTCCTGCCGTCCATGATGATTGCCGGTACATCGGTTTTAAGGAGTGTTCCGTTTACAGTTACATTTACCATATCAAAACCTTTGTATTTTAAAGCGGAAGTAGCGGCAAAGACAGTTGTAGTCATTGCCGCGATTCCAAAAATGACTGCAGAGGATTTTTTCATATTATCACCATTCAATTAGTTTATTTTATTATATATCTTCTACATTGAACCGGAAAATCCTTTTTAAAATTTAGACAAAGTTGCTTTCAAAAGTACGTAGTGTAAAAGGTTATAGTTTGACCATTTCAGGAGGGATATGCTAAAATTGGATTATACTTATTATTTGGAGGTCTCCTATGAGAAAAAGAAAAATATCGGGTTCTATTATTTTGTGCATTTTATGCATTGTTTTTGCGGCGGGGTATACATATGCAGCGGGGCGAGTTGTTGAAAGTCCGAAAGTAAAAATTGTTATTGACGGAAAAGTGGGAACATATACCGACGTGCCGATTGTTGTCAACGGAAGTACCCTATTGCCTTTACGGGCTGTTTTGGTAAACCTTGGCGTAGTGAACGACAATAATCATATAAAATGGAATGCTTCGGATAAAAGCATTACTATTCTTAAGGATTCTAAAACAATCAGTTTAAAAGTGGATAACAATACGGGATATGTGGATGGAAAGCCTATAAAGCTTCAAGTACCACCGACTGTATATAAAAACAAAACTTATATTCCGGCTAGATTTGTTGCAGAAAGCTTGGGGAAAAAAGTAGTTTGGGACGGTTCCACCCAATCCGTACTCATTAGAGAGCAAGCAGATTTTAATACGGTAAAGAGTATTTTGGAAAAATCCAAAACAGCCTCTGCTGATGTAAAAAGGTATAAAACAAATATGAATGTTTCGGTGAAAATGGCCTCAGTGATGGGGAATATTGAGATAGGAATGGACATGGCGAGTGAATTGGATATTGAAAATAAGTTAATACATATGACAATGAATACAAAAGTCCCTATGACAGATGAAAAAATGACTACCGAAATGTACTTTGTAAAAAATAATTTATACGGAAAAGTTGTAGGTATGACAGGATGGGAAAAGGAAGCCTTGCCTCAAGACGCTGTCAAGTTATATAATAGCCAGATGGATGCGGGAATTGATGTAGAGGACGCAATGTGTGCGGGTCTTACTGTAGACAACAGCAGTACAGGTGAAATTGTGTTAAAAGGAAATGTATTTCTGGATGAACTTATGAAACAGGCTAATTCCGAATCGAAGACGGATTTAGATTTGGATTCAACCTATGTAGAGATCTCCATTGACAAGAAAACAAACCTCATTAATAAAATGAAAATGAAGGTAAGCGGTGCTGTTAAGGAAGATGGGCAGAAAATGAATTTGGAGGAAACCATCAATATATCCTGCAGCGACTACAACGGCAATTTTAAAATCGTTCTTCCAAAGGAAATTAAATAAGAAATTAAATAGTTAAATAACTAAAATGAAATAAACCAAAATGCCTCCCTTTATCGGGAGGTATTTTTTTGAATGCTTTTGAAACAAGGTCTTCTAAAAAATATGATTTTTGTTCTTGCTTGATTGTTAATTCATTAACAATATGATATAATAAGTTGAGTTAATCCATTTGTATCTTAAGACATAATTAGATAATTTATTCTATTGTTTTATGTTTATAAGGTTTCAAGAACTACAATAAGTTAATCATATAGCGTTTTAAATTTCACAGGGGTGTGTAGAGATGAAAATTAAAGAAATCATTAAATTATTAGACGCAGAAGTGCTTACTGGAGAAGAAAATCTAGATATGGAAATTACCTGTGCATGTGGTTCCGATCTCATGAGCGACGTGATGGCTTATGTAAAGGACCATGTTCTTTTGTTAACGGGGCTTGTAAGTCCACAAGTGGTTCGGACGGCAGAAATGATGGACATCAAAGTGATTACCTTTGTAAGGGGGAAAAATCCGGGCCAGAATGTAGTTGATTTGGCGCTCGAAAAGGGAATTATGGTGCTTACAACCAAACACCCTATGTTTATTGCCTGCGGGAAGCTTTACAATGCAGGAATTACAGGTAAGGGGGTATGGGATTGAGTGAAAATTCAATAAAACTGCACTACGAAATCCCTGGGAATGATTTGGCAATTGCTGGTGAAGCATCCAGTGCCGTTAAAAAAAAGCTCAGTCAGCTTGGGGTTGACCCCGGGCTTATAAAAAAGACGGCAGTCGCAATGTATGAGGCTGAAATCAATGCAGTCATCCATGCAAACGGCGGTGCTGCGGATATAGAAATTGACAGGGAGAAAATTAAAGTTAAAATTCAGGATCAAGGCCCTGGTATTCCGGATATTGATTTGGCAATGCAGGAAGGTTTTAGCACTGCTTCGGATAATATTAGAGAAATGGGATTTGGAGCGGGTATGGGGCTGCCAAATATGAAGAGATATGCAGACAGACTGGAAATTATAACCGAAGTAAATAAAGGAACAACCATCATTATTACTGTTTTTATCAATCAACAGTAACACAAGAATAAACTGTAAAAGAGAGAGACCTGGGCGGTTTGAAGTTTGGGGAGGTGAAGGTCATGGGAACCTATTTTCATTCAGTTATGTTAGATGAAGATAAGTGTAAAGGATGTACCAATTGTATAAAAAGGTGCCCAACCGAGGCAATACGTGTTAGAAAAAGTAAAGCCAGAATTATTAATGAAAGATGTATAGATTGTGGGGAGTGTATCAGGGTATGTCCCTATCATGCCAAGAAGGCAATTTCAGATCCTTTCGAAGCAATCGAATCCTACAAGTATAGAGTGGCAATACCAGCTCCTGCGCTGTATGGCCAATTTAAATCCGCTTCTTCTAGAAACCATCTTTTAACTGCACTTAAGAGGATTGGATTTCATCAGATTTATGAGGTTGCAAAAGCAGCAGAGTTTGTAAGCGATGCTACCCGTGAGCTGCTAAAAAAGAATAAAATAAAAAAGCCTTTAATATCCTCTGCATGTCCAGCGGTTGTAAGGTTGATTCAAGTTCGATTTCCAAACCTGATTGATCATATTGTAAACCTTGAATCGCCTATGGAGGTTGCGGCTCAAATCGTAAAAGAGGAAATCTTAAACACGAAAGGGCTTTTGCCCCAAGAGATTGGTGTGTTTTTTATCACACCATGTGCAGCAAAAGTAACCAGTATAAAGGTACCCTATGAAAAAGAAAAGTCCTATGTTGATGGTGTAATATCCATTAAAGACATTTACCTGAAGCTTTTAAGCAGTCTGGGAAAAGTAACGCACGTCGAAGATCTGGAACAAGCCGGTTTTGAAGGAATTAGGTGGGCAAACTCCGGGGGAGAAGGGCTTGCATTGGGGACCGACAAATTCCTTGCGGTAGATGGAATACACAATGTCATAACCATATTCGAAGAAATTGAAAATGAACGGCTGGAAGATGTTGATTTTATTGAAGCCTTAGCATGTGTTGGGGGATGTTTGGGTGGGCCTTTGACAGTGGAAAACCTTTACGTAGCAAAAACAAGAATTAAAAAGTTTATTGACGCTGCGAAGGAAAAAGGGATTCAGCGTGAAGACAGGAAAGGACTTAGGAGCAGGCTCGCTTGGACCGGAAAAGTAGAGTATAAGCCTGTTATGAAGTTGGATATTGACTTGGAGAAAGCGATGAAAAAGCTTGAAACACTGGAACTAATCAATAAGGAACTTCCCGGTCTTGATTGCGGCGCTTGTGGAGCTCCAAGCTGCCGGGCTCTTGCAGAGGATATCGTGAGAGAAATAGCAAATGAAACCGACTGTATTTTTAAACTGAGGGAGAAGGTACGTGAATTGGCTGTTCAGATGATGGAATTGGAAGCAAAGATGCCTCCGGTATTGGATAAAAGTATAGATCAACAGGAGGGGAAAAATGAACGTTAGAGATTTTGTTAAGCAATTTGATTTAAAGGTTGTTTCGGGAGAAAATAATTTGGATAAGGAAATATCCGGGGTTTATGTCTGTGATCTTTTAAGTTGGGTGATGTCCCATGCCAACCGGGGAGATATTTGGATAACTGTTTTGACCCATTTGAATGTAGTGGCAGTTGCCATGCTGACAGAGGTATCCTGTATTGTTATTCCTGAAGGAATTGATATAGAAGAAGCTACCATAAAAAAAGCCGGACAGGAAGGAATTATCCTATTGTCTACTTCCATGAGTGCCTATGAAGTTTGTTGTCAGGCTTTTCAAAGCGGAATAAAGGGACGGATTTCATGAGAGCATTTGTGGACCTTCATATTCATTCTGCATTATCACCGTGCAGCAGTAATGAGATGACACCCAATAACATTGTCAATATGGCTTGGCTCAAAGGATTGGATATCATTGCTGTTACAGACCACAATACGGCGGAAAACTGTTCTGCTGTTTTAAAGTGCGCAAAGGAGCGAAATCTATTGGTTGTACCCGGGATGGAGCTTGAAACAAGGGAAGAGGTTCATGTGATTTGCCTTTTTCCGTCGTTGGAAAAGGTGTTGAATTTCCAAAAGTTCGTTTATGCTGCTTTGCCTTCTATTAAAAACCGGGAGGACATATTTGGAGAACAGTGGATTATCGATGAAAATGATGAAATGAAGGGAAAACTGGACCAACTTCTTATTACCGCTGCAGAACTTTCCCTGGAAGATACTTTTCGTATTGTAGGTGATTTAAGCGGAGTTGTAATTCCGGCCCATATTGACCGGAACTCATACAGCTTGATTTCAAACCTGGGACTGATTCCTGAGACCCTTCCCATTCAAACCCTGGAAGTTTCAAAGAATTGCGACACCGCCACATTAAAGTTAAATATGCCCTACCTGGACAAATACCGGCTTATTAAGTCATCGGATGCGCATCAGCTTGGAGACATTTTGGAAAAAGATTCCTATGTTGAACTGGAAGAACTGAGTATTGAATGCCTTATAAGAACACTTAAATTTTCTTGAAGGTTGGGAAGTGATACAAGTCCATATATAAGGCGCAGGATGCTTGCATCCGTAGAAGGGAACCATAGGGTTCCATAGCGAACAGGAAAGGTTAGAAGTGAAGCGAATTTTCTTGACGTGTACACAAATCGGGTGTATTATAGTATTAATTTTATTGGATTACTTGGGATATGAAAAGTCAAGTTAGCCACCTAATTTTATATAATGATTATTTTAAAAGTTTGTTATTTTAACAAACTTTTTTAGGTGTTAATTTTTTTAAATCTCTTTTAAATCTCAATGTGTTGAAGTTCTTATGATGTTGGAAAGGATGAATTCCATGCCTATAAAAATACCTGATCATTTACCTGCAGTGGAAATATTAAATAGTGAAAATATTTTTGTTATGGGAGAAGAACGGGCCTATCATCAAGATATACGTCCTTTAAAAATCGGAATATTGAATTTGATGCCCACGAAAATTGTTACTGAAACTCAACTCTTACGCATGCTTGGAAACTCCCCGCTGCAAGTGGATATTGTTCTTTTGCATCCAAAGTCTCATACTTCTAAAAATACACCTGAAGAGCATTTGGTTACTTTTTATAAAACCTTTGAGGATATCGCAGACCAGAAATTTGACGGTTTGATCATTACGGGTGCGCCGGTTGAACAGATGGAATTTGAAGAAGTGAATTACTGGGAGGAGTTAAAGGTCATTATGGAATGGTCGCTCCATAATGTCACTTCTACACTACATATCTGTTGGGGGGCACAGGCGGGATTATACTATCATTACGGGATTCCCAAATACCCGCTTAAAGAAAAGATGTTTGGGGTTTTTGAACACACATTTAATATAAAAAATGTCAAGCTTTTAAGAGGGTTTGACGATCTTTTCCTGGCACCCCACTCAAGGCATACTGAAATAAGGAGAGAAGATATAGAAAAAGTAAAGGAATTGGAGATCTTGTCGGAATCCAACGAAGCGGGCATTTATATTGTTGCAAGGAAGGATGGAAGGCAAGTTTTTGTAACAGGACATTCGGAGTATGACCCTCTCACATTAAAAGCCGAATATGATAGGGATATTTCAAGAGGTTTAAATATTGCAGTGCCTCGAAACTATTTTCCGGAAAACAACCCGGAAAAGCCTCCCATGGTGAGATGGAGAGGACATTCAAACCTGCTTTTCTCCAATTGGCTTAATTACTACGTATACCAAGAGACTCCATATGATTTGAATGAAATAAAGTAGGTGCATGATATTACCGTATGATGTAACCGTATAGACCTTTTTTATATGTTGTATTTTTAAGTAGCCACCAAAAATCATCTGTGCTTAGTAGCGTGGATGGTTTTTAATTTTATAACCGATGATAGGCAATTCTGAAGTAAATGGAATTGGATATTCAAGTTTTTATTACATTTTTCAACATTGCATTTACAATAGAATTTGAAAGAATTATAATAAAATAGTTAAATGCTTAATAAATTCAAGTAAGATATATATAACGATCTGGGGTGAAATCATGCCAAAAGTCTTAAGAACAGATGGAATGAACAAATGTATTGGTTGTTTCACATGTATGTTGGCGTGTAGTGGGGTGAACCGTCAAAATCATTCACTCTCTAAAAGCGCGATTCGGGTTAAAACTTCCGGTGGATTGCAAGGCAAATTTGCCGCGTATGTATGTATTGCTTGCAGAGATGAACGGGCATGTGCGGAAGCCTGTCCAAGTGGTGCACTGGAGAAAAGGCAGGGCGGCGGAGTTTTGTTAAAGCCCGATAAATGTATCGGATGCAGAAAATGTGTTGAGGCTTGTATTGTGAATGCGGTACATTTTGATGAGTATGAAAGCAAGCCGATTATATGCAAACACTGTGGTGTATGTGCAAAGCTGTGCCCTCACGAATGTTTGAGAATGGAGGAAGTTAGCAATGATCTATGAAAATTACATAAGAGTACTCTATGTGGATCTAACTTCTAAAAAAATCCGTGTCGAAAATAGAAAAGACTTAATGGAATATTTGGGAGGTGTTGGGGTTGCATCCAAGCTTCTTGAAGAAAATCTAAAGCCGGATTTGGATCCTTTCCATGAGGATCAGCCTATTGTATTTGCCATTGGTGCTGCTTCTACTGTTTTCCCGGTTGTTACAAAGACGGTAGCCATGTTTAGGTCGCCTCTTACCGGAGAACTGGGAGAAAGCTATGCGGGCGGCAGGATGGCAATGACCATGTTTTTAGCAGGGTATGATGCCATTGTCATTCAAGGTAAGGCAAAGCATCCTTCATATATTACAGTGAGCAGGAACAGTGCAGAGTTTAAAGATGCAAGGGCTTTCTGGGGAATGTCTACCGATGAGGTGGGACGCGTAATCCGGGAAAGAGAGCCGGGTGGAGGAAAGCGGAGTATTATAAGGATCGGTCGGGCAGGTGAGAACCTGGTCAGGTATGCAAGTGTCTGTGTTGATACGTATAGACATTTTGGAAGATTGGGACTTGGTGCCGTAATGGGAAGTAAAAACCTTAAGGCTATTAGCATCGTCGGGGATAGAAATCTTCCTGTAAAGAATTTCAAAGAGTATTTTAAGGTGTACCAGGAAATCTACAAACGGGTCACAGATACCGAAATCATGTCCAAGTATCATGATGTGGGAACGCCTATCAATATTGAACCCTTAAATGCTGCAGGAGGGCTGCCTACCAAAAACTTAAGGCAAAATGTGTTTGAACACGGAGGGAATATATCCGGAGAAGTCTTTGCCCAGAAAAACCTTGTAAGAAAAATGGCGTGTACCGGTTGTCCTGTGGGGTGTATCCATATTGGACAGTACAGGCATGAGTTTGACAAGGGTTATGAATATGAAGCAGTCAGTGTGGGATATGATTACGAGCTTCTATTCTCTTTGGGAAGCTTTTTGGGAATAAAAACATCGGATGAGATATTACACCTTATTGAGGTGGTTGAGAGGACCGGACTGGACGCCATGTCAGTAGGCGTAGTGCTTGGTTGGGCGACAGAGGCCTTTATGAAAAAGCTTGTAAGCGAAGATCAAACGGTGGTTCCTTTGGCTTTCGGGAATACGGCAAGTTATATGAAGGCAATCGATTTTATTGCCAGTAGGAAAAATGAGTTTTACAAGGCCTTGGGTGAAGGTGCGGATAAAGCGGCTGAGATTTATGGAGGAAAAGACTTTGCAATGACTTTTGCAAAAAATGAAATGCCGGGATATCACACCGGGTATGGCTCCATCATTGGGCCTGCTGTGGGGGCAAGGCATTCACACCTTTGCAATGGCGGTTATTCCATAGATCAAACCATGAAGGAGTTTGACAAGGAAAAGCTGATAGAGGCAATATTTGCCGAAGAAAAGGAACGATGCATGCTAAACTCGCTGGTTATTTGTCTCTTTGCGAGAAAAGTGTACGACCGGAAAACAATCCTGGGAGCACTGAATTCTATTGGATACAGCCTAACGGATGAAGATTTGACTGCGTTTGGCGAACGGATTTATAAGACAAAAATCAGGATCAAGAAGTCTCTGGGCTTTGATCAGCTCAGTGTTAAGCTTCCTAAGAGGCTCTTTGAGACGCCAAGTATGTCCGGGCAATTGGACGAAAAAGTGGCCTATGAACTCATTGAACTTTATAATAAAAAGGTTGAAGAGATGATGGCAAAAGAGGGATAGTTATGAAAGTCACCATAGAGGTTACAAGCTGGTTTAAGAGGTTTACAGGTGGCAGGACCCAAATGGAGCTGGAAATTTTGGAAGGTACCTCAGCTTTGGATGCTGCGGCAGATACCGGAATTCCAAAGGATGAAATCGGGTTTATTACCGTTTGTACCGGTACAGGAGATGAATGCCTCTTGGTTAAGGATGAATATACCGTAAAGGATGGGGATATATTAAGAGTTTACCCTATGCTTATCGGAGGATAAAATGATTAAATCAAAAAGACATACCTTGCTCATGATGAAAGGTGTGTCTTTTTTTATTTATGTACTTCCGTCTAAGTTCCCTACCGGAATATAGATTTTAATATTAAAAAGCTCTGTATGTAAATATAATATTAAAAGTGATACCAATAATAAGTTGAGGCATGAAATGAAAAAGTATGAAAGCATTTTAACCGTAAATACTCCTCTTTTTCGAAAAACCAAGCAAAGCAGGTTTCTTCCTCATTTTTTAATATCCCTCCTCATTTTTTTATTTTTACTTTTTGTTGGCTATTTTGTATCCTTCCTCATCTTCCAAGGAAGTGAACCTATTTTAAGAGAAATCCGAATAATGAGTGAACCGGTTTTCTTTTTTCTTATGCTAGCCATTTCCTGTGGTATTCAAATCCTTGTTTTCTTTTCGTGGGTTAAATTTATTGAGAGAAGAAAGGTGGAAACCCTGGGTTTTTTCAAGGAGGGTGTAATCTACCGGTATATTAGGGGCTTTATTACAGGAATTATCATGCTTGCAGCTGCTTTGGCAGTTTTGGCATTGCTGGGGATGGTAAAAATTGAAGCGGTAAATATTTCATCCGAGAGAGGCACCGGGATTATGAGTGCTGTTATGGTTGTTCTCATTGGCTGGATGATACAGGGAGCTTCGGAGGAAATCATGATACGCGGTTGGCTGCTGCCTGTGATCAGTGTAAGACATAACCTTGTATTAGGGATTATTATTTCATCTTCCATATTTGGTTTTCTACATTTATTCAATAATAATATTAGTTTTTTAGCCATTTTAAACCTTATTTTATTTGGGGTTTTTGCTGCCTTTTATGCTTTGTGGGAGGGGGGCCTTTGGGGTATATGTGCACTGCATACCTCATGGAATTGGGCACAGGGAAATCTTTTCGGGCTGGAAGTGAGTGGGTCCTTATACGGTGGGGGCAGCATCCTGGATTTGGAGACTTTTGGACCTGGGGTGATTACCGGAGGCAATTTCGGGGTAGAAGGCGGGCTCATTGAAACAGCTTCTCTCCTGACAGGAATTTTTATTTTATATGTACTCATGAGAAGAAAAAGTTAAAAGGTGAACCAGGGCTAATGCATTTTACCTGGCGCACTCACCGGCTTTACCTTTTAAAATTTCAATGGCATGGGGAAGAACGGGCAGGATAACGCTAAGACACTCCCTAACCCCTTTGGGACTTCCAGGCAAGTTGATGATAAGGGTTTTTCCGCGAATGCCTGCAACAGCTCTTGAAAGCATAGCCCGCGGCGTGATTTTGAGACTTTCCTGCCGCATAGCTTCAGGGATTCCGGGAACTTGCCTTTCTATGACATCCAAGGTAGCCTCTGGGGTGATATCCCGTGGAGAAAATCCTGTCCCGCCGGTGGTCAGGACAAGGTCAATGTGGTGTGTATCTGCCATCTCTTTTAAATGATCGGATATGACTTCTCTTTCATCCGGGACGAGAATATAGTGAACCACTTCACCTTTCATTTCCTTTATAAGGCCTTCGATGACCCCTTTGCTTTCATCGGTCCTTTGACCGAGAGAGCCTTTATCACTTGCTGTGAGAATTCCTACCTTTATCATTTTATTTCCTCCATGTATTTTCTGCTTATACTTGAATCTATAAAAACTATTTTAGCACATCCATATCTAATGTAAAATAAGAACAGCCAAAGCGGACATGCTTTGCTATTGACCATTTTTCAAAACTTAGGTATTATGAATTTAAATATAATCTCCGAGCTTGGAAGTTCTAAGGCAATTGGCTATGAACCCCTGGCCGATAGGGTAAGACCGGAAACGGTTTTGCCTTCCATGTTGAAAAGGAGGAATCATTCATTCATGTATGTACGGTCTATTTATGCTGCAGTAAATCAAAGAACAATTCTCGCGGTGCTGTTGGTACTTTCACTTCTAATTATTCCTGTATCCTGCAATACCGGTAAAGTAAATCCCTCTGTTACCCTTGCTACCACGACAAGTGTTGAAGACTCCGGGCTTCTGGGTTTTTTAAAGCCGCAGTGGGAAAAGGACACAGGGCTTGATGTTAAGGTGGTGGCACAAGGAACCGGTCAGGCAATTAAAACCGGAGAAAACGGGGATGCGGATCTATTATTGATCCATGACAAAAAGTCTGAAGAAAAGTTTGTTTCTGAAGGGAACGGTCTGGAGAGAATAGAACTTATGTATAACTATTTTGTTATCGTAGGTCCCAAAGACGATCCGGCAGGAATCAAAAATACCGGTGAAGCAAACGCAGCAAAAGCATTGAGGAAAATAATGGAGCAAAAAAACCGTTTCATCTCCAGAGGCGATGAGTCAGGAACCCATAAAAAAGAATTGGCCTTATGGAAAGCGGTAGATAAAAAACCGGCCGGAGAATGGTATATCTCTGCAGGAAAGGGGATGGGTGCCGTGCTTTCCATGGCTAGTGAAAAGAAGGCATATACACTGACGGACAGAGCCACATTTCTTACTATGAAGGACAAGTTGGACTTAGAGATTGTATTGGATGGTGCTAATGACCTCTTAAACCAGTATACTATAATTGCAGTAAACCCATCAAAGCATAAGGGTATCAATGGGGAAGGGGCTCAAAAATTGATTCAATGGATTACGTCAAAAAAGGCGTTGGCGCTTATTAACGAATATGGCAAGGACAAGTATGGAGAAAGTTTGTTTATAGTAAATTATAAAAAATAACGACTCTTCGAGGTGAGATTAACTACTTGAATGATTTGATGGAAAGTTTTCATGAAGCTGTAAAGCTGATTATATCCTTCAATAATGAAGTATATGGTATTATTCTGCTTACTTTGGTTGTAACAGTCCTAAGTACGTTGATTTCTACTGCAATCGGTGTACCGATGGGCGTAATACTGGGGAGTACGGATTTTAAATATAGGAAATGGATTCTCAGTTTTGTTAATACTTTCATGGGCCTTCCCCCGGTAGTAGCAGGGCTTTTGGTGTATATTCTGCTGTCCCGGAAGGGATCTTTGGGGGAGTTAAAACTTCTTTTTACGCCGACTGCCATGGTGATTGCACAAGTACTTATTGTTTTGCCTATTATTATAGGACTTACTGCGTCGGCGGTGAAATTAAGGGCTGCTTCTATTAGGGAAACCTGTCTGGGCCTTGCGCTAAGCCGGACTCTAACGTTAAAGCTGCTTCTTTATGAATGCAGGTATAGTGTGGTTTCGGTATTGCTGGCAGGGTATGGAAGGGCCGTTTCGGAAGTGGGTGCCGTTATGTTGGTTGGAGGAAATATTCAGTATAATACCAGGGTTATGACCACATCCATTGTTTTGGAGACAGGAAAGGGCAACTACGACCGGGCACTTGCGTTAGGTTTTATACTGCTCATGATTTCATTTTTGGTGAATTGGGGCGTTCAGCGTTTCCAGGAGGACGCATGAGGGTTATTTTAGATAACATAAAAAAGGTGTATCGAGGGAAAACGGCAATCGATGTAAAACTAACGCTGGAAAGCGGGAAAATAACTGCCGTCATCGGCCAAAACGGCAGTGGCAAAACCACATTGATGCGGATTCTGGCAGGGTTATTGGAGCCTGATTCAGGCAGGGTGCAGTACTGTGACTGTGAAAACAGCCCTTCTAAGGATTTGATAGCCTATCTTCCTCAAAAACCCTATATCTTTGACTTAAGTGTTTTTGATAATGTAAAAGTGGGAATTCAGGGAAAGGAAAATATTGAAAGTAATGTAATGGACGCGTTAAGGTTTGTCGGAATGGATGCTTTCTCAGATCAAAACGCACGGACACTGTCCGGGGGGGAAGCTCAGCGGATGGCTGTGGCCAGAACGTTAATACTTGGGAAAAAGTTTGTTTTACTGGATGAACCCACGGCATCCATCGATATTTCCAATATGCATTGGGTTGAAAGGTATATACTGGATGTGAATAAAAAGGATGGTTCAACAGTGGTGATAAACACTCATAATCCGTCCCAGGCTTATAGGATTGCCGATAGGGTGATCTTTCTTAAAAATGGCAGCGTGGCCGAGCAGGGGGACAAAAACATTTTAAAATCTCCTCAAAGTGAAGAATTGAAGGAGTTTTTGAATAACTGGAGGATATAAATGCTTTCTGTAAAAAGTGTAACGGAAGTCTATGAAATCATAAAAGAAAATTTTTCTTTATACGCGTTGGATGCTGAAAGAATATCTATCAAGGACGCTGTGGGCAGAACATTGGCCTCTGATATTTTGGCAGACGAGGATATACCTCATTTTGACCGTTCTTCTGTGGACGGCTATGCAGTAATTTCCAAAGATACTTTTGGTGCTTCGGATTCAATCCCCGCTCAGCTTCAGATCATTGGTACGGTAAAAATGGGAGAAGAGCCTCATTTTACACTTAAAAAAGGACAGGCTGCTTATGTCCCGACTGGGGGACAGCTTCCCAAACCGGCAGATGCGGTAGTCATGATTGAGTATACCCAGGATTACAATGATGGCTACATCTATATTGAAAAGCCCCAGGCTCCGGGAAGCCATGTCGTATATAAAGGCGACGATATCAAAAGGAATGATGTTATACTAAAAAAAGGGTGCAAGCTAAGGCCACAGGATATAGGTGTGCTTGCAGCCCTTGGAATAGGCAAGGTTCAGGTCTATAGCAAGCTTAAGGTGGGAATTATATCTACAGGAGATGAAATCATTGATATGCTGGACACCCCGACCGGTGCACAGGTAAGGGATATCAATACTTACACCCTTTTTTCAGGGGTTTTAAACGAAGGCTGTGAACCGGTGTTGTTCGGGATTATCGAAGACCGTTTCCAATCCATAAGGAAAGCTGCTCAGGATGCGTTGGCACGGTGTGATATAGTTTTAATATCAGGTGGAAGCTCTGTCGGGAATATGGATGAGACCCATAAGGTTATTGACGCATTGGGGAGTCCGGGAGTTTTAGTCCATGGTATTGCAGTAAAACCAGGCAAACCGACCATTTTAGGGAAGATAGAAAACCGGGCTGTATTGGGGCTTCCAGGCCACCCTGTTTCCTGTTATATGATATATAGGGTATTTGTCGGATTCCTCATGGATGTTATGCAGGGAGGCAGCTGCAAGGTTTTAAACATCGTAAAGGCAAAGATGGTCTGTAAATATCCTTCCAATCACGGCAGGGAAGAGTTTCTTCCTGTGAGGCTTTTGAAAAACCAGGATGAGTATCATGTACAGCCGGTTTTCGGAAAATCAGGACTCATCAAAGTGCTGGCGGAAGCAGATGGATATGTGCATATCGGCAGGAGTTTGGAGGGACTTGACGAAGGCACCGAAGTTGATGTTGTATTGTTTTAATGGGAGGGAGCCAAAAATGGAGTATCAATACTTAAAAAACATGGAGCTTGAGGAAGCTTTGAAAACATATACGGAAAGTATCGAGGCCATGGTGAAGGTACCTCAAGGAGAAGAGATTAAAGTACAGGATGCCCTAAGCAGGGTTACTTGCGAGGCAGTAATTGCCAATATTTCATCTCCCCACTACAATGCCTGTGCCATGGATGGAATTGCTGTTTTAGCGGAAAGAACCTTTGGAGCCACAGAAACAACTCCGGTTTTTTTAAAAGAAGGAACGGATTTTGTAAGGGTGGATACGGGAGATCCCTTACCCCAACGGTTTGATGCGGTTGTCATGATTGAAGATGTTATTCATGTGGATGAAAAAACAGTTAAGCTGATGGGGGCGGCTGTGCCCTGGCAGCATGTGAGGCAGATCGGGGAGGATATATGCAAAGGAGAGATGATCCTTTCCTCCAATACGGTAATTGAACCTCCGGCAATGGGGGCACTTCTTGCAGGAGGCGTATTGAAGGTGAAGGTTAAAAAAAGGCTTGTGGTTGGATTAATCCCAACGGGAGATGAGATTGTAAGTCCCACAGACAGTCCGGAGGAAGGGAAGATTATTGAATTCAATTCAACGATATTTGCGGCAATGCTTACAAGGTGGGGCTGTATTCCAAAAACCTATCCCATTGTTCCCGATCATTACGGCAGGATACGGGAGGTTTTGCAAAAGGCAGCAAAAGAGTGTGATGTGGTGATTTTAAATGCGGGGTCATCTGCCGGAAGAGAGGATTTTTCCGCTAAGGTTATTGGGGAGATAGGAAAGGTACTGGTGCACGGAATATCCATAAGGCCTGGAAAGCCTACCATCATGGGACTTATAGGAGAGATCCCTGTTATCGGAGTTCCCGGGTATCCGGTTTCCGGAATCATTGTGATGGAGAATGTGGTGAAGCCGGTATTGAATTCTATGCTTCATATCACAGGAAATGAAGTGCTGTTTCAAAAGGCAGTACTATCCCGCAAATTGATTTCTTCCTTGAAATATAAGGAATTGGTAAGAATGAAACTGGGATTTGTCAAGGATAAATGGGTTGCAACACCCTTGAATAGGGGAGCCGGTGTGGTTACCTCCTTTGTGAAAGCAGATGGGATATTGGAGATTCCTATGAATTCCGAAGGGATGGAGGCAGGTAAAGAAGTAAATGTCCGGCTCTTAAAGTCCCCAACAGAAATAAAAAATACCCTCTCTGTCACAGGGAGCCATGATCCATTGATTGATATCATCATGGACAGAATGAAAGTACACTATCCGGGAAAGTATATTTCGTCAGCACATGTAGGGAGCCTGGGAGGAATCATGGCTATCAAGCGGGGAGAAGCACATATTGCAGGCACTCACCTTCTGGATGAGGAAACAGGGGAATATAATCTAAGCTACGTTAAAAAGTACCTGCATCATGTCCCGGTAAATGTTGTGCGCTGCGTCAAGCGGCTGCAGGGACTCATGGTGAAGAAGGGAAATCCCAGGAATATTAAATCCCTCAAAGATATTGTAAGTGAAAAAAATGAAATAAGATATGTAAACAGGCAAAAAGGCTCCGGGACAAGAGTTCTTTTAGATTTTTATCTAAGAAAACATAATCTGGATGTAGAAAGGATATACGGGTATAACAGGGAGGAGCTTACACATATGTCGGTAGCTGCGTTGGTTGCATCCGAAAGTGCAGATGCCGGTCTTGGGATTTATTCGGCGGCAATGGCATATAATCTGGATTTTATACCTCTTTGTGAGGAACAATATGATTTTATCATACCCAAAGAATATATGGAACTTTCAAGTGTTGAATGTTTTTTGGATATTCTTAAATCCCAGGAGTTTAAGGATATCTTATTAAAAATGGGCGGCTATGAAGTAAGTGGGGCTGAGGAAATATATAGCTGCTGATTGAACCGGAAAAAAATTGCTAAGGAAAACTTATCCACTACACAAATTTACATTGTTATAAAGTAAGTAAACCATCTCTTACGAAAGCATCTATCACAGCGGCTTGATTTATAGAATACCGCTAAATTTAATGAAAAGAAGCATATGTAGAAAAGAGGATGTTCATGAGGGACAAGCTGGGAAGAGAAATTGAATACTTGAGAATATCCATTACACAAAGCTGCAATTTAAGCTGTATTTATTGTGCACCTCAAAGTAAAACCGATGCATGCCTTACATTGACTTCCCTGCAGTATAAAAAACTTGTCACATGTATGGCCCAATTGGGAATTAAAAAAATAAGAATTACGGGTGGAGAGCCCCTTACACGTCCCGATGTCTGCCAGGTGGTTGAAGCTGTTTCTTCTGTGGAAGGAATAGAGGATGTTTCCATGACGACCAACGGGATTTACTTGGGGAAATATGCTAAAAAGCTTAAGGAAGCAGGACTCAAGCGGATTAACATTAGTCTCGATTCACTAAGACAGGAAAGGTTTCGTCATATAACCGGCACCGACCAGCTGGATGAAGTACTGGTGGGAATGGATAAGGCAGTGGATGCAGGACTTTATCCTATCCGGATCAATACGGTATTAATGAAGGGGCTTAATGAGGATGAAGTGGATGACTTTTTTAAGATTGCAAGGGAAAGCCCTGTAGATGTGAGGTTTATTGAGTTGATGCCGGTAGGCTCCTTTGGGGAGAAAAATCATCAAAAGGTAGTTTATAATTCCCAGATCCTATCAACACATCCGGAGCTTATACCGTTGAAACATTCAGATCCCGGCCAGCCTGCAAAATATTATACCATACCCGGCTATAAAGGTAGAATCGGCTTTATTAGTCCTATGAGCCACAAGTTTTGCCATTCATGCAACAGAATACGGCTTACTTGCGACGGTAAAATAAAACCTTGCCTTGGGGATAATGGGGAGGTAGATATCATGGGGGCCCTTCACAAGGAGCCACAGGAACTTCTGGCGTTCCTACGGAAGGTGATTTATGAGAAACCGGATGGACATCACTTTGAGAAAGGCTTTCAGTCCATGCGCGATATGAATAGAATTGGAGGGTAAAATGGAACTTACACATCTTGATGAAAAAGGGAATGCAAGAATGGTTGATGTTTCTGAAAAAAAGATAACCGAAAGAGAAGCCCTTGCAGTGGGCTGCATTTTTATGAAATCTGAAACGCTTTTGAAAGTTGTAGAGGGTAACCTGCCTAAAGGCGACGTCCTTGGGCCGGCAAGAATCGCGGGAATCATGGCTGCAAAGCGCACCCATGAACTGATTCCTATGTGTCATAATATACCCATTGATTCAGTGAAAGTTGAAATAAATTCAAATTTTGAACAGTGTTGTATAGAAATAAAGGCTATAGTACGCTGTACATGGAAAACCGGTGTGGAGATGGAAGCACTGACGGCTGTATCTGTAGCCGCCTTGACTGTGTATGATATGTGCAAAGCGGTGGACAAGGAAATGGTCATTGGGGAAATACAGCTTATAAAAAAGACCGGAGGAAAGTCAGGCGATTATATAAAGGAGAATGATTAACTATGGCAAAGGTGGTTGCTGTAAACATCAGTGAAAAAAAGGGAGTTCCGAAGAAAACAGTTGAATTTGTTGAAGTTATAGAAGACTTTGGACTTAAAGGGGATGCACATGCTGGACATTGGCACCGGCAGGTGAGTTTTCTTGGAATCGAAAGCATCGAAAAAATGAAAAAGGCAGGTGTTAAAGGGCTTTGTACAGGGAAATTTGCAGAAAATATTACAACCGAAGGGATTGACTTATATTTGCTTGAGATAGGGACAAGGTTTAAGATTTCTCAAGTGGAGTTTGAAGTGACGCAAATCGGAAAGGAATGTCATCAAAAGTGTGCCATATTTCACCAGGTAGGAGATTGCGTTATGCCCAAGGAGGGTATTTTCGCCAAGGTTATCAAGGGTGGGATCATAAAAGCGGGGGATGAAATTACCCTTTAGGTTTAAACCTATAACCAATAAATAAGTATTTCTATAGATAACCAAAATAAAACGACTGATTTTATGTGAGTGAAATACCTGGTAAGGAGTATTTTGTAAACTGAAAAGTCACTTATAGATTTGGTTGTTTTTATTTTGATCCCCATTATTGAATATGATTATAAAGTCAGCTTTATAAAAAAAGTGACTTTCGTCTACCCAAATTGTGACTTACGGCATCTTTAAAAATTGTAAGACTTAGTGTAAAATAGATTGCTGCTAGGGCCCCATTATAGCGGTTTTTAAGAAGTTGTTCGGTAGAAAAAAGTCACGTGCACAATATGGCGGCAGTGAAGAAATTCAAGTTTCTTCAATACCAGATGGAAGTGTAGAAAACGGTACTAGTAGTCTGTAACTCTTAAATTTTAGGGTACAGACTTTTCAATTTTATTCTTGCATCTTCTGTCGTAAATTGCCACTTCACAGTAGCTCCCTGCAAGTTTCTATGAAATTGCCATGTAGCAACTTCCCTTCTCATTT
>JAOABQ010000031.1 GCA_026418275.1 Clostridia bacterium
CGGCAGCGTCAGATGTGTATAAGAGACAGCACATAGTCCACAGCGTAGTCCCTGGCCGGCTGGGGAATGTCGCCGGACGCCTCCCATCTGATATTGATTGCGTTACCGCTGCTTTTCTCCATGTTATCTGTATATACCTTATATAATGCTTTACTTGAATTCCCGCGAGTTTTGTAGATCCCGACATACGGCTCCTCTATGTACTCGCTGCCGCCTTCCGAATACAGGCACAGCGTTCTCATCTCATTTTCCATAATAAGCCTTGCAACAAGATAGTTGTCCTGCTCCGGATAGTCATTGGCGGAATGCCTCAGCGTTTTTTTCGCGCCGGCCATGGCTGAAAGAATTGTTTCAATTTGCTCGGCGTCGGTTATAACCACGCAGCCGACGCTTAACCTGTCGTTGAACTGTTCCATTTCTACAGTAAAAACCGACGCCGTTTCCGGAAGCTCAAGGGTTTGGGTTTTATAAGCAAACAGAAATATAGTAGCTACGACTGCGGAAACCACCGCCGCGCATACAAGCCAAAACGCCGGTCTCTTATAATAGACCACATTTTTCACCCTATTTGTCATTTTCGTACACCTCAAATTTTAACACAGCCAAGCTCGATTCAGGGTCATAAATATAAACCACGTTGCTTGAAATGTCAAATGGCTGCATGCCGTCAATAATATCCGTCCTTTCGCCCGAAGCCGACATAATGGCCCAATTTGCATGAGTCTTGCCATCTGCATTTAAACTTGGATCGCTCATATCGGCGTCAAGAATTGTTGCTCTTGCGCCTGGATAGCAAATAAACACTTTATATTCCCAAGGCTTGCCCATGTCGTCAGTTTTGCTCTCGGCCTTAATTTCACGTACATTTGTTACTTCGAGCTTGAGTCCGCCGTAATTAAAAGTTTCAGTTTTGCCGCTTTGTGTCGGAGAGGGAGTAGATACCGTAGGAGTATTGTCAACTGTAGTTTCTGGAACTTCACTGGTGCTACAACCGACCATTGGCAGCATTATAAAGATCGTTATGAATATTAACATAATATGAGACGTTCGTTTGACGTATAACAATTTTTATTCTCCTTTCGCAGATAATACTTGATTTTGTACCCCATGCAGACAAATCGCGTCAGGATACTTTATAATGCTCCCCTTTGTCAAGACACAAAAAGAAGAATTTTAAGTTAACCCCTTTCTGTGCCTGTATGTTATGAAGCAACCACCTGCTCCTTGACACCTGAATAAACATTTGCCGGGCATTCGCCGTTAATTGAGGAATGAGGCCTGTAAGTATTGTAAGTATGGATGTATTCCCTAAGCATAGCCCTAAGCCGCATGGGAGTCTCATATTCGTTTATGTAAATTCTGTCGCACTTGAGTGTCCTGAAAAAACGTTCAGTACGTGCATTATCAAGACATTGGCCTTTGCCGTCCATGGAGACCTTTACACCAGCATCCCCAATCATTTTGATATAATCCGGACTGGTAAAATGCCCGCCCTGGTCACTATTGATAATTTCTGGCTTGTATTTTGCCAATGCCCGTTTCATGCAGCAGAGAAGGAAGGATTTATCAAGTGTGCTTGAAAGCTCATAGTCCACAATACAGCGGCTATACCGGTCGATAATGATAAACAGGTACATGAACCCTTTCTTCATGCGAAGATAGGTTATATCAACACCCCAGACCTGATTGGGACGGGTGATTGCCAGGTTTCTCAACAGGTAAGGCTTTATGTACTGTGAATGGTACCGCTTGCTCAGGTTTGGCTTGGGATACAGCGTATAAATACCCATGTCTTTCATGATCCGCCGGGTCCGTTTCTTATTGATCAGGATTCCGTCGTCACGCCGGAGAATCCGTGTGATTGTCCGATACCCCCAAGTAGGCTCATCCGTATGGATTTCATCAATCCGCCGCATGATGAACAGCTCTTCATCGGTAATCAACTTTAAAGCCGGTTGACGATAAAGGCTGGATCTGTTAAGGCTCAGAAGCTCCGCCTGACGCTGGACTGTAAGCTGCGAATGATTCATATCCACTAGTTCTTTACGGGCGTTTGCGTCGGATAATTTCATCAGATTTTTTTTTTGAGCCAGTCGACCTCATATGTCAACTGACCGACTTTACGCTCCAGAGCTGCCACCCGTTCTTTTTCCACAACCAGTTCCTTTTCGGCTTCCGTTGGCCCCTTTTTAAACACATCAGCAGCTCGTTCCAGAAACTCGGACTTCCAGCGGCTTATGACAACCGGGCTGACATCATAGCGTGATGCTATTTCATTGAGGGTAGCTTCCTCCCGGAGAACCTCCAACACCACCTTGGTTTTAAATTCTGCACTGTAATTATTTCGTTTGTTCATGCTCCTATTATAACTTATTTTTTTCTTTTTGTGTCTCACCCTATGGGAGCATTATACTTCAGTTTAATCCAAATACTTATCATATATAGTTTTTAATTCTGTATTTGACTTAAAAATGCTCATTTCGCCATACTTTTCTCTCAATCCTGAGGTATAACCATAGATCTCGTCGAAGTCTTTCGAAAATACTACTGAGGCTTCATGCTTTGTCATCCCTTTTGAACTACTATTGTCCGTATTGTACGTATAATAATATTTATTATTATCTAAATCGGAGTGATCGCCTTCTGAACTTTTAATTTCTACTATTTCCCCTTCAACTTCTATTGTGCCAATAAAAATATCATTTTGCATGATTCTTTTATATAATTTCCCTTTTAGGGTTATTGGCACTTCCTTCATTGGCATATCCTTTTTTGAAAATATATAGACGTTATATTCTTCATTAATTTTTCTTGGGATAAAAGTATACGATACTCCTATAATAATCAAAATACATATAATGGCACTGCCTGCAATTATTTTTTTCAAAATAGATCATCCTTTCCTTTACTTTTGTATAAAAGATTTGGCTCAACTTGTCTATATTCAATATTGATAAAATAAAAATAACTATTGAATATTAATCGAGTAGGAGGTGAATGATTATTTCACTCACCGACCTCTCACACCACCGTACGTACCGTTCGGTATACGGCGGTTCAGATTGGAATTAATGTACTGATAAGTACCTTTCGGTTATTGTCGGAAATCCTTGTTTCTTGA
>JAOABQ010000115.1 GCA_026418275.1 Clostridia bacterium
CTTCAGCGAGCCGATGACAACATCCACACTGTCAACCGCGATCATACAAGCAGCAACAGCAATAGCAATCAAGACAGACAGTGATGATAGTGCAGGTGGAGAAGCTGCCTTGACGCTTACAAACGCAACAGGCGCATGGAATGCAGCAAAGACCGTATTTACAGTAACATTGAATGAAGCAACCGATGGAGCATTTATAGGAAGCAGCCAGTATGTAAGTGTAACATTGGTAGATTCAGTTACAGATCTTGCAGGAAATGCGGTAACAGGTGGAGGTGCTAACCTTGGAGCAAGTACACCTGTATACACAACCGGAACGGTAACAATGGAATCAACTGCACCGACGGTAACTGCAGCACTGGTTAAGGTAAATAATACAACGGTTAAGGTAACGTTTAGTGAACCGGTAGATCAAACAACAGCAGAAACAGCAGGAAACTATGCGTTAAGCGGAACTGGCGGGTTAGCAGGTCCAACAGCAAGTGCAGCTACATTAGGAGCAAATAAGACAGATGTTACATTGACTGTAGATGATATGAGCGGTTTAACAGACGGGCAAACAGTAATTGTAACAGTAACAAATGTAACTGACTTGGCAGGAAATACAGTCAATGCAAGTAATGATGAAGCAACTTATACATGCTCCGTTCCTACATTTGCAGTAACAGCAAACTCTGTAAATAACGGAGGAGATACAATTGTAGTCACATTCTCAGAAGCAATGGATCCGGCATCACTAACCCAAGCAGATGTGCGTGGCGGAACAGTACTTGGTATAGACTATTCGGATGATGCAGGTAATACTAGTGAGGCAGGAATAACTGCTACAAACGCTACAGCAGTATGGAGCGGTGGAAATACAATACTTACTATAACTCTTGATGAAGCGACCGATGGAGCATTTATTCCGGCAGGTAAATACATTGGCATTACCTTGGATGGTTCTGTGACAAGCGCTTTGCTGGTTGCAGCGGGAACTTCCGAAGTATATACCAGTGGAGTAGTAACTGCAGAATCAACCGTACCTAAGATAAATGCGATTGCTATGCATGATGCGACTTCAGGTGGATTCGGTAATGATGTAGGTGATGCGTTGAGGATAACATTCTCAGAACCTATGGCAGATACGGATGCGTCATTGGATGCAAGCGATTTAGAAGCATTGTTAACGTTTGCGGGTGGAATAACAGACGGGACAAACTTCGACTGTACTGCTTTAACTATTGACTTTACGTCAAAAACTACATTAGTAATAACAATAACCGATGCTTCAACTCCTTCCACCAACCTCATAACAGCAGGTTCCGGTGAGACAGCTGATTTCGGAAGCATTACTGCACATGAATTGGAAGACCTTGCAGGTAATGATTGTGATGATGTGCAAGGTGGAAGCCCGTTGACAATAGGAACTTATTAATTAGTGATCTGATAAAAAAACCGGCACATTAGTGCCGGTTTTTTTATCCAATAATTGTGGGATTAGATTGATTACTATTAATATTTTGCTGAATCATTATAGAGATAAGTGTAAAAACAATTCTTAAGTTGTACTTTAAAGCCTGTTTTTCAAAAGCATGACGCATATAAAACAATCATGTTTAATTATCAACAACTCTTGATTTATGTAAACTGATGTGGTAAAATAAATATACGTGTCCCTATCATTTAATGATCAAGTAGAGTTTGTAAGACATCACTTCATAGATAGAAATTCTTTTTTTTACCTGTATAATCCAAGTAAACAAATATAACAAGAAGGAATTATAAATAGAACTTTTATAACTATTAAAATTATTTATAATATTTGATATTCTCATTCGCGTATACAATGCCTAGCGGATTGCTTTTACTACGAAGTATATTCTGATGCACTTCTCCGTATTTCAGATGCATGTGACAGCCTCTTTTTCTGATCATTCATCTTTTTTTAAATAAAATGCCTAAACCAATCTACTAAACCAAACAAAAAAGGAGTGATTAAAATGAGTATTAGTCATAATCGGCATGGGATGAGAGTTCTTTCCGTCGTGGTAGCAATATTTTTCTTTTTCTCATCCTTTAGCGGGTTGAGTCCCTCAGTGTACGCTCTAGAGGAGCCTGTTATTGATCAGATATTTCCGGTTCTTCAGGGTGATGACTACCTTATAGTTCATCCCAATGATATTTCCCTGGTAAACCCTTCACAAATGTCGGCAGGACTATTTGATGAAACTGGTGCAAACCAAATTGAAGCAGCTGCAGCGATTAGCATTTCTAAAAGTACTTTTTTAAAAATTGATTTTGCTTCAGCTACAAATACACCTGGGATTTACACCTTAAAAGTATGGCAAGACACCGGGAGGACAATGCCTATCACCGTGGTTAACGGTGGGGTGATTAAAGTAAACAACAGACTTGCTGTTGCGCCTCAGATAGTAATTGGAGGAGCATCCGGTGAGGCCATTACGGTTAATGGAAACAATTATGGTAACTGGACCTCTACGGATACGATTGTATTAAAACTATTTGACAATATGCATAATCAAGTGTTTAGCGGCACAACTCCGGATGCAAACATTCAGTTGGGCGATAACACCTTAACATTCACAACTCCCGAAACATGGACATATCCCTTGGCCTTTGGACATTATACCATCGAAGTAAGCAAAATGGTTAATTCACAGGAAGCACTTTTGGGTATAGGAATCTTTGATGTACAACAAAACGATCCAAGAGAGCTTCAAAGTCTGGCAGTTAACTTTGATGTCCAAAACAAGAATAATACATATATTGAGTTTGTTACAAAACCTTCTGTTGATTATGGTAACGCAGCGCGGCTGGAAATGAGGTTAGGAGGAATCTATACTACCAACCCGTTGACTTCCAATGAAGTTTCAGGTCTATTGGACCCAATGAATATGCGGCTGGTTGAGATCAATGATAACGGAACTGTTGATCCAGCCGACGATACCCAGTTGGATATTCCCTTAAACTCATCACATAACTTTTTTAGAAAATCCGCAATGGATTTGGTGGGTATTGAAGCCCAGTTCAATAAAGGGTTAATCCAGCCTGGTAAAAGTTACAGGCTCATGATCATGTCCGATTTCGCAAATACCTTGATATCCTCTATAACCAATGCGATTAATAATGATGATGACCAATATCAGAATCTCAGCCTAAGACTGGTAGATACCGCTATCACAAACGGCGATAATTTGGTGGCTGAAAAGAGGAGCTTCTATAGTCCTAACTTAGCTCCGGCTGCAAGAGAGCTTTCCGGTGTCAACAGCATCACGCTTGTTGGTGGAAACGCTGTAAAGTACGGAGTTGGTGCACAGGGCATCAATGATGTCAAAGCAGTGTCCCTATACTTCTTTGATGCATTTACAGGTAACGAACTCAAAAGCGCCTATGAGGCGGCAGATGCTTCATTTGCAGGCACTGTCCCAGAGAGCATAACGGCTTCGGTAACCGCTAATCTTGCAAAATTGGATATAACTTTGGCAGCGGCGGCCAATTTGGTAAATCCGGTAGAAGACCTTAATATTACCGGAATTGCAGGTGCTGATGTTTCCAAAGTGATTGATTTTGTTTACAAAAAACAGCCGGGAATAAACCCAGGCAAGGGCTATGTAGTTGTTAAAAATACGCAAAACCAGATCATTGGCTGGAAACAAATTAATTCTATGAATAATGAGCTCATTACAAACCCGGTATTTACAGTGATTGATCCGGATAATCTGTACCAAGGATTTAATCATCTGGAAAATGCGAATATTGAGCTTCGTAACACGGGGATTGTTTCACCGAGAATAAAGGTGGACGGAAAATCAGTATACAACGACGGGCATGACAATGTCGAAATACCTTTTGTCTTAACCTTTGACAGCATGCAAGGGATGGATGGAAGCTATAAAATTAATTCTCATTTTGTAAGTGATACGGAATATCAATATCCCATTACGCTGGACCCTAATCAGTTCTATGGTGATATTCCTGTTAAACCGGCATTTCCGAATGCTGTAACCCTCCTCTACAAGGATAATGAGGGGAATGTTCTGGCATCCACTACACTAGACTGGACTCCTGGGCAAGGCGGAAACTATATTTGGGATATGGCAAACATCCCTAATAATGATTATAATTCAATCAATTCAAATCCAAAGATAGACATACACTTAGGCGGCTTTACCGGAAATGCAGCCAACCTTTTCCTTGATATCAAATACTATAACGAGACAACCGGGCAGAATATGACAGTTGCAAAATTGGCAAACGTATCTCTTGTTTCCCAGCAGGATGATACAAAAGTATTCCGTTTTGTTCACAAGGCAGGAGATACAAACATGCTGGGTCAAAGTGCAATGAATGGTCAGAATGTGAGGGTCTACCTTGTATATGATGATACGGTTAATTCAATCCATCAAGAGCAGGAAGTAAGGGTTGCCCATGTGGACAACATGCCCCCGACGGCATTCTCTGAGTTTGGCGGAATTGACCAGGATGGAACCTACGCGGGAAAATATGGACTTATTGTCCGTTATGACAGTGATATCAACGTTAACCAGCTTTCTGTGGGGAAATCCGTGTATTTTTCTCTTGTAAAAGGGGATACAACAGAAGTGGCTCCTATCGCTGTGGTAGGCTATAGGGATCCACAGGACATGCGAACTGAAAACCATCCTTATAATAATGTAAAGCTTTACTTTGAATCTATCCAGCCGGGGGATTCCTTAAAGATCCAGGGCGTAGCCGATAGTGCAGGCAATATCATGACTGAGTCTTTTGTCATGATGATACATATGAATATTCGTGTTACCGGTACAGTAAGAGATGCCCAAGGCAATCCGATCCCATATGCTTCCATTAACCTTGTACAACCCAATTCATTGTTGGATTCGGGTAAGATCGGAACCTCCGGCACAGCAGCGTCACCAGGAGCCAATAAAGGGCCTAGAATGGAATATATAGGTGCTGACGGCCAGGGCAAGTTTGACCGGCATATTCCACTCGGTACATATAATATCTACAAAATAGGCTACAATACGCCAAATGGGGAGTGGAGGCAAACAAGTCTTGACCAGGACCTTGTGCTGCCGATAAGTGCAGTAGGCCAGACATACAACTTTGATGTTTCCATACCTCAGCACAATGTATCGGGTACAGTTGAGAAGGCTGTAGATGCAGTTCACGGAGAAAGCTTGGTATTTCTCCACAGCCAGTATTTACAAGCTCCATGGACTGAACTGAGTGATCCTTACTTCATTTATGAAGTATTAGGAAAGGAAGCACCGGTTGACACAGTGACAGGTAATTTCAGCTTGCATTTAAAACCCGGAACCTACAAGCTGCTTGGGAAAAAGATCGGGTTTAGTATTGTTCCTCCGATGAGTGAAACAGTGGTTGAAGTTCCACAGTCGGGCAATGTAGTACTTCCGGGAACAATCACATTCCCGGCTATGAACCTTAAGGGTACCGTAAAGGACACTAGTGGGGTAGGAATCGGAAATGTAGGCGTGATTATTGTCAAATCCGGCAGTACCGGAATGCCTTCAGTAGTGGAGAGCGTTTATGGAGGCAGCTTCGTAACGGCGCTAGGTGAGGGGAGTTATACCATTAAGGGTCTTATGCCCATGTGGGGAAGCAGTAAAAATGGTGGATTATATGCGGTCAATATCGGATTTAATGTTAACAGCCAGGGGGTTGTGCAAAATGTAACCGGATGCCAAGTAGATAGCGAAGGTAAGCTCCAGGTAGTATTACCAAAGCCAAATGTAACAGTCAAGGTTGCTGAAGGCGGTGTAGTAGTTACCCATGGTACTGAAATCGGATTTGACTTCGTTAATTCAAACGGTACAGCAGTTGGTCTTAGCAAAATGCATGTAGGCTCACAGAATGGACAGTTTGACTTTTATCTGGAGCCAGGCACACTTACCATCAATTCAGTAAAAGTAATGGAAAAATATGTAGAAAATTTAAATAAGCAGATTATGGTTGCACAAGGTACGAATCTTACAGGTGCCAACGCAGTTACCGTAGATTTGTCGCAGGAAAGCAACGTCATTATTACATTTACTGATGAATCGGGAAATCCGGTCGAAAATGTAGGCGTACCTGTAAATGGCAAGAATAATTTTTACAATGGTTGGGGAAAAACCAATAGCCAAGGTAAGATCTATTATAACTTGAAAGCAGGAAATTACGTTATTCAAGGGTATGACCAAAACGGCATGTGGAAGGAACTGCGTCACGAGTTTACGGTTACAGTGGAAAATACCAAGGCAAATCCGGTGAATATCCCCATTGTAGTTAAGGCTCCCAATGTTACAGGGGTTGTAAGGGATGGAGAAGGAAATCCGCTGGTAAGATCCTGGGTAAACATTAAGAAATTGCCTTCAGGAACAGAATTATTCAGCCAGTATTTCGGGTTTAATACGGACGATAACGGCAGCTTTGCAATAAACCTTGAGGCTGGGGAATATGTGGTAGAAGGAATAGGAACTCCAACAGGCTGGGAAGAAATCAACTTTAAGTTCTTCGTAGTAGACAATAACGGAACCTTGGAAGTAAGGCTCACACCCAATGGGACGGCCCAGACCAGCCTGACAATTGCCAAGTCACCGAACAATTTGCAGGGACATGTATATAAAACATATGACCCTAATACACAAACAGGTACACCTTATACAGGTAGAATCAATGATCCCTATTACACTTCGGGACAGCCCATTGACGTTTGGCTGGTTGTAAGGGAGCAGGGAATACCGGAAGAAACCTTTAGAAACGCTCCTTGGATTTATGAAAAGTGGATAGAGGTAAAAGCGGATGGTTCCTTCGGCAAGACGCTGGATGCTACAAAAACCTATGAAGCAAGGGCCATTGTGAACGCAGGCAAGTTTATTGAACTGAATCCGCCTACAGCAATTACGCTGCCAGCGACGGGTCTCCTCATTGTTCCTCCGGCTCCTAACTTTTCAGGCGTGGTGAAGGACTTTGACGGAAATCCTGTTACAAAAGGCTGGATGGAAGTACAGAAGTCTGATTATACCCAGTTCCTAGGTCTTGACGTTGCAGAAGATGGAACATTTGGTGCCAGTCTCACGGATGGGGCAGATTATATTGTAAAAAGTGTAACTGTATTCTCTCCAAGCGGCGATCCATGGAGAGATGGAAAGCGAATCGAGTTAAACAAGATAATTACGGCAGGTATAGGCACACAAAATATGACTTTGAAGCCCAATGTAAAAGGCAGCATAAATCTGGGCGGTGAAATACAAACAGGTGATACAGCGGCAGCAGGAAGCGGTAAAGTAGGGCTCATTATCCGCCCTGTACTTTCAAGTGAAAACCCTAATTACGGCGATTCAAAAATAAACCCCTGGAAGTATGAAAAGTGGGTAGAAATGAGTTATGATTCAGGTTTGGGTGCATATACATTCACCACTAGCCTTGAAAACGGTGAGTACATCCTGGCCGGTATACCTTCGCCGACGAAGTGGATAGAGCTGAATCAAAGCTTTAGTATCGGTGGGGCAACCGCAGGAATCGTGACCTACGATCCTGTAAAAGAAAACTATACATTGTCACTCAATTTCACACCGAACGTGACAGGAACTGTTTTGGATGCAAGTGGACAGGCTGTTGCCGAGGCATGGCTCAATTTCGAGAAAATTGTTGCGCAAGAACCGACACAACCAACAGCTTGGGACCCGTCAAGATACTTTGGGACTTCAACCGACCTGAGCGGACAATTTGAACTCAATTTATCCGATGGGGATTATAGAATCAGCGGATACAGTACAAAAGGCTCTTGGGTAGGGAATACTTGGCAGCATGGAAAGTGGATCCAGCTTGACTATAAGTTCAAGGTTATAGGTGGAGCTTTGAAGGATTGGTCCGAAAGTCCGTTGACCAGCATCCAGATAAGTTCAAACCTGACCGGTAAGGTAATGAGAATATATAATGCGGCAAAAGATAATGCAGGCGATTTCTTAGGTACGCCTCAGGATGGCCAGTATACACAGGTTAAAGATGCATGGCTTACCATAAGAACCTTGAAGCCTGACGGACAGGGCGGGCATTACATCGACTGGAACGACTGGTCGGATGCAAAATGGGTCAACACAGGGAATACGGGTGTGTTTACAGCGATGCTCTCACAAGGCAAATACAAAATTATTGATGCCGGTGGACCGAATTTCTGGATGAAGCTCGACATTCCGTTTGAGATCAATGCACAGGGCAATTTGGTAGATTCTATAAATGATACATTGCAGCAGGCAGATGATTACGTAGTAGGTGGAATGCTTGTTGTTAAGACCCTTCCGCCAAACTTTAAGGGTATTGCTTACAGGGATGAAGGGAAAACCCAGGTTGTCAGATGGGGTAACATCGTGGTTAAGCCGGCAAGTGCCAAGGAACATGAATGGAATAACGCGATTTGGATTCCTACCAAAGAGGACGGCAGCTTTGAACAAACCATTCCTCAGGGAGAATGGAAGATTACCGAAATAAGCGGACCTTCCTTCTGGTTTAGAGTAAGTATACCTATATCCGTTGCATCCAACGGAGCGGTTACATCTACCATGGCAGGTGTCGTAAATAACGGAACCGTCACGATTGCTCCGCCTCAAGCAAATTTGACTGGGATTGTTAAAGATAAGAACGGAAACGTTTTAAATGAACAAGCGTGGATCACTGTAAAACCGGCAAATGCCAAGGAGTTTGAGTGGAATCAGGCATTTGGTATGGAGTATAAGCTTTATGGAAGCGAATACAGTGTAAGGACATATCTGCAGCAGGGTGAATACAGGGTGGTAGATGTGGGAAGCATGAGCAGCTGGTACAAGACAGACATCCGTTTCAATATTGATGCAAACGGCCAGTTGGTTGAGGTTGATCCGGGTACCGTCGATCCGGACGGAAAACTTATCATTGCTCCGCCGCCGCCAAACTTAACCGGTACCGCATTTATCGGAAGTACCAATTCCGGTGGAGCGATCAATAAAGGATGGATTGGTGTTGCAAGGTTTGATGCAAACGGAAGCCAGCTTACCATTGAAGGTGAAGCCATCACTTCTGCCAATACATACGGTTTTGAATGGAAGAGACCGGAGGATCCTGTATTCTGGCAGCATACAAGGTGGATGGAAATCAATGCCAGCGGACAGTTTGAATTTAGGCTTCCAAACGGAAAATATAAGGTGATTGTAGTGGATGGTCAAAATGGAGAAGGCGGTTGGGTAAGGTATGAGCCGGATATGTCATTTGATATTGTTAACGGACAAACTACAAATATAGAAGTGACTGCTCCTTCGGCCAATGTCACCATTACCGTCAGCAATCCGGGAGTAACCGATGACTATGCATGGATGGAAATCAAGGGAACTACATCCGATGGAAAAGCATTTGTAATGCCTGTACAGTCCAATCAGCACCAATTGGGAGATACCACCTATACGTTTACCGTAAAGCTTAAAAACGGAAGCTACACCATAAACAGCTTTGCTTCACCCAATGCGTGGGTTCCCCTTGATACATCCCTAGTTGTAGATGGTATTGAAACCGTTGCCATTGACTTGAACGCACAAACCACCAAGGCAGTTGGCGGAAGCATCGTAAACAATGGAACTCCGATTAGTGAAAGGGCTTGGATTGCGATACTTCCTGTAGTTGGTGGTGTAGTTGATACCAGTGCTGAAAAGAAATGGGTTGAAACAAACGACATTGGACAATTCCAGTTTAAACTCAATGAAGGTGGGGAATGGGCAGTCGTGAACGTATCAACATCAACAGGATTTATAGACGTTTCAAACCCGTTAAATTACAGCTATACGGTAAATAGTAACAATGCGCAGCCAGGTGCGTGGAATATTGATTTGTCCTTATTGCCGTAACAAAATAAAGCCGGTAACAGCAGGGAAATTCCCTGCTGTTACTTTAATACTCATTATATATTTATTGTAAAAACGAAAACCAAATTGCTGTGATCAATATCTTTAGGAAAATGAGTAAACCTTTTTTAATTGGAATGAGCAGTCATAGAAAAATGTTATGTAAACTTCGGGTTTCGCCGATAAATTTTTAGATTTTACATTTCATTAACGTAAAAAATACTTAAAAACGCGGGGTGTATAAAATGGCAAAAGGGTTTAGCCGGAAAAACAGTAAGTTCAGGAAGGCCATGATTTATCTTTTATGCTTTATTTGCACTTTTTCTCAAGCTTTTGTGTTGATACCTTCTGTCCAAGCAGCAGGTGAAACCTTTACCATCAGTCCGGTTTCATCCAAAGCAAGTTCACTTCCAAAAAGATTCACCGTAATATCCAACCAGTCATCCTTTACTTCGGGGAACGCAACACCTTATGTACTTTCCGGTGGGTTTGTTGTTCCTTCTACCACACTTACCGTTTCATCCATTACTTCAACCGAGACGGAGGTTTCATTTACGTTGGGCAAAGGAAGCGGAGTTGCCAATGCTGCCGATTTGAACGGCACATACAGTATCCGTATTGTCGACCCCAAGGGTACTTATAATGTGGGTTCTTTTACCTTGGGTGATCCTTCCCTTTTGGGTGCCTCTCCTTCCAGCTTTGCCAGCGGTTATGCCCAACAACAAACCATAACCCTGACAGCAGCGAATACTAACTTTGCAACAGGCCAAACATCGGTTGCAATCCTTAATGCATCGGATGTAGTGCAGAATTATGTAGGAAGTGTCACTTCGGTGGACAGTCCGACTCAATTGAAATTTACCTTAAAGACGGGCTTGCCTTCCGGTACCTATAAAATCAGAGCTACAACAGGGGATGAGGTTGTAACGGGCTCCGGCCTTTTAACTGTAAGAGGAACTCCTACCATTTCACTGTCGAAAACCTCTGTAAGTGTAGGATATTCAGCCACAACCATCACTGTAACAGGAACCAATACAGGATTTAGCAGCGAACAAACAACGGTTTCGGTTTTAGATGGAGACGGAAATTCAACAGGGAAAGCTGGAAGCCCTTCTGTGGCAAGCGCTACCTCATTAAATTTCCAGTTAAATACCGGTTTAACTGCCGGAACCTATACAGTGAAGGCAGTGACAGGTGATGAATCGGTTCAAACAACACTGACGGTTCTGCAGCCAAGCGGTGAGGTCCGATACCAGGGGAATACTTTTGCAGGGGCCTCCCAGGGATATACCTCTGCCTATGCATTGACCTTTAGCGGTACCAATACCAGCTTTTCTCAGGGTACGAGTCAATTGGCCCTCTACAACGGAGACCCGGACAGCGGGGGAACAAACATTACGTCTTCGTATGTAAGCGGAACATCCGTATCCAGTGCAACTTCCATTTCCTTTACCCTGGCAACAGGGTTAAATGCGGGAACATATTATGCAAGAGTAACCACAGGAAGCCAGGTAGTAACCGATTCCTTTGTAATCAATCCAATTTCCATTTTCAGTGTAACGTATAATTCCGATGTAGTGAGCGGTACAAATGTACCGCTTGGGTACAAGCAATTTCAGATAGAGATCCGGGGCACCAATACCTTGTTCCAAAGCGGTACTACCGTTGAAATCGTGGGACAGGCAGACAAGACCACAACGCTCAGTGTGGTGAATGCCACGAATTTAAGCTTTTACCTAAAGGAAGGCTTAACTGCCGCAACCTATTCCATTAAGGTAGATATGGACGGAAGCGGCACAACCACCAATGACCAGCTCACTACCAATTTTACAATCACAAGTCCCTCCATCACGGGGATTTCTCCCAATTCTATTGTAAATTCAGGCTCAACGCCTATTACAGTTACGGTTGTAGGCCAAAACACACATTTTGCGAGCAGTGTGCCTTCCATTGATATTACAGGTTTTAGCGGTGAGACCATATCCAACATTAGTGCGTCCAGCAATACCCAGCTTACTTTCAGCTTGACGCCCAGTTCCATAAGCTCTACAGGGACTTACGGAATTTCAGTGACGACAAGCAACGGACTCATCAGTGAAACCGTTACACTGCCTAATTCTATTACGGTAAATTCAAGCGGTATCACCATTTCACCGTCTACAATCTACACCGGTGATCTTGGCACTGCAACCATGACAATAACCGGTACCAATACTAATTTTAACTCCAGCAATACAACGGTGGCTATAAGCGGTCATGAAGGAAATGTGACAGCAACCATTGTCTCAACTACTTCCATTACCTTTACGGCACCGACAGGACTTTCAGCAGGATCTCATACAGTTACAGTAACTCAGGGAGAGACACCTTATACAACCAACTTTTTGATATTTGAACGTTCTATCGCTCTATCCGTAAATACAAAAATATTTGATTATACGGCTTTTGACATGACGGTTACAGGAAGCGGCGTTACTTTTGACACAGGAACCAAAAAACCTGCGGTTGCAATCGTTAATTCCCAGGATGTTGCTACGCCTGTTACGTTATTAAATAGCGGAGTGGCTTCGGGTGCTGTAACCTTTGCCTTTCCTCTCGGGCTGGAGGCCGGAAACTATAGAGTAAGGCTTTCATGGAGCAGCGGTGATTACTTGGGACTAAACCTGGAGTCAGCCTTTGTGGTACAACATAGAATCAGCAGTTTGGTTTTCAAACATAACAGCGTGCAAACGGATACCGTGAATGTAGATTCCGACGCAGTTCCTTTTAGTCTTCAAGCATGGGCGGATGGAGAGGACTATACCAATACAGTTACCTGGAGCCTTGTCTCGGGAGTGGGTGTGGTTACGCTGGATACTTCGGAAAACAAGGGGCGTGTAACGGTTGTAGGAGCAGGAACAGCAGTAGTTAGAGCAAGCTACGACGGTCAAATTGCAAACTGTACAATTAATGTCACACAGGCGGAACCGGAGGCAACCCCTTCTCCCAGTGGAGGTGGGGATCCAGGCGGGAGCATAGGCGGAGGTGCTGGAGGCGTATCAACGCCGGTGCCAACACCTGTTGCAACACAAACACCTGCCCCGACACCTACTCCGCAGGAGGAAACGATGAAACCCCTTCCTACTTCTATACCGGTAAAAGAAACACTCATCGATAAAGAGTTAAAAACAGAAGTAAATAAGGAAAAAGGTGTTGCAACCACCAGTCTGGATAGTGAAACTATATTAAATAAAATCGAAGCAATGGAAGTAAAAGATGGTGAAAACGCGAAGAAGGTAGTAACCATCGTATTGGCGGATAAGGGTGTAGATACGCAAGAGGTGGTAATCGGCAAGGATACGATCAATACACTAGTAAGTAAGAAGACGGATGTTGTTATAAATTCTTCGAAAGCTGCACTGACAATTCCTTCGGACGTATTCAAGGAACATAACGGCGGCACTTTAAAAGTAGATATCAAGACCATCAATAAAGATGAAAAGAGCCAGATCGTGAGCGAAATTCCTCAGAAGTCTATGGAGAACATGGAGATTAAAGGAAATATCTTGGAATTTACCATAAAATCCATAGAAAATAAGGAAGAAAAGCTGGTAAGCAAATTCAATCAAAAGGTTCAAGTACAAATTGCTGTAGATAGATCCGAAATGAAAGATGTCAATCCAAAAAGGCTGGGGGTCTATTATCTTGATGAGGATAAAATGGAATGGATTTATGTGGGCGGAAAATATGATGTAAAAACCGGCACGGTGAAAACGAAAGTAGACCACTTCACCAAGTTTACCATCATTGAATACAGTAAAACTTTTAGCGATATAAAAGACGGATACTGGGGGAAGGAGTATATTGAAGTACTGGCGTCACGGCATGTCATCAAAGGGATGGATGAAAATAAATTTATTCCTGACGGTAGAGTAACAAGAGCCCAGTTTGCTACATTTATCGCAAAGTCCATAAATCTTCCGATGGAACTATATACTGCTAAATTTAAGGATGTACGGGAAAAGGATTGGTTTATGCCTTATGTAGAAGCAGCTTCAAAAGCAGGAATTGTTTCCGGAGTTGGAAACGGCAGTTTTAAACCCAATGACCTGATAACGAGAGAGCAGATGGCAAAAATGGTTATGGTTGCATACCAATATGTGACAGGGAATAAAGCATCGGATTTAGCTCAGGGTGTTAGGCTGGAATTCTCGGATATGAACAAAACATCAGGTTGGGCAGTGGATTATATTCGAGCAGCCTATAGGCTCAATGTGATAAGCGGAATGAGCAAAACAATGTTTTCTCCCAAAGAAAATGCGCAGAGAGCCCAATCGGCAGCCATTATTGTAAAATTACTTACTGCAATGGATGAAATATAAAATAAATAAACACATCAAAAAAGTCCCTGGCAAAGGGACTTTTTTGATGTGCAAATGCGTGCCGCCCGGAAGAAAGTTTAAATTTTTTGGTTTCATTAAAAGGTATTCTGTAAACGGGCTTAAATAAAAGCATTAATGCCCGTTGAAGCATAAAATATAATAGAGACTTACTGTTTCTTCAAGTTGACGGATCAAACCGGGAAGGTTAAAATAAATAGTAATTATTCAAAAAAGTTCAATAACGGAGGACAGAGGATGTTTAAAATAGTTAGAAAAATTGTTTTAAATCCGTCTGTAAAACTTTTGGAGGTTGAAGCACCTTTTATAGCAAAAAAAGCAGAACCGGGACAATTTATTATTCTTCGAGTTCATGAAGATGGAGAAAGAATACCTCTTACCATTGCGGATTTTGATAGAGAAAAAGGCACCATCACCATTATATTTCAGGAAGTAGGTAAAACAACGAAACTTCTTGGGGGGCTGGAGCAAGGAGATGAAATCCTTGATTTTGTAGGTCCTTTAGGAGTAGCAACCCATCTTGAGGGCTACCGAAAAGCTGTTGTAATTGGCGGCGGGTTGGGCACAGCAATTGCACATCCACAGGCTAAAAAGCTTCATGGACTTGGGACAGAAGTTCATACCATTGCAGGTTTTAGAAATAAGGATTTGATTATACTGGAAAAAGAAATGAAGGAAGTAAGCAGTAAGTTATTTGTTACTACCGACGACGGTTCCAATGGCAACAAAGGATTTGTAACAGATATTTTAAGGAAGCTGATCCATGAGGGAAATGCATATGACCTTGTCATAGCCATCGGTCCATTGGTGATGATGAAGGCGGTGAGCAGCCTTACAAGAGAAGCCGGGATCAAAACCATTGTAAGCATGAACCCTGTCATGGTGGATGGGACTGGTATGTGCGGAGGATGCCGAGTAACGGTAGGCGGAAAGATTAAGTTCGCTTGTGTTGATGGGCCGGATTTTGACGGCCACCAGGTGGATTTTGATGAGGCAATCCGTAGGCAGTCGATGTATAAAAGGGAAGAGCAGCAGTCGGAAAATGAGCACGTGTGCAAGTTAGGAGGGGGTTAACATGCCTAACATGTCATTAAATAAGGTGAAAATGCCTGAGCAGGACCCGGAAGTAAGAAATAAGAACTTCCTTGAGGTTGCTTTAGGATATACGGAGGCTATGGCAATGGAAGAGGCAAAACGGTGCCTGCAGTGCCAAAATAAGCCTTGTATGAAAGGGTGTCCGGTAAATGTACAGATTCCTGAATTTATTGCTTTGGTTGCTGAGGGAAAATTCGAGGAATCATACCATAAATTAAGAGAAACCAATAGTCTGCCTGCCATCTGTGGAAGGGTATGTCCGCAGGAATCCCAGTGTGAGAAGCTGTGTGTCCGGGGAAAGAAGGGAGAACCTGTCGGAATTGGAAGATTGGAGCGCTTTACTGCGGATTGGTTTATGGAGAAGGTGGATACCAAACCCCAAAGACCCTCGCCAAATGGTATAAGAGTTGCGGTTATCGGTGCAGGTCCTGCCGGGCTCAGCTGTGCAGGTGACTTGGCAAAGATGGGCTACACTGTAACCATTTTTGAGGCTTTTCATACCCCGGGAGGGGTTTTAGTGTATGGGATACCTGAATTTAGGCTTCCAAAGGCTTTGGTCGAAAAGGAGATCCGGTCGGTTAAGCAGCTTGGGGTTGAAATCCGGACAAACATGGTAATTGGTAAGGTTTTGTCCCTGGATGAATTAATGCAGGAAGGCTACAAAGCGATTTTTATAGGGACAGGAGCTGGACTGCCGAACTTCATGGGAATTCCCGGGGAAAATTTAAATGGAGTGTACTCAGCCAATGAATTCCTAACAAGAATAAATCTTATGAAGGCTTATAAGTTTCCACAATGTGATACGCCCGTAAAGATTGGAAGAAGGGTCGCGGTGGTGGGAGGCGGCAATGTAGCTATGGATGCTGCCAGATGCGCAAAACGGCTTGGGGCAGAGCTGGTTTATATTATTTACAGGCGGGGAGAGTCCGAAATGCCCGCAAGGCTTGAAGAGATCCATCATGCAAAGGAAGAAGGAATCATATTTAAGCTGTTGACAAACCCGACACGGATTATGGGAACGGACGATGGATGGGTTAAAGGAATGGAATGTGTTACCATGGATTTGGGTGAACCGGACCGTACTGGGAGAAGAAGGCCCATGGTCAAGCAGGGATCCGAGCACATGGTTGATGTTGAAGCTGTCATTGTTGCCATCGGGCAAAGTCCCAATCCCCTAATCACATCGACGGCGAAAGATCTCGAAACAAAGAATTGGGGAGGGATTGTAGCAAGCGAAGAATCAGGGGCAACCAGCAAGCGCGGGGTTTATGCCGGCGGTGACGTGGTGACAGGGGCAGCAACTGTGATTCTTGCCATGGGAGCGGGAAAAAAGGCTGCCAAAGCGATTGATGACTACATCTGCAATAAAGGGTAATGAAAATACCGGAGCCGGAAGAGTTTTTTAACCATCTTCCGGCTTTTTTCATAGGATAAAAAGGGCAATTTTTGAAGCGGGGGGAAAATAGTTGGCCTTGGCAGACACTGTATTTTATGAAAATATCATGGAGGGAGAGGCAGCGTGGCTGGCAAAAATACAACTGCCCGGCGGTGCCATACCTATGTCGGATAAACATTTGGAAAGTGCCGGTTATCAATATAAAGTTGTTCCTTACTTTTCCAACCTTGCTGCGGAAGGATGGCTGGAAAGACCTACTTATGCAACTGGGGTAAGAAAATATATGGACTGGTATTTTGAGCATTTGAATTGGCCGGATTATAACGGAGTATACGGTACTATTTATGATTATTACATATCCTCAGACAAAACGACTGAAACTGCAACTAAGAAGTATGACTCTACCGATTCCTATGCGGCTACATTTCTTTCCTTATTGAGAAAATACTTTGAAAAAACGGAGGATTACGCATATTTATCCGGTCATAAACACGAAATTGATGCCATCGGGAATGTAATGATTCATACCATGGACAGAGACGGTCTTACCTGGGCAAAGCCCGATTACAAGGTTAAATACCTGATGGATAACTGTGAAGTCTATAGGGGACTCGATGATGCCCAGTGGATATTTAAAAATGTTTTTGGGGATTTAAAGGGAAGTGAGTATTACAGGTCGTATAAGACGAAGGTTTTAAAGGGGATCGAAAAGAGCTTATGGAATTCACCCTTCTATCACGATTGCAAATACATTTTTGGGTTTATGGGAAAAACGAATTTTAAGAAGTTTTATCCCGATGCAGTTTGCCAGTTATACCCAATATGGAACGGTATATTGGAGGCTAAAGAGTTGAGAGCAATCAACTTATATGAAACTTTTAACAAACATTATCCCGGATGGACGGCATTGGATACGGGAGATGTTTTTCCCTGGACATTTGCAGCCTACACCGCATCCATGATGGGAGACAAGGGAAGGGTAGATTCCTTTCTTCAAACGGTGAAGAAAAAATACCTGGATAGCACCCACTCCTGGCCATGGTATTGCTTAGAGTCAGGCGTTACAATGCTCACTATAGCAAGGATGCAAGGTTTAAAATAAAAAATGAAAGAGTCGATGCTGACTCTTTCATTTTTATAGGTAAAACGAAAACTATAAAAACGGATCTTACTTGTTTTCCATTTCGAATTTCTTCATAAAGTCTACCAATGCTTGCACGCCTTCTACCGGCATTGCATTGTAGATACTTGCTCTCATGCCGCCCACCGAACGGTGCCCCTTTAAATTTACAAATCCCTTAGCACTTGCTTCCTTGATAAATTTTGCATTGAGTTCTTCAGTAGGAAGAATAAAAGGTATATTCATGAGGGAGCGGTCTTTAGGAACTACTGTACCTTTGAAAACGCTGGATTGATCAAGATAGTTATAGAGAATATTTGCCTTTTCAATATTGATTTTTTCCATAGCGGCAACACCGCCAAGTTCTTTAATCCATTCAAGAACAAGTTTAGCAACATAGATGCTGTAGGTGGGTGGAGTATGGTAAAGTGAGTTTTCATCTGCATGAATTTTATATTTAAGTATGGTTGGAGTGCCTTCCATTGTTTCTCCGATGAGGTCTTCACGGATGATAACGATGGTAAGACCTGCGGGACCCACATTCTTTTGTGCACCTGCATAAATGAGTCCGAATTTTGAAACATCATAAACCTGAGATAGGATATTGGACGACATATCTGCTACTAAAGGCACATTTTTGGTATCCGGGAGGGTCGTAAGCCGTGTACCGTAAATGGTGTTGTTTGTGGTGACATGGAAATAATCTGCATCCGGGCTGAACTTACTGGGGTCCAGTTCGGGAATATAGTTAAATACCTTATCCTCGGAAGATGCTACTACATTCACAGTTCCAAAGCGTTTTGCTTCGGCTGCCGCTTTTTTTGCCCACATCCCTGTAACAAAATAATCTGCCTTTTTACTGCTTTTAAAAAGGTTTAAAGGTACCATTGAGAATTGCAAAGATGCTCCCCCTTGCAGAAGAAGAACTTTGTAATTTTCCGGAATGCCCATTAATTCCTTGAAAAGAGCGATTGCCTGGTTGTGAATTTCTTCATACACCTTGGAGCGGTGGCTCATTTCCATTACCGACATGCCTGAACCGTTGCAGTTTAACATTTCCTTTTGTGCTCTTTCCAATACGGGTACAGGAAGCATTGATGGTCCTGCTGAAAAATTAAAAACCCTATCCATAAGAATCCTCCTAAGCTTTATATAAATTTTTTGTAGTTAGAAAAAATATGAAACCAGTTTGTATTAATAGTAGTATACAACATTTATAAAAAGGATAAAAGATGAAATTAAAATAAATGTTAAATTTTAAACAAAGATTTATAGATAACGAACTGTAAAAGTAAAATTTCGATTTCTGACACCTAAGTAAACCAGGTATTTCATCTCTCGAATTTTACTATGTTTACACTTCGTTATCTATAGTAAAAAAGAAAAAGAAATATCATTTTTTGACGGAGAAAACCTATGTATGATACAATTTAAAGGTAGGAATGATTCGGTTTCAATTCAAAAAATGATTCTAAGCCTGAGTTGTGGGTATTCTATATCCTGTGGCAAATGAACAAGTCAACGCAAATACAAATGATTCATTTGAAAATCAGTACATCTCAAAGCGGATAAATAAAAATCCAGGTAAAGGAGGAAATCTATGAAGACGCTGCTTAATGTAATGGAGCAAGTCAACAATAGGAATGCAGGGGAAAGGGAATTTCATCAGGCAGTCCGGGAAGTATTGGAGTCCTTGGAGCCGGTATTGGAAAAGCATCCTGAATATGTGAAGGCAGGGATTGTAGAACGGATTGTAGAACCGGAAAGACAAATCATGTTTAGGGTTCCCTGGGTGGATGACACGGGTATTGTACAGGTAAACCGGGGATTCAGGGTTCAGTTTAACAGTGCGATTGGTCCTTACAAGGGAGGGTTAAGGTTTCATCCGTCTGTAAACTTAGGTATTATAAAGTTTTTAGGTTTTGAACAAATATTTAAAAATTCACTAACCGGTCTTCCTATGGGAGGCGGTAAGGGTGGAAGTGACTTTGATCCAAAGGGAAAATCCGATGGGGAAATCATGCGCTTTTGCCAAAGCTTCATGACCGAACTTTACAGGCACATTGGAGAGGATACTGATGTACCTGCCGGTGATATCGGCGTTGGGGGCAGGGAAATCGGTTATATGTTCGGGCAGTATAAAAAGATAAGAAATCAGTTTACCGGGGTTTTGACAGGAAAAGGATTGACTTGGGGAGGGAGTCTTGTAAGGACTGAGGCTACCGGATATGGGCTTTGTTATTTTGTGGATGAGATGATCAAGGCTAAGGGGAAATCCTTCAAAGGTGCTTCGGTTGTTATTTCGGGATCGGGCAATGTGGCCATTTATGCTGCAGAGAAGGTATATCAGCTTGGTGGAAAAGTAGTAGCGCTAAGTGATTCCAACGGGTATATTTATGATGCAGATGGGGTTAAGCTGGATACAGTTAAAAGGATTAAGGAAATAGAAAGAAAAAGGATCAGCGACTATACCAAGATTCATGCCGATGCAAAGTATTTTGACGGCTTCCGGGGAATCTGGACTGTAAAATGTGACATTGCGCTCCCAAGTGCTACACAGAACGAACTGGATGAAGACGCAGCAAAAGCTTTGGTCGCAAATGGATGCTTTGCAGTTGGGGAAGGTGCCAACATGCCTTCCACACCAGAGGCCATAGAAATTTTCCATAAGAATAAAGTTCTTTTTGCGCCTGGAAAGGCTGCTAATGCAGGTGGGGTAGCAACTTCCGGTCTTGAAATGAGTCAAAACAGTATAAGGTATCAATGGTCATTTGAGGAAGTGGATGAAAAGCTTAAGAATATTATGGCGAACATCTATAAAAATGCAAGCGAAACTGCGAGAGCTTATGGATTGGAAGACAACTTGGTGGCAGGTGCCAATATAGCGGGTTTCCTAAAAGTAGCCAATGCAATGCTTGCTTTAGGTGTGTGATAGAAAAATCACATTGACAAAAGTCTGTTGAATGTTTTATACTTAAGCTGATAAAAGAATAAAAGAAGTCATACGACTGGCGGAAGTGGAGTTTACCACATGGAGTATGATTTTTGATAGAATTGCCGACCGCCTGGGTATATAATACTCAGGTGGTTTTTGTTTTTCTGACTTTCTAATATTTTCATAAGCCTTATGTCAAATAGCCGATATATAATATGAGATGAAATGGATGAAATAACTTGGGTTGCCGGAACAAGTGGCAGGGGTAGTAAAAGTGCCTTGTTAAAGGAGGAAATTACATGACTGAAAAAGCATGGAGAGGCTTCAAACCGGGAGATTGGCAGGATACCATAGATGTTGGAGATTTTATTGCGGAAAACTATTTACCCTATGATGGAAACGAAGATTTCCTTGTGGATTCCAGCATTAAAACAAAAAAGTTATGGAGTAAGTGTAAAAAGCTTCTTCGGGATGAATACCTTAAAGGAGGCGTTTTAAACGTCGATACAAAAACAGTGGCAGGGATTATTTGTCATGTTCCGGGATATATTGACGAAAAGTTTGAAGTGATCAAAGGGCTTCAGACGGACAAGCCCTTAAAAAGAGCGGTTGTGCCTTATGGTGGGATAAGAATGGCCAGACTGGCGTGTGAGTCATATAATTATAAGCTCTCTATTAAAATTGATGAAATATTCGAGAATTACCGCAAAACCCATAATGATGGAGTTTTTAGCGCATATACTACAGAAATGAAGAAGGCAAGAAAGTGTGGAGTCATCACCGGTCTTCCGGATGCATACGGCAGGGGAAGAATAATCGGAGACTACCGGCGTGCGGCCCTTTACGGCCTTGATCGCCTCATTGATGAAAAGGTTAACGACCTTAATGGACTTTTAAGCGTTGAGATGACCGAGGAAACAATACGGCTTAGAGAAGAGGTAACAGAACAGATTAATGCACTCAATGAGCTGGTTGCCATGGCCTCAACCTACGGCTTTGATATTACCCGGCCGGCAGAAAATGCTTTTGAAGCAGTGCAGTGGACTTATTTTGCCTTTTTGGGAGCCATCAAGGAGACAAATGGCGCAGCCAATTCCCTGGGGAGAGTCAGTAATTTTTTCGACATATTTATTGAAAGAGATTTAAATGAAGGGGTTATTACCGAGATTGAAGCACAAGAGCTGATCGACCAGTTTGTAATTAAATTAAGGCTGGTGCGGCATCTACGTACCCCGGATTATAATGAGTTGTTTGCGGGGGACCCTGTATGGATTACCGAATCCATTGGAGGAATGAGCAAGGATGGCCGTCATATGGTAACCAAAACATCCTTCAGGTTTCTACAGACCCTTTTCAATTTGGGACCGGCACCGGAGCCGAATATAACCATTCTTTGGTCCGAAAAGCTGCCTAAGAATTTTAAAATGTTTTGTGCCAAGGTTTCCATGGTTACAAGTGCCGTTCAATATGAAAACGATGACATTATGCGTCCGGAGTTCGGGGATGATTACGGGATATCCTGCTGTGTTTCGGCAATGCGGCTTGGGAAGGACATGCAATTTTTTGGGGCCAGATGCAATCTCCCCAAATTACTTCTATTGGCATTGAATGGAGGACGGGATGAGATTACCGGCGAGCAAATTGCCCCGGAATTTGAACCATATCCGGAGGAGTACCTTGATTACAGAAAGGTATTAACCAGGTTCAAACAGCTGCAAAAGTGGCTTACATCCCTCTATGTCAATACGATGAATGTTATTCACTACATGCATGATAAATATGCCTATGAACGTTTGATGATGGCTCTTCATGATACCCGGGTAGAACGGCTTATGGCTTTTGGAATTGCAGGGCTTTCTGTTTTGGTGGATTCTTTAAGTGCAATCAAATATACCTATGTGCGTACAATCCGTGATGAGAGAGGATTGATCACCGATTTTGAAATTAAAGGTGATTACCCCCAATTCGGCAATGATGATGACAGGGTTGACAGTATTGCTGTAGATATTGTCAAAGGATTCTACAATGATTTAAAAAGGTGTAAAACCTACCGGGATGCAAAGCATACCCTCTCGATCCTAACCATCACATCCAACGTAGTATATGGGAAGAAGACAGGGTCAACCCCTGATGGAAGAAAAAAAGGAGAACCTTTTGCTCCGGGAGCGAATCCCATGCATGGAAGAGACAAGATGGGTGCCTTGGCAGCACTGAATTCGGTTGCCAAAATTCCTTATGAATATTGCAGAGACGGAATTTCATTAACCCTTACCTTGGTTCCTCGGGCACTAGGGCGGGAAACCCAGGCTCGGCTAAGTAACCTGGTTGCTTTGCTGGATGGGTATTTCTCTCAGGGAGGCCACCATGTAAACATTAATGTACTGGAAAGGGTTGTACTGGAAAAGGCTATGGAAGACCCATACAACTACCCTCAACTTACCATAAGGGTATCCGGATATGCAGTAAACTTTATAAGACTCACGAAAAATCAGCAGTTGGAGGTCATTGCGAGAACCTTCCATAGTGCCATGTAGTATCAGGCTTGTGCCCAATAAAGTAGTGGTTTCATATAAATCACTTTGGTTATTATAGTACTTTTTAGAGAGGGTTTATGTGCTTCAAGAGGGGACGGATATGATGATAAAAGGTAGAATCCATTCATTTGAGTCCTTTGGAACTGTGGATGGCCCCGGAATCAGGTTTGTAGTATTTATGCAGGGGTGTTTATTCCGCTGTCTTTACTGCCATAACCCGGATACATGGGATATAAAGGGCGGAATGGAGTATTCGGCTGAAGAGGTTTTGGAAAGGATAAGAAAGTACCTTCCTTATATAAAGCGCTCAGGCGGAGGTGTTACGGTTTCAGGAGGAGAACCTTTGCTTCAGGTCGATTTTTTGACTGGGCTTTTTACATTGTGTCAAAGGGAAGGGATTCATACCGCAATCGATACCAGCGGTTTTCCATTGTATAGGACTCATCCGCAGTTTGGAGAGAATAAACCGGATCATGCAAACAATCTTTCGTTAAAGCAAAATAATAGGAAAATAGATAGGCTATTGGATCATACCGACCTTGTTTTACTGGATATAAAGCACATGTGTCCTGAGTTTCATCAAAAGCTAACCAGATTTCCGAATGAGGAGCCTTTACGGTTTGCACGGATACTTCAAGACAAAGGAATTCCTATGTGGCTGAGATATGTGGTGGTTCCTGGCGTTACCGATGATTTGGACGGGCTTAGGAAACTTAAAGATTTTATAAGATCTCACTCAAATATTGAAAAAGTAGAACTGCTGCCTTTTCATAAAATGGGAGAGTATAAGTGGAAGGAGCTCCAATATGACTTTAGTCTTGGTAATGTGCCTGAAGCTTCTGAAGAGGATATAAAGAGAGTTGAAAAAATACTTGGAATAGAATCATAGAGGATTTAAAAAGAAAAGAGCTGCCCTAATTAAACATTTAGGCAGCTCCTTTTAACTTGATTCACATTAGTCCGTAATGGTTACTTGCTTTGTGTTATTGTCCCAGTTTACTTTATAACCCAGCGTTTCGGATATAAATCTGAGGGGGAGCATGGTTCTGCCGTTAATAACCTGGGGTGCTACATCAAGGGCAGCCTCATTTCCATCAATCAGTGCTTTGCGTTCCCCAATCCATAATTCGATTTTCTTTTCATTCAATTCTATAGTTACCTTTTCCAAATAACTATCCCAGGCAACGGTACCTTCCAATTGCTCAATGAGTGAGCGGATAGGGAGGAGCGTTCTGCCGCTAATAACAACGGGGGCTGTTCCTCTACCCGGGTCAATTTCCTTGACTACACCGTTATATGTCATTTTGGGACTGTTGATTTTTAGAATAATGGTGATACCTACCGTTACATCGACTTTTGCAGTAAAGCCTTTATACGTGCAGGTGATAATGGCTTTTCCGTTGCCAACACCTTCGATTCTTCCTTCTTCATCTACGACGGCTATCTTTTCATTGTTGGATTTCCATTCAGCAAACCTGCTGACATCGGAAGTTGTCCCGTTTTCAAGCGTAACGGTGGCGGGGGCAACAGCAGTGACACCGATGTACGTCTGAACAGCAGTTTGTGATAAAGTCAGTCCGGTAATTTTATTGTTGACAACATTAACTGTCATTGAATCTGAAAAGCTTTTAAATTTTACTGTGATGGTAGCTGTGCCTTCTCCTACTGAAGTAACGAAGCCATTACCTGCATCCGCCACATTGGGATTGCTGGAAGTCCATTCAGCCGCTTCGGTAATATCCATACTGGAACCTGTGGATAGGCTGGAGGAAGCACGAAGTTCAAGGGGAGAGACTATATTTTTTTCCAAGGTGACAGTTTCTTTTGCAGACAAGTTAAGTCCTGTAATGGTGGCTTTAACGACTTTTACGGTTGCAGAAGCTTTTAAGCCCTGGTATTCAGCCGTGATGGTAGCTGTGCCTTCACTTAATGCTTCAACCAGACCTGCGTCAACAGAGACTACATTTGAATTGCTGGAGGTCCACTTGGCTACTAGTCTAACGGGTTCTTCGGTAGAATCATTGTATTTGGCAGTTGCATCTATAATCTGGCTATCTCCCGGCAAATCTTCAACAATTCCAAGGGTATAGCTATTTTGACTGAGACTTATAGATACTGCTTTAGGTGCGTCAGCAAAATTAACAGATAAGTTTGCTGTTACAAAAATTAAAATTAAAATGAGGTATAAGATATTTTTTTTATAATTTGCGTATTTAAAGGTCATGTCGGATACTCCTTTTCTAATTATTGTTTTAATCTGACAGGAACGTATTTCTTGTCTGCCAGGGTGCTTTTCGTGAAGATGGTTATTTTGGCTTTAGGCGGTGTTTGTTCGTAAACGATATACTGATCCTTGCTGCCTTCTACCTTTTTGTAGAAGAACATAACATGGCCGTTATTAAGGAGTGCATCCCCGGTTTTCAGATGGTCATAAGCTGCATAAAGGTGTTCTTTGCTGGGGTTGCGAAGGCTAAAATCATTTGGCCCCACTTTTTCCAGTCTTCCCCACATACTTTTGAAAGAGGCATCTTTCTTTTCGAAAGCATCAAACATGGAGTAAGTGCTTTGCCGTGAAATTCCCCATGCGAAACTGACAAAACCGGAGCAGTCATTGCCGTATTTGGGACAAGCGACAATTTCGCCCTTATAGGTCTTTACAGAAAAGTTTTCATAGAAATCTTTCTTTTCTTCTAAGGATTTTTTAAACTCTTCGCCGCTTTTTTGGTAATACCAGGTCTGGCTGTAAGCTACACCGATATAGTCTGTTCCTGCGGTGAATACTCCGCTTCTCCATTTGCGAAGATCTTTAGCCGGTCTCCATTTTACGTTGAGCATTTCCTCAGCTCTTTGTACCATGGCATTTTGTGTTTGCCCATTGATGACCGTAAATATGGATTCAGTCCAACTACCGCTGTCAATACTGCCAGGAGCGAAGGCACCGACGGCAAACCTGTATTTGTGCCCTTCTATCAGTTGATCCTTTGTTACTTTATAACTGGTTTGAGTTAAAATTTTACCGTCTACAATCAGCTTATTTGTGTTAAGGTCTCTTAAGGCAAACTTATAGCTTTGTGCACCTGGGACAGATTTCCATGTAATCGTTATATCTGCCTTTCCGATTTCCGATGGATTTTTGCTCGGGTTGATAATCACAGGATTTGGAAGTGCAGGTTTTCTAACAAAGAAATTTAGCGAAGACGAAACGGAAACTCCATTAAATATACCGCTAACTTCCAAAATATAGGTGTGATCTCCAAGCAGGTTGGATTTAGAGATAAGACATTCTGTTTTTTTGCCTGCATCAATGCTTGCTACCGTTTTATTTGTGGTTTTATCGATCACTTGAACTTTATACTTGTCCGTAGAGGAATTGCCTGTCCATTTCACAGTAAAATCTGCATAGTTCAGTTTTGCGTTATTGGATGGATAAGTAATCTTAGGTTTGAGATGTTCCGGCAACGGCCCTGCCGGACGACCGCTATTTCCTTGAGGAGTTCCGGCAACGGTAATAGTGGTTTCGGTACTGCTGTCTGCATAGCCAGAAGCAGATGCAGTCACTTTTATGCTGTATTTACGGCCGGCCTTTAAGACGGATGCAGGTATTTTACATGTAGTTTGCTTTACAGATGTATTAAAGGAACTGGTTCCGGAGGATAGATCAATGAGTGTAACTTTATAGTTTTGGGCATTGGGAACTCCGTTCCAGGTAACGGTAATGTCTTTTGCAGGAAGTGTTGTACCGCTTGATGGAGAGGTGATCTTAGCTTTTTGCATCGGTTTTAAATTACTTACGCTGAAAGAGGAGGTTGCATAGGAATCGGTTTTATCGGCGGCGGTAGAAGCGACAGTAATCTTATAGCTGTGGCCGCTTTCAAGTTGTGATGCGGTAAGCGTATAACTTGTTCCACTTACCTCTTGATTTTCAATCACATATTTTCCGGCAGATATGTCTTTTACGGAAACTTTATAGCCGATAGACCCCGGTGCGCTTTCCCAGGTAATATTCAAATTTTCTTTATTGACTGAAGCATTATATTGGGGAGACGTGATATTAAAAGCGGCAGCAAAAACCGAACTGCTTGCTGCAAAAAGTGAAACCAAAACAGTAAGTACAATAAAAAATGGAAATAATCGTTTCATTTTATCCCTTCCTTTTTATATTTTTATATAGAAATGTGAGCAGTGAATGATAAAAATTCTAAGATTCTATATAAGGGATGAATACTATTAGGATTTATATTTTATTTTGAGAGGTGGAAATTACAAGAGACCTTGATGACAAGGCCTCTTAATCTTGGAACGAATATGCCGGGATTAACCCAGTGAAGGTCCGTTAAGGTTTTGATCGGTATTTCTGAATTCGGTTGCAGCTTTGCACATAAATGTGGTGAATGATTCCATATACCGTTGGAACGCACCCATTGGTTCTTTGGAATTCTCAAAAGCAGTATAAAAATTTTGCTGCGCTTTACCTTGCCATTGACCTTGTAAACTATTAATGATATTTGTTATCTTTGAGAAGATTTCCATATGCTGTGCGGTAAGACCATCCAATTCTTTCGCTTTTGCTTCCAGTTCTTCCGGTGTTATTTGGATAATTTGTGACATGAGTAAATTCCTCCTTAAAAGTTTTGTTGTAAAACATTTATTGATATCAAGCCATTGACAAAAGGGCCAATAGCTTATACCCGGATTTCATAAAACATAGAGAATCAATTAATATGAACCACGGGAATTGTAGGTTTGTTCAGCCAGCTTGGCAAGTCTTTCATCCCTTGCTTTATAATCATAAGCGATAGCACGTAGGCTGTCTCCAATATGCCTTATCTCTGAAGTAAGCTGGTTAATATCCCGCATCCATTCGGAGCATGCTTGGTCAAAGGAATTTTTAGCATGTCCCCGCCATTCGGAATGGAGGTGGGAAGTTGCATTCTTCAGTGCGTAGGAAGCTTGTTCACTAATTGTTGCGATATTTGAAATTCTGTTTGCAGCGGCAAGCACTGCATCATAATCTATTCTAATATTGGTACTCATGAGCATACCCCCTAAAAGTAATCGATTTACTTATAACAAAGTTATAAAAGAACCGTCCCAAACACCTGCTTCAGCAAGTGTTTCCTCCTCACCCAGTACACGACCGGGTGGGTCTGCTTGAATTTTAAAAAATGTTCCTCTTACGCTAGTATTATCTTCCAGGTGTAAGGATTTAGCAATCATTTGTGCCAGTTCACCGGATGGAATATCATTTGGCAATTCCATGTCATAGGTGGTTGAACTGTCCGGAATTTCTACAGTGACAATGACTCGATTCATTATTCATCCATCTCCTTGGCCCCGGATAAGTAAATTGCGGATAAATCACCGATGATGTTTTTCACATCGTCTTCGATATCTTTAATATCATAAGGGTGAAATTCTATCAGTGCCTGGTCCTCTTCAAAAACTGAAAATAGTATCCAAAGGTGGTTGTCACCCTCTAAAAGCACAAAGCCGTTTGCATCACCAGCATTACCGTCCTCAAAAGTCAGGAATAAAAACATATCACTGCTTACGGGTTTTTCTAGGGCTTTTGCGATGAAAAGGGATTCCTCCTCAATAAAACCGGCTTCTTTCATAATCGAAACGCCTTTATCCAACTGAGATATGGAAAGAAGTGATTTGACCTGTTCCAGGGAAGATTCTAAGATTTTGCCGCCCTTTGCCGCCGGTAAGCCCTTTTTATTTGACGTAAGAATTCCGATAATCTGATTATAAATTTGTTTAACGGTAGGGTAAGCAATCATTTCACAGATGGTATCCGAACCGGAATGTACTTTTACTTCAACGGCCAGTGCCTCTGTGATATAAAAGTTGTGGAAATCGGTGCTTTGATCTTCGGCAGTATGGTTAACAACGATACAATGATTGGCGAAGGCACAGGTTTTCACAATGGCTGCAATGACCTCATCAATGATGATGCCTCCATCCTCAGCCATTTGTATAAACTGCTTATTGATTAATGACTCTTGTGCTTTTGGCCATTCACTTTTTATGTCTTCATTGGATAAACCGGAAAATGGATTATTAATACCGAAGATACTGTTTGCATCTAGGAGGGATGCTAAAAAAGCCAATTCTCTAATATCACATGAAACAATAAATACATCATTTTCCATTGAATGATCCCCCAAAATTATTATAAGGTAAAACAAAAGAGATGAAATAAAATTAAAATTACTATTTTATTTTATCTCTTTTGCTAAAATTTTGCAATATATGACTTTATTTTTGTTGAAAACAAACAAAGATTATGCTTGGTTTTTGTTAAAACTATTAATTGTTTGCCGGATGAATTCCTTCATTTCGTTATCATTCATATATGCGCACTTGATTTTTCTGGAACGTCCTCTCCCGATAAAGTATCCCTCTCCAAACTGCAGCTGCTTGGAGGTTTCGCTTAAAGGAAGTCTTAAACTGAATACCTGCTGTTCGCTTGCGTTGGATAGGAGGATACCCGTTTGCATTTCCTTAAAGGCTTTAGCCAGGTTATCCCAACTGGAACCGATATCACTTGACATACCGCACATTGCAATGTTGAACCCTAATTTGCGTTCTCTGCGTATGATGGTTTCGATGAATTCCTTTGCTGACGGTTGTGCCATTTGCATAAAATCATTAAAGTCATCGGCAACGATGAGGCATGTGGTAAAGCCGGTCAAAAGATCTTTTTCATTGAATACGCCGTCAGAAGACTTGCGGGCTTCATTGAGCTCGGCTTTTCTTTCTTCCAGCTTGCTTTTCAGAGAGTCAACCGTTTCGGAGAGCTGTTGGCTGTCCGAAATATAAGCCCTCACATGGGGAAGCTGCTTCAAGGGGAATAACCCCATTGAATTGGAGTCGATAAGGTAAATTTCCAGCTCTTCAGGAGAATACTGCATTGCCATCCCCATAAGCCAGGTTCTTAAGAATGAGGTTTTACCGCATTGAACCTGTCCTGTTACCAGGAAGTTTGGCGTATCTGCTATATCCAGGTAAACTGGTGAAAGATCCTCATCATCCAAGGCAAAAGGAATGGACGATTTCTTTTGAGATAATACACGTTTGACATCGTTTCTTGCAAGCAAAGCATTAAAGTATACGGTTTCCGGCATAATGGGAATGGGTTTTGCCCTATCTCCTGTCCATGCTGTACTCATGGTCCTAAAGAGAGATTTCAGCTCAAGGGTACGTTCGGCTTCGTTATCACCTTTAGCGGCTAAAGCGGTTTGGAACTCCAAGGGTGGATTATCCCTTACCAGGCCTCTTCCATCTGTCGGAGAGGGCTCCAAACCGTTGGTCCGGCCTACAATGCCGATATAGTCTGTCTTATCTGCCATTTGAAGTGCAACGGCCAGTTTGATGTTATTGATGACTCTAAACCGGATTCCTGCCTGCGCGTTCGAGGTTAAAACCAGGTGAACCCCCAGATTGCCTCCTTCACGGGATAATTGAACAAAAAGATCCTCCATGTCCGAATAGAGCTCCATCAGTGCAGGGAAATTGTCCACAACCACAACCAGTGCGGGGAGGGCCTCATGGGTTGCTTCTCTGAATGCAGGAAGACTGCTTACGCCCCGGTCGGAAAATAGTCTTTTTCTTGTGTCTAATTCCTTTAGTAAAAATCTGGAAAGTTTTTGCAATTTTACGTTTTCATCCATCATGACAACGCCGCCCACGTGGGGAAGTTCGGCAAACATATTAAGCGTCCTGCTGCCAAAGTCCAGGATATACATATTGACATCATCCGGAGTGTATCCCATAGCAAGAGATGTAATCAGGGTTTGAACCAGTGTGGTCTTGCCTGATCCGGGTCCTCCAAAGACAGCAAAATGACCATCCCCCCCGAGGTTTATAGATAAAGGATATTGAGACTGTTTGGAGGGGTTGTCTATGATACCCACCACCGGATTGAGCCAGGACTCGGAAGAAAGCCACTTTTGACCGTTCCAGCCGTAGTTTTTATGGGCGGTAAGCTCCGAAAGTGTAATCTGCTCGGGTAACGGCGGGAGCCAAGGACCGTTCAGTCTCTTTATATTTTCATTTTGTGCCGTATCACGGAGATGCTTAACCATGACCTGAAGCTGGGTGAACTCGCTTTTGGCTTTCCTTTTCGGTGCTGCGGCAAATAACTGCCTTCTTCCGCCATCCAGCTCAACGGCAAAAATGTCGTTACCGGTTGTATCTTCCTCAATGGCGTTGGGTTCATATCCAGCCCCGCTCCAGGCAGACTGGAACAATTCAAAGATTTCGTTATGTCCTACTTGAAGGTAAGCCCGGCCTGGGAGCTTAATATTGGCGGCGTCCGGACGCTTGATAACTTCCTGGCTGTCTGCGGCCTCCTGAACTTTTAAGCACAGACGGAAACGGGAGTTACTCCAAATCTGGTCATTTACAACACCAGCCGGTTTTTGCGTTGCCAGTATCAAATGCACACCCAGACTTCGGCCGACCCTGGCTGCACTGACCAGTTCAACCATAAATTCAGGCTGCTCGGATTTGAGTTCTGCAAATTCATCCGCAATAATGATAAGGTGGGGTAGTGGTTCTCTTGCTTCACCCTTTTTATATAGCTTTTGATACGCATCAATATGGTTTACTCCATACTCGCCAAATAAGGCTTGTCTTCTTTTAAGCTCACTTTTAATAGAGACCAAAGCGCGGGTGGTTTGATTTCCACCCAGGTTTGTTATAGTACCTACAAGGTGCGGTAAATCAATAAAAGCATTTGCCATACCTCCACCTTTGTAGTCGATGAGGACAAAGGCAACATCATGGGGGTGGAAATTTACTGCCATAGAGACAATATAGGATTGAAGAATTTCACTTTTGCCGGAGCCTGTAGTTCCTGCAACAAGGCCGTGAGGTCCATGTGCTTTTTCATGGAGATCCAGGAGAAGCTTTTCGCCACCTAAGCGTATTCCCAGGGGGGCTGCCAAAGAACGGTAAGGTTCACTGCTTTTCCAACGGGATTTCACATTGAGGTCTTCAAACTTTTTGACCTCAAGCAAGCCAAGCATGGTAACCATAGAAGGAAGGTTACCTGAGGAAGCGATTTGCTTCACCCTAAGGGGAGAAAGCTTCCTTGCAAAGAATTCTGCCTGATCTATCGTGACTTTGTCCGGATTGAATTGTACTCCGCTGGAGTCAATGTTTTTCTGGATCATTCTTCCCATTTTTGAACCGGATTCGATGATAGCCTGACAATCCCGGGGAAGCATTTCAATACGGTCATATAAGAAAATGGATGATATGCCCAGGCGCTGATTATTCTGCGCAAGATAGGACATAATGGCCTCATTTTCTAAAAGCCTTGGATCTGCAAGGAAGAAAACCAGGTAAGGCAGCACAATTCCCTTATCGCTTCCGTAGGTTTGCTTGCTGCCGGAGGATAAATCCCTTTGCTTTAAGATATCATAGAGGGATGAAAGCATTTGGTGTGCAGAATCACTGTCATTGGCAATGAAACGCTGCTGCCGGTTATCGTCCCAAACATGGGGCAGCCAGCGGATCCAATCCCATTCGCTGGTTTCTTCTGAAGGGAAGATTGCAATTATTTTCACTTCATCGTAGGAATGATGGGCCGCAATTTGGATTGCCATTGCCCGGGCGGTCTGGATCATTTCACGGCGGACTCCGATAAGACCGACGGTTCCCGAATTATAAACCGACAGGCAGACAGGCACGTCGTGAACAGTGGTGAACTCTCCGGCAAGCTTGTGAGGTTCTTCCTTCAAGGGGTCCTGCTCCATATTGATATCCGGTTTACTGGTTTTTACTTTTACTTTAAAGGGTTCGCTTCCTTCACCTACCCGGATGAGCAGAAAATCATCGTCAAAGGGTGTTCTTTCCCACAGCCTGCGGTCCCTATTCTCCGCGCGGTCAATGCACCCTTTAATATCCGGGTGGATCTGCTGCAGCCCGTTTCGCTGCTGCTCCCGCATATATTGAAGCTCCCTGCGGTGGTTATGTATGAGCTGCATATACTTTTCGTTTCTTGTTCCAGCGTCGGTTTTGAATTTCTTTTTTTGAGAAGAGTAATTTATAATGGATACAACTACCATGCCGAGAGTCATTGCCATCGTAATGAAAACATATGTCGAGTTTCTTTTGGACAGGATTGTAGTTGCGATGCTGACGCCGATCATAATTGCCGGCGGAAGAAATATGGAAAGCCAGCTGATATTCGGTTTTGTAGGGGCACTGGGGGGATTTGAAATCTCCACTTCTCCTTTGGGCATTTCCGGTTTCAGTCTTGGGGAACGCTGGAAATAAGGGTAGATGATATTTCCTATATTGGACTTCCGGGTTTTAAATTGCTTGAGACCGTTGACTGCTACACCGCTTCCCACATTGCAGACGGATAAATACCCCCGGTCATACATGAGCTTATATCCGCAGATATGTATCACATCTCCGGGTTTTAAAAGACTCTCCGAGATACGTCTGCCATTTAGAAATACGCCATTGGTACTGTTAAGGTCCTTTATATAGTATTCGCCTTCAGCCGACATGAAGATTTCTGCATGTTCACCTGAAACAAGCTGAAATGTATAGATGATATGGTTGGAATCGCGTTTTCCCAGCTTGATACTGGAGACGCCGCGGATATCAAACTTGGTGAATGAATGGTCATACTGATTTTTATTTTTTATCATGATTGCGACTCTGGAAGCAGTACCCCCTGAATTTCCCATGACAAAGATATCATCCGAAGAAATAACTTTTTTATCGATCGGTTTTCCATTGCAAAGAACGCCGCTTGCACTCTGACTATAAATGATCCATTGAGAATTTTCCGATTTTAAGATAAAATGCCTGTTTTCCAAGTTCGGAGAGTTAATAACTATATCATTGGCTTCATCTTTACCAACCGATATAAGGCTTTTACCAAACTTGGAAAGGTCAATTTCCCTAAAGGTATCCTCAAAATAGACATGCAGTAAAATGTCCTCTGACATCCAATCACTCCTTATGTAAATATTAGGGGGGTATCTGTTGCATCTCAATTTATAGAAGAGCAGAAAGATTGAAACATGTATCCCATAGAATTTAATTATAGCAAATTTTTCTAGGCGATAAAAGAGGGATTATGTCTAAATATGAAGGGGAATCCTTATTAAACTTGTACAATTAATAATTGCAGCTTTTTAGCAATATGGTATAATCATTAATAACTCAGCTGTAAATGGAAATCATAATAAGGATAAACTGCAAGGGCTTGATGCAAATGTATCAGGCTTTTCCTATGAAGAAAAGGCAGGATCTAAATAAGGAGGCTACAGGCATGTTGATTGCTGACGGTTGGAAGGACTATGAGTTGTTGGATACAGGGAACGGGGAGAAACTTGAACGTTGGGGAAAATATATTTTGAGAAGACCCGATCCCCAAATCATTTGGCCCTTAGAAGAAACATCCCTCTGGAAAAATGCAGATGGGCATTATCATAGAAGTCAAAGCGGGGGAGGAAGCTGGGAATTTAAAAAGAAGCTTCCTCAAAGATGGACCGTGTCTTACAACAATATTTCGTTTTACATAGAGCCTACAGGCTTTAAACACACGGGGCTGTTTCCCGAACAGGCTGTTAATTGGGTGTGGGTTATGGATAAAATCCAGTCCGTCAAGAGGCCTGTCAGCGTCTTAAACTTGTTCGCCTATACCGGGGGTGCAACGGTTGCTGCTGCATATGCAGGCGCGGAGGTATGCCACGTGGACGCTGCAAAGGGTATGGTTGCGTGGGCAAAAGAGAATGTTGAGCTGTCGGGTTTAAAGGAACAGAAGGTCCGTTTTATTACCGATGATGTTATCAAGTTTGTGCAAAGAGAAATCCGCAGAGGCCGGCACTATGACGGGATTATCATGGACCCGCCTTCCTATGGCAGAGGTCCAAAGGGAGAAATATGGAAGATTGAAGATGCACTTTATGGTTTTGTCTCTGAGTGTCTGGAGGTCTTAACGCCCAACCCCCTGTTTTTCTTAATCAACTCCTATACAACCGGATTTTCTCCGTCTGTACTGTCCAATGTTCTTAAAATGACGGTAGGCAAAAAATTTGGAGGAAATGTTACGGCAGGGGAGGTAGGCCTTCCCATTACTTCTTCCGGTCTTGTACTGCCTTGCGGCATATACGGCCGATGGGAGGGAAGGCATTGAGAGATAGAGGAAAACCCACAATAAAAATTATCTATGAGGACAATCATCTTTTGGTTGTTGAAAAACCGGTGAATATACCGACCCAGGCAGATGAATCCAAGGATTTGGATTTGCTGACCTTGTTAAAAGAAGATATTAAGAGAAGGTATGATAAGCCGGGCAATGTTTATTTAGGTTTGGTTCATCGGCTGGATAGACCTGTTGGAGGGGTGATGGTTTTTGCAAAGACATCCAAGGCGGCATCAAGACTATCCGATCAAATGAGAACAGGAGATTTTAAGAAAGTTTATTTCGCTGTTGTACATGGTCATATTAAAAAAACGAGGGGAAGATTGGAGCATTATTTATTGAAAGATCATACATCCAATATGGTTTCAGCAGTTTCTGGACCGGAGGGCGGAGCAAAATTGGCTGTTTTAGACTATGATGTGATTCATACCTGTGAACACTTGAGTTTGGTAAAAGTCCATTTACATACAGGACGTTCCCATCAGATACGGGTACAATTTTCAACCATAGGTCATCCCTTATATGGAGATCAGCGGTATGGAATGCATTTAAACAAGCCGGGCCAGCAAATTGCACTGTGGTCAACAGAAATACGGTTTATGCACCCAACATCAAAGGAGGAAATGAAGTTTCCTTCTCTTCCTCCAAATGTAAGACCATGGGATTTATTCAGCATATCTTTGGCTGATATTTGACGAAGGAATATTTTAAAGCAATCATCCGCTAAATACTTTGAACCATTAAAAATAATATAGAATTTCAAAATTGAATTGGTTATGATGGGTATTTATTTGCAAAACGTTTTATGCAGTGCATTGCAAGAATTGATATGTTAATGAAACCGGGATAGGATATCATTGGGGGTGTATTCCATAGGAAAAGCAGTTATCTGACGGCCGTACATAAGTGAGAAATATAATCTGCGGCTTGAAGAGGGGATTCAAAGTAGTGGGGCAAGTCTATCATAGAGTCTATCACGATGCTTTCTTCATTTTCCACATAACTGATCCAATATACTTCATCATTGATAACTACATCCAGAAGATTACCCTTCTTAACTGCTTCGATAATACCAAGCAAATCTTGATTATTCATAGAATTACCTCCTTACGCCAGGCATTTCCTAGAATCATATGGTTTCATACATCGCTCACCCCCACTTCATTATACAACTTTTGGGAAAACTTTTAAATGTGCCAAAGGTCCTATATTTTTTCGGGATTATAAATATGTTGTTGTGATCAGGGGTATATTTTAAAGTATAACTATGATAATATTCTATTGAAAAAATACGGATCAGGGTAAAAGAAAATGAGGTGCATATGGCTAAAATACAGTTAATAGCGACTTCTGCCTTTGGAATTGAAGCAGTTGTCGGAAGAGAGTTGAAAAAACTTGGATATGAAGATCAATTTGTTGAGAATGGAAAAGTAACTTTTGCTGCGGATGAAAGTGCAATTTGCCGCTCCAATCTATGGCTTAGGACTGCGGATCGGGTGCTTTTAAAGATAGGAGAGTTTAAGGCCCTTTCCTTTGAAGAGCTTTTTGAAGGTACCAAGGCCCTTCCCTGGGATGAGTGGATTCCGGAAGATGCGGAGTTTCCGGTGGAAGGTAAATCGGTAGACTCAAAACTTTCCAGTGTACCGGATTGCCAGGCCATTGTAAAAAAAGCGGTGGTCGAGAAAATGAAACTAAGGTATAAAAGGCAGTGGTTTGAGGAGACAGGACCCCGTTATAGAATCGAAGTTTCACTTCTTAAGGATATGGCAACTCTTACGATTGATACCAGTGGACCCGGTCTTCACAAGAGAGGCTATAGAAAGTTGGTGGGACAAGCGCCCCTAAAGGAGACATTGGCAAGTGCCATGCTACTGGTAAGTCGATGGAATTGGGACAGAATACTGATAGACCCTTTTTGCGGAACAGGCACTATACCCATCGAAGCAGCGTTGATGGCATTAAATATCGCACCTGGGCTAAACCGGGAATTTGCATCAGAAAGCTGGACCCGCATACCCAAGAGCTTATGGATAAAGGCACGGGAGGAAGCTGGGGACTTGGCGCAGCACAGCCGTGAACTTCGTATTCAGGGTTCCGATATCAATGAAGAGGCCATGAGTTTGGCCCGCTATCACGCAAAACAGGCTGGAGTTGAATCTAAAATACATCTCCAAAAAATGTCCTTTGAAGACATCCGCTCAAAATATAAATATGGCTTTATTATATGCAATCCGCCCTATGGGGAACGGCTTGGAGAAATGAGAGAGGTAGAAAAGCTTTACAATCAAATGGGAAAAGTATTTTCCGGATTTGATACCTGGTCATATTATGTTATAAGCGCACACCCCAATTTTGAAAAGTTGTTTGGCAGGAGAGCGGATAAGAAAAGAAAACTTTATAACGGTAGAATACTATGCAATTACTACCAATTCTTCGGCCCTCCGCCGCCGAAAATTTCTCTTGAAAGTGCGAAAAGTCAGGTAGAATTTGTTTGACTTGAGGAATTACATTATGATATCTTTTAAACATAAATTCTATGTATTTTGTAGTATGGTAGAAGGGGTATTTATATGTTGCTAAAAGTGAAAAAGTCGCAAACAAAAGGAAAAGTTAAGATTCCCGGATCCAAGTCTCACACAATAAGGGCGCTCTTTATAGCCAGTCTTGCAGATGGGAACTCGGAGATCCATGATCCGCTCATATCCAACGATGCCTTATCCGCTGTGGAAGTATGCAAGGCCTTGGGTGCTGAGATCTCCATGTCCGGGAACAAATATACGGTTAAAGGCTTTAATGGAATTCCAAGGGTTCCGGACGATATAATTAATGTAGGTAACTCAGGGACTACCCTTAGGTTTGGGGTTATGGCCGCTGCTTTAGGAGATGGGTGTTCGGTGTTTACGGGAGATTATCAAATCCGAAGAAGACCGCTTGGCCCGTTGATTCATGCGGTTAATAATCTTGGTGGAGAGGTGTTTTCTACCAGAAATAACGGAATGGCTCCTGTTGTTGTTAGGGGAAGAGCGAAAGGCGGAAAAACTGATTTGGAGGCTGTCTCATCCCAATACCTTTCCTCCCTGCTTATTCATGCTCCCCTATTAGAGAATGGGACTGAGGTGGTTTTGACCAGGCTCAATGAGGTTCCCTATGTGGAAATGACACTATGGTGGCTTGAGAAACAAGGAATAAAATATCAAAATGATAATTTTAAGAAGTTTTTTATTGAGGGAAATCAACGGTACTCTCCAATTGATATAACCATACCGGGAGATTTTTCTTCAGCCACATTTTTTATGGTGCTTGCTGCAATTTCAGGAGGAGAGTTTGTATTGGAAAACCTTGATATGAGTGACCCCCAGGGAGATAAAGCGGTTCTTTCCATTCTGGAAACCATGGGCGCAAAAGTGACAATGGAGAATAAACTGATTACAGTTAAGGGAAATGGTTTAAAAGGGATGCAAATTGATATGAACGCTATTCCAGATGCTCTTCCGGCAATGGCGGTTGCGGGGTGTTTTGCCGAAGGAGAAACCCGGCTTGTGAATGTGCCCCAGGCCAGGCTCAAAGAAACCGACCGGATTCATGTAATGTGGGAAGAACTCTCTAAAATGGGAGCGGATATAGAGGAATTGCCGGATGGGTTGGTAATTAGAAACAGCAAACTCAAAGGGTGTAGAGTATCAGGCCATGACGACCATCGTGTGGTAATGGCACTTGCTGTAGCGGGTCTCAATATTGAGGGAGAAACAGTGATTGATACTGCTGAAGCTATGAATGTTACTTTTCCGGAGTTTGCAGACCTCATCCAATCCTGCGGCGGAAGCCTGGATATTGTTAAAGAATAAATGAATGTACGGTTTCTTATATAAGGTGGGTAGAATATGAACAAAAAAAATATCGTATTAACAGGCATGCCAAGTGCAGGAAAAAGTACCGTTGGAGCCCCCCTAGCATCCAAATTGGGATTGGAATTTATTGATACCGACTTATTAATTAAGCAAAGAGAAAACAAAGAACTAAAAAATATTGTAAATGAGGACGGATTGCAAAAATTCCTTGAGATCCAAGAAGAAGTGATTTTAGGACTTGATTTAAAGGGGTGTGTTGTTTCAACAGGGGGCAGTGTAATTTACAGTGAAGCTGCAATGCATTTTCTAAAACAGGACAGTCTTGTGATTTTTCTTGAGTTGGATTTCACTGAAAATGAGGGGAGAATTACACCGGACAGAAGATTTGCAAGGAATGAAAACCAAAGCTTTGCGGATCTTTATAAAGAAAGGATGCCTTTATACAGAAAATATGCGGATCTTACCGTTTCTTGCACCGGTAGAGGTATTGAAGAGATTATTAAAGAGATAGAAGAAAAATTGAATTTAAAATAATAAGATCGTGAAAATAGTTTTGTATGGATAAATTGAATTTTCACGATATTAAATCGAGGAAATTGAAGCGGATGTAAAACCTTATCGCGTTCAATATAGATCGTGGAAATGATTTTGCATGGATAAATTAAATTTCACGATATCATAATAAAAAGTAAATTTAACATCTTCGGCTGCTTTGTTGAATGGATCTTCTTGACTTTGGTGGGGATAGTCTAATAGAATTAGGCTTTGTTTTTTCGACAAAAGAATGTATATCAATGCGAAGGGTTAGGGTTTTTACTTTTAACCCTTTTTTATTTATACCTTAAATAATGCAAAGGATAGAGGATTTTGCAGAAAATTATCGAATACTATAATTGTAAAAAGTATCGTGAATAGTTTTTTCCTGGCTAAATAAAAACAAAGTTGCAGCAATGTTCAAAGACTTGTCTTAATAATTTAACAGGAGATGATGGTACACTATGAAGGAAGAAATAAGTGTCTTAATTGTTGATGATAATGTGGAGTTTGGTGATTTATTAAATGAATATATTAATCAGACGGAGGGTATAAATGTAATCGGGAAAGCGAGAGACGGTCTGCAGGCTATAGAAATGATACAATTATTAAAACCCGATGTAGTCATCCTTGACGTTGTGATGCCCAATTTGGACGGTATTGGTGTTTTGGAAAAAGTGAACTCTATGCAGTTAGCCAAAAAGCCGCTCTTTATTATGCTTTCTGCCATTGGCCAGGACTTGTTTGTCCAGCAGGCGATTGCTTTAGGGGCAGAATATTATATTGTTAAGCCGTTTGATATTGATGTCTTAATCTCTAGAATACGGCAAATCTACCGGGAAAGGCTGACCACTTCCTTTACGGACAGTAAGCTTATAACAAGGTCTTCGCAGCAAAAGCCGAAGACTCAAGGGGTATCCTATAACTTGGAAGTTGAAGTGACCGGTTTGATGCGTGATATCGGCATACCACCCAATATGGCGGGTTACCAATACATAAGAGAAGCTATTATACTAACAATAAACAATGCAAAGCTTTTTAGCTCCATTACCAAAGTGCTTTATCCGGAAGTAGCGAAAAAGTTTAATACGACACCCCAAAAGGTTGAGCGTTCGATAAGAAGTGCAATCGAAAGTGCTTGGAATCGAGGGAATGCGGATTCAATCGACGCCTTGTTCGGTTATACAATTAACTACAGCCGGGGGAAGCCGACCAATTCCGAATTTATTGCAATGATGGCCGACCGGATCCGTATTAATTTAGGCATTGCGCAAAGAAATGACCTATAATCATGAAAATGTAAATGTATTAAAAAAATATAAAAACCTTACTGGTTCCAGTAAGGTTTTTATATTTTACATTATGCATATTAGCCGTTATTAACGATATCTTTTAAGCCTTTACCAGCCTTAAATACAGGAGCGTTTGAAGCTGGGATAGTGATTTCCTTTTTAGTTTGAGGATTTCTACCCTTTCTAGCAGCTCTTTTTCTAACTTCGAATGTACCAAAACCTACGAGTACAACTTTGTCTCCACCCTTAAGAGCGTCTTCTACAGAAGAAATAAGAGCATTTAAAGCAGCTTCACTATTCTTCTTGTTCAATCCGGATTTAGAAGCGATTGAGTTGATTAAATCGGTTTTATTCATTTATACAACCTCCTATATATGGAATTCGACATTATTTTATAATGAAAGTGGCTTAAAGTCAAGCTTTTCAATACAATTTAGTCTTTTAGAACTAATTTTCTGAAGTTTTTTAAATTTTTATTGCAATTTACTCGTAAAAGATATATAATTTTGGACGTTTTTAATCAAAACGGTGCTGCAGGCGAAGATTACCCTTCTATGTATGGGACTACTTCGATCTCAACGCCGTGCAAAGTTTTTTTTAATTCCTTGTAAAAGTAGTTTTCAGTGTGGTCGTTTTGTGTTTCTCCCATAATAATGTATCTAATTTTGTTGTCCAGGGAAAAGTCACAGATCGTTTTTACAATATGGTTGGATTTAAGAACCGAGAGATTGGCGCCTACGGATTTTGAAATGCCGAAAAGATACTCCAATGCCTCTCCTTCCTTAATGTTGTCTAAAAAGTTCCACTCGGGTTTAGCTACATGGATAACAAAAAGCTGACCGTTAAATTCGGATTTGAGTTCGGCAGCTTTCCGGATAAGCCTTTCACAGGTTTTTTGTTGAGTTACACAAACTAAAATGTTGTGAATTAAATTCAAATATAAAACTCCTTCCATAAATAAAGTAAGCGAATTGTAATTACAAAGTATATTACAGGTAACTCAAATGATTCTATTTCATATGCTAAAACTAAAGTATCGACTTACTAGTATTATAACAAAATATCAAAAGAATGTCTTTCACCCGAATGCAATTATTGAAATTTTTTGCCAGCAGTCTGTTGTAATCTCGAAAATTTAAGTTTTTGTAAGGATATTTACTTTTACTTATAATGAACTAAGTTTGATTGGCACAGTATAAAAAATGGTTGTTTTTATGTATTTTTTCGATATAATTAAATTGATAATTGTGCATAGGGGCTGTGTTAAATTTCTGTATTTATCGCTATATAGGGCGAATGTCCCAAGGGTTGCCCCATGCAATGGCATAATGTTTTTAAAGTGTCTCGAATAAGGTATGCTTTGGAGGAAACAATGAAGATTATTGATATAAAAGATATTATTGAAGCAGTAAAAAAACTTTGTATTGAGTCCAACTATTTTTTAAATGATGATGTACTGGTTTCTTTGAAGAACGGGCTAAGTAAAGAGGAATCTCCAATCGGAAAGGGAATCATCGAACAGCTTATAAAAAATGCTTCGATTGCCAGAGAAGACCATATGGCCATTTGTCAGGATACGGGGATGGCAATTGTGTTTGCTGACGTGGGACAGGATGTCCATATCGTAGGGGGGAGTTTATCCGAAGCTATCAATGAGGGTGTAAGAAGAGGTTACCAAGAAGGGTATCTTAGAAAATCCGTTGTAAAGGACCCCATCTTAAGAGTGAATACAGGGGATAATACTCCGGCTGTGATCTATTATAACATTGTCCCGGGGGATACCTTGAAGATCACAGTTGCTCCAAAGGGATTCGGAAGCGAAAACATGAGTGCGTTAAAAATGTTAAAGCCCTCGGATGGTCTTGAAGGTGTTAAAAAGGTTATACTGGAGACGGTAAATCAAGCAGGTCCCAACCCATGTCCTCCCATTGTGGTAGGGGTGGGAATCGGCGGAACTTTTGAAAAGTGTGCATTTCTTGCAAAAAAGGCGCTTTCAAGGCCGGTTGATCTAAGAAGCGATATCGAATATGTCAGAAAGCTGGAAGAGGAAATGCTGGAACAAATCAACGCTCTTGGAATCGGACCTTCCGGTCTTGGTGGAAGAGTTACTGCTTTAGCAGTGAATATTGAGGTTTTTCCTACACATATTGCAGGGCTGCCTGTGGCTGTGAATATAAGCTGCCATGCTACCAGACATGCGGAAGCGTTACTCTAAGGTATTCCATAGATGTAATTGCGGTGGTATATAAACGACTTAAAAATATAAAATACATAATCAGGGGTTAACATATGAATCGGACGATCAACACACCTTTAACAAAGGAAATGGTAAAAGAGTTTAAAGCCGGTGATACGGTTACCATCAACGGAATTATTTATGCAGCCAGGGATGCGGCACATAAGCGGATGATTGAATTAATAAACGAAGGCAAAGAATTGCCTTTGGATATCAGAAACCAAATTATCTATTATGTAGGTCCTTGCCCTGCCCGGGAGGGAGAGGTTATTGGCTCAGCAGGACCCACAACCAGCAGCCGCATGGATGCGTATTCTCCCAAACTCATTGCACTGGGGCAAACGGGGATGATTGGAAAAGGGCTTAGGAGCAAGGAAGTAATTGCGTCAATGGTAGAACACGGCGCTGTCTATTTTGGAGCGATTGGGGGAGCGGGTGCTTTAATTTCCAAATGCATTGCAGCGGAGGAAGTAGTGGCTTTTCCGGAACTTGGTCCCGAAGCGCTGCGAAAGCTTACCGTTAAGGATTTTCAAGTTACAGTTATCATTGATTCCTACGGAAATAACCTTTATGAATTAGGCCGGAATCAATACAGAATGGGCTAAGCGAACTGGGGTGATGCCCCCCTATGCAGTGTTTTGAAGATGCTGTCGCAATGGGGATAAAGAGCCGTATTGTGGTCTCTCAATACCTTTGACTGGCTGGAAAAGACAAAAGGCAATATTATAAAAAATGTGGTCTGTTAAATATTACAAATTGCCTTTACTGTTATAAAAAAATTTTTAAGGGTATATTCAAAGTAGAAAATAGTGTATAATAATAAAAAAGTATTGAAAAGGGAGGCAATTTTATGGCGAAAGTCACGAAAGATATGATCATAGCAGATGTATTAAAGATGGATAGAGGTACTGCACCCATATTTATGAATAGCGGAATGCATTGTCTGGGATGCCCTTCAGCTTCCGGTGAAAGTATAGAAGATGCATGTGCGGTTCATGGAATAGACGCGGATCAACTTATAAAAGAACTGAACGAGTACTTTGAAGGACAGGACAATAAATAAGATAGAAAAAATAAGACGTTGCAGTCTTATTTTTTTTGCCTGTTTAAATCCGAACTTTTTTTGAAAAAACTTATAAAATATTCGGACATTTTTATGCCAAACATATTGTATAAAATTTGTTTTACGGTTATAATTTAAATGTTGTCTTTAAAGAGGTGTAAATCTTTAACACCTTTATTTTAAGCTTATGTTTTATAAGCTGACTGCTTAAACTAGGGGGAATTTAAATGGCTGTCAGAGTGGTAATCGGTACACAATGGGGCGATGAGGGAAAGGGTAAGTACATAGATATGCTTGCCAATGACTCGGACCTTGTTGTGAGATTTTCAGGTGGGAATAATGCAGGACATACGATTGTAGTAGATGGAGTTAAATATGCACTTCATCTTATGCCATCCGGTATATTGCACAAAGGAAAAACCTGTATTATTGGAAACGGTGTGGTCATTGACCCGGCTGTGCTGATAAAGGAAATAAACGGATTGAATGAGAAGGGGGTTAGTACGGAACACCTCCTTATTAGTGATAGAGCGCATGTTATTATGCCTTACCATAGAGAATTGGATGAATTGCAGGAAAAGTTCAGGGGTAGCGGTTCCATAGGTACCACAAAAAGAGGCATTGGACCTTGCTATGCCGATAAGATTGACCGCTGCGGAATCCGTATGTGTGATTTTATTGACGAGGACCTATTTAAACAAAAAGTAAAAGCAAATCTGGATATAAAAAACCTTATGATAGAGAATGTGTACGGGGGCAAGGGCTTTAATGCGGATGAGGTTATTGCCGAGTACCTGGAGTATGCCAAATTTCTAAAAAAATACGTGAAAGATACCAATTCCATTCTATTTGATGCTATCCATGAGGGTAAGAATATCCTTTTTGAAGGAGCTCAGGCTACTTTCCTGGATTTGGATTTTGGAACGTATCCTTATGTTACATCCTCTAACCCTACAGCGGGAGGTGTTTGTACAGGTTCCGGCATTGGACCGAAACTTATTGATGAAGTATATGGTGTGTTGAAAGCATATACCTCAAGAGTAGGTGCAGGCCCGTTCCCTACAGAACAGGATAACGAAGTGGGTAATACCATTCGTGAGCTGGGATGGGAATACGGTACAACTACAGGAAGGCCAAGGCGCTGTGGCTGGCTTGATACCGTGATGATCCGGTATGCTGCCAGAGTCAACGGATTGACTGGGCTTGCCATTAACCATGTAGATACCATTGGGAAATTGGATAAAATCAAGCTTTGTGTCGCATATAAAAAAGATGGGGAACAAGTAACCCATTTTCCTGCCAGCCTTCAAGAACTTGAGAAATGTGAACCGGTATATGAGGAGTTTGATTCCTGGAAGGAAGATATTTCTGGTGTGAGAAGCTTTGAAGAACTGCCGGAGAATGCCAAGAAATATTTAAAGAGAATTGAAGAACTTGTGGGTGTTAAAGTAAAACTCATTGGAGTAGGCAAGGAAAGAGAACAAACCATTGTAGTTTGAAAAAATATAAAAAATTAGTTGACAAAACTTGCAAATCTATGTATTATATATACTTGTGTGGTCGGTAAGACAATTGTCGCCGACACTGTTTGGGCCATTAGCTCAGTTGGCAGAGCACATGACTTTTAATCATGGTGTCCCGCGTTCGAGTCGCGGATGGCTCACCAAAAGGATCTTCTAGAATTCTAGGAGGTCTTTTTTATTTCTTTCTTCCAAAGTGAAACAGACTTTTTGGTTTTTCTGTTATTGTTATGAAAATGCTTTACCATGAACTCGATAGACCGTTCATATTGACCGCACCTTAATAAAAACAAAACAGCATTGGTTTCCTGAAAATGACTTATACCAAAATAGTGCATTAAATAACAATCTAAACAATTGTAGCGGGTTTATAAAACTTGCTACAATGATATTTGTAGATAATCAATCTAAGTGTGATTTTTTAGTTTGCAGGCTGCCTATTGCTAAAGGTATTTTGCCAGTAGAAATCATGAAATTGATTTTGCTTATCTATAAATGATGAGATATCTTGTTATTACTCATTTAGCTTTTCGTGCTTAAGACTGCTGTTCCGTTTTAGAACGTGAATGGTGGTTTGTTGTGCGTATGAAAACTATTCTAGCATGTTAATTCATTAGGTATGTAAAAGAGATAGAGACATTTCTAAAATTGCCCGTTTTGATTAGTATTATAAAGCAAAAATAAATAAAGAGAAATATTCATAGGAGGGTATTTATCATGTGGGGAAAAAAATCCAGGGTTTTATCAGTTAAATTTACAGCATTGTTTCTTACAGCCACTTTGATCTTAGGATCCAGCAGTATTACGTGGGCCTATGACCGGGATAAGGCAGTAGCGGAACAAAACAAAAAAGTAAGTACGGATGTAGTTGAGTCCGGTGACAGCAGGACGGTAATCCGTTTTGATGTAGGCGATTTTGATAAGGAAGCAGTTGAAATCGCCGGTGAAACCTATTATAAGATAAGCTGCAAAAAGGAAGGCCTGTTGTTAAACAAAGGGGAACCTGAGCTTCCCAGAATCAGCAGAAGTATTATTATTCCGGATAACGCCAATATGACTATAAAGGTAGTGTCTTCGGAATATAAGGATTACCCTGACACACCGGTTGCTCCTTCCAAAGGGAGCCTCACAAGAAGAGTGAATCCTAAAGATGTCCCATATACATTTGATGATGTGTATCAAAAGGATAGCTGGTACCCGGCCAATCTTGCCGAACTGGGCGAGCCTTATATCCTCAGGGATTACCGTGGGGCTGTTGTCAGTCTTAACGCGTTTCAGTATAATCCCATAAGCAAAACATTAAGGGTTTATACTTCGGTAACGGTAGAGGTTTCAAAAAGCGGAGATTCTGCTTCTGCGGTGTCCACGTTATCAAGCCGTGTCAAAGCAGGTAAGAAACCCATCAAAGATTTTGAAAATATTTATGAATCCCGTTTCATAAATTATAATGATGTTCAGCCCCAGTTAGCCTATTCGGAAGATACCAGAGCTGCAGTTGGAGAAAAAGGGGAAATGCTTGTTATTGCCTATGATAACTTTTACGATGCCATGAAGCCCTTTGTAGACTGGAAAAACCAGAAGGGGATTCCTACGAAGATTGTAAAACTGTCTACAGTATCTTCGACAAATAACAGTTCGGATATAAAAAAATACATACAAAACTATTATAATAATAACCGCAGCTTATGTTGGGTATTGCTTGTAGGGGACATGGCCCAGTTGGCATCTCCAATGGTAAGGTCAAATGACGGAATGGATTATGCCAGTGATCCGGATTATTCGAAAGTAGTTGGTACAGATAATTATCCGGATATCATTATCGGACGTTTTTCAGCAGAAAGCATAGCAGATGTTCAAACGCAAGTTGAGCGCGCCATAGCTTATGAGAGGGATGCACAGGCTGGGGCGGACTGGTATAAAAAAGCTGTTGGCATCGCATCAGCGGAGGGATCCGGAGAAACAGACATACAGCATATGGACCATATCCGAAATGACCTTCTTGGTTTTACCTACAGCCAGGTGGATAAAGTTTACGACCCTGGAGCGGTTCAATCCACCCTGTCTACAGCGTTAAATCAAGGCCGGGGATTTGTTAATTACGTAGGCCATGGAAATGATACGGTATGGGTAACATCAAAGTTTAATAACACCAATGTCAACAGTCTTAATAATGCCGGAAAGCTGCCTTTTATTGTGAGTGTAGCCTGCGTAGTGGGCAGGTTTAATACCGGAACTTGTTTTGCTGAAAGCTGGATACGTGCAAAAGATATATCGGGTAGGCCTATAGGTGCTTCGGCAGTGTATATGTCCTCCAATTTTCAGCCTTGGGTTCCTCCTATGGTGGCACAGGATGAGGTTACAGATCTTCTTCTTGCAAAGTCCAAAACCACATTTGGATCTCTCTGCTATAATGGGTCTATTAAGATGATGGATACACAGGGAAGTGACGGATTGGATACATTTGATCACTGGATTATCTTTGGAGATCCGTCCTTGACTGTTCGTACGGATACACCGGGTGCCATGACTCTGAGCCATACCGGTAGTATTTTAGAAAATGCAGCCAGTTATACTGTCAATGTATCGGGGGTTGCAGGTGCACTTTGTTCGTTGTATTCCAATGGAACACTGTATGGATCGGCTTATACCGGCTCCAACGGGCAAGCTGTAATTAATATCTCCAATCCCTTACCTAAAGGTGAGAAAATTAAGTTGACCGTTTCAGCCTTCAATAAACTGACAAGGGTTGAAGAGGTAACAGTAGGGGATGGCGCTACACCTACACCTTCTCCATCGCCTACGCCAGAAACCATTTCATACTCCGGTTTTGTAGAACCTGATCTGGTATCTTTGGATGCAAACGTAAAAGCAGGATTTAAAGTCCAAGCAGAAGGTACTACTGTTTTCACCTTAACAGACGCAAAAGGTTATTTTGAACTAAAAGGCCTTGAGCCAAAGACTTCGTTGTATTCCCTAAGTATCAGTAAGGAGGGATATTTAACCAGAAGTATCAATAATGTTCCGGGAAGTCAAAATGTTGTCATTGGAAACGAACCGCTTAAAATGTGGATTGGCGACCTTCCAATAGGCGGCCCCGCAGATGGAGCCATCAATATGTCCGATATACTGGAGTTGATTACAGCATTTAACGCAGCTAAGGGAGATATTAAATACAAAGCACTTTATGACTTCAATAAGGATGATGCAGTCAATATGAGTGATATTATAATCCTTATTAACCACTTCAATACAACAAAAGCGGATTATCCGCAAGTTTCCTTTGTAACGCCGACGGGTTTACCCACATCGACACCGGTAAGCACTCCGGTTCCGACAAGTACACCCGTACCTACCAATACTCCGACACCTACGGGAGGGAATGAAATTCCTCAATGGAATTCAAATTCCCATGCCTACACTGTAGGAACCAAGGTTAGTTACCAAGGGTATCAATATGAATGCATCCGGGAACATACCTCTAATATTTCCTGGGATCCGGTAAGCACTCTAAATGTTCTATGGAAGAAAATTTAAATCTACGCTATGAATATAAGATCGGCCTTCGAATGAAGGCTGTTCTTATGTGCTGATTAACATAATATTGTTTAGGGTCATCCTATTTGCATTGTAGTGCAACCCATAAACCCAATAGCTCAAAAAGGGTTTTGGGAAGGGTGGATGTTCGTCATATTTTATATAAAAAAAGGAGGCGGATTATTTTGAAAAGATTTTTCAGTATGAAAATATTGCCGGTCATTATTCTGGTTTCTTTTCTTTTGATTTCAATAATTCCTATGATGGGGATGGGAAGTTATGCCTTCTCATCACAAACCAATACACAGCAAAGCCTTCATTTACAAGAAGAGGTGCCTCAAATTGTAAAGGTGTTTACTTCAAAGAAAGAGGACACTGCCAGGCTGGCGGATATGGGATTGGACATTGCAGAAGTTAAAGATAGCTATAGCATTTTGGTTTTAACTGCTAATCAGATCGGAGAAATAGAAAAACAAGGTTTTAGGTATGAGGTTGTTAATCCGGACGCAAATTCCCTTTTGCGAAGTTCAAGGGGGCTTATCAACGGTAAATACCATGATTTTGCTTCAATTGAACAAATATTAAAAGATGCGGAAAGGAACTATCCGGATATTTGCAAACTGTCAACAATAGGAACAAGCATTGAGGGGAAGCCTATTTATGCATTAAAGATTACGGGAAATAGTACATCGGGTGAGAATAAACCTGCTATATTTATAAACGGCCTTCACCATGCCAGAGAATGGATTTCTGCCGAGGTACCTTTGGCGTTGATCAACGAGCTGACTTCAAAATACAGTACCGATGCGAAGATAAAAGAACTGGTCAATAGTGTTGCTATCTGGATAGTTCCTGTAGTTAATCCCGATGGACTTATCTATTCTCAGACAAAGTTTGAAATGTGGAGGAAAAACAGAAGGCTAAATACCGGCGGTACTTATGGAGTTGACCTAAACAGAAATTACAGTTATAAATGGGGACTTACGGGTTCATCCAATAATCCTGCCGATGATACATACCACGGAACAGTGCCTTTTTCGGAGCCATGTACGGCTTCAATAAGAGATTTTGCAAAGAGGGAGAAATTTAGGACTTCCATATCATTCCACAGCTACGGAAATTATGTTCTTTACCCTCTAGGATATGCTTATAACCTTACCACCCCGGATGATGACCTTTTAAAATCTTTATCCGCAGGGATGGCACAATACAATGGTTATAAAGCAATGCGGAGTTCAGAGCTTTATCCTGCAATGGGAGATTCGGATGATTATCTTTATGCGGTAGAGGGTGTTCTTCCCTTTACCATAGAACTGGGTTCACAGTTTATTCCGCCGGTCACGGAGTATGATAAAATCTGTACGGATAATGTTAAGGCTTGTTTATACCTGATTGACAAAACCAGGACTGTTCATGCAAAAAATCATCCTGATTTTATCAATGGCACCCCATCTCCCACACCGACACAAAAGCCTACCGAAACCCCAACACCGACCCCTTTACCTAAGTCGGGCATTTCCGGATATATTAAGCCGGATTTGATCTCGGATAATACGGATATAAAGCAAGGATTTAAAATAGAACTGACCGGCAGCGGAAAGTACAGTTTTACGGATGAAACCGGATTTTTCCGCATTTCAGACCTTCCTGCCGGGACAAATGTTTATGAGCTAAATATTAGTAAGCCTTGCTACCTGACAAGAACTATTTCCAATGTACCCGGCGGTGGGGAAACCGAATTGGGAACCAAGGATCAGCCGGTGGACATATGGGCTGGAGATATTCCCAGAGACAGTGTGCAGGATATGGCAATCAATATGTCGGATATTGTAGAAATATGTGGTGGATTTAATACTGCTTCAGGAGATCCCAAATATAACCTGGATTTTGACTTGAACAGGGACGGAGCAGTAAATATGACGGATATATTGGTGGTGATTCAGCACTTTAATAAAGCTGCTTCGGATTATCCGGTCATTGTCCCTAAACTTATTACACCCAAACCAACACCGGTAAGTACACCTACATCGACTTCTGTTCCGACTCAAACACCTTTACCTACAGACGGAAATGGCTATACTTTGTGGGATGGCGCTTCTCACATATATAAAGTAGGGGATAAGGTAAATTACCAGGGAACCGGCTATGAATGTATCAGGGAGCATACCTCCAATATAGCATGGGATCCGGTAAGTACACTTAATGTTCTCTGGAAAAAGGTAGGATAAGTAAAGCTGAATAGTTTTTAAGAGGGTGTGGATCATCCAAAGAAATTCTCTTTGTAAAATAGGGATTTAATTATAATTGTAATTTCAGAATGTTGAAAAAAGTAAAATATCTTAGAACACAACTCTACCAGAGCATTTAAAAATCAATAACCAATAAATTAAAAAACACTCCAAAAGCTGATATGCTGAAACATATCGGCTTTTACTTTTCCGATTTTATTATAACCTATCTTTTATAGAAGGAATGTTGACAATTTATACCTGCTGACGAGAAATGTACTATCAATACTTTAACAACTTGTTACTTTTAGACATAAAAAAGTAAAATCAAAAATAAGTTGCGTGATTTTAAGTATCTTTATAGATTGCATCAATTGGCAGAGCATTCAGCGAACGATTTTAACGATGATTGCCATAGATAAATGTAAAATGTTTTTTACTTCATCTATTAAAAGTTTATTATTCACTTAAAAAACAAAATATAGGACTAAAGTAAACTAATGTATAATTACGATATATTATATGTAAAAATCAAACAAAGGAGGGTATTCGATGAAAAAAGGTATGGGATTTACATTAGTAATAGCTTTATTGTGCTTATGTTTAGGTAGTATTACAGTCATGGCTGAGGGCATAGGTAGTTGGACAACCAAAGCCCCTATGCCAACCGAAAGAGGTTATTTGGAGGCAGCAGTGGTTAACGGAATAATATATACATTTGGTGGTTATAACCAGAATTCTTATTCAGCTGCGGTAGAAGCATTTAATCCGTTAACAAATACATGGGTAGGAAAAGCTGGAATGACTTCTGCTCGTGCATATTTTGGTGCAGCAGAGGTAAGCGGAAAGATATATGTGTTAGGTGGGATAGGCATACAAGGAGGATATTTATCATTAGTAGAGGAATATGACCCTGCAAAAAATTTATGGACGAAAAAAGCCCCTATGCTTACTGCGCGAGATGCACATGCGGCAGTTGCTTGTAATGGAAAAATATATATTATTGGTGGAAATGGGCAAAGCGGCATTTTATCATCGGTAGAAGAATATAATCCTGCAACAAATTTGTGGACAACCAAAGCATCAATACCTAAAGAGAGTCAGGGTTTAAGGGCAGCAACAGTGAATGGGAAGATATATGTATTCGGAGGAAGAGATAATAGTGGTATTACGCAGGTTGTATACGAATATAATCCTATTACAGATTTGTGGCTTAATAAAACAAGTATGCCTGTAAAGAAAGAAAAATTTGCGGTTGAGGTACTAGATAGTAAAATATATATAATCGGTGGCAATGACGCCAATATGCTTAGTAGTGTAGAAGAGTATGACCCGACCACAAATACATGGTCTACAAAAGAAAGTATGCAAAAAGAAGTCTCTTGCCTTACCGCAGGACAAGCAAATGGCAAAATATATGCTATTGGAGGACATACTGGATATAATTGGACCGGTGAGACACAAGAATATACTTTGGCAAAAAGTACAAAGCCGAATGCACCAAATAATCTAAAAACTAACTTGAGGATGCAAAGATTAAATCTTGGATGGGAGCCTGTAACAGGAGCAACCAGTTACAACGTTAAACGGGCAACAACGTCAGGAGGTCCCTATACGACTATATCAAGCAACTTAACAGATACAGCTTATACGGATACCTCTGTTGTTACTAATACTACATACTACTATGTAGTATCCGCTGTCAACTCAGCGGGCGAAAGTGCGAACTCCAATGAAGTATCTGCTATGTTTACAGACCAATCAATAATACCCAACCTCATAACAGACAAAGAGAAGTACATACAAGATGACATAGTACCGCTGTCATTAATTCTGACCAACGCACAGGCAGGGGACAAGACAAATAGTGTAACCTTTGAAGTGGAATATGACAGCAGCACCTTTGAATTGGCCAACACGGATCCCAATGTATCAGTAGCCAATGGGTACATTCCATTTGATACCAAGCTGAGCCTTGGTACAGGAACAACAAAAACAGTACACATTACATATTTGAACATGGATAATGATATACCACTTCA
>JAOABQ010000065.1 GCA_026418275.1 Clostridia bacterium
CCCTGTCTAAGGCAGGTTGCCCACGCGTTACTCACCCGTCCGCCGCTAAGACTACTATTGCTAATAGTCTCCGCTCGACTTGCATGTGTTAAGCACGCCGCCAGCGTTCGTCCTGAGCCAGGATCAAACTCTCTAATTAAATTAAAATTTATATAGAAAATTTGTTAGCTCTAGTTTTACTTACTGACTTTTATAAAGTTCGCAAGTTACTCAAATTCATTTTCGAGTTCCTTTTCACTATTTACACTGTTTACTTTTCAAAGTCCATTTATCCAGCCGCTCGATCAGAGCGACTTTTATATAATACCACGTTTCTTTTTTACTGTCAACACTTTTTTTATTTCCACTTTTTTGTCATTCCCTGCTGCTGTATTTTAACATGTGCTGTGCGACAGCTTATATATACTAACACAGATTCCGGCGATGTGTCAATAATCGATTTACCAAGTAAAATGACATGTTATTTTTTATATTTTTGATATAATTTATTTTACCTCGTTTTTTATTAAAAATTCCTCGTTTTTCGTAATTTTTTACAAGATTTCTTACAACAACGAGTCTTTTTTATTTTACTATTTCTTTATTAGTATATAATACTTACTTATAAAGGACTAAAAATAAAAATAAAGAACATATTTAGATTTTACAATCCCTTAAAAAGTCCTTTATTTTATGATTAAAGATATAAAATTACCTTTGGTTGTCGCAGATTTTCCTTAAAATAGCTAATCAAAATGATATTCCACTATATTTAGATGTTCTCCACGATATCCTTTAGCTTTTTTAAGTCTTCCATATATACATCTTGTAATTTGCTATTATAAATAATGCTGGCAGGATGATAGAGTGAAAATAAATTAACCCTTTGTCCTAAAATCTCCACCTCTTTCATTTCCCCATGAACCGTTCCTATACTTATATTATAGCTTCCCATAACCGATTTTAAAGGGACATTTCCTAATGTCACTATCAGGTTAGGGCTTATAACATGAATCTCCTCCATAAGATAATCTCTATTTGCAGCAACCTCATCCTTTGTAGCAGGCCTATTAATAATTCGACCCGTCTTTTCATTCAGTGCTGACAGCCGGTATTTTATTGCATTCGTTATGAATATATCTTCTCTTTGAATTCCTAAAAACCCTAGAAACTCGTTAAGATTTTTTCCGGCCGCCCCCACAAAGGGCTTTGCTAGCCTTACCTCATCTTTTCCGGGAGCTTCACCGATAAGCATCAGCTTGCATTCAACATTTCCGTCTCCTAAGACAATTTCTTTTCCTTGGAAATTATCATGATACTTATCATAAAGTTTGTTTAATTCGTCTCTTTTTGACATATACTATCCAACCTTTGTCTGACTTTTTTAAAATCTTCCCACATTAACACCTTTTTTGACTCATCCCTTAGAAGTGCTGCCGGATGAAATGTAGGCATAATCCAATAACCCTTACGTTCAATCCACTGTCCTCTAATTTGAGTTATTTTTGCACCCTTGTCTATAATATATTTCATCGCGGTAGAACCTAAACAGACAATGATTTTGGGTCTTATTAATTTTACTTGCTTCCTTAGATAGGGAAGGCATTGTTCAGCCTCTTCATCCAATGGAACCCGATTCCCCGGAGGCCTGCATTTAACTATATTTGCAATATAATATTCCTCTTTTTTAAACATTAATGCATCCAACAGCAAATCCAGAAGCTTACCTGCAGGCCCTACAAAAGGAAGTCCTTGCTTGTCCTCCTGTTCTCCAGGTCCCTCTCCTACAAGCATCATAGGGGCACTAATATCCCCCCTGCCTATAACAATATTGTTTCTTGTTCTTCCAAGACTACATTTTAAACAATTGGTACATTCTGCTTTTAATGCTTCCCATTCATACATATAAGCTAAACTCCCCTTTTAGCTGGATTCCAGATCAGCTTATGCATCTGAAGCTGAAATCTCACATTAAGCCGATCAAAAAGTATCCACTCAACGATATCGGCATAAGGAATTTTCCCGAAGACCGGTGAAAAGGTTATGGTCCCTTTTTTAACGAACTTTTTTATAATCTCTCTAGACCATTCATAATCTTCCCTGTTCCCAATAACAAATTTGATTTCATCCTTATCGGAAAGCAGGTCAAAGTTTTCCCAGCATATATGATCACTACATCCGGATGACGGAGTTTTTACATCCATTACAAAGGAATGCTTATCCCCAAGCATGGCAGAATCCAGCAAAACACTGCCATTGGTCTCAATAGTTACATTATAGTTTTCAAGAATACTTAAAAGTTTACCCATACCCTCCTGAAGTAAGGGCTCTCCCCCAGTAAGACATACCCTTTGATAACCATACATCTTTATGGAATTATGTATCTCTATAGGATGCATGTCCCTTCCTTCTTCATATGCATAGGATGTATCGCAGTAACTGCATCTTAAATTGCACCCCGTAAACCTCACAAATATAGTAGGAAAGCCTGCAGAAAGACTTTCCCCCTGTACGCTTAAGAATATTTCATTAACTTTCATATTTTCCTTATACCTCAACGAGAAATTTCTCAAAGCTTTCTACATAGTGCTTCTTGCCTTTGTTTACAAGCTTATGCCCTTCCAGTTCCAGTAGCGTTTTTTGATTATCTATTCCTCCAGGGTATTTCTCATTTAATTCTCCACCGCTCTTTAATGTTCTCCAATAAGGTGTAATATTTGTTTTTCCTTCCATTGCCGCCTCATCTGCTGCATGTGCTGCTATCCAAATAAAAATACCGGTGGTAAGAGGACATGCAATTGTCGTGTTATGCGTTCTGGCCAATTTTTGCCGTATCAGATCGGAGGTTATAAGGTTTCCCTTTGGAATCTCCTTCATAATTTTATCAACTTCTCTTGGTGCAGGAATAACCAATGTACCTGATCCCCATTTTTTACTCATCTTCTCATTGATTACTTCTATTTTTGGCAGATCCTTATCTGCATCCAGCTTTTCCTGCCATGTTTTTTTCTTAGGCATCCCTGGACCTCCTGAAATTTAGATTTACTCCATGTCTTCCTTATCAATTGTAATAAAGCTGGTAGGCGTCTCCCAGAGAACAATTCTTTCCAAGCTGCAGCCCGCATTATGAATATCCTCTATTATTTGCTCCCAAATCCACAACCCGATATTCTCGCAGGTTGGATTAAATTCCAGACATTCATTTAAATATTTATGATCAACATGTACTAAAACTTTCTGGTTAACCAGATCATCAAGATCGTGAAAATCCATAACAAGGCCATTTTTATCCGTAATCCCTTTTACTGTTATCTCTAGTTTATAGGTATGTCCATGAATGTTTTTACATTTGCCTTCGTAATCGTTTAAATGATGTGCACAATCAAAGGTAAAAACTTTCGTAATGCTTACTTTTCTTTTCGTCATTTTATTAATCCTTTCAAAATTAATGGTTTTATAACTATTTATCCTTATCCATTGGAGGTTCATTGATATCCTTTCCACAATGTGGGCATTTTCCCCTCTTTTTGTTCCTCTTCTGAACCTCTTCAGCAAAGCCTGAAGCCAATAACCCGGTGGGCAGAGCAAAAATCCCGATCCCTAGGATCGCAATAATGCTGCTTAAGATTTTTCCGGCAGGGGTGACAGGATATATGTCTCCATAACCAACCGTCGTTAACGTTGCTACTCCCCACCACATTGCTTCAAAAATACTTGCAAATTTTTCCGGCTGTGCGTCCTTTTCTATATAATACATTATACTTGAAATCATTAGAAGCATACTGAAAACCATAAACACAATCATGATAAGTTCTTCTTTTTTTGACCGGAATACCCTGCCGAATATTCTGAGGGAATCATTGTATCTACTCAGTTTCAAAATTCTAAATATCCTAAATATCCTGAAAATTAAAACGATTCTGCTATCAAAGTTATACAAGTAATGAATATAAAAGGGTAAAACTGCCATTAAATCAATAATGGATATGGGTGAAAAGGCAAACTTAATTCTACCTAATATCAATCCTTTAAATTTTTCATCAGCATTACATGACCAAATTCTAAGGACATATTCTATTGTAAATATAGCAATGGACACAATTTCAAAAATATGAAGAAACTGTTGGTAGTGTGAACTTCCCTTATCTGTCTCGAAGATCACTGCTGCAACATTGAGCAGCACTAAAGTTGTTATAAAAAACTCAAATATGTTATGGGCTACCGTTTCATTTCCTGTTTGTTCAATGGTTTCATAAACCTTACTCTTTATTTTCCGGTACATCTTATTAAATACTCCCAATAATCAGATTTCACTCTTTAGGTACTATCCATGTCAGCGTTCCGTGTCACCGTCACTATTCTCATCATTATAATCTTCATTATCTTCATTATCCGAATCATCCTCAATTACATCTTCATATGTTTCGCTATTGTCATCCGGCATATCTTCAAAGCCATTATCATTGCTGCTGCGTTGAGAGTATGAACTGTTGCTGCTTAAATTTCCTCCTTTAGTAAATACCGATACAATAAATACAACTACTGCAAAAAAAGCAAAGATCAAAATATATTCCATAGACTCCCTCCTGTCTGAGAACAGCATACATGTTTATTCATACTCAATTGGATCAACCAGTCCTGCTTCCTTAAAACCTTTAAGCCTCAAAACACAGCTATCGCATACGCCACAAGCCTTTCCTCCTCCTTTGTAACAACTTGTTGTAAGATGCAGTGGCGCATCGTTTTCAAAAGCAGCTTTTATAATTTCTGCTTTTGTTAAATGAATTAAAGGTGTTTTTAACTTGATGGGATTCCCCAAAGTTCCCCTTTTAGTTCCGACATTGCTCATGGCCTCAAAGGCATTAATAAATTCCGGCCTGCAATCAGGATAACCGCTATAATCGACCGCATTTACGCCTATATAAATGAAATCTGCACCCAGAACCTCTGCATATCCAACTGCATAGCTTAAAAAAATAATATTTCTTGCAGGAACATAAGTAATAGGAATGCTTGAATTACCGTCAAAATCAGGGACATCCAACTCCGTATCCGTCAATGCACTTCCACCTACATTTTCAATTTTGATAATCCGATAGTTTTTTATATCATAATAATCTATAATTCTTTTTGCATGATCCAATTCTTTATTATGCCTTTGGCTGTAATCAAAGGAAATTGGATACACTTCATATCCCTCTTTCAGTGCCATTGAAAGACATGCGGTACTATCTAAGCCTCCCGATAGTAAAACTACTGCTTTTTTCATAGAACCCCCTACGGCATAGAACTCTCGATAAATCTAAACACCCGCTAACGCCAGGTTTACTCCATTATTTTATAACCCCGCCGAATGAAAGATCTTATCGTATTCTATACAAATAATTTATTCACCTTTATCTGTTATCCGATAAATTTTTGTCTGTCTTACAGTATAACAACATCAATCTGATAAATCAATTTCTATGCTAATTTTTACTTAGTTCATAGGCACAACATCCTATTGCACCGTTTAATTGCGGCTTTTCCGGAATGACTACTTCCTTGAAGCCGGTTTCGGTTTTTATAAAGTGAATTAGGGCTTCACAATGTGCTACGCCACCGGTTAGTACGATTGTATCATGAGAGAATCTCCCAATTAAGGGCTTGATTCTTTGAAACAATGAATAATTCACCCCTGCAGCTAACTGATCCATAGGATATCCTTCAGAAATCCGCCCGATTAATTCAGTTTCACCAAAAACCGCACATGTGGAATTAAGTACCACAGGTTTTTGATAATAGGTTTGCATCTTCTGTGTTTCCATTCCCAAAACATTCGCCATGTTCTCCAAATATCTCCCACACGAAGCTGCACACTTATCATTTAAAACCATGTCTGCCATTTTTGCATTCTTAACAAAAATGACTTTGCTGTCTTGGCCTCCAATATCCAAAAGAATAAAATCCTTAAGCCCGGTTTGCCACACTGCGCCAAAGGTATGTGCCTTCAACTCTACGATGATTTCTGCATTAGTAACATTTACATTGTTCCGGCCATAACCGGTGCTTATTATTTTATCAAAGCTGCCTACATTAAGCTTGTCAAAATCAATAACAACCTGTCCCTTTACATTTGTGCAAAATTCCCTATAAAACTCTGCAGTGCCGAATACAAGCGCTGTATCCAGTTTACGGTTTTCAAAAATTGCTATCTTAACTGCCCTGCTCCCTAAATCAATCCCCAATACTCTCAATTTTAAGCACCACCATTTCTGTTATAGATAACAAAATGTACACATGGTAAATTTTGAGCGGTGAAAAGCCAGGTCAACTTGGGTATTCCGGAAATCAAAATTTTACCTTTACAGTTCATTATCTTTAAGCAAGCATATCAATAAATGATTCTATTCTTAGCTTCGTGCGTGCATCCAGGTCACCTGGCCGGTCACCCTCCAGTGTTAAAACAGGAACCTCCAGTTCTTGCCTAATCACAATATCCTCAATTCCTCTAAAACAAAAAGCCTGAGTATAATGAATAATCCCATTCAAGTTTCGTATTTTTATTTGTTGTTTTATATCTTCCAATCGGCCGTGGAGACTGTAAGGGTAAGTAAATTTTCTATAAACATCGACCATATCATCCAAACCCACTCCATGTGCCATGGTAAACTGCCTTTGCACCTCGTTGAACACAATTCTTGAGCCTGCCGATTCAACAAATTCATAAATATCACTGTTTATAGGAGGCACACCTATATACCCCAGTCTAATTCTGTCATACTTGGGTTCTCTTTTTTCAATGGTATGAATTTGATCTTTCAAGTCCTGTTTGAATATTTCAAAGTCCCCGTTAAAATCGCTGCTGGAAACCTGCCAAAGATGGTTTTCAAAACCTGTTGCTTTATTATGCTTCCATGTAAGTTCGTCAAGGTAACAAAGTTCCGTTCGAATAGAGTCCAGCTTTTTTTTCACGTCAATGCATTGTTCCAGTTCCACGCCAAATGCCTTGCACAGCTTACTAACTTCATCTTTCAGCATATGATAGCTTCTATTGTTGGGGTAAGAGAACGGAATACTCTTAATCCCTTTAAGTTCCAGCACTTCAATTAACGCCCGGGTATTTGAGCAATCCCCCTCAACAACACCAATCATTGTGTCAATATCCTTACTTTGTAGAATTGCCGAATAAATTCCTTTAATCCAGGAACACGTATTCCTGGGGAATCCTTCATTTTCAGCTTTTTCCAAATATTTTCCCGGATCACTCCCAGTTATAAAGATATTATTTAAATCTACCGGTTTAAGACCGGCAGCAAAAATAACTTCCACAGGAATACTTGTGGTAAATCCTATTTTCTTCAAGAGAACACCTCAGCTAATTATTTGATTTCAATTTGTCCGTGAAAACTTTTCTCGGTCTACCTAATTATAATATAGAAGTAATCATGTTGAAAACTTATTTTTTGTAAAGTAGGGTTAAAATACATCGTACGATAATGTGTTGATACTAAAAATACAACATATAAAAGCAGCCCTATTCCCTATATTAAAGGATAGAACTGCTTTTCATGATTGAGATTGTTTAAACCGGGATGGAGCTGTTTCTATGAATAGAGTAAGGATTAAAACTTGCTTTTATGATTAAATCATTTTCATCCACTTCCAGAATTGCATGGTGTAAAAAATTATTTCTAATATAGTATCGCATATCTATAAAGGTATACCTTTTACCACCTTCAATGTCCTCGAAGTCTACATGAACTAAAGGCGTAAACTCTGCAAAGAATTCCCCTACCGGTGATTCCAGCACTTTATCCAGTAAATCCTCCTGAAGTTTATATAATTTCCTAACTACTTTTATACTGCCGGTCATTATATTTTTTTCTCCGATCAAATTGATATCCTCACCTTCAAGAACAAAATGCCACCTGAAAAACCCCGATAAGGAGGGATAGACACTGATTCTTCGGTAGATACTGCCAAAGACCCGGTTTAGCTGGATAACAACCCAGAGCCTTGTCAGTAAACGCAATAGAATGTACGTCAAAAATGCGTATAAATAAAAATACTTCCAACTTCCATTACTTAAAATATACCCTAACAGGGTACCGATAAAAACAGGATCAAATACAATAAGCAGACCAAAGGTAAACCTGCTCTTGATAAAAGGCCAAAGAAGTTTTGCACCATAGGAATTGAAAATATCAAAAAAGCTGTGTGTCAAGCATCCTACAAAAGTCCATAAAAACAAAGTAAACCAATGGCTCCCCGGGTATGCCATTCCCAGAACAAATGCAAGAAATACCGAAGAAGCAGCCAATCCGACAAGTGAGTGGGTTATACCCCGGTGATTTTTTAAATACACACCGTCCCCCCACTTTTGGAACAGGATGTCGATATCCGGAAATACTGCACCTACAATCAGTGCCATAGTTTGAGCATCAGAAACCTGTAGTTCATGCCCTGTGGCCTTAGCCACTGTAATTCCTATCACTGCATGAGTAATTGGATCCATCAAATTCCCCCTCTAAAGATCAATTATAGCATCCTCAAAAAGAATTATCCATGAGTAATTCAACCTAATTTGTTTTTATTTACAGTACTATGGACAATCAATCTGATTCCGTTAAATCTCAAGGGGATCAATTATCAGGCTTACTTCGGTCGGAATTCATGCTTCACTCTTAGTTTTTTGCCAAGTATAGTAAATATACTAAAAATAACTTCATCACGGGCAACCCAAACAAAAAAGAGCTTTGGTTTTATTCCCATCAGCTCTTTGACTCAATATTTTCCTATTTATGCTGAACGCGATAAAGATTTTACATCGCGCTTCAATTTCCTTTATTTAATATCGTGAAAATTTAATTTATACATAGAAAATCATTTTCAGGATCTATAGATAAGGAAGTGTAGACATAGTAAAATTCGAGAGATGAAATACCTGGTTTACTTAGGTGTCAGAAATCGAAATTTTACTTTTACAGTTCTTTATCTATAATAAGTTATCCATTTTTACAGCTTCAAACGGGTTTTAAATCTGCTCACTGCCTCTTCAGTGCTTTCCTGACTTCCAAATGCCGTAAGTCTGAAATACCCTTGACCACTTGGTCCAAAACCTACTCCCGGTGTTCCTACAATATTGGCTTCGTTAAGAAGCTTATCGAAGAATGCCCATGAATCAAGACCATTAGGCGTCTTTAACCAAATATACGGCGCGTTGACTCCTCCAAAAACCTGGAGCCCAACACTTTTTAATCCTTCACGGATGGTCTTCGCATTGGTCATATAATAATTAATTAAAGCTTTTATTTGCTTTTGGCCCTCTTCAGTATAAACTGCTGCTGCCCCTTTTTGAATAATATAGGGTACACCGTTGAACTTTGTAGTCTGCCTTCTGTTCCAGAGTTTATTTAATGGATATGCTTCTCCTTTGGAAGTATAGGCCATTACTTCTTTCGGAACAACAGTGTAAGCGCACCTTGTCCCAGTAAATCCCGCATTTTTGGAAAAACTTCTAAACTCAATGGCAACTTCCTTAGCCCCTTCTATTTCATATATACTGTGAGGAATATCTTTTTCGGTAATATACGCCTCATAGGCAGCATCATATAGGATAATGGATTGATTTGCTTTTGCATACTCAACCCATTTTTTAAGTTCCTCTTTGGAAATAGTCATACCTGTAGGGTTGTTTGGGAAACATAAATAGATGATGTCCACCCTGTTTTTAGGAAGTTCGGGTACAAAATGATTTTCTGCGTTGCATGAAAGGTAAGTGATGTTTTCAAATCTACCGCTTTCATTAATGACTCCCGTTCTCCCTGCCATGACATTGGTATCTACGTACACAGGATATACAGGGTCGGTTACGGCAATTTTATTGTCTATTCCGAAAATCTCCTGAATATTCCCAGTATCACATTTAGAGCCGTCGCTGATAAATACTTCATCTTCGTCTAATTTTATGCCTCTAGGCAAATAATCATATTCAATTACTTTTTGAATAAGAAAACTGTATCCCTGTTCCGGTCCATACCCTTTAAAAGTATCCTCAACGGACATTTCGTCAACTGCCTTATGCAAGCTGTCAATTACAGCCGGGGGAAGCGCTCTTGTAACATCCCCGATTCCAAGCCTTATAACATTGGCATCCGGATTTTCTTGTTTGAACTTATTTACTCTCCGACCTATTTCTGCAAAAAGGTAACTTCCCGGTAATTTCAAATAATTTTCATTAATTAAAGCCATTTATAAGCTCCTTCCTAAAAATTAAATATCTATTTCTCCATCAAATACTTTTGTTGCTGGCCCAGTCATATATACATGATTATCACTTTCATTCCATTCAATAATCAAGTCTCCTCCAAGCAGCTTAACCACTGCTTTTCTTTCACTGACACCATTTAATACCGAGGCTACTAAAACCGCACAAGCTCCTGTTCCACAGGCCATCGTTTCTCCAGCGCCTCTCTCCCATACTCTCATTTTTAATGTACGTGGGTCCAAAACCTCAACAAACTCCGCGTTGATCTTTCTTGGATAGAGACAATGGGTTTCCATCTTTGGACCGATGACCTCAAGGGGAAACTTGGTAACATCATCAACATAGGTGACTGCATGGGGATTTCCCATAGAAACACAAGTCACTTTAAAAACCTCACCGTTTACTTCTACAGGTTCGGATATAAATCTTTCCAATTCACTGTTCACAGGAATATTCTTTGGTATCAGGATAGGCTCTCCCATATCTACTTTGACAAGTGTAACCTTGCCTTCTACGACTGTCATATCCAGAACTTTGATCCCTGCCAAAGTCTCAACCTTAATAACCTTTTTATCGGTAAGCCCATTATCATAAACAAATTTTCCAACACACCGGATTGCGTTTCCGCACATTTCTGCTTCCGACCCGTCAGAGTTAAACATCCTCATCTTAAAATCAGCAATGGCTGAAGGGAGTATGAGCACCAAACCGTCAGACCCGATGCCGAAATGTCTGTCGCTCACAAACTTGGCAATCTCGGAGGGATTCTCAACAATTCCATTAAGGCAATCCACATATATGTAGTCATTTCCTAATCCATGCATCTTTGTAAACTTCATCATTCAAACCTCCATTTACCTACGCTTTAAAAATCTATTATATTATAACATAGAATTTAAAGTTGACAATGGCTTTAACACAAATAAATATAAAGTAACAACAACAAATAAAGGACAGCCTTTATCTGTCCCTTTATTCATATAAATATGATTTTTTCTATGTTTTCGGCTTTTTTAGCTATATCGCCTATACCTTTTTTAAAAGTTTATCAATACAGTCTTCTTTGAACTTCCGGTATCCAAGGCCTGCAAAAACAATGAGATACGGATAGCATATGAATATATACCTGGATTTAATTTCCCAGAAAGTATAAAACAACGTAAAACCGATTAAAACAAGAACAAAAATAACCGTATTTTCCCTACCCCTTTTTTCAATTTTCAAACTATAAAAGGCTGCCAGGAGTAAAAGGAGAAGGTTGGTAACATATACGATCCACATGACGGTGTCCCTGTCGTCGCTTTTATCCTGAAACATTTCAGTTAAAGGCGTACTATAGCTATATCCGTTTACAAAATGATGTCCAAACCCATAATAGTTAGTTTGATATGTGCCCTCAGTCCACATCCAAAAGACTTTTTTAGCATACATTTTTATTAGGTTAATAGTTCCGATTTTTTCTATTTTACCCTTTATCTTTTCTTTGTACAAATCCTCACTTAACTTTTTATCCAGTTTTGCTTTATCAAAATACACACTATAACTGTCATTCCAATCCCAAAAGCCTAAAAACTCCTCATTCATTCCCATACATACCCACATAATTGAAGGCATGGAATTGCTGCCAATGGGTTCATTGATAATACCTTTGCTCTCATAATAGCTGCTTACCAGCATATTGGGCAGCAGCATCAGGCACACCATTAAAGCGACAGATATAACAAAGTTCTTTATAGAGATTTTCCTTACAATAAAGTAAATAATAATCGCAACTAAGAAAACAGGCCCTAGTGACCTGAAAAAGTTGCCAAGTGCCAACGCAGCACCTGCCCCAACCAGATTAATATACCTGCTGCTATTTACAAAACGGACTGTTAAATAAACTGTTAGTAAAAAAAAGAAGGTGGCAACCACATCATTATAAACAAAGTTGTTCATCATAATGGCAGGCAGGAATAAACAAGCTAAAATCAAAACTCCGTATTGATAGCCTTTTTCTTTGTTAAACTCACCATAAACCAGATATATTAATAAACACGTTAAGGTCGAAAATAGAATATTAGCAATTTTAGGTACCAACATCACTTTGGGAAAGATAGAATATAGAAAAGACAAATACAGGGTAAACCCTAAGTTATTCGGGAAAGCATAAAGATAATTTCCTTTTTGCAGGGAGCTAAAATCCTTTGAGAGAAACTGCAGGGCTGCCGTATTTACATTTGCCTGGTCATGTACCAGATTTGCAGGAAACAGCAGTACGAACGCGATCTTAACCGCTGCCGAAACAATCAAAACAAAGGAAACAACATAAAGAGGTTTAAACCTGGCAAGCCAGCCGCTAAACCTAAATACCAAATATACCAATGAAAAGATAAACAGCAAAGTTATAACAAGAAGGATTATATTTTGACCGCCAAATATAACCTTATCGTCATATAAGGCCAGATTATACAAAGATCTGACAAACAAGGATACCACAAGCAGCACAACTAAAAAAAGACCATATGTTTTATATATAAAAGTAAGAAATTTATCGAATATTCCAGGTATATTTATACCCACTCCGGACTTTACCGGCCGGTTATCGGTTATTTTTGTCTGGGGCATATGTATTCTATTCTCCTTAAATTTATGGCCGGTTAACTTTGCTTGTGCCTCGTAACATAATTCTTTTCTAGGGTATGCGAGGCACAAACAGAGGAAGTGCATTTTTAACCGTTCCCATATTTTAATCAATCTGGCACTTTATAAGATGTCAGTACTATTTTATCAAAGCTCCTACCGTTTTACAAGTTAGATACCGCATCTTTTTACATAATCACACCCAAATCATGATAATTTTTTCTTATTCTACATCATATTCTGCCATCAATCGGATATAAAATAAAGGTTATTTCACTGGATCACCCTTGACAAGTGGCCGTATTTAAAGTAACTTTCACATTTTCAAGCATACCTGTGTTTTAAACCTGATAAGGTTTTTAAAAACGAAATTGCATAGTTATAATAAAATTGCTATACTATAATTGTTTATTTTTTTTTTAACATAAGAATTGCAAGGATTTTTTAGATATAATAGAATGCGACAAGCCATTGGCAGGGTATATAGAAATGCAGCTGTCCTCGGTTTAGGTTTGCTCAGCTTCTATCAGTAAATTATAGAATAATGTTTTATTTAGGGGAATTATGGTGTTTTGTTCACTGGTTAACCGTATAAAAAAGCATAGACTGCTATCTGAGTTGTTTACTGAAAAAGGTCTTCAACAGTTCAAAAAATATGTAATTGTAGGCCTATCTTGTTTTGCTATCGAATATCTTATGTTTCTTGCTTTTCTGGATATCATCAAACTCGAAAAATTCTCTGCCAATGTTATCGTGTACTCAATCATGTTTTGGTTTAATTTTATTTTAAACCGTGTTTGGTCATTTGAATCCAAGGATGCCTTCTTAAAACAGTTGCTTATGTATGGAATTTTATTTTTATTTAATCAGGTAGTTGGAAATATAGGCATCATGTATGTACTAACTGATGTTTTTCTGATACATGCTAAAATTTCAAAAGTACTAATCATGGGTGTGATCGTCATTTGGAATTTCATCATTTATAAAAAAATTATCTATAAATGAACTTAACCTTAGGAGGATACGATGAGCGGCTTTATACTTTCCATAGTAATTCCAGTATACAACGAAGAAAAACAAATCGGCAGAAATATTAATGTAATCCATCAAGTCTTACTGGCGGATGGAATTGATCATGAATTCATATTAATCGACGACGGCTCTAAAGACAACACATGGCTGGCTTTAAAAAAGCTCGCCCAAGAGCTTCCCTGTGTAAATGCCATTAAACTCAGCAGAAACTTCGGCAAAGAGGCAGCTCTGTGCGCTGGACTCTCTAGCGTTACCGGCGATGCTTGTGTTGTTATGGACTCGGATTTGCAGCATCCTCCCGAGATTATTCCTCAAATGGTCCGATTGTGGCGGCATGAAGGATATGAAGTCATTGACGGCATCAAATCTTCCCGGGGAAAAGAAAGTTTATCCTATAAGCTGAGTTCTTTACTGTTTTATAATATTTTGCATAAACTATCGGGCTTCAACTTAAACGGAGCTTCAGACTTCAAACTGCTGGATGCTAAGGTTGTCGAAGCTTGGAAAGCACTTGATGAAAGAAATACCTTTTTCAGGGGAATGTCCGAATGGGTTGGATATAAGAGGAAAAGTATTGCATTTGAAGTAGCCGAAAGAGCTGAAGGTGTCTCCAAATGGTCTTTTGTAAGACTTGTTAAGCTGGCAGTCACCGCAATAACCTCATTCTCATCCTTACCCCTTCAAATCGTTACTTTTTTGGGTTCGTTATTTTTAATCGGATCATTCTTTCTTGGAATTCAAACTCTCTACTTTAAATTTAAAGGTATTGCTGTAGACGGGTTTACTACGGTTATTCTTTTGCTTTTAATTATCGGCAGTGCCTTAATGATCAGCCTAGGCATTATTGGTACCTATATCGCCAAGATTTTTGATGAAGTAAAAGCGAGGCCACGTTATCTGATTAGTGAACAAATAAAACGGAAAGGACAAATACCCAATCAAAATTCGTAATCATTTTTTTACTATAAATTTATAAAATTTTTAAGGGGGTTATATTTAATATGTTAGGGGTATATTACATTATTTTGTCTGTGTTTTTGGGATACAGTATTTTAAAAAAACTGCTTCCCCAATTGTTTCACCTCTCCAAACTTAAATCAATTTCTTTCAAACCGGTAAAAATAGCTCAATGGATGGTTGTTTTTCCTGCTTCCTACCTTGTCGGGACACTTGTTATGACTTGGGTTACATATTTCTTGTGCTATTTTCTCCGGAGTACAGGAAAACCCATGCTTTGGGGAAATGTAGCTTCTTTGTCCCTTTTTACCGTGCTTTCACTGGTTATCGTGGTTGTTAATAAAAAAGACTTTGCCGAATTCTTCAGCAAAGCCTCAAAAATAAAAGCATCTACTATTGACAATTTCTATATGGAAAACAGAATCGAACTGTTCTTCGTATTTTTCGCACTGCTTGTTTCGGTATTTATGATGTTCAGCACATTTAATATCTTTAACGGTATGATGAATATCTCCCCTGCGGTCCACGGCGACTTTGGCCCGCATCTTAGCGTTATCCGCTCCTTCTCCTTAGGAGACAACTTCCCTACAGGTTACCCGCATTTTGCCGGTGATAACATCCGATATCACTTTTTATTTCAATTCCTAACAGGCAATCTCGAATACCTTGGCATAAGAATTGATTGGGCATTCAATATTCCCAGCATCCTTTCCCTAGTCTCTTTTTACATGCTGCTCTTTTCCGTCGCGACCATTATTGTCGGAAAAGCATGGGTAGGCGTTTTGTCCAGCATCTTTTTCCTGTTTAGAAGTTCTCTTGGGTTTTTCCATTTTGTGGCAGACATGAAAACTACATCCATCGGTCAAATCACAAATAAAATCATAGATAATAGAACCTATATTGGGAAGACAACCAATGATGCGTGGGGGTTATGGACACAAAACGTTTACATCAATCAGCGGCATTTCGCCTTTTCACTGTCTATTATGCTGCTCATTATCATTGCTGTTTATCCTTTATTCCTAAAAATGATCCATGCTTTAAAAAAGCATCGCCAAACTGCTTATGACCAATATAAAAAACAAGCTCAGCCGGCAGCAGTTACCTCTGCTCCGGACCAAAAAGATTCTTCCGTGCAAAATGCAAACCTTACCCAACCTACGCAAAGTTATGGCGCTTTTTATGTTAAAAAATGGTTTTCTGAGTTTGTATTCTCTGCAGATGCTTGGCTTCCAAAAAACCTTATTCGCTGTCTCTTCATCGGATTGCTTCTTGGGGCAATCAGTTTTTGGAATGGCGCTGTTGTGTTGGCTACCCTTCCCATTCTGTGCGTCCTTGCAATATTCTCCAAGCACAGGTTGGAGTACCTGATTATTGCAACCATAACAGTCCTGCTATCCTTTGCCGAATCCTCGTTATTTATGGGTTCCTCCGGGTCGGCAGTGAGCGTAAATATCCAAAATCCTATCAAATTTCTTGCAGAATTTAACGAAGCGAACAGTGTCAGTTTTAATTTTGGAGACACCCTGTATAAAATTGACTTTATCGGTCTTGCAAATTATTACTTTAATATTCTGGGAATCATCCCCTTTCTTCTTCTTATCGGTGCTTTCTTCATGCCAAAGGGAATGCGCTGGATTATGCTTGCCTTTGTATCACCTTTAGTCATGGCAACCATACTGACTTTCACTCCGGATATCAATGCAAACCATAAGTTCGTCAATATTTCCATTATATTGCTCAACATCCTTGCAGCTTACGTAGTATACCGCCTATTTACCGTGAAGATGGTTCTTATGAAAGGCGTAGCCGTTATTTTGACCCTTGTAATGACAATTACCGGGATTTCAGATGTATTTACATTTATCAATTACACCAAAACACCGGTTCAAATTAAAGTGGATGACCCATTATTCAATTGGACCAAGGAAAAAACCAACCCTAACGACATCTTTTTAACAGATGTGCATGTCATACATCCCATTCTACTTGCAGGTAGAAAAATATACTACGGTTGGCCTTATTATGCCTGGTCTGCCGGCTACAAAACCGATGTCAGAGAGCGTGTAATCAAACAGATTTTAGGTGGAACCGACCGTGAAGAGGTTAGACGTTTAGCAATAGAAAACAATATCAATTACATCGTCATTGAAGATGGCTTCCGAAATGCAAAAGTATATACACTCAACGAAGACTTATTAAAAAGTATCTTTGAACAGGTTTACAATGAGCCAAAAAGTAAAGTTACCATATATAAAGTAAAATAGCATCTGGGGGTAAAGAGAATGAGAACTAGCAAAACATCAGGTAAAGCGTCCAAAGTATCTGCGGAACAAAGTACAAAAAATAAAAAACAAAATCCCTTTTCTCCAGAAATTATAGCCATTATCACGATTGCGGTAATTGTTTTAAGGCTTCTTATTAACACCCTCCCCAGTTATAAGGTGGATATCGGGGTTTATAAATGGTGGGGGTATACTTTACAAGATAAAAAGTTTAATCAGTTTTACGGTTTTTCAATGGAGGCAGAAAAATTTTCAAATCAATCCGGTTTAACCACCCTTAAGACGAATGACGGACTCTCCATTACAGACATTGACGCGGGGGATTGGCTGGAGTTTAAAAATGTAGATTTTAAAGAGGGCTTTTCTGCTTTTAGTGCGCGGCTATCCAGTTTAACCAAGGGAAACAAAATTGAGGTTGTACTGGACGATTTAAAAAGCGGCACGGTTGCCGGTACATTAGATGTAGATAGAACGGGCAGTCTGGAAAACTGGTCTACTCAAACATTAGGTATGACCGAAGTAAAAGGTGTTCACAATGTGTATTTAAAATTTTCCGGTACGGGATCTTCCTTGTTTAATCTTAATTGGATTGATTTTGGCAACAATTCAAACTGTATATACGGCCCGGGCTATCTCTATTTGGTCTGGTTTGTTAAAGGCTTTGCCGATCTGGTTACCCTTGGTGAAACTACACCCAATCCAAAAATCATACCGCCATTTTCCTTATTTTTTGGAACCTACGACGAAATGTACGAGTACTTTATCAAATTTGCTTCCGTATTGTTTGACTTGTTGGGTGCTGTCTTTATTTATCTGATTGGCAGAAAATACGATAAAGAACGTACCGGCTTTATCGTTTCAGTATTTTATGCACTAAATCCTGCAGTATTTTTTGATTCGTCCATCTGGGCACAATTTGATACCATACAGGCAAGCCTCCTCATTATGGTGGTTTACTTCTTTAATATTAAAAAGCTGTTTCCTGCCATACTGATATTCTCCATTGCCATTTTAACCAAGCCCCAAAGTATTATGCTTGCAGCGGCAGTCGCATTTTTATTCTTTAAGCATATCCCATGGAAGAAGCTTATGAGTAAGGAAATTACACTCTTGGAATTTTTAAAAACCTTCTCCATAAAAACAGGGTTAACGCTTGTTACAGGATTTGGAACGTATATTGTGATGGTTCTTCCCTTCTTTGCTCCAAAACCGTCCTCCTCAGGGAGTCCTGTAAACTGGCTGATTGATTTCTTTACCTATATTCCAAGAATTATTTTAAACGGCAGTGATGCATACCCTTATGCAACCGCTAATGCATTTAATGTCTGGACCCTATTGGGAGGGCAAACTATAAATGATAAGCAGCCTTTTTGGGGATTAACCTATGTTGCATGGAGCAATATTTTTCTTCTTGTTGTGATCGGACTTACTATGTTCCTATTGATAAAAAAGAGCAATAGTGTATTGTCTCTTTACTATGCTTCCTTCTTCCTTTACTTTGGAACCTTTATGTTTTGGAGTAAAATGCATGAAAGATACTTACTTCCCTGTCTCATCTTCGCAACCGTATGTATTCTCTGGGACAGGAAAATGTGGGTGCCTACCGTACTCCTCAGTATCTTTTGCTTCCTTAACCAGTATTATTTGTATCAAATGTCATTTAAGAATCAATATTGGGTTGCAAGGGAAGATAATTTTGCAAATACCGTGGCCTTTCTCTCTTTAGGTGTGATGGGCTACGCAATCTATTACTTATTCAAGCTTGCCTTGAGGAAGAATAAGAAGGATGCTGGGGAAAAACTCCTCACAAATAAATCGTGAAAATATTTTTAGTTGAATAAATTGAATTTTCACAATATTAAATCAAGGTTATTGAAGCGCGATGTATAATCTTTATCGCATTCAATATAGTACAAAATAAGTGATTACAGGTGGAACAATGAAAAACAAGGTAATGGTTATTGTCGGTTTAATTATAAGCTTAGTTTTTGTTTATATCGCCTTTAAAGGAATAAATTTTTCTAAAGCTGCGGAAGCTTTAGGTAAAATCAATTACTGGGTCATCATTCCCGCTATATTTATACAAACATCCAGCTATTATGTGAGAAGCATCCGTTGGTCCTATATGCTTCAGAGTATTAAAAGGATGAAGGCTTCCAAATTGTTTTCTACACTTTGCATAAGTTATGCGGTCAATAACACCATGCCCCTGAGAGCAGGAGATTTTGCCCGTGCCTATTTAATCGGAAAAAAGGAGAGTGTGAGTGCAACTGCCGCATTTTCCAGCATTATCATTGAAAAGATATACGATGGAATAATCCTCCTTATGTTTTTAGGCACCGTAGCTTTTGCTTTTCCATTTTCCCCTTGGGTTAGACGCCTAGGTATCATAATCTCTTGCGTTTTCTTCGGTGCACTGCTGTTTACAATATTTCTTGTGGCTTTCAGGGATAAAACCATGGGATTTGTAAAATACGGTTTAAAGTTTTTACCGGATAAGCCAGGTGCAAAGATTTTAGATTTGATTGAAAAATTGGTAGATGGTTTTGAAATCATTAAGGATAAAAAAAATCTTATTCCAATTGCACTTTTGTCCATTTTAATCTGGCTTATGGAAGCTTCCATGCTTTTTGCCGTAGCAGCAGCTTTTGGGCTTGACAACAAATTATATCTTTCTATTTTGACATTGGTTGCTGTCAACTTTGCAATGATGGTTCCCTCGTCACCGGGATATATCGGTCCCTTTGAAGTGGCATGCATACAATCCTTAAATTTGTTCAAGATCTCTGCTACAATAGGTGCAGCATTTTCCATTATTTACAGGGTTGCTATCTTTGTACCCCTAACAGTTATAGGTTATGCCTATTTAATTAAAGAAGGCATTTCCATATCCCAACTAACATCAAAGGATAAAAGTAAAGGAAAATAACTCGGTTGAAATTGTTCTGTAAAAGTAATATTATTATAAAAGAGAATACCTTTTAGACATATAAAAATTGGGGTTTTAATAATTAAAGATAATATTTTCAAGGTGGGTGGTCAGCAATTGAAAAAGGGGTTAATATCAGTAATTGTACCGGTGTATAACGAGAAAAACAATATTTTCGCGATGCATGACCGTGTAAAGAAAACCTTTGACATGACAGAATATGATTTCGAATTGATTTTTGTCGACAACTGCAGCAAAGATAATACGGTTGACGAAATCCGTAAGCTGTCTCAGGTTGACAAACGTGTTCGCGGAATCCTGATGTCAAGAAATTTCGGTACTTCTCAGCCAAGCACCATGGCCGGCGTACATCACGCCAAAGGGGACGCGGTGGTGCTCATCGATGGTGATATTCAGGACCCTCCTGAAATGATCATTGATTTTATAGATAAATGGGAGGAAGGCTTTGAGGTAATCTATGGAATAAGAAAGAAAAGAAAAGGCCCCCTTTATATGAGGTTCTTCTATAAGATGTTTTACAGGGTATTTAAGGCCATGTCTTACATTGATATGCCTTTAGATGCAGGGGATTTTGGGCTTATCGACAGAAAAGTTGTTGATGAGATTAAAAAGCTTAAGGAAAATGAAATATTCTTTAGAGGATTAAGAGCCTGGGTAGGATTTAAGCAAATTGGGATTGAATATGTACGGCACGGGAGACACAGCGGTAAAACAAACGTCTCCTTCTTTAACAATTTTAAGTGGGCAAAAATGGGAATCTACAATTTCTCCTATAAACCATTGGAGTACATCTCAAAAATGGCTATGCTTTTTACCTTCCTGTCTATTTTAGGAATTATTTATTACATCATACTTCACTTTGTTTATAAAGCAACGCCTTATGGGTTTTCTACCACTGTTATTTTAATCCTCTTTATGAGTTCCGTTCAGTTATTTTCTCTTGGGATTATGGGAGAATACATTGCAAGGATCTTTAATGAGGTTAAAGGCAGGCCCAGATATATTATCCGTGAAATTATCAACAGTAATAACAATCAGGAAGAATACCTGAATGAAGCAAAAGAAATTAAAACAGGAGGGGATCAATATGAATAAGGACATCCCTGTTGTATTGTTGTGTGGGGGAAAAGGTACACGAATTAAGGAAATGACGGGAACAATTCCAAAGCCGATGGTAGAAATCGGTGAGAGGCCTATTTTATGGCATATCATGAAATCCTATGCCCATTACGGCTACAACAATTTTATTGCATGCCTGGGATATAAGGGCCACAAAATCAAAGAGTATTTTTTAAACTATGAGATCATGCAAAGTGATCTCACTGTAGACCTGGGAAGAAAAAATAACTTTTTTATTCATAATACCCATACCGAAGACAATTGGAAAATCACCTTTGCCAATACCGGTGAGGAAGCCATGACAGGAGCCAGGGTAAAAAGAATCGAAAAGCATATCCATAGTGATTGTTTTATGCTGACATACGGAGATGGCGTGTGTGACGTGGACATCAATGAACTGGTCAAATTCCATAAGTCCCACGGAAAAATAGGAACCGTAACGGGGGTTCACCCCCCATCCAGATTCGGTGAACTCATTTTAGACGGCAGTCAGGTTGTCAAATTCAATGAAAAACCGCAAACCACCGAAGGAAGAATTAACGGAGGCTATTTTATATTCAACAAAGAGTTTTTTAAATATTTATCTGATGATGAAAGCTGTATTTTGGAGAAAGATCCCCTTGAAACACTGGCAAATGACGGGGAGCTTATGATGTTCAGGCACGATGGTTTCTGGCAGTGCATGGATACATTAAGAGATATGGAATACTTGGAAAGGCTGTGGGAGCAGAAAAACTGCCCATGGAAAAAGTGGTGATCTTATGCTAAACGGTATGTTCAATCATTTTTATAAGGATAAGACAGTATTGGTAACTGGACACACCGGTTTCAAGGGTTCCTGGCTCTCTCTTTGGTTAAAGGAAATGGGTGCCAGGGTCATTGGTTTTTCTTTGGACCCATACACGGATAGGGATAACTTCGTCCTATGCGGCTTAACGGATAAGATGGTGGATATCCGGGGCGATATACGGGATTTTGACACACTGCTTCAAGTTTTTGAAGACTATAAGCCGGAAGTTGTTTTCCATCTCGCGGCCCAGCCCTTGGTAAGGCTTTCCTATGATGAACCCAGGGAAACTTATGATATCAACGTAGGCGGTACAGTCAATGTCCTAGAATGTATTAGGAAAACCGAGTCAGTAAAAACCGCGGTTATGATCACCACCGATAAGTGCTATGAGAATAAAGAATGGATTTGGGGTTACAGGGAAAATGACGCCTTGGGCGGATATGACCCCTATAGCTCCAGTAAAGCAGCCGCAGAACTAACCATTTCGGGCTACAGAAATTCCTTCTTTCATCCAAAGGACTACGATAAGCACGGAAAGCTCATCGCGTCGGTAAGAGCTGGGAATGTCATTGGTGGCGGTGACTGGTCCAAGGACCGTATTATTCCTGATTGCATCCGGGCTTTGGAAACCGGGCAGCCAATCCAGGTAAGAAACCCGGCAGCTACAAGACCCTGGCAGCACGTACTGGAGCCCCTTAGCGGGTATCTTCTCCTTGCTTCAAGGATGGCTTCCGAAGGGGCCAAATTTGCCGGAGCATGGAATTTCGGACCTGACTTTGATTCCATACTTCCTGTCGGGAAAATTGTTGAAAAAGTAATTTCCTATTGGGGCAGCGGACAGTGGCTTGATTTATCCGAACAAAATAAAAGCGCAGTTCATGAAGCCACCTTACTTGCACTAGACTGCAGCAAAGCCAAAACCTTGCTTCATTGGAAACCTGCTTTAAATATGGACGAAACCGTTGAGTTTACGGTTGACTGGTATAAAAATTATAAAAGCAGTGATGTTTACACCCTCTGCTTAAATCAAATAAAAGCATTCGCAAAAAAAATGGAGGAAGCAACATGATCGACGGAGTGATTATTAAACCATTAAAAAAGATTCCCGATGACCGGGGTGTCATTATGAAAATGCAGGAATGCTGTGACCCTGAGTTTAAAGGGTTTGGTGAAATTTATTTTTCAACCATCTACCCCGGAGTTGTTAAGGGCTGGCATTTGCATGAGGAAGCAGTTCTTAATTATACCGTTGTTAAGGGAATGATCCGGCTTGTATTGTTCGACGACCGGGAAGGCTCCAAAACAAAGGGTGAACTTCAGGAAATCTATATGGGAGACTATAATTACTGCCTTGTTCAGATTCCCGCCAAGGTATGGAACGGGTTTCAATGCGTTGGAAATGAAATGGCCATCGTTGCGGACCTGATTACCGTTGAACATTCCAAGGATGTGATGAAAAGGCTGGACCCTCATAAGAATGATGTGATAGCGTTTAGCTGGGAGAGGAAGGACCGATAATGAGAAAAATTTTGATTACAGGTGCCAAAGGGATGCTTGCTACCGACCTCAATGCCATTTTGAATGGTTCAGGTACCTTTGAAGTATTAAACCTGGATCGCCAGCAGTTGGATATTACTGATCCGGAAAATGTAGAAAAGGTTTTTACCCAATTTAATCCCCAGGTGATAATCCATACGGCAGCTTTGACAAACGTAGACTACTGTGAGGAGGACAAGGAGGAAGCCTACCGGATAAATGGCTGCGGTACGCAAAATATTGCCTCCTATTCCGACCGTGCCGGTGCAAAATTCGTTTACATCAGCTCCTGCGGGTTATTTGGAGATGAGATCAAGGAATATACCGAAAACGATCCGGTGGTTTTAAAAACAGAGTATGCCAAATCAAAATATATGGGTGAACAAAAAACCCGTGAAACATGTGAAAAACACTTTATTGTAAGACCTGGCTGGCTTTTTGGGGGAAGCATAAACCATAAAAAGAACTTTGTTTACAACAGATACCTGGAGGCAAAGCAAAAACCCCAAATTCAAAGCGCAGGGGATAAATACGGGTGCCCTACCAATACAAACCACCTGGCTTTAAAGATTCTGGAGCTAATTGATACGGATCTTTACGGTACCTATCATATATCCAACAGCAGCTTCGGTACCCGGTTTGACTATGTAAAAAAGATTATAGACAGCTTCGGCATAGACATTGAAGTAGTAAAAGTAGATTCCAACAGCTTCAAACGAAGCGCTCCCGTACCAGATTGCGAAATTATCAAAAATTCCAATTTGGAAAGGAATGGCTTTTCTCTTCTTCCTGACTGGAGAGATGCCGTAGAAGAATATGTACACAGATTGAAAAAGGAAATTGAATGATAATTTTCCTTAGAAGGGGATTTTAGGTTATGAAGATTGCGGTTATAGGAAGCGGAATTACAGGTTTGTCAACAGCCTATTACCTACAAAAAAATACCGGTGCAGAAGTTGAAATTTTGGAAAAAGGCAGTGAAATCGGAGGTTTAGCGGGTGCCTTCAAGCTGGGAGATACACTCGTGGAAAAATATTATCATTTTATCTATACCCACGACAATTACTACCTTGAATTGATCCGGGAACTGGGACTTGAGGAGTCTATTCTTTGGTGCAGCTCCAAAACCGGCTACTACAGTGATGGGGTTGTCTACCCCTTTACAACTGCATTAGACCTTTTGAAATTTAAGCCTTTAAGCTTTTTTAACAGAATCCGTTTAGGCCTTTCAGGAGTCTTAATATCCTACTATAAAAACCTGGATAAGCTTGAACAAATGACAACAGAAGAATTTCTAGTAAAATTTGTAGGCAGGCAGGGCTGGGAAAAATTCTGGAAACCGATGCTTATCGTCAAGTTTGGGGACAATTACAATAAAATTCCCGCAGTTTGGATTTGGGAAAGGATTGCCTCAAGGTTCAAATCCAGATCCGGAGGTGTAAACAATGAGGTATTCGGATATTTAAAGGGCAGTTTCCAAACATTAAACCAAAAACTGTTGGATACATTTATCCAAAGGGGTGGAAAAATACTCTTAAATTCCGATGTAAAAGAAATTGTTATTGAAAATAATGCTATGAAGGGTGTTCTGGTCAGTAATGAAGTTAAAAAATACGATTATGTGTTTTTTACTGCGTCCCTCCCCCTTTTTGTTGATCTTTGCAAAAATGCACCGTATGAATATATAGAAAATATGAAAAAGGTTAAATATGATTGTGTTCTTATAGGATTTTTGGTGCTGAAAAAGGAATTGAGCGATATTTACTGGCTTAATGTAAGTGACAGTGAATGTCCCTTCGGAGGCATTATTGAACATACAAACCTAGTACCCAAAAAGCTTTATGATGGAAGATCCATTGTTTACCTATCCAAGTATCTAAATCCTGATCATCCGCTGTATAAAATGGAGACGGGTGAAATCAGGGAACTGTATTTCAGGCATTTAAAAAGAATTTTGCCCCAGTTTAACGAAGATATGGTAGAGGATTTCTACGTTTTCAGAAACCGGTATGGACAACCCATCTGGCCTATGGGTTACTCCAAGTTTAAACCATCCTATAAAACACCGGTTCAGGGTCTTTATATGGCAAATACATCTCAAATATACCCCAACGACAGGGGAATGAACTTTTGCATTAAGCTGGCCATCGATGCTATTGATACTTTCAAGAAGGAAGAAGGTATAAAGTGAAAACATTTGGTGTATTCACCAATGTCATATATTTAATATTTCAAGGGGGTTATCATCATGAAAAAAAAATCTAGAGGAGGTATTTCTGTGTTTAAAAAACTTTTTATTATGAGTACAGTTTTTACAGCCATTTTACTCATGTTAGCAGTATGCACGGTAAGTGCCGAAGAAACCAATATTATTAAAAACCCGGGCTTTGAGGAAGGAACAAACGGGTCTGCCAAAGATTGGTCCAACGATTCATTTAGACCTGAAGCAGCAAAATTTACTGTTGAAGAAGGAACCGGGCATACAGGAAAAAGATTTTATACCATCGAAAATATTGAAGAGAACGATTCAAGAATTGTTCAGGAGCTTAAAATAGTCCCGGGAAAAACTTACAAAATCGGCTTCTGGTATAAAGCAGAAGGACTCCAAGCAGGCGCTGGAGGAGTAAATATTGCATTTCCTACAGGAATCTACTTTTCTCCATTTTCACACAACACAGACGGCCAATGGAAGAAATTTGAGATGTATTTAAAAACTCATCCCAAGAGTCCTGATACACTTCCGTTATGGATCCGGCTCGGTGGATATGGAGCAACTACCAAAGGTAAGTTATCCGTAGATGATGTATCTGTTGAGTTGGCAGAAAACCCACCTGCGAGTGCTGACATTAAAGAATTCTGGCAAAACGGTCCTGACGCCAACGCAGGTGCGGATTCTTCATCTGGTGAACAGAAATCCGGCTCGAACAAAATCGTTATTTTTACAGTCATAGCCTTGATTATTATCGCAATCATCGTATTTATCGAAGTTAGGCTTTCGAAAAAAAGAAATCAAAATAGCAGATTACAAGACGGCACCGGAAGTGAAAATAAAGCAGCAGCCAAGGAAAAATTTGAAGACGATGATGATTTTGACGATTCAGATCTTTAATAATAAAGTTAACAAAATAATATTTTAGAACGAAGTCAAAAAGTAATTTTCAAAATGTACTGCTATGATACGTACATAGATTGGTTTTATTCCTTAGAAAACGTTCCTCTTTCTTTCATGCTCTATTTTCAAAAGGGTAAAACCGAAATTGATAGAAGGATGTTAAACTTTATAGCAAATTGATCTAATGCTAGATATAAACTATATCTAGCATTAGATATTCACCACAGCTTCTAAAGCTAAACCATTACAGTATATATTCATGAAACATCCATTGTCACGTTTATAAAAATAAGTGAGGGTTAAAGGTATGTTTTTGGTTTTGTTTATTCTTCCTTTTCTTATAGGTTATTGTTTGGTTAAATTATTAACCAAATTAAAAAATCCCATAATTATTTTTTCAGGGTCTTTTCTGTTCGGCATACTGCTTTCCGGATCGCTTCTTTACATATTAGACATTCTTTTTGTTAAACTATTTTCGAATTATATTCTTGGCACAGTTTCCTATAGCATTATAGCACTGACCACGGTCATAATACTCGCCCGCCGTTTTGGGTTATATAAAGAATTTAAAAACGATTTGTCCGAAATTGCCAATGATATACCGGCAATTCTATTCCTTATGGTTTGTATTGTTTTTTCATGCTGGCTTTATTACCACTCCCTCAGTACAAATTCAGTCAATACAACCGTAGCTGGCGGGTGCTGGAGTGATACTATGTTTCATAACGCAACAGCGCGCACCGTAAGCATGGGAGAAAATATACCCGTTCAGTTTCCTTACTTTGCTGCCAATTCAAAGTATCATTTCATGTTCGATTATTACAGCGGGAAAATTGGACAACTAGGAATCAATACTGTTCACGCATTAAATTTGATGTCCATTTTAACATTGATTGCACTATTTCTTCTCATCCTTGAATTTGGAAGGACTTATTTTAAGAGCACAGCGGTCGGCATCTTGGGCGCCTCAATGTTAATGTTCCATAGTTCATTGGCTGTTTTCCCCTGGCTTAACGAAAACTTGGGAAGCGGCTTTTTTGAAAAGATACTTAGGAAAAGTGGTTGGCTCTCCCAGAAGCCATTTGAAGACTGGGGGCTTTTTAATTTAAACGTATTTATAAATCAGAGGCATTTCCCCTTTTCACTGGGACTGCTCTTATTTATCGTAATGGTTATTCTTCACCAAAGGGATCTTATGGCCGAGGATAAAAACAGCTTCCCCTCGGGTGCTTTAAGACAACTAAAACCCATTCTACTGATTGCACTTACCGCCGGATTGCTTCCTTTTTGGAATGCGGTTGCAGCCGGTATATCCATCATCATCATCGGCATGTTTGCATTCTCTATGGGTTTTAAAAATAAAAATTTTATCCTTATGATGATTGGGGCCGCGTTTTTAGCTGGAATTATCGCAAGTCCTCAGCTTTTATATTTTAAATCCGGAAATTCAGTTTTATCTGAATTTCCAAAACTTCATATCGGCTATTACCTGGAGCACTATGAAGCTAAAAACCCCATTGATTTACTGCAGCATGGTATCAAGAAGCTTCCGGAGCTACTTGTGTACTATCTGAATGTTCTAGGTATAAAATCCTTGCTCATCCTTGCTGCTTTCTTTATAATAAATTTGAGGAAAAAGTATGAAAGTTTAATTTTTGCTATCCCCTTTTTACTTGCAAACCTCTTTCAATTTGGTTATATTCTTTATGACAACAACAAATTAATGATTATAACTCTGGTTTTCCTCAATTGTTTTGCTGCATATTTTATTGTATGGATGTATAATAAGCTTAAGCGTGTTACAAGGATACTACCGCTCCTTTTATGCTCCCTGCTCATTTTTACAGTTGTAGCTGCTGGTATATTGGACTTTATGTCAATAAAAAATTTAGGCGTTGTTGAAGTTTCTGACTCATCGGAATTTAAAAAATGGATTGTGGAAAGAACAGACCCCAAATCAATTTTTCTTTCTAACTTCTCCATCTCGTATAGTGACAATCCTATTACCACAGTGACGCAATCAGGTAGAAAGCTTTATGTAAACGATGGAGGAAGTGCAGTGTTTTACCTGGATGAACGCTTAAATAACGCCAAAGAAATATTTGCGCAAAATAGAAATATCAATGAAATTAAAGATATGATCCGGCGGGAAAAAATTGATTACATCCTCATTGATAACAACTTGAGGAATAATCAGTCCATACAGCTTAACGAACAAGGTATTCACAATAATTTCAAAGTCCAATTCCAAGGGCCTGATTTTATTGTATACGCTGCCCAAGATAAATAATCATTTTGATTTTCAATATATTTTTTAAAAATTGCTTAGAAAGGAGTCATTTATGCAAAAAAAAGTAATTTCAGCACTGATTACGGCCTCTATGCTTTGTTTTATTCCCATGTCCTATGCGGAAAACGCAAATTTACTAAAAAATCCTTCATTTGAGGAACAGTCTCAAGATAACCTTCCGGCTTCCTGGGAAAAGTGGTCCTATACACCGGAAAATTCTGATTTTAAATTAGAACAAGGAAAGGCACATGAAGGGAAAAATTATATAACAATCATCAATAATAAACCGAACGATGCCCGTTTAAAACAAGCAATCTCTGTAAAAGAAAATTCTACCTATAAACTTTCCGCTTGGATAAAAACTGAGAATGTTGGAACCGGTAAAACCGGAGCCATTATCTCGCTGGAAGGGCGTACCGAATCTTCAAGCCCTATTAGCGGGACCAATGGCAAATGGGAGTACAAGGAAGTTTATATGAAAGCAGGCAGTGGAATTAGTACCCTTAACTTAACAATCGGTCTGGGGGGGTACAGCAACGAAAATACGGGAAAGGCGTCCTTTGATGACATAAAAGTTGAAGAAGTCAGCACCATACCCAATGGGGCAAGCATTTTTGAAATAGCAAATAATCCGTCAAATAACCAGGCTCAGGTTAACGGGACAGCAGACAGCAATCAAAAGGGGTCCAGTAAGGTAATTATTATCGGTATTGCCGTCATTGGGCTTTTATCCATATTCGCTGCACTCTTCTTTATGATTAAAAACCGAAGAACTGGTGAAAATATCAATAATGATTCGACTTTAAATTCTAATTCAGGAAAATCATCCTATACGGACGATGATTTCCTAGATGACGATCTTGAATAAAAAACAAAAACTTTGATATAGGGGGTTTATTATGTCCGAAGCAGTGCGTTATTCAATCGTTGTACCCGTATATAATGAAGAAGAAGTTATCCTGGAATCCTACAAAAGGCTTAAAACCGTAATGGATTCACTGAAAGAGCCTTACGAAATTGTATTTATCAATGATGGAAGCCGGGATAAGACATCTTTTATTGTAAGCGAGATTTGTGAGACAGATAAAAATATTAAATTCATCGACTTTTCCAGAAACTTTGGCCATCAGGTAGCTATTACTGCAGGTATGGATTACACCGAAGGTGAAGCAATTGTGGTCATTGATGCAGACCTCCAGGATCCGCCTGAAGTCATTCCAAAAATGATTGAAAAGTGGAAGGAAGGCTATGATGTCGTCTATGGAAAAAGGCTGGAAAGAAAAGGAGATACCTTCTTTAAAAAATTTACAGCCGCCATTTTTTACCGTTTCTTAAGAAGTATGACCGATGTGGATATTCCCGTTGATACAGGAGACTTCCGTTTAATCGACAGAAAGGTATGTGATGCATTAAAACAAGTAAATGAAAGGAATCGATATATCCGCGGAATCATCAGTTGGTTGGGCTTTAAACAAACAGGCGTTGAGTTTTCGAGGGACAAGCGTTTTGCAGGAGAAACCAAATACCCTTTAAAGAAAATGTTGAAATTTGCCTTTGACGCTATCACCTCCTTCTCCTATAAGCCATTAAAACTGGCTTCTTATGGCGGGATGATGCTGTCGACCTTAAGTTTTGTTTATCTTGTGGTAGTACTTGCAACAAGATTGATCGCACAAGGGACAACCCCCGGCTGGGCCTCCATTCTTGCGGTTAATTTGTTCTTTAACGGGATTATGCTTATTATACTGGGTATTATCGGAGAATATATCGGAAGAATATACGATGAGGCCAAAGGCAGACCGCTTTATGTAATTCGGGAGCTTAAAAACTTCGACAGAGACAAGAAAAGCGGTAGAAGCCGTTAATAACGCCTATATATATTAAACACATAAATCGCCTTTTAAAAGCACTTACACAGCGGTTTTGACTGATGAAGCAGTATGAGCAAACAAATACAAATGAAACAGCATAAAAGGGTGGTACTTTATAGATTTTTAAGTATCACCCTTTTTATGATTCATTATTCATTTACTAAAATCCTGATTACAACCTAAATTTCCAATGAAAATATCACATACACCCGAAAACCTTGAAAATAGGGCGTTGTAATTTTTGTATATTATAAAAAGTTTATCGATGTAAATATCCTAAAACCAATATAAATAAAGGTTTTGACTCTGTATGTGATATTTCGGACCGGAATTTAGGTTATACCATCATTAGAATTTACACATGCAAAAAGCGAGACATAAAGTCTCGCTTTTCTTGGTGGAGGGAGATGGATTCGAACCATCGAAGTCAGAGACAACAGATTTACAGTCTGCCCCCTTTGGCCACTCGGGAACCCCTCCATATGGAGCTGGTGGACGGAATCGATCCCCCGACCTGCTGATTACAAGTCAGCTGCTCTACCTGCTGAGCTACACCAGCTTACACAATGTCTTAAATAAAATAAACACTTTTAAAGTCATTTTATTTAAGATTCAGGTTATCGCCAAGTTGATGAGTTGTTTCACCAGCTTTCCTTGACGCAAAAACTATGTTAACACAAAACTTCGACATTGTAAACCTTTTTATTTAAAAAAAGTAGAGGAAATTTGTGCATGATTAATTTTATCGTTGTAAGCAAAAAAAATAAAAGTACTTGCATATGCAAGTACTTTTATTTTCTGGCGACCCGGAAGGGGCTCGAACCCTCGACCTCCAGCGTGACAGGCTGGCATTCTAACCAACTGAACTACCGGGCCAAATTTTAAGTTATCAGTGGACAGTTGGCACTGTCCACTGATGCATGTGGTGACCCATAGGGGATTCGAACCCCTGTAGCCGCCGTGAAAGGGCGGTGTCTTAGGCCGCTTGACCAATGGGCCGTTTTTGCTAACAGCAAATAAAATTATATCAGGTATTGATGAAAAGTCAATAAAAAATTTATGTTTTTTTGTCGGAAAATTTAAACAACAAAATTTAAACGGGCTTAAAGATTCCTTTCATCCTTGCGCAGCCTGCATGAAGCGGCTATGCTGTTAGCTGCATCCATACCTGTTTTAAGTGCTCCCTGCATCCAGCGGTGGGTGGGGGAAATATGTTCTCCCGCGAAGTAAAGCCTTCCACCATATTCAGGCAGGGTCATTCCGAATGAAAACAGTCTCTTCTGCTCGGGGCTGAAGAAGCAGAAGGCTCCCCTGAACCATGGGTGAGCATTCCAGTTGAGGGTATAGTCTGTCTCTTATACACATCT
>JAOABQ010000111.1 GCA_026418275.1 Clostridia bacterium
CTTCTGTGTGAATAATCTCTGATATGTTGCGGTTTGCCTTATCGTAATAATATATTTTTCCTTCCTTATCAAATAAGGCACCATTTAGTTGTGTTTCACTAATAGAATCTTTCTCACTAGCATATGCTAGACAGGAAAATCCCATTATAATTTGTAGAATCATTATAGTAATAATCAGTAACATTGCATAAAATTTTTTTACAAACTTTTGCTGGTAGACACTCCCACGATTTGAGGAACAGTCATCCAGCACATGAAAACATAATATTTTGAAGAATTTAATGGAAAACCTTATAGCTAGAAAATCCCTGTAAACTTACTCTTGAATTTTGGGATATGCTACCTATAAAATTTCCAAAGTTCAACCAGTTTTACATCGTCGTCGGAATATGTTTTCATCAAATTCTTCTAAGGCATTGTTTTTAAAAATCCTTGTTAATTCAAGGAGTGAACCTTGAAAATTAAGTTCTTCTTGCACTAATAGCAAAAGGACATATACAATGAGGGCTGTAAGGATTTGAATTAATACTGCATTTTCACTGGTTCCAAAGAACTTTTTAATCTTCAGGTGCTGCTTTATCCATTTGAAGAATTCTTCAATCTGCCACCTAAAGGTGTACAGATTGGCTATCTCCAATGCAGTTAAGTCAAATCTGTTGGTTAATATATATACTGGGCTGTCTTCCTTCTCGTTATATACAATAACCAGCCGCAAGGGATTCTTCATTTTCTTTCCGTTAGCTTCATTTCCTACAAGGATGATTGCATCGGATAAGAGATTGTCTTCTCCCTTTGGTAGCGGATTCTCCTTTAAAACCTCTATGGTAGCGTTGGTTTTCATCCTTGTTACAAAATAGATTTCATCCTCACACATGGCATCAAATTCAGTATATTTGCAGTATGCTCTATCCATCAGGTATGTGTGATGAGGCAGAAAACCCATAGCTTTCATAAGCTTACTATCATGGGGATTACCAGTGGTCATAAATATTTTTTCAGGGCAAAGGCTTTCTAAGTCATACAATGTATGAATTTTAATCGCCCCTACGTTTTTACGGTATTCTGCCCAGTCAAAGTACTTAAGACATATGGTGATGAGAGTAGAATCAAGTATTTTGATATTTTCAATGTACTTTTTCTCTTCCTCACTTAGTTTCACCCTTCTGCTTTTAGTTGCTATATCAACGAGATAGTAGAATATTTCTGCAAACATTGCGTAGTCCTGGCTTTCATTATCTCTTGATACTTGAGAAATACTTACATCCGGTATATACTCCTGCAACTTTTTATTTGTACCAATGTGGTCGACCATCTCCTTCAAACTTTCTTTCATCGTCAGTTGATATAGGAGCAAAAAGTCCAAGTGATTTTTAAAGAAGAACTTTTTGGTATAATGGTCAGCCATATACTTGGTTGTTATTTTACTTAAAACATCGGTAGAAATTACCTGCTTTAGTTTTGTGTAATTCCTGATATAATATCTCATGGTTGGCTCCTTTGCTAATTTTGGAATTGTATCTTCCAGGACACAAAACTAATCTTAGACAAAGGAGTTTTATTTTTCTACCGTAAATGTTTTCCTATAAATTTAATGCAATGTTACTGATTCATACTTACAGTTTGTGTAGTAGGATGGGATTCTCCCAGTGTTTCCTCACATATCTTAAGTGCCTGTTGATAGTGCACCAGGGCCTTTTCAAAGTCACCCGTATCCTTGTATATTGCTGCAATGATATTAAGTGATGTAGCAACATGTCGATTCCGCTCACCCAGTAATCCTTTGCTAAGCTCCAAAGCCCTCAAGGAGAATTCAAGTGCGTTATCGAAACTGCCCATGGCTTTATATAATAATGCAATGCTATTGAGTGAAGAGGTAAAGTCTGGGTGCTGTTCACCCAGTAATTCTTTCCTAAGTTCCAAAGCCTGCAAAGAGAACTCAAGAGCCTTATCAAAATCGCCCGTGTCCTTATATAATACTGCAATGTTATTGAGTGAATCGGCAACATGAGGGTGGCGCTCACCCAGTAATTCTTTCCTAAGTTCCAAAGCCTGCCGAGAGAACTCAAGAGCTTTCTCAAAATCGTCCATATCTTTATATATTCCTGCGATGTTATTGAGTGAAGTGGCAACATGAGGGTGCCGCTTGCCCAGTAATTCTTTCCTAAGTTCCAAAGCCTGCAAAGAGAACTCAAGAGCCTTATCAAAATCGTCTATGGCTTGATATATTGCTGCACTGTTACTGAGTGAAGTGGCAAAGTCCGGATGCTGCTCACCTAGTAATTCTTTCCTAAGCTTCAAAGCCTGCAAAGAGAACTCAAGAGCCTTATCAAAATTGCCTATGGCTTCATATATTGCTGCAATGTTATTGAGTGAAGTGGCAAAGTCCGGGTGCTGTTCCCCCAGTAATTTTTTCCTAAGTTCTAAAGCCTGCAAAGAGAACTCAAGAGACTTATCAAAATCGCCTATGGCTTGATATATTACTGCAAGGTTATTGAGCGAAGTGGCAACATGAGGGTGCTGCTCACCCAGTAATCCTTTATAAAGATCGAATGCGCGCAAAGAGAACTCAAGAGCCTTATCAAAATTGCCCATAGCTTGATATATTACTGCAATGGTATTAAGCGAAGTTGCGAAATCCTGGGATTGTTCCCCCAGTAACTCTTTCCTAAGTTCCAAAGCCCGAAGGGAGCATTCAAGAGCCTTTCCAAAATTGCCCATGTCGTGATATACTAATGCAATTTTATTGAGTGAAATTGCAAAATCCGGGTGTTGCTCGCCTAGTAATTCTTTTCTAAGTTCCAAAGCTCTCAAAGAAAACTTAAGAGCCTTTTCAAAATTGCCTATGCCGTGATATATTACTGCAATGTTATTGTAAAGTCTGGCGAAACTTTCTGTTCTGTTACCTTCCAGGTGTTTTATTACTGACTCCGCATAAACAATATATTTTATTTTTCTAAGCCAATTCTCGTATGAGTCATAATCCAATAGTAATTCGAGTGACTCTATCAGAGTCTGGCACTTCCTGGCATTGGGCTTTGTCAATTCCCTCACCGATTCAGCTACCACAGGGTGTATTAGTACGTCAAATCCCTGATCTGTAAGCCACCCCTTTTCCACAAGGAAATTGAGGGTGTCCGGGCTTTCAAGCCCCAGCCATCCGGCGAGCTCTTCACAGTCTGTGGCGATAGAGGGAAGTATTGAGAGGTTCATGAGTATATATGCTTCCGACTCATCCAATTTGGACATATCAAAGACCTTTAGAATATGGTCGATAATCCTTCTTCTTTCTATATCCCCGTCCCAAGAGGTAGTAGAAGTGGCACTTAGTGTGTTACTTAGGCCTTTTAAGCTAAAGCCCTTTTCCTTCAGTATTTCGTAAAAGTCTGAAAGCCGCTTCCTTGCGTATTTTGCTGTCTTTGCAAGCAACTCTACCGTAAGGGTGTGTAATCCGGCACATTCGATAATCTCCTTTACAAGCCTGTCTTGCTTTTCAAGGGTATAATGGATATAGAAAAGTCTCATGCAATTTTCCATATTCATAAAGCCCAAAGGATAGCTTTCAAAGCCTGTGAGCAAGTATCGGGAGCTTGCAAGGACTGCTGCTTTAAGGTTGTTGAGAGCGTTTATTTCTTCCTGAGTATATTGACCAATGTTATCAATTACCAGCAGAACCTTTCCATCCAGCACATTTAAAAAGCATAGGATTTTATCAAAACGCTGATCCATATTGTCCTTTTCCTCAAAATATATATGCTCCCGCAGGCTGTTTCCAAGGGTTGTGACGATAGAGTCTCTGATCCTGCCGGTACAGTTGACCCAGGCGGCGTATTTGTATTGGCAGCGGCATTTCTGTATATATTCCCTGCAAAGAGCGGTTTTGCCTATGCCCCCGATTCCGTTTACAACCAGCACCATCCGGGAGTTGGAAAGTCTTGTGTGAAGTTCTTCCAGCTCTGTCTCACGTCCAATAATACCCTCTCCCTTATAAGTAATATTGGTAAGGTCAACGGGAACTTCTTTTAGAGTGGGCTTTGAAGGGATTTTATTATAAATCTCTATTTTTTCTTTTTGATCAGCCCAATATCTGAACCCTTCATTCTCCTTTTTGAGAGCCAAATATTGACCTTTAAAATACTCCCATGCATTTTCGGGCAGTTCATCCAAAGACTTTGTTGTTTCAGTTTTAGTATTTTCATCGCTCTTTTCCCATACTTCCAGCTTTTCAAGGAATTCCAGAAAATGATTGGACATACTTTGATAAAGCTCTATAAGTAAAGCTTTCTTTTTCCCTTCATCCATCGAAAACTCATTGTACACACAGTGCTTGGAGAGCATATCATCGATTAAAGCGTCATTACTTTCTGCGTTTAGGTTTGTTGTAGGGCTTGAGAGTTTGGCCTTTTCATTGATTTTAAGGTTGACCTTCTTCATTAAGTCAGGCAAGCTTTTTTCAAGGGCTTCAAAAAAGGCTGTATAGGTTAAGAGGCTGTATACTGACTCCATTTTGTCGAGGTCTTCTTTAGAGTCTTTGGGCTTTAGGGCCTTGAGTTTATCCAACAGCGCTTTTCCAGGCTTTATAAGTTCGTTTTTGGCAGTGACAAGCTTTAATACTTCAGTGCCTGCTCCTATGGAGGTTATACATATAGCAAAACCCAATACTGAATCCAATGCATCTATAAGCTTATTGTCGCCGCTGCCCTTTAAGAATTTTTTCAATTCCTTAAAGCTTATATCCTTCATACCATATTTCCACCCTTCTTTAAGGCACTTTGCCGACATATATGGTTAAATACCCTGGACATTCAGGAAATCTAAAAGGTAACTTTCCTTTTTAAGTGATCAAACGGAAAAATTTTTCTCCCTTCACGATCCAAGCTATAGCAATTAATAACTAAACTAATATTCATTAATCTGTAAAAATCTTATCATACCTTCATCATTTTGGTAAATGGGTTATCACTTTTATATTACTGCATATTTTATCTTTTGAGCAAAGCAAACTACCAAACATACGCTCCAGCATATAATAAAATATCTATTATGAGGACTATTACACTTTCTTTTAGCTGCATAACATACACCTGACTATTCTAAATAGCCTTTTCCCTTGCGCTCAGTACCACAACTTTTATTTGCAGCATCCAAGGATGATTTGAAACCTGTACCTGAATACCAATTTCGAGAGTCTTCTCTCATCTTTTAAAAACATGTGGCTAATTTCACCTTACTAAATGTAAAAAATATTTGACATTAGGTATAACAAATGATACAATATGTATATAAAAAGCTACATGAATAAGGAGTGTCGGATATGTCATATCAGGAAAAGAAAACGATTGTTTCAATTATTACAGGATTATTTATTTTAGGTGCATATTGCGTCTATACATTTGGAAGGTATCAGTCTGGTGCGATTGCCACGGATGATATGAAATTTTGGGCAGGTACTATGCTTATGTTTATTGGTATAGGTATTGCTGCGGCCATTGTTATTCAAATTGTATTTCACATTCTGCTTTCTATATCGATTGCCGTACAGGAAAAAGTGAGGAATGGCAAGTGTGACAGTATGGAAATTGAAAAAACGCTTGAAGCTGAAATTGTTACAGATGAAATGGATAAATTGATTGAACTCAAATCAATGAGAATCGGCTTCGTTGTTGCCGGTATAGGATTTGTTGCAGCGCTAGTATCAGTGGTCTTAAACTATTCTCCTGCAGTGATGATTAACATAATGTTTATATCCTTTAATATAGGTTCGCTGCTTGAGGGATTCACTCAGTTATACTTTTACAGAAGGGGAGTAAAAAATGGCTAAAAAATTTGAGATTACAAATAACATCCGAAGACTACGTTTCTTTGCCAATGAAATGACACAGCAGCAGCTTGCTGAAAAAGTCGGAGCCTCAAGACAGACCATAGTGGCAATAGAGGCGGGCAAGTATTCTCCCTCTTTGGAACTTGCTTTCCGTATAGCTGACTCATTTGGTGTTAAAATCGGCGAAGTATTCGATTATGAAGTGAAAGTGGATTAATGAATTGTATTCACACCACTTAATCTGTATGATCGGAGTAATAAGGTAAAATCAGCATGTCCGGAAATCTGAAAAATCTGCCGTAATGTCAGAAAGGGCTTGATGAAACGCCAAGATGTATACTTAAACAAATATTTATTTTATCCCTGAAGGAGTAATTCTGATGAAAGCTATAGTATATAACAAATATGGTCCGCCAGAGGTTCTTGAATTAAAGGAGATGGAAAAACCTACTCCCAAAGACAATGAAGTACTAATAAAAGTATATGCAACAACAGTAACGGCAGCAGATACCTTCATGAGAAGGGGTGAAACATTTATGAGCAGAGTGTTTCTTGGTTTCACTAAACCAAGAAGAAAAATATTGGGGACTGAGCTTGCGGGTGAAATTGAATCGGTTGGCAAACGTGTAAAACGATTTAAGAAAGGTGAAAAGGTTTGTGGATTTACTGGTTTTGGTCTAAGTGCGTATGCTGAGTACACTTGTATGTCTGAAAAAGCATCTTTGGTAATTAAACCGGCAAATATTGCTTACGATGAAGCTGCCGCTATTATTGACGGAGCATCAACCGCATTATTTTTTCTAAGAGATAAGGCGAAAATTCAGAAGGGACAAAAAGTCCTTATCATTGGAGCCTCTGGAAGTATCGGTACTGCCGCAGTTCAGCTTGCCAAGTATTTTGGGGCAGAAGTCACTGGGGTATGCAGTACCACAAATTTGGAACTGGTCAAATCCTTAGGAGCAGACAATGTTATCGACTATACAAAAGAGGATTTTACTAAAAATGGGGAGACTTATGATATTATTTTTGACACGGTAAGCAAGAGTTCATTTTCATATTGTAAGGGGTCCCTTAAGAAAAAAGGAGTGTACCTTTTAACCTCTGGTGGACTAATTAGCTATCTACAGACATTATGGACTTCGATAGCTTGCAGCAAAAAAATGATATTTGCAATGTCCATAAATAAGTTGGCCGGATTAACTTTGATAAATAAACTAATCGAGGCAGGAAATATAAAATCCGTCATTGATAGGCGCTATCCTTTAGCACAACTCGCAGAAGCCCATGCGTACGTCGAAAAAGGACACAAAAAGGGAAATGTAGTAATAACTGTTGGGAATAATAATAAAAACTAACAAAATGCTGCATTCTACTGTTATTCTGATGAACTTCATTGTAGAAGGTGAAATTTGGCTGAATAGAATCATTAAAATTAAAGAGGTAAAATACTAAATGAAAGGGGATGGGGAAATGAAAGCAGTTGTGTATGATAAAAGCAATTCTCCTGATACCCTGGTGTTGCGTGAATTGGCAGAACCTATACCTAATGATAATGAAGTTCTGGTAAAAATCTATACAGTATCGGTAAATGCTGCTGACTATCGTTCGATGAAGATGGGGGCTTATTCCGAAACGCAAAATCTTTGGTGCGGATATAGCTGGGCAGGTTGAGGCAGTGGGAAAGAACATCAAAGGGTTTGCGATTGGAGATGAAGTGTTCGGAGATATTTCTGCTTGCGGTTTTGGAGGTTTTGCTGAATATGTTGCTGTGCCCGAAAGTGCATTGGTTTTGAAACCGTCCGGTGTTTCATTCGAAACAGCTGCAGCAGTTCCAATGGCTTCAGTTACTGCTCTGCAGGCTTTACGTAATAAAGGAAACATTCAACCGGGGCAAAAGGTATTGATTTGCGGTGCTGGCGGAGGTGTGGGTACATTTGCGGTTCAGCTCGCCAAGCACTTTGGGGCGGAAGTAACTGCTGTATGCGGGGAGAAAAATGTGGATTTGATACAGTCTCTCGGAGCAGATCACGTAATTAACTACACTAAAGATGACTTTAGTAAATGTAGCAAGTGTTATGACCTTGTTATAGTTGTTAATGGAAACCGTTCGCTTTCTGCTTATAGGGGTGTGTTAGCCCCAAGGGGCATTAATGTCCTCGTTGGAGGCGCTTTTTTACAGCTTATCAAAACCTTACTGTTCGGAGCATTCATGTCAATTGGCAGCAAAAAAATGCGGGTCCTTATGGCAAAGCCAAATATAAAGGATTTGGAATTTATCATTAAGCTTGTTGAAGATGGCAAGGTTAGGCCCGTTATTGACAGGCGTTATCCCCTTCATGAAACCGCTGAAGCTGTGCGGTATCTCAGCGGTGGTCATGCCCGGGGGAAAGTAGTGATAGAAGTAGTTAGGGGGACTATTTAAGGCATCTTCGGGGCTTAACAAGATAGAACCTCAGTTCAACCCCCTAAAGAGTGATATACTGAAAAACAGACCATAATGAAATTGGCGATGCGATTCACAAATGATTCTTTTTTTGCTCTGAATATTGACACGGTTTATGTACTCACTATAGTTCGTACAGGAGACCCTTTTTTTAATGAGTCTCCTGTATATTCGCTTCAGCACTACGTTTTATCCTTTTGAACATGAATAAAGATGCGGGACCATATACAAAGGATGCTATCCATGTGATCACACATAAGAATCCCATTAATAAAAGGCGCATTGACACCATGTCAAACTTAAAGGCCCGCAAACTAAAATTAATTGATAAAATGATTTGAAGAATAAATAGTACTATAAATACCGTTGCCCTCACGAAATTCCTTCCGGAGGTAGTAAATTCTACTCGTCCCATACCTAAAAGTGCGGGAACGACCATAACCATTGCGATAAAAAAATTATACACCGTTCCCAAAATAACAAATACTAAAAAGTATAAAATATTTAAGAATACTTTTTGTTGGACTAAAATCTCGTGGTTTATATTATCTTTCCTATAAGCATTTTTTCTTGTAACAGACAGTACAACAGTAATAACCGTAACAATTGCGAACCACATAATTATGAATACTGTTATGGGAAGTTCTCTAAAAAAGTTAATCTTTAAAAGAAGCCACCAGCAGACCGAAACAAATGAAAGAATCATCACAGCCATTAACCGTTTTCTCTCTTCAAAAATAAAACTCAACAGTTTTCCATTTTTTTGTCCCCTTCTGTACGTAAGAAATACAATTAGAAAGTACAATATTGTTATATAGGCAATAAACCCCACAATAAAGGCGGAATGTATATACCTATCGCCTACAATAAGGTAATTTTTGCTTTCCAGGCCCAAGGATAATTTTTTATTATTTTCTATGCTTTTTATATATTTCTCGGTAAACCTGCCCACCATCTCCAAAGTTTTAGGGCTAATTTTATCAAATGAATCTTCGGGTGTATGAATTTGTCTGAAATTATTCCTGCTATTAATCACCTCCCCCTTCTTTGTGGCAATAAAGCCAACAGCCGGGATATTGCTTCGATAAAATGATCCTGAATCGGTACCAACATAATCTGAAGTTTTTAGAGAAAAATAAGTTTTAAATAAATAAACTGAATTATTTTTGATTATATTTGAGCTGTTAAAATCGATAAAGTAGTACATCTCTTTATTCATTGACTCGGCAATTTTTTGAGAAAGTGCCGTTGTCCATAGCGGCGAAGCCCCCTGTGAATTAGTGTATTGAAAAATTTCTATAGTATCAGCCATTTTACTGCCAACTACATCAAGACAGATTGCCAATTTTATAGGAAGGTTTTCATGCTTTGCTACAAAAGCCCTTGATCCAAGCAGGCCAACTTCCTCTGCATCAAAGGAAGCAAAAAGATATGTATAATAATGACTCTTATTTTTTAAAGTTCTGGCCAACTCCAACATCGCCGCCGTTCCTGAACCATTATCCTCCGCGCCTTCTATTGTCCTTATGGTATCTCTATGTGCTCCTACAACAATGATTTCATTGGATTTGCCCTCACAAACAGCATATACATTGAGACCTTTAGAAGTTGTGATTAGTGAGTTTAATGATACTGTCATAAAATTTTTAAAAAACTTATTTGCATTACTCATATATTCAGTATACTCAAACTCATCGGCATAAGTTTTAAATCCTAAATATTTAAATTCCTGCTCAATCCATTGGGCTGACAATAAATTATTCTTTGAATTTGCTTCCCTTTGTGGATATTTCTGAACCATAGCGTCAAGCTTTTTGTATGCCTCTTCCCCGGAAAAATTGAGTTCCCCATCATAAATCTGAATTTTGGGAATTGTCTTCATAAATGCAGGATTAAAGAAAATAAATATAGATAAAAACAACAATACGTATATCATGAAAAATAATAAAAAGCTTTTCATTCTCATATTAACCACCCCATTGTCAGATTATCCAGCAAATCCTTTGCCTGGTCAAATTTACAATTTAAATTTGAGGAATAAGTTACAACGAGTTTTCTTCAGTATAAATATAATATTGTGTAAATTATATTTCTCATATGTACTTTACATTTGTTGGATAATAAATGCATTACCACAACACATGATTCAAAGTTTTAATATATTTTCCAATTATACCATATATCTGGATAAAGTTAAATATATTCATTATTCATCTAGGAGCTCGCTCTGCCACTTTGAATCCCTTTTTGGAAAGGTCCGGATGAACATATTCTATCTTATTCTCATAAGGGTGATAAATTTCACCCTACCCGGCTTTGTGATTATGCATTATAATAAAAGCAGCCACAATATAAGCGCTTATATTATTTAAGTTAAGGTAAAATGACATCCTCAATCGTTATTCAAAAAAATAATCCAAGGAGGCAGTAAAAATGAAATTTAGAAGTGTTATAGCAAAAATGTTAACCTTGGCTGTTTTAAGCACAGGAATATTGATCCCGGGTCAAGTTGCTTTTGCAAACGAAGAACTTAAAAATTCGTCTCTCATCTATAATACAGCAAATTACAAAAATGCTTTTGCATCGGGAAGAGTTATTATTGCATTTAAAGAAGGCTATGAAAACTCAATAAATGCAGCCAGTGCCTTTTCAAACGTTGGCATTGAATCCATCGAGGATTTAACAAAAGCGAAAAGCACAAGAAATGCTGCTTCTATCCCGGGTAAAAAAATAGCGCTTTTAAAACTCAAGAAAAAAGGAACACAAGATGTTTTAGATGCCATCAACAAGTTAAAAAATATGCCCGAAATTGAATATGCCGAACCGGACTATGAAATCAAAATTGCTGCTGTCCCCAATGACCCTAATTTCAATCAACTCTACGGAATGCAAAAAATCAGCGCCCCGGCAGCCTGGGATAAATTCACCGGAAGTACTTCGGTCGTTGTAGGCGTTATCGATAGTGGGATTGATTACAACCATCCCGACCTGAATGCCAACATGTGGAGGAATCCCGGCGAAATAGCCAATAACGGAATTGACGATGACGGAAATGGCTATATTGACGATGTATACGGATGGGATTTTTCAAATAATGATAATGACCCAATGGATGACAACAGCCATGGAACCCATTGTGCAGGTACCATTGCAGGTGTAGGGAATAATGGTGTAGGTGTAGCGGGAGTATCCTGGCGCGCAAAACTCGCAGCACTCAAATTTCTATCCGCATCCGGCAGCGGCAGTACATCAGCTGCAATTCAAGCCGTGCAATATGCCAATATGATGGGATTCCCGATTACAAGCAACAGTTGGGGCGGCGGCGGCTACAGCCAGGCATTGAAAGACGCTATAGCCCTAGGCGGATTATTTGTTGCAGCGGCTGGAAATAGCGGAACCAATAATGATTCGAGCCCACATTATCCCTCCAGTTATGACTGTGATAATATTTTGGCAGTAGCAGCTACGGACAGCAGCGATGCTCTAGCTTCTTTCTCTTGCTACGGCAAGACCTCCGTTGATATTGCAGCACCGGGAGTAGGTATTTGGAGCTGCATACCGGGCAACAGCTATGGGAGTAAAAGCGGAACCTCCATGGCAACGCCTCATGTAGCAGGTGCTGCAGTGCTGCTGAAAGGTTACAACAATACGCTTTCGGCAAAAGACTTGAAGCTTTCGCTGCTGTCAGGTGCGGACAAACTCTCCAATCTGGATGATAAAGTTGCCATCGGCGGAAGATTGAATGTTAATAAGTCACTCCTATTATCTCCTGTTAACATTGCGTTGAACAAAACCGCAACGGCCAGTTCTACTGCAAATTCCTATGAAGTCCCAAGCAAGGCGGTAGATGGCGATACCTACGGTTCAAGCGCAAAATGGTGTTCACTGGGCCAAGGCACAGATCAATGGCTAAAATTGGATTTGGGCGCGAATTACAATATTTCAAGATGGGTGGTGCGTCACGCAGGTTATGAAATACCGGAATATATCACGGTAGACTTTAAGCTGCAAAAAAGTACAGACGGCACTACATGGACCGATGTTGACGTTATAACCAACAATACCGAAAACGTCACCGATAAAAGCGTTCCAACCTTTAATGCACGCTATGTAAGGCTGTATATCACAAAACCTTGTGATCCAGCCAGAGGCAGTAATGCCAGAATCTATGAATTTGAGCTATATTCAGCACCTTCCAATCTTGCATTAAACAAAACTGCAACCGCAAGCTCCACTGCCAACTCCTTGGAGGCTCCAAGTAAAGCAGTGGATGGAAGCACCTACGGAATACGCTCAAAATGGTGTTCCCTCGGTCAAGGAACTCCTCAATGGCTCATGGTTGATTTAGGGGCAAGCTATGATATATCCAGGTGGGTGGTTCGCCATGCAGGTAATGAATACCCGGAATACATAACCAGAGACTTCACGCTGCAAAAAAGTTCAGACGGCACCACATGGACAGACGTTTCGGTAATAACCGATAATACGGAAAACATAACCGACATAAGTCTTCCCACCTTTAACGCCCGCTATGTAAGGCTTTACATCACAACGCCTTGTGATCCTGCACGAGGAAGCAACGCAAGAATTTACGAATTTGAAGTTCATTCAACTTCTAAAAACCTTGCGATGAGTAAAACTGCATCTGCCAGTTCTACTGCGAATACCAGTGAAACTCCTGCAAAGGCGGTAGACGCAAACACATACGGATTAAGCGCAAAATGGTGTTCACTCAGTCAAGGCACACCTCAATGGCTCACTATTGATTTGGGTGCAAGCTATGATATATCCAGATGGGTGGTTCGTCATGCAGGCAGCGAAACTGCGGGATACATAACCAAAGACTTTAAGCTGCAGAAAAGTTCAGACGGTACTACGTGGTCCGATGTAGACTATGTACTTGACAATACAAAGAATGTGAGCGACATAAGCGTTCGGACATTCAATGCACGGTATGTCCGGCTCTATATAACAGAGGCTTGTGAGCCGGTACATGGGGGTCATGCCAGAATCTACGAATTTGAGATTTATAAATAAGTGAGTATCTGAAGATGAAGTACAGATAGGTAATTTTGGCTCCATTTTCATTAAAAAGTCCCAACTCGCAAAAAATTGGGACTTTTTAATGGTATAAATAATATTTTTAAACACCTTATATAGGTTATATAGTTTTGACTTCATTGTCACTTAATATTCCGGAATAAGCTCAAAAACTTTCTTTGTTTAACCTTATCCATAACTTCCTTGGAGCGGGAAACCCCCAACTTCAGATAAATACTCTTCAACTGACTTTTGATTGTATTTTTTGACTTTTGGGTAATTCTCTCAATTTCACCCCGGCTGCAGCCCTTTTCGATCAAGTCATATATTTCTTTTTCAGCAGCTGTTAAATCCTCGATGTATTCTCTCTGCTTCAGCCGGAGATATTCCTTTAAAACGGTTTCAATGGGTGATTTATTGGAATAAGCAGATCGAATGGCCTGGGAGATATATCTGTAATTGTCTTTGGTGATATAATTGACAGCCCCTGCATCAAAGGCACTGCGAATAATACCTTCGTCTTTCAAAGAGGTCAGCATGATAATTTTTGAACCCTTGCCTTTTTCCAATATTTCAAGTGCAGCATAAATACCGTCACAATGATCTTCGCTCAGATTAATGTCCATGATGATAATATCCGTCTTATGTTCACCTGACAGCCTGACAGCATCCTCCCTGTTATTTGCCGTCCACAAAACAGTCATATCCTCCTGCAGGTCAATAAACTCAGACATAAGAAGCACCCATTGGGGATCATCTTCTACAATCGCAACTTTTATTTTACTCATTGCATACATCATCCTTTAGTTAGAATATATCTATCCTTGATTATGAAAATACTTGTTTTTCTTGATCGTACGGTCTTTTTCACCTTGCAAAAAGGTCAGGTTAAAAATGCAATCAAATTTTCCTATGGATAAGGGTAACCGCAGGATAACAGATGTCCCCTGTTTTTCCTCACTTTCAATTTCCAACGTACCTCCATGCTGCTGCATTACATTATAGCAATATGCCAGCCCCAAGCCATAATTGGTATTCCTGTTCTTTGTAGTAAAGAACGGTTCCATGACGTGAGGCAATTTATGCTTCGGTATGCCCTTTCCATTATCCTGAATTGTCAATTCAAAGCTCCTACCCTTTTTAATGCCCCAAATATGAATAAATCCATCTTTTTCAATAGCTTCAACAGCATTGTTCAGGATATTGCAGAATACTTCCTTCATATGCACCTTATCACATTGTAAAGAAATATTTACATTCTTAAGATTCAAGCGGATATTCTTTTGCTCCAGATTTATTTTAACAGCATCCACAGCGGATTTTAGAAGTTCTTCCAAATTATGCTCCTCCTTGATCGGATGAATGGACTGAACCTGTTCCTGAATCCTAGTTACCATATCAAAGGTGTGTTGAACCGATTCCAGAATGATGTCCATATTTCGATTGATTTTTTCCTCGGAAGGTGAAATATGAAGCTTCGTATTATCCGCGGACATAGCTATTTTAAGCAGTTGGTTTTTAAGGGTATGGTTCATCATGGCAGTCCCGGAATTAATCACTTTCATATTTCTATCCATGCTTTGCTTTTCCAATCGCATTCTTGCTCCGAAAACACCATATCGGATAACAGACACAATGAAAATAAAATACATGGGATAGACAAAAAACCCGTTGTATTTCCACATGTCGGGTATTCCTAGAGACACCAGTATATAACTCGAAAAAAGTGAATAAAGACCCGGAATTCCAAATATGATAAATCCCAGGATTAGCTGCTGTTTAAATTTTTGGCTTTTAGATTTGACATATGTATAAACCAAAAATGCATTAGAAGCAGCCCCATATATAACTGCCCAAATAGTCAAAACTGTTTGATTGGGATTAAACCCGGGTGATGGCGGATAGAGAATAAACATGGCAAGAGGCAATATCAGCAATATCATCTTTAAATAGCGCTGATATTTTTGCCCCCATCCCCCTAAAACGCCTGTCAAACTAATATGGAAAATCAAAAAAGCATAGGGAGAAAGATAGTGGGAAATGGATAGAAAGAGCCCAATGATCCATTCTCCAATCCACAGAGAATATGGATCCATGACGAAATGGCTTTGATAATGGGGCAAAACATCACTTTTCAAAAATTCCGCCAAACCCCCGAAGCCTGAGAAAAAGGACAGTATGCTCCCCCAACGTGCAGACTCACTTTCCCTGTTACTCATAATTAAAACTGCTGCAATAGTCCATAAAGCAATCCATATAAGAAGCAACCCGTTCACCTCAAAAACTTCCATACATAAGTAATAATGTATCCTATCAAAGTCTTTACTACATCATCGCGCTGACAAAAAAGTTAAACTCCCCAAGCTTACAGGGTAAAGCTTCGTTATTTTCCATAAATATTTATTTTATTATATCATTTTTTAAATGGAAACTGTAAAAAAGTGTACTCTTTTCTTCCCGGATAATCATTTATTTAGTTCTAAAAAATTTAGAACTTACGCACTCCTTGGTTTTTAATATAAAATATAAATACCGCTTCTATTTTCCAGCTCTAAAATAAATAAAACTTAAAATTGCAGCGTTTAATTTGTACGGAAACAAATGTCCGTATGCGCTGATTACATAGATTGGTTTTATCCTCTAACAATTTACTTTCAAAGGAGTGATACAATGTCTCATGTAAAGTCAAAGCTCAAAAAAATGTGGATACTTTTGTTTGCGTTCATCTATCTTATTTGCAGCCAACCTTATGCCCTGGCAAATTCCGCCGCTAGCAGCACTAAACCTCCTCAGCAGACCCCAGGTGATGCAAACGAGATTAAAAAAGCCCCTTTCCGAAAAGGTGAAATCCTTATCAAGTACAAGAATTTCCACGAAAAGGACAAGGTCAAAAGCAAGCTGAAATCAAAACTGAAAAGTAAAGCTTCCAATAGGCCCATCTTACTTCAAAGCAAATTCCTTTCCAAAGATATTGAGTTGATACAAGTTGATCTTGCTGAAGATATCAAAAATCTTACGGATCAAATATCCCAAGATGCCAATGTGGCTTATGCGCAGCCAAACTATATCTACTATCCGGATGTTGTTCCTACAGACCCGGAATACTCAAAGATGTGGGGACTAAACGATCCTGCCGCCGGAATGGATATCAATGTACAAAAAGCGTGGGATATAACGAAAGGCAGCAGCAGCATTATCGTAGGAGTACTGGATACCGGTACCGACACCAGCCATCCTGATCTCTCAGGCAACATCTATATCAATCCCGGTGAAATACCCGGTAATGGCGTAGATGATGACCAAAATGGATTTATCGACGATGTTAATGGCTGGGACTTTGCAAACAAAGATTCCTCTGTTTTTGACACTGCCGATAGGGATAGCCATGGAACCCATGTATCCGGAACCATTGCAGCTAGTGCAAATACAGAGGGCGTGATTGGTGCAGCACCCAATGTAAAGATTCTTCCGCTTAAATTCATTGATAGTGGCGGAACGACGTCCGATGCGGTAACAGCAATTCAATACGCAAAAAATATGGGTGTTTCCATTATCAATTGCAGTTGGGGACAGAACAGTTATGATTCGGCATTATACGATGCAATGGCTTCGGCTTCCAATATCACATTTGTCTGTGCCGCCGGCAATGAAAATTGCGACATCAGCGTCATCTATCACTGGCCTGCGGGTTTTACGATGCCAAACTTGATTACCGTAGGCGCTACCGACCTCAAAGGTAACATGGCTTATTTCTCAAACTATGGCAGAGATGTTGATATCGCCGCACCTGGGTTTAACATTTACAGCACCCTTCCCAATAATTCCTACGGTTATTACAGCGGTACTTCGATGGCGAGTCCGCACGTCGCAGGAATTGCAGCTTTGATAAAATCACAAAACACAGGAATGACCGCACAAGCAGTTGTTGAGAAACTAAAGAGTGCCGCCATTACCTGCGACTCCTTGAACGGCAAAGTATCAGGCTCTTTAGCGGCAGATGCTTATAATGCCCTCAAAAGCTCCGGTTTTTTAAGCTTTCTAAGCTCCAAAGCCACTGAATATTCTGTAGCTATGGAATGGGAAGCCGTCCCGAATGCTGTCTCTTACGAAGTGACCCATTTAGGGGTCTCCAAATACAGCGGCAGCGACACAAACTGTATCATCGGAGGGTTAACACCCAATACCAACTACATGTTCCATGTAACTGCAAAAAATGCATCGGGACAAGTAATCGCCGAAAACCGGACTTCGAAAAAAACTATCTGGCTTGGGAACGGGACCGGACTTAAGGCCGAGTATTTTGATGACCTCAACATGAACAATCTAAAGCTAACCCAGAATGAAAATGTTAGTTTTAACTGGGGCACCGGTTCTCCCCATTCCACCATCAATAGCGATACTTTTTCCGTAAGGTGGCAGGGTGAGGTAGAGGCCAAATATAGCGAGGAATATACTTTTTATGCAAGCCATGAGGGGGAAGCAAAATTATGGATTGACGGCAAGCTTATTTTTGACGCCACTACCTCAGAGTGCAGCGGAAAAATTACCCTTGAGGCAGGCAAGTACTATCCCATTTGTCTGGAATATTATGAAAACGCAGGGAACGCCTCAGTTAACCTGCTCTGGTCCAGCGCCTCACAGAGCAAGGAAACCGTCCCCCTTGGGAGACTGAATCCCAATATTGGCCTTTCAGGGACATGGTCTATTGCAAATTCATCGGACATTACCCGGTTTGGTGAGACTTTTTCCGTTGTTGAAGGCGGCAATATGTACGTCATAAACACCGCTTCGAAAAAGAGTATCTCAGTATGGCACCAAGGACTCAGAAGGCTTGTGGAGGTAACTCAATTTCCCAATCAAAACAGGTACAACTTCGGAGTAGCTGCTTTAAACGGTGTGATCTATATCATGGGTGGTCAGGATACCTCTTTAGGACAAACCATAGACACAATCGAAGCCTATGATATTGCCCAAGGAACCTGGTCAACCAAACCCTCCATGCCCTTTAAAGATACTGCAACCTACTGTGTGGCCCTGAATGACAAGATCTATGTATATTCAGATCTTACATACAGCAATATATTTGAATATGATCCCACCCTCAACACATTCACCTTAATTGGGCAAAAACCCGATTTCCGTTCACTATTTTCACTTATTGCCTTAAATGGTAAAATCTATACCGTTGGAGGTATCGTGCGTGAATACGACAGCGTCAAAAAAGAATGGGTAAGCAATGTATCTTCAAAGGTTCGTGTATTCGACCCTATTACCAAGCAGCACACCAATGCCGCCGATTTTCCATTCCCGACACAAGAACTGAGTGCGACGGTACTGAATGGTAAAATTTTTGTTGCGGGTGGAACCTGGAAGGCTCAAACTGTCTTCAACCACTTCAGCATGTATGATCCCGTTTCGGATATATGGTACTCCAGGGACAGTATGCTGACACCAAGATGCGGTATGGCCCTTACTGCATTTAATGGAAATATTTATGCGCACTTTGGCGGTTCGGCCCCCGTTGGCAGCGGATATTTAAAAATTGATATCTTCAAGCCCAGATTGGCAAAGCCAGCCAGCCCATCCCCAACAGCTACACCCACCCATACGGCTGCCGCAACTGCCACACCAACTTCAACAGCAGCCAGTACTGCAACCCCAACACCTACCATCCCTTCAACTCCAACACCGACAGGAGATTTTCAGTATAATGACTGGAATCCGAACTCGGTGAATTACAAATTGAACGATATTGTCCGGTATAACGGTAAACTATATACCTGTACCTACGCACATACCTCCAATATTGCCTGGACACCGGAGCTGGCAACAACTCTCTGGAAACTCTATGCTCTTGCAGCTACCAATACACCGTTTACTACCGCTACTGCTACACCTACACCAACTTCCACAGCAGCCAGTACTGCAACTCCAACATCAACCCCTACAGGCACACCTACCAGTACCCCAACTGTAACACCAACTGCCTCAACTGGGACTCCGACTGCCACTGTTATTCCTACCCCTACTCCAACGCTTGGAATATCCCCATGGGCACCCAATGTCAACTACGAAAAAAACGCCCTTGCAGCCTATAACGGATCAATTTATAAATGTCTCCAACAACATACCTCGTTAGTGGGGTGGGAACCTCCTAATGTTGCATCACTTTGGATAAAAATGTAGCCAATAAATGAAAAAGGAAAGTGTACCCCTAGAAAGTAGAGAATAAAAAAGAAACTATGAAACATCCAAAAGGTGATCCCGGTAGTTTATTGGGGTCATCTTTTTTAATGTCCATTGAGGTCTTGAATAATTATAACTATAGATATAATTATAAATTACTTCAATAACGTTCTAAAACCGCCTTCTAATCTCCCTAAAATCGACTCCTTTCAATTGTCCATTTAGATCTTATCTTTTGTTGTTCTCTCATCCGCTTATCCGGCCGGCAGTCGATATATATGTCCCTTTAGCTCTTGTCTTAAGCAAACTTGTTAGTTACTTAACAGGATGATATAATATATTTTAGGGGAAAAGCTAAGGTCTTGCCTTACTTTTAAAAATAATTTCAAGCTTAACGGGCGATTACGGCTAAGAACAAGAAATGACTTTTTACCTTAAGGGGCTCTTATGGATAAGATCAAACTGATGATCGTAGAAGACGATTTGGATTGGTTGAGGGCTATGTCCGTTTTCTTGGGAAAAGAACCGGATATGGAACTTACCGCCCATGCCATATCTTTTGAACAAGCCATTCAATTGGCTAAAATTAAAGAATTGGATATGATTTTAATGGATATAAACCTTGGCGGTAATATCCACGACGGAATTTTTGCTGCCGCGGAAATCAAACTGTTTAGTTCTGCCAAAATCATCATGCTTACTTCCTTTGAGGATAGTGACTTTATTAAACAGGCTTTTACTGCCGGTGCTGCCAATTATCTTGTAAAAAAGAACTATGGGGAGTTACCCACGCTCATAAGACAAACCCATAAGTGTGTTACCCCTATTGAAGTAATAGCCGAGGATTATAGCCTTCAAAAGAAAAATGAGTTATTGTCAGTTTTATCTTCTGCTGAAAAAGAGTTATTCGATTATTTGCAGCAAGGACTAAAAAGAACTGAGATCCAGTCTCGTTTGAATAAATCCGAAAGCACCGTTCGCAACCAAATTAATACCGTGCTCAAAAAATTGGGTGTTAAAAATACAAAAGAGGCTATTCGCAAAATAAGCCTCAAAGGATTGATTAGAAATAAGTAATGATGGGTGAGTTGTATCTTTTATAATAATAAGATACAAACTATCAGGAAGGACCAGAAGTTAAATGTTTGCTGTATTGCTTTTACTTTGCATCATGGCGGGGATCGCGAATATGGGTAATCCAAAAAACTCATCAAACCGATACTTTTCCTATTTTTGCATCACCATATGTATGGGTGTTCTCACTGTACTTTTAGAAGATTACTTAATTCCGTATTTCTATTCAACATCCAGCCACTTGAAAACATTATACAAATTTTCCCTTTTTCTGGACGGTTTACTCACCAGCATTTTTCATTATGCGGTACCTTATATACTTCTATTAATGGCGCTGTCTTATACCCACTGGTTTACTCACGCCAAGCAGAAAATGAAACGGCGGATTCATTTTGTCATTTTCTCCCCAGTTCTTCTGATGTATATTATATTTAATCCGTTTACAATCTACTTTAACCCTGATAAAAACCCTTATTTTCACTGGATCGCAATATGGGCCATCCCCTATATTCTTATTTCAATAGGATTCATGTTTCATTCTTTGATTAAAGAAAAAGTATTTAATCTTCGGTTGGAGAAGTTTCTAACCCTGATCATTACACTGCCAGCTTCCCTATTTATTCTTCTTACCTGTTACGTATTAATTGTCTTTGATATAAGGGGTGGATACCGTTATTATCTGCCTTTAGTTGTTTTAGAATTTTTGATCTTTATCATGATCGCTGTTAAATATGGTATCTTCGGTGTCCGCCTGAAGCTTGAGTCCTTCCGTTTCAATAGTACTTTGAAAGCTGTCACTACAGGAACAAGCTTTTTGAACCATGCATTTAAAAATGAATTGTCAAAAATCTCTCTTTGCACGAACATTCTTTTCGAAGAAACCCATTCTGATTTTGATGACTACAAGAAGAATGTCTATGAGACAACGAAAATTATATCCCGGTCAACCGAACACCTAATGGGTATGGTTAATCGGATTCAACAACAAATCAATAACATAGAAATTGAACCAACGACAATCAACCTTCCCCAACTCGTAACTGAATGCTTAGAGGAGTTTTCGTTGAAACTTACCCGGAAGCACACGCAAATAAAAGCCAATCTACCCGATGAAATCCTCGTATGCTGTGACAGATTGCAAATGAAAGAAGTCATCGATAACCTAATTAATAACAGCATCGAAGCGATGGAAGCAAACGGCAGCCTTCATATTGAAGTGACACTGATTAAACAATATGCCGTATTATCCATACAGGATAATGGCCAAGGAATACCTAAAGAAACCCTCCCTTATATTTTCGACCCGTTCTTTACCACTAAAAAAAAGAAGGGCAATTATGGGCTGGGATTAACATATTGTTACAATGTAGTCCAGAAACACGGCGGCCAGTTGGAAATCGAAAGCCAGTTACACATTGGAACCCAAGTCACCGTTAAACTCCCTTTAAGCCTGCATCTGAGGCCCCGTAAGAGATTTGTGTTCTTTGATATGTAAGGCTCTCAGAATGAGTGTTTAAACAAACCGGCCAGGATGATACGGCCGATTTGTTTCTTTTATAGTAGATAGCCCCTATTGGTATAAACCTTCGCTTTTCATAAGCTTCTTAATGTCCGGCACTGTCATTAGATTCGTGCGGGTTGTTTAATATTTTTGGGCTTAACCTGCAAAGAGGCAGGCAATCTTAGGTGGCAAGCCAACAGCCATATCAAAAAGCATAAACTCAGGGAAAATCCGGCAGCTTATACGTTTCTCAATTCCTATGATTCCTGGTGTATGGATTTCATGCATCTTTACGGGGAAGCTGGAACACACTTCCAAGTAAATGAAAAAATTTTATTATGTATAATATAAACATACTTCAATAAAATAATAGTATGTTTATATTCTGTGAAAAGGTAAATAAAGATATATGGATTTCTTCACAATAGAAATAGGTAAAAACTTAGTAAATACTAAAAACCTAACTGAATACATGTTAAATACTTGTAGAGATCTATATAATGATATACATTTTTTGCTTGACAAATTGGAATTTAATAATAATTTAGATCAGCAAAACAAAGCTATCAAATATTCTGAGATAGCAGATAAAATTCTTGAGTTTCAGAAAACGCCTACAAGTATTCAAAAAGTATTTTCTATTTTAGGAGACAGTAACTTAATAACTCTTTTACAAGAGAAAGATCCGAACAACATTTTCATAATGAATAAATATGCAGATTTAAACCATTATGTAAATCTATGTGAAATGATAAAAAATAAAACTCCAATAAAAATTATTCCTTCGCTTGAACAAAATCAAACTTTCACAGAAATCACACACATAAAGAATAAAATATTAAATACTCTTAAAAATAATTCGTAAAGCGTAAACATTTTTTAAACAAACTAAACGTATATTACTACTGTAATGCTAATTAGTAATCCAATTTAAGTTTTTGTCTAATAACTCAGTATAGTTTAATACCTTTGCTTTTAGAGCATTCTTTAATCCTAATATTTCTGGTGGTATCTCTCTTTGTGGGTCTTTAAAAAAATACCTTATTGAATTTTCAATCCCTCTTAAGATATGTAAAGTAATAAGTTCTGTTCCAAAAGCATTGAAATAGTTCCTTAAATTTCCGGAATTATTTGCAATGCTAATATATTTAGCTTCTATTTCAAATATTTCTTCTAAATATTTAACGCAGTCTAAAAGGACTTCCTCTTGTAATAATAAGTTACTTGCACTCTGGGAATATTTTTTAATATCTCGATACAAATCATCTCTATAAAGTTCGAATAAAACACTATCATTGCTTAATAAATCCCATAAAACATATCCTCTTTGTGAGAGATACAGTTTTTTTACAGATATTTTTTTGTATTTGCCCTTATCTTCGGGATTTTCAGGTTCGTATATACTCCTCAATAGTACTTTTTTACTAAAAAGATAGTCAACAATATAAGCAAATTTTCCTTTTATGTCGTTGATCTCAGAAAAAATAATTGATACATTATCATAAAAATCGTTTATGTCAATAGAAGAAAATCCATATAAAGCATTTTCCGCTTGATGTTTCAAAAAATATTTTACAACGTATGCACCTAATAGTTCGTATCCTTCCTCCATCTCATTATGTAATATATTTGGTATATTAGTATTACTATGATCAATATATATAATGCCTTCTCCGCAAGCTAACGCTTTAAGTACAGTTGCTTTATTAATGCTATAATCCTCTCCATCAATTGTAAAACTTGAGCTTCGATATTTTTGTTTTTGAATCCATTGTTTGTTACTTAATACCTCTGCAAAATTGACCATCGAATGTCTTATATTGTAATGATTTAGCCTAGAAATTGTATCAGCAAAATTCCTATCTAGTTTATTACAAAGTTTAGTAACCACATTAAAAGCATTTTCCCATTGCTCTTTATTACCTATTCTAGATACTAAATCAAGCTTTTCATTTACTTTGTTAAACCGTTTTAAAAATATTTCTGCTAAATCTGGTATTACATTTTTCGAAATTTCTTTGTTTATTGGATATGATTCAAATTGTCTCTTGAAATTTAAATATCTGAAAGTATAAGGTCTTCCACTTATTAGTAACTTAGTGCTATATTTTCTACTTTTACCACAAGGCCTATTATTTTTCAAGCATGTATATATCCGCAGAAATTGACTAACTGCATCTATTTCTAATTCATCAGGGAGAGATTCAATATCATCTACTATGATAATTACATTCTTAATATTTACTTTATCATTACTTAAATAGAATTTCAGTTTGCAAAGTTCATATGCAAATGGATTATTCCTAAATAATAGCTTAAGTTTACCTTCCTTCGAAATATATTCATCACCATCGCTTTCTGAGTAGTCTAATAATTCTGTTTTAGTTTCGTCAATAAAATCGAAAAAGTCATTCTTGACTTGTTCATTCCTGTAGAACTCTGTCAAAAAAGTATATTTATTTTCTAAGCACCTAGATAAACTTCTTAACCTACGGGTTATATGCCCTCTTATATCAGAATTTTCAATATTTGTAGGATCAAAAAAAGTGGGAAATATAAGCTCCATTTTTGAGTTGACTATCGGCTTATTGTTTTCTATTTTAAAGCAATGCTTTATTGTGCATGTTTTCCCAATCCCTGTATAACCGATCATGTAATAAAATTTATCATCTGGTTCGGATAACTCTAACAATTGTCTCTCAACAGTGCCAGTATCTACATACAATTCCTCTTCCGCAATATCAAATAGAGATGTCATATCAGGGTTTAGCAAGTAATTGAACTGTTTACTAAATTTCCTATATATATCATTAAGAAAATAACTGTTTTTAATGTAAGATGAACTTTGATTAATTTTAGTTCTCATAAGCTATTTACCCTCCAGATATTTCGAAATACTATTGATTATATTTATTAAGGAGAAAGCCGTCATCAAACCCGAAATAATTAAAAAGTACATATTTTTGAGAACGCTTAGGGGATCGGTTAACAAAATTAATTGAAATTTATTAATTCCATCTATATTTTTTCTTCGATATTTACATTTAGGGCTGCACAATTTGCCGTTCTTATTAAATTGCTTTCTTGCGAAATAATTATCACAGGATATGACTGATTTATTAATACTGTCATTGGCAAAAGTATTATAAAAAGCGCATTTCACATTTCCATTAATATTAGATATTTTAAGTATATTATAGTGTATTAATATATCTCTAAGATTCAATAAAAAATTTGTAAAAAACAATATGAAAATTGTTATATAAATATATGCCATGATAACCACCTTTAGTTAGATATGGTAATTATATTCAACAAAGAGATGGAAAATCCTTCTTAAAATATTATGAATCTTAAAATCATTATTCCAATCTAATCTTAGTACCTTCAGTTCTGGAAAAAGGAGTTGCGGTACGAAAAACTTAGCATAATCAGAATACGGAACGAAAAAAATTCTAAGATTTCTTCAAAGTATATAAATGGACCATGTAAGTAGGGCAGACAACAAAAAACAGAAATGACTTCAACTGTCGCTGCTCGGGCTGTTTGACCGCCCATTGCTTGAATTCTGTGTCCGTCAACTTTGCTCATTAACCCTGTCCGGGAGGTTACCCCAGACAGAGTCTTTAATTACCAGCTAAACTCATCTTCAATTATGAGCCTTACTACATGATCATCTATCAGCTTTGTCTGCCTCTGCGCTGCATGCATCAGGCAAGCTGTACATACCTTGTTGATTTTGCGTGCTACTCCATGGGAATAATCATAG
>JAOABQ010000024.1 GCA_026418275.1 Clostridia bacterium
TGTCCTAAATGTGGGGCACCAAAGGAGCAGTTTGAAAAAATTCCGGAAAATATTTCTTTACTAATTGACAGATCAAGCAGGACAAATAACTTATTAATAGAATCCTTATATAAGATATCAGAACTTTCAAAAATAGCTAACGCAGGGATAGAAGACAATCTTGATCCATCTTGTCTTTATATATTTCAAAGAATAAAAGAAAATTGTAAAATTATAGAAAAGATGCTTTTATCTGAGATAAATGTACATACTCAAAAAAATAAATGGGGATAAGGAGGCTCTATGAAATGGCAATGTAAAGTCTGTGGTTATATACACGAAGGACCGGAACCTCCAGATGTTTGTCCGGTCTGTGGTGCCGATAAGTCACAGTTTGTAAAAATTGATTAAAAATTAAAAAAATATAGTAAGGAGGTGATAACAATGGCATATTTTATTAATGACGACTGTGTTATGTGTGGTGCCTGTAAGGATGAGTGCCCCACCGGAGCTATAAGTGAAGGTGATCCCAAATATATAATTGATGCTGCCAAATGTGATGACTGTGGAACCTGTGCGGAGGTTTGTCCTGTTGGTGCACCACAGCCAAAAAAATAACTCAAAAAACCCGGGGGGATAGTCCTCCGGGTATCTTTATTTTTGCCTTCAAAGGTAAAAAGTTGCCATCTGTCAAGCCTTCGCCTAAATAAGTCGAGTAATACTTTCCCCTCTTGGCACGATATATATTGCTTTTTAGTGAATATATATTTAAAAACTTTATCGAAAAAAACTGGCATATTTTCTGCTTTATTTTCCATCCATGAACTACATTCTTGAATTTCTTTCCGATTTTATAAAAGAATTTGTATTTCTATTACCATATTTCTTTGCTGGTGTTGCCATAGAAGCTCTGATAAGAACATTTAAGTGGCACATAAAGATAAAAAACACCATTAAAAAATATGGAATTATTTCTATTTTCATTGCAACAGCTCTTGGATTAATAAGCCCCCTCTGTGCCTGTGGTGTTTTACCCTTGTCATTGGGTCTTCTTTTCGGAGGTGTTCCCTTTTCTACCGTAATGGCACTGCTTATTACTTCTCCTCTCATGAGTCCTGCTGGTTATACATTGACTCAGTTTGAGTTGGGAACCGAATGGGCTGTAGTAAAGCTTATATCGGCTGTTTTTATGGGAATCTATGCAGGATTAGTTACCTACTTTATTGAAGATAAATATTTTAAAGAGTATCAGATAATGAAGCTTGACAGCATCCCCCATGATGCAGATTTTCATGATCCCGATTTCCCCATAGATGAACTGAGATGTAGTTGTCATAAGCAGTTGAGTCACAGGGTAGAAGAGAAGACAAGAAGCAAGTTTTTATTATTCTTAGCCAAATTTTATGAAGGGGCAATGAGAATCGGAAAATATTTGCTCATAGGAATATTTTTTGAAATACTGATTTCTAAATATGTTCCTCCCGAATGGGTAGGTAACTATTTAAGCAAAGGAAATCCTTTAAACATACTAATGGTAATTATCGTATCAATTCCTTTGTATGTAAACCAGATTTCAGCTTCTGCAATTCTTTATGGATTACTTGAGAAAGGTATTAGTAAAG
>JAOABQ010000075.1 GCA_026418275.1 Clostridia bacterium
ATTAAATCTTGTGATCTCAAAAAACTCATTTATAAGCTGCTCTAATCGATAAGCTTTTTCCAAGGTAATACCGACATATTTTGCCTTCTGTTCAGGAGGCATATCAGGAGCTTCATCCAGAAGACTTAAGTATCCTATAACAGAGGTCAGAGGTGTCTTTATATCATGAGCCAAGTAAACTACCAAATCATTTTTGCGCTGCTCGGCATCAAGTGCAGCTTTCTTTTGTTTTTCCAAGTTGTTTTTTATCTGATTAAGCTTATTCTCCATAAAATCCAGTTCCGGTGATAATGTAATTTCATCATCGGATTCCTCAGCAAGTTTATCCATTCCAGAGCTGATTTCATCAAAATATTTTGTGAACCTAGAAACAGAAAATCGAAAAAGGATAACTAAAAATATTAGGATTACAACAAAAAGGATCATATCCATATTGTTGCGAATCACAAGCTGATAGATTGTCAGTGCGTCCGAATTTTCAAAATGAAAAGCGTTGACTAAAAATCGAACGATACGATCTCCGATCTGTCCGCGTAGGATATTGCGCAATAGATAAACAGTCACTATGGCGACAACTGTAATCACAAGCATTTGCAAAAAGACTTTTCTTTTTAGGTTTGTGTAATTACCCTTTTTGTTATTTTTCAATTTTATAGCCAACTCCCCATACCGTTTTGATATATTTAGGATGTTCCGCGCTGTCGTGCATTTTTTCCCTTAAATGCCTGATATGAACCATTACCGTATTGTTGCTATTGGTGAAATACTTTTCTCCCCATACCTCATGGAACAATTCTTCCGAACTTACTACCCGTCCGCGATTGGAGCAAAGGACCCAAAGAATTGAAAACTCTGTAGGAGTGAGAGATATCTTTTTTTCATTCAGCATACATTCATGGGTATCCATGTCCAATACCAAGCCGGAAAAGGCAATCAAGTGTTCTTCCTGTTTTGGCTCCGCAGAATTATATTTGGTAAATCTCCGGAGCTGTGCCTTTACACGGGCAACAAGTTCCAAAGGGCGAAACGGTTTAGTGATATAGTCGTCCGCACCTAATGTCAGTCCGGTAATCTTATCGATTTCTTCTTCTTTGGCTGTCAGCATGATAACAGGAAAATTATGTTTTTCCCTAATTTTCTGGCAGAGAGTAAAGCCATCAATATCCGGCAGCATAACATCAAGTATCGCAAGCTCTAACTGCTCCGACTCAACACACCGGAATGCGTCCTGACCGTTATAAAATTTGTATATTGTAAAACCTTCATTTTTTAAATAAACTTCAATTAGGTCCGCTATGGACTGCTCATCGTCTACAACCAAAATATTGATACTCATAAGTTCTATCCCTTCATCCTGATTAAACACTCATTATTATTATAGTACTGCAAAATAAAAATTTATATCATAATAATTTTCTTATGAAAACCTTAAGGTTTTATTAATTTAGGCTTTAATCTATTTCCCATATTAATATAAAGGACTGCCATATGAAATGCAATTCTTTCAAAGACAGCCCAAGTATATTTTTACAATTTATAACTTGAAAAAGATAAGGAAATCAACAGGCTTCGAATTTGTGCAGCCGTTTACCCTGTTTATTAGAGTTTTATCATATCTTTAAATTAAGATTTATAACTATTTGTTTGCATCTAATGCAATTCCGTACCAAGTTTACCTAATTACAAATCATATAATCCTCTGTTTTCAACACTTTCAAGGCACAATATGTTCAGGTCTACTGGAAAACTCCTATATTACCCTCAAAATTCACATATTGGAAATGCAAGTTGTTATGGAAATATGCACTAAACTATACATCAATTAAATTATGCATAAATTAACATTTCTCTCCTTGGAGTACCTCATTTTTTCCGCCACACCCCGGCAGTTTTTTAAGTGTAAATCCAGCTTCCCTAAGTGCACTTTTTACAGAACCTGCTACAGTAAAAGTAGCACAGGTGCCTCCGGTCTTTGTCTTTTCCCCAATTGCCTTAAGCAACTCAGGTCTCCATATTGAAGGGTTTTTTTTGGGACTGTGCCCGTCAAGGAACCAGACATCACAGGGGCTTTTCAAAGCATTCACCATTTCAAGTGCTTCTCCTATCCAAAGATTAAGCTCAATCGTTCCAAATGACTGCCGTATTTTCAATGAATGCCATCCGGCCATAGTGATATCAATACTTTCATACGCTTTCACCAGTACATCGATTTCCTCTCCAACTCGATCTCTAAACCCATTTAAGATATTGAGCATTCTCTCAGGACTCAAGGGATACAGTTCAACAGTATTATATTCTATAGAAACATCTTTTAACCCGCTTTTCTCTAAAAATTCCATAATCGAAACTACAACTCGTCCGGCACCAAAGCCTGTTTC
>JAOABQ010000052.1 GCA_026418275.1 Clostridia bacterium
CACCACAATTTTTTTGTCCAACGCCGCTGCGGTAAGGAAGCCTGTCATACTCATGCCCGCCTGTCCTGCTTTATGCTGGATGCGGTCATAGTCCTGCTGGCTCATCCGCATGGCAAACATTTTTTCCTTCCTCATACGCTCATCCTTTCTTTGTTTTTGCCCCCCTTTAGGGGCTGGGGGAAGGTTCGGGGGTATCCCCCGACCAGCTGTTTGTGTGGGCGGCGGCGGGAGCCAGCCGTCTATACAAACAATATGCTGGCCTACCCTCAAAGGGTAGTTATGCGCCCCCCCATACTCCTATGAAAGCGCCCTTATTCATGACCGCCGGAGTGGGGATTGGCCCGCCAATCAGGGCGGGGACATAACTCCATCACCGCTCCATAGCCTCCGAGGCTCCCATATAGCAATGCCCCTTCAGGGATAAAATTAGAGCTCCATTTCAAAATCATTCTCCATGTCCATCTCCGTTTCTACGTTTATTGCAATGTCTGCTTCCATGCCCTTTTGCCTATCCAGCAAGTTTCCAATATGACAACCATACCGCCTGAAACGAATAGCTTGCAAAGCCAGATCATAGTTTTTGTCATCCAGTGTGTTGATGAGCTCCTGGGGAGTTACATCCATGGAACCGTTATACAGATTTGCTGCAAGCCTTACAAGCTTTGCTTCCCCGCTTGAAAAGTCCTGCTTCTCCATCATGGCCTCGAAGTCTATTCCATCTGCATCAATATATCTGCTTGTCTTTTTATAGAAGTTGTTTTTAGAGGATAGCAGAATAAATAGTGCAGGCAGGTAATAGCAGTCTACTTGTCCGTCCGGATAAACCAGCCTTTTATCATGGATGACCTTTAAAACACCATTTTTATGGGTTTCATCCTGAAAATACTTCATAATGTGCCTCCTCACGCTATTCTAAAAATAAAACAAAGTTGCTTTTATGCTATCTTTTGGCTATACTGGTGATAAAACAAATTTTCTTTTTTCACCCGACCGTAAATCCATTGCCGTGAATTTGCGGTCTTTTCTATGCACATGTCCCGGCTGCCTTTCACCTGTGCCTTTGCCCTGCACCGCAGAAGCTGCCACGTATTTTCCGCCGTTTGGCGGCCAAGCTGCCGTTGCCAGCTGCTTTACCCTGTCTTGTAAGTATCAGCATTCAGGCTGGCTCGCTCATCATCACGGGATGGTATCATGGCGAAGCTATTAACAAGACGTTCGTATCTCTCACCGGAATATGCTATTCAGTTGTCAAAAGACCTCCTTCCATGGTTATTATATAGACTATTATTATTTTATAATTTAATAGTCTATATTGGTATTGTATTCCATACTTGTATTCTTGTCAATACTTATGTATAATAGAATTAAAAGTAATCTATAGTCTATATTGAGGTAATGAATATGACATACAGCTTTAAGGTATATATATCCGATGGGAAAGAGTTTTTTGAATATGGAATCGGTCAGGAGACAACAAGAAAGAGCTTTGCATTTTCCCAAAGCCTGATGGATTTGTTGTATCTGGATATCTGGTCTTACGGGGATGTATTTGATAAGATGGGCACTGCCGTCCGCAAGCTATATGAGACAAAAGATGATCGATGGGCGGATGAAATAAAGAAAGGGCTGGATACACTTGCAGAGCAGCACATCTATTTTGAATGCCTGCGACTTAACTGGAGAGACAAACTGAATAAGGAAAAAGAACAAGAATTTCAGGGAATTGTGGATTTGTTACCGTATAAAAAGCTCACACATATTCCTTCCAATATTCACACCTTGCAGGATCAGATAAAGACATTATGGAACCGTGTGCTGGACATCTTATCCCGGGATGAACCTATTCAAAAAAAAATGGTGGACTATTACAACCAAAAGGGTGGGGACAGCCTAAATATGTTTCAGTTTCAACCCCAGCCCATGAGCTTTGAAATAATTGACCAAAAGACATTTACTGAAGTTCTGTATCCTAAGGACATTTACGATATAATAGACTTTTTCGTGCGGGAATGCATAAAACAGGAGCAGCAGTTCCGTGTCTGCAAGAACTGTGGCAAATACTTTGCCCTAACCGGACATATCAACACGGAATACTGCGATAGACCCTTCGATAATGCCGGTCGTACCTGCAAGGAGATGGGAGCTCTTCGACTATGGGAGAAAAAAAAGGCTGAGAATCCTGCTTTGAAAGCATACAGTAAAGCCTACAAGAAACGGTTTGCATGGATTAAGTACGGAAAAACCACAAAGGAAGCTTTTTATGAATGGGCAGAAAAAGCAAGAAAGAACCGGGAATTATGCCTAAAAGGCGACATAACACTCGACGATTTTCAAGAGTGGCTTGATGATTAGAATTATGTTATTAGGATAATTTTACTATTACAATTTGGGACTTTAGTTTGTTGTAAATATTTGTTAAAAGCATTATAATATTGTGTAAATTTTTTTTATTCTTAATGCAACGTTTTAAAGAGTTGATGTATCTATATATATACAGTCAGGAGATGTTTTCCATGATTCTTATTATTACTTATGATGAAAGTAACAAGGGCTATGAAGTCGCTATTGAGATATTATTTGAGGAAAACTACGAAAGAGTTTATAGAAAAGCTTTATCAATCCTAATGGACACAGATATGGCTAAAGACGCAACGCAAGAGACACTTTTGAAAGCTTTCTTAAAAATGGACACTCTTAAAGATAAGAGTAAATTTAGTTCATGGGTATGTGCAGTAGTCGTGAACGTATGCAACAGGATGATAACACAAAAAATTATTTACAGGAGTAGGAACACGTCGATTTTTGACGATGATGGAAACACAAAAATGGACATTGACGAATTGAAAAACTTTAATATTCCAGAGAAAATATACGAAGATAAGGAACTACGGCAGGAACTAAAACAATATATTGGCGAATTAGATAAGGAAACACAGCAAATTATTAACATGCGTTTTTCAAGCGAATTTTCTATTGAAGAAATTGCTGAGACCTTGGGCATAAAGGAAGGTACTGTAAAATCCAGAATACATAGAGCAAAGCAGAAAATAGCAAATAAATTATTAGAACTTTCTGATATGAAGGGAATGAAAAGTAATGGGTAAGGATTTTGATTCTTTTTTTAAGGAATTAATTCAGGAGAGAATCGACGAAATGCCGTGTCCTCCTAAAGAGGAAGTGTGGGAACAAATTAAAGTAGGGCTAAGGGTTGAACGCAAAAAGGAAAAACATCACAAACTCATTAAACGTTTAAAACCTGCTGTTGCAGCATCAATTATTATAGCTTTTTTAACGGTATTATATGCTATCCCTCAAACCCATGTAATGGCCTTTACCAATAAAATAATAAAGAATATTATTGTAATGACGGAAGATACCATCAAAATCTATAAAAAAGTTGACACTGCTGGTAAAGAAAGCACTCCCGATTACCTCTTTGGTAGAGATATTGACGATCCAAGAATTGGTGAAGCTCAAAAGAAAATACACTTTAGGCTTAAGATACCAGAATATACACCAAAAGGGTATGCATTAAGTAATGTTGATGTATTAAATAAGTATGAAAAGAAAGAAACCGTAACCTTCTTATATTTAAATCCAAATAGCGACAAAAAAGACTACTTTGAAATTATACAGCGAAGCTTTCCAAACGGATCGGATGTTACTTTTAACATTAAAAAGGATGAAAATACTAAAGTTGAGAATTTAACAGATAATGGAATAGAATACACCTTATTAAGTTATGAAAAAAACCTTAATGGGGTACTATGGGATAATGAAAATATTGGTTATGAAATAAGCGGCAATCTTACGAAGGATGAAATAATAAAGGTTGCAAAGTCAATCGAGTAGGAGGTGAATGATTATTTCACTCACCGACCTCTCACACCACCGTACGTACCGTTCGGTATACGGCGGTTCAGATTGGAATTAATGTACTGATAAGTACCTTTCGGTTATTGTCGGAAATCCTTGTTTCTTG
>JAOABQ010000053.1 GCA_026418275.1 Clostridia bacterium
TCAAGACGGCGCCTTCTTGATAAAATCGATAAATTTACTCCCCCCACCGCCCCCGAGGGGCCCCAACTTTCTTTTCCATGAAAAGAAAGCTGCCAAAGAAAAGCGGACCTTCAAAATACATTTTTAACCCGCAAAGCCTGGTTGAATTTTCTCCCGTGCAAGATGTAGGTTGTCCAGGAAAGTCTGCATCGGTGTTTTTCCTTTACACTGTTAAGATTTTATGCTACAATCTTAACGGTGTAAAGATTGTAGCGGAGGAATAAAAAATGCAAAATAAACAATACCATCATGGTAATTTAAGGAACTCATGTAATTGTCAACTGAAAATTCCCCCATATTTTAAATGAAAAAGGGACCACCCATAAAAAATAATAAAACAACCTACCTTTGCTAGCTAATCAGGTTGTCAAGGGCCAAAACCGGGCTAATCCTTGACAACCTGATTTCGCCATGCTCCATAAAAAGTGCCGATGGATGAAACGAAGAAGCAAGTTGACACTGATGGCTCCATCGTCAAAGTCCAGTCTAGCATGGCGACCGCAGTACGTGCCAAATCTCAAGTTACTAATGCCTCCGGAATCCTCAAAAAAGCAAGTTTTTTCGATTTTACTGTTTAGATAACCACTCCTTTGTTTCCTTCAGTCTGTAAGAATTCCCATTCATATTTACTATGAATGCCTTATGTGTCATCCTGTCTATCATAGCTGCCGTCATCACAGGGTCCTGAAATATCTCATTCCACCTTTCGAACGAAAGATTTGTTGTGATCAACGTTGATTTCCTACCAGCTCTCAATGAGAGATTTGTAAACAGTAGTTCAGCCCCTTCCTTGTCAAACGATATATATCCCAGTTCATCTGCGATCACCAAATCATACTTCTCAAACCTGTTTTCATAGGCTCTCAAAGTTTTTTGGGATCTGCATTCCTTCAATTGATTGACTAATAGGGGTACGGTTGTATATAGAACCTTGTAACCCTCTAAACATGCTTTAATCCCAAGTCCCAAAGCTATATGAGTTTTGCCTGTTCCAGGATTCCCAGCCAATATTACATTTTGGCCAGTTTTAATAAACTCAAGTGAGCTCAAAACTTTAATTTTCTTTTGGGCATCTTCAGGGAGATAAGAGATTTCAAGGTCTTCAATATATTTCTTATACGGAAATCCTGCATACCTGATTCTATTTTGTCTTAAATTCTCATGTCTTAAGTCACATTCTTTTTGCAACAACCTGTATAGGTATTCTTCATAACTCATATCCGTGAGAGCAGCTTCTTTAGCATCTTCTTCAAAGTTTTTCTTCAGTGCAGGTAATCTTAACTCTGTTGCAAATCCTTCAATCTCTTTCAAAATCTCCTTCCTGGGTGCTTTAACTACGCTCAAATTAAAATACCTCCTTGTATGAAATCATGATTTGAACAGGGTATCAACTCCTTGAATGCGTTTAATTGAGCCCTGGCACTTTCTTCAATTTTGCTTATCTCATCGTTCCGCAATGTATTGACCCTTGATTGCTCTGTAGAACTAGAATTTCGGTCAAGTAAAAGCTTTATCATGTCGGTATTAAGATCAAAAGGATTTAATTTTCTAAGGAGTAAAATGGCTCTTTCAATCTCTTCAATACTTTTCTCAGGAATTAATTGCAATAGCTCTATAAAATCCTTCTCTTTCTTGATAAAATAGGTTTGGTATATTTTTTGAAGTCTGGGGTCTGCTTGAAGCATGGCGGTGCTACTATGCAATGCCCCAGGCTTTCTACTTAATGTTTTCAAAAAGTGTTCTATTTTCATAGACCATTGGTTAAAGCCATGAAGTCTTGGATGTTCGGCAATTAACTTGCCTTCATAAAAGAACTGAACAAGATTTGAATACACTTTTGCAACAACAAGTTTGCCCACATGGTTATCCGGGACTGAATAATGGCAATTCCCAATTACCACGGTGGAATACTTGTCTACTCTGGGCTCAAGAATTTTTGCAGCATCATAGACAGGCATGGCGGGGAGAAGAAATGGTCTTTCCTCTTCGAGCAACTGCATTGCAGATTTATTATCCTTTGATTTCTGTGGAATTTGATTAAGCTTTTGACATACTTCCAGCAAATGATGATTAGCCTGCTCTAGTGAATCAAATTCAACCTTGGCGGAAAAAGCCTTGTGCCTGACATAGTCAACACTTCTTTCTACATGTGGTTTCTCATTGCCGGCTCTGACGTTGCAGAATCTGAATTTAAATCCATAGTAGAGTGAAAGCTTTAAAAGCGCTTCTGTAGGTTCTTTCTCGAGGTATCCCACAAATTTGCGTACTGCCGTCTTCATATTGTCATAAACCATAGTTTTATATACATTTGATATACTTTCAAAAAACCGGGCATGTGATTCCACAAAACATTCTGTGTCCTGTTTTGGCATTAGCACAGCGCATCTGAAGTTTCCGTAAGCACTAGCAAACACTGCCATTTGCAGAATGCGTTGTTTTCCCTCAATCAACAATTTCACATCACCCCAATCAAATTCGCAAACATCTCCCTTTTCATACTCCGCTTTAATAAATGCTTCCTTTCCTGTTGATAAAATACTGGTAATTTTATTGCAAACTGTAGTGTAGCTGATGTCGTATCCCTCGGAACATAAGATCTCAAAAATATCAATCTTTCGCATCTGCTGTTTAAACATACCTCGGTCCCGTCTTTCCTTGTTGATCGATATTAATTCATTGATTCTACGGCATATTTCAGGTGTTAACTTTGTTGGCACCCTGCTACTGACGTCATATTTGGGAGGCTCAACAATGCTATCCACCAAAATTCTTCTATCCCCTTCCTTTTGAGGTAGTCGTATGTTTTGAATATCCTCCTGGTACTTTTTTATGTACCTGCGAACAGTCTTAACATCAATCCCTTCCTCACGTGCTATCTGTCTTTTTGCCTTTCCTTCAATAAAGGCTGCTACTATGATCTTTTGTTTTTCGTGCAATGTTATCAACCCCTCGTCACCCCTTGTATGCATTATGTCATACAAGAGTTTATTATCTGGTGGTCCATTTTTCAATTGAAATGGTGGGGTATTTTTAGATTAACACAAACAACTCACTCATTGAGGCAGGAATTGAGCTCATTAATAGGGAGGGAGCAAAACAACTCTCATTAAGAAAAGTGGCCGCATTATGCGGCGTAAGTCAAGCAGCGCCTTACAGTCACTTTCAAAGTAAAGAAGACTTGCTGGAAGCGATGCGGAATTATGTAACAGAACGGTTTATGGAGGTACTGGTAAATTCGGTTCAATCCTTCCGGGATCAAAATGATCCAAAGCGGCTCATTCAAATGGGAAAGAGTTATGTGATGTTTTTTATTGAAAATCCCCAGTATTTTTCGTTTTTATTTTCACAACATGGTGTGGAAGTCAATCTTTCGCTGCATGACGATGGAACAAAGAACTTTCCGCCCTTTCAACTTATGAAAACCATCGCTATTCCTATTTTAGGGGAGCTGGGAGTTCCGGAAGAAAGAATGGAGGATTCAATAATATCGATGTGGGCAACGGTACATGGTCTTGCTTCCATTGCAACAATGAAAAACGTTCACTACGACAAGGCGTGGGAAACAAAGATCGAAGATATTATTTGGAACAAGCATGGTTGTTAGGTTATGGAGGAGGTGGAAAAGATGATGGGTAGTCATATTAAGGTGTATTTAACTAAGCCATTTGTTCGAAAGGTGGTACGGACGATGTTAACGGCACTTGCAGCTTTACTTTTTTGCGGATGTATTCTTATGGGCGTACTTTTGGCTTACAGTCCCGGAGAACTTGAACCTTTTTTGGATAAAGACGGAAATACACTGGCTGGCAGTATTTCCGAAAAAGTTTTTGCCAATATAGGCGGTGTAAAGCAGGGAATGTTTATTAGAAGCAAGAACATAAAAAACCCGGTGCTTCTCTTTGTGCATGGAGGCCCGTGCTTTTCCGAGTATTTTCTTGTAGATAAATATCCTACAGGACTTGAGGATAGCTTTACCGTTTGCTATTGGGAGCAGCGCGGCGGAGGGCTTTCCTATAG
>JAOABQ010000076.1 GCA_026418275.1 Clostridia bacterium
CCAGCACATTTGATAAATTTGAATCCGTCGCAGAAACTCTGATTGCAAATCTGTTCACTACTGATAATAATGGTTGGATATATATGTCCAATGTCATGGTCTATCTCCCATGATTCTGAATGAGTAAAACCCTTTATGCGACAAAAAGCATCTGCTGCTTCCTTGCCGCATTCTGCCCCCCAGAGGCGGCAGATATCCAGTCTGTATCCCTTATAGGTTGGTTTTTCAAAATAAACGGTTTTTTGTTGAGGTGGTTCTGATGACTGTATATCTGGAGATGATGACTTAAACACACCTCTTCTATATACAGCACCATTTTTATAAGCTGTAAAGGATTTTCCATCTGGACTGAATTTGACCAAAAAAACATCTGCTCCATTACCTATATTTACCCAATACCCTTCATTGGTTCTCCGCCATGTCCCTTTCCATAAATTGGGAGCTTCAACAGTTCCATCACTGCGAAAAACCCAAGGCACAGGATGATTATTAACTATCCAAGATGTGCCATTAACTTCAGGTCCTCCAGGTAAATACGATTCTTTTTCTCCTTCACCAGAAGGTGTAGTGCTTCCCGGTATAAACTTCACTTCCGCCCAAAAAGTAGCCCCTCTCCTATCGCAAGAATTAAAACTACAAGACATGGGACTTGTTATTACAAATTCGCCACTGTATTGCTTTGCCGGGATTTCAAATTCATCAAAAAATGTAGCCTTCTTTATCTTTCCCTCTAAATAACAAGGAGTGGCTACATTGTAATGCTCTCTTGGTTTACCATCGTAAAGATGTTTAGCTTTCACAAGTTTCCAGTCGTAATTCCATATTCCAGGTATACCAAATACACCATCATAACGCATTGGTCTTTTAACACAAAAAAAAGGCTCAATCGTAGAATTAATTTGTAGAACCCCGGGACCTTTTATTTTAAATGGAATCACCTTAACCTCCTTCCCGGGATCTACATATTCTGCAGGCTTCCATACAATTTTTTCACTCAATAATGTTTGAGCTTTAATGTCTGTAACTGTGAGACAGGAAAAAATAAAAAAGAAACAAAAAATCATAATAGCAAAGTTCATAAAATCTTTTTTACTACTTAAATAAATTGACATTTTACACCTCCACATTTTATTTATTTTATTATTTCAAAGCCCATGCTCCTTATCTCCCTTACATCATCCAATTCTTTGACTCCCAAACTCCTCATCCTTTCAATAATACTCTCAAATCCTTTAATAGCTGTCGTCCCCATCTGGTCTGTTACTACTATAAATAAGTCCCTACCGTTTTTAAGCCTTATTCCTATTGAGCCTGTCTCAGATACTGTTGTTAAAATTGCCCTTCCTGCATAGCCTCTTCCACTTAAGGCAGCAAGCCATGTAAGTATAACAAGCCACTTTGGTGGCTTAAATATTACTGGCTGGAAATATTCCATTTCATCGTATCTAAAAAGGTTTATCCCTTTATAAGTTGCTATCTTTATTCCGTCATCCAAAGGCAAAATCTGATAACTTGCATACCATGAAGAGATTTTTATACTGTAAAATCCAAGTAGGCTTATTAACCACATGACTATCGTTAT
>JAOABQ010000062.1 GCA_026418275.1 Clostridia bacterium
GTCGAAGCTCGATTCTGGTTTTAAAAACAGCCGCCAGGTCCTTGACCAATTCGCGGAAGTCCACTCTCCCATCAGCGGTGAAATAAAAGAGAATTTTATTATTATCAAAGGTATACTCTACCTCGATTAGTTTCATATTCAATGCGTGGTCCTTAATTTTCTGCAGACAGATGGAAAAGGCCTCTTTCTCTTTTCTGCAGTTGTCGTCTGCATGCTGAATATCCTCTTTGGTTGCGATCCGAATGACTTTTTTCAAAGGAGCTACGATTTCATTGTCTGCGACCTCCCTGTTTGAAACTACTACTTCGCCAAACTCAATCCCTCTGGCTGTTTCTACAATTACATTTGAGTTTGCGACAATTTCCAATTCACCCGGATCAAAAAAATATATCTTTCCTGCCTTCTTAAACCTGACTCCAACTACTTTTACCATGAATGGTATTCCTCCCGAAGCTTCATCAGCATGACCTCAATGGAAAGCTGATAATTGGCGTTATATTTTAAATTTTTTCTTGTTTGCTCAATGATTTCAATATTTCGCACTAGCTGCAAATCCGACCAGGCACTCACATTCCCTTTTATAATGTCCTTTTTGTCCGAATTAATCAATATATTTTCTTTCCCAGCTTTAGATAAGACCAGCATATCCCGGTAGAACAGAAGCATTATATCCAGGATGGTATCAATTTCATTCTTATTCGCCTCAAAAAAATCGTATATTCTAAAAACATCCAAAAGCTTCGATTTGGATATTTGAACAAGTATCTCCATGGTCTTTTCCCGAAGCGCGGAAAATTCATCCGAGCCTGCCAGCTCCAGTGCAGTCCCGATAACACCGTCACTGTATGAAATGATAAAATCCAGATCTTTATGAATCCCGGACAATTTTAAATCCAATGCCCTGCGGACTTCCTCAGGACTGTTTTTGCTAAAGGGCAACCGTACCGACCTGGATCGTACTGTCTCCAATATGGCGTCATAATTGGAAATCGTCATGATGATCACAGCATAGGAAGGAGGTTCTTCCAAAATCTTCAGAAGACAGTTTTGCGCCTGTACCGTCATTTTGTCCCCGTCAATAATCACATAAATCTTCCTTTTGGAATACATAGGACGGATAATAATATCACTCTGAAGCTTTCTTATCTCTTCAATCCCAATGCTCTTTTCATCCGTATCAATTTCAAAATAGTCCGGGTTGGAATGTTCCAAATACATGCTGCAGGCTTGACATACCCCACAGCTTTCATCCCCGGTTTCTTTTTCACAAAGAAGCATTCCTGCAAAAATCCTGGCTACAGTCTTTTTTCCCAGCCCTTTTTGCCCGCTAAAAAGGTAAGCATGTCCGACTTTATCCTGCTGAAATGCATTTACAAGTCCGGAAATTACTTCTTTCTGACCTAAAATTTCATTAAGCTTCACTATTACACCTCAATACCTTTACATGGTTATGTCCAGGATTAGCCCCCGGATATCGTCCAGCCGCTGTAAAATTTTTATATTGTCTTTCTCTTCGCTTAAAACATCTTTTGTTAAATTATCCAACTCGGTATTTATCTTTTTTATGAGTGCATATACCTTATGTCTTCCTCTCCGGTCAAGAATACTTTGTTTTGAAAACTTTTGTGAATTTCCCAAAGCCTCGTCCAGGAATTCCGATATCATTTTTTTATAAATTTTAAGTTCCCTGATATCGATTTTCTTTGAAAGCTTTTCTCCCTGTTCGGTAATCTTACTTACCAATTCATGGAGACGCTCATCCAAGCTTCGTTCCTCCACCTGCTTTAAGTGGTTTTGAAACCCTGTTTCCCTGCTGTCGGATATTTTCCGGTCATCCTTCCCAACTACATTGGTTATATTGGATGGCTTATTAAAGGATTCCTGCACCTTCATCTAAAGTATCACCTCACATTATACCTTCTCAAACCGCTCAACATCTGTGACGAAAATCGTTGCACCGCCCACTTCCACTTCCATCGGATAAGCTATATAGGCTCCACCTAAGCCATTGGGGGGCATAGAAGAGTTGATCATCTGTTTTCTGCTCTTGGATTTCTTTTCAATAATTTTAATCACTTCTTCTACTCTGTCATCCTCTACACCGGCCATCAGGGTTGTATTTCCCGATCTTAAAAACCCACCTGTGGAAGAAAGCATTGTTACACTAAAACCGCCCTTATTCAGTTCATCCATAACCTTTCTTCCATCTTCATCCTGTACAATTGCAAATACCAATTTCATATCCCATACCTCCTAAAAGGTTTTGATTTCTAATGATTACTCCAAGATCTCATCCAGGTACTCTTTAAGTTCATTAAAAATTTCATCCATACAACGGGTACTTTCGACGGATTTAATTCTTTCGGGGTAGAGAGTAGCCAGTTTTTTATATCCCGAATAAACCCTCATATGAAAATCCATCTCTTCCTTTTCAATCCGGTCTGCGCCGGTAGCAGCTACCCGCCTTAATAAAGCCACTTTGGGACTAATATCAAAAAAGAAGGTGATGTCCGGCGTAATTCCGTCCAGCGCAACCCGGTTGATATCGGTTACAAGATTTAAATCAATTCCCCTGCCTGCTCCTTGATACGCATAACTTGAATCAATAAACCTGTCGCAAATGATTATATTTCCCTTCTCCAACTCAGGCTTGATAACTTCTGAAACCAACTGTGCCCTGCACGCCGCATAAAGCATCAATTCTGTATTTTCACCCATTCGGGTATTTTCCGGATCCAGAATAACCGAACGTATTTTTTCTCCTATTTCGGTTCCCCCGGGTTCTCTTGTTACAATGACTTGAAATCCCTTTTCCTTCAAGTATTCCGACATTAATTTGATCTGGGTGGTTTTCCCCGAACCATCCGTTCCCTCAACAGTGATGAATATTCCCCTTTTCATCCAAAACCTCCTCTAAAAACCATCTCTTTCTCTTTATCTATTTTATACCACCATGACTTAGAGATAACGAGCTGTAAAAGTAAAATTTCGATTTCTGAAAGACCACGTAAACCAGGTATTTCATCTCTCGAATTTTACTATGTTTACACTTCGTTATCTATAACTCAATCACTTCAATTTCCTTTAAAGAAGATAGCCCATTCACCATTCCCCCAGAAGCAATAATCCGGTTTAAATACTGTGCAATGTTTCGGGAAATCACTTCTCCCGGGCACAGCACCGGAATTCCGGGAGGATAAGGCACAACCATTCCCAAACTTACCTTACCTATTGAATCCTTTAGCCCGGTCCATTTACCCTTTGCTCCTATAAGATCTTTAAAGGCTATCTTTTGCTCCGGTATTTCAAGTTCTTCAACATATATATCGGCTTTATCCGATGCTTTCTTGAATTTGCTGCTTATTTCATCTACTGCTTTAGATAGATTGGCAAAATCCTCTTTACCGTCCGAGACGGTAGCAATACATACCAGGTTATAAAGGTCTGCCATCTCAACCAGCAAACGATACTCTTCCCGCAAGATTTTACCAATATGGAACCCTGTTTCTCCAAGGCTGCTCACATTGATAACCAAGCGGGTTCTGTCAACTTTTCCCCCATGGATATGGTTTTCTGAAAGCAGCTTTAATGAAGTATTTCCTAAAATTAATTCTTCAAACCCCCGGATATGGCTAAGAAGTTCATCCAAGAGTTTCTCTCCCTTTTCCTCCATGACTGCCCTTGCAATATCCAGAGAAGACATAATAATATAGGAGGGGCTGGTGGTTTGAAGCATTCTAAAATAAAAAAGCAGCCTATCTATATCTATTCTATGGGATTTTACATGCAAGTATGCTCCCTGGGTTAGCGCGGGAAGTGTTTTATGTGCACTTTGAACACATATATCCGCCCCAAGCTGCATGGCGCTTTGGGGAACCCTGCTATTAAACCCTAGATGCGCTCCATGGGCTTCATCTACAGCAAGGACTTTCCCATAGGAGTGCACAATTTGAGAAATATTAAAAAGGTCCGAGCAAATGCCATAATAGTTGGGCCTTGTAATGAGAACGCCTACAGCATCGGGATTTTCCTTGATTGCATGTTCTATATCCTGAGGTAAAATAACACTTGAGATACCAAACTTGCTGTTAAACCGAGGCTTCACATAAACAGGTGTCACTCCAGCCATGAACATGCCATAGATTACCGATCTATGGCAATCCCGGGAAACGATTAATTTATCTCCCGGTTTGCATAGGGTCAGAATCAATGTTTGGATACCCGACGTAGAGCCGTTCACTAAAAAAAAGGTTTTGTCAGCAGAAAAAGCCTTCGCTGCAAGTTCCTGGGCATCCTTTATAATTCCGTCCGGGTAGTGAAGCACGTCCAACCCCGGAATTTCTGTCAAATCACAAAGTGCCATATTTTCTGCAAACTCCCGCATTAAGCCCTTCCCTAATTTATGACCGGGCATATGAAAGGAAATAGGACTGGATTGCCAATATTTTTTTACAGAATTATAAATCGGAGTATTCAAAGTTTTGATTTCGACCTCCTTCTGATACAACAATTTTAGCATAAATAGAGGGAAACTACAAAGCGGATAAATATATTTCCTCCTTCACAAAAAACATAATCTCCTATATAAAATCAAATATGCATTCTATGAATGGACAGCAGAATGATTCTCCTGTATAATCAATAAAAATTAAGCAGTTAGGGTATTTTTTGAAGCATCTATAAAAATAATCGTTTTCGAGGTGAAAGGATGAACTATCTTTTAATATGGGATATTGACGGAACCCTTATTCAGGGCAGGGGCTTGGGTAGAAAGGCAATGGAAAAAGCATTTTTTGAGATTTATGGAATCCAAGACGCACTAAAGGAAATCCATATGTCAGGAATGCTGGATACGGTTATATTTGAAAATGCATTGAACCATCACAATATAAAAAATCAAGACGGGACTCTATTTTATGAAAAGTACTTTGATTACCTGGATAAAGAGGTAAAATCCCTGACAAAACCAATTGATGCCCCGGGCGTACTTGAACTTCTCATAAAGCTTCAAGGCTTTAAACACATCTATAATGTGCTTGGTACAGGCAATATAGAAAAAGGTGCAAGAATAAAGCTAAGTGCCCATGATATGAATCAATACTTCCCGGCAGGAGGCTTTTCCAAAGAAGAGAAAGAACGCTGGCAAGTCATTTTCCAAGCAGTAAACAATGCAAAAAAGCATTTTGACACTGAGTTTATGCCTGAAAATACTTATGTAATCGGGGATACCCCAAAGGATATCGATTGTGGAAAAAAATTAGGTTATAAGACAATTGCCGTATCAACGGGCGTGTATTCTTTAGAGGAACTCTCAAGCTGCAATCCGGATTTTCTTTTCAAAGACTTATCCCAGTCAGAATCATTTTTAAAGATTTTCTCAATATAGAAAATATGTATCCATAAAAACAACCTTTAAAAGATTAAATATATACGAGATATTGCTGAATCAGGATATTATTTGATACCACCTGGATTACATAACCCATGTGGTATTTTATTCCAATAAATTCTTGTAAAGTCCCATTTTAGTCCTAGGACTAATGTAGTCATAACGGCATATATTAAATTTATGTTACAAATTATATAATGATTATGTAAACTATTTTGGTTTAAGGGGGACATTTATGAAACACTTGAGATTTAGATTGATTGGCTTTTTAGTAGTTGCCCTCATGCTCACAATGAATATTCTTCCAACCTTTTCTGCATCAAAGGCTAAATCTTATGCAGCAACACCGACTCCATCCGGTTTAAAGCTTCAATTTTACAATGCTGTCCGTTCAAGCACTGTAGATACCATTTATCCTAATTTCAAACTGGTTAATTCAGGTACTTCAACCATTTCTCTTACAGATATAAAACTTCGATACTACTATACCATTGATGGTGAAAAGAGCCAAATCTTTAGGAGTGATTGGTCAACTGTTGGCAGTGCAAATATTACAGGAACCTTCTCTAAAATATATTCTTCAAATCTTACAGCAAACTACTACCTGGAAGTTGGCTTTAAATCGGAAGCGGGAAGCCTTTCTCCAGGCAAGTCTGTCGAAGTGATATCCAGAATAACCAAATCCGACTGGAGCAGCTTTACTCAAACCAATGACTATTCTTTTAATGCTACAGCTTCTACTTTTGTTGATTGGAATAAAGCAACAATCTATGCCGGAGGAAGTCTTGCTTGGGGTATTGAACCTGCTTTTTCTCCAAGTCCAACACCGACTTCCAAACCTACAAATACACCGACTCCTACTCCTTCACCTACGAATACACCAACTCCCACTCCTTCACCTACGAATACACCTACTCCCACTCCTTCGCCTACGAATACACCAACTCCCACTCCTTCGCCCACGAATACACCGACTCCCACTCCTTCGCCTACGAATACACCAACTCCCACTCCTTCACCCACGAATACACCGACTCCTACCCCTTCACCTACGAATACACCAACTCCCACTCCTTCGCCCACGAATACACCGACTCCTACTCCTTCACCTACGAATACACCAACTCCCACTCCTTCGCCCACAGATACACCGACTCCTACTCCTTCACCTACTAACACGCCAACTCCCACACCTTCACCCACCGCTACTCCTACTCCCACTCCTTTGCCCACGAACACGCCAACTCCTACTTCAATACCGGCAAAACAAGTATTAGGCTTTACTACATATTATTATTCAGGAGATAAATCCTCCTATAACTCAATGGTGAACAACAAAGCTTCTATCGATCAAATTGCAACGGCTACGCATATTACCGATGGATTGGGGAATATAACCGGCCTTATACCTACAGAACAAATCACTTACGCAAACAACAACAATATTACATCCCTCCTCATGATAGGCAACAACTTCGATGGGAATATTGCAAAAACACTGCTGGAAAGTGCAGCCAACCGCAGCAGCTTTATTAAAAACCTCTTAACTATATTGAAGGCAAATAACTACAAAGGTGTTAATATAGATTTGGAAGGTGTATACGCATCCAATAGAAGCCATTACACCACCTTTATGAGTGAAGTTCATTCTGCATTAAAACCGCTAGGGTACACTGTTTCGGTTTCTGTGCCTGCAAAAACATCCGATAATCCGTCAAACAGCTGGAATGGCGCTTATGATTACCCAGCCCTTGCGAAATATGTTGATACCATGCTGCTCATGACTTATGACGAGCACTATCCGGGTGGTTCTCCGGGAGCTGTAGCATCTATCAACTGGGTAAGTAACGTATTAAATTATACCCTGACCGTAGTTCCGAAGGAAAAAGTCCTATTGGGATTGGCAGCTTACGGCTATGATTGGTCCAGCATCGAAACCAAAGCTTATTCTGTCAATGGTTGTTACACCCTAGCAGCAAAATACGGCGCAGCAATACTCTGGGACAATACCTCCAAATGTCCGTATTTTACTTATACCGACGCTAACGGTATTTCTCATACTGTTTGGTTTGAAAACGCACAAAGTATTAGCTACAAGCTGGATTTAGTCAATGCAAAGGGCAATGCGGGAATCGGAATTTGGAGACTGGGTCTTGAAAATATCGATTACTGGAATACGATAAAGCAAAAGCTTAACCGATAATTGAAAGTTATACATAAAATAAGGCCGGCGTGGTCACGCCGGCCTTATTTTATGCTATGTTACGGTATCGCTATGGCATTCTTTTCTTTGAGATCCTTCAAGTCATTGGCTTTAATCATCTTGGTGGATAAGGTATACAGAGTATCTCCAATATATAAAATCCGGTCTACCGCACTTTCGTAGTCAAAGGAATAGTTGCCCGCTTTCAGGTAATCCAATATAGATAGATGCGAAACCTTTCCTTTCAGCGTAAAACCTTTTTCCAAGTCGATGTTATACACATAGGCTCCCTGAAACACAAATTCTCCACTTGCAAACATGACTTCTTTCTCATCCATGATTTCCTTATTTTTAATCTCCATTACTGTGACAGGAAACGCCATCAGGTTTTTCTCTTTGGAGAAAAGAAGTGCTTTATGGTTTGTTAATAGCGGTGAATCGGTTCCCCTGTCCCCTATAATTTCTTTAAACATCTCTTTAGGGTTGTTCACATCGGTCACATCAAATAAAGCAATTTTCATTCCCTGATTTAAAGCTCTTCCATCGGTTTCAACCGTATCCTTACCGAATCCGATAATATGGTTTTCATCATAGGGATGAATATAATTGCTGTAGCCCGGAATCTTCAAAGCACCTAGGATCGCCGGCTTTTTTGGATCCTTCAAATCAATGACAAAGAGTGGGTCTACAGTCTTGAATGTAACCATATAAGCCCTGTCTCCCATAAACCTTACAGAGTAAATGTGTTCTCCGGGCGCGATATCCTCAAGTCTTCCAGTAATGTTCATCACTTCGTCCAAAACATAGAGGTTGTTCTTAGAAATTCCCATATTCGTCGTCGTAGCAATTCTAAATGCCGCTCCGTTCTCATCCATAGAGAACTGATTCAAAATTGTACCCGGTACCTCCCCCTTGTTAAGGTAAGTCACCTGGCCATTACTTAAGGAAAACTTGTATACCAAGGTATTGGGCTCATAATAGTTTATTACGGATTCTTTCTTCGAAAGCTTTCCATCTCCGGCTTCCGGCTGTAGTTGGCTGTTATAATTGGTTACCGCTACATAGAGGTTTTGACCTGAAGCATAGATATTTTGACCTGAACCCAAATAGGTAGAAACCTTTGCTGCCTCAGCCATATTTTCCAGATTGATTCCTGTCACCATAAGATAGTTTGTCTGTACAATATTTGGGAAATACCTGATTTCCGGATATTGTACATCAATAAACTCATTTTTAACAGCCGTATCTCTATAGCAAGGTAAGATTACATCCTTCTCATTCTGGATTCCGTAATAACCCATATGCTTATTGGCAACAAGGTAAAGAGAATTACCGATTTTGCGGGAAGATACATAATTTCCTGAAAGCTCCACTTCTCTTAGCTGTTTTATATTGGATTTATCTGCAATATCATATATAATGGCTTTCGTTGTTTCAGTATATCCCTTTGGCGGCATCATGTAAATGGAGTCAGCTATATCCGCCTTTACTTTTTTTTGCGCTGAAGCCCCGCTTTGTATGTCCCCAGTTGACAATTTCTCCTCATTATTAAAGGAGTTTCCGATCACCACCATGTATTTGTCATCCACATAAATCTCCAAAGGTGCAAAATTTCCATCGGTAAACTTTAATGTGCTCACAATTTGCATGTTTTCAGAAGGGTAAGCCTTTGCTACCACAATCCGCTGCTTGTTTACCTGGTATATGTATGCTCCGTCTGTCTTTACTACATCCGCTTCATCAACCCCTTGTACCTGAACGTTGGTCTTAGAGTAATCATTTGAGCCGGCACCTTCAGCCTTTGAATTGGTTACCGAGGATTTAACATCTGCTTCCTTTGCCATTTGTGGTGCAGCCCTGTTAGTCATATCTGCGACTTCACTAAACAAAACATTTATTTCGTCATTTTTAACTCTGTACGCTTTTCCCCAATATCCGTTTCCCCTGTCGGCTTTCCCGAGTAATGTCTTCAAGGCGTCAAAGGAACCTACTATAGGGAGATTATTGACTTTAGATATCACACTATCTAAAAAAGCCTTGTCCTTATCCTTGTCGAAAATATTTTCCGTATCGCTGACTACGATGAGACCCCGGTCATAAAATACCTTTTTGCCCAGCGATTCTACCAATTGCCGCAAAGGGATGTAGGCTCTCTGGTTAATAACCTCTGCAGCCACCTCCAAGTTTACTTTCTTCCCGTTCACTGTCATATTTTTACTTCCTATCACAAGCTTCACATCTTTTTTGCCCGAAGATATGCTTACCGTCGAAGCTTTGGCTTCCCAGCCTACCTTCCACCCGGTGCTCTCGGAAATAAACCGAACAGGAACAAGTGTCCTTCCATCCTTAACAATAGGTTTAACCTCTCCATTTTTGGGATCCACCTGGGTTTCAGTATCGTTCACATAGGCCTGTGAGCTTCCCACATACAACACAACCGCATCCTTTAACCTGCTTTTCAAGTCCCCCACCGGTTTTGCCTTAGCAGCCACACAACCGACAGCGGATGTTAAAAGAAAAGCCGAGGCTAAAACCGTACTGAAAATTCTTACCAATCCTCTCATTTCTTTTCCATCTCCTTTTATTTTTATTAATCCGGGAAATTAGGACTATAAATACCATGTACCTTTGCTTACTATTTTTGACGGGAATGTATAAAAAAAGTTCCTTTAATTTTAAAAGATTCAATAAAAAATAAGGGAGATGCTAAAGTTTAGCATCTCCTCTTTTTTTATATAGCTAATTATAAAAAAGCCTAGTTAATTTCCTCTTTACCGGTGCCATCTTTTTTAATTCTATATGGAATGGATTTTGCGTCCGGAGTCTGTACCATATAATAAATCCAGTCCCCTGCAACATTAACCTCTGTACATGCACCATCCGAAAGAACTTTCTTGTCGCCGCCTTCCGTATTCATTTTATAAAGCTTGTCCCCTTCGGTATAAATGGAGCAGTATATATTATTGCCTACTACATTGAGCCATGCATGGCCTCCCTCAGCAACTTCTGTCCTCTCCGTTCCATCGGTTTTTACCCTGTAAATGCTGTCGTTTTCGGTGGTACTTACATAGAAAACCCAATCCCCGATAACATTTAAATAGATAGATCTTTCCTTATTCAGCTTCACCCTGCCCGTACCATCCAGCTTCATCTTATAAATACTGTCATCATCTCTACTATTTGAATAATAAATCCAATCGCCGGCTATATTCATATATTGGGATCTATCGTCATTTACCTTTGTCCTGCTGCTTCCATCCGTCTTTATCTTATACACTTTGTCGTCATCTTTTCTATTTGAGTAATAAATCCACTCGCCTACCACCGTTGTATAAAGTGAATTATCATCATTGATTTTTGCTCTGCCGGAGCCATCTGCTTTTATCTTGTAGAGTTTGGAGCCATCCCCTGCATTAGCATAATAGACCCATTCACCGGAGGCTTTTATGTAATAAACTTTGTCGTCGGAAATCTTTGTTTTGCTTGAACCATCAGTTTTAATTTTATGCAGCTTTCCTTCCTTTCCTCTAAAAAAGATCCAATCCCCCTGAATATCCGCAACCCCTTTGCTGCTTATGTTTCCTGCGCCTGTGGATGATTCTGGAAGCGGACCTACTTTTTTCGGACCACATCCGGCAAATAAAGAAATTGCCATCATGAACACCAATAAAATACCTATTTTTCTTACTACCCTTACCATTTTGCTTTTCCCCCTTATAAATTTATATAATATATATTTAACACATACCAAGTATTTTCATTATACCATGCGAAGCTTTTTTCAAGCAAGATTTCAATTTACTTTATGTAACATAATTCTTATCCGTTTACTTTGGTATAAGAATGAAAACCAAGTCCAATTTCTATTTTTGTTTTAATGATATTAAACCTGAAAAACAACTGGACATATCCATACAAACCGGATATGTCCCTATTTAAAAACAAGTATTAAAAATTTATAGTAACGTTCTTAAAGCCTTGCTATTCCTGAATCCTGTGCTGCTTTTGCAACTGCTTCTGCAACTTTTGGTCCTACTCTGGGATCAAAGGGTGCAGGGATTACATAATCCTCATTCAGCTCTTGGTCACTGATCAGTGAGGCAATGGCCTTTGCTGCAGCAATTTTCATTTCATCGTTGATATCACTGGCACGGACATCCAATGCCCCCCTGAAAATTCCCGGAAACGCCAGTACATTGTTGATCTGATTTGCAAAATCGGATCTTCCTGTACCTATAACCCTGGCTCCTGCTTCCTTGGCTTCCTCAGGCATGATCTCCGGAACAGGATTGGCCATCGCAAATATAATCGCATCCTTAGCCATGTTCCGGACCATTTCCTTTGAAACTACCCCCGGTGCCGACAGTCCGATAAAAACGTCTGCACCGATTAATACATCTTCTAAAGATCCTTTTTTCTTTTCAAGGTTTGATATCTTTGCCATCTCGGCTTTCTCTTTATTTAAATTATCTCTTCCTTCATATATAGCACCTTTGGTGTCACAGAGAATTACCTTTTTCAGTCCCATGCTCATCAAAAGCTTTGTAACGGCAATTCCTGCCGCTCCGGATCCGTTGACAACCACAGATATGTCGTTGATATCCTTCTTCACAATCTTTAAGGCATTGAGCATTGCAGCCAATGTAACAACTGCGGTTCCATGCTGGTCATCATGGAAAATCGGAATATCGCATTCTTCCTTAAGACGCCGTTCTATCTCAAAACACCTGGGGGCTGAGATATCTTCCAGGTTGATCCCCCCAAAGCTTCCTGCCAACAATTTAACGGTATTTACGATTTCATCCACATCCTTAGACCTTATACAAAGGGGAAAAGCATCTACATTTCCAAAGGTCTTAAAAAGAACGCATTTCCCTTCCATTACCGGCATTCCTGCCTCCGGCCCGATGTCCCCAAGTCCTAAAACAGCAGTACCATCTGTAATAACAGCAACCAAATTCCACCTTCTTGTATATGCGTAAGATAAGTTTACATCCTTTTGAATAGCAAGACACGGCTCTGCTACTCCCGGTGTATAAGCCAATGAAAGATCCCTCTTGTTACTGACCGGAACAGTGCTGATAACTTCTATCTTCCCTTTCCACTCACCATGCAGTTTTAAAGATTCTTCCTGTATAGACATAAATCTTCCCTCCAAAAAAATTGATACAAAATGGCTTCCATATATAATTCCCTTAACAAAGGATACACTTTTTCAAAAAATTAGGAACTACAGTTTAGGGATATTACCTTTAAACCATTCAAAAAATACAACCCTAATTATAGCATAAGGGTTGTATTTTTTGAAAGAAATTTTTAGCATAATATAATTTATAACAGCACTTATTGATTTCTATTCCGCTCGTATATAATTCTTAAACCTTCCAAAGTAAGAAGTGCATTGATTTCGTTAATGGTCTCGGATTCGCTCGCAATAAGTCTCGCCAATCCCCCTGTTGCAATTACCTTTATGTTATCCTCTTTCATTTCTTTTTTGATCCGCTTTACTATATAATCCACTTGTCCCACATATCCAAATACAATACCTGATTGCATACTTACAATCGTATTCTTTCCGATCACCGTTTCAGGTTTTGCAAGCTCAATTCTAGGAAGCTTCGAAGCTCTTTGAAATAAAGCATCTGCAGAAATTTTTATTCCCGGACAGATAACTCCTCCCAAGTACTCTCCTTTGGACGAGATCGCACAAAAGGTGGTTGCCGTACCAAAGTCCACTATAATGAGAGGGCCCCCGTAAATCTCATATGCTGCAACAGCATTCACAATCCGGTCTGCACCAACCTCCCTCGGGTTTTCATACTTGATATTGATTCCGGTCTTTACCCCCGGTCCAACGGTTATAGGATCTACCTTGAAATATTTTTTAATTGCATGTTCAATAGAATACATGATGGGAGGTACAACAGATGCTATAATAACTGCTTCAACCATCTTCACATTCAACTTTTCATGATTAAACAAGCTGATCATAAACATGCCGAACTCATCGGAAGTCTTATCCTTGTCCGTCCCCATCCTCCAATGTGCTAAAAGTTTTTTTCCTTCATATACCCCAAGTACAATATTTGTATTTCCAACATCCATTACCAGTATCATCTTAGATCTCCAACCTTTAAATTCAAATCTTTTATTTCCGCGGGTTATAGGCCAAGTCTCAAGCTTTTTATTTCTTTTATTTCAAGTTCTATTTCCTTTTCAATTCTCATAATATCGGTTTTTATGTCTTCTACCGTCTCAACCGCTTTAATTTTATTGCTATATCGAGGTGAGTTGTTTGATCCTTGGTTATATGACCTCTGGCCGTTGTTCTCCCTATTGGAATAGTTTCTTCCCTGGTTATTGTCCCTGGAGAATTCCTTCCTGGGTTCTCTGCCACCCTCTCTGTTATTCTCTCTATTGTTCTCCCTATTATTATCTCTGTTATTCTCCCTATTATTATCTCTGTGATTCTCTCTGTTGTTCTCTCTGTTATTTTCCCTGTTGTTCTCTCTGTTATTTTCTCTGTTGTTTTCTCTATTCTTTTCTCTATGATTCTCTCTGTTGTTTTCTCTGTTGTTTTCTCTGTTGTTTTCCCTGTTATTCTCTCTGGGATTTTCTCTAGCTGCTTCTTTATTATCCCTATTTTGTGTATGTTCTCTTTGATCTTTTGGCGATTGATTGTTTTGATTATTCTGATTACCCGGATTATTTGAGTTGTTTGGATTATTCGGTTTTTTTTGATAGTCATTTCTTCTGACCATTTTTTAACCCCTCTCTTTAAATAGAAAATTCGTATCCCTCTTTTTCCTGCTTACAAACAGATTAAATCAGCTGCATTATTTCCCAATATATCCTCTTCTACTGCAGGTTCAAAGCCCATCATTTTTATCCTTCTTATTTCCTCTCCCTGATCTGTCCAAGGAGAATCGGTTGCAAAAACAATTTTTTTATGCCCATGGTTTCTGACCATTCTTTTAAATTGCTCCTCACCCAACCACTCCAAGCTGTAAGATGTATCAAAATAAATATCCTCACCCACCAAATACTTCTCTACTTCGTCCCAACATTTAAACCCGCCCATATGCGCCGCAATGATTTTCCCTCCGGGAAAAGCTCTGACTACCTTGCGCATTCTTTGGGGAGTACAGTGGTAAGGCTCGGGTAAACCGATATCCACCCCGGCATGAAATAGGATCATAAGCCCAAGGTCAAATGCACATTCGTATATAGGGAACAGCCTTTGTTCGTCTACAAAAAAATCTTGATAGTCAGGATGGAGCTTAATTCCTTTAAGACCAAGTGCTTTAATCCTTTTAAGCTCGTCTTTCCACCCTATGTACTCAGGGTGTATGCTGCCGAAACAAATGATTTCACCATCTTGTACCTCTACGGCCCAGTCGTTTACAGTTCTTGTTTGCGAAGGCTTGGTAGCAATGGAAAGAATAACGGAATGACTGATTCCCTCCGTTCTCATGGATTTTTTAATGCTGCCCAGAGTCCCATCCAGCCTTGCCGGGATTCTTGCACAAGCTGCAAGCTTAGGAACCGCTTTCATAGCCAATTCATCCGGAAAGCAATGAACATGAAAATCGATAACCATTCTACCATTCTCCTGCCTTTTTATCATTCATTTTATTTAAATATACCCCATGATACCCCGTACCGAGATCTCACCGGATACAAACTCTCTTACAACGCCATCATCACACGCTACAATAAGCTTCCCATCAGTACTGATATCCTTTGCAACCCCACGAAAACACTGCTCACGCAACGTTACCAAAACTTCTTTTCCAAGGGTTTCGGAGTAATTTTTCCATAGATCGATTACCTGAGTAACCTTCCCCTGGTTTAATATATTGTAAATATTCTCTAATTGGAGTAATACCTCTTTTATAATTTCACACCGATTAAAACTGTATTGTACAGCATCAGCTCCACAGCGTCCGGAAAAACTCTTAAGGGAAACCGCCCTGTCCCGTAACTCTTCGGGAAAGTCATCCTCTGCCTGATTCACATTTAATCCAATTCCAATGACAACAAAATTAATGCGTTCCATTTCTGCGTTCATTTCAGTCAATATCCCACATACTTTTTTCCCATCCAAAATAATGTCGTTGGGCCATTTGATACCTGCTTTTATCCCGGCAGCCCGCTTCAAAGCATCCACCACAGCAACGGCTGCTGCAAGTGTTATAACTCCGACATCACCAGGCAAAATGGCAGGGTGAAGTACTACCGACATCCAAATTCCCTTTTTATCCGGCGAATTCCAAGCTCTTCCCAGCCGGCCTCTACCTGCAGTTTGATTTTCGGCTACAATAACCGTTCCTTCCGCACAGCCCTCATTGGCAATCTTTTTTGCATAATTATTGGTTGAATCAATGGAATTGAAATATTCGATATTCCTTCCTATTACCTTGGTTTCAAGATTATGGCCTATTTCATGAGTACTTAGAACATCCGGAGCAGATATGAGTTTATACCCCTTTTTTGATGAAGATTCGATCTTATAGCCATCTTTTCGTAATTCGTTTATTGTTTTCCAAACTGCAGTCCTTGAAACTCCCAAAAGTCCACTTAACATCTCCCCTGAAACATAGGCGGAGCAGTCTTTTCTCAATTGATTCAATACCCTGATTTTCACAAAAACCTCTTTTACCCTTTGGGTAAATCCTTATAAATTTTACATTTATATTGAACGCGATAAAGATTTTATATCGCTTCAATTTCCTTGATTTAATATCGTGAAAATTCAATTTCTCCTTGCAAAATCACTTTGACGATCTAATTAGCTCCGGCTTTCAAAAACAGCCAGGCTAATAGCGTGATATTTCCGGCATTTTAATGGTATAGGCCTTTTGGCTTTCCTTATCCAGAAATATTGCTATCCTCTTTTCACTATCTTCTATTTTATCAACTTTTCCGCATTCTGCAAGCTTTGAATAAAAATAATACAGTAAGGCATCATTAAAGTCAGCATGAGTCTCTTTATAATTCTCCAAAATATTGTTCACGTAAAGATCCTCGGATTTATCAAACAAAACCGGCGAATCCAGCCTTTTATCCAAAATACTGATCTGCCCTTCGATGATTGTACTGGTTACAAGACATTCCGGAAGTCTAAAGGAACCGAAAATATACTTATCAACCGGCATCACTGACTCTTGGTACATATCCATAACCTGAGGAAATTCAAGCCCAACCTGGTATAAATACTTGTCCCCCACAAAGCAGTATTTGGAATCCAACTCAAGCTTTAAACACTTATATTCGGAAGATCTATACTTTTCCATTTCATCTTTGGGGTTTAACAAAGCAGATATACACTTTTTAAAATCCCCGTCAATCCATATTTCCTTATCAGACCACTTGGAAAGCTTCAATCCACAAGTTACCGCATTATCCGCCTGATCAGCCGGTATATAAAAGTAGACTTCTGCCATGTTTACCCTCCTTTTCATCTCAATGGGCATTCATTCTTTTATATAATTTAATACCCCATTTATCGTTACATAAATTGATTAAATTATCAATATCAAACCCGATATTTTTTTTTCCAAGTAATTCTTTTAATGGAACTAAAACAAATGCTCTTTCAAACATTCTCGGGTGGGGTACAGTCAATTGGGGCAAATCAATGTGTCTATCCCCGTAGAGGAGGATATCAATGTCAATGGTTCTTGGTCCCCAACGGATTTCCCTGACCCGCTTCAACACACTCTCTATACCCAGTATTTTTTCGAGCAGCTCCAAAGGCTCCAGGGACGTTTCAATCCACACCGCCATATTTAAAAACCGGTCCTGATCTTCATATCCTACAGGATCTGTTTCGTAAATATTCGAAAGTTTTTTTACATCGGTTCCCTCCATTTGGGAAATTTGGCGAACTGCATCCAACAAATTCTTTTCCCGGCTGCCTATATTTGACCCTAAAGATAAAAATACGTCATAACTCACCTCTGCACCTCTTCATTTCCACCTGGGCATAGTCCAGCTCTCCTCCGATGGGTGCATCCGGCTTTCTTACCCGAACAATGATTTCACAGATTTTTTGATATCTCGACAAAATTTCCCGGGAAATTTCACCAGCTAATTTCTCAATCAGGCTAAATTTATAATTTATTGTAATACTTTTTACAATTTCGTATACCGCAGAATAGTCCACAGTATCCGTGAGATCATCTGTGTTTCCTGCCTCCTTTAAATCCATAAACATATCCACATCGATAAAAAAGTACTGCCCCTGGTCCTTCTCCTTCTGCAGCACCCCGTGATATGCATAAAATTTCATATTTTTTAATGTTACTTTATCCATTCCGGCTCTCTCCGTCAACTTGTCGTAAAATGGCATCCGACATTTTTGCCACCCTTGCCATTTCCTTTACATCATGTACCCGAACTACATCTACTCCACAAGAAATTCCAAGTGCAACAGTAGCTCCCGTTCCTTCAACCCGTTCATCTATCGGGAGGTCCAAGGTATTTCCGATAAACGATTTTCTGGATGTGCCCAAAAGAACAGGGAGGTTTAACGAACTGAATTCCTTTAACCTTTTCATAACCTCCAGGTTATGGGTATAGGTTTTCCCAAATCCAATGCCAGGGTCGACCATCATAAACTCCTTCTTAACGCCTGCACTCTCCGCAATTTCAATACTTCTCTTGAGAAACTTCAAAATGTCTCCCATCAAATCCTGATATTCCTTGTGACTTTGGTTATGCATCATGACAACACCGGCATCAAACTGTGCTGCAACACCGGCGATCATCGGATCCCTCTGCATTCCCCATACATCGTTTATAATACTTGCTCCCGCTGAAAGTGCCTTCTCTGCGACTAATGCTTTATATGTATCAATGGATATGGGTACTGTTAACTCTTGAGAGAGCCTTTCTACAACCGGTATTACTCTTTTTATTTCCTCATCCGCATCAACCGGCTCATGCCCGGGTCTTGTAGACTCACCACCCACATCAATGATATCGGCACCCTCTTGGACCAATTCCTTCGCTCTTTTCACCGCAGCATCAAAATCCCAGTATTTCCCCCCATCTGAGAAAGAATCGGGAGTCAGATTAAGAATACCCATAATATACGTTTTCCGTCCTAAAGGAAGCGCATATTTCCTGCATTTAAAAACTTCAGGCTTGCCCTCTTCCTGGCCCTTTAAAATATCCTGAATCTCCTGCGCTATTTGTTTCAAACTCCCTGGCTGCATACCTAATTTATACACTAATCTTTTATACTGATTCAGCGTACCCATTATAAGGACTTGTGTTTTTTCAATACTGCAGTTGATAGACCCTCTATTCACTGCAGCATCCCCGCCGTTCCCCAGCATCTCCTGTTTTATAATATTGGCAGCAAAAGGACTGACATTTTCCAATTTAACGGTATAATGCAAAGCCTTTGGGTAAAGCCAGGCAACCGAAGCCTCATCCACACCGATTTTTTTAATTTCCTCTTTTGCGGTATTGATATCGTCTATATATAAGCGTCTTGCATTAAACATGAACCACTCTCCTTAAAAGTACTTAATTTCGCCTTCAATTCCCGTTTTAGTTAACCTTAGGATGCCGTATGAAAAAAGCTTCTGTCTTCTTTTATCGGTAGGAGATCCGGGGTTAAAATATAAAATGCCGTCAATAACCTCACAATAGGGGATATGGGAATGACCAAACACCACACAGCTTACCCTCTCATGGACAAAGGCTTTTTTTACCCTGTCCAGAGTTGAACCGCTTCCCCCATCCCCATGGATCAAACCGATTTTATACCCTTCTATATCAATGACCTTTTTTCTTCCAAAAAGCCCCTCCATATAATCGTCATCCGTATTTCCGGCAACCGCTTCTACAGGTGCAATTTCCTGGAGCTCATAGATGACATAGTCTTTGTTGATATCTCCTGCATGGACGATAAGTTCAACATCCTGCAAACCTTCAATAATCGCCTTGGGCAGCACCTTTCCCTTTTTGGGTATATGGGTATCGGATAAAACCCCGATTCTCTTCATGTCCGCTTCACCTGCCACATTCATTTTATTGCAATAAACTTCTTTTCATAATCTCAACCAAATCTGCATCCGTTACACTCTTTGCATTCTTCTTTGCGCTTTTTTGCTTCATGGCCAGAGATGCATAAAGCTTGAATTCCTCTTCATTAAATTGTTTGTCGTTTACAAGCAGTTTATCCATCACGCGGCCAAATTCATCAATATCTTTTAACTTCAGCAGTCTTAGAATATTCTCCGTTTTTTCCTTGACCACATCATAATTGAACTTCAAATACTCCCGCATAAATAATCCATTGGCTTTACCATGGGGAATATCTTTAAAATACGTGAGGGAATATCCCATCCCATGCACAATGGTCGTACCTGTCTGTGCAACAGTCATGCCTCCCAGCATGGACATATGGAGGAGTTTTTCCCTTGTGGCATAGTCAATCCGGTTCTCTAAAAGGGCACTTAGACAATCCCCGAATAGACGGATGGATTCAACGGCAAAAACATCGCTCACAGGCGTACTTACATTGCTCAAATACCCTTCAACTGCGTGGGAAAGGGCATCTACCGCTGTATTGACCGTTACCTCGTAAGGCATGCTTTCGGTATACCTGGCATCCAAAAAGGCCAGTACAGGGAAAGTATCTTCATTTCCAAAGCTCATTTTTGTCTGCAAATCATGACGGGTAATGATGGAAACTGCCGTTACCTCACTTCCCGTACCTGCTGTAGTGGGTATTGCAACTATGGGCAGCGGTTTATTGGGTAAAACATTATTAAACAAATCCAGAGGTTTAATGTTATTCACTGCAATCGCCGCGACAGCCTTAGACGCATCCAGCGGTGATCCGCCTCCTATGCCGATAATGAAATCCGCCTTTGTTTCAGCAGCCATTTGGCCTCCGTCAAAAACATTCTCCAAGGTCGGGTTATTGAGCACCTTGTCAAAAACCGCATACCCGATCCCCTGATCCTTTAATACTTCTATGGTGTCGTCCAGTGCACCGCTTTGCTTCCCGGAGGTTTTCCCGGTCACAATCAATGCCCTATTGCCGAATTTCTTCAGTTCGCTTTTATTCTCTGCCATACAACGGGTACCAAAAATCACCTTGGTTTTGAGAAGAAAATTATACTTCATTTCATCACCCTTCCTTATAAACTTACATTTTATTCTCAATGCTCATTCATTTTATATACCAAATATTATATATTAGTTTATTGCAATTTCATCCAAAAATCAAACGTACATTTCCTACTTCCAATTTGAGATAACAAATGGATTTTGACTTAGCAAAATACTTATTGCAAGTGGTAGTTTGCAAACTAAAATTTAAAAATTACCTCTAATTCGGTAATCTATTAGAAATATAAAAGCCGTGACAAAATAAAAAAGATCCGCAGGAATCTAACCTTTGGAGCTTGTCTAAGAAATGATCTGCATACTTCCTTTTAATTTAATTGGGTTTTTCTTCACCAACCAGGTCCCTTAAAACCTCTACTACAAAAGCATATTTCTCCGCATTTTCCATGTCATTCATCTCCTTCGCATGCTCAAGCGCGCTGCGGTAATAACCTTCTTTATGAGTAACTGTGCGTATTACTTGATTTCGTTTCTCACTTTCAAACTTATAAAAGCATTCTTTACACATTTAGTTTCCTCCTCAATAGGGTTTATATGCTTATGGAAGTCCGGCCATTTGACTTTATGGAGTCAATCATGGCTGGACTTCTATATATTCAATGTATGCTTAAAAACTATGTAAATTAGGATTTATCATTTCATAAAATAGCCTAGCCATAATAAGCATGAATTAAATAAACCGTGTGCTATTGCCAGTGAAACTATAACCTTTCCCTTTGTTTTTAATTTAATTGTTGAAAGCACTATTCCAAATAGGAATGCAAAAATGACCTGTCCAAAGTAGTAATTAGTCGGATAATGCCATAAACCAAATAGTAATGACGAAAAAATAACAGCAGCTACTTTTGATTTTAAAAGTTCATTAAACCGCTCCAACAAATAGCCTCTAAATATGAGCTCTTCAGCAAAACCAAGGAGGCAAATATTATATAAAGTAAGGATTAGTATTTGCAATAAGCTAAGATGAACCAAATGCAGTTTTACTCCAAATAAAACGTAGGCTATATGAAATAAAGTTAAAATTGCAAAAATCCCAATTCCCAAAGTTATTTTTTTAATAATATGGTAAAAATCAACTCCAATACTATCTAAACTTTGCTTCTCACCTTTTTTTACAGTTAATATTGTAATTAAAATCAAGGATAAATAGTAAAAACATCCGCTAGATAAAGACTGGTAGATATCTAGAAGCCTAGTAATAACCCCTAATAAAAAGGCCAGTAGAAACAGCAATAAAACGAAAGTAACCACAATTGATTTTTGGGTTTTCAGCATATTTTCATCCCTTTCCCGCACAAAACATACATTTTAAAATTCTCTCAGCTCATAAGGGCCATTACGAAGGCTGATCAATACAAATCTGCTTTTAAGAAAATATAATCATCCGTTTAGTTCATTTCACCTACCTTTTTCAGTACATAGTAGCAGGGTTTCATCCCTCTAAAGACATAATCACCGCTTTTCCATTCAAAAAACATGTAGGTTTGCCCAGCTATTTTCTTAATTTCATATGCGCTGGCGGTCTTATACTTTGCGTTAATTACAACATTTTTGGTCCATTTCCCGGATGTGTCTGTTCTTCCGGTATAATTAACTTCAAGGCCCCCATCCTTCAAATAGTTCATTCCCTTTAAATATAACTCAGCGCCAAAGGATGTTTTTCCGGGCTGAAACTGGTCCTTTTCCACGACAAAATCTACACTCTGCCATTTACCCAAAACGTCAGGATCATTTATGAAAGGTAAATCAATATTATCTGTCTTTTTGGGTATGGTATCTTCAGTATGATCAATCTTATCCACTCTCTTTAACACATAGTACTGGGGATCCATCCCTCTTAACGTATAGTCACCGCTCTTCCATTCAAAAAACATGTAATCCTGCCCTTTGATGGTCTTTATAATATATTTGCTTGCAGTTTTATCCCGTTTGTTGAGCACAAGACCTTTTGTCCATGTCAGGTCGGTTGTGGGTATTTTCCCTCCACTGGAAAAATACAGATTCTTTAAGAAAAGGTCGCCTTCAAAACTTTTCTTATTGACCTTGAATAGTTCTATCTTTCTAACAAAATCAACACTTTCCCATTTTCCGATGACAGTAGGGTCATTTACAAAGGGATAGTCAATTTTATCTTCCTTTTTAGGTATGGTTTCTTCGGTATATTCGGTCCTGTCTATCCTCTTTAAGACGTAGAACCATGGATCCATCCCTCTTAACGTATAATCTCCGCTTTTCCATTCAAAAAACATGTAATCCTGTCCGTTTATATTTTTGATGATATATTTGCTAGCCGTTTTGTCCTGCTTATCAAGAACCAACCCTTTTGTCCAGGTCCAATCAATGGTTGGCATTTTACCGTTACTTGAGAAATATAGATTTTTAAGGAACAAATCCTCTCCAAAACTCTTTTTGTTGGGAGTAAACTTATCCATTTTCTTAACGAAGTCTACACTTTCCCATTTACCGCTAACAGCAGGATCGTTAACGAAAGGATAATCTACTTTATCCACCCTGCGTGCTCCCATGGCATTGGTCAAAATACCGAATGCCATAACCACAAACAACATAATTGTGATCAAAGTCCATCTTAAAGATTTTTTCTTAAATAATGTAATCATTGTAATCCTCCTTTTCAGCTGCGATTTTGTACCGAGAATTCCGGCCATTGCCGGAATTCTCGATGGTCTAACATAGTTTTCAATCATTTTTATAATCATACGGCCATAATCTTTTCTTTCCTTCGGATCCATATGGGAAAGGGCCAACGCATCACATGCCAACTCCGCATCCTGACGCATTCTGTAAAATGCATACCAGATCAGGGGGTTAAACCAATGCAGAATTTGTAGAAATCCCAATAAAAAATTCATAGGGATATCCCTGCGTTTTAAATGCGCCAGTTCATGATAAAAAACATACCTGATTTCATTTGCACTCAATTCTGTAAGCATGTTGTGCGGTAATAAAAGCGTTGGACGGAAAAGTCCGTATAAAGCAGGTGTCTTCATATTGTAGGTCTCAAGGATTGTAATCTTCCTTTTGATACCTAACTTTTGCTTGCAATCCTCAAGCAGGTCTAAAAGGTGCACATCCTTTATCTCCTTTAGTTTTTTTACCATAAGCCAGGATTTCACAAGAAGGAATATTGAAATTCCAATAAGCAAAACAACACCAATAAGCCATACATCTACCAATGTAAAATCATATCCCTGCTGCTCCCAGGTATTCAGCGTATTGTTTAATCCTTGTTTGTGCACTGTTTCAATTGGATCAAGGGAGGTATCACTGGTTAATTCCCTTTTCAAGGTATTTGCCGCACTATTTAAACTGTCATAAATTACGAAGCTGCCGTAACTTACTTTTTCTTGGGTAAAATCCATTGCATTAAATATACTGGTGGGGCTTTCGGGGCCAAAGGGAATCAAAAGCTTCAATACCAGTAAAACCCAAATATAGTACTGCCAGTTGGCATCCAACCTACCTCTTAGCAATCGCTTGAAAAGAAGAATGAACCCGAGAAGGACACTCGTCATGATGGATGAGCATGTTATCCATTCGAAAAAATTTAATTCCATCAACATACCTCCTTATTCAGGTTTCTTTTCTTCCAGGATTCTTTTAAGTTCGTCAATTTCCTTATCCGAAAGCTGCTGTTCTTCCAGGAAGCGTGCAAACATTACATTGAATGCACCATCATAAACTCTTTTCAGAAAAGACTGATTTTCTGCTTTCACACAATCCTGCTCCGAAACCAAGGGATAATATAAATATTCACGGTTTTCCTTTTCAAAGCCCAGTGCATTCTTTTTTACCAGTCTCCCCAGCAGAGTTTTTACTGTCTTGGGCTTCCAATTTGTACTCTCTTCCAATTGGCTGATTACCAGGCTTGCTGTAATGGGTGATTTCGTCCAAATTACTTTCATTACCTGCCACTCTGTCTCAGATATCTGAGGTAATTGTTTCATTTTACATTGCTCCTTTTTATAGATTACAATTGTAGTCTTGTATATAGATTACACCCGTAATCCATATATGTCAAGGTATATTTTTACTTTTTATAAAAATCAAGCCTATTGCATAAGCCTCTATTATTTAAAGTTAAATGTTTATAGAAATGCACTAGCCATAGAATATTGACATAAAATCTGATTAATTGGTAAAATTAAATCGATTATTGGCTATACAAATTTTTCTAAATATAAATATTATATGAATTTTATAAAAGACACAGATACCTTGTTTTATGACAAAGCTTCATTAAAACCTTTTAACGAACTTCACAACAAGCCTTTATTACCATTTATTAAAACAGGCTACTCTAAATAACGGCAGCTATGGAAAGCTATTTTTATTTCAACTTATTGATTTCAATATTAAGGAGAGAACGCAATGAGACTATTAAAAAAAGCACTCGCTTTAGGGCTGCTCATCGCTATATTCACGCAATGCTTTTTTACTGGACAGTTTGAAAGTCAGTCTGAAGGCTTATCCGCTTCAAATACCGTAAGCCCGTCCCCTACCCCATCACTCACCCTGCACAAATTTAAATATATCTCGGTTGAATACTCTTTACTTGGGGAAATAATTTTTATGGGCAATTAGGAATACCTCTGAGCAAAGAAAAGCCGGCCCCTGTAAAAGTGCTGGAGAACGTAAAGGATACAGCAGGTGGTTGTTCACATAGTCTTGCCATAAAAAAAGATGGAAGCGTTTGGGCTTGGGGAAGCAATACTTATGGACAATTACGGAATGGCACAAATGAAGATTGTGACTTCCCTGTAAAAGTCATGGAGGGAAAGTGCATTGCAGTCGCTGCAGGCGAAACACACAGCCTAGCTTTAATGGAGGACAACACGCTTTGGGCTTGGGGAGAAAACAAAAATGGTCAATTGGGAAACAGGAATAAAGATAATAGAAACAGCCCCGAAAAAATCCTTGAAAACGTAATAGCAATCGCTGCTGGGGGTACCAGCAGCTTCGCTCTAAAAACAGACGGAAGTCTATTGGCATGGGGCTGGTAACGCTTTTTACACTTTTTTCAAACACCGTTTTGCTTTCTGTCATTTTTAAATAAAGATCGACACATTTGTATTTTAATTTAGTATAATACACACTTTCCTCATGATTTAAGGCCTTAATTTTGGGAGGGGTGTACTGTTTCTTTTTTTTATAGTAGAAATCGAATAAAAATGAATTTGTTTTATAATAGAGCCAATCCAAGAGGTTTTCATCACTAGGAGGCTTAAGCTGGATTTTTCGGTATTTTTCGGTGATTTCCCTGTAATCCTTGTCCGATATTGCACAAATTCTGATATATCCTAAAATTCTTTCCTTATATTCATTAAAATCAATCAGCGTATAGATATTAAACTCTCCTTTCATTTTTATTGGAATTTGCTCATTTATTATATTGCAATGCTAAAATGAATGTAATTCTTCTTAAATTCTTATTTTATTAATCATTCCCCATCCCTAACGAATATTTATTATAATACATCTTTTAAATTTTCCTGACACAAATAGTAACTTTTTTTGAATCCATTTCTATACTATATAGATTGCATTAAAAACTTTACATTTGGCAGAGCATTCAGCGAATGCTTTTAACGATGATTGCGATAGACAAATGTAAAATGTTTTTTGCATCATCTATATTGAAAGATTTTAGAAATCCATGATATTTCATGATGCAAATCAAAAAAGCCTCCAGGCATAATATACCGAAGGCTGTATAATTTCAACACATCCTTGTTTGCACTAACCATGGCAGCACTGCTTAAATCAAATGCCTCAGCAAATGCTTTTGGAGAGACAGGCAGCATACGCTTAAGTGAATCTGCTGCCCAGCATGATTACACATCATTCTCATGTGTTTTATAAATGGATATTTTTCTTACCGGATCGTCATAAACCCTCGTAAACGTTTTTTGGATAAGTTCTTCATTTAAAATATACCCAACTTCTTTTGGATTCCGATTATAATAATCAACTACAATATACCGATCTTATTCGCTTTTACCAGTTGCTTCACCTTTTTCGGATCACTTCCTGCATCATTTTGAGACCGCTCACCAATACACATACGCCCTTTAAGGTGTATTTTACACACAATACTTTTTTTGTCAAATTAACTTTCTGATTGGAATTTTTCGTACATTTATTGGTTATTGCCATCACCACAGATCAGGCAGTATCTTTTAATTAGGGAGAATTGACATCTAAAAAATGTCCGGCTGGAATCCAACCGGACATTCTTATGCATTTGATATCTCACTTTAAAAATGCAGCGTTTTTTTCAGCAAGTCTTCTCCCAATATTGTATTTGGGAAGATAGACCTTGCAACATCAAGGTATTTTTCCGGCTCCGACAAAGAAGGACTGTAATGCGTGAGCCACATTTCCCCCGCCTCACTTTGAACTGCCAGCTTTGCAGCCTCTGAAAACAGCATATGTTTTTTTTCAACTGCTTTTAAATACTTTTCATCCTCTCCGTACATTCCTTCACAAACCAGCAGGTCGGATTTCCGGATAAAACCGGCCAAAGCTTCTACCGGGCGGGTATCGGTGCAGTAGCTGATTTTAAGGCCCTTTCGCATCTCTCCCAATACCATATCCGGTGTCAAGGTCCGGTCAGGCAGTTCAACGGTTTCTCCTTTCTGCAGGAGTCCCCAATGCTCAACGGGAATACTCAGTTTTTTCGCCTTCTGGACATCAAACTTGCCCTTTCTCTTTAGCTCCATTGTATAAGCCAGGCAAGGAATGGAATGGTCCACCGGCAAACTGCGAAGCTCCATATCCCCCGCACACAAGCTTTGGCTCTCACCGGCGGGTAGTTCCTCAAAGTGAAGTTCAAACGGTACTTCCGGTGCTATGGTCATAATCCCTTTTACTACCTCTTGAAGTCCGGGGGGACCTATTAAAGTCAAAGGTTCCTTTTTCCCTGAATTCCCTATCGAAAGGAGCAGCCCGGGTAAGCCTGCAATATGGTCCGCATGGTAGTGAGTAAAGCAAATGGTTTCAATTGCTTTGAACCCCCACCCCAGCATTTTAAGCGGAATCTGTGTTCCTTCTCCACAGTCTATTAATATCATTTTTCCGTTATGCCTTACAACCAGGGCTGAAAGCCAGCGGCCGGGAAGAGGCATCATGCCCCCTGATCCCAATAAACAAACATCTATCATCTTAATCTCCACCCATAAAAGTACCTGTAGTCCCCGTAATCCCCTTGGATGTTTTTAATTTTAGTGTGGTTCCTCTTCCGTTATAATTAATATCCAATAGTGTCACCTGCTCTCCACTTTTTAAGGACTGGAAGCTTCCCTGGTCCGACTCGCTGGCACCTTCCGGGATTAATCTCAAGCCGCCATCCTCCGCATTGCCAAGTTGAAGTGTATACTTCTTTCCAATATACTTCTTCTTATCTTCATTTTTGTATTCAAGTTCATGATTGCTGTTTATTTCCCAGTATCCCAAAATAACCTCCGGTTTAAAACACCATACATCGTCAAAGCTTCCTCTAAATTTTCCGGACCCATCCGTATCCAATGTATAGGAGTTAATTTCTCCCACTTCTTTAAAATTATCCTCAACCTTCGCATAAATGTTCCATTTCGGATCGTCACTGGGTCCATCATCATATACTGCAACTTCCTTATAGGAATCGGAATAATCAATATCAATAATTTTTATCCTGTCCGCAAAATTATCTCCGGTTTTGCTGGCTACTAATTTGCCATTCACCTTCAAACTAAATTCCCCGTTCTTTGCAGTATATTCCATACTTTCATCCTGCCCGTCCCCATCGATATCTATGCTCACTTTCCAATTGGGGTTTTCATTATAATACCCCAACTGTAAGGATTCATCCTTTTCATATTTTTGAATCAGCGCAATATTCTTCTTTTCAATATCATTAAGTCCCGATATATCCCCTTTAAATGAAGGATTCGGGGCATACCACGGCTGTCTCTCAAAATACTCCCTTAATTTAGGGTCCTTAAAAACATATCCATACCTTGAAAATATTTCGTTTCTGGCTATATTTAAAAGCTGTTTGTTAAGACTCCCTACCTCATTCTCAGTCAACAGTTTTTCACTGCTGGTTGCGAAAAGATATGGATTTCCATGTCTAGTACCATTTTGCCCGTCCTGATCGTTCTCTTCCGAGGCTGCATCCTTTGAACCCTGCTCATCTCCGTTTTGATCTTTTGGATTTTTCTTTTTCTTTGCATCTGCTGCCATTGGATCCTCAATATCCTGCGTTTTTGACGATTCTACTGTTTGATTGGCATCCCGGCTGTCTCCTTTTTTTAAAGAACACCCTGGAAGCAGCAGCAGACATGCTATTATTAGTGCGATACCTTTTTTCATAAGAGCCTCCTTGTACATTTTGATTTTCAACGTTTTTGAGAATACGATTACAAACAGCCATTTTCCTAAAGCCCATCTGGTGGAATGTTGTTTAGTTTCATCGTAACTTCTGCATATTGGATAAAATTCCATTGGTACTATTTTACCATAAATTCAAGGCATTTGCACTCGGGCACATCCTAAACACCATAAAATTTCACCTTCTTACGATAAGAACAGCACAAAATGTCAATACTAAAGATGAATTTAATCTGCTGTGTCAGGTTGATTAGGTTGTAAGAACGAGGTTACTTCAAGATATGTTTATTTTAAGAAGGAGGTTCATTTGATGGAAAAGTGTATTCTTTTAATTAGCTTTTACAACCAAAAAGCATTAGGAGTCCGTTACCTTGAAAAGACCTTAAAAAAGAAGGGCTGCCCTGTACATATAATATTCTTCAAAGGTTTTAACAGTGCAAATCCTTGCTGTCCTACCGTAGAGGAAATGGACCTTCTTAAGAAAACCATTTCCTGCATTGGACCCTCACTCATTGGGCTAAGTGTCATGTCTTCCCTTTATCTTGAGGCTGTTTACATGGTAAATCACATGATTAGGGAAAACTTTCAAATTCCCATTGTATGGGGCGGCGTGTATGCCAGCCTTTTCCCGGAGGAATGCCTTAATCATGCGGATTTTATAATCCGGGGAGAGGGTGAACATGCACTGGCTGAATTAGCCGATTCCATTTTCTCGCAAAAACCTTTTTACAGCATACCAAATCTGGTATATAAAGAAGACGCGTCAATAAGGATAAACCCAGTAAGCCCCCTTTTGGAAAATCTGGATGAACTGGGATACCCCCAGTTGGATGGCTCCAATAAGTATTTTATAGAAAACGATGCACTTTCTGATACCGATCCGGTCTATTCGTCCATCAGCTATGAACTCTCCACATCCAGAGGATGCCCTTTCATGTGCTCCTACTGCTCCTGTGTAAACTTAAGAAGATTGTATAAAAACCAAGGAAGCTTTGTGCGTTTTAGAAGTGTGGAGAATGTAATATCCGAGTTAAAAGAGGCAAAGTCTCTTATGAAAAACTTAAAATATATTCACTTTTGGGACGAAATCTTCCCGGACGATGAAAGCTGGATTCATTCTTTTGTTCTTCAGTATCAAAAGGAAATCCACCTTCCTTTTGAAATATGGTGTCATCCTTTAAAAGTAAAAAAGAAAACCCTTGAAAAGCTTGTCAGTGCCGGCCTTTATAAAGTGGTAATGGGAATTCAAAGCGGCTCGGAAAGAGTTAGAAAGGAGATTTTTCACCGTACCGAAAAAAATGAAGATATTATACACGCAAGCAAAATCCTATCCCAATGTAAGGTTCCTCAGGTGATTTATGATTTTATCCTGCGTCATCCCTTTGAAACCGTTGATGATTTAAAAGAAACTTATACTTTATGCACAAAGCTCGCTCCGCCCTTTGAGCTGCAGTTGCACGGCCTGAATTTTCTACCCGGAACGGATATTTCGGATATGGCTCTTAAGATGGGTATATTGACGCCTGAAGAACTGAATAAAATCATGTATAGTCCCATGAAGGAACAATACAACAGGTATTGGGGAAATGGTCAAAAAAACCTTTTGTCTGATTTTTGGTATGCATTGATCTATATGAGTCAATACCTGCTTCTTAGGCCCGCTGTAAAATATTTGGCATCCAACAGCAGTTCCTTGCTGCATATGAAAACGGCTGCAGGTTTTCATAAATGCTTGATCCCACTGGGGAAAACAAGGTATTATTATAAGAAATGCAGTTTAATCTTAAGGAGTTATCATATTCGCTCCAAGTACCTTTTACCCAGTCTCTTCCATAGTGGAAAGGAGACTCAGAAACCTTCCGATAAAGGTTTTTAGATGAAAAACCGGCCCTCATAAGTAACTATTTTAACCCGGTGTGCTATTAGGCAGAAAGAACATATGAGCATGTTAATACAAGGAACGGAGATGCAAACCCATAGTTCGAAGTGAAGGAAGTTTGGATTTGTCCGAGCTGAATTTACATGCTCTTAAATTAATTTATAAATGATCCATAATTGACTGTGCAATGCGATCGATGGGTAAGATTTGTGAAACACCCCCTAAAGCAACTGCTTCCTTGGGCATTCCATAAACAACCGAGCTCTTTTCATCCTGTGCAATGGTAAACGCGCCTGCATTTTTCATCTCCAATAAGCCTTTTGCCCCATCCTTTCCCATCCCGGTCAACAAAACCCCTATCGCGTTTGCACCGGCATATCTTGCAACCGAACTGAACAGCACTTCTACCGAAGGTCTTTGATGAAAAACGAGGGGGCCATCTTTGATTTCTACAAAATAAACTGCACCGCTTCTTTTTAATACCATATGTTTGTTTCCGGGAGCAATCAGTACTTTACCCGGAGTGACCAATTCCTTGTCTTCCGCTTCCTTTACCTTCATCTTGCACATGTCATCCAATCTTTGGGCAAAGGCTTTAGTAAAATACTGGGGCATGTGCTGTACAATCAGAATGGGCGGCATCTCTGCCGGCAGCCTTGTCAGCACTTCCTTAATCGCCTCGGTTCCTCCGGTAGAAGCACCAATTGCAATAATCTTGTTGGTGGTTTGGATCATTGCTTTCCCTTTAACTGGCTCAATGCCTTCTTTTTTGCTGTGAACGTCCCTTTTAAAATACTTCACTTTAGAAACTGCTTTAATTTTATCAATCAGCTGCTCACTCATATCTTTTACCGAATAGGATGCCCCCGGTTTTGCCATAACATCTGCAGCACCTAATTCCAGTGCCCTTAAGGCTACTTCACCGCCCTTTTTCGCAAGAGAGCTTACAATAATAACAGGCATGGGATAATGTACCATCAGCTTTTCCAAAAATGTCAGTCCATCCATTCTGGGCATTTCAACATCCAATATCAGTACATCCGGTTCCAACTGGACAATTTTATCCCTCGCAATAAAAGGATCCGGTGCGGTTCCCACCACCTCAATCATTGAATCCTTTGACAATTCCTCAGAGAATATTTTTCTAACCATGGCAGAGTCATCTACAATCAACACTTTAATTTTATGTATACCAATCACTCTCCCTGATGTTGGCGCCTTTGTAAACTAAGATTTCTCCCGACCCGCTGTTAAAAATAATTTTTCTGCCGGAGAGTCCTCCAATATCTTTTGTAATCACCGAAATTCCCTTTGCGCTGAGAATCTCCTCGGCAATCCTTACATTGTCCAGTCCTATTACCGGGCTGAGCTTAGGATTTTGTGCTCCGCCTACAATATGCGCCTTTAAGTTGTTTCTTTGTGCCCCCAGCTCTAAAATCAGTTTTATCAGATAGGGAATGGAAGCATCACCAACTCTCCCATTCCTTTCACCATTTCTTGACCGGTGATAAATATAATGGTTCATCCCTCCAAAGAAGTTTGTATCATCCCATATACATACGGATACACATGAACCCAAAACAGTATGAATGAAATGGGGTTCTCTGCTTACAAATATAAATCCCGGCTGAAGATAATATTTTTGAATATCATCCATAAGTTCACCCAATCAAAAGCTATTTATATTGAACGCGATAAAGATTTTACATAGCGCTCCAATTTCCTAGATTTAATATCGTGAAATTTCAAATTATCCATGTATAGATAACGAAGTTAAACATAGTAAAATTCGAGAGATGAAATACCTGGTTTACGTGGTCTTTCGGAAATTGAAATTTTTCTTTTACAGTTCGTTATCTATAAAATCATTTTCACAATCTATTTGGTTTGATGAATTAATTCTAAATTCTCCAAAACACTCAACAGTTTTGCCTTTTGAATCGGCTTCACAAGATAGGCCTCGCATTGTTCAATAAAGGCACTTTTTATATTCTCAAAGTCGCTGAGTGCTGTTGTCATGATTACTTTCGCACAATCAAGCCCTATTTTTCCCATTGCTATTTCGTAATCCCTGACAGTTTTTAATACCTCATGCCCATTCATTTCAGGCATCATAATATCAAGACACACCAAATCATAAGGCACCCCCTCTTCGAATGCAAGTTTAAATGCCTCTATGGCTTCTATCCCATTAACCGCAATATCACAATGGCCATAGGGTGAAAGAATAGCTTGCAGAAGTCTTCTGCTGACAAAATCATCCTCAACAATTAAAGCTTTCATCATCCTTACCCCTTTCTAACAAATTAAATACCTTTCATCATAGCGTGGTCAAAGTGCTTTCATCCACTCCGGATTTTTAAAGAAGTTTTCAAACTCCTTTAACTCTATTTCCAGTTGTCTCAATATCTCCAGGGCACCGGCAAGTTCTGAATTCCTTCCCATTTTTTCAAGTTCATATGCCAGGTCCGATGCCTTTTTATATCCGAAATTTAATATCGCTCCCTTTAAAGAATGGGCAAACTTTTCCACCTCTTTGAAATTGTTTTCATCAATATGCCTTTTTAGAAGAAGTATTTGTGAAGGGTAATCATCAATAAAATAATTTGTAAGTTCTAAAACAAGTTCTTTATCATGATTGAATATTTTCATTATTTCGGGCAGATTTTCTATTTGACTGCTGTTCCCCTTATTATAAGTTTTTTCCTTACCCATCAAGCCATCAATTGCATGGTATAAATCCTCCGGATTAATGGGTTTTGAAACATAATAATCCATCCCTGCTTCCAAACACCTTTCCCGATCCCCTTTAATGGCATAAGCCGTCATGGCAATGATGGGTATATGTTCACCGGAGTCCTTCTCCCTTTCTCTGATAGCAGCAGTTGTTTCAAGGCCATCCATTTCCGGCATTTGAATATCCATTAAAATCAAATCTACACTTTTTTCCTGGAGAATCTTCATTACTTCCTTTCCATTATTTGCAATGATAACTCTCCAATCTTTTTTCTCCAGTATGCTTACCGCTACTCTCTGGTTTATATAATTATCTTCTGCCAGTAATATACTTAAGCTATAGCCCTCATCGCACAAAGAATTACCCGCCAGGAAAGGTTTTCCTTCCCTATCAACCCGATTGGGAGCGTGTAAAATATTGATTTCCTTTTCTTCCTGTTGCTCCTTTGCCAGCTTAAACTTAAGGATAAAATAAAATATACTTCCTTCCCCCGGATTACTTTCTACAAAAATCTGTCCCCCCATCATTTCAATGAGTTGCTTCGAAATGGCAAGTCCTAAACCTGTTCCTCCGTAATGTCTGGTATATGAGTTATCCAACTGGTTAAAACTTTTAAACAAATGCTCCACTTTATCCGGTGGAATTCCAATGCCCGTATCTTTTACAGATATCCTCAATTCAAGCGTTTCACGAGAAGTATTTAGCTTTTGGGCATGAAATGTAATCTCTCCCTTAGAAGTAAACTTTACAGCATTTCCAAGCAAATTCACGAGAATTTGCTTAAAACGTACAGGGTCTCCGTAAACATATTGTGGCAGCTCCTCGATGACACGCGTAAGTCTTAGCCCTTTTTTATTTGCATTCACAGTGAAAAAATCCAGTGTATCATCCATCACTTTCTTAAAATGGAAGCAGACCTCTTCCACTTGAAGCTTCCCTGCTTCGATCTTTGAAATATCCAGAATATCGTTAATGATCTCTAATAGAGAGTCCGCTGATGTTTTTATCATTTCCAAATATTCACGCTGTTCTTCATTTAACTCGGTAGACATTACCAAATCCGTCATACCGATGATTCCGTTCATTGGGGTTCTTATTTCATGACTCATTTTAGCCAGAAAATCACTTTTAGCCATATTTGCCTTTTCCGCTATTTCTTTTGCCTTTTGAAGTTCTTCCTCTGTTCTTTTTCTTTGGGTAATATCCTCTTTAATCGCAATGTAATAGTCAATCTCCCCTTTTGTGTTTTTTACAGGGGATATGGAGGCGAATTCCCAATAAAGTTCACCGTTTTTCTTTTTATTGCATAGTTCCCCTCTCCATTCCCGTCCTGATTGAATCGTATCCCACAGCTCTCTGTATACCTCTTCACCTTGATTCCCACTTTTTAAGATGCGGGGATTTTTTCCGAGGGCTTCTTCTAATGAAAACCCTGATGTCTGCGAAAACTTCGGATTTACATACTCTATATTTCCTTTCCTATCCGTAATTACAATGGTGCTTGGACTTTGCTCTACAGCAATAAACATTTTGCCAAGCTCCTCAGCAGCTTTATTTCTTTCCGTGATATCAATAAAAGAAGCCATGGTACAAATCCGGTTTCCACCCTCATCCAATACTGAATTGGCACAGAGATAAACATCAAATGCCGAGCCGTCTTTTTTCTTTCCTTTAATTTCCCCTACCCAGGTCCCCTCTTGTCGTATCTTGCAGATAACCTCCTGGGCTTCACTCATATAATTGCAAAACAGATGACATTCCTTTCCAATTACCTCTTCCGGATGTTCATATCCCCACATTTTAAGAAGCGCATTATTGACATAGGTCACCACTGCATTTGTATCAATAAAAGCAATGGCATTTACGGTAGCATCAATCGCCTTACTCTTGATTATTAAATCTTTCTCAGCCAGCTTGAGTGCATTGATTTTCTCTTTAAGCATTTGATTTTTTTTGCGGATTGTATCAATCGCATACCCAAGCCCCGCACCGATAAGGAAATACACCATAATCCCTGTTATTACTGCATGAAGTGTGACTTCAACTTTCATAAGAATCACATAATACAATACCAATAATGATGCCCAAAGTGCACTTAAAATCCCTCCTTTAAGCCCTCCAACCGCTGTAAATACAATCACAATGAAAGCCCCCAGAATACCATTGGCAAGAGGTGTAACAAATTGCGATACATAAGTTAGGAAAAAAAGAGGAATAACCGACAGCCACTTTAGTTTTTGCATCAAAATATACCTCGCAGCCTTAGTTTTCAAACTTAAACAGGGTTTCTACATCCAAAATCAGTGAAACCTTTCCATCTCCCAGAATGGATGCACCTGAAACAAAATTAAGTCCGCTGAATTCCTTTCCCAAAGGTTTTGCAACAATTTCCTGCCTGCCATATATGGTACGGACCGGAAGAGCCTTGAGCTGCTGTTCAACCTCCATAATAATAATCATTTCATCCATGCTGCCGTTTAGCGGATCAAATTCTCCGAATACTTCATTGACGGGTATAACCGGTATGAGCTCATCCCGAACACGGACCATGGACTTTTTACCCTTTACACTGATCCATTGATTCTCTTGCGGTTTTAAAAACTGCTTGATATAGAGAGTCGGGATAATGTATTTTTCTTCTTTAATGCTTACGATGGTTCCATTCATTACCGCCAGGTTCATAGGAATTTTTAATACAAAACTGCATCCTTCTCCCGGTTTATTGATAACATCTATCTTTCCACCCATTTTCGTAATTTCAGTTTCAACCACATTCATTCCTACACCCCGGCCGGATATATTGTTTATATTCTCCTGAGTTGAAAACCCGGGTAAAAAAATAAACTTAATAATATCCTCTTCCGAGTAAATTTTACCCGGATCAATGAGATTCTTTTCCTTTGCCTTTTCGTACAGTTTTTCTACATCCAGGCCTTTGCCATCATCCGAAATCTTAATATAAACACTTCCCCTTTTGCTGTAAGCTTCGATGCAGACCTCACCCTCAACCGGCTTTCCGCTTTTTACCCTCACATCTTCCTCTTCGATTCCATGAGAAATTGCATTCCGGATTAAGTGCATTAAAGGGTCAAGAATTTTCTCCGCTACGCTCCTGTCAACTTCGGTTTCCTCACCTAACAAACTGACGTTTACTTTCTTGCCTAATTCCGAACCCGTATCCCTTCCAATCCGCATCAGCTTTTGAAAAGTTGTTCTTAATGAAACCATACGGAGGGACATGGACAAATTTTGTATATCTTTAATGATCTTTGCCATACGCATCAGTGAATTCAAATATTTGTCATCTGCATTGAAGTAATCCTTTGCGCCCTGTTCCAGTAAGGAGTTGAAAATCAAAAGCTCTCCCAGCATATCTACGAGATTGTCAATTTTTTGCGTGGGAATTCTCATATACCCGCTGTCTGCTGCTTGAGCACTTTGGGGTTTGGCCTTTTCTACCTCTTGAGACCGGAGGGTCTTTATAATATCTTCCGCATCAATTATTTTTTCCTTGACAGCCACCTGTCCAAACTTAAGTCCGCCATAGCTTTCCTTTTGTTTTCTTAAAATGGTATCTACATCATCTTTGCTAATGATCCCCTTTTCAACCAACAGTTCACCGATTTTCTTTTCCTTCCGGATTTTTTCACGCCCAGGGCTCTGAAGGGCACTCAAATGTTCACTTACTTTTTCTAAGAACTCAGGATCATTGGCCAAACGATCATCATCAATCAGCTTTTTGATAAGCTTTGATGCCCCCAATATCATATCTACGCTTCTGTGGTTTACTTCCCGTCTTCCAAACCTTAAATCTTCAAGAAAACTTTCGGTTTTTAATGCGATTTCACCCATAATGTCATAATCAATAAATCCGGCAATTCCTTTTAATGTATGAAAGGATCTAAAAAGAGTAGCTATCGCAACATTTGAATCCGGCTCCGTTTCCAAAAGCAATACATTCATATCTATTTTTTCGAGCTGTTCATTCATGGACGATATAAAGTCATTGAGAAATAGAGTATTGATCTCAATAACATTTTCACTTTTACTTTCTATAATTTCATCGATAATTTGCTCCGGGCTTTTCTCGTTTTCAAAATTCCCCGGATGTTTTGCCATACAAAGCTTCAAGGGCTGGTTCAAACAACTGTTATCCTGCATAAGCAAAGGCTCTATAGAGACTTTCTCCACATCCACCATGCTGCTTACTTTCCTAAAAAGTTCACTTTCGTTTTCTTTAGTCAAAACCACAAGCAGAATCTCAAGTTCTTCAAAGGTAAAGGTCCCATTTCTAAATTCTTCATCGGTAGGCCTTTTGGGCACAGAACCAACAATGTTTGAAAAAGTCCCAACATCCTCAAAGATCATCCATGCCCGGACGGATTTCAGCACACATTCCTTCTTAAGCGTAATCGTTACATCAAATGCACTATATCCATTTTTTAAAAATTCATTTACTTTTCTCCAGTCCTCATTATTTAAAAAGATGCCTGTCTTCACGCTTTCATCTTTAACCGGTTCTATAATTACTTTTTGGATTTTACTGTGTTTTTCTTCAATAATGTCGTGCAATTTGGCCAGTATCTTATCATTTTTGATATCTTCTTCATTTCCTGTATTTATAATAAACTCAAGACTGTTTTCCAAAAAATCATGACAAACATATAAAAGTTCAATGATTTTTTTATCAATCTGAATTTTCTCATCCCGGATATCCTGCAGTACATCTTCCATGCCATGGGTCAAATTTTCCATTTTCATAAATCCCATGGATGCAGAGGAGCCTTTAATGGTATGAGCTGCACGAAAAATTTTATTGATTAATTCCTTATTTTGCGGGTCTTTTTCCAGTTCCAATAAGGATTCGTTTAAAACCTCCAAGTGTTCTTTCACTTCTTGAATATAAATCCCCATTAATTCACTCATATCCAAAAAGCTCCTTCCTTTAAGCATTTTATATAACATTTGACGCATTTTAAAAGATACAGCTGCTAAGAAGCTGCCCCTCTTTCCACCAAGTAAAAGCTACTTCGAGGATTACAGTTTATTAATAAACCCCTGAGTGATCATAACCGTATAGCTACTTCATATAGATTGTAGGCTGAATATACTGGTATTTGTGTTTCTTATTTGTTAAACTTTCCGAATGCCCGATAAATAAAAGTCCTCCTGGAGCCAGTACCTCATAAAATTTATCAATCAACCTTTGCTGGGTTTTAGAATCAAAATAAATCATGACATTTCTGCAAAAAATGAAATCAAACAACTTTTTAAACGGGAAATCGTCCATTAAGTTAAACAACCGGAAAGTGACCAGCCTTTTTGTGCTTTCCGTTACATACCATTCATTTTGTACTTTTTCAAAATATTTCGAAAGATAAAGTATATCCATATCCCCTTTGATGGATGAAGGGTAAACTCCTTTCATGGCTTGAGACACCACTTTACTGTTTAAATCGGTTGCAAGTATCTTAATCAAAAGGCCAGGAAGAAAATGTTCCTGTAGTACCATGGCCAGGGTATACGCTTCCTCACCCGTTGAACAGCCTGCGCTCCATACTCTGATTTCGCTGTTTCGCCTAATCCTTTTATTTCTCTCCAAAATCAAGTCGCTATTTTTTTTTATAAATTCAAAGTGGTTTATCTCCCGAAAGAAGTCAGTTTTATTAATTGTAATTTCGTTTGCAAACTCTACGAGTATTTCCCTGTTTCCACTTTGGGTCAACAGATTGAAATACGCTTCATAGGAAGCAGTCTTATGCTTCATCATCAATTTCAAAAGCTTTGACTGGAGCAGCTCTTTTTTTTCCTCATTAAGGTAGATCCCGAAATTTTCATATATAAAGTTGCTGTACTTCCTAAATACGTTTTCCTGAAAAGCTTGCATATAAAAATCCCCTTAAAAATCATCTATTTTAGATAACGAATGCCATTTGAATTGCCGCTGCCCTCAACCAACCGGGTAAGATCCAAAACAATTTCCCTAAGCTGCTCCGATTGTGTATTGAGTTCTTCTGCAGCTGCCGCGCTTTCTTCAGAAGTTGCCGCATTTTGCTGCGTTACCTTTTCCATTTGAATGATTGCCTTGCTGATTTGGGTAATTCCTTGAGCCTGCTCCTGGCTTGCAGCTGCGATTTCACCCATCAATTCATTGACCTTTTTTGCCTGACCGGTAATTTCATCAAGGGAGTCTCCAACCATCTCTGCTGTTTCTACACCTTTTTTTGACAGCTCAATATTGTTTTCTATTATAACAGCTGTATCCTTTGCTGCTTGTGCGCTTCTCTGCGCAAGATTCCTAACTTCCTCTGCGACTACAGCAAACCCCATCCCCGCATCTCCTGCCCTTGCAGCCTCCACAGCAGCATTTAGGGCAAGTATATTCGTTTGGAAAGCAATTTCATCAATCACTTTAATGATCTTGGATATGTGATCACTGGACTTTTTAATTTCGTTGATGGAATTCATCATTTCCTGCATTTGATTATTACCTTTATCCGCTGCCGCTTTCGCTTGTCCAGCCAGTACTGCGGCCTGTTTCGTATTTTCATTATTCTGATGAACCATAGATGAAGATTCTTCCAACGTTGCAGATGTTTCCTCGATAGAAGCTGCCTGTTCCGAACTTGCGTCCGAAAGCTGCTGGCTCGTGACTGAAAGCTGATTCGATGCACCTGCAACTTGCTGAGTAGATTCGTTCAGGTTATTAATGATCCCCTTTATGGATCTTGAGATAGATAAGCTTAAGAAAATTCCAAAAGCCAACGCAAGGAGGGTACCCATTACGGTACCAAATATAGCAACCCATAACGCTATATTCGCATCCGATTGGGCTTTCGTTTTAGTGCTTTTTACCACATTGGCATTGATATCAACTAGTTTATCCAATAAATCTTTGCTGTTTTTTGCCAGCACCATCAGCGTATGTTCAGTGAATACCTTTGCGTTATCATAGGTTGCCTTATAGCCTGTCTGCTGATATTCTTTCATTATAATCCCAAAATCGTTTACTGCTTTTTCCCACTCCAGCAATATTGATTCACACTGCGTCCATACTTGGGCTTCCTCTGAAGTCATAGTGAGTGAATCAAAGGTTTTTCTTCCTTCATCAAATATTTGCATACCCTTCTTCACATTTTCAAATTGTGCTGTAACCAGATCATTTTCCAAGCCGGGTATCAATAATGTTCTATTAGAAGCTTTAACCGTTTCCTGGCCTTCAATGATTTTGTACAGTCCCACTGTACCGGGTAGGTTAATATCAGTAATCTTTTCTAAATTACCTCTTACACCGCTTATACCACTCCAACCAAAAAAACCTACCAAAAGCGTTATAAGCGCAATTACCACAAAAGCTCCTACCAACTTTGCTCTCAAACTAAACCTATCCACTATTTTTAACCCCCTCAATTTCATGCATTGATTAACAGTACTTTTAATATAAATGGGTATTAAAAATCATCTCTGTCCAATTCCAACGGAATAACCTCATCCGGACTTACAATTTTTGATCCTTTGTGAAGCGTATTCTTGACCGGAAGATTTAAGCGTTTGCTTAAGCTTTTATCTCCCCTTTCCGGCAAAGCCTCATGATAGCTAATCCGGTTCTTTCGGAGGCTCCCTGTAGTTACATTCCTGGAATCCCCGCTTCCATTTACAAGGCGGATGAGTTCCCCAACCATTTCTTTCATGGTTTCTGCCTGAGCACTTAGTTCTTCCGATGCCGCGGCACTTTCTTCGGATGTGGCAGCATTCTGCTGAGTTACTTTCTCCATCTGCACAATTGCCTTGTTAATTTGAGAGATTCCTTGGGCCTGTTCCTGACTCGCCGCAGCAATTTCCTCCATCAGCTCATTGACTTTTTTCGCTTGCACAGTAATTTCAGATAGTGATTCGCTTACCCTCCTGGCAGCGTCTACCCCTTTGTCGGATAGATCAATATTATTTTCAATCATTGCTGCTGTATCCTTGGCTGCTTGAGCACTCCTTTGCGCAAGGTTCCTAACCTCTTCTGCAACTACGGCAAAACCCATTCCCGCATCCCCAGCCCTGGCAGCTTCTACCGCTGCATTTAAGGCAAGAATATTGGTCTGAAAAGCAATTTCATCAATAACCTTTATAATTTTGGAAATTTGATCACTGGATTTTTTAATTTCGTTTATGGAGAGAAGCATATGCTGCATTTGGGAGTTCCCCAGATCCGCCGCAGCCTTTGCCTGTCCTGCCAAAAGTGCCGCTTGTTTGGTATTTTCGTTATTTTGCTGCACCATGGATTGAGACTCTTCCAAAGTTGCCGACGTCTCCTCAATGGAAGCCGCTTGTTCGGAGCTTGCCTCTGCAAGCTGCTGGCTTGACACCGAAAGTTGTTCCGACGCTGATGCCACCTGATCTGCTCCTTCGTTTAACCCTTTCACAATACGGTCAACAGGCCTTGTTATACTCCGGATGATGAGAATTGCAAGGAAGATTCCAAAGAGCAATGCAATGATAAGCCCTACCACCATGACATTATTGGAAAGTGCTAATGACGAGGATGTCTCATCTGACACTTTTGTAGTATTATTAAGACCCGTTCCCATAATTTCCTTCGCCATCGTTATTACGGCTTCTCCCGCAGTTCCTCTTTTTGTATTGAGCTCCTGAAGTGCCGTCCAATTGGCAAGCAGCTCATTCATTTCTTTTTTATAGCTGTCTAAAGCCGACTTTACTTCTTCAAGCTGCTTAATATTGACTTCACTTACTGTTATCTTTCTAATCTCAGTCAGCAAAGCATCCATTGCATCAAAATTTTTAAATGTATCCCGTATGATTTGAGGATCCCGCAGTGCCTGGGCTTTTTGAGCATCCACACTTATAACATTCCCCAGGTCAATAACGTCATTGCTTAAATCTATTTTCTTAAGCCGTTCGGTCAATTTGCCCTTATCAGCCCCGGAATTGATTTCTTCCGCCATATATTTATACTGGTCATGAATATAACGATCAATATTTTGTATAAACTTTTCCGAGGCTGCATCCATTAACTTGCGGCCATTCTTAATGGAGTCATTTTTTAAAACGGTCTCATTCACCAAGGCTTCATATTCATTCACTTTACTCTCTAACGTTCCTACATCTTCCTTCAGCTTGACCAAGTCAGCATATTTATCCGATAAAAGCTTTGCGTCCTGAATATATTTTTTAACGTCTGTCAGATACTTTCTCCCTCTATCCAAATAGCTGTTTTCTCCAGACAGCGCATATCCTCTCATCTCATACATGGTAGCTAATGAACTGATTTCAGTTTCGTTTAAAACAGTCACTTCAGGAATATATTCATTGGTAAGTTTACCGGATTTATTTGTGGCAGCTCCCATATTCACAACCGAAAAGACCCCTAATAAGGTTGCAATCAAAAGTACAGCGCCAAACCCTGCTCCGATCTTAAAACTCAACTTTAAATGATTAAACATATCTCAGTCCTCCCTATTTTGTTTGACCCAGTAAAACCATTTCTTCACTTGTCAAAACCTGGTTCATTTCCAGAAGAAGTATTACTTTGCCTTTGACTTTCCCCATTCCTGTAAGAAAGCTTTCATTCAAACGTTCACTGTACTGGGGAGGAGGGTCGATTTCCCCGGCTGTAATATTTACAACCTCCGAAACGGTATCAACGATCATACCCATCAACCTTTTTGTATCTTTAAAATCCACTTCGACTACAATAATGCACGTTCTCTGGTTGTATTCTCTTTCCTCCAGATTGAATTTCAAGCGTAAATCAACCACAGGAATAATCTTTCCTCTTAAATTGATTACGCCTCTTACAAATTTAGGTGTCCGGGGTATTGACGTTATTTCCATAATTCCTATAATCTCTCTTACGAATTGTATAGGAACGCCATACTCTTCATTCCCAAGCAAAAAACTCAGATACTTTCCACCTTTGGCATCCATAAGAATTCCTCCATTAGCAGGTATTCATTCTATCTTCCTTGATTCCCAAGTGCTTTTTAACACAGCGAATTTCTACTGATAATAAACTGTAAGAGTATAAAAGTAAAATTTCGATTTCTGACACCCAAGAAAACCAGGTATTTCATCTCTCGCATTTTACTAAGTTTACACTTCGATATTTCTGGCTTTTCAAGGTGTAAAAATGCACTTTCCATATTTGTATCCCTCATACCTTATATGGAATTACGCAATGAGACACAGGATAAAAAGTTTACATAATTTTGAATTTATGATATCTTATTGTACCCATGAATGGATAATGTTTGAGTGTCCTTAAGAAGTGAATTTTAAAATGATATGAATTGCGATAATAATTTTATATTGGAATCATCTATATTAGATCTCGAAAGCGATTTTACATGGACAAATTGAATTTATAACTCTATTTATTTATCATTTTAATGAAATTTCTTAGATTTGACGAAAAGGCATATTAAGTGATCTTCTTAAATTGTATAACTTTATATACCCCATGTCAATATATATAGAAGTTGCAGCAAATCTAAACACACGTCTGCCGCGTGTATCTTTAAAAAGCTTACTGCAACCTCTGAGAAATGGCTTACTTTTATTATATTTGGTAGAGTTTTAATTTTCTCAATCTATGATGGAAGAATCCTCTATCCTTATATCGGCAAAAAACGCGTTTTTCTCACCCGGGTCCTCTGCTCTATCCTTGGTATAGGGAGTAGTTATGATTGTTCCCTGATACATCCACTCACTGATTTCCAATAAAACTTTGAGATCAGCTCCGGTTAATCCGTTGGATTCAAGATATTTTCCCACACCCGTGTCAATGACATGGTCCTTTGCAGATGCTCTCACCGTATATCTTACTTCCAGTAAATCGCTGACTGAAAAGTTTGTAAGAATGCGGATCCTAAGTTTCCTTCCGCCGCCGGAAGGATCAATAGCCAATGTAAATTGAGCCGGATTTAGGAGCATATTGTTTTTGTAAATGCTGATGGAGCTTTTATCCACACTTCCGTTTTTGTTAATCTCCTTTAGTAAAAACCCACTGCTGCTTCCGTCTGACTTTTTGATGTCGGTATTAATGGATATGACAGGATTTTCAACCGGCATCAGCACTTGAAAGCCCATTTTTAAAGGAATGGCATCTCCAAGGACAAAACTGTTTCCATCCGGTGTCCGTACAGTATGGAAATTACACCTCACCGGAGATGATGGAGAAAGCTGGGTTCCAGGGATGATTTCTTTTAATTGGCCGGGGCTCATCCATAACAGCTTTGCAGAGGCAGATTGGGTATTCTCGAAATACTCCATTTTAATGTTGTATTTTTGACCTGCCGCCAAAGAAATAGTTCCGCTCCATTCTGAAGCCGACAGGCTATTCCATTGGTCTATGATTAGCTGGTTATTGACCCACAACCTCACACCATCATCGGTTTGCGTAAAGAAGGTATAGCTTTCGGTAAATTTAGGCTCAATTTGTCCCGTCCATCGTACCGAGAACGTATCCGCCTGAAGAAGTGTATGAGGAGATCCGGTCCCCCAGTTGAAGTCTACGCTTCCATCCGTCCGGGTCAGCTTGTAACCCGTAAAATCTGTTTGATCAAAATAATCTGCCTTAAGGCCGCTGCCGTTTCCGGGCACAGGTGAACTATACACCTTGGGGTCTCCTGTAGTTATGACAAGCCTGTCTAAAAGTATTCCGCCCGTATCTCCTGAATCTATCTTATAGGTTATCTTATTATTTCCTGCAGCCAGGCTTACAGGCTCTTCATGCTCAGCCCAGGTATTCCAATTCCCCGTATCCGCCAAACTAATCTGCTTTACCCTGGAGCCGTTGACATACAAACTCGCAGTTTTTCCGGAGCCGGAACCATTGGAATACCTTAACACAGTATGATAAAGGCCGGTTTTTCCGTTATTTACTTTGAATTCTGCCCCAGCTCCCACCGTGTTAAAGCTGTTGACAAACCCTGTTCCCCCATAGCCGCTTTGATTGTTGTTAATTGCGGCACTCCCTGAAAGAAGGGAATATTCCCCTTCGCTTTTACAATTTTCTATGGTTCCCGAGTAAAATCTAAAAGCATCCAGAACCATATACTGCCCGTTTTTCTTTACCGCTTTTACAGTATGAAGTCCGGGACTTAGGCTCTGATTGGTATACACAGCTTGCTTTACAACTCTTACAGGGCTGTAGCAGTTTACGGTTTTTGCAAGGCTTCCGTCTATATAAATGTCTACTTCTCCCAAGTTATTGTTTTTTTCGGTAATATAGGCTATTCCTGTACCATAAAAGGAATATTGCACAAAATCATTATCGCCAGCCGTGTAGTGAACATCTCCATGGATATCCCCGTAAGGCCTCACCGAAGAATAGGACCAAGCACCGCTGTACCATACCGCAGGATCATTGTCATTGATGGACGTGATGTTCCCTGGGCCGGAGGGTGGGGTCAGCACATATGCAGACACGTTATCAAACTGCACAGTGCCGTTATAGGCGTTGAATCCAAAAAGCCCCCCTGTGTAAGTTGAATCGACAATATCAATCACCGGAGTACTCCCGTGATTAAAATATACCTTTATATTCTGTCCTACTGCAGTCAGTTTGATAGGATACTTAACTCCGGAAGAAATCGGTGTATTGTATGATCCCAATATCGTATAGGAAGGTAAGCTGTAAATACAAATATTGCCGTAGTCCGGGCTGATATTTAAACGGTATCCTGATGAAGCATCCGAGCTGCACCGGAAGATCAAAGCCCCCTCACTGCCGCTTCCCATGGTAAGCTCGGCTTCATAGCCAAAATTACAACCTATTTCGCTCCGCATTAAAAATGCATTGTCCAGACTCTTTACTCCGGAAGCAAAGCTTCCCCCATTGGTCCATAAACCGCTTGATGTGATCCAGCCTTGTAAATCTCCATCGTTAAAGTCATCGCTAAAGATAAGGCCGGTGGGAGTAGGTGTGTTCACAGGGGTTTGGGTAGGAGTAGGTGTCACCCCTACTCCGTTATAGATTCTGATTTCATCCAGATAACCCCGGTATTGACCTGTGGATGCCGGCTGGTCATATGCCACCAAAATCCTGTCAATGGTTTTTCCGTTCAGCCACTGTCCTACATTGGAAGTTATCTGTGTCCAGGTATTCACCGTGCCGCGGGCAGTGGAGGGATGCAGACTTTTTCCGGTTGTATCAAGGGCAGCGCTGTCTCTCAGTCTGCTCCCATCGGTTAAAATAAAGTCAACCGCAGCATACCTTCCGTTTTCATTTTGGGGCCATATCCAGTAGCTTAGATTGGTACCAATGGAAACCGGTATATTCACGTCAAACACTTTATAATAACAATAGGATGCGGCAGAATTTTCATCAAACCCGGAGTATACCAGAGACCGGCTTCCTTTGTAGGTAACCTCTTGCCTTATAGAGGCTTCGGGATTAATTCCGCTAAGGTATCCGCTGACATGGGTGGACCCCTCAATGGTATCCCCCCATAAAGGCTCTATATCGCCAAGTTCAAATCCGGAGTAAAAAAGGTCTCCCAGAAGGGGTACTGCTGTGGGTGTAGGTGTTGGAGCCAACGGAGATAAGCTCCCATAAACCTCAACTTCTACATACTGGTTTGCAGCAATTGTAGTGCTGCCGTTGCTCCAAAGCCTTATATACCGGGCATTGACCGCACCAAATGTAATTTCCTTCCCACCGGCAGTTTCTGCATATTCTGCTTGACTTCCGATCCCCTGTCCGGCACTGTTATTTGTATCATTATTAAAAACTGTGGTTACACCACTGCCAAAAGTTGCACTGTTGGATAACTGCCAAATCACATCATGGTATTTTCTCCCATCTTCATAATTGTGCCACACTCTTATTTTATCCACATGATAGCTTTGCCCGAAATCAAACTGAATCCATTGAACTCCTGTTCCCACCCTTGCATCATCCCAGTACTCCCGTGTTCCGTTCGTTATAAAAATGATATTATCAATGGCAGTGCTTGAAGTGGGCATTTTCCCTAAAACCAGGTTCCCATATCCTGAAGGGCTGGGGCTGGAAGTTGGAGTGGTAGTTGGAGTAGCACTTGGGGTAGGGGTAGGTGTTGGGGTTGGCATCGAAGTAGATAAGGAAGTGCTGCCGTACACCTCAACTTCAACATAGTGATTCCATATATTTGCCGTACTGCCATGGGTCCATAGCCTTACATACCTTGCATTGACGGGGCTAAAAGCAATTTCCTTCCCGCTGCTGGTTTCCACATATTCCGCATGGCTTCCGGCACCTTGTCCAGCACTGTTGTTTGTGTCATTGTTAAAAACAGTAATCACCCCGCTGCTAAAAGCAGCATTGTTGGAAAGCTGCACTATTACATCCCTGTATGTTCTTCCGTCCCCATAATAGTGCCATATTTTAATTTTATCCACATTGTAGCTTTGCCCGAAATCATATTGGATCCACTGTGCTCCGGAATCCATTCCGACATAATTCCATGTATCCAGATTTCCATCTGTGATAGATGCCGCATTGGAAAGGGCAATGGATGAAGCGGCAATTTTGCCCGATATCAGGTTGGTATAGCCGGAAGGTATCTGCGTTGGTGTAGGTGTTGGCGTGGTTGTTGCCCCGGGCATTGAAAGTGGAGCCGGATCATTTCCCCAAACCAGGGTTCCCGAAATATAGGCAGGTACATACTGCCAATCGGTAAATTCGATGGCTGAAGAGTGAAAGGAATAATCATTGGTTTGGGTATAATCGGACCAGTCGGCTTTGGCTATTCTGGTATGCACATCAACATATGCCCCAGGGGCCAGGTTTCCCGCACCCGACTTAAAACCAATTTCAAGATAATAATCCGCTCCCGATACAGGTGTAGGGAGCTTCACATAATTTCCGGCAATATTGGCTGCACCGATTGAGGAGAAATCACAGAAAAAGTTTTGAGGGTATTCATCGTCAATTGTGTAATAATACCTGAGTGTTACCATAGGAAGGGATATACTGTCGGTTCCCGTATTATAAATCCTCAAATTGGGATACAGGGTGCCGATGGGACTTTCGGTATAGCTGTTGAATATTTGAACCTTTAAGGACGCCGCAGCATAAGCCCTTTCAACAACTCCCGGATTCATTTCAAAAACAGCCAGCCATATGCAGAAAACCATGATGATACTTTTTTTCATTCTTCCGGGCATTTACAACACCTCCAGCTTTGTATCACTACTTAATCAAGCCCAATTTCCTTCCAGTTGACAATCTTGATGTTTTTTTGCATGATCCTCTGGCTTTGCAGGGTTTCATCAGGAACTTCAACCGAAAGAAGTCTAAATAATCCGCTTATCAGTGTATCTGCCCCTAGCAAATCATTGACCGCTTGTTCATCGTATGTTATATTGGCATCCCCTAAAAAAACAATATTCCCTGAGGCCATCAAAATTCCGGTAAATGTAAAGCCGTTTCTTACATAGATATCCCCATCCACATAGATAATTCCTTTCATAACAGGGATGATTTCATTTCCGATTTTCCATTCTTCTCCGTCCTTTACAATTTCCACATCCGTATCCCCATAATACAAAAATCCTTTGTTTATCGCAGTGGGGGCAGTATACAGTACATTTTTTTCAATTTTCCCAGGCCCCATAAAGCGGTTAATATCCATATAGCTTGCAATACTTTTTTTTGCGGCCCCGGTGTAGTCCAGTTTAGGCGCTGTTGGGGAATAATTCACATTCAAAAGATCTTGTACTGCATCATGGTATTTTTTTATACATTCGCTCTGAACCGTGTGAAATTCAACAGGATCATGAACGGATGAAAAATCATTGATTCCGTATACCAGGTCGTTGGCAAATATGGCACCGTTTGAGTACCCTTTAAGCTTTCCGCTTTCGGTTAAACCATTTCCGGTGATACGTATATTGCTTGTATTAATATAATTCGAAAAAACCTCATCGTTTTTCCATAGATGCTCCCATATTCCTTTTACATGCATGGCCCGCTTACTCATGGGGAAATAGCCTTGCTCATCCGCTTTTCCGTCCAGTAAATTAACCATGGAATAGGACTTATAGAAAGGCGCCGGTGCAGGGCTCAAATAGGTTCCTGAATGTTCGTCAAACCAAAATAGGGTATTACCCGGATTGGAGGAATCATTCTCCTTAAAGGCATTTACAATTCTTTTACCGGACTTGAGTGCAGAAATTCCTGTCATAAAGGGATTTCCATCTCCATTTACATATTGATTTAAGAAAGTACTTCCACCCACATAAACTTCACCCTTCAAATGAAGGAGTGAATCCCCGTTTACAACAATGCTGCTTGTTCTTCTCGGCTTCAAGCCTTCCGCACTTAAATCCCCCGAGGAACCCGTGCCGCTTCCGTCAATCATATACCCCGCATCTACAAAGCCATAAAACTTGCCGTTGACATTGACTTCCGCCTCGCTTGAATCAATTTGCAGATTGTCCATAGTATAGACATTTTGCAGTTCCAGCCTTGCGAAGTTTGCCTGCTTTTCCGCCTTAACCGCCCGGGCAAAGGCATCTCCCGTAATGGTGATATCCGAATGGCTTCCCCTGGTCCCGTAGAGACTATGAATATAGCCGAGTGTGGCTGCGTTTCCGTCGATATGTATGGAGCCGGACGACAAATTCACTGTCTTCTGGGCATCAAATCCCAGCTTGCCGCTCACAGATTCCACTTCAGGACACATTCCCGCTAAAATACCGCCATATTCAAACCAGCTTGCACTTTGATCCTCTTCATCCTCTACTGAGGGAACTGTGCCAAAACACAAAACATCCCCCGAGACGTTTACATTTCCTCCCGCAGAAATGATATTTTCCTCCGCTACAACTGCTTTTTTAAGAACGGGTGGCAATCTTTCCGAAAACTCCTTGTTGTAAACTTTGGTCTTATAAACCGCATTATAGGGCAAAGCTTCGGTCTCAGGCAAAAGACTAAACGTTACCCGAAGCCTTTTTATATAATCCTTGTAAACCCCTTTCACCGTAACAACAATTTCCGACCTGCCGCTGTCAAATCCGGCATCCTCAAGGATAACCTTCCCGTTATCCGAAAGGTCCTCCAAATCATCAGGATTGCTTCCATCCGCAATGTCCTTGTAGGCATAGGGTAAATCAGTGTCTGTGGAGTTTAAAAGACCTCTTTTTTTCTCTAAAGAACCCACATCTAAAAATTCCGTATTCAGCCCATTTAAAAACTTTATATTGTAAAATGCTTTAAACCGGCTGTTTACATATTCATTATCGATGGTACCGTTTGCGTCCCGCACAGCTTCCGGATGATCTTGAAGCAGCAGCTTCACCTCATCCGATGCATATATTTTGGCGGCTTCCTGGATGGCAGCAACCTTTTGGTCAAGCACCCTGGCAATTTGTTCGACCCCTGCCTCCGCAGTAAAATACGCCCTGTTTGTCTCACTGTAAAAGGTGCTCATATCCAGTTCACTTAATGTAACAGTAATGAGAGATATGCCAAGCAAAGACATGGTTATCATAATCAGTATAACCATCACAAGCGACGATCCCTTTTGGCTTTTTAAAATTTCTCTTACTGTCATATAAACCACCCTTTATTTCTTTACATAGGAAACCAGCTTTTCCATGATATCTCCGCTATTTTCCACAACAACTTCAACCTCATATAATACATTTAAATATTGTTTTTCGTTGCTGGTTAGGTTGTTATAAACATAGAAGGTCTTCTTCCCTCTATTCTCCAGGTTCAGCCGCCCATTTCCGTTACCGATGCCTGTTTTATTGTCTACAATATAAAAGTACACTTCCCTGTCATCCATAATAGCATCCAGGTCTACCGAGAGATTGAAGTGGCTTTCACTGGTATTATTAAGAAATTGAATCTTGACTCTGATGGGTTCATCCGGGCCAATGCCGTTTAGAGCAACCGGAGCCGCTACATTTCCTTCGGTGTAAAACTGGTAGGCGTAAATGCCTGATCCTCCCGAGAAATCCAGGCAGTAAGCGTTCTCGGTCCCTGTGCCGCCCAATAGATCAAAAGTAAATCCGTTTAGGTTAATATGGGCTTCATCAATTTGACAGTGAATCGGAAAGTTTAAACTGTCAAGGGAGTTGAATGCATAGGCTGTATTATCGGAAGGCAAGCTTCCGTCTTGAATTTTTCTGATTTTATACTTTACGGTAGTTTGTCCGTCTTCCAGGTATATCTTAAAATCCGGACTTCCCAGTGCTTCAGCATTTAGGAAACCCGGTTTCGATTTTATTTCTTCCATTGCTTTTTGTGCCAAGTTGGCTGCATCCAGTTTATCTTTAGATAGTACATTATTTTCGGTGGCTGCAAGAAAGCTGCTTAAAAACGGTACCGTAACAATAACCAAAATCGTGATGGAAACAAGCAATTCAGTGAGTGTGACTCCCCTATGGTCTTTAACACAATATTGAAATATGTTTCCTTTCATTGTGTCACCCCCCACTTTTCAAAATTCCAAACTATATAGACCCTCCAAATGGTTTTATATGGATAAATTAAATTTTAACAATATTGAATCAAGGAAATTGAAACGCGATGAAAAAGCTTTATTGCGTTCAATATTGCCTATTTATACTTTAGGGTGCATAAATAATCTCAACCTTTTCATTTGGGTTGGTATCCAGCTTCACCCTTGGGTTTGATTTATCCTCGTTAATCACTTTCATTTTAAGCTTTTTAGAGGATTTATTGGTTATATGGATATTAATCGAGGATTTATCCTGTTTTGACTTTCTTTCGGTCGAGTCTATCAATACCAGGATATCCTGTCCCTTCGGCTTGAATTCCGCTGTCTTTGTAAATTCGTGATCCGGAAATGCTTCATGGTCGGTTCTGAATTTGCAGTAAAATTTGCCCGCCTTTTCTTCAATAAATAATTCCGCTTTTTCCTCTTCCCGGCTGTCGCCGTAGACCATTGGAACACTGAGTCCGTTTAAAGCTCCCGGAACAATACTCTTTCCTACCATCGTGACAGTCGGGGGCGCCATATTATTTCCATAAGGCATAACCCGGACGGTAAAATCAACCCTCTCCAGTTCCTCTACCGTAATGGGAGGTTTCTGATCCTGCTGCCCGGCCTTTTCTTCATTAAAGGGTCCTTTGTAATTGGCAAAGGGCCTGAACATATCATCTTTTCCGGTACTTTGAAGGGGTTTCCAGGCTCCTGCGGAAGCAATGACATAATCTTTGGAATTCTGTTCCATAATGCCGCAAAAGTCCAAAGTCATGTCAATATTTAATACTTCATTTCCACTATTGGTAATTTGCAATTCCCTGCAAAACACTTTATTCTCCAAACGGGTTACCTGGCTTAAAAATTCCTTCATTTGTTTATTGGTTCCCTTAATATTCATTTTTAAGCTGACGCTGTAGCCTTTGCCGTTTTGTACTTTATTATCTTCATTTTTTTTCTCATCTTTATTTAAGGCGTGGGACCCGCTCAAGTTCTCCAACATCTTCTTTAAGTCCTCATTCATGACTTCATTTTGTTCCTGAATTGCCTCACCGCCGCCTTCCCCATTTTCGTCCTTTCCCGAAGACTCTTCATGAATTTTGGCTATATCTGAAAAATTATAGTTTTCAATGGTTATACCTGTTTCCCATGCAATATTCCGTACCGATAACAAAATATCCTCGTAGTTTAAAACCGGAGGAAATAAGGTTCTGATTTTCTTAAGCTTTTCATTGAGAATCTTTAACTTGCTTTCCATACCTTCGACTTTATATTTATACTCCAAATTTTTATTATAGCTGTCATTATACTGGGCTATCTCGGTACGGATATTTTTTATTTGCTTTAACTGAGGCCTTAAGAATAAATTGACATATAACGCAGTGAAGAGAATCAGCCCGGTTAATGCCAATATTTTCTTTTCCTTTGGGGTAAAATGCATATTATCACATCCCGCTTATTAAGACTTATGGAACTTTGTTCATTTGTATCTCCAAGACCTCCATTTTTATCGAAAACTAATGGAGTATGTCCACGTTGATTTCAAAGTTATAATTACTCATTGGCTTTGATACGATTTTATTTCCTTTATTGTCTTTCGCCAAAGGCTGCCGTTCTCCCAGTTCTTCTGCCTTTTTCACATTTTTTATCATTATACTTTCAAAATAATTGCTTTTCCTAAGCCGGTCCACAAATACAGCAATTTCATTCTCTGATTGTGAGACCCCGTTCAAGGTTATTTTTGCACCCGGTTCTCTTTTACTCAACGCAAAATTGTTGATAAAAAGCCCTTCCGGAAGTGAATTTTCAATTTTTTCTATCGCATCTACCACCTTGACTCCGGAAACATTGATCCGGTCCGCCTCTTTTTCAATCTGTCCGTATAACTCTTCTACATGCTTCATTTGCTTTTCCACATAATAATAGTCACTTGTCTCCTTCACCTTGTAATCCAGATTTTCTTTTTCACGCAGGAGCTTCATTTTCTGCTGCAGCGGAAAAGCTACCGCGGCCACCATCAAAAAAATCGCAGCACAAGTCAATAGCACCATAAGTACCTTTTGTCTTCGTTTTTTACTTTTGAGCTTATAACTCTTAGGTATAAGATTTAAGTCTTTCAAAATTCCACACTCCAGCCAGCAGTTTCAAAGTCATCATAGAAAAACCTGTTTGCCAATTACCCTATGGTATACAAAATATCGGTGAAACCGGTTGAAAATTAATGAAATAGAATTGCTGTCATGATTTCGATTTCCGCCTATAGCTGCTGCTTAGGCTTACTTCCTCACTCCGTCCGACCTTTACTTTCAAGCTGACGGAAACAAGAAAGCTGTCGTAGCCGTCAGGTTTTGTCTCCTCAGCATGAAAGCTTAAAACTTGGACATTTTGATTTTCACTGAGAACCGCTTCCTCATTTTTAAGGATCTTTTTTTGTAAGGAATGGTATGTATAAATTAATGTATCACTTATTCTCAACGTATTTCCACTATCTTCTACCATGGAATTTCCATTTTCGCCTTCATTCATTCGAATGTCCCGCATAATCATTTCCATCAATTCTCTCCCCATTTTTTGGGCAAGCATTCTGTCATTCTCCATATAATAACTGTTATAGCCTGAGAAAAGTACAAGTAAAAGAGGCGCAGTTATAATGCAGAGAATGGTAACTGCCGTCAGCAGCTCTATTAACGTTGTACCTTTGTTTCCTAACCGCTTCATAAATTTCACAACCTCAATAATGGTTTTGTAGATCGCCCAATATCAAGTGAATAATCTTTGATTATCTATCGGCTGTTACCTTACCAATGCACCAATCGCATTCATAAGGTATATAAAATCAGCGTAAAATTCCTTCTCATGCTTCCCCATATAAACAATGTGCTCACTACACGCTAAATATTCAACGGGTATATTGAAATAGGATTTCAGATAATTCCCCATTCCCAGAAGCTTGCTTCCCCCTCCGCAAATATAAATTTTCTGAATCCGGTTCCCGGTTCCCCGGGTATTATAAAACTCGAAAAAACGGTTGACATCCATGATAATATTGTTAACTGACGGTCTTACTATATTGCACAGGCTTATTCTTTCAGAGCTTTCCACATATTCTTCATCTTCACTTAACACTTTGATCTTTGCTTTCTTTATCTCTTCCGCTTGTGTCAAATCAATTCCCAGTTCCTTTGAGAGAGCATCATCAAAGTCACTGCTTCCGTTTAGCAAAATCCTGCTGAATTTAAGCTTCCCATCACAAAAAATATTGACACCCGAGGTATCCGCTCCAATATCAAGTACTGCAAATTCACCGGTAGAATCCCAATTTTCTGCTTTCTTTTGGGTATCATCTTTCCCAAACAATAGCTTACACACGCAATTGGCCGGTAAATCAATGGCTTCCATTTCCATCCGGAGACTTTTTGGGAGTTTCATATATTCCTCTACCTGGTTTACAGGTACAGCAACCAAAAGTACCCTGATTAAATTACCTTCCATGCTTTGAATCTCTTCCTGTACCTTATAATCCAGTACATAATTCTCCAAAGCAACGGGAAAGTATTGTTGTGCCTCATATTCAAGAATTTTTTCTATCTCATCATCTGTAGATTTGGGAATTTGAATATCCCGGGTAATGACGCCTGTTCCCGTTATATTTAAAATCATTCTCTTTTCCCTAATTTTATTTTTCTTTAAGACTTCCTTTATCGTATTTGTTATTGACTGGAGCTGAATAATCTTACCGTCCTTTATAGCGTTTTCCGGGGTAGGAATAATTTCATACCAATATACTGAGAGCTTTTCCTTTTCCAGCCCTCCATGTACCATTTTGATATTTTTATTGCCTATATCAATAGAAACATACCTTTTCCTAAACATAGTATCACTCCGTAAAAAAATCTGTCCTATTATGAGATAAAGCCTTTGACTATGGAATGCAGCTTCTTTATTCAAAGCAAATCATCATTATACTCCAACGAAACGAAAACTGGTACAAAGTCGAATTGGGATCAACCTTGTACCAAATTATCCGTTCCGGTTTTTAACGTTCTCTAACTCTATGTACCAGCTTCTACCAATTCAACTTTATCCCCGGTAAAAGTACCTTTTGTTTCAACGGTTACTTTACCTGTAGATTTGGTTAAAACAAAGGTTTTTGAAGTATCTGAACAGGTTGGAATCGGGTTGATCTCATTATGTATTGCATTCACAATCTGCGACTGATTCATTGCGCCTGTACCTGTTAAAACAAGCGTCCCCTTTGCCTGCAGTCTCTTCACCGCATTTTCAAGGGTTGCTGCATTTGACTTGTCTGCCCCGGATTTCGCATCATCCAGATATTGCAGCACCGAAGGTGTTATAATTGTCGCCAGGATGCCCAAAATTGCGATAACCACAATTAATTCGGTCAAAGTAAAACCTTTTTTATTCTTTGCCTTCCTTTTGAAGATTTCCAATAACATGTGCAAAACCTCCTTCATTTTTAAGCTGGTTTCCCCAATTTACTATAAATGCTAAATACAGGCATAATCGTTGCAATTACAATAAGTCCGATAACTAAAGCAAGTCCCATCATCATGACCGGTTCCAGCAAAGCGATGAGCCGGCTAATGGACGCATCCAACTCGTCATCATAGTAATCAGCTATTTTTTCTATGGTAGTGTCCAGGGAACCTGCTTCCTCACCGATGCTCATCATTTGTGAAACCATTACAGGAAAAATAGATACCTTTTCAATAGAGTCGGCTAAACTCGCCCCCTTTTTTATGTCCTCTTTGACCCGGCTAAGACCTGTTGAAACAATCTGGTTGTCCACAACTCTGTCTACAACTTCCAAAGCCTGAATCAGAGGAACACCCGTTTTTAACAGCAAACTCAGTGCCCTACTGAAACGTGATGCAGTTATTTTTCTCACATTTTTTCCTACCAATGGAATTCTTAATGCAGCTGAATTCATAAATAATTTAAATTTCAAATTACCTTTTAATTTATCCAAAACAAATTTCACAAAGAAGATCAAACTGCCAACAATCATAACAAAATAGAAACTGGTTACAAAACTGCTCACACTTAATAGAATCCTGGTAGGCAGCGGAAGCTGCGCACCCATCATCTCAAACATTTTGACAAAGCGTGGAACAATGAATACCAGCATGACGGTCACCATAACTAAGGCAATTATTCCGATGATCATCGGATACATCATGGCAGTTTTTATTTTTTGCTTCAGCTTGTTTTCCTTTTCAAAGTGAATGGATAACCTGTTTAGTACCACATCAATATTACCGCTGATTTCCCCCACTTGAATCATGCTTGTGAGGATAACAGGAAACACATCTTTATAGGCTTTCATGGATTCAGACAAAGATTTTCCGCGCTTAACATCCTCATATACCTTACCGATAATAAAAGCAAACCTGACATTTTCCGTTTGCTTTCTCAATAAATCCAAACTGTTGGGAACCGAAACCCCTGCATCTACCATCGTATAAAATTGCTTGCAGAACAAGGCCAAATCCTTATAGGTTACCTTTTTCCTTGAACGGGAATATTTTTTTTCAAAAGAACCTGCTTCTTTGATATCTAGAGGAAACAGCCCTCTATCTTTCAAGGCTGAAATCACCATATTTTTATCGACTGCATCAAACTTTCCTGTAACAATATCGCCTGTCATGGCTTTTGCTTTGTAAGAAAAAGACGGCATATAAGACCTCCACCTTTATGTCGTAAAAGGTTCGCAGCCCAGAGAACGGTAACTATAGAAGTTATAAACGGATCTTCAAAACACGCGGTAAAATATAATGTACTCTATTTGCACATCGACTGTTTGAATTAAGAATTGAATTAAGAAATTGACATTTATATTATATCATCCGAAAAAAAAGAAAACAAGCTAAAAACTCACATGAAAGATTACAGGCATCCCGGCTTAACTATTCGTTGGAATACGAAATTCTAAGCATCTCCTCCACCGTGGTCTTACCTTGGAGAACATAGCTCTTGACGTTTTCCTTAAGCGTTTTCATCCCGTTTTCAATAGATATCCGGCTTAAGTCTTCCTCAGAGCAGCCCCGGTTTATCAACTCCTTGTGCTTTTTAGTCATCAGCATAATTTCATAAACACCCAATCTTCCCTTATATCCTGAACCATTACACATTGGGCATCCTCTACCTGAGTAAATCTTAACACCCTCGTCTTTGATCATACCCAATATTTCCAGTTCTTCACAAGTCGGTATCTGCTCCCGCTTGCAGTTGTCGCAAATCCTTTTTATCAGCCGCTGGGCAATGACGCCTACAACAGAGGAAGCCACCATAAAGGGTTCAATTCCCATATCCATCAGCCTCATAACCGATCCTGCAGCATCATTGGTATGAAGGGTGCTAAGTACCAGATGGCCGGTAATCGCTGCGCGAACCGCTATTTCAGCAGTTTCCGTATCTCTGATTTCACCGATCATGATTACATTGGGATCTTGCCGCAGCATGGAACGCAAGCCGGATGCGAAAGTCAACCCTGCCTTATTATTCACTTGTATATGGTTTACACCGTCTAATAAACATTCTACAGGATCTTCAATGGTTATGATATTCATATTGGGCCGGTTGATTTCATTGATCGCACTGTAAAGTGTTGTAGATTTACCGCTTCCGGTAGGACCCGTGACCAAAATCATTCCATGGGGGTTTAATAGCATTTTTTCGAATTTAGTCCGGTCCTCTTCGGTAAAACCAAGCTTATCCTTATGTAAGACAAATGCCTTTTTATCTACAATACGTATAACAATTTTTTCTCCATAAACGGTAGGCATAATGGAAATTCTTAAATCGTAATCCCGACCGTCAATCTGAGCAGTGACCCGTCCATCCTGAGGCTGCCTTTTTTCGGCGATATTCATTCCCCCGATGATTTTAATCCTGGCTGCAACCGCAGCCATAATGTCACTTTCGGTTCTCATGATCTCAAACAACTCGCCATCCGTTCTAAGGCGTATCTTAATATATTTATCAAAGGGTTCGATATGAATATCACTGGCCCTGCTCCGGACAGCCTGTTCTATAATAGAATTAACAAGCTTTACGGCCGGGGCGTTGCTCAATTCATCATCTTCCTGCTCATTGATATTTTCGTTTCCGATTTTAAGGGAAGACCCCTGCTCCTTTTTGAGCTCCTCAGCAGCCTTCATGGCCTTTTGAGTGCTATAGTACTTGTCTATGGCCTTATTGATATCCTTCAAGGAAGCAATAACCGGTTGAACTTCCATTCCGGAGTAGATTTTAATATCATCAATCGCAAATACATTGAGAGGGTCGCTCATGGCAACGGTCAGCATACCGTCTTTTTTTTGAATGGGTATTAAGCCGTACCGCCTGGCCAGGTTTTCAGGTATAAGCAAACAGGCAGTCGGATCGATGTCATATTTTTCCAATACGACATGAGGAATTCCCAACTGAAATTCCAGCACCTGTATGATATCCTGCTGGGTTACAAAGCCTTCATTTAACAGAATTTCGCCAATCTTTTCTCCTGTTTGTCTTTGTATTTCCAAGGCTTTATCCAGTTGTTCCTTTTTTAATATGCCTACTTCCAGAAGTAAATCTCCAAGACGTTTTCGCGTTTGCCTGTACATTTTTACCTCACCTGACTATATTGGGTAGGATTCATATTGAGCCTTTGACATAGCATGCAGCAAATACTTCTGCCCTGCCCGGAATACCCGGTGTTTGGATTTATCACAACTTTATAGAAAAAATTTGAGCTGAATTTTATGAAGTGTTTTTAAGCAGCATCGAACGTCGACAGTTAAAATTTCTAAAATGATACATTTGTATATAATATTCGACGTCTTTTCTTGAATCCCTTCTTTTATTTTAGCTTTTTTAGTTTTTCTGGATATTCTTGGAAATCGGAAACATCTACAATTTTCTAAAGCTATATGAAAATAAAAAAAAGCTGCTGCAAACTAACTTAAGCAGTTAGATTTGCAGCAGCTCTTGAATTTGACTTTAATTAATTTACTGTCACAACATTTGCAGCACTTTCTGATTGTTTACCGTAGGAGTTCTCAAGAATTACTTTATATGTATATGTGCCAGGTGCTTTATTTGAAAAGGAATAACTACCGCTTTGTGCATTCGGAGTGTTTTCAACCAATGTACCGGTATATACTACAGTACCGTTTTCAACAAGATACCATTTGGATGCATTATTTCCGTACCACAGGTTCCATGAAACGGTATAATTTCTTGAATTGCTATAGTTGTTATTGCTTACACTTGCAGTTCCGGGAGTCGCTGCAGCTGTAACATTCACTTGATTTGATTGTGTTTGTTCTCCATCTGCGCTTCTGGCTTTAACAAAGAACGTATAGGTATTTCCATTTACAGCAGTCATACTGTAACTTGTTGAAGTTACATTGTAGGCAATTACTGTCCATCCGCTAAAGATATTAAGTCTGTAAACATCATAGCTTACAGCACCCTGCGAAGCTGTCCAGTTCAGGGTAACGATATTGTCTCCGCCTACCCCTGTCAAGGTGAAGTTACCGGGAGCCGCCGCAAATGCAGCGCAAACATTTACCAAAAGCATCAATGCAACTAAAAACATTGATAAACCTGTAATTCTCCGTAGTTTCATAATAAATAATCTCCTTTTCCAATTACTTTACAGAACTTACGCAGAATTTTGAAACATAGATATATTAGCACATTGACAAATTAAGAATCTCAGAAAGGTTGTTGCCATGGGTTCCAAGATTTACTGGTATATTTTTCATAATGCATTATGTTAACCTTGAGACAAGGGAC
>JAOABQ010000059.1 GCA_026418275.1 Clostridia bacterium
CCTAAATTCCCGGATTTAATATAACATACAAAAACTCGAGCTACAGATGATTGCTTAAAACACAGTAAACTGTAGCTTTTTTCTACACTTTTTTTAAAAAAAGGACTAGCTTTTCCGAGAAACGTATGTTATAATAATATAACATACGTTTCTCGACAGGAGTTTACAAATGCTAAACGATAATATAAAAGTACCAATGCCAACAGAAAGAATTGTTATTAGAAAGTTAAAGGATATATATTATGTTTACTACCGGACAAGGGCCTATAGAAATGCCAAAGGGCAGCCGACAAACGATACTGTTTTGATTGGCAAGAAAGACCTGGAAAGTGGAATGCTGATACCAAATAAAAAATATTATGAAATCTATGACATAAAGCCAATGGATACAATAGAATCAAATGAAAAAGCAGAAAATGAATTAATTCCAGAAACAATTTTAGACTATGGTAATAATTATTTGTTAGATCACCTTTTGGAAAAGTATGATGTAAACAGCACGTTGAAATACGCTTTTCCTGATTTATATAAAGAGATAGCTACTTTGGCGAAATATATGCTCTGTGAAGGTAATGTTTATTATTACTGCGAAGATTGGTGCGATAAGACACATACAGGTCTTCCGAAATCTATTTCCTCTCAAAAGTCAAGTGAGATATGCAAGTCTATCAGCCTAAAACAAAGGACTAAGTTTTTCAAACGATGGATTTATGCTCGTGAGAAGGAAGAATATCTGGCTTATGATATTACATCTATTTCTTCTTATTCCACCGGTAATGACAATGTTGAATGGGGATACAACCGTGATGAAGAAGCCCTGCCTCAAATCAACATGGGAATGATATTCGGAGAATCTACAAAAATCCCTGTATATTACAATGTTTACCCCGGAAGCATACCTGACAAGAGCTACCTTGATTATATGCTCCGCGACAGCGAGGAGATCGGGCTTAAATATTCCAAATTCGTTATGGATAAAGGATTCTTTTCTGAATACAATCTGAAACGGTTGGCTAAGGAGACTTTGCACTTTATTGTCAGTGTTCCCAATCATCACAACATCCCAAAACGCCTTATAAACGAAAATGCCCGGATGCAGTACGATTCAAGAAACTCGTTGGGTTCCGGAAAGCCTTACGCTAAATGTGCGACCATCACGGATTACGGTTTCAGGGCAAATGTTCATGTATTTTTTGACACAATGAAGTTTCATGATGAATCGGCAATCCTATTGAACAACATAGAAAGACGGGAACAGGCATTATCAACCTTGACTGCCAAGCCTTCAGAGCCCCACGTGTATGATAAGTATTTTATATTTAAGGAAAGCAAGAAAGCTTTCTCTTTTGAACGTAATACAACAGCAATTAATAATGCTATTGCAGGATTCGGATATTTTCTGATTCTGACAACTGATTTTAACCTGACATCCAACGAGGTATTGGAAATATATCGTAGAAAAGATGTTGTAGAAAAATGTTTTGACAATTTAAAAAATGCAATTGACATGAAACGGCTAAGAACCCACAGCACGGAAAGCAGCGATGGCAAAATGTTCATTGCCTTTGTTTCTCTGATTCTACGTTCCATACTTGAAAACACTATTGGTGAATTCAATAGAAAAAACAACCTGACGATTGAAAAGGTCATGAAGGAACTTTCAAAAATCAGAGTTGTTCACCTATCAAATGGTACTTCCCTGTTGAATCCTATTACTAAAAAGCAACGAATGATTCTCGAAAACTTTGGGTTAACTGAGGAGGACATTCTTAAAAGTGTCATTAGTCTTAAACCCTGATCTTGCGTATGTGATATTTTTATCGGGAATTTAGG
>JAOABQ010000067.1 GCA_026418275.1 Clostridia bacterium
TCGGGTACGACTGCCTATAAAAGTTTCCATTAAATTCTAGTAAATATCAAGTTTTCATGTATTGGCTGACTATCCCTAAATTATTGGATATGTCAACCGATGAAATTTTGTAAAAAAGTTTTATGCAACATTATTGATAGAAAGTATATTGATAAAAAGGAAGGACCGGTAATGAAAGTAGGTTTAGTAAGACATTTTAAGGTAAAAGCGGGATTTCCTAAAAAAGCTTTTATTTCGCCGAAGGATATTGCAAAATGGCTTGATGAATACGAAGCCTCGGATATAGAAGTAGGTGAGGCGGATTTGTGCGGAGTTGAGTGGAATAAATGTTTTGCAAGTGATTTGCCGAGAGCAGTGAAAACTGCACAAGTATTTTATGATGGAAAGATTATTAGGCTGAAGGAACTGCGGGAGCTTGAGCCGGGGGCGTTTCCGAAGAGAAATATAAAATTGCCTTTTTTCCTGTGGGCTATTTTGTTAAGAATGAAGATGTGCGTGTTCCGTAAAGATCGAGTAAAATTGAAAAAAAGGCTAGATGCTGTTTTGGATGATATTCTGTTACAGGGTAAAGAAAATGTTCTGATTGTAAGCCATGCGATGATCATGATGTTTTTAAGGAGAGAACTATTAAAAAGGGGGTACATTGGGCCCGGGTTTAAAACTGCAGAAAACGGTAAGCTTTATGTGTTTGAAAGAAAGGCTTAATTCAGGTGAATGAAAGATGGCATTAGGAGTACTTATAGACAAGGAAAATCTATTCATATGGGGGATACCCCTTTGGGTTGTTGTAAGAACCGTATATATATTGGCGGATAAAAAGCGGGGGCTTAAAGTTTCTTTTTTAAGAGAAGTATCATTAGGCGTGTTTATTGTATATATACTTGGAGTTATCGGTGTTACCTTATTTCCTATCGAAATAATTTGGGATGAAAACGAACCGAGTAGAGCGATCTTCTCAGTAAATTACGTTCCGTTTCGGCAACTCATTCAGGATGTAAGCCAACTGGGGAATGGAATCTTCTCCTTCGCTTTTCACATAAAGCTGTTATTAAAAAATATTGGAGGGAACCTAATCCTGCTGACACCTTTGGGAATGATGCTTCCAATGTTGTGGAAACGGTTTAGAACAATTAAAAACTGTTTATTATTTGGTTTTCTTACTTCCTTATCCATAGAGACGCTACAGGTGATTGAAGGTGTCTTTGGCATAGGAAGATTTAGAATTGCCGATGTGGATGACCTGATACTCAATTCGATAGGGGTGATGGTGGGGTACTTGATATTTAAAGTGATGATGAAGGCAGTCCTGTTTTGTAAAACAAAACTGTCTACCCCCCTATAACCGTTAAAAGCCCAATTTACTCAATATTTCTTCATTGCTCTCACCGAGAGCGGGTGGAGGTGCAACATCTCTTCTGTGGAGCTTCTCCAGATGAAAGGGGTTACCAACCATAGAGACCTGTTGATTTGGGCTGCAGGAAATTTGTATATCCAGTTCCCTAACTTCAGGTGAATGAAACGCCTCCTCAATATGGTTTACCTTGGTGCATGATACCTTGGCCCTTTTTAATGCTGTTATTAAATCATCGGTTGAATAAACCTTTATGGCAGCTTCCAGGATAGTTTCCAAGGCATCCTGATTTTGAAGGCGGAGTTTATTGGTTTTAAAAGCAGTGTGGTCCTTTAAATCCTCTAAGCCTAAAGTATCGCAAAACCTTACCCACATATTTTGGTTTGCTATGGCAATAGTGATCAGCCCGTCTTTTGTCCGGTAGACATTATAAGGACAAATGGAGGGATGTCGGTTGCCGGTTCTCTTTGGTACAATGCCTGTAGATAGGTATTGGGAGGAAGCAAAGGAGGTCATGGCCAAAGCCGTTTCCAATAAGGATGTATGCACCAACTGGCCTTCACCGGTTTTTTCACGCATATAAAGTGCGGACATGATGGCGTAGGCAGCATACAATCCGGCTGCATAATCCACAACAGGAATTCCCGTCTTCATGGGCATTCCGTCAGCATCTCCGGTGAGACTCATAAAACCCGATAAGGATTGGGCGATAATATCCTGGGACGGCTGGTTTCTATAAGAGCTCTGATAGCCATATCCTGAAATCACACAGTATATAAGCTTAGGGTTTATTTTTTTTGCTTCCTCATAAGAAAACCCCAGGTTATCCAGCGACTCCTGCAGCCAGTTGTGTACCAATACATCGGATGTTTCTATCAGTTTTTGCAGCACCTTCTTTTGTCCGGGATCTTTTAAATCCAGAGCAAGGCTCTTTTTGTTTCTGTTAAGACTGTTAAAATAACAGCTTTGCCCTCCTGCCGAATGCATACCGAATTGCCTTGACTCGTCTCCGGTTTCCGGTCTTTCAACTTTTATGACTTCAGCGCCTATATCGGATAGAACCATACCGCAAAGGGGTCCTGAAAATACTCTACCCAGTTCCAAAACCCTGATATTGTTAAAGACATTCATAAACACACCTCTTAGATCAAGTTATTACTTTTCAAAAAGTCTTGTTTGATATCCCAGGCATTGAAATCCGTTTTCATTTACCAACGGGATTTCTTCCTCAGATATATATAGTTGCTGTCTCACCCAATAACAAATGCTGATGCTTAACCCATACTTGCTGCTCACTTCCATGAGACGCCGAATGGATTTTTTACTAAGTTCCCGGCTGGGAGCCGTACGCCCCCGCTGTTTTCTATGGCCTGCATTTTCGGGTGCGATATAGTATTCATACAGCTTTTTCTCCATAGATTTATCGAAGTACCCTGAAATTTGCCCTAGCATCGCAAGATTCTCCATACAGACAGTTAAAAATTCAGGCTTGTAATTGATGATATTGGCTTTTTTCAGCTTGCTAAAGAACTCGTGCATGATTTCATCGGTAAGATAAGGGGCTATAATGGGCTGAACCAAAGCGGAGTTGGATAGAATACCCTTTTCCTGGCAAAGTAAAACTGCATTTAGCCGATCTTCGATGGTTGCGGCATAGGGCTCAATGACAGACCGAAGCTCGGGAGGCATCATTGAAACACTTGTATTGAATTGCATTTTATCCTTAAGTTTACAAAATAAATCCAGGATACTTTCACCTTTATGCTTATAGGATAGCTGCTGGGTACCGGCTTTGGATGCGATAAAAATTCTTGCCTTTGACTCCGGATATTTTTCAAAATGGGCAATAAATTCCCTCAAGATATTATGCGCAATCCCTGTTTGCAAAGTAGGCTCCTGAAAAGCTTCGGTTTTAGGAGAAAAATAATAGTAATGGGGTTCCAGATAATTTTCCTCCAATACCCGTCTCACTAGAAGATGGTAATTGGAATACGCGTGGAGCCGGTTCTCATGAACACCGTCGGTTACCAGACAGTAAAGACACCCTACATTACAGCCGGTGACCGGATTGATTTCATAGGTGAGGGCCGGACAGGCACCTGTGTAGTTGTGAATTTCCAACTCGCTTTTTAAGCTTGTTTCGGACATTATAAGTTCCGGTTTTGGGATGACGCTTCTACTTTTAAGCCGTTCTTTAAATAAAATAGAACCTTTTGTTAAGTCCCACAGCGTTTGGGAAGAGGGAATAACTTTCACTTGAAGGGAATGAAGGTAATGGGAATCAACCGTTTTAGCCTCAAAACCCTCCAGTTGGTATATATCAATATTATTTTCATTTAAATTTTTCAATCGGATGATATTATTCATGTTTGGACACCATTTCCAAGTGAATTTTTTATACAATGTGCAATCCGCGCAGAAATCTTTTTGTCTATGATAGAAAGGTGGTGCCCGCCTACCTGGTAAAGATCCAATTCTTTAACCAATTGGCCCCAACCTAGTTTTTTATCTGTCGGCATAATCCGTATTCTTGTCTTAAACAGGGTCAGTCTACCCGGATAGGGCTTTGGGTCATAAGAGGCAAGGATTTGACCGATCTTCTGAGCGCAGCTGGTTTGAAGATTTTTTGAGAAAAATATTCCTTTATATTTAAAGGAAAATACTTTTAAACAGGCTAAAAAATATTCCACTGCTTTAAAGTAAAGGCGAATCATCAGAGAAGGATAAAGGCTGTAATTTGGCGTATCCAAAAGTGCCAGGAGCCCTACTTCCTCATTTTGCAGGAGAAGCTGCAGTGCCATCTCGTAAGCGATTGTACCGCCGGAAGAATAACCAACCAGATAATAAGGTCCCTGGGGCTGAATGGAACGGATTTCCTTAATATAATCTTCTGCAAGGGCCTCTACCGAAACTCCGCAGTTTTCTTCAGTATAGGTGTACCGAATTCCATACATGGGCTGATCGCCCTTCATCGAGGAAGCTAAATTGCTGTAGGAAAGAACTTCACCCGAATAATCATGGATACAAAATAGAGGGTGCTTATGATTCCCTTCCCTGATGGGGATTAGCCGGGGTATATGTGATCCCTTATTGTCGTCAATGATCTCCGAAAGCTTTTCTATGGTGTTTTCCTTGAAAATAATTGAAACCGGGAGGTTTAATCCAAAGGTCTCCTTAATCCTGATAAAGAGCTTCATGGATAGGAGGGAATTGCCTCCCAACTCAAAAAAGCTCTGAGTGATACTGACTTGGGATACACCTAATAATTCTTTCCATATTTGGGACAGTTTTTGTTCTGTTGGAGTTTTGGGAAGGGGTTGCCCGTCCTTTTTTTCTACCTTAAAACCTTTTGTCAATTCCCGAAGGGCATTTGGATCGGTTTTTCCATTCCTGGTTAAGGGGATGGCAGGCACCCTCACAAAGTGGAGGGGGACCATATAATCAGGAAGATGGAGCCGTAAATACTTTTTTAAACTTTCCTTGGAAAACTCCGTAGAAGTTTCCAGGTAAGCGCATAGAAACATATTTCCCAACGGGTCGGTACAGTCCAAAACTACGGCTTCACTGATCTCTGGATACTTTATTATGTACTGCTCGATCTCAGCGGGCTCTATCCGAAATCCACGGATTTTAACCTGTGTGTCGAGACGTCCTAAAAATTCCAAATTGCCGTCAGGCAGCCAGCGGACTAAATCCCCGGTTTTATATACCCTTTTATCATCCTCCCTGGTGGCAAAGGGGTTTTCAATAAATTTCTCACGTGTAAGCTCCTCCCTTTTTAAATACCCCCGGGCAATTTGCAGCCCGGAAAGCCATAATTCCCCCGGAATGCCAAGTGGTAGAAGGTTTCCGTATTTGTCCACTACATAGGCCTTTGTATTAAAAATGGGTTTTCCGATGGGAATATTTGTGTATTCCTTTACTACGGGAAAAGTAGTGGCAAAGACAGTAGCTTCTGTGGGGCCATAGGCATTTATCAAGGAGTACCGGCCCAGGTTGCAGCAGTTTAGCTTTTCTCCGGCCACCGTTAGAATTCTCAAGGAGCGGTTGTCGGTTGTTTCCATAAATACTTCACCCACCTTGGTGGGTAAAAAGGCAAGGGTGATATGATGTTTCTCATAATAGGAATTGATCTCTTCAGGGGATAGTCTGATTTCTTCAGGGAGAATATGAAGCGCAGCTCCTTTCATGAGGGGAGGAAGAAGGTCTGCAATGGAAACGTCGAATATAAAGCTGCAGTAAGCTGCTTGAGCATCTTTTCCGGTTAATTGGTAATGATTTATGTACCAGCCGCAAAAATTGGAGAGGTTTCTATGTTCAACCAATACCCCTTTGGGTTTTCCGGAAGAACCGGATGTATAAATAATATAAGCAGGATCGGAGGAGGTATTCATATTTTTGAGCCCGGTATCATCTCCTGAATATAACCCGGGATCTTCTAAATAAAGCCTCTCACCTTGATAAAATGCTGTCTTTTCCTTTAGGGCCTGCTGGGTTAAAAGGATTTCAGCTTGGGTTTCATCCAGGATAAAGCGGATTCTTTCCTCGGGAAAACCTGGATCCAGAGGTAAATAGGTTCCCCCGGCTTTAAAGACCGACAGGGCACCCAAAACCACATCTTCCGACCGTTCAACCATGACGGCTGCGATGGTTCCGGGTTTAACTCCCTTTTCCCGAAGCAGTCTTGCCAATTGGTTGGTTTTAATATCCAATTCCCTGTAAGTGCAGCTTTTATTCTTATAGACCAGGGCAATGTTATGGGGTGTTTTCATTGCCTGTTCTGTAAAAGCAAGGTGAATAAAACTTTCCTTTGGAGTGGCTATAGCCGTATTGTTAAACTCAGTCAATATGCGCTTTTTTTCATCATTGGGCAATATGTTCAGCCGATAGAGCTTCTTTTCCGGATTTTGAATAATATCGCAAATCAGAGTCTCCAAATGCTGGAACAGTCTTTTAATTTCCTCTTTTTCAAATAAACCCTCCCTAAAGTCAATGGCTATTTCCAGAGGAGCATCTTTAGGAAGCTGATTGGGATTCATTTTTATATTGATGAGGGCAGGGTCGAAGCCTGGAGAATATCTTTCGACCATATAGTCCTCTGTCAAGCTTGGGATATGGTTTAGTGCAATACTCAACAAGTTATGGGGGTCAAAACCCCTTTCCCGTAGATGAAGGGCAAGCAAATCAAAGGGATAGGCTTGGTGGGCCAAGGATTCGGCTGTTTTTCGGGTAACATATTTTAAAAGTGAAATAAAATCCATATTTTCATTGGCAGTTATACGGATGGGTAGGGTACTCACGGTCATTCCTACCATCTCTTTTTCTCTTTTGTCCAAGCGGTTGTGATGGCCAGTGGCAATGATCATATCTACAGTGGATGTTATGCGCATAAAATAAACATAAAACACAGACATAAAAAAACGGAAAAGGGTGGTTTCGTTTCTTTTGCAAAAGTCATAGATCGCTGCAGTCAAAGTCCTTCCCAGATTATGAACTTTCCTTGAGGCAGTTATTGTTTTTAAACTACTATTTGACTTAAGCTTTAGAGGGGGAGGTAAATCTTTGAATTCATTGAGCCAAAAGGCTTCATCTTGATAATATTGCAAAGAGGAAAGGTAAGCTTGATCCCTTTGCAAATATTCCAAAAAGGAGGGGGTATCCCTTTTAAGTAAAACATCTTCGTGATTTGCAAGTTTTTTATAAAAAGTATGAATTTCTTTATTGATAAGTGTAACCGACATGGCATCACACAGGATATGATGATACTTAAAATAATAGCCCCATTGGTGATCGGTAGGGTGGATAAGGGCAAAATAAAATAAGTCTCCATTAATTAAGGTAAAAGGTACTGTACTTTGATAGACTGCCAAAGTGTTTACGTCACTACCCTTCAATATATCAAAGGTTCTTTCCGTGTATGCTGAAATATATTGTTTGACGTCACAATCTCCGGCTTCTACCAAGTGTATCCTCAGAGCATCATATTTTGAGATAACCATATTGATGGCTTGGCTTAAAAGCTTGAAATCAACCTTTGGATATTCAAAAAGCACACTGCCAGCTAAGTTTGCAAAACCGGTGCTGGGATACATGCGTTCAGTATACCATATGCGTTTTTGTGCATGACTTAAGGAATAATAAACTTTTTGTTTCAAATGAACCTCTTCACATTGTTTTCCTGTGTTTTTATCCATATGGTAGATCCACTTTCTGAAAGCCCAAATATTGATTGCGGCCTGATTTACATAATCATTATATCATGCTGCAGTAGATTGCTCAACAATTCCTGGAAGTGGCGGGGAATGAATTTGCATTGACGAACTTAAGTTTTTACTGGTATAATGTTTAAGAATTGAATTTTACTTGTGTTACCGGTTGGGCAGCAAACTGCTGCTTTCAAGAGAAACAGGCTTCTGGGGTGGGAAGCTCACTTAAATGTGAGTACCCGCCCTTTTTGCGTTTATTATTTTTGTCTGAAGGGAAAGCTAAAAATGCAAAACTGGTTACTAAAATCAGGAAGCATGGAGTATAAATATATTATTAACTGGAGGGAGTTAAAATGTGGATTTCAATTACTATTTTTATTTTAACCTATGTTTTTATCATATGGGAAAAATTTGACCGGGCTGTGGTTGCTCTTTCCGGTGCTGCACTAATGATTCTCTTTAAAATTCTTCAGCAGGAAGATGCCTTTAGAGAAATTGATTTTAATACCATTGGATTACTGATCGGTATGATGATCATTGTGATGATAACCAAGCGCAGCGGAATATTTGAGTACCTGGCTGTTAAATTGGTGAAGCTTGCCAAAGCAGACCCTTTTAAAATAATCATTCTTTTGTCTCTTGCAACCGGGCTTTTATCTGCTTTGCTGGATAATGTTACAACCATTTTATTGATACTCCCGGTGACCTTAAGCATTGCGGAGGATTTAAAAATTAATCCCGTCCCTTTTATCATCGCTGAGGTTTTTGCGTCCAATGTAGGGGGGACAGCTACCTTGATCGGAGATCCGCCCAATATCCTTATCGGAAGTGCGGTAGGCTTTAGCTTTACAGATTTTTTAATCAACGATGCGGTGATTGCGATTCCAATGCTGTTTTTAACCACTCTGATCTTTGCATTTGTATATAGAAAGAAGCTGATAACGGGTGAGGAAGTTAAGAAAAAAGTAATGGCCTTTGATGAGAAGGAATTTCTCAAGGATAAGACGCTCATGATAAAGAGTATCGCAGTTTTGGGGGTTGTCATTATATTGTTTTTATTTCATAGTGTGCTTCATTATGAATCAGCTACTGTTGCGATGTCAGGGGCAATTTTTCTCCTTTTAATTTCAGGTTTAAAGCCGGAAACAATATTGCATGAAGTAGAATGGAAAACTATATTTTTCTTTGCGGGACTATTTATGCTGGTAGGCGGTTTGAAGGAGACCGGGGTAATTAAGCAGCTGGCAGAAGGGGTCTTGGATCTGACCAACCAGGATATTGTTTTGACAACTCTGGCAATTCTTTGGGTTTCCGCCATTGCATCTGCTTTTATTGATAATATTCCTTTTGTAACTACTATGATTCCGCTTATTATGCATTTGGGCACCATATCGGACATGAATATTCAGCCTCTCTGGTGGGCACTTTCTCTGGGGGCTTGCCTGGGTGGAAACGGCACCATTATCGGCGCCAGTGCAAATGTTATTGCTGTAGGCATTGCAGAGGAGCATGGATATAAGATCACTTTCGGTAAATTCTTTAAAGCAGCGTTTCCTTTAATGCTTTTGACCATTGTGATTGCGTCTGTTTATATGTTTTTTGCATACCTCATATAAGGTTTTGATGAGTGTATATGGAATAGATTTGTTAAATGGAGCCCCCCAGTTTGGGGGCTTTTCAAATACCGATCATGGTTGGGTACAGTAATATATTAATAAAAATATAAGTTTGAATCTATTGGAGTTTTAAAAGTTCACTAACCGTTTTAAAAGTATACCCTTTACTTTTAAGTCCTTTTATAATTTTTTTAATAGAATGTATCGTATTGCCTTTTTCATCATACATTGGATGTAGAAGTATGATAGAACCGGGTTTGGCATGGTCAATCACATACGTTGCTATTGTGTCAGCGCTTTTATTGATTTGCGGATATGTGTTTGGCTCCAAATCCCATAAAATCGTTTTCCGGTTATTTTGCTTAAGATAATATGGAAGTAAAATAAGTTTTTTGCCGTTCGGAGGTCTAAAATGAATAGTGTCATTGTACCCGATTTCTCTAATTATCTTGTCTGTATTCTCAATCTCCTTCTTAATATACGGTAATGATTTAAAAACCATACGGTTATGGGAGTAGGTATGGTTGCCAATTTCATGACCTGCCAGCGCAATTTTCCTTGCTTCTCCGGGAAATTGCTTTATCTCGTTTCCAATTAGAAAAAAAGTTGCTTTTACATTTTCTGCGTTAAGAATCGGTAAAATTTCATCTACTTTTTTTGTTGGACCGTCATCAAACGTTAATGCGATTACTTTTTCCTCCGTATGAACCCTTGTAACAATGCCGCCAAAAAATTGAAATGTTCTTGAGTTGATTATATTCAAGGTTATGAGCGCTGTTAGGGCAAGCAAAATAATACCTGTAATGCCTGCAATTAGAGTTTTTTTCATTGTCAATTTTCTCATCAGTCATCCCTTTCTATTGGACTTCTATGTTTATTATATACTAAAGTACAGTATAGTTGAATGGGGATATAGTTTTATAATTTTTTCCTTATACTTACTTATAAAAAGACAAATGGAATGGAGGATTCCATTTTGAGTCTTGGATAGCCTGTTCGTTTACCCTCTAAGAGGCTTAAAAACAAAGGCGTATTCATTAGGATGAGAAAAAGTATCGTACCCATTTTAGTTGAAAAATTAAAAATGATATTTGTTAGTAAAATATAAAAGGATTAGCAGAATGATCGTTTTGATGATGCACCAAGAGGCTTTCACCCTAAGGATGTTCTGCCAACATGCAAATCTGTTGTGGTATTTGCAAAGAAATTTCTAAGCGGAACACTACAATGTATGTCCACGATACCATATACAATCGTTAGAAATATTTTGTCCGATGCAATGGATAAGATGGCTGTAAAAGTTTGTTATGAATTAGAGAATCATGGCATGGTTGCCATTCCGACTGGGACCAATGGCCCGACTGAATTCGATACACTTACTGGACGGTTTCGAAACAGTGTTTCAGCAAAGCATTGTGCAGTTAAGGCGGGCCTTGGAAGAATTGGAAAGAATACCTTGCTTGTTACACCAGAGTATGGGAATATGGTTTGGCTCAGCGTAATATTAACGGACGCTGAGTTGGAAGCAGATAAAGTGATTGAGGTAAGCCCCTGTCCTGAAGGATGCAGCCTTTGTATTGATATTTGCCCTGCCAAAGCATTAGGACATTCTGAAATGAATCAAATAAATTGTTGGAACTATGCTTTTGGAGGAGAAAATGGAGGCGATTTTAAAATCAAATGCTTCAAGTGCAGGGAGATATGTCCTAACTGTCTTGGCGATAGGCGCAGAATGAAGCAGTTTTGAAGCGAAAACCAATAGGCACCCGGTATTTCATGCTACTTCTGATGCTGATACAACTTAGAAAAATTTATACCATTCTGCTCCATGTCACTCCAAAAGCCTTGGATGCTTGCTTCACAAGGGTTCTAGCCCCATTATATAGGTATGCGTATTTCATAAATTTTTTGCTTATGTTCTCCTCTTTTCCAAGTGGATTTGATATAATTGTAATGGGGGAGGTTTCTTTTTGACCAAGTTCAGTGTTTGTGTTGAACAAGATGATGAAGTACCATCTGCTTAATAAAAGCCCGGAGCGCATCACGGTATATTTGCTGATGACGTTAAAAAATATGTTTAACGGTTTTCTTAACCATTTATAGTACTAAATTTACAAAGCTCTATTAGTCCATGTTCATGAAGTTGTATTTCTGACTTAAAGTTATATTGACAGGGGATTAATGTTATGAATGAAGATTATGTAAAAATGGCAAAGGCTAAAAATGTTCTTCTTAAAATAGTGGAAGGAATAAATCCGGTGAACGGGAATCCAATCGAAAATGCTGATTTTCTTAAGGATCAAAGGATTCAAAGGTGCATGATTTATGTTGCAGAAGTATTAGGTAGAGCGATTCGAGATAGAAAGTATGATACGAGGGCATTTGTTATAACAGAAGAACAAAAAATGAAAATATCCTTACCGGAAGGTAAAATAGGAATAACACAGTTTGTTAAAAGCGTGAACACCTTTGTAGATTTGACGATAAGCAAAAAACTTACCGCAGTAAATCTAAACAGACAATTGAAGAAGCTCGGAATTTTGGATGAAGTAATTACAGAGAAGGGGAAAACAAGGACGTATGTGAATGAAAATTCATATCAATATGGTATTGAAGTTGAAACGAAAACATTTGAAGATAGATCTTATGAGATGATTGTATTTAATGAAGCTGGAAAAAAATATTTATTAGAAAATTTAGAAATGATAATGGGGTATGAAGAAGCCCAACAGCCGGATAGTGGCACTATTATAAAGGAATGAAAATGGAGGGATGTTGAATGAAGGACCAAATTTTATTTACCAGAATTGGTTATTCATACTTGCCGACTACAAAAATAGAGGATTCCATCCAGTGGTACACAGAGAATCTGGGACTAAAGCTTATTAATCAATTTGAAGATAGGGGATCAAATATTGGAGTATTACATTATCCGCACAAGAATGCAATTGCACTGGTACTGATAGAAACACAGGACTACAAACCCCTTAAGCTTATCCGAAATGGAATTGAATTTCCTGTTATGGCTATGAGTTGTTTGGATATTGAGTACACACATAAAAAGCTAAAGGAAAACCAGGTTGAAGTTCAGGATATTCATGTTTTAGGTGAGGGTGAAGCAAAATACTTTTATTTTAAAGACAATGAAGGTAATTTGCTGGAAGCCGCATGGTCCATATGGGATCTTGAGGATGAGTTTAAAAATTGGTAATGAGAGAATTGGTTTTTAGGAGTGTAAAATATGAGAACGATAGTAGTATACAAGTCAAAATCAGGTTTTGCCAAAAAATACGCCGAATGGATTGCAGCGGAGTTATCCGCTGATATTTTGGAGGCTTCAAAGGTTACAGTCGACATTTTGACAACCTATGATACGATAATTTACGGTGGCGGTTTGTATGAGGTGGGTATCAACGGAGTCAAGTTAATTACACAGAATCTTGATAAATTAAAAGGTAAAAAAGTTGTTGTTTTTGCAACAGGGGCCACGCCCCCTAGGGAAGATGCAATCAATGAAGTTAGAAATAGAAACTTTACACCAAAGCAGCAGGAACAAATAAGATTTTTATATTTGCGCGGAGGTTTTGAGTTTAATAGTCTTAAACCTTTTGACAAGGTGCTTATGACGCTGCTGAAATGGAAGATTCTGTGGAGAAAGAAAACAAAAGCAAAATTATCACCGGATGAAAGAGGAATGCTTGCTGCCTACGACACACCGGCAGATTTCACAAGAAAGAAAAATATTGATGAAATCATATCCTATGTTAATTCATGAATACGAGGGAATGAAGTGACAATAGCGGACAAATGGTGGCTGTGGAGCCGAGAATGATCCTAACAATCATAGTGGGACTTCCGCCGATGACAACGATTCCATGATCGCTGCAAACAACCGGTCGAATGATGAACTTCTTGCTACTGAAAGCATCTTTGTTACGAGGATAGCCAGTTTAATTACGATTCCGGTTGTAAGCTTTATAACGACGAAGATTATGTAACCGTACCAAATTGATTAAATGATTGGAGGATTATACAATGAATTGGTTGAATGTAGTATTTGCTGTCTTTCTGGTTTATTTTTTAACCTATTGGCCAATTTATGGCTACTTTGAATTTCGGTATTTTGTAAAAGGGCTGAGTACTGGATTGACCACCAAACTAAAGTATTATTACACGACGATACTTGAATTATGGGCACCTGTAATTGTTATTTTGCTGCTGGTAGCCTTCGGTATGCTGTCTTTTGACAATCTGGGAATTAGGCTTCCGGATATCAACTATTCACAATTTCATAAAGGATTTGTATATTCAATTATACTTATGGCCGGTTTGCTTGTGGCAACCATCCTTTATCAGGTTATAGCCATAAAGTTTAGCTCCAAATATAGAGAAAAATATTATGAGAAATTAAGTAAAATGGATTTGCCGGACAGCTTTAAATGTATGTTTCCGACAACCAGGAAGGAAAAGCATGCATGGACTTTGGTATCATTATCTGCCGGTATTACCGAAGAGATACTCTACAGGGGATTTCTCATTTATTTATTGGGAAGCTTTTTTCCTGGTTTACCCCTCATCCTAATCATAGTTATTTCATCATTTATTTTTGGGTTAGGTCACACATACCAAGGAGTTAGCGGTGTGTTAAGAACTTCAGCAATGGGACTGTTTTTCAGCATTCTCTACATTTGTATAGGATCAATTTTACCAGGAATCATCGTTCATATATTGATTGATTTTGCAGCAAATAATATGGATCATGGCAGTTATGTTAATGGTGAAGGAGCAGGAAATTAAAGGCTGTTTTATAAATAGGTCTTTGCAATTGAATAAAAGGGGTATAGCCTGAGGAGGTAGGCAGTGAATCACCAAGGAGATATAACTAAAGCTGTTGAGTATATAGAAAAAAGTCTTACAAAGCGGATAACGATTGAGGATATTGCGTCTCACATTTTTATCACACCCTTCAGACTTCACCGTATTTTTCTTGCGCATACCGGCCGGAGTATAGCTTATTATATCAAAAAGAGAAGGTTAACGGAGGCAGCTAAAACACTTATTAATTCGGATAAGTCTATTTTAGATATCGCTATGGAATATTGCTACAATTCCCAAGAAGCTTTTACACGAGCATTTAGGAACCTCTTTGAGGTTACTCCTGCAAGGTACCGGATTGGGAAAAAACATAAGGTTTATTGCTATCAGTATCCGTTAAGTGAAAAGAATATTTTCTATCACGCACAGGGAGGAATATCTCATACTCCCCAAATCATTCTACAAGATGAAATTAAGCTGGTAGGAATTACTATGGCATCTTCATTTTTAGAAAACCGGACAATAGACGCATGGAAAGCCTTCTACGAGATTTGCAACAAACTGGCTTTACCTATTGTGAAGGGGATCTACTCTATTTTCATCTATGACTCTAACATAAAAATTAAAGAAATCTCTATGCAGCTTGAATTTTCATTAATTATAGGTATCGACGAGAAAAATGCTCAAACGACCCCTGAATGGTTTGATACTTATACCCTGCCGGCAGGAAAATATGCTGTATTTTAACACCGAGGAAAGTTAAAAGATTATTCTGAAGCATATAAATACATTTTTCCGACTGGATACCCAATTCGATTTACGAGGTTGGCAACAGCTTTGACTTTGAATACTATAACAAGCCCTTTGCGGTTGACTATGAGGAAACTGTTGAATCTTATATACACGTTCCTGTGAATTGACGAATCATTCCAGGTTTCTATGGTTTCACGTTGGATGGATGCATGACGGTTTGAGGTTCATCTTATGGAAGATGCATTCTTTTATCCAGGTAAGTTAGATGAATCAAGGTTTGACATACTCTATAAAATTGGTGTTGTTCCATCTTCCTTAAAGATGTTTTATATGATAGCGCTGAATCCTCAAAGCTTTCAGATATGCCTCAGGAATGGCAGCAAAAATTTTTGGAAAAGTTCCAGAAAGGGTATATATCCTATGTTGAGGAACTACCTCCTGTAAAGGATTCTCAATAATCGTGTCTGATGTAAGGTATAGATGTAACTTCTTTTTAAACAAAGCCCCAAACTGGGGCTTTGTTTAAAGTAACAGGAAAGGAAGCATAGCTCATGCTATTACCCAAAGATTCCGAAATATATAGTTGATAGGCAAAAGTGTATTTGAATGTATTTAAGAGAACTGTTAGCTTACTCAACGATACATACAATTTTAGGATTTAATATAAGAGGTGCATACAAATGAAGCTTTTTAGACCTTTAGGAATAAGAGAACTTGAACTGATAAAACTGTCCGGTATGACTAAATTTCCGCCAAGGCTTCCTGAACAGCCGATTTTTTATCCTGTACTTAATATCGAATATGCCTGGCAAATCGCACAAGAATGGAACACAAAAAGTGCTCCGGGATTTGCCGGCTTCGTAACTGAGTTTGAGATGGACGATCACTATATTTCCAAATTTGAAGTGAAGACTGTAGGCAGCAATATGCATAAGGAATTATGGGTTCCGGCTGAAGAACTTGACGATTTTAATCGTCACATTATCGGAAGTATTAAAGTGATCGAAACATACTACGGTGAGGACTATCAAGGTTCAAAATTCTGCAGCCTTAAGTCGAATTCTATAGCGGCGATTGAAAAATTAAAGAGTGGTTCTATTGAGGTTCTGAAAAGTGAAAAATGGCTTAAATTTCTGGCTTTGACATCCGAGCGGAATATCAACTTTGAGCGGCTTAACTCACTTGATGAAATAAAAAACAACTATGTACTCCGCTATGTAGAGGAAAGCCTTAGCGTGCTTTCAGAAATTCAGCTCGGTGAATACCAAACTAAAATAGTTGAAGAAACTCTTAAATGGTCGGAGGTTGCCAAGTCCGGGCTTGCACATCAAAGAATACAATGGATAAAAAAAGGGTATAACCTCTTTGCCCATAATATCGGCTCTGCAGAAATCTATTTGGACGAATCTGGCGAATCAGACCTTGAGATTAAGAGGATAGTACACGACCTTATTTTAACCCACGGTTTGATAGGTCAGTATATAAGGGGAGAGGTACCACTTTCAGAAAATAAACCGCTTTATCAACTTGTTAAAGAGAACAAAATATCAGACCAAGAGTTGAAAGAAATATTGAAGGCACTGAATTGCTGTATTGTATCTGCAGTTGATGAAAATATATGGAGAGAAATATGTAAACAGGTCGATGAGGTAATCGAACTTGTTATCAATGGCCAGTTTGATAAAGGGTATGAATTGAAGGAAAGAATCAGGCATTTAAGGGCTGTATCCATTAGAAACGGCGAAAATTTTGATGTGGAATATAAAAAAATCTTCAGTGACCCAAGGATCATAGATAAAATAAATACGCTGCTTGAAACGGCTGATCTATGGTACGTGGAAGCTGCACTGTTTGACTTTTCATTTGAAGAATTCATAAAGGTATTTCTGATGATTGCCCAGCAAGTGAGTTCAAGCAGGGTCAAACATATCAGCTTTGAATGGCTTATGAAGGATATTTATTACCAGCACGAAGGGAAGAAGCGAGTCAATATTTACAAAAAGCGGATTATTGAAAAGTATCTTTCGGATATCACCATAGAAGACATCTTGAAAGGCAAATATAAGGATAACTTGCATGTTGTTCATGAAGTTTCGTTTCATGAAAATTTGGATGATACAGTATTTTTTACATTCAGGTTTTCAGCAGCCGGCAGTAAGCTCATTGAATTTTGTACCGAAGCTGAAAAATCCGATTTTCTGTATGAAAGTGCCATTATTTTGCTTTTTGACCTGTTTGGACTTAGAAAGGACAAATATGACCGCTTTTATGAAGAGGAAACATACCTCCAAACAATGAACCAGTCAATAGACTATAAAAAAGTCATACTCGATTACATTATAGGAGACAGTATTATTGATATTGGCCCCGGAGGCGGGGCCTTAATGAATATGATTGAGGAAAGATACCCGGAGAAAAAGGTTTCGGGCGTGGATATAGCACAGAATGTACTGGACAACTTGAAAAGAAAGAAACAGCTTGAAAGCAGGAAGTGGGATGTATTATACGGAGATGCTCTCAATCTGGGTCAGTATATTGCAAAGGGAAGCGTTGATACAATCATATTCTGCTCCATTTTACATGAACTTTTCTCGTATATTGAATTCAACGGCAAAAAGTTCAATCATGAAACCCTTGCATCTGCATTCAGAAGTGCCTTCGAAGTGCTGCCGTCAGGTGGAAGAATCATTATCCGTGACGGTATCATGACGGAGCCTGTAAGTCAAAAAAGAATTATAAGGTTTTTATCAGAAGAAGGCATGGAATTTTTAAAACGATATGTTAAGGACTTCAAAGGAAGAGAGATTGAGTACACGGTTGTGGGGCAGAATGAGGTAATAATGCCGGTAAACGATGCAATGGAGTTTCTATATACCTATACCTGGGGTGAAAAGTCATACGTTCACGAGGTGAATGAGCAGTTTGGATACTTTACACCAAGCGGGTTTAAGGAATTAATTGCTTCAGTGCTGGGAAAAGAGGCAAAAATCATAGAGTTTAAGCATTTCCTGCAGGAAGGCTATACGATAGCATTATCTCAGAAAATAGAGTTTTTTGATGAAAACAGAAATCCGGCAAAGCTGCCTGACAGCACTTGTATTGTAGTCGTTGAGAAAAATTGATATATAGTTTTGAAGTGATTGAAATCAGGTGGGAATATTTTTATAATGTTAGTAAAGGCCCTGTTATGAATAATATCGGCTGAGCTTTTTCCACTCTATATAGAATTCTTTCCCTTGCTTCCCCAGATATTTATCAATAATGATATGATAAATATCTCTTGATGAAAGTGTTCCGTCAAAATCTGATACAAAAGCAAACTTTTTCATTGGATTACCCCCCAAGCTCAATATTGTTCTTATACTTCACAACATTATATAATATTCATTTTGAATGCTCAATGTATGTATTCATTTGTTTAAATGTCTATTAAAAGGTGTACTCAGCTTCTAAAATTAAGGCCTGCTCAATAAAGGGAGTAGCGCTCCCTACTTAAAGTAGTTTTGCGACACTCCCTTATTGAAAGGATCAATTTTTGGAAAAGAATACATACTGTAATTTGTAATACGATTGCAATTTTAAATTTTATTTCATAGCGTTTGGCTTCGCAATAAAGAATTTCTTTTCAGCAAGCTTTCTTTGAACGATATCTAGTGCCTCCCCAAACCTCTGAAAATGAACTACTTCTCTTTCTCTAAGGAATTTTAACGGCTCAATAACATCCGGATCATCAGCCATATTGATTAGGTTTTCATAAGTAGCCCTTGCTTTTTGCTCTGCAGCAAGGTCCTCTATTAAGTCGGCAATAGGATCACCTTTGGATTGAATGTATGCAGCAGTAAATGGCACACCAGCAGCACTGACTGGATATACGGCATGATCATGGTCGGCATAGTAAGCACCTAAACCTTCTCTCTCCAGAATCTTGGCCGGCACATTTCTTGTGAGTTGGTGAACCATTGTACCTACCATTTCCAGGTGTGCGAGTTCTTCGGTCCCAATATCATTAAGGATGGCTTTCGCTTCCTCGCAGGGCATGCTGAACCTTTGGCTTAAATACCTTAAAGATGCAGCCAGTTCTCCGTCCGGCCCGCCCGATTTCATATTTTTATGATTGTAAAACCTATTTGAAATCACAATTAAAAGAGATGGAAATTACCGGATCTAGATCTGGCAAAGGCCACATTTAATCAAAGGTATTGCCAACTTCTAAGGCATAGTTTGCTTGGGCAATAAAAATTTCCTTGAATTGAAAACATAAAAATAATGTATTAATATAATAGTTGCAACTAAGCTTTATTAAAAAGAGTCTGGTTTCAATAAACCTACAATGTTGAGTAAATTTTTACATATCGCATCTTAGGAATGATATAAGAAAATACAAACAAATACTGCCATTCTGTTGCAAAACGTAGGCTAATGAAATTGTAGACTTAAAATTATAAAAAAATACAGTGTATAATGAGGGGAAACTTTGAAAATTCGTTTAATTTATTTTGGTTTATTTGTTTTATGTTTTGCAGCTTGTGTGGTGATTGTGAAGTTGTTCAATGACAACTTGTTTATTAGAGGCTACATTGGAGACATGATAGTTATTTTGTTGATATATTTTCTCATTAGTGTTTTTTATAATTTTAAACCTTTGACACTTACAATTATAACTCTTGTATTGGCTTTTTTAGCAGAATTCTCACAGTATATAAACCTTGCAACTTTTTTAGGCCTTCAACATAATACATTTGCCCAATTAACGATTGGATCAGTTTTTGACCCATATGATTTGGTTGTATACACTGTTGGCGCATTTTTGGTATATATCATTGATACAAAGTTAGTGAGAAATTATGTTTTGAAATTTTGTAGTTCCAAGTAAAGTAATGAATAGACATATCTTCGGCTTACTCGCTATTTCAGCCATTAAATAAAAAAGAAATTCAAATGACAAATACAGCATAAGGAGATTTCATGCAGTATACGACTATTGATTATAAAAAACGTGTTTTCCGCGCCATGAATTTTATCAGCCGGAATATAGAACGAGATCTATCTTTGGAAGAGATTGCTGAATCAGCTGCTTTTTCCATGTTTCATTTCCACAGGATTTTCAAGGCTGTTGTTGGTGAAACTGTTGCTGGTTTTACGAGGAGGCTACGTCTCGAGTTGGCTGCAAACCGTCTTATATCTAAACAACTTGATGATATCACCACCATAGCAATGGACTGTGGTTTCTCAAGCTCACAAAATTTTGCCAAGGCGTTCCGTCAGCATTTCGGAACAACACCTTCAGAATATCGCAAAAGCAAGATTGGAAACATAAATAGCAAGAAAGAAAACGCATTTTCCCTCCAGGCAATGTATAATTCTAATACTGTATTCATGAATTATTTAAAGAAGGAAAGGAAAAACATAATAAATGCGGAAGTCAGAGAAATGCCAGAATATAATGTTGCCTTTATACGAAAGATTGGCCCTTATGTCAAAGAAACTTGCCAACCAGCATTCCGAGAGTTGATGAAGTGGGCAGGTCCTCGGAATTACGTGTGGCCGGAGAAGATACTTGCTATCTATTGGGATAACCCGGATGTTACCCCTGCGGAAAAGTGCCGTTTCGATGCATGTATAATTGTTCCTGACGGTACAGTTTCTGAAGGACAGGTATATATCCAAAGCATTAGTGGTGGACCCTATGCGGTGTGTCATTTTGAGATTAAGCCTGACTACATCCAACAGGCATGGGAAGATGCCTATGTATGGCTTTGTGACACTGGATATGAATGTAATGACAAACCATGCTATGAATTATACCACAACAATGCTGCAGAACATCCGGAAGGTAAGTGGATTTTTGATATTTGTATTCCCTTGAAACTCTAAAACTGATTTGTTACTTATAAATCGGATGCAGCCGAGGGCATATGGACAGGGTTGATTTCAAATTCCAGGTATTAGGTATAATGGTACTACCAAAAAAGACATTTTGGAACCATAAAAGCAAGAATGGAAAAGATGAAAGGAAAATAGGCATTTGAAGCCGCATAGCTTAAAAGGAGGGAAATAATGGGAAAATTAAAAGCAGGTTCATTTAATCCTTTACCTATAGCACCGATGGTACTTGTTGGTGCAAATGTAAATGGGAAGCCAAATTATATGACAGTAGGATTTGTAAATGGAGTAAATATTAAACCGTCTATCGTTTGCATTAGTCTGAATAAAAACCATCATACGCCAAAAGGCATCATTGAGAACGGTACTTTCAGTATTAATATTCCTTCTGCTGATTATGTTACGGAAACTGACTATTGTGGTTTGGTCAGTGGAAAAACAACAGATAAATCAAATATCTTTACAACTTTCTATGGGGAATTAGAAACTGTCCCCATGATTGAAGAATTTCCAATCACATGCGAGTGTAAGTATATTGATAAAAAAGTTGAATTTGCAATGGATATTTTATATTTTGGTGAAGTTCACCAAGTCTATGCGAACGAAGAAATTATTAGGAGTAACAAAGAAGTTGATATTGTAAAAGCTAATCCATTAATTTTAGGAATAGATAATTTGTATAGAACTGTAGGTGAAAGCGTGGGACAGGCTTACCAGAATGGATGGAAATATATTCCGAAAGAAAGAACTCCAATGCCAGATTTATTTTCAGATACATATCAATGTCAGCTTATTGATCAGCCAGCTCAGCCCTCGCTCACAATTCGTTTCCAGGTGACAGCGGAAAATATCCCGCAAATAATCGGGCAGGCTTTATTTGCTATTACCCGATATGCAGGTGAATTAGGGGTCAGCCCTGCGGGTGCTCCTTTTGTGGCCTATCATGGTATGGATGGGCACAAGATGGATATGGAAATCGGGTTTACGTTTAGGCAAAGGCTTAAAGGCAAAGACAATATTCAGGCAAGTGAAATCCCAGGAGGTAAATATGCATCTTGTATTCATTTCGGACCATACGAGCAATTGGGAGGTGCCCGCGCAGTGTTGCATCAATGGATGCTGAAAAATAACTATAGCGGCACCGGGGTATCGTATGAATTTTACCTCAATGCCCCACAGAAAACACCGCCTGATAAACTGGAGACACAAATTGTATTTCCCCTTAGATAGGTTATGCTAAGGTAAACCTTCTCTTCTTCAGTCGTTAATTGCAAAGAAAATTTGTAAAAAAAGAAATAAAAAACGGCGTCTGTGAGGTGCACCACAAATGTTGACATATTCAATATTTGGAGGTGCATTTTTCATGGCAAATTACTCGTTAGAAACTAAACTCAAGGCAGTAAAAGATGTGTTAGAGCTAGGTATGTCAGCAACTGTCACCGCACATTTATTTGGGTTTAGCTTGGGAGAATTTGATTTGTGACACATATACTTTATATTGTGCAATAGAACCTTAGCCATTTTGAGCGCAATGCAGCTTGGAGTTTTCAATAACAGCTGCTTAATGTTTAGCGTATTTTGGTAAAAGACACTAAAGAGTGGGTGGTGTTTATGCCAATAAAAATAATTAAAATTTAGGACTTGCATCAAAGAATTTTTTTTTGCTATACTGTTTTCACCATTTGCGCAAAGGAAAACTTCAGAATTAGAGGTGTATATTATGGACAAGGTTATTCCGATTATGCCATGCCCCAATATAAAAGCACAGGTAGAGTTTTATCAGCAATTGGGATTTGAGCTTATAGACTTGTATACTTCACCAAATCCGTATGCGGCAGTACAATATGGAATAATAGAATTGCATTTTTACGGAAGCAGAAAAGTGGTTCCTCCCGAAAACCCGACAATGTGCTTTGTACAAGTCGACGATGTAGATGCTGTTTATGATATTTTTTCCGGTAACTTAAAAAAGCACACAGGCAAGGTTCCGCGCTCTGGAATACCACGAATTACCAAGGTGCGTGATTTGAGTAATGACCGCCGGTTTACATTGACCGATACAGGTGGAAACACCATTTTTGTAGGTTCTCGAACTAAAGCGGATACCGTCAATTTCTTTCGAACCTTACAGAATGAAGAATTTGCGCAAAAATTTGCTGTGCTGTACGATTTGGTATACTCAAAAGAAGATTGCAGGGTGGCTGCAAATATGCTGCTAAAATTAGCCGCAGTCAAGGATTCACTTAATGATTTGGACAAAGCAAAGTTCCTGTTGGTAGCGATTGAAATACAGGTGATATTGGAACAGGCTATGGATGATATAGAACTCAAATCGTTATTTGAAGTCCATAAGGACAGCGGTGAGGATTGGGAAAAGGTCAAAAAAAGGTATTTTGCCATACTGAAGGAAGAATAGGCCTTTGATCGTAAAAAGCATAAATAGCCAACAATCCTGCCTCGCGTAAAGGGCGGTTGGATTGTTAGTGAAAGGGTTGTTCGTCGCTTTTCTCAAATGCTCCGTATAATTCGGCTCCAACTTGTAAAGACAAGGGACGGGACCAACGGTTTTCCTAAAAAAAGAAAATAAACTTGTTAAGGAATTGCTAGTCAAACTAAACCTTGCAGCTAAAGAAGTCGCCAAGCAAATGGATATTGAGCATTTAAAGGAACTTGGGAATAATGAGAGTTTCAATTGTTTGAACAATGCACCAACACGGGTTATAGTTTCCGGCAATGAGCAGACTTTTGTACCACTTGAAGCAGAATGTGCATCTGCTACTCAAAACTTGCTGCTTGCCGCAGAGTCAATCGGGCTGGGGACATGCTGGATTTTCTTCATCATGTTAGCGTTTAATTCTCCACAGGGTTCCGAATTGAGAAAAGAACTGAAAATACCTGAAGGCTATAAGCCCTACTATTGGGCTGTGATTGGTTATAAGCAAGACACGGCTATCAATGTACCCGACAGAAAGCCAGGCCTCATTACATACATCAGATAATCTGATACCGTATTGTAAGGGGGCAGACTTCCTGTCCGCTTCTGGGCTTTGGAGGTGCGAGGCTTTATATAACAAGGTTATCTTCATTTCACGTTCCACCAAAATGCTTCATGACACAGGTGTCACTTCGCTGGCCCTACCGTACCGATTCGCCAAGTGCCGAGCACCGCCATGGAGGGGGGCACTCACCGGCGTAGCAAGTACGAACCGTTAGACAACATATGACATGCACTGACTTTCGTGTTGAAATACTTAAGATGGCGCTAGAAGTATAATTTATATAAAGGATGGAGAAAGATAATGAGCTTACTTCCATTTATAAAAAGCAAAGAAGAAAAGTTTTGGCATTGGTTTAAGGAGAATGAGGAAAATCTATTTTATTTTGAAAAGGATAGGGATTTAGTATTCAACAAATTAGCTAACCAGCTTGAAAAGGTAAATAGAGATTTGACATTTGAATTTGGTCCTGTATCAGAAAATGGAAAAAGAGAATTTGTAATCAGTGCAGGTGGGATAAGAAAATCATTTCCTGCCGTTGAAGCCCTCTGTGAAAAGGCCCCAGGATTTGATAGATGGGATATTGTTAAGTTTAGGCCCAGAAGAAATCCAATAAACGATATAGGTTTTGCAAATAAAAGTGTAAAAGCTGAAGATGTATACTATAAGTTTTTTAAGGATGAAGACCCAAATAAGGTAGGATTAATAATCTTCATTAAAGATTATAAGGAAGAAGAAAAAGATATTTGGGGACAAATTGGCTTCTTGTTTTTAGATGAAGCATTAGGTGAGTATGATGTTGAAACTAAGATTGGAGCTATAGTGTTTAACGGGATCGAATCTGAGTATTTTGAGAATGCCCAACCTTTAAAGGAGTTAGCACACAAATTTGATGAATACTTTAATAGTTAAGTATATGAATAAGAATTCAGAACGGAATTTTGGTTTTATATGTCTCAATTGTGGAAGATCATTTGGCTTTTTAAAAGTGTTTAAAATGCACTTCATCTGTTTGTGCCTCGCATACACTAGAAAAGAATTACGTTACGAGGCACAAGCACAAGCGTACAGATAAGCAAAAGCTCGAAACCGGTTTATGGAGTGACCTTTTGTTGTGATTAGTGAAAGTAAAATGTTGGAGGATTATAAATGGAATATGCTAGCCGGCGTCTTATATTTAGAGAATTTACTGACCTGGACTTCTCTCTGTATTATTCAATATTTTCTAATGCCCAAGTAATGAAATATACACTAATGGATCCTTTTAAAAGTGAAGAAGAAGCTCTTCCATATTATCAAAGAATCCTAAGTAATAATAAAGAAATACTAAAACGCTCTGCTTATGAATTTGGAGTGTTTCTGTCAATGGATAAAAGCTTTATCGGGTTTGCGGATATTATGATACTTTTTAAAAATGATTTTGGCGGTTGTGGAGAAATTGGCTACTTTTTGTTACCATGTTATTGGGGTTATGGTTATGCAACTGAAATATCGAAAACATTAATTAACATTTCTTTTAAAGAACTAAACCTGCATAAGGTGAGTGCAAGGTGCAATTCAAATAATTTGCATTCAGAAAACGTTATGAAAAAGGCTGGGATGATAAAAGAAGGTGAAATTAGAAAAGTAAGATATAAAAACGGACACTGGGATAACGAGCTTCAATATGGCATCGTTAAAGAAGACTGGGATTTTTTTAATAACTAATGGTCGCAGCTTATTTGCTACTCCAGACTTTGTAAGGTTAGACTCATTTGAATAATACTATTAAGACTAAAATGCTTCCGGTTACTAAGTGAAGTGGGTATCTTAGAATGAGTTGACCGCCTGTCATATCTGCTTGCCAAGAGATTTATCAAAGGCTCGAGGGCTTTGTAAATGCAAATCCTGACTATAAAATCGTGTACAAGATCGGTAGATTTAGCAAGCTTGTACTTTGAGCATATGAAAGGGTGACCTTATTGTGGAGAGAAATATTAGGAGTACGGAAGAGGCGTTTTCATTACTTAAAGAGTTAAAAGCACCTGTACAATTGATACTACACGCCGAATTAGTTAGTGAGGCGGCAGAAGAAATGATAGAAAAATTATCGACCCTTGGTATATCGTTAGACTACGACTTTATAAGATTCTCCGTAATTCTTCATGATACTGGTAAGATAATACATGTATCAGAACTAAGTAGACCAGGACATTGTCACGAGGAAGAAGGAGAGAGAATCCTTGTAGAGTTGGGAATTGACCCGAAAATTGCACGCTGCTCCTTATCTCATGCCCGTTATACTAAAATGAGTTGTTCTATTGAAGAGCTTATTGTTGCTCTATCAGATAATCTCTGGAAGGGTAAACGTGATGAAATCTTAGAATTAATGGTAATTGATGACGTTGCTAAACAACTAGGAAAAGAACGGTGGAACATGTATGTAGAATTAGATGAATGCTTCGAAAACATTGCTATGAAAGGAAATGAACGATTGAGCCGTAGCTGCAATAGCTTTTGAGATTATCATTAGTATGGTTATAATGGTTTGTTCAGTATGAGTGCGGAGCTGCAGTCAGTGACTGCAATTCAGAAGTGAAAGGGGAGAGAGAATGTTTGATAAAGAACTTGTACCCATCTATGCAGTGCTATTACTGCTTGTACTACTATTCACAATGAATATTTATTATTGAAAGCTATTATTACCAGGCAGTTTAAGAAAGTACTTATAAGTAAGGTGTCCATTATTTGTTTTACTTCAACACTTGTTGCTTTTTTATGTTTTTTATACGCATACTTCATTGAACCGTATAATATTCAAGTAAGTACAACTAATGTTTTTTCTGGTAAACTGGTTAACGAGAGTTTAAGGATAGTACATATATCCGATTTGCACTGTGATACAAAAACAAGGAACGAATATAAACTAAAAGAGTTAATCAACCCTTTACAGCCTGATATTATTGTTTTTACGGGAGATTCCTTAAACTCATTGCAAGCATTACCTAATTTTAAGGCGTCACTTCAGGGACTTAATGCAAAGTTTGGGAAATTTGCAGTGAAGGGAAATATAGATGTTTGGTATTATGACCAACAGGATGTTTTTTCCGAAACTGGATTTAAGGTATTAGATAATGAAGCAATAAAGTTGAAAAAGGGGAATGAGATATTTCACATCGCAGGTATACCATACGGTAGTGAATACATGACGAAAAAAGTAATAGACAAGATTCCTTCAAGTACTTACAACGTTTTTTTATATCACACGCCTGACTTGATTGAGGATAAAAATATTAAAAACATTGACCTTTATTTAGCAGGACATACGCATGGTGGACAGATAAGGTTACCGTTATATGGAGCTTTAGTAACCTTATCTAAGTTTGGGAAGAAGTACGAAATGGGGAGATATCAAGTTCAAGATACTTTGCTGTATGTTAATAGAGGTATAGGAATGGAGGGGGGATCAGCTCCTAGGATGAGGTTTTTAGCCCGTCCTGAAATAACGGTTGTTGATGTGAAACCCAAGAAGTTGGGAATTGAGTAATTGTATATTAGAGGGGATTAAATCAAATCATTGCCCCTCTTTTGGCACGGCTTATGGAGCAAAATAGAATATAAGAAAAGGTTACGCGATTTCTTGAACCGGGTTTACTAAAATTGTTTATTAAGTAATAGGAGGAATAAAATGAGTAAGTCGCATGAAATTAGTAGATTTCAAAACAGATTCACAAATGATATTATTGAAGTGGCAGCTGTCACAGGGGCATCAGGAGTTGCTGCGGGAAAAGCAGGTGGAGATATTCTGTGGAATGCATCAATTGATTTGATTGCATGGAAAAGTTTACATGATAATGAATGTGTAGTAAAAGAAGAGTTGCGACTTGAATGGTTGGTTGATGATGAAGAATGGAAAAAATCAAAAGATATTTTGCAAAAGAATTCAGTTGTAAGATTGCAGGTGCGTAGGGGAGAAAAGTCAATGATGCTTATTAAAGTTCTGGAAACAGAATATAGAGATGATGATTTAGAAATGATACTGCAGGACTCTATGAAACCGGTTTTTTACAATGATGAGGTGTTGGGTGAGTTTGAACTTGATAAGAGTGTTACGCTTTTTGAAAAGAAGATTTCTTGGGCTGGGGAAGAAGGTAGTTTGTATTTTGATTTGGATGAAGATAAAAATGTCATGAAATCTGCATTGGATACAGCATATGCACTTTTTAATGAGCAGGATGAGTGGAATAGAAAAATTAGAGGTTATGCATCAGATGAACTGGTAGAATTGGCGAATGAATGGCTCCAGGATAACGATGAGGCAGAGACAGATGAGATTACAAAAGAAATGTTCATTGATTTCATGGAATTAGACAGCATAAATGTTTTTCCGGAAGGTGAGTTTGAAATATTCTTTTTTGATGGAGGTATGTTTTGGGGACACGCTATCATTGTAAGCGGGAATATTAATGGAAATCTAACTTCAGCGCATATTGCAGGATAAATGTGTTTCATAAAAGAATGTGGCTTCGTCAAGGCAATACATACTGTAACAAAGTATTTGAGATTGAAAAGACTCTTGGGAACCTTTCATACGAAATGCGCAAATCGGAGCGAAAAACCATATTCTTTTCTCCTGCATTTCAATATTAATCTAAAACTCTCTGGATGGATTCTATATTTTATATTATAAAATACGAAAAATTGTTAAAAGTTACAGACTGGTTAAGATCAATTTATTTAAAAGTTACATGTATTAAGGGGGTCATTTCGAACAAAACTGGGACTTTCTTTTTTGTATGCAAAGATATGAGCCAAGCCCTGGAGAAAAATATATGACAAGCAATAAAAGAAATTTTATACTTTGGAGTTTTGTAGGACGTGTAACAAATTTTATTTTGCCGACATAATTTTAAGTGAAGAGAATATGTATTAGGGAGGCTTTTATTATGTCAAAAATAGAAGTTTTGGATGAAGTTTTGGAAATGCTGATAAAAGAAGCAATGAAACAGATTGACCGGGAAAAGAGTGAAAACCGTGAGAGATAGGGGTTTTTATGGAGGATAAGAAGTACATTCCGCCTTTGGTTTTGAATGGGGGATTTAAGGAGTATAAAAGCTGCAAGGATTCCCTAAATGAAGAAAACCTGGATGTGGGAGGCTACATACGGATATCCACAAAAAAAGACAGCCAGCAGACTTCGGTTGAAAATCAGAAGAAGTATTTGAAGGAATGGGCTCAAATTAACAAGTACAATCTTGTAAGGTTTTACATTGATATTAAAAGCGGTGCGTATAGTTATTTGAGAAATGAAATGAGCCAGCTCCGTGATGATGTGAAAGAGGGTAAAATAAAGGGTATTCTTTCAAAAGAGATTTCCAGAACCTCAAGAGATATTATGGATATTTTGGAGCTTAAAAGGTCCCTTGCAGATCAGGGGGCTTTCTTTATATCCATTAAAGAAGGCTATGACAGCAGAACGGATGATGATGAGTTTTTATTGGTAATCCACGCAGGGCTTGCACAAAAGGAGAGAAAAACTACAAGCTCAAGGGTGAAAATTACACAGATGATTAAAGCTAGGGAAGGAAAGACGAATGTACCTTGTCCTGCGTATGGATACAAGCTTTCAGAAGACAGACAACACCTTAAGGTAGATGCGGATGCTGCAAAGGTATATCAGATGATTGTGGAAAAATACCTGGAAGGATGGGGGCAGCTTAAAATTTGCCAGTGGCTCAACAGTCAAGGTATTCGGTCCAAAAGGAGTGACCGGTGGAATACCAATTCGATTAAAACAATTCTAACAAATCCTGTCTACCTTGGGATTACAATTTATAACGCAACGACTTTGGTGCGGGACAGCCGCGGGAGACAAAAAAGGGTTGTCCGCCCAATGGAGGATTGGGTTGTTTGTCACAATACCCATGAGCCGTTAATTACCAAGGAGAAATTCGATAAAATACAGGACATCATCAAGGAAAGGAAGGAGAAAGATAACAAAGCCTGGTCTTGTGACAAAAAGTATCTTCTTTCAGGGATACTATTTTGTGAAGAATGCAAGCAAAAAGTATTCGGTGCCAAAATGCATTATAAGAAAAGCAAGACACGGAGAGAAGAAAAAACCTATTACAAATATGCAGATCAGAACCGGAGTGGAACCTGCAAATTTAGAAGCTGGGATATGAAAAAGCTGGATGATTTTGTCCTTAACGAAATTAAACAGTTTTTTAGCGATAAGGTACTTTTGGAAGAGCGGATTAAAGTGAAGCAGTTCCTTTATAACAGTAACCTTACACATGAAAAGGAAGAAAGGGAAAAATTACAGCTTGCCGTCGAACGTATAAATGCTGCGGTCCGTAAACAGCAGGAAGCTTATGAAAACGGGATTATAACGTTGCCGGAATACAAGGAGAGAATGGAAGAGCTTAGAAACCATAAAAGCGGTCTTCTACTTAAGTTTGACCAAATTAACAAGAAACTCCAAAAGGTGGACCGGTTGGAAGAAAAGTTTAATCAGATTAAAGAAAAGGTTATAAAGATCATTGAAAATATGGATCAGCTTGATTATACTACAAAGGAAGCACTTCTAAAAAAGATAATAAAACACGTGTTTATCCGGGAAGACTATACGGTCCGGATTGTTTATAATTTTGAAGAATGAAAATCATAAAAACATGAAATCCGGCCCGCCATACTGGGTGATGATATACTTAGCCATTTTAGGATTGCAGTTTTTTATTCTTACCGGGTATTCAAGTTTTTTTTCATAAATCCACATTTTTAGACCTCCTATAAATTTTTTACATGGAAAAGATCAGTGGTTGTCAACAGGAAACTTGCATAGGGAACATGAATAATTTACAACACTTACATCAACCTTCCCACGGCCAGGGGCTTTCAATCCATCTCCAGGGGCAGCCGCTGGGGGTGTTCACAGTTAGTGGCCCATAAAGTCTTTCATAATTATTTCTCAATATTTTTGCCCTTTGGACACTTTGGTTGAAAAGGTCGATGGTTCTTTTGTCATATGGATGGGTATTCAAATAAAGGTTTAGGTCAATGACTGTAAAGTCGGCAGCCATAACCTCTCTCAGCATTCTTTCACGGTTTGCGTCCATTTTATCACCTCCGGTTATTGGTCAACGACATACTCAGGGTCAACACCATAGGGGCGGTCCAGCTCAGGAAAGATAGTTCCCCGGTCTAAACCTGTCATAGGCGGGTATATACAAGTAAGATACTGAAAAGGTACATAAGCATGGGCAAGCATCGGCATGGATGGATACATTGGATTGGGATATTGCATTGGTGTTGGGGTATTTAAACGGTCATCAAACATGAAACTCCCTCCTTAACTTTATTTTATTAACATAATATTCGTTATGGGAATGAAAGGTGTCATTGGTTTGAAGGTTTTCATAGGGACTTCCGCAAATGGCAAAACAAAAGTAACAATCTGCCTAATGCTTTGAAAGCTCTTAAGGTATTTGTAACTTTTTTTAATCTAATTGTAATTTATTGCATGATTAATAACTCTACAATAAAAGCAGTTGTTTTGAATGAAAGGATTAACTTACGATCTAACTTTATTTTTACAAGCCCTGAAACAGGAGAAAAATAAAATACATTACAGATAAGGAAGTGGGGGAACGTTAGTGCTTATGCATTTAAAAAGCAAAATGGCAAAACTGAATATGATGGATATTTTTTTGCTGATCTTTTTGGTGTTGATATTAGGTGCAGTTGTATACAAATTCGGTTTTAATGGGATTTGGGGCTCATCTAAGGACGATGGGTTATTGATTGAACTTTATCAGGAAGAAGTACCCGAATATGTTGCTAAAAGTATAAAAGTCGGTGATATCGTGATCGAAAATGTTCAAAGCGCAGAGTTCGGAAAGGTCACAGAAATTAAGACCGGTAAATCAGTTTCATGGGCACAAACGTCCCAGGGGCAATTTGTTGCTTCTTCGAAGGAGGGTTATGCGTCCATATATATTACTGTAAAAGGAATCGGCAAGTATACCGACCGGGGCGTTAAAATCGGTTCGGGAACATATCTGATTGGAAAAAGCTTGGATATGAAGGTTGCCAATACTGCATTCTACCCTAAAATTTACAGTATAAAGCGGACCGAGAAAGAAAAGTAAGTGTTCCTTTAGAAGTAAGTGTGAATAGAAACCCTGATAAACCGGGGTTTTTTATTTTGGCTAAAAAGTATGAACTTTTAGAGAGTTGATAAAAATAAGGTCGTTAAAATGCATTCATACGTTGCTTGGTAGTGTACTTGATAAGGTAGCAATTATAAAAAGGAAAAAAACTTTAAAAGGTATCTTGTTAAACAAGGTACTATGTGATATTATATAAATGTAAGAAAAATCGGAAGTGAAGGGAGGCGGTTTGCATGGTGAACATTCAGTTTAAAAAAGGAGTTCTTGAACTTTGTGTATTATCGATGCTAAGCGGCAAAGACTATTATGGATATGAACTGGTCAACGAAATATCCAAGAATATATTGATTTCTGAAGGTACAATATACCCGCTATTAAAGAGGCTCAAGGATGAAGGATATGTTACCACATATCTGGAAGAATCCCAGGAGGGTCCTCCAAGGAAATATTACAAACTGACTGAGCTGGGGGAAAGTACAAAGGATGAACTGGTAAGTGAGTGGTTGGCATTCATAGAGGGTGTTAATAAAATGATTTTCAAGGAGGATGGGGAACATGAACAGAACTGAGTATATAGAATCTTTAAGAAGGCTATTAAGCGGTCTGTCGGATGAAGATCGAAATGACATCATTTATGATTATGAGGAACACTTTCGTATGGGTGTGGAGGATGGAAAATCTGAGGAAGAAATCGCAAAATCTTTAGGGGACCCCAGAAATGTTGCTAGACAATATAAAGTTGATTATGCGGTAAGAAGAGCAGAAGATAACCGTTCCATTACCAATATTTCAAGCGCGGTATGGGCATCTATCGGTTTAGGTTTTTTAAATGTAGTGTTTGTTTTGGGACCCTTTATCGGATTGGCAGCGACTGTTTTTGCAATCTTTGTTTCAGCAGTTGCTGTAACTGCAGCAGGCGCAGCAACTCTCCTGGCAGTGATTTTTCAGCCGTTTCTGGGAGGTTTTGTAGAGATGGGTGTAAGTACTCCGGTAGCTATCTTTGCGGCTATAGGCATAACTTCTCTGGGACTTCTCTTTCTGGCTGGTGCGGTGAAATTGGCACAACTATTCTATAAAGTGACATTGGCATACTTGAGGTTTAATATTAAGGTTATTACTGGAAGGGGGAAATAAATATGTTTGATAAATTATTTACCAGAAAAAATATTCTTATTTTAGTTGCGATTACAGTAATTTCATTTTCTATAGCAGGTGTTTTGTTTATTACGACCGATGCTAGTAAGCTTTTTGATGAGGGTAGTAAAAATGAAGTGAATATTGAAAGAAGCTTTCAAAGTGAAGGAGTCCGTGATGTAAAAATTGATGTATCAAGTGCGGATGTCCGTATCATCCCTGTAGAAGAAAAAGATATTAAAGTTCACCTTACCGGTTGGGCGTCAAAAAGCAGGTCCTCAGAGTTAAAAACAGAATTAAAGGATGGCAGATTAGTCATTGAAGTAGAGAAAAATGAAAAATTCAGGATTACCATATTTAGTATTGTAAATGATCTTACGTTAAATGTTTATATGCCGAAGGCTTATTCTGAAAATTTGAAGGTGAATACGGTATCTGGAAACGTATATTTAGATAAGTTTAGTCTTAAAAACCTGGAATGTGACACTGTTTCAGGCAATATCCGTTTGGATTCTGTAGTTTCAAAAGCTGCAAGATTAAATACTGTATCCGGTGAAGGGGAGCTTGAAGACTGCTCTGGAGACTTGGATTTCAAATCAGTATCCGGCGGTTTGGATGCCCGCTACAATACATTTTCAAATAATATTAAAGCTGATACCACATCAGGAGATGTGCAGATCAAACTTCCCGAAAGTGCAGAGTTTGAAATCAAATATGATACCATGTCAGGGGATTATGAGAGTGACTTCCCGGTAACTGTGACTGGGAAGGGATCCAACAGTGGGTTTAGAGGATATAACGGAAGTGACAAAAACAAAATTGAAGTAAATACCGTGTCGGGTAATTTAAATGTTTATAGATAAGCATCATCATTGATCCCGTTGGCAGTGAATGCACCAATGCTTTATGTAAATTGAAGGACCGTAATTGAACTGGTTGTGATAAATAAAAAGCACTAGCATAACAGTTTAAATTAAAAGGGATAAAACAAAAATGTTTTATCCCTAAAATTTCAATATAAAAGCCATATCGTTTATTTGATTTCAATTGTCCAACCCAAGGTATCCGGAATTCTTCCGTTTTGGATTCCAGTAATGGTTTCATAGATTTTCCAGGAGAGTTCACCGATCTTTCCATCATTGATGATCATTTTGTTATCATTCCAGTTAAGCTCTCCGATGGGGGAGATGACAGCGGCAGTTCCGGTTCCGAAAGCTTCTTCAAGGGTGCCGTTTTGATAAGCATCATAAACTTCCTGGATGGCGATTTTCCTTTCAGTCACTTTTAAGCCCCAGGATTTCAGGAGCTCAATTGTAGATGCCCTGGTAATACCCGGAAGTATACTGCCTTCCAAAGACGGGGTTAAAACTTCTCCGTTAATTTTGAAGAATACATTCATGGATCCCACTTCTTCGATGTATTTCCTTTCAATTCCATCCAGCCACAGTACTTGTATATACCCCTTTTCATGAGCGTCCATTTGTGCTTTTAAGCTTGCCGCATAGTTTCCGCAAGTTTTCGCAAATCCTGTACCGCCTCTAACCGCACGGACATAGCTGCTCTCAACATAAATATTTACCGGGTTGACCCCTTGCGGGTAGTAAGCTCCCACAGGCGAGAGTATAACGATAAATTGATAGGTGTGGGAAGGATGCACCCCTAAGAAGGGGTCGGTTGCAATGATAAAGGGACGTATATAGAGGGAGGTTCCTTCTGCTGTAGGTATCCAGTCCCTATCAACCGAAACCAGCGCCTTAACTGCTTCAACACAGAAATCTTCGTCAATTTGAGGAATGCACATTCTCAAATTGGAGGCATTGATTCTTTCCATGTTTCTATGTGGCCTGAACAGAAGGATTTTACCGTCTTTGGTATTATAGGCTTTCATACCTTCAAAGATAGCTTGTCCGTAATGCAGCACAGCGGTAGCCGGATCAAGTGCCAATGGGCCATAGGGTACGATTCTGGGGTCATGCCATCCCTTGCCCTCGGTATAATCCATGATAAACATGTGGTCGGTAAAATATTGGCCAAAACCAAGTTTGTTTTGGTCAGGTTTTTGTTTTGGTGTTTTGGTTTTTTCAATTTTAATTTCGTAGGACATATGTATAAAATCTCCCTTCAAAAGTGTAGATAATTGTACCGAAGGACCTTATCTCTAATTTATATGAATATGAAATCACAGGTAAATTCAAACAGATGTCTTTTGCATACGCTGTAAAAGTTTTTGCAGATTGGTTGATCATTACCTTATTATTCTATACATCTAGATAAAACGGTCCGAAATTTATTATTTAATATTATGCTACTTTTTTTAATAAAAATCCAGTCCTTTTAGAATAATTTATAGAAGTTATCATAAATCCTGCCCAATATAATCCTTTTGTTTAAGTATATATCATTTTTATGGTCATTCCACCATCAATCGTAAGATTGGTTCCGAAAATGAAACCTGCTTCATCCAAACAGAGAAAAAGCAGGCATTTGCAATATCGAAGGTACACCAAATATATTACATAATTTTCAAAGTTTAATCCAATATTCTTTGCAAATAATTATAATATGAAAATTCGAAGAATCGGTTTTATTTATTGCTATAATAGGATTAGTTTGCTATGATAATCATATCTTAAAGATAGAAACGGAGGATACGATGTTAGAGAAATACTTTCCTGATATAATCGTAGAAAAAACATGGGATATTGATCTCGGTTTACTAAAAAAAAGTGGTGTGAAGGGCCTCATTCTGGATATTGACAATACACTTGTGGCTCCTCATATCAAAGAATCAAATCAAGAGGTTTTTGAGTGGATTCAGAAGGTAAAAAGCGAGGGATTTAAAGTTTGTATTGTCTCTAATGCGTCCAGGAAAAGGGTCTTAAGGTTTAATGAAAAATTAAATGTATTTGCAATCCATCGTGCATATAAACCTGGAAGCAAGGCTTTTTTAAAGGCTGCCAGCATTATGGGAATCAATCCGAATGAATCAGCAGTTATTGGAGATCAAATCTTTACCGATATTATTGGGGGAAACAAACTGAATATGTTTACTGTACTGGTAAATCCGATACATAAAAGTGAACCCCTATTCGTAAAATTCAAGAGGATTGTAGAAAGGTATATACTGGCCAGATACCACCGTAACCACAATTTAAATAAAGATAAAAGATTGGTATGGAAAAAGAAAAGTGCGGTAAAGAGGATTCGGGTTTGAAATTTCCCAAATACAACAATATAGGGGGTAAAAATGAAAATTGATGATCGTGTTTCAGGAAAGACCAGGCTAGTTGGCATTATAGGGAATCCGCTGGAACATTCTATATCACCTTATCTTCATAACTCTATCAGCAGCCTCTTAGGGGTAGATTTTATCTATGTTCCCTTCAGAGTGGAGAAAGAGAGTCTTGAAAATGCGGTAAAAGGGCTTAAAGCCATTAACGTGGTGGGGTTTAATGTTACCATACCATATAAAAAGGACATCATGAAATTTATAGACGACAATACAAAGGAAGCGCTTTTAATGGGTGCTGTAAACACAGTAAAATATATTGAAGGCAGGTTCTATGGATATAATACCGATGCAGAGGGATTTTCAAGGGCTTTTAAGGAAGGAACGGGAGGTTCCTTTAAGGGTAAAAAAGTTGCTATCATCGGTGCAGGCGGGGCTGCCAGGGCCATTGCCGTTAAAATTGCTGTAGAAGGCGCAAGTAATATTGCGCTCATTAACCGGACTTTATCAAAGGCTTCAGATATCAGTGATATCATTAACAATAATATCCGGGAAGCTGCAGCAAGCAGTTATGCTCTTGACGATGCAAAGGCAAAAAAGGTTTTTTCCGAAAGTGATATTATTATCAATACAACCTCTATCGGGATGTACCCTGAAATCAATGTGAGTCCCATTGATGCATCCTTTGTGTTTTCAAAGGGACAAATTGTTTACGACGCAATTTATAATCCTCTGGAGACAAAGTTTTTAGAAGAGGCCAAAAAAGCGGGGTGCAAAACTTCAAACGGATTAGGAATGCTTTTTTATCAAGGCATTTATGCTTATGAGATTTGGACAGGGATCAAACTTTCGGAGGACAGGATTAAAGATATATATCCGTCATTTTTAAGTATCCTCAAAAACTAGGGGCAGTCGAATGTGATTTTTCATACATAAAAAGTCTTGACGCATGGGTTCTTTTTACCCGGTTAGCTGGCTGGGACAACGGAGTAAGGACATGTTTGTTCCGAGAAGAGATACCTTTGCTCAACATTTCGTTTCCTAAAATAAATCTTTCAACCAGATTAAAAAAAGGGTTTTTATATTTTAGTGACGAATATATAAAAGTCGATTTTAATTCGAAAATCATTGAATACTCATTTTCATACTATGTAGTCATATTCCATGAAAGCCAATGGCTGTAATGATTGCTATTGGAGAATGGTTTTATTCCTTATTAATGAAAATGCTTTTAAGTTATCATCATGATCAGCCTTGTCAAAGAGTTTTACAGAGCTTGTTGTTGGAACTGAAAAAACAGGTAGATTGGGAGGATGCAGGAAATGAAACTTGAGAGTTTATTAAATATGACAGTCCAAGAGGGGGCATCCGATTTACACATCACGGTAGGTATTCCACCGGTTATAAGAAAAGATGGGAAGCTTGTTCGAATCGGTGAGGAAAATATTACACCTACGGATACCGAGCAATATGTTAAGCATATAATCGGGGAAGAAAATATGCGGGTCTTTGATAATAAGGGAGAACTTGATGTTTCCTACTCAATCCCCGGCATTGGACGGTTTAGGGTAAATGTTTTCAAACAAAGGGGAACTTTCGGTATTGCTTTTCGAATGGTGAACCTTCATATTCCGGAGATGGCTACGCTGGGACTGCCTGAGGTGGTTCATGAAATTTCCAAGAAAACGAAGGGTTTGATTTTGGTTACCGGACCTACGGGTAACGGCAAATCTACAACACTGGCTGCGATGATCAATCAGATCAATGAACAGCGGGAGTGCCATATTCTTACCATAGAAGAGCCCATAGAATATTTACATAAGCATAAAAATTCCATTGTAAATCAGAGGGAAATCGGAAGTGATTCATTTTCCTACTCTGCGGCCCTAAAAGCAGCTCTTAGAGAAGACCCCGATGTGATCCTTTTAGGTGAAATGAGGGATCTGGAAACCATATCGGTTGCGCTAACCGCTGCTGAAACAGGTCATCTTGTACTGTCTACGGTACATACGGTAGGTGCGGTGAATACCATCGACCGTTTGGTTGATGTGTTTCCTCCACACCAACAGCAGCAGATCCGGATTCAAATGTCGATGGTGCTGCAAGGAATTATTTCTCAGCAGCTCATTACCAAAAAGGACCGGACAGGACGTGTCCTCGCACTGGAGATCATGACCGCCACACCGGCAGTCCGAAATCTGATCCGGGACGGAAAAACAAGTCAGATCAATACACTCATTCATTCCGGTGCAAAATATGGAATGCAATCCATGGATTATAACCTTGTAAACCTCTATAAAAAAGATCTGATCAGTCATGAGGACGCGATGACCTATGCAGTGGATCAGGATTATATTGTTAGACTGATGGGCAATTAATAAATCAAAGGAATTACTTTTTATACTGCAAAAATACTGACAGAATGTAAGGAAGAGAATGATATGATAATAATGGAATATATTTTTGTGTTTGTTTTTGGATTGTTAATCGGTTCCTTTTTAAATGTTTGCATCTGGAGACTGCCCCGGGAGGAATCCATTGTAAAGCCGCCGTCTCATTGTGTAGGCTGCGGCAACAGGCTTGGTCCTCTGGACTTGGTTCCGGTCTTTAGTTTCTTGTTTTTAAGGGGAAGATGCAGATACTGTAAGGTGAAAATATCCGTTAAATATCCTTTAATAGAGCTTTTAACCGGAGTCGTATTTATTGCTTTATACATAAGGACTTTGAATATCGGCGGAAATCTGGTAGATTTCGCTGCTTCAGCATTTTTAATGTCTATTTTGATTGCGGTATTTTTTATTGATCTTGAACATATGATCATTCCGGACGGATTGGTTATAACCGGACTTGTTGGCGGTGCTGCAGTTTTCGTGTATAATATATTTATGCCAATACAGATTTATGGAGACAGAAACTGGTGGAATCCCTTGCTTGGTCTTTTGCCTGGATCAATTTTCTGGTTACTGATTGGAAGTTTAGGCATGCTCATCTATAAAGATGATGCGATGGGTGGAGGGGATATCAAAATATTTGCGCCGATCGGTATTTTCCTGGGATGGAAAATGACAATTGTGGCAACCTTATCTTCTGTTTTTATCGGTGGCTTTGTCAGCTTGATTCTGATTCTAGTTGGCATTAAGAATAGAAAGAGTACCATACCCTTTGGTCCTTTCATTGTAATCGGGACTTTTGTAACCATGATGTGGGGCACTGAGATTTTGAATTGGTATGTCAATAACATGCTTGCTTTTTAAGATTCATACATAATATAAAACAAAAACGTATGCCGGAAATTTGGATATCAATTAAACCATGAAACAGGAGGATATAAAAATGTCACATTTGAAAAACTATATGGAAGAAATTGTTCTTAATTTGATGGATGAAGTGCTGGAAGACATTAAAACTTGTCCTTGTGAAAAATGCAGGGCGGATATCGCAGCAATCGCGCTCAATAGTTTACCTCCTAAGTATATTGTAAGTGAAAAAGGTGAATTGTATTCAAAAATTAATTCTCTCAAGCAGCAAAGTGAAGTGGATGTAATTTCTGCGATCACAAAGGCGGCCGTTCTGGTAAAAAGAAATCCAAGGCACGATATATAAGCTTAATCGGTTACAACGATTCCAATGCAAAACTATTATCGTGATTCATAGTCATTTAATTGGACGAGTTGTGCTAGGTTTATTAGTGGAAAGACTTATAAAAGGAATCTTCGTTTAATTTTTAAAGGAAATTAAAAGGAAGATTCTTTTATTTTTTAAAAATTGAGTATATAATTATTGAATCATGTAAAATAATAGGCTTAAGAAATAGACCAGTTAAGGAAGTGTGAAGATGATCCGATTTGGACCGGCCGGTAATTCAGAGAGCTTTTATGAAGCAGGTTATAAGTCTTCGGTAGAAATGCCCGGATGGCTTAAAAACCTTGGACTCAATGCTTACGAATATCAGTGCAGCAAAGGTGTTAAAATAAGTGAAAAGACAGCGGTGGAACTTGGAAAAAATGCCCGTGAGAACGATATCTTTTTAAGTATTCATGCTCCTTACTATATCAATATGTCCAGCGAGGAAGAAGAAAAAAGAGAAAACTCAAAAAGATATATTTTGGAATCAATGAAAGCTGCAAAATGGATGGGGGCAAAAAGAATTGTCATACATGCCGGATCCTATAAAAAAGTAAGCCGGGAGTGGGCGGTTAACACAGCCATTGGGGTTTTGAAAGAGGCTTTGATAGAAGCAGACCGGATGGGTTATGGAGAGATTGCCATTTGTCCGGAAGTGTTGGGAAAAGCAAACCAATTAGGGACTTTGGATGAAATTCTAGAGATGTGCAGGGTAGATGAAAGAATGCTTCCAACGGTTGATTTCGGGCATTTACATGCACGGGGACTAGGCGCATTAAACTCGTTAGGGGATTTCCAAAAGGTAATAGAAACAATAGAAAATGCTATAGGATATGACCGCTTGAAAATCATGCACTGCCACTTCAGCAGGATTGAGTTTACGAAAGCGGGAGAGAAACGGCATTGGACACTGGATGACAAGGAATATGGCCCCGACTTTGAGCCTTTGGCCGAAATTATTTACAGAAAGAATCTGGAGCCGGTGATTATTTGCGAATCCCGGGACAAGATGGCAGAGGATGCTTTAAAACTGAAGGATATATTCTATTCAATGGGTTAATGGGGGGAAGAAGATGAAAAAAATACTGGTAGTGAACGGACCCAATTTAAATCTTCTTGGCACAAGAGAGAAAGACATTTATGGCAGGGAGACTCTAAACGATATAGCGGTTCGGGTGAATGAAGAGGCAGAGAAATTAAGTATGTTTGTTGATTTTGTACAATCCAACCATGAAGGTGAGATTATTGACAAAATTCATGATGCAAGGGGAAAGTATGATGTTCTTATTATGAACCCCGGGGCATATACTCATTACAGCATTGCAATCCGTGACGCAGTAAAAGCTGCTGAAATACCTACCATTGAAGTTCATTTGTCGAACATACACAGCAGGGAAGAATTCAGAAGCAAGTCTGTGATTGCGCCGGTATGCGTTGGCCAGATCAGCGGATTTGGAGGAAATAGCTACATCATTGCCCTACATGCAGCCAGTGCTTTGTAACGAAACAAACTTGTTTTTCAAAGTGCTAAAAATGTACTTTACTTGTTTGTGTCTTGTAAACCCTAGAAAAGAATTACGTTAAGAGGCACGGGTATACAGAATTGGGAAAAGGAGAATGGAATGGATCATAAAGCAGTTTTTGAGAGAAGGATTTTAAAGTTCAGGGAAAAACTAAAGGAAAAGGGAATAGATGCTGCATTAGTTTCAAAACGGGAAAACTATATTTATCTTTCAGGCTTTACAGGGACCGCAGCAGTTCTTATTATAAGCCAGAGCAGTGCAGTTCTTATTACCGATTTCAGGTACATGGAGCAGGCGAAGTCTCAGGCTCCGGCTTTTAAAATTATACAGCATGAAGGGAGTCTGATGCTTTCAATCAATGAAGTTTTGCGGGATTTGGGCGTGAAAAGGCTGGGATTTGAGGAAAGCTATGTTACCTTTGAAAAGTACAGCGAATACAAATCAAAACTTGTTTCAAACGAGATACTTCCTTTAAACGGGCTAGTTGAAAATATTCGGCTTGTAAAGGAGCCGGAAGAAATTGAGATCATAAAACAAGCGGTAAAAATTGCGGATGACGCTTTTTCCCATATTTTAAAGGTGATCCGCCCGGATGTGAGGGAAATAGAAATTGCGGCGGAAATTGAATATTTTATGAAAAAGAGCGGAGCAACAGGCGCTTCCTTTGAGACCATTGTAGCTTCGGGGGAAAGAGCTTCCCTGCCACATGGGGTTGCTTCAGAGAAAAAGATCGTCTCAGGAGATGTGATTACCCTGGATTTCGGTGCGGTCTATCAAAATTATTGTTCCGATATGACAAGAACGGTTTTTCTGGGAAATCCGGATGAAGAAATGAGGAAAATTTACCACATCGTACTGGAAGCGCGGCAAAAGGCTGCAGAAGGTGCGAGGAAAGGTCTTACAGGCAGGGAAATCGACTCCGTTGCCCGAGGAATCATAACGAAGGAGGGCTATGAAAAAAACTTCGGCCATGGTTTAGGTCATGGGGTTGGTTTGGAAGTCCATGAGGAACCGAGGCTTTCCCCTTCCGGAAATATTGTGATGCAAAACGGGATGGTAGTAACCGTAGAGCCCGGAATTTATATTAACAACATTGGCGGCGTGAGAATTGAGGATATGGTTGTTATTGAGGACCATAAGCCACAGGTGCTCACAAGTTCAACCAAAGAACTCATTATCATTTAAAAAAAACGAAAATTATAGTGATTTAAGAAAATTTTTCTTGAAATAAGACACATTTTATTTTAATATTATCTAGGAAATACTAATAAGAGGTTCACTTGTTTTTGTATGTAAATATATATTTCATATTGGAAAATCAAGTAAAACATTTGACCTGGAAATTGGAGGTAAATTAATGATAGTAGCTGGAGATTTTAGAAATGGTGTTACATTTGAACTGGACGGGCAAATATTTCAGGTGGTTGAATTCCAGCATGTTAAGCCCGGTAAAGGCGCTGCTTTCGTAAGAACCAAGCTTAAGAATGTTGTTACCGGTGCAACGGTGGAAAGAACATTTAATCCTTCCGATAAGATGCCAAAAGCACATATTGAAAGAAAAGACATGCAGTATTTGTATAATGACGGTGACCTTTACCACTTCATGGATGTTGAAACATATGAGCAAATGCCTTTGGGACAAGCAGCTGTTGGGGATGCATTGAAATTTGTAAAGGAAAATATGGTTGTAAAGATACTTTCACATAAAGGCAATGTATTCGGTATTGAGGCACCGACATTTGTTGAACTCGAGGTTATTGAAACAGAACCAGGGTTTAAAGGCGATACGGCAACCGGTGCTACCAAACCTGCAACTGTAGAGACAGGTGCAGTGATTAAAGTGCCGCTTTTTGTAAATCAGGGTGATGTAATCAAAATCGATACAAGAACTGCTGAGTATATGGAAAGAGTTTAATGGATAAAATAATGAGAGTTGGAGAAAATTTATACATGATCTCCAACTTCGTTTATTTATTGTAGCCCATTTGGGGCTAGGTATGTAAATTTTACATATCGACCATAGAAATATGGTGAATCTGCTGGACAAGGAATATTAAAATTTTAAAATGCAAACGGAGGTGTACTATGAGTTATTTAAAGGAAAGAGTATCTTATTTGAGAGGGCTTGCAGAAGGAATGCAGCTAAGTGATGCTACCAACGAAGGAAAGCTTTTAAAGGCTATGTTGGAAGTGATGGATGATTTTGCTTTAGCCGTTGAGGATATAGAAGAAATTCAAGAACAGTTAAGCGAGCAGGTAGATACTATCGATGAAGATTTGGCTGAGATAGAAAGAGTTATATTCGATGAGAACTGCGGATGCGGCTGTGATGATGAAGAAGATATGGATTATATCAATGAAATTGAATGTCCATACTGCAACGAAAAAATGAAAATTGACGCAGATCTGATTGATGATGACGATGAAACCATTAAATGTCCTCACTGCGGAAAAGAAATTGATATCCAATGGGAATGCGGATGCGAGGAATGTGAAGATCATTCACACAATTAATTAGACTGCAAATGAAAAGAAGTTATATGAATAGGAGAATGGTTTCATAGTAACCATTCTTTTTCGTTTTTTGGGAAATAACAAAACTATTTCCTTAAAGAATCCAATTGGCTTAAGTTTGGAAAAAAGCTATTTTTCCAGGCTTGGCCAATTTTTTGTTTTTCAGCGGTTTTTTATAGTCATATAATTGGACAAAGCCAAATATCATTAATATATACAAAAATAGCGTATAGATAATATAGATATATAAGTAAAGTTACAATTCTGAAAGGCATATAGGGGGATATAAATTGTTTACTAACGAAAAAAACAGTTATTTTGAGAATGAAAGTGAAAGGCTTCATCATGAAATTATGCAGTTTATTTCTCAAGGAGTCAAAAATATTTTAAACCGGGGAAGCTCTGCAAAATTCAAATCACTGGAGGAAATTCGCCTGAGAGCGAACAAGCCCCTCATGATAAAAAATAGTCAGGGTGAGTGTTTTTTGGACATGGAGGGCAACATGACGGCAAAAACAAACAGGGCCTTTGTTGTTTCCCAGGGGGAGATCATAAAAACCCTGGAGCTTATGAGTGAAAATTCAATCTATGCCTATCATGAAGAAATAAAAAACGGGTTTTTAACGCTAAAAGGGGGTCACCGGATAGGAATTGCAGGAAAAGTAGTTTTTGACGGCTACCATATAAAAAATATCCGGGATATTTCAGGACTTAATATCAGAGTTGCAAGGGAAGTCATCGGATGTTCGCAAAAAGTCATCAAGTACATATTAAAGGATGAAAAAGATATTTATAATACACTCATTATTTCTCCCCCCCAGTGCGGGAAAACCACCCTTTTGAGGGATATTGCAAGGGTTGTCAGCGACGGTATTGGAGAGCAGGGGTTTAAGGGAATGAAAGTTGGGATCATCGATGAGCGGTCGGAAATTGCCGCTTGCTTTAGAGGGGTTCCCCAAAACAGGGTGGGCATTCGGACCGATGTGCTGGACAGTTGTCCAAAGGCCATGGGAATGACAATGATGCTAAGGTCCATGTCTCCCAATGTAATTATAACAGATGAGATCGGAAACCTGGGAGATCAGGAAGCGGTCATGCAGCTTATCAACGCAGGAGTGAAAATCATTACAACAGCCCATGGCTATAATATATCCGGATTGAAATCAAGAAAGGAAGTTATCTCCTTAATAGAAGAAAAAGTGTTTGACCGGTATATTGTTTTAAGTAACGATGGTGGGCCAGGGACAGTAGAGGAAGTGGTGGACGGACAGTCCATGAAATTACTCTATAAGAAAGGATCGGAAAATGTTACTTAAGATTGTCGGAAGCATACTTGTAATATGCGCATCAAGCTTTTTAGGGTTTATTGTATCCAAAGACTATAAAGACAGGCCGGGAGATCTTCGGTGTTTGCAGGGACTTTTGCAAATATTTGAAAATGAAATTTCTTTCTTATCAAGCCTATTGGTGGAAGCATTCGAGAAGGTTTCCTTAAGTTCCGGACACCGGACGGGGATTTTTTTTCACAGCACCGCGGTACTTTTAAAAAGTGAAAATCAGTATACTGCGGGAGAAGCTTGGGAAATGGCTGTACGGGAAAATGTGAAGAAGACCTCGCTCAATAAGGAAGATGAAGAAATATTGGTATCCTTTGGAAAGCTTCTTGGGAATTCAGATATAGAAGGACAGCTAAAAAATATCAAATTAACAGTGAGTCAGTTAAAGATGCAGGAACAGAAAGCAGAAGAACTTCGAAAGAAAAATCAGTCCATGTATGAAAAGCTGGGGATTCTTTTAGGCATCGCCATTGTGATTGTGCTTATTTAGAAAAGGGCAAAACCTCAGGATATTCCCGGCAGAGGGCATATGGATGCTGGAAACATTAAGATAAGAAGGGTGAAATTATGGGAATTGATTTAATATTTAGAATTGCAGCAATCGGGATTTTAGTATCGGTATTAAATGCAGTCCTCAATAAATCCGGAAGAGAAGAGCAGGCAATGATGACCACCCTTGCCGGACTCATTGTCGTTCTTTTGATGGTTGTAAAGGAGATTGTCAATCTCTTTGATACAGTAAAGACCATGTTTCAATTTTAGTAAGGGTAGATGAGGCATATGGAAATTCTTCAAATTGTGGGGTTGGGGCTGGTAGCTGCGGTTATTATCGTCATTTTAAGGCAGCAAAGGCCGGAAATTGCGGTTCAAGTGAGCATAATTACCGGGATTATCATTTTTTTACTGGTTGCTTCAAAGATTTCAGCAGTCTTGGAACTCTTAAACGGCTATACAAAAAAAGTGAATATTGATTTATCATATATTACCATACTCCTTAAGGTTATCGGGATTGCCTATATAGCCGAGTTTGGGGCAGAGGTATGCCGGGACGCGGGAGAGGGTGCCATTGCATCCAAAATAGAACTTGCCGGAAAAGTGATTATTGTGGTGCTTGCAGTTCCCATTATCACTTCACTCTTGGACCTTATCATTAAGACCATTCCTTAAAATACACGGGGGATAAAAATGATTAGTATAAACAAACGAAAAAAATTAAGTACGCTTATATTAGTTACAACAATCATTATTACGCTGGCAGGAGGAATTTATTCCTTTGCCCAGCCGGAGAGTGATGAGGAAAAGTTAATAGAGGAACAAAAAAGTACCAGTGAAGTTAAGGAACTGGAAGAGCATTTAAAGAAATACGACAGCCGGGACCTCAATGAACTTTTACCGGGCTATGATCCCAAAAGCATACTGGAGGAGGCTGGAAAAGGCAACTTTCAGTTTGATTTAAAGGGGATATTAAACCGGGCCTTGATGTTTATTTTTAAGGAAGTCTATCAAAACCTCCATATACTGATCAAACTTGTCATTCTGGTAGTACTCTGTGCAGTTCTTAAAAACCTTCAAAGTTCCTTTTTAAGCCAAAGTGTCGGGGAGCTTGCCTTTTATGTTTGTTACATTGTGATTGTTTCCATACTCATTGTCAGCTTTAGCACTGTGCTTACCATTGGGCGGGAGATCATCGACAATATGGTTACATTTATGCAGGCATCGGTGCCGGTATTGATCACGCTTTTGATGTCGGGAGGGAACTTTGCGTCCGGTGGGGTATTTCAGCCAGTTTTGGTAATGGTGGTGCAAGTAGCGGCTACGGTGATGAAAAATATATTTATTCCCCTTATTTTTTTGTCCACCATCCTTTCCATTTTGGATAATATATCTGAAAAAGTTCAAATATCAAAGCTTGCGGGATTTTTTAAACAGCTTTGCGGGTGGAGTTTGGGGATTATTTTAACCGTATTTATTGCGGTTGTGTCTTTACAGGGCTCCCTAGGGGCTGTCATTGACGGTGTAACCAGTAAAACGGCAAAATTTGCAATCGGTACCTTTATTCCTATTGCCGGTAAATATTTGGCGGATGCGGCGGATACGGTTATAGGGTGTACCTTAGTTATTAAAAATGCTGCCGGAATCGCGGCGATGGTGGGTGTGATATCCATTTGCATCATTCCGCTTTTGAAAATTTTGGCACTCATTCTTTTGTATAGGTTTACAGGAGCTATCATTGAGCCTATTTCCGAAAGCAGGATCACAAATTGTATAGGGCAGATTACAAGCTCCATTACATATATATTCGGTATTTCGGTATCCGTTGCATTTATGTTTCTACTCTCGATTACCGTAATCATAGGTGCCAGCAATATCTCAGCGGCAATCCGGTAGGCAGGAGGGAAAAGTATGATTGAGTTTTTAAAGGGTTGGGTTTTAAACATTGTTACCGTTGTAATGCTGGTTGTTCTATTGGAAATCCTCATTCCCTCAGGCAAATTCAAAAAATATATCAACTTGGTTACCGGCTTTATCTTGATCATTACAATTATCAATCCTTTTTTAAGCTTTTTCAGAAACAAGACAGAACTTAAAGAACTGCAGTTTGTGACCAGCAGCAAGCTGGAGCGGGAAACCATAGAGCAAAACAGCAAGGTTTTAAAGCAAAAACAAATGAAACAGATTACAGCAGTTTATAAGAGCAAAATCATAAATCAAATTGAGGAGAGTGTGAAGGAGGCTAGCGGGTATAAGGGTGCTGAGGCAGAGGTAGAGATTAACGAGGATTATACCTCCAAGAACTTTGGAGAGGTAAAAAAAGTTTACTTGAAACTGACACCGAAGGATACCAAAAATGCCGTAAAACAGGTGGTCAAAGTAGAGAAAATCGAAGTAGGCAAAAAGAAAGCAACAGGGTCTTCCAGTAATGAAACGGATCGTAAAATACCCAAGGAAGTGAAAGATAAGGTAACGGATTCGGTAAATCAACTACTGGGTGTAAAAAAAGACAATATTATTATTACGCTGAAGGATTAAAGGGGGAGCGGGGGAACAGATGAAAAAGCTATTTGAACACTTTATGAACTCCATCCAGGGGAAAGAACGGAAAAAAATAATTGAAAATGCAGTCATTGTGATTATTATCGGCATTATTATCATTATTGCGGGGGGATCGATTTTTGGTGGAGATAAAAAGGAAGAGGGGAAAAATGGAGCAGACAAGATAGAGCCCGGAAGCGTGGAAACTGCTGCAAAGGTGAATAGTACGAAAGAGACCGGGGATCTGGAGAAAAATGTGGAGAGTATCCTGGAGCAGATTGGCGGAGCGGGGAAAGTGAGTGTAATGATTACCTATGTATCCGGAAGTGAACTGGTTCCAGCCTATGACACAAAAAGAAACCAAAACGATACCCTGGAGAGGGATAATGGCGGGGGAACCAGAGATGTTAAACAGAGTGACACCGAAAGCCGTGTTGTTTATTCCGAAGACCAGGGTGGACAAAAAAAGCCGGTGATTGTAAAGGAAATCCTTCCTCCTGTCAAGGGTGTTGTAGTTGTGGCAGAAGGAGCACATGACCCGGTTGTGAAGGAGAACTTGTGTAAGGCGGTTCAGGTGCTTTTGGAGGTGCCAATACATAAAATCCAGGTGTTTGAAAGAACGGAATAATTAAGATCCATCCTGAAACTAAAGCTATTTTGCTAAACAACCAAAGAATCCGTGATTTCTGATCAAAATGACATGCAAAGCACCTTCCCTAAGGAAATGGATGAGATGGGTGTTTTATAACAATTCATGATAGATTTATTACAATTTCTATAATCCACGATTATAAAATTATGGGAAATAGAATATACATAGAAATAAAAACAAAAGTTTTTTAAGGAGGGGTCTTCATGATGATATTCAAAAGAAAACAAATCGTAGTTTTGTCATTGGTTTTGATGGTACTGTTTGCGGGATATTTACAGTACAATTATAAACAAAGCAGTATTTCTGTAAATGGGAAAGAAAACGGTAAATTGGGTGAAGCAGTTTATGTAGAGAGCACGGATGTCAAAGAAACGGAAAAGCAGAAAGAGGATAAAAAAGACGGGAAAAGTGATAGCAAAAGTGAAAAGAAAACACAATCCGTTACAGCTTCCAAAGAGGCTAACGACTTTTTCGCTCAAGCAAAAATCGATAAGGAGATGACAAGAGGAAAGGATAAGGACTCCTTAAAGGAAATTACGAAGGATAAGGAAGCTACGAAAGAAGCAAAAGCAAAAGCCTATGAAAAAATGATGAAAATTGTAGACCAGTCCGAGAAAGAAATGAAGGTTGAAACTTTAATCAAACAAAAAGGCTTTAAGGATGCCATCGCACTTTTCGGTGATGACGGAAGTCTGGATATAGTCATTAAGACACAAAGCCTTTCACAGGCACAGACTGCACAAATTGCGGATATTGTATCAAGGCAGGCAAATGTGGATATAAATAATATACATATAAAAAATATGTTTTAGAGGTAACAAGCTGTAAAGGTAAAAACATGACTTTCGAAAGACCCTAAATAAACCAGGATTCATCTCTCAATTATACTATCGTTTACAGCGTTATTTATATATAAACTGTCTCAAACCTTATTTTAGGAAGACAGCAACTCTTCATGGTCTGAAGGAAATTATGCAAAAGCATAATTTCCTATACTCATTTATTCATTCTACAAAATACATGGAATATTGCACTTAGAAAAGCATAGTGGTATAATGAATTGAATTTTATGCATGAGAAATATCCCAACAGGGAGGGAGTCGGGTGGAAGAAATTAATCAAGAACTGGTTAATGACATGGGTTCCATCAAGGTATCCGATGAAGTTGTTGCTATTATAGCCGGAATTGCTGCAACTGAAGTACCGGGAGTGGCGGGGATGAGTGTCGGTATTGCTGGTGGGATTGCTGAGATGCTTGGCCGTAAAAACCTTTCAAAGGGTGTAAAGGTCGAGGTCGGAGAAAAAGAGGCAGCAATTGATTTGTATATTATTGTCGAATACGGATGCAGAATTCCGGATGTAGCTTGGGATATTCAAGAACGGGTGAAAAAGTCGGTTGAGACCATGACAGGATTGAATGTAATTGAAGTCAATATACATGTTCAGGGTGTAAATATGGATAAGGAGCATAAAAAAGAACATGGCGATGATGGGCCAAGGGTAAAATAGCGCTTAATTGAGTCAAATTGAATAAATGTGTTCTCATTAGGAGAAAATAAATTAATAACCCAGTAAGGGTTTATTTTTTTAAAAAAATAAACTATAATGGTAGTGAGAATCAAGTTCTGCTGCTGGATTTATAAACCATATACAAAAACAAGCGTTTTTGCAGTATAAATGCAGCACTTGACCAAAGCGAGTTTTAAGTAGCCTTTGGGAATTTTAAATCATCGAAAAGGTGGTATAAAACTATGAATATTTTCATAAGGGTTTTACTTGCCATTTATGCATTCTGCCTTACGGTAGTATCTGTTATTGCCATGTACATAACTTTAAAACCTGCTGCATTTAAGGGGATTTCGTCCTATATCTCGGAGGATATATTAAAAAGCAGCAGTGCATCCATTATTATGTTTATTGTAGAATTGATTTTCCTCGCCATGAGTTTGACTTTTTTGCTTTCAGGTTTTAAAAGGGACAAGGAAAAAAGAGCTGTCAGCAAGGTTACGAATATCGGAGAGGTTTTGATATCCTTGGACACAATTGAAAATATTGCCCTTACAGCATCAAGGCGCTTAAATGGTGTCAGGGAATCCAAAGCAGATGTTGTCAAATTTGACGATAGTGTATCGATTTTTATAAAAACGGTTGTAATGCCGGATGTCAATATTCCTATACTTTTGGAAGATATTCAGGTAAAAGTTAAAAAATCTGTTGAAGAAAGTGCCGGTGTGAGGGTCAATGAAGTAAAGGTTATGGTATCAAATATTTATACAGGCTACAAATCAAGGGTTGAATAAAACTGGGGGTACGATTCATGAATATAGAAAAGCTTGCGAAATTCTATAGTTCACACCGGGGCGGATTTAACGGCGCATTCATCGGGTTTAGCATCGCAGTAGCAATACTCATGATCGGTTTTTTTAAAACCTTATTTATTGCAATATGTGTTGGATTGGGGTATTATATTGGGAATAGGATATCCCAGGACAAAGATTATTTGAGAAATCTTTTGGATAGGGTTTTACCGCCGGGTACATATCGATAAGGTAAATTGGTCTATATAGTTAGGAGGAAATTATAAATGGGCAGAAGAGCATCCAGAGAAATTGCGATGAAGCTCTTATACCAGTTGGAATTGCAAAAGGAAGACAAGGAAGAACAAATAAATGCGGTATTAGAGGAGCACTCCCTGGCAAAAGGTGATAGAGATTATGTCATTGATGTAGTGGATGGGGTTTTAAACAATGTTTCATCGATTGACAAGATGATTGAAAAGTACTCCAAAGGTTGGAAAATTAACAGAATTCCCAAAGTGGATTTATCCATTTTAAGGTTAAGCATCTATGAAATCAGCTTCCGTGAGGATATTCCCTTTAATGTATCTGTAAACGAGGCGGTTGAGTTGGCCAAAAGATACAGTGGTGATGATGCAGGTGCTTTTATAAACGGTATTTTAGGTAAAATATCAAGGGTAAGGGTTTCGCCTGGAGACGAAAGTGCTGAGTGATTTTAATGTTTATTTGTATTCGATGGTATTTAGAAACATCTTAAAGAAAGCAGTTTAAAGTGATTTGACTCTTGGATATGAGTGTAAATGAGTATTAGAATGAAGAACTATTACGATTTTATATACAAAAACCTTTTACACATTGACAACCCACCTGTTTTAACAGGTGGGTTGTCAATGTGTGTGAATAGTGAAGCTGTTAGGGATAAGGGTGAATTATGAACAGAGTGGTATCGGTTTCCGAATTGAATCGGTATATTAAAGAATGGATGGCCCAGGACTTTATTTTATCCAATGTTCTTATAAGAGGAGAAATTTCCAATTACAAATATCATTATTCAGGACACATGTATTTCACCTTGAAAGATGAAAATGCACTGCTTAAATGTGTCATGTTCAAAACACAAAATATGACCCTTAAGTTTGCGCCGGAAAATGGGATGAAGGTTATTGCAAAGGGCTATATTTCAGTTTATGAACGGGACGGACAATTTCAGCTTTATGCCCAGGAACTGCAGCCGGATGGGATTGGAGCTCTTCATATGGCCTTTGAACAGCTCAGAAAAAAACTCCAGGGGGAGGGGTTGTTTGACCCAGTGCATAAAAAGCCCCTGCCTATGCTCCCGCAAGCCGTTGGCATTATTACTTCTTCTACAGGAGCTGTAATTAGAGATATCATCCATGTGGTCCGCCGCAGGTTTTATAATATGCGCCTTTTATTGCTTCCGGTTGCAGTACAGGGAGAGCAGGCATCAAAACAAATCGCCCGTGCAGTGAAAAAGTTCAATGAGCTAAGAAACGTAGATGTTATCATTATTGCAAGAGGCGGCGGTTCCTTGGAGGAACTGTGGGCATTTAACGAGGAAATTGTAGCGAGAAGCATATTTAAATCGGCTATACCGGTTGTATCGGCTGTAGGCCATGAGACGGATTTTACCATAGCGGATTTCGTTGCAGACCTACGGGCTCCTACACCTTCTGCGGCAGCAGAGTTGGTTGTACCTCAAAAGACTGCTTTACGGGACAAAATAAATGTATTAAACATGCGTTTGGTGAAGGCTTTAACCGGGAATGTCCGTTTGTACAGGGCCAAATTTGAGAGGCTTATGGGGAGTCCTGCCTTTAAACAGCCCTTGGACAGGATAAATCAGGAAAGAATGCGGCTTGACTTTCTTAATAAGTATATGCTGAAAGCACTTTTAATGAATAAGGAAAGGGAAAAGCAAAGGCTTTATTCCACAGTGGGAAAGCTGAATGCATTAAGTCCTCTAACCATCATGGCAAGAGGGTATAGCCTCACAAAGCTGAAACCGGACGGAAGGCTTTTAAGGTCGGTAAATGATGTCAATGGTGGAGATGAAGTAGAGATATATCTAAGTGACGGAAAGGTCGACTGTGTTGTAAGTAGTAAGCATAAGAATGAAGGCTGGGAGGGATAGATTTAATGGAAAACGGCAGGAGTTTTGAGAGTGCAATGAGCGAGTTGGAAAAAATCGTAGCGAGACTGGAGTCCGGCGAACTAACTTTAGATGAGTCTATTGAAGTTTTTCAGAAGGGGATTTCATTATCTAATTTCTGCAGCAAAAGATTGGATGAAATTGAAAAGAAAATTAGTATTCTAATTGAAGATGGAAATGGCAATATTATAGAAGAGGACTTCGAAGAAATGGAAGGATAAGAAATCAATGGATCTGGAGGACTGAGATGAATTTTAAGGAACAATACAATCTTTATTTAGGTAGGATTAACAATGCACTTCAAGGCTATGCCTCCATCAAAGATACACCGGAAAAAACAATCTATAAGGCAATGAATTATAGCTTGACGGCAGGAGGGAAGAGGCTGAGACCGGTACTTGCCTTAGCGGTATGCGATATGCTGGGCCGCGGAATAGAGGACGTGATTCCCTATGCTTGTGCTGTGGAAATGATACATACTTACTCACTTATTCATGATGACCTTCCAGCGATGGACAACGATGATTATAGAAGGGGAAGATTGACAAATCATAAAGTATTTGGAGAAGCCATGGCAATTCTTGCAGGAGATGCTCTTTTAAACTTCTCCTTTGAAATTATGGTTGAGGCTGCCTTAAGGAGTACCGGGAATCTGGAAGCAAATCTTACTGCAATGCGTATCATTTCAAACGCCTCAGGAGCTTCGGGTATGATTGGAGGCCAGGTGGTGGATCTTGAGTCGGAAGGAAAGGTGATACACGGAGATTTACTTAAGTATATGCACCAATGTAAGACCGGTGCATTGATTAAAGCGCCTATTTTGGCTGCAGCGGCAATTTGTGAAGCGAAAAAGGAAGAAATGGATTTGCTTGAAAGGTATGCATGTGGAATTGGACTGGCATTCCAAATTAAGGACGATATACTGGATGTGGAAGGTGATTCGGAAAAGTTGGGGAAAACCGTTGGAAGCGATGAAGCCAATGGAAAATCAACTTTTGTTGCCCTCTATGGATTGGAACAGTCCAAGAAAATGCTGGAAGAGGTTACCAAAGAGGCTGTAGGCGCAGTTGGGATGTTGGGTGACCGGGCGGACTTTTTGGTAGAGCTGGCGTATTACCTGGTAAACAGGGATACTTAGCGGTAAACGGGTCAGGCGTTTTATCTTTGATTGGAAGTCCCGCAGCCCTGACACAGATGTTTTTGCGAATATATGGGTCATAAAATTCGCGCCCCGCGTAAACATAACTATACATATGTATACTCACGCTATCGTTAAGTAAAAGTGTTTGATGGAGCATAGGCGTTTTATGGAGGCATTCCTATTCCTTTTATATTTTATTGCCATATGCTATAATCGGAATCCTAGTGCCTCGTAACGTAATTTTTTTCTAGGGTATGCGAGGCACAAACAGATGAAGTGCATTTTTAACACTTTGAAAAACTAGAAGTTTGTTGTGTTAAAAGCACTAGATTGATCCTCTGATTACAAAAACTATCAAATTGCGATAAATGTTTGGAGAGGATCTAATTAAATTTAATAAAACAGGTGGTGCAGTATTCTAGTCAGGACTGCCAACTTAGAGGACGGGGCTAAAAATCCGTTAAAGGGCACATCGATGAAGTTCCTTGTGCCGGCTTGCTACGCCCAGTAGTGGGCTGGTGCTGGGAGTTAAGGTTTAGGGGCGATCTACAATGGCATGTAGGCGTTGACCCCTCTACCGTGGAGACCCTTCCTTGTGGTGGAATGCAATTTATTTATAGAATAGTAAATGTTTCACTATTGGTAAATAATTGGACCAAAAACTACGAGAAGGGATATAAACCTGTTATGCGGTACCTAAAAGTGCTGTGAACAGAGTAGCCTGCCTTGAGTGAATTGGGTGGATTATGGATCGGATGTGGATGTATTGGCCAATACAGAAGCATTATTGCTGTTTGAAACCCAAATTGCAAAAGAGGCTAAGAGTTGGTTAGACTGTTGGGGAAATCTCCTAGACTGTTCTATTGGAGGTATATTGGGGATTGTAGTGTGGACTAAGTGGTAATCAGGCCCTGTTATTGGAGACAATGCAGCAAAGCATATAATGGGAAACCGCTGGAATGGTGACGTTTCAGTATGCTTTGGGGAAATCCTGCCTGACCTAAGCCGCAAAATTTACTCAGTATGCTGCCACCTGATTATACTCATTTACATGAAATGGTACAGAGGCCATCATTCAAAAAAGTGTATATTACCTATACACTTTTTTGAATGATGGATATCCTGTAAATTAATGTAAAGGAGTATTACATATTGGAAAATTGAAATTTATAAAGAGATCTTTAAAATTCACACCATTTTGTATTGGCTGCCTGTTTGGCACAATGCAGGATTTTTAGCAGTTGTATATAGATAACAAACTGTAAAAGTTAAATTTCGGTTTCTGAAAGAGCACGTAAACCAAGTATTTCATCTCTCGAATTTTACTATTTTTACACTACGTTATCTTTAGATAAATCCGTAACTTTTTGAATATATTCCGTTTAAGATACTTAAGATATATTTAAAATAAATAAAGCTAATGAGCTAAGTTGATTAGGTTCCAAGAACTTATGCTTCAAGCCTTAAGAGCATGTAAATTCAGTTCGGGCAAATCCAAACTCGCTTCGCTTCAAACAGTGGATTCTAATATCCTCGCTCGGATTAACATGCTCTAAAGTCCCTACGCTTATGTTCTTTTCACCTAATAAACCTTGTGCCTCGTAACGTAATTCTTTTCTAGGGTATGCGAGGCACAAACAGAGGAAGTGCATTTTTAACACTTTGAAACTTAAAATTTGTTGTGTTAAAAAGCACTAGCTTTGAGTTCATTTAATTTGAATTAGATTTTATCCCGTATTTTATAAAAAATTTTCCTAAGAAATGCTGGAGGTTTTGCCATTCATGGATGAAAGCATGAAAATTCCCGGAAAAGATAAAAAAGTGAAATTTAGGTGTTCTTTACTCAATACGAAAAAAGAAAATGGAAAATGGATTTCTGTGATCATCATGATGACATTCTTGTTATCTGCAACTTTATCTCTAACTTCTTCAAAAATTCTAAGTAATGTTAATAATATAGTAGCTTTTTCTGTAGTTTTAGTTATAATTGTTATTAATATAGTATTTGACATAATCGGAATGGCAGTTGCATCTTCCGATGAGGTTCCTTTTCACTCTATGGCATCAAGAAAGATTGCGGGTGCAAAACAGGCGATTTGGCTGGTGCGGAATGCGGACAAGGTGTCTGCTTTTTGTAATGATGTAGTGGGAGATATTTGTGGTGTAATCAGCGGTGCCGGCAGTGCATTTATTATCTACCGGATTGTTGGGACCGGGGTGGACGCAGAGACGACTTTAACCGGACTTGGAATTACTGCATTAGTTGCTTCTATGACAGTAGGTGGTAAAGCGGTAGGAAAATCCTTTGCCATCCAAAACAGCAATTATATTGTGTACAAAGTGAGTGTATTAATTGATTTGTTTATTGGAAGAATAAGTTTTAAAACCACTAAACAAAGTAAGAAACTTAAGAAAACTTGAAAGTGAGATGAACTGAGTGGGTGAAATATTAAAGGGGATTGACTCACCAGAGGATATAAAGAAACTGAATGTGAGGCAATTGGAAGAATTGGCGGAAGAGATCAGAGGATTTCTGATCGATAAAGTTTCAAAGACAGGCGGACATCTTGCGTCCAATTTAGGGGTTGTAGAGCTTACGCTGGCCCTTCACCATGTGTTTGAAACGCCAAAGGATAAGATTATTTGGGATGTGGGACATCAGTCATATGTACATAAGATGGTAACCGGAAGAAAAGACCGGTTTTCCACCATAAGACAGATGGATGGGTTATCCGGATTTCCCAAAGTGAATGAAAGTCCTCATGATGCATTTAATACCGGTCACAGCAGCACATCCATTTCGGCTGCCTTAGGATTGGCTCGTGCAAGGGACATAAAAAAAGAAAACCATTCGGTGATAGCAGTGATTGGAGACGGAGCCCTTACCGGAGGGCTTGCTTTTGAGGCTTTGAATGATGCAGGGCGTTCGCCGAATAATTTGATTGTTATATTAAATGACAATGAAATGTCTATTTCAAAAAATGTTGGCGGATTATCCCGGTACCTCAGCAAGATCAGGACAGAACCCTTTTATTTTAAAGCCAAAGAGGATATCGATATTATTTTAAATAAAATTCCTGCCATTGGAAAAAGTGCTGCAAAAGCGCTTCATAGAGTGAAAGGCACCATCAAGTATGTGATCATGCCCGGGGTCATCTTTGAAGAGTTAGGCTTCAAATATTTCGGGCCCATTGACGGGCACAATTTTAATGAGCTAAACCGGGTACTTGCCAGTGCAAAATCCATTAAAGGACCTGTTTTGCTCCATGTTTGCACCCAAAAGGGACGTGGGTATATGCATGCAGAGGAAAAACCCCATCTGTTTCACGGTATATCTCCCTTTGAGATTGAGACGGGTGAAGTTATTGTAAACAGCGGCCCCGGGTATTCGGAAATTTTCGGAAGAGAGCTTATGAAACTCGCGGAGGAAAAAGCGGAGGTAGTGGCAATCACTGCCGCCATGCCTCATGGGACCGGGCTGGATTCATTTTCAAAAAAGTATCACGACAGGTTTTTTGATGTGGGGATTGCGGAACAGCATGCGGTAACTCTGGCAGCAGGGCTTGCGACAGGAGGGCTAAGGCCTGTTGTAGCCATTTATTCCTCCTTTTTGCAAAGGGCCTATGATCAAATTGTGCATGATGTAGCCGTGCAGAACTTAAACGTAGTGTTTGCTATTGACCGTGCAGGCATTGTAGGTGAAGATGGAGAAACACACCAGGGAATCTATGATATTTCTTTTCTAAGTCATATTCCCAATATGACCGTCCTGGCTCCCTGCGATTACACTGAGTTCCGTAAAATGATCCGTTATGCGGTTACAGAGCACAGCGGTCCTATTGCAATCAGGTATCCGAGGGGAAAAGGACCTGAAAAGCTGGTAGACTCGGGAGAGATTGTGCAGGGCCAAAGTGTGATGGTTCGCGAAGGAAAGGACATTACGGTAGTTACCTTGGGGAATATGGTAGAACCTGCGGTAAAGGCGGCGGACCTGCTTCAAAAGATGGGAATTGAAGTTGAACTGATTCATGCCAGGTTTGTAAAACCCCTCAATGTCAAAATGATTCTGGATTCCGCATTAAAGACAAGGAAAATTGCAACCATTGAAGACAATACGATTTGGGGCGGCTTTGGAAGCAGAATTCTGGAAATGATAAACCAAAGGGGAATGAACATAAAAACCAAACTATTTGGATTTCCCGATCATTTTATTACCCACGGAACAAAGGCAGAGCTATTTAAAAAATACAGATTGGATCCCGACTCTATCGCGGCGGATATTCTAAAAATGTTTAAAAGATCATAAGAAACTTTTTATTCGATAAGTGGAGGCATTAGTATTGGAAAAGGAACGGTTGGATGTTTTATTGGTGAAGCGTGGGCTTTTTGAAAGCCGGGAAAAGGCAAGAAGCTCTATCATGGCCGGTGTAGTCTTTGTGGATAAAAAGCGGGAAGATAAGCCGGGAACAAAGTTTCCAGAGGCTTGTGAAATTGATATCAAGGAAAATATAAATCCATATGTGAGCAGAGGCGGCTTAAAGCTTGAAAAGGCGTTAAAGACATTCGGTATCAGCCTGGAAGCCAAGAGTGCGATTGATATAGGGGCATCCACCGGAGGGTTTACCGACTGTATGCTCAAAAATGGAGCTGTGAGCGTTGTGGCTGTGGATGTAGGTTATGGACAGTTGGCATGGGAGCTCCGGAACGACCCAAGGGTCCGGTGTATGGAAAAAACCAATATCCGGTATGTAAAGCTTGAGGATATTGGAGCGGCTGTTGATTTCGGATCCATTGATGTCTCTTTTATCTCTCTCACCAAAGTGATTCCTGTAGCAAAAGAACTGACAAACGGCTCGGGAGAACTTGTATGCCTTATAAAGCCTCAGTTTGAGGCAGGTAAGGATAAGGTGGGAAAAAACGGCGTTGTTAGAGATCCGGAGGCCCATAGGGAGGTAATAGAAAAAATCATTGATTTTACTTTGACCGAGGGGTTTTATATGAAAGGGATCACCTATTCCCCCATCAAAGGTCCTGAAGGAAATATCGAGTACCTCCTTTATATATCAAAAAAAGAACCGGGACTTGAAGCCGAAGAACTGGGGAAGCTTGTTTCCCAAACCGTTGATGAGGCCCACACCGAACTCCTGAGACCCAAAATATAAACCGATGAAGAGAACTACACCGCATATTGGATGGAATCAGACAGACAGGGAAATCCAACATTTGTGTAGTTTTTTCATTATAAAAAACAAAATTTTCAAGAGAATTGATATGGTGACACCCTGATATTTTTGATATAATTAGTTTCGAAAAAAGCTGAGGAGTTTTAAATGAAGAAAATTGGAATCATTGCAAATCAAGACAGGGATCCGGGATTTAAATACACAAAAACCCTTGTAGAAAGCATTATTCAAAATCTTGGAGAGGTTTTGCTGCCGAAGGAAATTGCCCCTGAGCTTAATCTAAATATTCAAGGCTATGAACAGGATGAAATCATAAACCAGTCGGAGATCGTAGTGTGCTTGGGTGGGGATGGTACTTTTCTTAAGGTTGCCCGGATGCTCTATAACAAGGAAGTCCCTATTTTGGGCATCAATTTGGGAAGCCTGGGCTTTTTAACCGAGGTGGATAGAAATGATATTCCTACAGCGGCAGAAGCGATTGTAGGCGGCAAATTTGGTGTTGAAGAGCGGATGATGCTGGAAACCAAAATTGTGCGAACGGACGGATCGGTGGAAAGAGATATTGCACTCAATGACATTGTTGTTTCCAGAGGAGCTTTGTCCAGAATATTGCATTTAAAAACCTATATTAACCATGTTTTTATTGATTCCTTTCCGGGTGACGGACTCATCATCTCAAGTCCCACCGGTTCTACGGCTTACTCTCTCTCCGCAGGGGGGCCTATTGTAGAACCTGATACCGATTTGATCATTGTGACGCCCATTTGTCCCCATATTCTTTATTCAAGATCTTTTGTCACTCCCGGAGAGCGGCTGGTAAGGGTGGTCATTGACGAAGCGTACGGTCATACTGCAATGGTTACCGTAGACGGCCAAAAAGGATACGAAGTAAAGGGCGGCGACTCCATTGAAATAAAAAAGGCAGCAAGCAATGTTAAAATTATCCGTATTAATAAAAGAAACTTTTTTAACATTTTAAGGACGAAAATTTACGACCGGGGAGAGTGTTTAAGAAAAAATGAAATATAATCGGCATGCTAAAATATTGGAAGTAATTGAAAAGAATGCAATTGAGACCCAGGAGGAGCTTGCTGAAAAGCTTCGGGAGATGGGAATGGATGTGACTCAAGCTACCGTATCCAGGGATATTAAGGAATTGAGACTCATTAAGGCCATGACCGAAGACGGAAGATACCGGTATGCTCCGTTTGCACAGGCTGAAAGTACAGTTTCTAACAAACTTTTGACCATTTTTATCGAGTCATTTGTTTCCAGTGATTATGCAAATAATATTGTTATTGTAAAAACTCTGCCCGGGATGGCGCAAGCCTCCGCATCCGCTGTGGATTCATTAAAGTGGCCCGAGATCATCGGAACCATTGCAGGGGATGATACCATTATGATCGTATGCAGAGCGGAAAAAATTGCAGAAGAGCTTGTAAATAAATTTAACAAAATGGCAAAAATTAATGAGTAGCAATACATAATGGGATCTATAGATCATGCAAAAAACATTTTACATTTGTCTATCGCAATCATCGTTAAAATCGTTCGCTGAATGCTCTGCCAAATGTAAAGTTTTTAATGCAATCTATATAGCACAATAGATTAAACTAAAAAAAGTGGGGATCAACTATGCTTCTACAGTTAGATATTCAAAACATTGCTTTGATTGACCGCATCAGCATCGAATTGGGGAAAGGGTTAAATGCCCTTACAGGTGAAACGGGAGCCGGAAAATCGATTATCATTGATTCTATCAATGCCATCCTTGGAGGAAGAGTATCGAGAGATTTGATAAGAAACGGAAAAGACAAGGCTGTAGTAGAAGCAGTTTTTCAAATCGATAAAGAAAGAGTTGCAGATTTATTTGAAGAATTGGGCTTGGAATATGAAGAGGATGGGACCTTAATCCTTTCAAGGGAATTCAACCAGGCAGGAAAGAATACTTGCAGGGTGAACGGGAAATTGTCCACCGTTTCAATGCTGAAGGAAATCGGAGAGCGTATTATTGATGTTCACGGACAGCACGACAACCAGTCCCTGCTCCGGACGGACAGCCATATTGAGCTTCTTGACCTTTTTGCAGGAGAACAGATCGAGGTTTTAAAGGAAGAATATTTAAATACATTGGCAAAATACAAGGAAGTCAAAAACAAGATCAAGGGATTGGCGGGGGATCAAAACGACAGGGTAAGAAAAATTGATCTTTTGAAGTTTCAGATTGATGAAATTGAGAAAGCCAAACTCAAAGCAGGGGAAGAGGAAGAACTTTTAAAGCAGCGGCTGATCCTCTCCAGTGCGGAGAAGATTATTAGTGCGCTGGCCAGCGGTTATGAGTGGCTTTACGGGGGCAATAAGGTCAAAAATTCTGCCTTTGACAGCATTACTGCCTGTATTTCCGAGCTCAACGGAATTGCCCGGATTGATGAAAAATTCGGTGAACTATCGAAAAAATTGGAGGAAATCTCATACCAGTTGGACGATTGTATTGAAACCATCCGTAAGGAAAGGGATGATATTGAATATAGTCCGGAGCTTTTGGAAAGCGTCGAGGAGAGGATTGACCTTATCTACAGGATGAAAAAGAAGTACGGCAATTCCGTGGAGGAGGTTTTACGTTTCTGTGCTCAATTGGAAAACGAGTTGGATGAAATCCTGCAAAGCGGAGAAATCATTGAAAAGCTGCAAAAAGAGAAAGATAAATTAAATGATACCCTTTTTGCGATTGCAAAAAGGATGAGTGAAGAAAGAGTAAAAGCCGCTGCCCTCTTAGAGAGTGAAATCGGTGCGGAGCTAGATGAATTGGAAATGAAAAAGGCTCAGTTTAAAACGAGTATAGAGTTTGATGATTCCATCGACGGCTATGGAGATAGAAAATACTTTGAAACCGGTTTGGATAAGGTGGAGTTTTTAATTGCGCCCAATGCGGGAGAACCGTTAAAGCCTCTCTCAAAGATTGCATCCGGCGGTGAAATGTCGAGAATCATGCTGGCAATCAAGACGATTCTTGCCAATGTGGACCGGGTGCCTACCTTGATTTTTGATGAAATTGATATTGGAATCAGCGGGCGGGCTGCTCAGAAAGTAGCTGAGAAGCTGTCCTTTATATCGGGAAACCATCAAGTGCTTTGTGTGACCCACCTGTCGCAAATTGCTTGTATGTCGGACAGGCATTATTTAATTGAAAAAATTTCGGATGAGGATCATACAAAAACAGAAGTGCGGCTTCTAGAAAGAGAAGAAGTAAAAAGTGAAATTGCCAGAATTATTGGAGGGGCAAGTATTTCAAATATTACGTTAAAGCATGCTGAAGAGCTATTAAAGAGCGCAAATCAGTTTAAAAAGGAGCTTAGGAAATCGAAAAAATAAATCCATTAAATGCTCTCTGGATTTAAAGAGAATAAACTTTAAAATTAAAATCGAGAGATGAAATACTTTAAGTAAACCAGGTATTTCATCTCTCGATTTTTACTATGTTTACACGTTGGTATCTATAAAATGCCTGAATAAATAGTTTCATAAAAGGTTAACTTATGATAAGAACAAAATCTTTAGAAATGCTTATAAATAAAGGTTTTGTTTTATTCTATATCTTAAGTTTTTCATCTTAAGATGGGATAAGTAAGGTTTTAAAGTTAATATGTCACACTTTCCGAATTGTACGGCAGAGTGTGACATTTATTATCTTTTGACCATTATGGAGCATCAGGAGAGTGATAGAATGAATTTTATCAGGTCACATAAAAAAAGATTTGTAATATTCCTAGCAGTTTGCTTTACGGTTATAGCACTCAGTTATATTATCACTTTTTCAGTATTGCCTGGAAATATAACTCTTTTAGAAGGGGAAGAATACATCTATCATTTTAAAAGTCCTTTGTTTGTTAACATAACCGCTGATAAAGCAGGAATTATAAAGTTAAATAACGGAGATATCAAGACAAGCGGAAGCTTTGTAAACCTTTCAAATCCAATTAGTCTTAAATCTCAGGGACATGGTAGTGTAAAACTTAACTTGCGGTTTTTAGGGCTGATTCCCATTAAAACGCTGAAAGTGGATATCGTCCCGAATAAAAAGGTTATTGCCTGTGGAAACACGGTAGGTGTCAAACTGCAGGTTGACGGAATTTTGGTTATCGGTGTTTCAGCTGTAGAAACCGAAAGTGGAAAGCGGATTTTACCCGCGAAGGAAAGTGGTATCGAAACCGGTGATTTGCTGATGGAAGCAAACAGGACAAAGCTTGAGAGTGTGGATGATTTAATCAATGAAATCTCAAATAGCGGTGGAAAAGCCATGCGGATAAAATACAAACATGGCAGCAGCGTGAAGGAAACCGAAGTCAAACCGGAGAAGTCTGAGGATGACGAAAAATATCATATTGGGTTATGGGTAAGGGACAGTACGGCAGGAATCGGGACTTTGACCTTCTATGATCCGGATACCAAATATTTTGGAGCTTTAGGTCACGGAATTACGGATATAGATACAGGAACGCTGATGCCTGTCAGGGAAGGGGAAATATTGGAGTCCAATATTCTGTCTATAAAAAAGGGAAGACAGGGAAACCCGGGAGAATTAAAAGGAATTTTTACCGAGGGCAGAAGCAAGCTGGGGTCTATCGTAAACAATAGTGAACATGGAATATATGGCCAATTGGAGGAATCTGCATTATCCAAGCTTCCGGAAATGGCCTATCCCATTGCCCTAAGAAACACGGTAAAAGAAGGGGAAGCACAGATTTTAGCAAATATTGATGGAAAAACTATTGAAAAATATAATGTGGAAATTGAGAAAGTATCAAGGCAAAACTCCAATAGTTCAAAAGGGATGTTAATAAAAATTGTTGATAAAAGACTTTTGGATACGACAGGGGGAATTGTCCAAGGCATGTCCGGAAGTCCTATCATCCAAAATGGAAAGATTATTGGCGCGGTGACACATGTGCTTATTAATGATCCTACCAGGGGATATGGCATTTTTATTGAGAAGATGATAAAAAATATTCCCGGCAGTATAAAAGCCGGTTAGATTTACTTAATGGAAAACAAATTTGGATTATAGACGATGAAGTATACCGCAAAAGAACAACAAATGGGCGGGAAATGATAGGACGGATATTTCCCGTACTGCTTATTAAAGCATGTTGTTCTTTTTTTATGTTGAAGCGCTGGAATGTGGATGTACAGGGGGATAGCAGGTTTTGGACAGAAAAAGATATAGATACATGAATTAAAATGATGGAGAATAGTTAGGAAAAAGCTGCAAAATATTGGTGAAGTAAATATTTAAGTAAGGAGTATTGCTCCAAAGCCTTGGATGGCAAGTTTTTTACGACTCCAGATGTCAGGGGTTATCGTATTATATATTGTAAAATTAAAGTTAAGTATTTTACATGAATTACCGATAAGAAAAGCATGTAAATAGCGGTTTAAAAGAGATAAACAGGATCTATAGGGAAGAACGTTAAAATTTAAATAAACTGTTAACAAGAATAATTTTTACTAAAAATTAGAAGATGACTATTGTGTTTTTGTCGAATCGAAATTATAATAGCAATGTAGTTGTTGTTTACAAAAGTTAAGGGGGAGTTAAAGTGGTTACAAAGAAAATTCAGGTAGTGATTGCTGATGATAATAGGGAATTTGGTGATATTTTAAGTGAATACCTCAATAATCAGAGTGATATCGAAGTTGTAGGTGTTGCAAAAGACGGACTGGAAGCGATCGATTTGATTACAACAAAAATGCCTGATATAGCGGTTTTGGATATTATTATGCCTCATCTCGACGGTCTGGGGGTTTTGGAAAAAATCAATGCTGTTCAAATGCATAAAAAACCTCTTTTTATAATACTTTCAGCGGTTGGGCAGGACAAAATCACACAAAGAGCACTGGCGTTAGGCGCCGAATATTATGTTGTCAAGCCTTTTGATATGGATGTTTTGGTTTCCAGGATCAGACAGCTAAAGGAAATCAAGCAGACTAATATCATACGGCCTGAGCATACAAGCGACTTAAGAATGCAGAATTATTCCTCACCAAGGAGCCTTGAGGTGGAAGTGACTAATATCATGCATGAAATCGGCGTTCCCGCACATATTAAAGGTTATCAATATTTAAGGGATGCTATTATGATGGTTGTTAAGGATTTGGATGTTATCAACTCCATTACAAAGCAGTTGTATCCCTCCATTGCACGGGAATATAATACAACACCAAGCAGGGTTGAAAGGGCAATCAGGCATGCCATTGAGGTTGCCTGGAGCCGAGGTCAGGTAGATACCATTGATTCCCTTTTTGGATATACAGTAAATATTGGCAAAGGAAAGCCAACCAATTCAGAATTTATTGCCATGATTGCAGATAAACTTCGTTTGGAACTGAAAGTAAGCTAAATGCATTACATAAAACCCCGTGGCAGCCGCTGCCATGGGGTTCTTGCAAAGATACTCAATATTTTAATTTCATATTGAAATCATAATGTTGACATGTTATAATATGAATAATTAGTTACTTATTGAATACCAATAAGTATAAGATGAGATGAGAAGAGTTTGAAGAGATGAGAAGAGACGAGGCGGAAAAGTGATTATAAAGGACAAGGCGCCAGGTAGCTTCTACTTGGTTTTTTTATTTATAATAACCTTTTATTTTATTATAAATGAATAGATCCTTTGTAGATAAATGAAAAAAAGTCTATCCCCAAGTCAATTCTTGTGTCTTCCTTCTACGAGTAGAAAGGGGGCATTTTTAATGTTCTATCCAAACCTGGATGTGGTAAAAGATTTAGCAAAGGAATACAATTTAATCCCCATAACCATGGAAGTCTATGCGGATATGGAAACACCCATCAGCCTATTTAAACGGTTTGAAGACAGCAAATACTGTTTTCTTTTGGAAAGTGTTGAGGGGGGTGAAAAATGGGCCAGATATTCCTTTATCGGGAGAAATCCTTTCATGGTAGTTAGAAGCAGCAATAATAAAACCATCATTGAGGAAAAAAACGGGAGAACCCGGGAGGAGTCAGGGAACCCGATTGATATCCTTCAAAATATATTGAAGGAATTTAAAGGAGCCCCATTGCCTAAATTGCCGAGATTTAACGGAGGAGCTGTGGGCTTTTTCGGTTATGACCTGATACGGTATTATGAAAATCTCCCTAATGTTCCGGATGACGATCTGGGGCTCCCTGAAAGTCACTTTATGTTTACCGATGAAGTCATTGTTTTTGACCATTTAAAGCAGAAAATACACATCATTGTAAACTTACACGTAAACGGGAATATCGAAAGAGGTTATAACAGCACATTAAACAGGATTAAAGAGATTTATAAGGAGATTGTTTCAACCCGCTGGAAGATTGCGGATAATGTCAAACCCGATCCGGAGCAGCCTAAAAATAAATTAACCTTTACCAGCAATATTTCAAAAGAGGTTTTTTGTGAAAATGTAAAAAAGGCGAAGCAGTATATAAAGGACGGGGATATTTTCCAGGTGGTACTATCCCAGCGGCTATGTGTAGAAACTGAATATGAGCCTTTAAATATATACAGGGCGCTTAGAATCATCAACCCATCGCCCTATATGTATTATTTGAAGCTCGGCGATTACCGGTTGGTAGGATCCTCCCCGGAAATGCTGGTAAGGGTAGAGGATGGGATTGTTGAAACCTGTCCCATAGCCGGAACGAGAAAAAGAGGGGAAACCAAGGAAGAGGATGAAGCACTGGAAAAAGACCTTCTGGCGGACAAAAAGGAACTGGCGGAACACACCATGCTGGTTGATCTGGGAAGAAACGATATCGGAAAGGTTTCCAAATACGGTACGGTTTTGGTAAAAGATTTAATGCATGTGGAAAGATATTCTCATGTGATGCATATTGTTACCAATGTACAGGGCGAAATTGCAGAGGATAAAAGTGCCTTTGATGCACTCATGTCGGTGCTGCCTGCAGGGACTGTTTCGGGTGCACCCAAGGTAAGGGCAATGGAAATTATTGATGAACTGGAGAATGTAAAAAGAGGGCCCTATGCTGGTGCAATCGGCTATCTAAGCTTCAATGGGAATTTAGACAGTTGCATAACCATAAGAACTATGATTATTAAGGATAAAAAAGCCTATGTGCAGGCCGGAGCCGGCATTGTGGCAGATTCGGTTCCAGAAAGTGAATATGAAGAGACCATTAATAAAGCAAAAGCACTCTTAAAAGCGCTTGAAGAGGTGGGTGATATAAGATGATTCTCATTATAGATAATTATGATTCTTTTACGTATAACCTGTACCAGTATATTGGAGAAATCAACCCCGATATTGAGGTGTACAGAAATGATAAAATTACAGTAAGTCAAATCAAGGATAAGAATCCTTCACATATTATTATTTCTCCGGGACCGGGTTTTCCAAAGGATGCGGGAATTTCCATCGAGGTAATCAGGGAAATGGGGAAGACTACTCCCATCCTTGGGGTCTGCCTTGGCCATCAGGCAATCGGAGAAGCTTTTGGGGGAAAAGTTGTGCACGCAAAGGAGCTTATGCACGGCAAGGCCTCAGACGTAGATGTGGCTAACCGGTGCAAGATATTTGATTCCCTGCCGGAACGGATCCGGGTGGGGCGGTATCATTCACTAATTGTTGAAAATGAGACTCTTCCGGAGGAACTCATCATAACGGCAAAAACTACGGATGGAGAAATTATGGGGTTAAAACACAAGGAGTATCCGGTTTTCGGAATACAATTTCATCCCGAATCCATTTTAACACCGGATGGAAAAACCATGTTGAGAAATTTTTTAGAAGTATAGCTTCAGTTAGATAAGCGGAGTTGGATTATTTAGAAGAGTAGAGAGGTGATGAGCGGGATGATACAGAACGCAATAAAGAAACTCATTGACGGCAAAAATTTAAATGAGCAGGAAATGATGGATGCAATGAATATGGTGATGGAGGGAAATGCTACTCCTGCACAGATCGGAAGCTTTATAACAGCTTTAAGGATCAAAGGTGAAACTATCGAAGAGATCACAGGCTGTGCCAGAGTGATGAGGGATAAGGCAGACCGGATAAGTCCGAAGCTGGATTATTATATCGATACATGCGGGACAGGCGGAGATGGGGCGAATACCTTTAATATATCCACCGCGACCGCGTTTGTAGCCGCTGCCGCCGGGGTGGCTGTCGCAAAACACGGCAACCGCTCGATTTCAAGCCGGTGTGGGGCTGCGGATGTTTTGGAGGCTTTGGGGGTGGAAATCTCTTTATCGCCGGGGCAGGTAAAGCAATGTATTGAAGAGGTAGGGATCGGATTTTTGTTTGCGCCTACCTTCCATAAATCCATGAAACATGCAGCAGGGCCAAGAAAAGAGCTTGGCATAAGGACCATATTCAATATACTGGGGCCTTTAACAAACCCGGCGAATGCCAAAGGACAGGTATTGGGAGTGTTTGACGGAAAGCTTACAGAGCCTATTGCCAATGTTCTGTTGAAGCTGGGTCTGGAAAGGGCTATGGTTATTCACGGGATGGATGGACTGGACGAAATTTCCATTGTGGAGAATACAAAGGTATCTGAAATCAAAGATGGAAAAATTCATAATTTTGAAATTGATCCACGGGATTTAGGACTTCAAAAAGCAGGGAAGGAAGATATCCTAGGAGGAGATGCAAAAGAGAACGCAGAAATCATCCGCTCTATCTTCAGCGGTATGAAAGGACCGAAAAGGGATATCGTAGTAATAAACAGTGCTGCTGCCCTGTACGTGGGGAAACGGGTTTCCAGCTTGAGGGACGGGGTCCTTATGGCAGAAGAAGTCATTGACTCGGGCAAGGCAATGAAAAAACTTGATGAATTAGGGGAAGTAACCAGGAGACTTACAGCATAAACATCTGACGATAAAGAAATACTGCCGCTGTGGGCTGATGAATGTCTAAAGTGTGCGGGACACAAACATAGGAAGTGCATTTTTAACATTTTGAATGTTTGGAAATTTACTATGTTATAAGGCACTCGTATTGCAAAAATGGAGGGTAAACATGATTTTAGATAAAATTGTTGAACAAAAAAAGATTCAGCTGCAGGAGGAGATGAAGCAGATATCCCTTCAAGGCTGGAAGCAAAGAATTGGAAGGCCGGGACTCCACAAACCTTTGGATTTTTATAGTGCACTAAAGAGGGAAAATAGCCTCTCTATCATTGCTGAAGTAAAGAAAGCTTCCCCATCCAAAGGGGTTATCAAGGAAGATTTCAATCCTTTGGAAATTGCCAGGGAATATCATGAGGCAAATGTTCAGGCTATCTCCATACTGACTGAAAAAAATTTCTTTTTGGGAAGTGACGACTACCTTGTGAGAATTCGGCAGGCACTGCCCATTCCGCTTTTGAGGAAGGATTTTATTATTGATATTTGGCAGGTTTACCAAGCCAGGTGCCTTGGAGCCGATGCAATTTTACTCATTGTATCCATTCTTAGCGACGAGGAACTGAAAAAATTCCAGGTGGTGGCAGGGATTCTCGGAATGCAGTGTCTGGTAGAGGTTCATGATAAGGAAGAATTAGACCGGGCGTTGGAATCGGGAGCAAAAATCATCGGGATCAACAATCGGGATTTAAAGACCTTTCATGTAGATTTAAAGACCACTGGAGAATTGATGAATTATATTCCCCATGACCGGGTGGTTGTCAGTGAAAGCGGGATCAGAACCCGGGAGGATATGGAATATTTAAAATCCTTGGGTGTGGATGCAGTGCTGATCGGAGAAACTTTCATGAGAGCACCTTCCATCAAGGAAAAAATTGAGGAATTGAGCGTGAAGTAATATGTCAAAGGTTAAAATATGCGGACTTAAGCGACCGGAGGATATAAGTTTTGTAAATAAGTATTTACCGGAATACGTGGGATTTGTCTTTGCAAAGAGTAAAAGGCAGGTTGATGCGGGCTTGGTAGCCCAGTTGGTTAAGAATCTGGATCCAAGGATTAAAAAAGCCGGGGTTTTTGTCAATGAAGATGTGGGAAGGATTATAAGCACTGTAAAAGAGTGCGGCCTTAATATTGTGCAAGTCCATGGGGATGAAACAGTGGAGACGGTTGCCCTCTTGAAGGAAGAACTTAAAAAGACCTCAAATGGGCAGGTTGAAATCTGGAAAGCCGTTCGTGTAAAGGATGCTGCCAGTTTAAAAGGTGTAGAAGAATACAAGGTAAATCATATTCTGTTGGATGCCTTTGTAGAGGGCAGCTATGGCGGGGCGGGAAAGACCTTTGATTGGAAGCTTGCTTCCGAAGCCAGTAAGTATGGAAAACTTATTTTGGCTGGAGGACTTACCATTGAGAATGTCTTTGAAGCAATCAAAACTGCATCTCCTTACTGCGTAGATGTAAGCAGCGGTGTTGAGACAGACGGTTTTAAAGATGAAATGAAAATCCGGGACTTTATTCTTAGGGTTCGCAATTATAATTGATATTTGATTGTATTGATATAAATCTCCATCCCGAAGGAAGGGGCATTACCCCTTAGACCCCTGGATTTTTAGTTGTTTCAGTATACAATTCGGTTTTAACGGAGGGAATAGATTATGACCATTCAAAAGAAGGGAAGATTTGGAGAGTTCGGAGGGCAGTTTGCTCCGGAAACCCTCATGAATGCATTGATTGATCTTGAAAAGGAATATGAAAGATATAAAAATGATCCGGATTTTATTAAGGAGGTATCCTTTTACTTCAAGGAGTACGCGGGAAGACCCTCTTTACTCTACTATGCGGATAAAATGACAAAGGACCTGGGCGGAGCAAAAATCTATCTTAAAAGAGAAGATCTCAATCATACCGGTTCTCATAAAATCAACAACGTTTTAGGCCAGGTCATTCTTGCAAAGAAAATGGGAAAGAAAAGGGTCATAGCTGAAACCGGCGCCGGGCAGCATGGGGTTGCAACGGCAACGGCAGCCGCTCTCTTTGATATGGAATGCGAAGTTTTTATGGGAAAGGAAGATATGGAGCGGCAGGCCTTGAATGTATTTAGAATGCGGCTTTTGGGGGCTGAGGTGAAGCCCGTAGTTTCCGGAACGGCTACATTGAAGGATGCTACCAGCGATGCCATGCGGGAATGGGTGGCAAGGGTCAATGATACCTTCTATGTTATCGGGTCGGTGGTGGGACCCCATCCTTACCCAACCATTGTGCGTGATTTCCAAAGTATTATCGGAAATGAAGTTAAAAAACAGATCATGGAAAAGGAAGGCAGACTGCCTGACTGCCTGATTGCCTGTGTTGGCGGAGGCAGTAATGCCATGGGGCTTTTTTATCCGTTTCTGGATGATAAAAATGTTCGGATGATTGGTACCGAGGCAGCAGGGGAAGGGGTGGATACCGAAAAGCACGCCGCATCCATCACCAAAGGAACTGTTGGTGTGCTGCATGGAATGAAATCCTACTTCCTGCAGGATGAGGATGGCCAGATTATGCCTGTTTACTCCATATCGGCAGGGCTTGACTATCCGGGAATCGGACCTGAGCACGCACATTTCTATAAAAGCAAAAGAGCGGAGTATGTACCTGTTACAGACGATGAGGCCGTGGAGGCATTTAAATATCTAACCCGGATGGAAGGAATCATACCTGCCATCGAAAGTTCCCATGCAGTAGCTTATGCGCGTAAACTGGCCCCAACACTTGAAAAGGATAAGATCATCGTCATCAATCTTTCAGGAAGAGGGGATAAGGATGTTTATTCAGTTGCAAAGTATATGGGGGTGAATATTGATGAGTAAAATCGGTGCAAAATTCAGTGAGCTTAAGGAAAAAGGAAAAAAAGCATTGATAACCTTTGTCACAGCGGGAGACCCGGATATCAAAACAACGGTGGAGATCGTAAAGGAAATGGAAAAACAGGGTGCCGATATTATTGAGCTTGGGATTCCCTATTCAGATCCTATTGCGGAGGGACCTGTCATCCAACAGGCCAATGAAAGGGCTTTGAAGCACAATATAAAGATTAAGGATATCATGGAGGCGGTAAAGGAAATCCGCAAGGAAGTGAAGGTACCTATTCTATATTTGTTGTACTTTAACTGCATCCTGCAGTATGGGCCCGAAAGATTTTTTGAAGACTGTGTCAATGCGGGTGTAGACGGCTTGATTGTACCGGATTTACCTTTCGAAGAAAAGGATGAGATTGGCTCTGTAGCCGAAAAATATAATTTAGATATCATTACCCTGGTTTCTCCCACGTCCAATGAAAGAATCGAACAAATCACAAAGAATGCAAAGGGGTTCTTATACTGTGTTTCGTCCCTTGGGGTAACGGGAGTGAGAAAAGACTTTGACACGGACTTTGATACATTTTTCTCCTATATAGATAAGTTTACCCGTATACCCACAGCCCTGGGGTTTGGAATTTCAACCCCGGAACATATCAGGAAACTAAAAAAATACGCGGATGGTTTGATTGTGGGCAGTGCGGTTGTTAAACAGGTTGAAAGAAGTACGACACCGGAGGAAGCGGTTAAAAATGTAGGTGAATTTGTCCGGGGGCTAAAGGCTGCGATGGATGAATAATGCTAAAGGACCACCCTGGAAAATTAATTTTACAAAAAGTATATACGTAATAATAAAATATGGTAAAATAAGATGGTTAACAGCATAAGAAAAAAGTAGAATCAAAGGTTATTCTGTTTTGTTTTGGGGGTGGTTATTATGAAGAGTGACCAAATGACAATGCTTAGTGAAATACGTGATATGCTTCGGGTTCTGGTGGATGGACAAGAAAAACTTCTACATAGTGTGAATGTTCTGATGGAAGAGCAAAGAAAGCTTCATGAAGAAGTTAGATATAGTAATTTCGTATTGAACAGTATTACGTCAAGAAATGAAATTATAAATTAGAAATGGCTGCCGATGTGCAGCCATTTCTAATTTTAGGGCGCTTTGCAATATAACAAAAACTCATATATAATTAAATAGAGTATTAAAATAGGCATATGGAAGTGAAATATATAGATTGAATTAAAAACTTTACATTTGGCAGAGCATTCAGCGAACGGTTTTAACGATGATTGCGATAGACAAATGTAAAATGTTTTTTGCATCATCTATAGATATACTTTTTACGCATTCATCACGGTTTGAGAGGATGACGGATCTATGGCAGTAAAGTCAAAAGTACTGGTTATTGACGATGATGTAAATATTAATGAACTCATTAGGCTGTATCTGGAGAAGGAAGGCTATGAAGTGTTTCCCGCCTATAACGGCATCAAAGCGGTGGAGACCTTCAGGGAATTTGCTCCCAATATTGTAATTTTGGATATTATGCTGCCCGGTGCCGACGGTTGGCAGGTGTGCAGGGAGATTAGAAAAATAAGCAGCATCCCGATTATCATGCTGACGGCCAAAGGGGAAACCTTTGACAAGGTATTGGGATTGGAGCTTGGAGCCGATGATTATATTGTAAAACCTTTTGAACCGAAGGAACTGGTTGCCAGGGTCAAAGCGGTTTTAAGAAGGTATGAGCATAAGGAAATCGATGTTCAGGAAATTGTGTACCCAAATCTGGTAATCAATAAATCCAATTATTCATTGAAGGCGAACGGAAAGGAATTGGAAGTTCCGCCAAAGGAACTGGAGCTCCTATTCTTTCTTGCTTCAAACCCCAATAAGGTTTTTACCAGGGAGCAGCTTTTGGAGCATGTCTGGGGATTTGACTTTTTCGGAGATTCACGGACAGTGGATGTCCATATAAAAAGGCTGAGAGAAAAGATTGAGATGGAGAACCAGCCCTGGCAGCTCAAAACCGTTTGGGGTGTCGGGTACAAGTTTGAGGTGAAGTGATGTTTAAAACCATTTTCAGCAAACTGATTGTGATTTTTATACTCATTCTGGTTTTTAGTTTTTCAATTACAGGTGTTGCGTTATATTTATTCATCACCGATTTTGTTTCAAACGAGAAGAAGACACAGATGATCCAAGGTGCAGAGGATATTTGCAATTATTTAGAACACAATATGCAAAATCAAGATGAGGAGCTATTTTTTAAAAATTTGGATCTTCTTCTCAGTTATTACAACCAGAATACAAAGTCTTATATATGGCTGGTGGACGAAAACGGATATATCATGGTATCCAAGCCGGGGATATTATCCATACGTAACGAAGATGTTCGGGCTCTTTTACTACGGAAGCTCAGTTATGAATCGGGATATTTTAGGCTTCCAGACGAAAAAATGTATAAAAGTGCAATGAACAGCAAAGTTACAAAAGATAAATTGGGCGACTTTTATGGACTTTTTAAAGATACGGGAGAATCATGGCTCACGATAGAAAGATCATTTAAATATAGGGATAATTATAAAACCTATAATTTTGCAGTTTTTTTGCATACACCTCTATATGAGTTCAACGAAGCCACCTGGTCCGTGTTTAAACTTTTCGTTTTAGCGGTGTGCATATCGGTAGGAATTGCAGTAATTTTAACGTACATTTTTTCCCTAAGAATTTCAAAGCCTTTAAAGGAAATGAATCAAGCCGCGAAAATCATATCCGGTGGCGATTTTCAAAAACAGATATCCATTCATTCAAAGGATGAGGTTGGTGAATTGGCTCAGAGCTTTAATCATATGGTTTTTGCCCTTAAGAATCTTGAGGAGATGCGGCGGGGCTTTATTGCCAATGTATCCCACGAACTGAGAACTCCTATGACATCCATACGGGGGTTTATTGAGGGAATTTTAGACGGAACCATTCCTTCTGATAAGCAGGATGAGTATCTTAAGGTAGTGAGGGGCGAAATTGTGCGGCTAAACCGCCTTGTCAACGACCTTCTGGATTTGGCTAAAATGGAAGCAGGAGAATTAAAGCTTCATCCGGTTGTGTTCAATATTAATGAATTAATCAGAAGGTGCATAATCAAACTGGAGCGCCTCATTGTAGAAAAGGAAATTGAGCTTGAAGCCTCATTTTATGAAGAAGATTTATTTGTTTACGGGGATACGGACTCTATCGAAAGAGTGGTGATCAACCTTATTCATAATGCGGTTAAGTTTACCCCTCAACAAGGTAAAATAGAAATCGCAACAAGGCTTGAAAAGGATAAGGTCATTGTCAGCATCGGTGATAACGGGGTTGGGATTCATGAGGATGAAATCAAGTTTATCTGGGACCGGTTTTATAAATCGGATAAATCGAGAAGCAAAGACAAAAGCGGTACGGGCCTTGGCTTAGCCATTGTAAAAAATATCATTCATGAGCATGGACAGGAAATATGGGTTGAAAGTGAAGCGGGAAAAGGGGCCAGGTTTAGTTTTACACTCGGCCATCAGCGGCAAAATGAAGTTTAATGTTAACATTTTATTCATACTTTTTTAAAAAACATGTTTTAAAATAAAATTATAAAAGCCATACTAAAGTTTAAGGAGTGGATAATATGGAAAATTTTGAAACAAACAACTTGGAAAACGCAAATGGCAGTAACCTACCTGAAGAATCCAATGCCATTGTTCATAAGAATCAACCGGAAACGTTGGAGAATGCTTCTTTTTATACCGAAACCTATAAGAAACCTAAAAAAAGAAAGATGAGCGTTTTATCCCAAATGGTGATTGTAGCTGTGGTATCGTCGGTTTTAACCGGCAGTGTTGTGAGCGGGGCGTTTATGTTTGGGGTTCCTGCACTGCAGCCGTCCATTAAGGCTTTATTCGGGCAAACCGTAACCGATTCGTCCGGGAACGGGACTTCCAACAGTGCCGACGGCTATAAAAAGGTTGAGATTGTCGGAAGCACAGACTCCCCGGTAACAGCCATTGCTGAAAAAGTGAGTCCTTCGGTAGTCGGAATCAGAACATCTTTTAAAGCACGTTCCTTCTGGTTTGATATGGAACAGGAAGATAAGAATGAGGGTTCGGGAATTATCATCCGTGAGAACGGCTATATCATTACCAACTACCACGTAATCGAAAGAGCTTTAAATCCTGCAACAAAGAAAATGGCAAACGGTGCAAAAATTGAAGTTGTTTTACCCAGCCGGAAGGATAAACCCTACGATGCAACGGTCGTGGGCGGAGATGCTAGAACCGACCTGGCGGTTATTAAAATTGAGGGAACCAACTTCCCGGCAGCAGAACTGGGTGATTCGGATAAGCTTAAAATCGGGGAAATGGCTGTAGCCATCGGAAATCCGGCAGGCCTTGAGTACATGGGTTCAGTTACGGTGGGGGTTATCAGCGGATTAAACAGGACCACACCCCTCCAAGACGGTAAGGAGCTTAAGCTGATCCAAACAGATGCGGCGATTAACCCTGGTAACAGCGGCGGTGCCCTTGTAAATTCCAAAGGACAGGTAATCGGAATCAACTCTCAAAAGATCGGACAGCAAGGGTTTGAAGGATTGGGATTTGCAATTCCCATCAACAAGGCAAAGGAAATTACAAACAGTCTGATTGAGTTTAATTACGTAAAAGGCCGTCCAACACTTGGAATAACTGTCGATAATACATTTGATGAAGCAATGGCAAAGGAATACGATGTTCCCGCAGGGGTTCTTGTCAAAGAAGTAACACCGCTTAGCGGCGCATACAAGGGTGGAATCCAACCGGGCGATATCATCACAAAATTTGACGGTAAAAAGGTTAAAAATATCAATGAACTCAATGAAATCAAGAATGCACATAAGCCTGGCGATGTAATTGAAGTTGAGGTTTACCGCGATACAGGAAACAAGACCTTGAAGGTTACATTGACGGAAGAAAAGATAAAATAAAGATTTAATCTGTGTTAAAGAGGTGGCCGGATGCTGCCTCTTTTTTCGTGTTCGGGTGATGGCTGTAATCATGCACATGTAACAAAACATACTTAAGGGTTGTGTCGAAAATAGTCTGTTTGTGCGAAATTTTCTTGTTAAATTTAACAAATAATTGATGAAATTCAATGGAATTTGTTATATAATATGGAATGGTTGTATTGATTGTGTCATTGTAAACATAATAATCCTTTTATTAAGTTTGGTACAGTTTTGTAGTTAAGTGTCATTATATCCTGTGTTTTGATTTTAAAGAATGAAACGGATAGATAACGCTTTATCTGGACATACCGGATAAGGCTTTTTTTATAAAGTGTTTAATTGATTATATTATTTATAGGGGGTCTTAAAGTAATGCAACGAAGTAAGAAACTGTTATCTTTTGTAGTCGCTTTGATCTTTTTCACCCAAACCTTTTATGCATCAGGGATACCGAATATCCCGGGACAGACGGATTCGTATGTGAATACACAGAAGAATACGGCAGTAGAGACTGAAAAGGTAAGTCCGGTGGTGGAAGAAAGCAGTGATACGCCTGAACCGACAAAGCAGGCAGTCAGTACACCGATACCAACGGGAACTGCCGTTACTGCCTCAGTACCTGTTAGTACTGCCGTAAACGGTGAGAAAGAAGGTAAAGACAAAGTAGAAGACAAGGACAAAGAGAAAGAGAAAGAAGTTAATTTGAAAGCGAAAAAGCCAGGTGCAAAAAAATCGGTTATTGTGAAGTACAAAAACCTGGAGCAAGCTCAAAGCATTAAGAAAAAGTTCCTTTCCAAAAAGGAAGGCAGAAAGCTTCAAGTAAAGTACACCAGCAAAAAAATGAGGATGGAAGCACTTGAGGTTTCGGATGACAGTGATTTGGAAAGCTTGATTGCTGAGCTGAAGGAAGATTCCAACGTGGAATATGTTCAACAGGATTTTCCGCTGGAAGCCTTTCTTGTACCACAGGACCCCCGGTTTAACGAGCAATGGGGATTATCTAACAGCGGCCAGACCGTTGGAGGACAAGCAGGTATATTGGGAATGGATATCGATGCGGTCCATGCTTGGGATGCAACAACCGGCGAGGAGCAGGTATTGGTTGCTGTGGTTGACACCGGAGTAGATGTAAACCACGAGGACCTTAAAGAAAACATATTTGCCAATATAAAGGAAACTTCCAATGGATTGGACGATGATGGCAACGGATACATAGATGACATTCAGGGATGGGACTTTGCAAACAATGACAATAGTGTATACGATTCCTCCACCCAGGATTTGCACGGGACCCATGTGGCGGGAATTATCGCTGGGAGGGCAAACAGTAAGGGGATATCGGGAGTTGCCCCTAATGTAAAAATACTTCCCTTAAAGTTTATTAACGGAAGTCAAGGATATACCTCGGACGCGGTCCGTGCTGTCGAATATGCTTCTTCTATGGGGGCAAGCATCATCAACTGCAGTTGGGGTGGCAGCGGATATAATCCAGCCCTAAAGGAAGCTATGGAAAAAAGCGGAGCACTTTTTGTATGTGCGGCAGGAAACAGTGGTACGGATGTCACGTCAAATCCGGTTTATCCTGCAAGCTTTGACCTATCCAATGTAATGTCGATCGCAGCAATGGATAACAAAGGCATGCTGGCCCCTTTCTCCAATTATGGAGGGAACACGCATATTGCAGCGCCGGGAGCCAATATCTTAAGCACCCTTCCGGGCAATCAATACGGTATTTTAAGCGGTACCTCCATGGCAGCACCTTTTGCTTCGGGTGTTGCAGCCCTTGTAAAGAGCCGGGATGAAGCGCTTGACAGTAACGGGATTAAGACGAGAATCATGAACACCTCGGTGAAAGCATTCAATCTTACAGGAAAAGTAGTGTCTTCTGGAAGACTTCATGCTCTTAATGCGGTGTTAAATAAATTACCTTCCGAAGACAATGAAATACCGAAGGATGAGGCTGAGGAAGCCAAAGTAAAAGGAGTAAGTCCGGTTTTCAATCCTTCCTTGGAAGGCAATCATAAAACCCAAAAACCCCTTGTGAACACTGACAACCTTTTTATAGACGGATTAATCAAATCCGAAGCGGTAAAAGTACAGTCAAGTGGAAATGGGATTGAAAACCTAAGTGTAAACAAGCTAAAGCAGAAGTTTATTACTTTTACATGGACTACCTCTATAAAAACAAGCTCCACAGTCTACTACGGAAACACCGATAAGCTTGGAAAAAGTTATAAAGCAGATGCTTTGACCGACAAGCACCAGGTTACCCTCCGATTGGATGATGGGGAGGATATCAATTTTTACAGGATAGAGTCCATATCCGATAAGGGTACTATATTTAAATCGGAAGTACGTTCTGTCAAAGAGGATATGAATGACCTGGGAGGCAATGCGCCGCAAGGACTGACAGCCGGAACTGGAAACGGAACTGCAGCTTCTTCCCAGGATGTATCCACCCTAAGCTATATTATGGATAATGGTGCAAACCATACTTTTGAAACTGCACAGGCCATTCCTGCCGGAACCGTATTTGGTACTATGGTACAAGGTCAAGGAAGCGACTTCTATGCGGTAAATTTCGAGGCAGGGAAGACCTACTCCATCAATCTTAAAGGGATGGCACCAGGAGAAGATTATGATTTAAACATTTATAATAGTGCCAGAACATCAGTGAGCCGTTCTAGCAATGTAATGAACTATGATGAGAATGTGTCATATACTTGCCAGACTGCAGGCACATACTACATTGTTGTTGAGCCCTATTATGTACGGACAACCTCAGCCCATCACGATTACCAACTCATGGTATTTCCCAATGACCTGGCACCCGACAGTGATGAGCCCAACGACAGCGTAGGAACGGCAAAACAGTTGGCAGAGGATACTGCAAGATACCCAACCCTCAATATCAACACGGATGAGGACTGGTATTTCATTGATACTGCAAAGACTGGAAAGCTGAGTGTGACCATGAAAAGCATTCCTCAAGGCTGCGATTATGACATTCAGGTTTATAAGGACGGAAGTATGATCGGCGGATCTTATGTCGGTAGCAATGGAGATGAAAAGGTGGCTCTCCTCATAAGCTCACCCGGCAAATACTACATCAGGGTTTACTCCTACAGCGGTTCCCATGCATCCGACACCTATGCGCTTAAAGCAGGGGTGTATACACCGGATTCATACGAAGTAAACGATAATTTATATGAGGTAGCTTCAAGGGGAACACCTTCTATATCAATGGAAGGCAGCATCAGTGCAACCATTGATAACAGAGAGGATGTAGACGGATTTAAATTTGTACTGGATAAGGACACCAATGTAGGAATCCGGCTTAAAAACATTCCGGCAGGCTGTGACTATGATTTGATGCTTTATTCCGCCAATATGACTGAACTAGGGGAGTCATCCAACGGATCAAACACAGACGAAACTATTATCAGGCAGCTTACGGCTGGGACCTACTTTGTAAAGGTTTATTCCTACAGTGCATATTCCGAAACACAAAGTTACCAGTTGAGTGTAAATGATGAAAATTTGGCAAAGGTTAAAATGGAGCTGGATAAGACTACCGCTGCGGTGGGAGAGGTTATTACGGCAACGGTTAAGGTTGAAAACGTTAGCAACTTCGCAGGATATCAGGCCAATATCAAGTATGATCCTCAGGTAGTTCAACCTGTGGATGATAATCTGATGCCTTATGCAAGTACTACAAAGCCCGGGAATGGGAATATTCTTCTTAATTATTCTCCTATTTCCACTGCAGCCCACGGGCTTCAAAACGGAATATTGAACTTTGGAAAATCTTATAGCGCCTTAGCGGACTACAGGCTCAGCGGTACACCTGAGAGCAGCGGAATATTGGCGGTTGTAAAATTCAAGGTTCTAAAAAACAACCGGATTGATATACGGTTTGAGGAAAACAGTACCATGCCCCAGAGTATTTCAGGCGTATACGTGTTTGACTGGAACGGGAATAGAATTAAGATCGGTTACATGGTACAGCAGCCTCCCGCAGCGAATGAGGGCTTACCTGTAAACACCCAGAGCGTAAACATCAGCAGCGATATGCTGGTACAGAATTTTGTTCCCCTTTCAGGGACGGGAAATGTTTCGGGCTATATTTCACCGGATGTCAGTTCTTCAAATCCGGACATAAAGAAGGATTTCAAGGTATCCGTTCTAGGAAACGGTATGGTTTATAGTGCAATGACAGATGCCAACGGATACTTTACAATACCCAATATTCCCTCGGCAGAAGGATATACCATTGAGATAACAAAAGACAATTACCTGAAGCGGATTATCAATAACGTAACTTTGAGGTCGGGGATTGCCCTTGGTTCTGCATCTGCACCTGTTTCAGTATGGGCAGGAGATATGTTGATCAATGGAGAGGCTGACAATGCAGTCAATATGGAAGATATTATGGAGGTGATTAAATACTTCAACACTTCTGCAGGCCAGTCCGGTTATGTGGCAGGTGCAGACCTCAACAAGGATGGAGCAGTTAATATGAGCGATATTGTCATATTAATCGGACACTTTAACGTGACCCCGGATTATTATCCAGTAGTTGAGATCCAGAGTGTTTTGCCAACCGAAGTTTGGGTATCAGAAATAAGGTCGGACAAGTTTACTGTACATTGGACTCCTTTCAGCGGAGCTGCAGGATATAAGGTATATGTGGACGGTATTCTTAAGAGTTCCTTGGAAGGAGTGACAGAATATACTGTTCAAGGCTTGCAGTCAGGCAATATATATAAGGTAACTGTGCAAGCAGTTGATGCGCTTGGAAACCCTATAAATGATGCTGCACCAGTTTATGGTGTTTATAGTAAGACCCTTGCACAGAATACTGTATGTGATGGAAATTTATTTTTGGAAGGAACGCTGGATTTGAATGGGCATATTTTATCAGTTGCCGGAAGTGTTTTCCATCTGGCTGGGGAGATGAGGATCAACAATGGAACGCTGCATATTCAGGGTGATTATAAGATTGAGGCTTTTGGGGGCAGAGCATGCAATAGTGATTTGATCATGACCAAACCTAATGACAGGCTAATAGTTGAAGGAAGCTTTTTAACAGACAGTACAAGAGACCAAAGTTCTTGCCTTACTGACGGGATTATGGAAATCAGAGGTAACTTTACTCAGAGAAGTAGTGTCAATAATAATGACAATGCTGAAGAAAAAAACTTTAGTGCATCCGGAAAACACAGAGTCATATTCAATGGCGACAGAAAGCAAACCATTTCATTCGAAGATAAGGAATCACGGTTTAATAATCTTGAAATAGCAAATAGTTCAACTTTTGAAGTTGATATCAAGACACCTATATGGATATTTGGGGGTCTTGCAGCTACGGACCGCACTGTTACAAACAGTAAGAATATAACCTTGTGGGAAAATGCAAAAATAGACGGGGGAAATTGGAAGTGGGACTTAGGTATTATAGGTTACTCCTCTGAGACAAACTCAAGGTGGGTTTTGCAGCAAGATCAGGTAATAGAGGGCAATTTATATGGGACATGGGGGGCTCTACATTTAAACGGGTACAGACTTAAAATCGGTAAGGATTTAATATTATCTCGAACCAATATGTCGCCACAGTATATTGATATTAGCAGTGGAGTACTGGAAGTTGGTGGAAACCTTTTGCAAAGAGGTTGGGGAATTACTTTGAATAAAGGAAGCCTAACGGTAGCAGGCGATTACCGGATTGAAGGAGATGGCGGTGGAAATTCAAAGGGTGGCTTTGCAATGACACAAGCGGAAGACCGTGTAACAGTTATGGGGAATTTTGTAACGGACAGTGAAATAGACCACAGGAATTATCTTAAGGCGGGTATTGTAGAAATAAAGGGGGATTTCACTCAAAGAAGCAGTTCCTATGGTACTCCGCAAGGCGAGGTTAATATGATATATAACTTTGCTCCGTCAGAGGCCTGCAAAGTTATACTTTCAGGCGAAAAGGTTCAAATGGTAAGCTTTGAAGATCCTTTAAATTCTCCAGATCCAACAAAGCGGGGGTCCGGTTTTAACATTCTGTGCCTCACCAAGCCTATAGAGACAGGATACGTTTTTCTACCTGACCAGAATTGGAAAAAGTTAATTGAGGCATACAACAAGTACAAGTTCTTTGATAATTCCGGTACATATTCACCGACAGGAAACTATTCAGAAAATTATACAGACATGGTAGTTGATGCACCGGGGCTGGATGTGGTATTTGGAAGATTCTACAATTCACAAAGCATCTCCATGGAAAACATGCTCGGAAAAGGATGGTCCTTCAGTTTTGAGGGAAGTGTAGACGACACGGATAATGCAATTACTGTTATCGTGCCCGGATTAGGTGGACCTAAATTTAAAAAAGACAGCACCCTTGCACCGTTAGATTCAAGGAATAAATTGGAGTTGGTTGGCGGAATCTACAAACTTACAACAAAAGACCAAACTGTTTATACCTTTAATACAAACAAGAAACTTTCAAAAATCAGCGATAGAAACGGCAATACGTTAACCATATCCTACAATAGTGACGGGAGTATTTCAGGAATCGACGATGCTGCAAAGAGGCATTACTTTATCAACTATGCTAGTGACAGCCAGGGTAAAACAATTACAATTACAGACCCTAAGAATAGAACGGTAAGGTATGAAATCAAGGATAATAAGCTGGTTAAGGCAACGGATCCTACAGGGAAAAATACCATTTATGAATATGATACCCAAGACCTTTTGAAGACGGTAAAGAACCATCAGGGTAAAGTTCTGATGACTATTCATTACACAAAAATTGATGATAAATATCTGGTTCTGGATACCACCGATGCGTTGGGTAAAAAAACAACCTATAGCTATGATAAGCAAAATATGAATACAACCGTTATTGAAAGTAAAGCAGATACTTCAAACAGTACGGATCAAAGCCGGAAAACTGTTGAGTTTTATGATGGCTCGTATCATATTGTGAAAAGGATTGATGCAGCAAACAGGCAAACCCGCATTGATTATTACGATTACAGCAGTGATGGGCAATTACTCAACACAACAATAAACAACGAAAGTGATAAATTGAAAATTCATAATAAGTATGGCGAGGAAAAAGAGTTTGTTGACAGCAATGGTAATAAAACAATATTCGAAAGGGATTCCAGAGGAAATATCACTAAGAAAATCAATCCGGATGGTTCCTTCAAGACCTTTACCTATGACAGCGAGAATAACCTCATAAAAGAAGTTGATGAGGAGAAGAAATGGGTCTATTATGTATATGAATACGATAGCAGCCATGTGATGAAAAAATTGAAGAAAGTTCAGCCATTTAAGGATGAATTGTTACCTGCTGACTCTGACTATAACCCAGGTGCCGCAGATGCTAACGACAGAACGAAATATGCCATTACAGTATATGAATACTATGCTCCATCACTGGTAAACGGTATCGGGGGACTTCTCTGGAAAGAAACCGACCCTAACGGACATACAAAAATTTATACCTATGACGCATGGGGTAACATCAAAACGATGGAAGATGCGGAGCAAAACAAGACCGAATATCAAAATAATACCATAGGCTGGAAGGAATCGGAAACGAGTCCGAGAGGATATCATGCCGATTACTGGTATGATAATAACGGAAGGCTCTTGCGGACCGAGCTCAGAGAATCAGGAATTACAACGAGGACCGTTTATGATATTGAAGGAAGAACGGTTCAAGAAATATCACCAGTACAATATGACCCTGCAAAGGATCAATTGAATACTAATACTGCACCCGTTGGTCAATATTTGGATGCAACGGTTGGATACAGATATAAATACGATTATCCTTACCAAGTTGATACAAGTAAGTCCGGAATGAGTAAGACTGTTACGGACCCTGAAAACAATGGTACAAAGTATGAGTATGACCTGTTTGGCAACTTAAAGTCCGAAACAAACCACGTTGGGGCAATCTATGAATATGATTATGATGATATAAACAGGCCGATTAAGCTGTATTTTAGGGAAAATAGCACGGGAGAAAGAGTTCTTTTGGAGGAATACTCCTATCAAGTTCTTGTTGATAAGTTCATTGGCACAACCATGTTGATGAAAACAAGTAAGACAGTGATAAAGTATTTGAATTCTGTGGATACTGCAACAACAGTTTATACCTATGATTACGCCGGTAGGTTAATTGAACTGAAAAAGCCTGATGCAACTGTGGTAAAAAATATTTATAATTCTAATGGTACATTATCCGAATCCATTGACGAAAAGGGTTATCGAACTTTCTACAGGTATAATTCTCTTAACAGGGTCATAGCAAAGCGAGTGCCGGTTGAAGAAGGGAAAGATAAAGATGGGAACCCCATCATAAATTATTCATACAGCGAAACTATATATGACCCGGCTGGAAATAAGGTGGAAGAAAGAGTAAGTGGTGAAATGGCTGAAGGAACAGATGAAAAGCCTTCAGAAAATAGTTTTATCAAGACAAGGTACGAATACTATAGTAACAATAGTCTTAAGAATATAAAGGACAAAAACGGATTCATAAGAAAGCATTATGAATATGATGGAGATGGAAATTTGTCCAAGGAAGTAACCTATGCTAAAGCTAGTGCTGAGGCTAAAAGCTTATCTGACGAAGAGAACTATATTAAAGCGGGCGTTTGCAATGTAGTTTGGTATGAAAATGACCAAATGGGGAAACCCATCCAAAAAAGTGTATCTGTATTAAAGGGCGATATATACAGCGAGACAAATAATAACTTTGAAGACAATACCATTATAAAGCTTGTTACAGATTACACCTATGACGGGCTGGGTAATATCGAGTCTGTTAAAACCCCTAATGGAGTAATTACAAGGTATACCTACGACAATATGGGAAGGCTTATATGTTCGAGCCAGGATGGAACTAACCCCAATGTAACTGTTGCATCCTCTACAACATACAACTGGGGAGGTAAACCTTATACGGTTACCGATGCAAAAGGAAACACCACTAAGTACGAATATGACAAACGGGGATTTAATAGTAAGGTTTTCAAAGGAATTACAGTCATTGGACAGATTGATGATGGATTTACAAACACAGGTATTTCCTGGCAAAACTCATACCTTACAGCATACCGTGGAAGCGGTGCATTAATCAGTTCTACGCCAAACGATACTGTTGCGTGGACCCCTGATATCCCTGAAACGGGTGATTATAATGTCTATGTTTGGTATGCCAACAGCAGTGACAATACAACCAATGCAAAGTACTCAATCACCTATAATGGGGGAATAGCAAGTGTAACCGTTGATCAGACCAAGACTGGCGGGCACTGGAAGATTCTTGGGACATATCGTTTCCTTAAAGGCAAAAACGGAAGTGTAAAGTTAACAGTTGCTTCCGGAAAGACCATTGCGGATTCTGTTATGTTTGAACCGGTAGAACCCAAAGCTGCTATTGATTATTATTATGATTTAGCAGGAAGAAAGATTGTAGAAACTTCACCTAAATTCTTTACCAACGGTATGCCGGAAGATTTGCTTTCAAACTATACAAGTTATTCCTATGACAACATGGATAGGATAAAAACCAAGTCCATTGCCGGAAACGAAATGAGAATGGATCCGGTGACCAAGACTTGGAAGCCGCAATTTATAAAAAGAATTGTTAAAAACTACGAATACGATGATTATGGAAATATGGTTTTGGAGCAGGATGCATTAGGGTATAAAAACGGGTATGGTACCAAATATGCTTACAACATTGCAGGGAAACTGAAAACCGTTTTGGACCCCGAATCAAAGCTAAGAGGGTTAGAATATTCAGTTAAATACGAATATGATGCTTTAGGTAGAAAAGTTGGAGAAATAGAGCCAAGAAACAGCGGCACTTATATGTATGAAAAGCAAACCCTATACACCCTTGATGATGATGGTAACGTAAAGGTGATACGGAGAAATACGGACACCAATGATTTCATAGAGCGTGTGAACTATGATTTTCTTGGTAATATTACCGACAGCACGGATGGTAATAGAAATACTACTTATTATGAATACAATGGATTGGGAAAAGTAAGAAGGGTGACCCATCCATGGGATTCAACCATACCTCAGTATATACAGTGTTATCAGTATGATGCTGTTGGCAACCTCAAGCTTGATTGGGGCCAAAATCAACAAGGGGCTATCGGTACACAGCACTTGTATACGTATGATAACCAGGGAAGACAGACAAGTATAAAGGAATCGAAGTCCGGATTTCTTGAAGAAATTGAGACCTCCGTTCAATATGATAAAAACGGAAATAAGGTCTATGAGAAAGATGGAAATGGAAATATATCTACCAACCAGTACGATGTGCTCAATAGGCTGGTTTCCACTTCTATTACTACGCGGGATGTTGATGGGAATAACCCAGTAGAGCATAAGACCACCACTACCTATGACAAGAATGGCAATGTACTTCAAATGACTGATTGGCGTGGAAACTTCACCGAAAACATATACGATGACTTTGACAGACTGATACAAAAGAACGATCAGAACGGAAAAGCTGTGCAATATATAGAATATAACGAAAACAGTGCCCAGGAAAAATCCTACGATGCTTTGGGAAATGCTACTTCGTATATGTATGATAGAAACGGAAGACTAACAAAGACTCAGGACCCTGAGGTTTATATTGATGTAACAAATTCTCCACGTAACCATGTGACAGCCCAGGAATACGACTCTGCAGGAAACGTTTCAAAGAAAACCGATGGAATGGGAAATAGTACTGAGTATCGTTATGATGCTTTTGACCGTCTGCAGGAGGTTATTAACAATGTTAACGGTACTGTACAGAAGACATTTTATATCTATGACAATAACGGAAACATGACAAGCCAGGAAGACCACAGGGGTGTTAAGACTACGATTAAATATAATGCCGCCAATAAAGTAAAGGAAAAATTCAGTAAAGGCGGAGAAGGTATTCCTGCAAGAACTGAAAGCTATATTTACTATGAAGATGGAAACTTGAGAACTAAGACAGACAAAAGCGGTAAAACTACAAGCTACACATATGATTGCCATGGCAGGGTACTTACGGAAGTTACGGGCAGCATTACTAAATCGTATGCTTACGACAATAATGATAATGAGCTCAGAGTAACTGAAACGGTAGTGAAGGATGGAAAAACTACTACTAAGGTTATTGACAGAAAGTATGATGAACTAAACAGGGTAGTAAGGAAAACAGTTAGTGAAGATGGAAATGCGTCTTTAACAACAACATACAAGTATGATATTATAGTAGAGAGTCCATTTAAGGGTACAGCTGAACTAGCTACGGATTCAAAGAATAACAGTACGATAAAGGCATACGATGCTGTTGGAAGATTGAGTATTATTGCAAACGACAGCAGTATTAATACTAACAACAAAACAACTTATGAGTACGATCAACGAGGTAACCGCCAGAGTGTAACGTATCCGGACGGATCCAAGGAGGTATACAGCTATTATAAGGATAATCTCCTTCAAACATTAATTAACTATAAGAAAACCAGCAACGGGCTGTTGTTAATGGACCAATATGACTATAAGTACGATGCTGCCCATAACCAGGTTGAAAAGCGGGAAGTAATCAATGGGGCATCTGAGAGAACGACAGTTTACGGCTATGATGAAGTAAACAGGTTAAAAACTGTTACTGAACCAAGCGGCAATGGTAGTAAGGTAACGAGTTATACATATGACAACTCCGGTAACAGGTCTACTGAAACCATTGCGGATGTAGACAAGCCACAAGTTGTTAACAGTTATGGCTACAATGACCAGAACAGGATCGTATCCGTAACCTCTACAGCTGACGGGGTTACGACCGATGTCACCTACTTCAACTACGACAACAACGGCAACCAAACGTCGGTTTACAAATCAGTGTATACCAATGGAGTATCCGGCCCGTTGACGGTCATCACCACCAACGTATACGATGAATTGAACCGCCTTACCTCCTCCACAGCCGGAGACAAGACAGCGGTATATACATACAACCCCGATGACTTAAGGGATTCCAAGCTCTTTGACAGCAGAATAACAAAGTACTATTACGATTACGACAAGGTAGTGCTAGAGGAAGAGTCGTTCGGAACAGAAAAGAAACTGATCCACAACACTTACGGCACTAACCTGCTGAGCCGTACAATTACAGATATCAGCGCCAATCCGAATCCGGCAAATAACTTGACCATGTACTACATGTACAACGGCCACGGGGATGTTACCGCCCTCATCGACACCAATGGTGTACTAAGAGCCACCTACTATTACGATGCATTCGGAAACCCTGTAGATTCGGGCACCAAGTACTACGATGCCAACGGGAACTTAACTGCATCAGCGGTCAATAACCCCTTTGGATATGCAGGGTACCAGTATGATAAAGAAACCGGGCTGTACTACCTTAATGCCAGGATGTATGA
>JAOABQ010000069.1 GCA_026418275.1 Clostridia bacterium
TATATATATCGATTATGCGGGTATAAGAGATAAAGAAAAGAATGCTTCAAAAGCGCTCGAACTTTGTGATGAGGCGCTAAAGGTATTTACACAAAAGAAATATCCCAAAGAATATGCTGGAATTCATATTACCATAGGAGACGCTTGGCAAAGACAGGCAGAAGTCCGGGATGCAGAGCAGAATTTATCTAAAGCCATAGATTCTTTTAGAGAATCATTGAAGTTCTTCACACTTAAAAGCTATCCTTATGAGTATGCAGCGATACACACCAGAATGGCAATCAGCTATTCTGACCTATCCCATATAAAAGATACGAAGGAATACGTTAAAAAGGCAATTGGAGAATTGGAAGAAAGTTTAAAGGTCTTTAAGAAGGAAACTTATCCCTATGAATACGCCACGGTCAAATACTATATAGGATGTTTTTATAACGATCTGCAGGTTGCAACGGGAGCGCTGGAAGACTATAATCAAGCGGTCAAATCATTTAATGAAGCTTTAAAAGTATTTACAAAGGATGGTTTACCGCACAGATATGCATATGTCCAAAAAGCGCTTGCCTTTGCATATTTAAATTCACCCGATCCAAAAGAAAAAAGAAAAAATCTCAACCAGGCCGTTGATGCTTGTAATAATGCACTCGAAATATGGTCAATTGAAAATTACCCATTGGATTATGCATTCATGCAAGAAATTTTGGGAGATGTGTTTGGTGCTCTATGGGATGAGGAAAAACAGGAGTCGGATCTCAATAAAGGTCTTACTGCCTACAAAGAAGCTTTGAAGATTTATACAAAGGAAAATTATATGGACCATTATGGAAGGGTTCAAATGAGAATGGGATATGTGTATATAGAATTAAAGGATTTAAATAAAGCCATTGAAGCTTGCAATGAAGCCGTTAAAATATTTCCATTGGAGACATCTCCGGTCGATTATGCGTCCATTCAAATTGTGATGGGAAATGCATACATAGATATAGGTGGCAATGGGGAAAAAGCGATAGAAGCTTATAAAGAGGCTTTGAAAGTATTTACCAAAGAGGAGTTTCCAAATAATTATTATATCATTCAAGGTAATATGGCAAACACTTACAGTACTCTTTCGAATGTAAAAGATAAACTCCAAAATCTTCAAACTGCCATCGGTATTTATAATGAAATATTAAAACTATATGCACCTGAGAAGAATTCTGTTGAGTATGCAAGGATGAAATTAAAATTAGGCTTTGCCTATAGTGATTTATCAGAGATCGCAAATGTAGAAGAAAATACTGAAAAAGCATATGAAGCTTTTAGTGAGGCATTAAAGCTATTTAGAATAGGTAATCATCCCTTGGAAAAAACTGCGTTCCTTCAGTACTATTTAGGAACGGTCCATGTGCAGCAATCGTATATTAAAAACCCTGAAGAAAATATAAAAAGTGCATTTGATTTTTTCAATGAGACATTGAAAGTTTATACTGTGGAAAAGTTGCATGAGGATTATGCTCAAATTCGGTACCGTATGGGAATGGCTTATGAAAGGCTGGCACAGCTAAAGGATTCTGAAGGAAACCTATTAAAGGCTGTGGAAGCATATAAGGATTTTTTGAATGTGACAGATAAAAACAAATATCCGTTAGAGTATACAACAGTCAGGTTGGAACATGCGAATACCTTTTGCAGCTTAGCTGAACTAAGAGGTAAAGAAGAACAGGTTCAAGAGGCAGTCAAAATTTATGAAGAGGTTTTGAGGACGTATACACTTGAAGAATATCCCGTTTATTATGCTAAGTGCCAGTTATATCTTGGAAGAGCATATAGCGTGCTTGCAGGTCTAAAGAATAAGGAGGAAAATGCGAGGAAAGCTCTAAACGCACTAAATGAAGGATTGAAAGTGTATAATAAAGAAGGGTACCCTATTCTTTATGCAAAAACACAATCCGTTTTAGGGGATACCTATTTGAAGCTTGGTGAAATAGGAAACCGGGAAGAAAATCTAAAGCAAGCTTTAAAAATCTATGACGAAGCTATCAGTACATATACGGCAGAAAAGTTTTCGGACGAGTGTACAAGAATACAGGAGAAAAAAACGAAGGCAGAAAATCTATTGAAAAAATAAATGTATAAAACTTTATGGTTGTGAGACGGAAAGCTGCAGTGACAAGGTAAACACCTTGTTCTTGCAGCTTTTTTATATGCAAAAAATCCCCAAAAGGTCCTGGAAAAATCCTGAAAATGTCCCACAAAAATAAAAAAGATTGGAATATAATGGGGTACATAATATGAAGCGTTTGACGAAGCTATTTAAATTAGAAATATAAGTTTAAATGCATTATTCATGAATATTCGTATAGGGGGCATGAAAGTGTTTGTTTCTAATGAAGACAGGCTATTGCTAAAAAGAGTCCTGAGCCTACTTGTACCGTATAAAAAAGCAATTATCATCATTCTTGTCTGTGTTTTGGCAACTGCGGGAATAGAAATGATGATGCCGCTGGTAGCCAGGGGAATGATGGACAAGGGTCTTCTGGTAAAAGACATCGGCGTGGTGGTCCGATTGGTGCTCCTAACTTTTGCACTGCTTCTTCTTGAACAAGCCATCGGATTTCTCGAAACAAGGTATTTTGCATATATTAACTCTGTTATGCCCTACAACCTTTCCAAAACGACCTTTAAACACCTGCTTAAGTTAAAGATACAGTACTTTAAAGATACAAATTTTGCAGAAATCATGTCCAATGTCAATATGGATGTGGGGAATATCTCAAGAATCATTGATAAGAGCATGTTCTTTCTCATTACAGGTGTATTCAGAATTGTTGGGGGAATGGTAGGGCTTTTATTAATAGATTGGAAATTGACGGTTTTGGTGATCATGGTAATGCCTGTGCGGTATTTTCTTGTAAAATATCTTGCCGCCAAGAGAAAAAAACTTTTTGAAGATCTGATCCGGCACAGCAGAGACTATTCAGCCTGGTATGGCGATACCATCGGCGGGATTAAGGAAATTAAAATATGGGGGCTGGAGAGAATTGTCACCGGTTATTTCATCAGAAAGCAGAGGAAAATTCTAAAGACCAACATTCAGCTGGCATATATGGATAAAATTAATGAAATTTCTGAAACAGTACTGTTTCAAATCATAACCAACGCATTGTATATTCTTGGGGTATACCTGACCATTCGGAGCAATTTGACCTTAGGGGGCGTATTGGCTTTTATCACCTATAGTGTCTATGTTACAGCACCAATATCTGCCATCATCAACATCGGGTACAACTTTTCAGGAATCCTCCCATCGGCAAAAAGACTGTTTGTGCTCCTTGATATGGAACCGGAAGCCAAAAGCCAAATCCATAAGGTTATCCGATTGCAAGAGGACAAAGTAGAGGGAAATATAAAGTTTGAAAATGTATCCTTTGGATATAGGGATGGTGAACAAATCTTGAAGAATATCAGCCTGGATATTTGTAAAGGCGAAAAAGTGGCCATTGTGGGCGCCAACGGCTCGGGCAAAAGTACTTTGCTTAATCTAATCACGAGGTTTTATCATCCGGATCAAGGCAGAATCTTGCTGGATGGAAGAGACATCAGTGAAATTTACCTTAAGGATTATAGAAGAATTTTATCGGTAGTAAGCCAGGAGGTATACCTCTTTAATATAGGTATACGGGAGAATATTGCCTTGTTTTCAAAAAGAAACGAGTTGGATATTCAAAGGGCATTGAAAGAAAGCGGCACCGACAAAATTCTCGAAGGTTATGGCGGAGGAAGTGAAGCAAGTATAGGCAGCAGTGGGATAAAGCTGTCCGGAGGTGAACGGCAGAAAGTAGCGGTCGCCAGGGCTTTTGCCCATGACTTTAAAGTTCTTTTAATGGATGAAGCTACTTCCCAGTATGACTTAGAGTCGGAAGCCAGGTTTAATCGATTAATAACTAAAAGTTTTGCAGATAAAACGGTGATCTTAATCACACACAGGCCGGATATTTTAAAAAGCGTGGACAAGGTTATAGTGATGGAGGGCGGGAGTATAAGGGATATCGGTAAACATGAGGATTTATATAGAAGGAGTACGGGATATAGAGATATGATTGACAAAAAGGGTGAGGGATTAAAGAACACAGCGATGTAATGATGTATTTGCTTCCCTTTTGAAAATACCTCGAGGCGAAGGGATTCAAATAAATTCTTTGGAAGAAATCGCGAGCTTTCAAGGGTCAATTTAAAAATTGAAAGGAGAATGAACATGAAAAAATTAGGAAAAAAGATGCACACTATGAGACAAACAATTGAGGCTTATTGCTCCTGCCCAACCTGTTCATGTAGTGGAAGGTGCATATGCACGTGTAGTCCTGGGGGGATGCCGTCATCTACTTTGACCGGATTGAACTATTCGAACATTACTAGTTTCGGAAGCAATTATAACTATAAAAATTCCAGAGGTTGGTATTAGAATAAAGTGCTACAAAACATAAAATAGTGGATTCATGGTAAATCCAAAGTATTATATATTTTTACTTACAAACAACCTTTATAAGCATATGCTATAAGCTAGTAAAACTTACAGCATATATAAATCTATTGGATAACCAGTGGTTTTAAAACATCCGGATGACGGTTATTTAAGCCGTCATCCGGAACATAACATATTTATTACGATTGTTTTTTAAGTTTAAGTTTTTTTGAGGAGGGAAGTTATGAATAAGCATAAGCCTTTAATCCATCTTTTTAGGACACCGGGAGGTTATTATATCTTTGATGTAAATAAGAATGCCATTTTAAAAACAACACCGTCAATTTATGAATACCTCTGGAACGAATTAAAGAGTGAGAAAACAGGAATACATGTAAGCCCTGAAGATATTCAGACTGTTGTAAAAATGAAAGAAGGGGGATTCCTTTCGGACAGAAGAGTTCGAGAGATTATTCATCCCTGTAGCGATACCCTCCAGTATTACCTTGAAAATAAGTTGAATAACATGGTTATCCAGGTTACCCAACAGTGCAACTTCCGCTGTAAATACTGCACGTTCTCGGGGAATTACCAAAATAGGGTTCATTCTAATAAGAAGATCAGTCTTGAAACAGCCCTTAAAGGGATCGATTTTCTAATGTCCCATTCAACAGATAGTGAAAAGATAAACATCGGATTTTACGGGGGAGAACCGCTTCTGGAATTTGAACTGATAAAAAAATGCATTGATTATTCCAAAAAAGAGTATTCAGGTAGGGAGATAACTTATAATATCACAACTAACGGTACAATTCTGAATGATGAAATAATCGAATTTTTTCTAGAACATAAAGTTACTTTAGCTGTTAGTCTGGATGGACCAAGAGAGATTCATGATAAAAACAGAAGATTTGCAGCCAATGAATGTGGAACCTTCGATGCTTTAATGAAAAATATTGAAATGTTAAAAAGTAAATATCCGGAATTCCTGCAAAGGATATTATTTAACGTTGTATTGGATGAAGAGAACCCCTTTAAATGTATAGATAGTTTCTTCATGAACTATGATACCCTTAAGGATAATGAAATAGCCGTGTCCTCAATCAATCCTCTTAATACAAAGAAAGAATTTAAAAGAAGTGAAACTTTTTATCAGGAACAAGGCTATGAATTATTTAAAGTATATCTTAAACATATTGGAAGGTTGGATAAAGACGAAATTTCCAAACTCGGGAACTATATTTTTTTAAGAAGAGCAAAATCTTTTGAATTTTATGAAAAACACAGTGAAGCACTTCCTGAACGCTGTCATCATGGAGGGCCATGTTTGGCCGGTGTTTCAAGGTTATTTATGAATGTAGATGGGTATTTTTACCCCTGTGAACGGGTTAGTGAAAGCTGTGATGCCATGATCATCGGCCATATAGATTCGGGATTTGACCTTGAAAAAACTAGGAACGTCATTAACATTGGAAAATTAACGGAAGATAACTGTAAAAATTGCTGGGCACTTACACATTGCGAAATGTGTGCCACATTTTGTGAAAACGAAAAGGAGTTTTCCAGGGAAGTGAAATTATCACATTGTAAAATGGTTCGAGGTTCTGTCGAAGAAACAATGAAAGAGTATTGCGTATTAAGGGAATTTGGGTTCAGCAATGAAAATAAAGAAGGAATTACCTTATAATTTTATAGCAGGAGGCGAGAGGATGAATAATAAAGAAAAGTTAGTGGTATACCCTTATGATTTGGAATTTACACCTATATTAAGGCATAAAGAGCTATTGAGGGATTTTGAAATCACGGGTATTGTATCGCCAAAAGGATGGGGCTTAGAGGGTAGGGATGCGGGTTTTACCGATAAGGGAAGCAAATTGAATATAACTGTTGAGAGCCGGCTTGAAAATGTAATTTATTCCTGTGATACGGTGTTGATTACAGAATCCCTTAGAAAATTTGACTTTGAAAAATTGGTGATGCCGAATATTGTTTTGGCAGTCAAAGAGAAAAAAAATATTATTTGTAGCCTTAGACTGGAGGAGCATATTCATAATAGAATTAAAAGATTGTGTGAAGAAGAAGGAATTTCCTTTAGATACTGCTATAATTCAGAAACTCAGCCTCTAAAGCCGGATATAGAGCATATCAAAGAGATACGGACGCCTGTAATATTTGTGCTGGGAGTTGCGGAAAGGACGCACAAGTTTCATATTCAGCTTGCACTGCGCGAACAACTCAGCCAAATGGGATATAAAGTTGGTCAAATAGGTTCGAGAAGATGCTGTGAGTTAATGGAGTTTCATTCTTTTCCTTACTTTATGTATTCCAAAGGCCTATCTGAGACTGAGAAAATTATGCTATTTAACAACTTTGTCAAGGAAATAGAATTAAAAGAGAAGCCGGATGTTATCATTATTGGGATTCCAGGCGGGATTATGCCCTTCAACAAAGAGTTTTCAAACCATTTTGGGATATTTGCCTATGAGGTTTCACAGGCTGTAATCCCGGATGCAGTTATATTCAGTACGCTTTATGAAGACTATCTTCCTTATTATTTTGAGCTTATGAACAGTACAGTAAAATATAAGCTGGGATTTGATATTGATTGTTTTAATTTATCCAATATTCAGTTGGATTGGAACAAATCAACCGAAGATAAGAAGTTAAGTTTTGTGACGGTTGATTCTGGTTTTATTGAGAACAAAAAAGACAAGCTCTCTGCAGCAAACGTACAGATATATAATGTTTTAAATCAGGAAGATGAAGTTAAGATAGCTGAGTTTCTCGTTGATAGGCTTTCTTGTCGAGAAGAAGCAGAATGTATTTAGAATGGAGGGAGAGAAATGGGTTGTATTTCTAAAGACGAAATAGCAGAAGGGTTAAAAGGTATCTTTAAAAGGAGATTTGGTATAGAGGAAAAAATGTGGAATCATGAAGTTAAAAATAAACACTTGTTGGGAAAAGAAATAAGGTTGGCTCCTAGAGATTTGCTTTATGTATTTTTTGATCTTGAAAAAGAATTCAATATAAACATTCCGGAAAATGATATAGTTGAAGGTAGATTCAATAGCTTTGAAAACGCTGTGGATATTGTGTTTGAGCAGCTACAGAAATTTCAAAAAGGATAGCAGGGATATCAACAATAAAGAGGGGCCTCAAGTACTAGAATTTGCATTACATGATGATGTAAAGGAACTGTGCTGGAAAATTACATGGATATTCGAGAAAAATACTTAATCTAAGGTCTTTATGAACAGCTATTTACTCTATAAAACCAATTGTAAGATTGATTTGCTGGCCGGCATTCAGTATAAAAAACAAAACCGGGAGGTATTCATTAAAAAAAAAGCATGCAAGTTAACATTTCTGTTCATGCTGATATTATGTTTCCTGTGCTCACTTCCGATATTGATTGTGCTGTCATTGTTTAAACTCCAGATTATTGCCTCAACTGAATAAATTTTAAAGTCTTTTGGTACGACAAACTTAATTTTTTTACCCGTAATCCATTCGATAAACTTTTGAAGCAGGTCGATTTTTCCTTTGTCTTTTTCACTGAGTTTCACTTCGATATCCATTGATCCCTGTACTACTTAGCGGATAGCTGTCTTTCTGTTTGAAGTTTTTTTCCCTCCTCGGAGAGTTCTAAAATATCTCTTTTTTCGATTGGATCAACAAAAGTTTTCAGGGGGAGAAAAGTAAGCAAAGGGTCGTATGAATAGATATATTATATAAAGGCTGCTATGGACCTCTTAAGGGTTCTTTTTTGTTGAGTGATAGGATGGGGTGACCTAGTTATACAACGAAGTAACAATAGAAATACAATATAGAAATAATAACAAAATATGTTATTAAATATAGAAATATGATAAAATTATGCTTGATTTCATAGTGGAATAATTTAGTATTCTTTGCAAGATAAAATGCTTTTATTCATAGTAATTACTGAGAAGTACTGAAGAAAGTTAATTGTATGGGGGTTTTATAAAAAATTCAAATTAAAAATCGTAACTAAACTGAATTTTTAAGATCGTATAGCAAAAACAATTTTAGTCAGAGGGGAGGTATGCGTTTTAATATGGAATGTATTTAATACATTAACAAAAGAACTGTTAATATCCCAAGCGTATTAAACCTTTCTTCTGCAATTTCTACCTGGAAGACCACTGCAGGAAAAGGGATGGAGAATTTTTTAAATCGCTTTAATGAAAATATAAAATTCAGATTAAGCAATGCTAAGAAGGCCTATGAGAAGGCACGAGAGATATACTCCCGGAATGGTGATTCTGAAAGCTAAAGACAAATAAGGGAAGAAATAAAAAAGATTAAAAAGCCGACATAAAACAAGAATTAACAAATGGAAAGGAAGCTGGATTACAAATGAAAGCTAAAATGATGGTCATGCTAGTGATTTTGCTGGGCTTTTTCCTGATAGAGCCAAAGGTTGTGTGTGCGGATACAAAAAATGTATCTATGAAAATCAATGGGGTCCCAGTGAACTTTGATACACCTCCGCAACTGATTAATGGAAAGTTGTTTATTCCGGCAAGGGGTCTTCTGGAAACCTTAGGGTATAAAATAAAGTGGGATCGTAACACAAAAAGGATAACTGCCATAAGGAAGGAGAAGTCTATTATACTCAAAGTAGGGAGCAAGGAAGTTACAGTAGAAGAAAAAAACATTGCATTGAGTGAACCTGTGATGATTTCACATGCAAAAATTTTTGTCGGTGCGGACTTTATGCAAAAAGGGCTATCCATGCGGCTTACATGGGATGAAAAAATGGCTCTATGCAGTGTGTGGAGCAAAGAGGTTGAAAATATTTCTATTACAGGCAGTGGGAACTTCATAACGGCCTGTGAGGATAGTATTTTACATATTACGCTAAAGGCGGAAAACCCTAAAGTGAATGAAATGCTAAAAAAGGCAAACAAGCTTCTTCAAGACAATCATTTAAGTGAGGCAATCAGTTGTTATGATGGGATCCTAGAGCAAATTTCCAGCATTAAAAACCCTAAGGAATACAGTGAGGTGAAAACGAACCTGGGAAATGCATATTACCGTTTGTCA
>JAOABQ010000005.1 GCA_026418275.1 Clostridia bacterium
TACATCAGAAAACTGATGCACTGATACATTATAAAGGATTATTGCTAATGGCTCACTTGTCCGAAACAGTGGCTCACTCAGAACCAGAAGGATGGCTCACTTTGACCGGACAGGCGGCTCAAAATGGGCCAAATTACTCAACACGGTAATGTTCCATTATTCAAATCACGATGAAATGCATATTCAGAGAAATAATAATACTATTTTAATGCAAAATGGGTACATTTTTGACCCCAGTCTTTCTATGTGAATATGATCATAATCAGCTATTTTGGAGCATTTTACAAATTCAGAGCATACACGATAAAAACAAATTTTAGGATTATTGTAATTTTAAATTTACACAGTTGCGTTTTTTACATAATTTATATATAATATTTGTATACCGGTATAAAATTAATATTATTCCAAATTATCAACATACTGTATTGGACCCAAACCTGTATCTCATCTCTTTTTTAACAACAACTTTTATGATTTCAAACGATGACAATTAAATAAGGAGGTTTATACTATGAAGCACACTAAAAAACTTTCATGTATTATTTTGAGCTTTTTCATTGTATCTTTCACTTTTAACACGTGTTTCGCAGGTTCATGGAGCAATTATGCAGTAAGTCTTCTCTATAATAAAGATAACGTAAGGGGCCTAAAAGGAGATTTCAAAATACCCTCTATTAATGCACAGTGGTCAAACACTTACAAATGGAACTTTATCACTTTCGAGGAATGGATTCCAGTTAACGGCTCTTCCGGAGATTGGTTTGAAATCGGATATATGGACGGTTCCATAAATAATTCGGGAACCTATTATAAAGGTTGTTTTAAGGCAAAAATGATGAATGGTGTGTATGTCGAAGCCAAGCTTAACAATACTGTATATACCGGCTCAAGGTATACATTTACTATTGTTGATCAATATGCCCAAAATCTTTGGGAAATATATATAGGATCAACGTATCTCGGCAGCTTTGCCGATACAGTCGGCCCAGCTACAGGGCGGACTTATGAACAAGGCTATGAAACAAACATAGAACCGGGCAGTCCTTACCCTATAACAGGAAGTACCGATATTACCAACCAGTCCTACAGGGTAAATGGAACCTGGTGTTTATGGGGTAACAGCGGAAGCTATATGAATACTTGTCCTTATGTTAATGCAGTATATAATTTCAACAATTCTTCTACGTTTACACAACAATAAAATACGAAAGGAGGAAACTACATGTCAACAAAAAAAATAATATTTACCATCTCACTTATCACCATTATAATATGTTTATCTATTGGATTTATCTCAATTACAAAAGCTAATGATAATTCTTCCAAACAACCAGCCCGTTTTGATGAACTTTCAAAAAAAATCGAAGGTTTTGAAAAAAGGGCTGAACAAAACCAGGTTAAAAATGTTGAAAAGGTTGAGATTAAATATCCCGGCAATATCAATAAAAAGATTAAAAAACTTGAGGAAATGGAAGGCTATATAAAAGATGAAGCCCTGGAGAATGGTGCAAAGTATATCAAAAAAGAGTTATTGACATATAAAGAATTTATTAATAACTATACTGAAATGGACCTTGACCCCAGCATTGAAAAGGACAGGTATATCTATGTGACAACGTGCCACTATCCTGCCGGATATCAGCATAAAAGAGGATTTGTTGAAAATGCAATATCGGTACAATACTACGATGCCGAAACAGGTGAATTTTTCGGGTGTTCCCTAAAATCATTGAATAAAGGTGGAAATAAGATTTCCAGAAAGCCTTCAGCCTCTGCACAATCATTCTAATATTTTCGCATAATACATAAGGGTACTAAGTACTAAAAACCTCTACCGAAACGGGTAGAGGTTTTTTTATAGAGGCTCCATCCAATTTTGAACCGGAGAATAAAGGTAGTGCAGACCTATAGCTTGCTACTTGCCTATGGCACCTATACAACAGTCAGTCTATCTTCAGACAGGCTGACTATATTTGTAGTGCGGGTTACGCCATTTGAACACACGGCTTACACTTTGGCAATGCAGCACTCTATAACTGTATTAAATCCGTATAGGGTGCCTAGAGCCGGAATCGAACCAGCGACACGAGGATTTTTATTCCTCTGCTCTACCGACTGAGCTATCTGGGCAAATTGATAACCGGGAGTTCCGGACTGCTTAGATTCCAGCTTACCAAAAATGCTTCTAAAACATTGAAACCTAAGGAAATAGAACATTCAACGTCAATCATCTTCTTTGAGCACACTTATTAATTGACAAAATAGGGCTTTAATATATGCTTTTTCAGTACACTTTTTTCCATCCACATAAAAATGATTAGAAAATTTTACAATGGAAATATTGCTGGTCTCTTGATTTCGAGTCTGTTCATTTCCAGCGTACTTATCCATTTCTTTCATCGATATTTTGATATCGATATCATTAACGTAATCTATGCAATTAAGATTTTTTTCATTTCCTGAAGAATATCTATAATCTATAAGAATAACATCTGGATCATGCAAGTAATTGATGGCCTCCAACACTTTTTTTGCTCCTATTTCATGCTCTGAAACAGAATCAAAACCCAAAAGCTTTCCCCATATAGAATTAGATATGACAACAGCAGAATAACCTTCCTTCTGGAAAAGTGTTTTCAGTTGGTACATCAATTGAAAGCAACTTACAGATACATCATGCAAAACAGCTATTATAGGGACTTCTAATTTCTTGAGATTTTCACAAAAAGTGAAGAAATTTTGATCATAGGAAGTACTCCATATTTTAGTATTTTCATATGCTAAGAAGCATCTCTTTTTAATAAATATGGAATGGTGATCAACATAAACAATATTTTTTGAATACTTATCCAAATATTTTATGAGCTTTTCTATATCCTTTTTTTCATTTTGAATTCTATCACTATTTTCCATAACAACCAATGTATCTGCAACTTCTGCGCCATGGTGCTCGGGTATCAGATAGTGATCTATGCAATCTGGCATTTCATGAATACTACAGGAACTGAATGTAACAATATCTTCAGTTTTAAAAGAAAAAGGGAACTTTTGATTTGGTTCCATTCCAAAATTGAAAACAACTGCTTTTTCTATCCAACTAAAGTCCCTATATAGATAAGGTAAGTTAAGTACTGCTTTACCAGGTTTTGTAGCCTTCCAAAGTTTCTCCCTAACGGCTTCAAGAGTTAGCTTGGAATAACGCTTTAACAGCTTTGCTACCTCAGCAGTAATCAAGGGTGCTGCAAAGCTGTTGCAGGAGGCTGTAGCAATTGTTTCTCCCAAATGATTGATTAATTCATGCCTTCCATTTGCACTGATTTCAATACCATCTATTGAATATGGATGATATAAATATTTCCTACCCATATCGCCATCACGAATGCACTTCACACCAATAACCGTAGATAGCGACGCTGGGTAGGTAAATACGTTCCGGTTATTGCAGGCTGCCACGATGATAAGCCCTTTTTGATAGGCCTGGCCAACAACTCTTTGAATCTCATCAAAGTCTCTAAAGTGAATGGTGCCTAAGCTTAGATTCACAAGGGTAATTCCTTGTTCTACACACCATTGGATTGCCTTGATAAGCTGTCCGTTCATGCTCCGCTTTGTATCGTCACTGAGTATTTTTACACTGGTAAGCTGCACCTTTGGTGCGTACTTTTTAATAATTGCAGCGCAGGTGGTACCATGACTCATTTCATAGGGATCATATGCTTTTCTTTGTTTGATTTTGAGGTCAGGAGTTATTTCGATGTTTTGGACCAAGGGACCCGTATTAAAGAGTTTCTCATTGATGCCATCGTCGATTATGGCAATGCGTACTTTATTCATCACGCAGATTCCTTTATACTCAATTGTTTATCAATCATATCCGCAATATTGTTGATGGTATTAAATCTTCCTTCAACAATTTCATCTTGAGGGATATTAATATTAAATTCTTTTTCAATATCAAAAAATAAGTATATTAAATCCCTAGGTGCCAAATTAAAAAATGATCCCAGCAAAGCCCTGTCAAAATCCTCTTGGCTGCATTTAGATAGGTTCATTTCAAATCGATTGAAAAAAATAGACTTAAGCTTTTCAACAGTATCAGACATAGTTATCCTCTCCTTAAAATGAATTGACTTCACCATAATCGGCGAGTTGTCCCAAGATATAATTCCCTAACGCATCGGAACTTTGCTTGTTCAAGACATTAAACACAGGCGTCTTCAAGCCCGAAAGACTCTTAATTTTTTTATCAACACCCGCTGAATCCAATGTGAAATAGTTCATGACCTTTTCAAGCTTTGAGCTTTGCCAATCCAGCAAAGTATTGGAAAGATTGAAGCAGGTAGGCGCAAATCCCAGCTTATAACGAATGGATTGGGACAGCACTTCAAAATATTCAGGCTTATAATCCTCAAAGGAAGTACTGACGACAGCAACATCAGGAACAACTGCTTGAGAAATTTCATAAGCCAGAACCCCAAACTTACAGGTAAAAACCTTGTTGATAGGCATTGTTCCGCCCGGTACGCCTATAATTATCACATCCGGCTTATCCTTTACTTCAATTCTTTTTATATAATGATTGAAGTGAACAATTTTTTGGGATTCAGTCAGATTGCTATCAAATAGTTGATGCGGAAAAGAGTAAAAATCCATTAGCTCACAATAATTTTTTGTACCTATCTGACCTACTTTATACCCTTCTTTTAAAAACTTTTCCCTTAAAGCCAATTGAATTTCAAACTTGTGGGTTCTTTCAGTTATCCCCACCACAAAAACAACAGGTACATTTATATCGTATATTTCCTCAATGTTATGTGGCAGAATTTTATGTTCACTGCTTTCACATAAACTCCTAAAGGTAGTTCCCTTTTCTTCGCATTTTTTTGATAACTCTTTGATGACCTCTGAATCTAAGGGAAGACATGAGATCAAATTCTTATTTGCTTCAATGGTTTTTAATAACCTGGGATAGATACTTCGATTAAAATCAAGGGGTACTTCCGTTTGAGCAAAAAAGACCGTATCACAAGCTTCCAAAGCCTTTTCAAAATTGCTGGTTATTTTCATCCCTATTTCAGGGCCACCATCAGTGCAGCAAGCATCCTTTCCATTCGTTCCCCATCCATTGGGAGCAGCGACCGCTGCGATGTCATAATGGGTTACAAGATTTTTGTGCCTCAAAAGCGGCGTAGTTTCCAAGTCAAATGGGTAGATTAACATTTTTTCTTTTTTATTCACAAAATCCCTCCTTTACAAAGTCCTAAGCCCAAAGGTTTTTATCAAATTGGTATCCAAACTCTTTTAAAGTGCAGAAATCTTTAAATAAGCCCTCAACGTCTCTCAACATATTTTTGCATCCCCGCAGCTTTATTCCGGCATCCAGACTGTGAAGATTGTCCGCATAGACTGCGCATAAGGTACAGTAATTTATAGCCCAGCAGTTTTTGCATTGCTTTTCTGTAACTTTCCCGACGTTTAATAAATCTCTACATTTTTTTATATCGAATCCGCTATCTAAATTCCCAATTTTCATCGTTTCTGAAGACTCACTAACTTTTTCACAAGGTAAAAAGTTACCGTTCACATCTACAAAAAGGCGGTGAGCACCTGGTACACATGGGCCACTATGATGGGCTTTTTCAGGGAGTGACTGAGTCGCAGTTCTACTATCAAACATATATCTTGTCAAGTGATTAAAATAGCTCACTACAAGAGGAGAAACATGTTGATAATCCAGGCGGTTAAGCTTGCTTAACAGAAGTTTAAATTCTTCATATTTCCTTTCCAGGATATGTGTTTCGTTATACATAACCTCTTTATCCGTATAAACATTACTTACTGCGTTCACTATTTTTTGAGAGTTCTTTACGGTATCACAGCTTGCAAAAAACTGTTGGATACAGTTAAAGTTACTTTCGGTATCCAACACAACACTAAACAATATTTTTTCATAGAACTCGGGAAATTCAGTCCGGATCATCTCCATCTTATTCATGATGGTATCGAATGTACTGCATTCACTTTTGGCATATTTCCTATTTTTATCATGAACCTCCTTAGGTCCATCAAGACTGATTAGCAAATGAAGGCTGCGCTTTGATAAAAAGTCTATAATTTCCTTATCTAGCAGTGTACCATTGGTTGTCATACTAAATACCAATTCTTTTCCTTCGACATTGATTTCCATATACTCTATACACTGCTTTATTAAGTTAAATTCAAGCAGTGGTTCTCCGCCGTAAAAAGCCAGTGTGATCCTTTTCGAATCCTTTGAGCGGCTGATAAAAAAATCCATTGCGGCTTTTGCCGTATCAAAATTCATTTTTTTGTTTTCATGACCTCTGTTTACATAGCTGCCTGAGTAGGTACAATACTCACACCGGAAATTACACTGCTGGGTCACCTGCAATGTCAGCATTTCCATTTTGTTTTCATAAAAATATTCAAGGTGCTCATCTAATGGATGACTGATTTCCTTTACAGGATTTTTTAAAAGAAATCCTTTGCTAACCAAATGATCTATACTCTCTGCGATCTCATCATCCATATCCTTGGATTGGGTACCTTTTTGAAGATACTGGTACACTTTTTGGTTTATATCTATCATTCTATTGGTATTTACATCAAATATATAATACCTTCCGGGTGTTTTAAAAAGATGTATGTGAGGTTTTTCATTTATCATACGAAGCCTCTCCTTGTATCATAATGTTTAAGTAAAGCGTAGGGAGCAGTTATTGCTCCCTACGCTTTCAGTACAGCATTTATACATATGCCACTGCTACATAATTACCTACAGAGTTAGCTGAAGAACTCCCCATTGATGAACTCATGCCGCTATTTACAGATGGACTTCCTGCACATGCGGAAGTGCAAGAGCATGCACAACACCCTCTAAGAATCAAACAAGCATATGCTTCTACAGTTTCTCTTTCAACATTCATTTTCTTTCCAAGTTTTTTCATAATAATTTCTCCTTTCATTTTTCAAATTAAATTTTTTAATTACTTTGAAAGCTCGCGATTTCTTCCAAAGACTATTTATTTGAATCCCTTCGCCTCGAGGTAATTTCACAAAAGGGAAGCAAATACATCCAATTGCTTACTTAACGGTTTCATTGTACTGCCCACTTATGCACACCAGAAACTTCAACCTTGTTTTCAAGCATTTCTCTATAAAAATCATTTCTACTGCACAAATCTTCATGCTTTCCAATATCAACTATTTTGCCGTTTTCCAGCACTACCACCTTGTCCATCGTTTTTAAAATATCAGGCCGGTGTGTGATGATAAGGACTGTTTTATCTACAAATTGTTTAGATATTAAATGATTCAGCTTGGCTTCAGATTCCAAATCGAATTGTGAGGTGGCTTCATCCATTAAAAGAACATTAAAGTCATGGGCAAACGCTCTAGCAACTGCTATCTTTTGCCGTTCACCTCCGGAAAGCATAGCACCGCTGCTTCCTACACCTATCTCAGCTTTCCCATGATAGCCTTCGAGAATTTTATCAGCACCGCTTTCTTTTAGTGCCCTTTGAATGTCAACCTCATTCCGTTTTGAAAAAAGTGCAATATTTTCCCGAATCCCCGCATTAAACAAATATACATCTTGGCTTACCACCGATAAAAGTCTTCTGTAATCCTTCAGGTTAATTTCACGGATATCCGTGCCATCTAAGAGGATTCTACCTTCATCCTGTTCATAGAATCTTAGGATTAAGTTGAATAAAGTACTCTTTCCCGAACCATTTGCACCTACAATGGCGACTTTTTCACCCTTTAAAATCTCCAGATTGATATTCTTAAGAAGAAGTTCCCCTTTCCGGTATCCAAAAGAAATATTTTCAAACAAGATATTGCCTTCTGTTTGCTTTTTTGTAAGATGTTTTCCGGTAACACTGCCACAACCTTCGGTTTCCATGTCCAGAAGCCCAAACAATCTTTTTGCAGATGGAAGAATTCCGGAAAAGTTATACCCTATATTGATGATAGCAGATATCGGTGCAGTAACATAAACGCTATAGGTTATAAAAGCTAACAGTCCACCCAGGGTTAAGCTGTTTTGAACAGTTAAATATGCCCCAAAAATATAAAGGGAATTCGTAATAATTTGGAAAATGACAGTTTCGGATACTTGGTTGTATTTGTCTAGGAAAGCTAGTCGTATGTTGGTTTTTAAGACATTCCGCTGCTTTTTGATAAAATGGCCTACCATAATTCTCTCAAGTCCCCAGAGCTTAATCTCCCGGATCCCACCAAGAGTATCACCATACCAGGAAGCATACTCCATGCTGTACTGCATTAAGTCTTCAAAAAGCTTTTTCCTCTTACTTGCAAGGTATTTCACCACCAGAATACGCACCGGCATGATCAGTATTACTAGTAGTGTCAATTTCCAATCGATTAGTATAAGCCCCACCAGTCCGCCAATGATCCTGAATACACTTGTAATAAGGAAGAACATATTCCTATCAACGATACTCGAGATATTCGCCACATCCATACTGGTATTGTTCATGATTTCAGCCAAATTCGATTCTTTAAAATATTGGATTTTGAGTTTGAACAACTGTTTCAGCGTTGTTTTTGTTAGATTGTAAGGCATATTTGTATTGATATAAGCATAATATTTTGTTTCAAGAAATCCGATGGCTTGCTCTACAAATAATAAGCTTAACGTGATAAGGACAAACCGGACCACCATTCCTATGTTTTTTGCCAAGAGTCCCTTATCCATTAATTCCTTAGCAATGAGCGGCATAATCATCTCTATTCCGGCAGAAGCTAATACACAAAAAAGAACAATAATAATGGATTTTCGATAGGGATGCAGCAATCGCAAAAGCCTTTTCAGCAATTGTTTATCTTCTTTTGATATGGCCACATGGATGCCTCCGTTCTATTTATAAATTGTTTCATCGGTATATTCCGTACCGGATCATGTGTTCATTATATGTTTTTATTACCATAAAGTGGTTGATTTTTTGTTGATAATATATTGAAAAAAAATTGCCCTTCCATAGCCTTTTTCCCATTTAAAAACTGATTTTAATATATGTGACTAACTGCTTGATTGAATGTTTTCAAGCATGAAAAAACTGTATCCAGCTTTTTTTGTTAAAGAACATAAAATTTTCATGTCTTTGCAAAAAAGATACAGTTTTCGTAGTAATGCATTATGTTATCTTGAGTAAGAGAATAATCTCAAAGGCCTACACAAAGCATTGTCATAAGATATTAAAATTTACTTCCAGGAAAATACGTACAGACCTTATTGAGTTTGGTTTTTTGATAAGATATTTTTTATTTAATAGTTCATTGTTTCTAAAGCTCATTTTCTTTTTACAACCAGCTTCAATTTTTTCATGATTTTCTTGATCACTAACTAATTCCAACTCCAAATTTACTATTCCTTTATATTTTCCTTCAATATTTTTACCAGGACTTATTTCCCTTACTATACTTTGGGTATTGTCATCAAATACATCACTAAATGGCATAATACTTTGAGTATTGTCTTTATCAATTATAGAAGTTGCGGTATGTACAGACTCCTCTATGAATCTATCAAAGGATTTCGCGTTTAATATTGTTTGTTTAAGATCTTCTTCAAGTGGAGCACTTAATATAAGATCTTCTATTTTATTCTGTATAATTTTCCTCTGCACTTCCGTAGACTCATTAACAGCAAATCGAATGATACTAGCAATATCCTCACTTCTGGGATTTGTTCCATTGTTTTTCCACTTTGAAATGACGGACTTATCCTTTAATAAGTAATGATTAGCTAAATAACTTGCATTTTTTCTTGTAGCCTTAAATATGATGTCTAGTATATTTCCGATATTAAACAAATTCCTTCGTCCCATACTATTCTCCTTTCGTATGAACCACATTGCTACTCATTACATTTTACAAATAAAATATTATATTCATTAATTGTATAAAAAGTATACATAAACCAATGCCAATATATCTTCAACCTATAATTAGTATTTGTTTATATTTCTTGGAATGCAAGACGGCAATCAAAACAAAAATTAAATTTAGAGATAATACTCTTTTAAATTCATTTTCTAACCTCCTTATATAAATTTTCAAACTACAAAAACTATCACTATTTTGATTATTTCAAAAAGTTAACTATTGAATGTATTATAAATAATATCTTATTATGTAATATTTTTCAATTTGCCAAAAGTCACAAAATAATGTCCCAAAGTCACAACTTTTTTAAAAAAATATGACTTTGGGACAAAAATACCTATAAATCCAGCACATCTTTCATTATTGCATAGGTGTCAAGAAAATATAAACGAAAAATGCTGCTCTTATCATTTCCTAATATATACAATAAATCTTAGATCCTCAGGAATACATTCTTTTTAATATTCATAATGCTTCCGTTTGCAACAAGCGTACCTCTTAACCAGTAAATATGAGGCGTAGGATTGGAAGGAAATTCAATTGAAAAATCATGACAAATTGTTTCCTGAGGATTTAGTTGAAATTCCAAATACCTGTTTTGATAACTAACCTGATACCCATTTCCCGATACAATACTAACAGCTGCAAAACCGGAATAAATGGCTGATTCTGATATATTTTGTATAGTTAAGGATTGGATTACATTTTCTGTAGCTTTAAATACGGTATCCCCAACAAACTCCATATTCACATCTAAGCCGGATGCTTTATCTATCAATTCACCGCATACAGGACACCGGATACAACAAATACTGAAATCATGATATATCGGGTGTCTATAAGTATATTCGATGGTTTCGTAACTGCATATCCCGCATTTTTTAGAGATATTGTAAGATTCAAGATGGAGACCATTATCTACACAGTGCTCTGAAAATGAAAATCCTTTAAAATGAGTTTTGTCAATAATAGTATTGAGTATGTCTTTTTGAAGACGGGAGACTTTTTCTTTATAACGGTCATACTTTGCATAAAATTTACTTGTTTGACTGAGCTCGTATAATGATTTCCTTAAACTTTTTGACAAATTGATTCCTGTTTCAGATATATAGTTAGTGCTGTTTTTAATATTCTTATCTCCCGTCACTTTAAGGAGCATGAATTTATCAAATTCTCTGATTTCATTAAAATGAAAAGGAGATGATGGATGTAGTGATAAAAACAAAGTAGTATTTTTAAATTTCCTGGTCGAATAGAGAATAAGCTGTTTTCTATTGTTATGCAGAGCAAAAATTCCAAATACGGTATCATCTTTGTCTGTCTTGGCATAAATCCTGATTCTGCCAGTTTTAAAACTGTTTATGTCAACATGATCGCATAAATCGAGTATGAGAAGATAAGAATCCTCAATAAAGTACTTAAGCTTTAGCCTACCTTTTTCTAAATTGGGCATTTCGTAGGTATTGCAATTCTTTGAAGCCTTTATTTTTATAGTAGGGTCACCTAAAAGATAATAGCTAAAACTGGTTCCGATCCCGTAATCAACAAAGGATTTATTGATGAGTAATGCAGTTTCCCCAAGAGAGTATCCCTCACTGATTAACGCAAAATAAAGATAATTGGAAAAACTTTGTCCATCCACGATATTATTGGAGCCTATTATAGAAATACCCGAGTTTTCAATGATTGTGTGAGAGAGACAATAACCAAGTCCAAATATGGATTTGTCGGTTTTCAAAGAAAAGCAGGAATTGATAAAAAAATGCTTTGCATTTATTTTTTCAATGGACATAATTTCAATTGAATCTTTTATACATCTGTCACATTGTGCACAGGAAGGTAAAAACTCTGAATCCACTGTTTCATGCAGGCTGTTTTTCCCGCATATAAGGCCATCATTCATCCAGATTAAAGAATCTCTGCCATGACCGATGGAAGAAAAAACGTCAATGCTGTTGTTGTTTGCAACATCCAATAGATTTTGAGTGTTGGAAGTTTTAAACGGAATAATATAGGTATTGTTCTCAATTAGGGTTTCTTCCTGTGTGAATTCTCTCCTATCCAGAATAATAGACTTGTTTGAGAGTGTATTCTTTTTCAACAAGTGGTTTTTAATGATATAACATGAAAATGTGTTTAGATTCCTTGAAGTCAAAAATCCAAAATAAAACGCATGGAAGGTCTGATAAGCCTTAAGCTGCAATTCAAGCATTTTTATTGTCAGGGAAACATCCATCTTCGAAGGATTGCCGCAGAGGGTAATGTATTCAGGTTTTAAACGGGCGATAATGCTTTCTATTTCATCATACGACTCAATAACAAATAAGCTGCTTTTTGTTAGTTTGGCATGTAAATAGGCCGGCCAGAACCAATCATCCTTATTCAAAGAAACAATGATACTTCTTGTGGAGGATATTTTATTATTTTCTTGGATCATCTCTTGCAAATTGCTTTCATAACCAAGGGGATTAAGACTTAAATCCTTATAATCTTTAAACTTAACTTTTACGCCTTCCTTCACAAGAACATCTGCAAATTTTTGAGCATAAATATCTACAATAATCGGAAGCATCAAGTCTTTAGACTTTATAACCTCAGCATATTCATAGATGCTTTTACATTTAATAATTTCCAATTTCGTTATCCCCCCTTATGCTGATTCCTTTTTATCCGGATTTTACGAAATCAAATATAAAGTATCTCTTGACAACAACCTCCGGCTAAAAAATCACAAATTAATTTTTCATTCATGTTTTACCTTTACCTTTATTTTGGAAACTGCCATGCTTAAATTCTTCAGAACCTCATCTTTATTGGTGCCACAGGCTAGGAGGACTCCTATATCATTAACCTGTCTGTCCAATACTACATCCCCAGGCTTTAGTCGTCTTTCTGCCAGTAAAATATTTTTCACTTCCATGGCTTCATCAAAGCCTTCAATTTCTTCAATTCGTCCTTCACAAGGTGCATATAAAATTTGCATTGCACAAAAGTCTCTTCTTTCAATGTTGATTTGGGGCTTTATACCAAGGCTCATATCAATGAGAGTCTCCGGAATATTTACTTTTGTCGAGTGGTAAACTGAATCAACCAGTAAACTCCCGCACTGTCTGGGGTTTACTTCTACCAAAACGGGGCCTTTTTTTGTAACTCTGTACTCAACATGAGAAACACCAAAGGTAAAATCGATGGCTTTTAAGATCTCTTTTGTCATCTGCTCTACCGTTTTTAGCAAGTCGGGAGTAATTCTCTCAGAAGGTGTTAAAAATAAAGATTCAAAAAAGTATGGTGCTTCAACATCGTGCATTTTGTCATGAACCGCCACCACCCTAGTCTCACCTTCATAAGTAATGCTTTCAACCGATATCTCAAAGCCCTCCAGATAGTCTTCCATAATCCAAGCATCCTCTGAAGTGTCTGTCAGGTATTTATCAAAGGGTGTTTTACCTTTTAATCTTTCGAGTTTTGCAAACTTTCCATCCAGTTCATTTTCATTTTCAATTTTAACTACGCTGTAGGAGTTAGCAAGATTGGTCGGCTTTATAATCACAGGTAAATCAAATTGTTTAATCCTTTCTTTTGCTTCACTCAAGGATCTTATTCTAGTAAACTTAGGACTTATGATGTTATTTTTTGATGTAAAAAGTCTTGTCAGGTACTTATTTCTGGCTATTTTTATAGACTTTAAGCTGTGTCCTCTTTTGGATAAAATTTGATTCACAAGCGCTGACTGTTCCAGATTAAATTCCGTAAAACTTACGATGGAAGCTACCTCATGTTCTTCACTAAAAGAAATTATCTCCGTTAAAAGTTTTTCTGTAGATGTCAAATCCACTTCAACAACAATATCTGCCATATTGTTTTCATTTTTAAATCCTTTTTCAAAAACTGCTATTTTGTAGCCCTTTTCTCTAATTTTTTTATATACATCAAGTTTTTGCAATCCATTGCTTCTGATAATTACTATATATTTATCCATCAGACACCCTCTTTCTATACCAACTAGCTATAACTTATACACTTAATTCATGAATATGGCCATGTTTTTGGTTTTCAAGCTTTATATAAAACGGGACTTTTTTAAAAACCTAGTCCAAAACTTTCTCAATTCTATTATTGGACGGCACCTTACCCCAGAATTTAATCATCTGCTCCATTCCACCAGGTTATACCATTTATTACATTCATCATAAATTTTACCATTTCAATTACCAGTTATCAAGCTAAATCTAAGTGTCATAGGTTTACTTCTTTCTTGCAAAAATAAAGTTTTGTATATCTCCCTCTTCTTCAAACCATTCTATTTAAACATATCCATTTATTCTTTAGCCACAGTTTAATAAGACCTTCTTCCGGTTGCATAAATTATCTTGGAGTGCTTCCAAATATACTACAGCTACTACAGCTATAATTTATTATTATGTAAAAATATGTTAGACACCCATTGATTTTTTTCTTAAATTTACCTATAATTTTCATTGAAGCCATTACCTCGCATGGCTCAAGATCTTAAGATATCGCTCATAATGCTTAAGTTAATTAGTGCTTGGTTCAAATCCACGGACCATCAGTCCGTATATCTTTTAGAACTGGCAGGCCACTATCGCTAAAAGAGAGCGTTGCTGTTCATGATAATACATCTTTTCGAGAAAAGTAAAATTCTAAGATTGAGTGAAAAGAAAATTAAAAAATGAAAGACAATAGGAGTACATTTCTTATGAAAAAAAGGTGGGATTTTTTTTCAGAATATAAAAGTTTACCAAAAGGAGTCCTTGCACTATTTATGAGCAGGGTAATTGCAACCCTTGGAAGTTTTGTCTTACCCTTTCTTACTTTGTATTTTGTTCTTAAGCTCGGATTAAATGAAAATGTCGCAGGCTTTTTCATTACGCTTATTTCCCTTTCCTATATACCAAGTGCGCTTATTGGGGGAAAACTATCCGATCATTACGGACGAAAAAACATCATTGTCATATGTCAAATACTATCTGCTATCTTCTTACTACTCGTGGTATTTATAGACACAGCGAGTGTTAAAATCTTATTCATTATTGCATCCTTTGCCATACTCAACATTTCTTTTCCTGTTCTCCTCTCATTTATTGCCGATTTAACAACACCGGATCAGAGAAAGGCCTCCTATTCATTACTCTATCTTGGAGTTAATGTAGGTGCAGCCGTAGGACCTATGATTGCCGGATTACTGTTTTATAACTATACAAATATTATTTTCATTGGAGATGCCTTAACTACCATCATTGCAGCCTTAGTGGTTTTATTTATGGTCGAGGAATCAGAAGTATTTAAAAATTCTTCCAAAGAAAAGAGTAATGTGAATGCATCTTCCGATACCATCCTAAAAGTCCTTTTTATGAACCCTGTAATATTGGCTTTTTCAATTATTTCAATCTTTTATTTTTTTTCCTATGCACAAACTCAGTTTTCGCTGCCCCTTCAAATGAACATAACATTTTTAGAAAATGGTCCAAAGCACTATGGTATTCTCATGTCCATCAATGCCATCACAGTTGTCTTATTGACAACCATCATCACTAAAATTACGAAGAATTTGCAGCCCATTTTTACGCTGGTGCTTGCAGGTATCTTTTATGCTATAGGCTTTGGTGCATTTTTCTTCATAGAGAACTTTGTGCTGTTTTGTATTTTTACTGTCTTATGGACGATAGGTGAAATCTTGTTTTCCACAAATTTCATGGTGTATATTTCTTCCAAAGGACCACTTTCTCATCGTGGCAGAATAACTTCCATAACAGGTATTATATCACAGGTTGGAGTTTATCTAAGCCCTGTCACCATGGGCACATTTATCAGTACCTTTGGCGTACAATGGGTTTGGCCTATGATCTTTGTGATCATGATCATTTCAACAGCAATGATGTATTTGCTGCATTTAAAATCCAAGGAAACTACATAGATTATTCGTATAACAAACCCCATTTTATTACAGTCCAGAGCATTTCTTTACATTCCAAAACATTATATCAAACTGAAAATTCCTGCCTACGCTATATGATTAGATAAGCTTACAATAGAATAGCCTTTAAACAATGATAGGATCTGAACTATAGATGGTACAAAAAACATTTTACATTTGTCTATCGCAATCATCGTTAAAACCATTCGCTGAATGCTCTGCCAAATGTAAAGTTTTTAATGCAATCCATATAATAAAGATAACAGTCTTGATAATTCCTACAAAGGCGTATCAACACTTAAAAAGTTTGCTAATTCTAGCCAAATATACTCCAAGTGCTATGGTTATAAATTAGTGACATATTGTCAAAACTTGAAAATAGTGCATCTTATATGTGCTTCGCTAAAAAATACTTGCTTTAGATTTAGTAATAAATATCGTAGTTCGGGTTTTAGAGATTTCGAAGAAATGCATGGTAATATATAGATGATGCAAAAAAGATTTGATAGAGGTGTTTGATTATAAAGACTTTTTGGACCCATAGTGTATGGTATATTATTTTAGGTATTCTATCTGTGATATTACTTTTATATGTGTTATTCAAATCCAAAAGGCGGAAAAGGGACCTTGGCTTTTTCTTTTCTATCTTCGGATTGACTTTAATTATTGAGACGGTCATTTACATTTTTTTAAAAGCTTATGAATATTACCCCCGTATCATTCCCAATTCACCCAAAAATGATGGCGTCATAGGAAATATCTTTTCCCAGTTTTCAATTTCAACTGTGACCTTGTTTATCTGTGTTCTTGATATCTCCTTTTATGGAGCTGTTTTGGCCGGTACAATGTTTTATCTTATTGAAAAGCTGTTTTTAGCTCTTGGAATTTATCAAACTTACTGGTACAGGCCATGGATCACTCTCATTGCCCTTACTCTGCTGTTTCAAACTGTTAAAAAATGGTATAAAATAGCATTTAAAAGCAACAGCCAGGTAATCCAGTATATTACCACCCTACTGGCGGTAATTTCTCTTTACTTGCCAACTACAAATTGGCTTGGTATACTTTCAGGTCTTTATGATATCAAAGAAGATATCTTGATTGATCCATTCATCAGTCACGCAGTAATAGCGATACCTAAATATCTTATCCAGATAAACATAGTTTACTTTTTATATAAGTACAAAGCAAATTGGATTTGGAATTTAGCTGCAGTGGCAGTAATATTAACCGGAGATGCGATTCTGTACTACACGAATTTGATGCATGTCAAGGAAGGATGGTTATTGATATATTCCTGCATATCTATATCTACTACGTACCTATATATTTTTATTATTGACAAGCTGTTATATCCTAAGTCAAGCTTATAGAGAATGAACGTATAATCAATATTTTCTGATATTTTGATGCTGGCCTGATTCCACATAGAAATAAGGATGGTTAGGATGATGTGACCCAACTCCCTGTTCACCCTTTGAACCCAACAGTCATGATGCAGGTGAAGGCATGAAAACTTAGTTTTCACGCCTTCACCTATATATACCACTTTACTCTGCTTACTTTTTATCCAAGATACAGTCCTGGATATTTTTTGGTACTTCTTCAAAGTAACTGATCTGCATGCTAAAAGTTCCGCGTCCCTGTGTTTTGGAACGAAGGGGTGTTGAGAATCCAAACATTTGGGAAAGAGGTACATTCGCTCTGATCATTTGGCAGCCTGAACTCGCTTCTATTCCCTCGATCCTGCCCCGTCTAATATTGATCTCGCCAATCCCATCCCCTGTATACTCTTCCGGAACAGATACATCCACTCTCATGATAGGTTCCAACAATACAGGGTCTGCCTTTCGGCATCCCTCTTTAAAGGCTATGGAACCAGCAGTCCGAAAGGCCATTTCTGAGGAATCCACTTCATGGTATGAACCGTCTAATAGGGTAACCTTAACATCCACAACATTGTATCCTCCCAAAACACCACATTGCAAAGCATCGCGAATACCCGCTTCTATTGGACCTATGTATTCTTTTGGAATAGCTCCACCTGTGATTTTGGAAACAAACTCAAAACCACTTCCACGTATCATGGGTTCAATTTCTATTATACAGTGAGCATACTGTCCACCTCCACCCGTTTGCTTCACCAGCTTACCTTCCGCTTTGACTTTCTTACGTATGGTTTCCTTGTAAGCCACTTTAGGAGTACCAACATTGGCCTCTACATTAAATTCAGTCTTCATGCGGTCTACAATGATTTCCAGGTGTAGTTCTCCCATTCCTTCAATGATGGTTTGACCTGTTTCTTTATCCGTATAAACCCGGAAAGTAGGATCTTCTTCTGATAATTTGTTCAACGCGATGCCCATTTTATTCTGATCAGCCTTGGCCTTAGGCTCAACAGCAACTGAAATCACCGGTTCCGGAAATTCCATGGACTCTAGAATTACAGCATGGTCCTCCACACATAAGGTGTCTCCTGTTGTTGTATCCTTTAATCCAATGGCAGCAGCAATATCTCCGGCATAGACCATTTCAATATCCTCCCGTTCATTGGCATGCATTTGTAAGATTCGGCCAATTCTTTCCCTTTTGTCTTTGGTGGAATTATACACATAGGATCCAGCCTTTAACGTTCCGGAATATACCCTAAAAAAGCAAAGCTTACCGATATAAGGGTCTGAAATAATCTTAAACGCCAGTGCTGCGAATGGCCCCTGATCATCGGCCGGTCTTTCCAATTCAGTTTCTCCATCCATGGATACCCCTTTAATGGGGTCAACATCCAATGGCGATGGGAGATAATCAATCACCGCATCCAGCAACTGCTGAATGCCTTTATTTTTGTAGGCCGAGCCGCAAAGCACCGGTGTGATCACTGCCGCAATGGTCGCTTTCCTCAGGGCTCCTTTGATTTCATCCATTGAAAAACACTCTCCCCCAAGATACTTGATCATCAGATCTTCTTTTTGTTCTGCAACTGTTTCCATGAGAATGGTGCGGTATTGATCCACAAGTTCCATCATGTCTCCCGGTATAGGTCCCTCTTCTATGACCTTTCCCAGATCATCCCTATAAAAATAGGCCTTTAATGTAATAAGGTCCACGATTCCGCAGAATGAATCTTCCTTCCCAATGGGAAGTTGGAGCAGTACAGCGTTTGCCTTTAACCTTTTCTTCATCATAGCAACACAGTTGTAAAAATCAGCACCCATGATGTCCATCTTATTCACAAAAGCAAGTCGAGGTACACCATAGTTGTCAGCCTGTCTCCAAACAGTTTCAGACTGAGGCTCTACCCCACCTTTTGCACAAAATAATGTTACCGAACCATCCAATACACGTAGTGATCTCTCCACTTCAACCGTAAAATCCACATGCCCCGGAGTGTCAATAATATTGATTCTATGTCCATTCCATTCCGCTGTAGTCGCTGCTGAGGTAATGGTGATCCCTCTTTCTTGTTCCTGCTTCATATAATCCATGGTTGCACTTCCATCATGAACCTCGCCCATACGGTAAAGTCTTCCTGTATAGAACAAAATCCGCTCGGTGGTGGTGGTCTTGCCGGCATCAATATGCGCCATGATGCCAATGTTTCTGGTGTTCTCCAAACTAAACTGCCTTTTCATATAAATCTCTCCTTTTAATATGGTAAATTGTGTACCTGTAAATAAAAAGCGGCTAAGTCATTAGTTCAATGACTTAACCGCCGATATTGCTTTTACATACTCTATGTACATGTTTGTTTGATCATCCAGATCCAACATGACATAATCGATACCGTCCCTGAGGCAATAGGAAATTAAGCCAATGCATATACATATTGATGCTTTGGAGCAATAGTGGTTTGATATTATTGTAAAAACACAGCATGTATGATCTTTGCATAGTTTTAATTCTCCTTTCAGTATTTATAAAAGAATAATCTCATTGGCTCATTTAACTAGAGACCAACAAGTTTTTGGGCACACAATTTTTGATAATATCACATACCTTTAGACATGTCAACCAAAATTTTCATCTACCGAACGAGACAGTAGAACAGAAAAGGGCCAATAATGCCCTTTTCGGCTGCGATTTAGTCTTTCTTGATAACGGTAACTGTTTTTATTTCTCCCACGTTAGGTGCCGCAAAAGGTTCGGTAAGGGCAGGTTGATGGTGCAGGCGGTGTGGAATACTCATCCTGTTCGGATGTGTATGCGTAGGGATTCGAAAGAACATTTAGAAGCCGCTCCATCACACTGTAGTCACCCTGTTTTACCGCAGCTTCCAGTGCCTCTTCTACCCTGCGATTGCGAGGGATGATCGCAGGATTGCTGTTTTGCATCAACTGTTTCGAGGCAGCTTTTGACTCCTGCTGCCTGCTTAACCTTACCCGCCACCGCTCATGCCACTGGGCAAATTCCAGAGTCCCAAACAGGGCCATATCTTTTGGTGTGTCAAAAGTTAATGCTCGGAAGGTATTGGTATAGTCCGCATGGTGCTTATGCATCATACTGAGAAGGCTCTCAACAAGAGATTCATCCTGTTCCTCTTCGTTAAATATGCCCAATTTTGCCCTCATTCCCTTGAGCCAATTCCGGTGATATAACTCAGTAAAACCTGAAATTGCATCCTGTGCCAGGTTGACAGCCTGCTCCTCATTCGCATGCAGCAGCGGCAATATGGTTTCAGCAAACCGCGCGAGGTTCCATCCGGCAATATCAGGTTGATTACCATAGGCATAGCGGCCTCTTGTATCAATGGAGCTAAATACCGTTGCCGGGTCATAGGCATCCATGAAGGCGCAAGGACCATAGTCAATGGTTTCTCCGCTAATGGTCATGTTGTCGGTATTCATGACTCCATGGATAAATCCGACCAGCTGCCATTTGGCAATCAGCTCAGCCTGATGCCTGATCACTTCCTGAAGTAATGAAAGATATGGATTCTCATCAGCCTCAACCTTTGGAAAATGGCGGTTGATTGTGTAGTTAGCCAAAACTCGGAGATCCTCTACGCTGCCCCATCTTGCAGCATATTGAAAGGTTCCGACTCTCAGATGACTGGAAGCTACACGGGTCAGAATTGCACCAGGCAGGGCAGTTTCACGGATTACCAACTCACCGGTTGTCACCACCGCAAAACTGCGTGTAGTAGGAATACCAAGGGCATGCATTGCTTCACTGATGATATATTCCCGCAGCATGGGTCCAAGTGCAGCTCTACCATCGCCTCCACGTGAATAAGGTGTCCTGCCCGAACCCTTGAGCTGAATATCAAATCGTTCTCCTGAAGGGGTAATCTGTTCACCAAGCAGTAGAGCACGACCATCCCCTAACATGGTAAAATGTCCGAATTGATGCCCTGCATAAGCTTGAGCAAGCGGCAAAGCACCTTCGGGAATCCGGTTGCCCGCAAACACCCCCGCACCCTCTTCGCTTTGCAGTGCCTGGCCATTTAGCCCAAGGGATGTAGCCAATGAATCATTAAAAATAATTAGCTTCGCTGAACGTACAGGAGTTGGGCCAAGACTGGTAAAAAATAATTCCGGCAACTGGGCATAACTGTTATCTAAATTCCATCCTGTTTCTATTATGGCTTTTCTCTCAGTCATCGCATCTACCCTCCCTTTGATCTTTTTGTATCGTGACTCTTTTCACACAAAATAAAAACCATCGATATTCTATGATTTTAGCTAGCTGTTTTCTATATCGACACAGCCTCCTTTAGTGTCTGCAACCGCCAATTTATTATACCCTTTCCACCTATTGACGGTCATTGAATGTATTATAGGTATGTACTGGAATTAGAGACTTTAGAACTTTTTTGTAGGGTTCATGAAACTAAAACAATTGGACAAGCTGCTGAAGAAAACCGCAGCCTGCCCCAATTCACCGACCGTCAGAAAAGCAATATACTTCCTATAAAAAAACGCCACCTATACTTGTCTATATAAGCAATGTATAGGTGGTAGAGTTTTTATTTATAGGGCATGATGCAAATTTCATTTTAGTGTAATGGTAACCGTTCTTGTACTGGCATCCCACTCTACATTTGCACCAAGGCTTTCAGATATAAAACGTGCCGGGACAAGGGTTCTGCCGCTAATTATTGCAGCAGGAACATCGAGGGTTTTCTTCAAGTTATTTACCAGTGCGGCAGTACTATTGATGGTTAATACTACATTTGTATTTGCCCGTTTCCCGGTAACCATCTTAGTTTTACTGTCCCAGTTGACTTCTGCACCCAAAGCTTCGAATATCTTTCGAAGGGGCACAAGGGTTCTTCCGTTCTTTATGATTGGAGGAACATCAAAGGCAATCAGTTTGCCGTTAACATATACCTTTATGGCATCATCGGACGGTTGTGTGCTTTGAGTTTTGATGCCTGAGGATTGAGCAAGCTTATCTACCGCTTCAATTGCAAACTTATATTGTATACCGTTTTTTACCGGCATCAAATATTTTGTCGCAGGATCATTTTCATTATTCGGCCGGTTGATCCTTTGCAAAAGCTTTTGCTTTCCTCCATTTTCACTTACAAACAAGTCATAGTGGTCAATAGCGGATTTTTTGTCTATATCCCAGCTGATATTCATTTTTCCACCCTTGGCTATACTCTGAAGTGTTTTAACTACAGGGGGAGCAGCAACTCTTCTGGTCACCGGCGGCGTAGCGATGGGTGGATTATATCCGAAATAGATCTTTGCCTCACAGGTAAACTCGGTGCCATAGGCGACATTTGAAACCAGGGGTGCTTCAAATCTTACATAACCCTGCCCTGCCGGCGGAAGGTTAATACCATTTAATATCCAACGTACAATTCGGTTTTTATTGTCATAGATCATAACCGCACCCGTAAAGGAAGAGTCCAACTGTTTGATTTTTTCTCCGTCAACAGCATCGGGCAGTGGCATGGTAATATTGACAAAAGGCACATTGGCAGTAGCATCTGCAATGTTTTCAAAGTTTATCGTAAATTTTAAAACAGCATCCTTTCTGATCCAGTTGCTTGTTCCATCCCCCTCAGGATCAATATGCATGTCATTCGGGTCCCAGTATTTACTGGATTGTATGCCGGGATTACGCTTTGTCCTGGCACATACATCCACGTTTATACCCAGAGGGTTATTCCCCAGAAAGTTATCGATGGATTGTCTCATTTTTTCCCAGGAGGAAAGATTTTGCTCCCTCCATTTTTGGGCCTGGTACACAGCCTCAAGGGCAGCTACACCCTTTGTGACATCAGCAGAAGTCCAATCCAGTTTGGAAGCATCGTAACCATTAGCCACATTAATAGCCTTTTGAAGGAAATTGTTCCCTCCGCCCATGCCATTCCTAAATTGCACTTCATCTACAATACTCTTCATATCAAAGGGCATACCATTCCCAAAAACTTCCGACCGGATCTGTTCATACCTTTCTATTCCCTTTTGTATATCACTATAATGCAGTGAATTCCCCGCATACTCTCCTGCCTCTCCGGCAAACCACAAAAATTGTGCTACAGGATTGGTTCTGGATATCAGTGCTTTGATAATCTCTTCCTTTGCTTTTTTTTCAAATTCCGACTTTGCGTAATCAGGACATTTGTCTTTTACACAATACAACTGCCAGAGATTATAGATGGTTTCAATATTTCCAACAGCTCCTAACGATTCCATATTGGGAGGTGTAGGGGGCAGTTTGATTTGTTCTCCTTCATAAGCATAGGATGATATTGGGAATCCAAAGACAAACATAAATGTAGCCAAGAGCATAAGGTTAATTGCTTTTCCAATTTTTCCAGTTTTCATGTTTCCCATCCTCCTCCCTACTTATCGTCCGATAAAGAGCCAAGAAAACAGCTCCTCATTCGTAATCAACAGTTCATACAACATGGGATATCCTGTTTTGAGCTTCTTCAAATACCTTTGATACTGTTCTTTGGTCATTGAGGATGTGATGGGTGCGAGTCTGTCCTGTGTATATTTTATATTGGCCGATGCAATTATCTCGCGATCGGAGGAATCTTTCACTTTTTGCCATGCATCTGCTGAAAAGGCTCCGATGATTGTAGCAGGAACATAAATAGGAATTCCTTCCCTCGCAGGTGAATCATCATAAATCATATAAGCCGCCGGGATATTCATAACAATGGGTATATTCACAAATTCTCCTGCCTTTACAGGGACAGTAACAAATACAGCCCAGCCTAGATCCGTTGGGGGAAGATCTTTTATTTTTTCTGTACCTTCGAAGTCCTCAAAAGTATAAGGCACCCTTTTAACCCCTTCAGCAGGAATAATCGCTTTTGATCCTTCCGGCAGAGCACCTACCTTCGGCAGTTGTGCATACCACGGAATGATAAACATGACCGATGCATACCCATCGGTAGTTCCATAGTTTGTTACCCGCCAGATATGTGTTACATCCATAGACGGCAGCTGAGGCTCACGGTCGATTCTTTCAACACCAAAGATAGGGGCTGCCGGAGGAACGACAATTTCGCTGTCTCCCGCAAGCTTTATTTCCTTTCCATTCACATCCTTGACTTTGATTGTATAGAGTCCTGTAGACATTCCTGCTTTTTGAGCAGCAATCATATTTTCAGTCTTATTTTCAACGATATCCATCGTTGTAGCAACACCATGGATGTCAATCAACTGTATCAGATTTGAATTATGGATACCGCTGCCGGTCAAAGTCATCCTAAAAGGCCCATCGGATAGGAATTCCCCATCCGCAATATAAATACCGGTATCAACCGCTTTGTATTCTCCGCTTCCCGTCGCTTTGACTGTAATAGTTGAGCCGACGCCACTATACATGCTAAGGGCGTTTGGATTATTGGACCACCCATAATTACCTGTCAGGGCGATTGTCCAAATACCCGGCTTTTTCGGCTTAACCCACAGACTGAAATAGGTATCACCAGCCTCAAGGCCTTCAAAGGAAGGGTCTTCCGGATTGACCGATACCCAAGCCGTATGTCCCTTTTCCATGCCATAGAAAGATACCCTCATTCCGGAAGGTGCAGTAACCTTTGTTATTTCAACCGCATCCCTGTCAAAATCAGGGTGGATGGCAAGTCCATACATTTTAAATCCGGTGGACTTTATAACGATTGGGAATTCCTTTTCTACACCAACCGGAATTTCCATTGTATCATTTCCAATAACAAACTTCTCGAATAGGTCATCGCTCTTTACAATTTGAATATCACTGATGCCTACTCCAAAACCGCTTACATACATAGTACTTGCACCGAACTTATCCTCTGTAGCTGTTAAAACGAACCTTGCACTGTACTGCCCAGCAGGATATTCCCCTGCACCGGTCCCAAATTTCAGTTCGTATTTGTAACCGTCACCGGATACAGCGTCCGAAAGCTTCAGCGTATAATCCTGGGTATAATGCTTGTTGTCCGATGGGTTTTTCCACAACCTGGTCAGCTTCAATTCACCGGTCTGCCTCGCTTTAAACGGTGTTGTTCCCAGCTTGTCGCCTGAGAGGATCAGCTTGTTCCCTGGTTCTGCCGTAAAAGTCCATGCCCATGCTCCAAAGTTCAGCGGCTTATCTTGATTGATAATCCTCCTGTCACCCCAGTTGCTTGCAGCATTTCCATCTGCTGCAAGGGAAGGTATGTATTTTGATCTCTCCGACCAGGACATTTGATGATTCCACAACGCATTAAGATTTACAAAACCTGATTTTTTCACCACAAGTTCCGCCCCTGTTCCTTCATAAGTGTAAGCAGAGGATGGGACAGATAATTGTACAGCAAGAGTCATTGTTTTATCCGACGGAGCGGTATCCATGACACCTTCTTTGTTTCCATAAATATATACTCCTCGAATCACTGCGAAGCCATCCTTTGAGATCTTTGATCTGTTGATGTTTTCAAAAAATAATAGATATTGGGTGCTTGAGCCGTCCTGGTTTTTAAGCATAGGAAATGGGATTGTCTCAATAAACCCTGGCGCATAAACGTTAATATCAAAGGTCTGATATAAAAAGGCTGATTTTAAAGCCTGTCCGCTTAGCTGTGGGGTAATTTCAACAATGAATTTTTCCTTTACGGTAGTTGTATCCAGCTTCGCACCATTCATCCCAACAAAGTAGATATTCTTTGCGCCCAAGGTACTCCCTTTCTTTTTAAAGGTGATATCCATGCCGTATTTACCGATGGCTTTTGTGGAAGGCAAAATATCTACCGGACCTGAATGATTGGAAGTTGGGCTTATGTTCACTGCTGGAAGCCATTTTCCGTCAGGACCCGTAAGTGTTACCTCGAGTTCCCCATCAAGGGCTGGTTTTTCCGTCCCGCCGGCATTCCCAGCCAGAATGATCCTGGCAGTTGGGTCAGTGATATTTATCTCCGCAGTCAAACCGGTTAGGCTTCCATCCCTAAACCCTGATACCGCTCCATTCCCAGTATCGTTTAATGCAGGCAAAGGAAATCCACACAAGGGTTTTAACTCTGCTGCCACATTTGAAAACAGAAGTTTTGAATCGGAAATACTTAACTGATTTCGGTCCAGCAGGATAAGGTTACTCTTTATATCTTTAATTCCCATATTTTCCATACTATACGAAATGACAAAATGTAGGGTAATACGCTCTCTTTTACTGCCGTCCTTAACATAAACGATAAGGCTTTTAAATGCTGCCTTACCGTCTACAACTTCGGTTTCAATCAAGTTGCTGTAACTGTTATTGCCTTTATCGAAAAAGATTTCTCCTGTTGAAATTGTTTCCCCTGATTCATCTGCCAAAGTAGCACTGATCTTACTCCTGGCAGACCATTTACCTGTTAGAGAAAGGGTTACATCAAAGGGTTGGGATTTTCTGGCCTCATTGAAGTCTAGCTTCTCAGGCGGCTGCTGTATGATGCGCATCTCCGTTAATACTGTCGGAGATGGTGTAGATGTCGGCGTCTTAATGGGTGCGGGAGTCTTGGCTCCTATGGAAGATGCAGCTGGTGTAGTCTTTGCATCAATCACTTGTCCGTTACTAAAAACAATAAATGTATAGTCGGATAACTTAAAAGATTCTGTCGTTTTCTCATCCTCCAACCACCAAATTCCAACACGGTAGGTTCCATCCGGAATATCATATCCCCGGAGTTCACGCAGCTGCGTGGTAATGGAAAAACGTCCGTCAACAATTTTATTATCATTATCGATAGGACTGCCGGCGTATATTGACTTCATATTCCCGTTGTACACATCCATGTTAGCAATGTTTATGTCGTTTGAAACAATCTCAAGAGAGGCTACAAAACCTGATTTACCAAAGTTCTCTCCGGTTATTGTAATATTTTCTCCAACCTTTGCAATGGACGGATTCACAGTAACTGCTCTATATGTATCCTCACTTGCAAAAATACTTAGTATCCCCAAGGTAATTGCAGAAGAAATCAAGATGCCCAATATTATAAATATTTTGTTCACTCTAGGTTGAAAACGCATGATTTTCACCCTCCTGTCATTGATATAGGTAAGTACAATCTATGAAATTTTATTTGCATAAGGAGTTAAAACAGTTTCATCCTTCCCGCTGGATTTAAACTCAGTGGGAAGGATGAAAATAAGTATATCGGCTGATTTTTATCAGTTTGTTATAATGACTGTTTTATTCTTTTGATCCCATTTCACATCCGCTCCAAGGCTTTCGGATATAAAACGTGCCGGGACAAGCGTCCTCCCATCGATGACTGTCGGTGCTACATCAAGAACCTTGATGACTCCATTAATCGTTGCTTGTGTGCTTCCAACCTTTAATACTACCCTTGTTTCGCCTTTTGTACCCGTAATGGTCTTGGTCGAGGCTTCCCACACAACATTCGCATTCAATGCCTCAAAAATCTTTCTTAAAGGAACTAAAGTCCTTCCCTCAACAATCTGCGGCGGAACATCGAAATCAACCACACTGCCATCAATTGTGACGCTTATTGGTGCGTTTGCAGGAACAGGTGTTGCTTTTATTGGGGAAGAAGTTAAATCCGGTGTAACTGCAGGTGTTGCTTTTGGTATGGAGTTAACCACCGGGGGCTCTTCTGCACTCTTGTCCGACACCACAAAAGTACCTGTAGAGATCGCTACATCCTCGATAGGATAAGGCAAATCGGTATCCACGTTTTCCGCCGGAATCCACCATAGAAATACTTTATAGATGCCAGGTGTAATGGGCGCACCGTAAGATGCCGTTATGCTTGTTTTTATTACGAACTCACCATTTTTTTGAATATTAGGTCCTTCTTTTTCAAAGTGTGAACTATAAATTATTTTTAAATTCTTACTGATTACCCCAATATCCGTTGTGTCGGTATCAGCAGGAATAATACCCAAAGAGGTTACTGTCCCACCGTTTCTAAATCCTTTTCCGCTAATGATAACTTTACTATCTTGTTTTATCAAGGAATTGAGCGTTTCCGGAGTTACTGTAATTGTTTTAAACTCAACAACCTGCTTTACTTCTTCAAAAGAAGGTCCGGCTCCTGTACCCAACTCACCCCCCTGTTCTGTGCCGTCACTTTCAACCGCTGCAAATGAAATTCCCGAGCAAAACAGAAGTAAAGATAGGGTCACTAAAAACACCTTAAACAAAGTTTTTTTCATCTTAAAAACCCCTTTCGGTTTTGGAATGGAAAAAATATATTTGTAAATTAACAAAGACATTCTATCTTTGTTCTATCTAAGCTATTTATTTGTATATCCGTAGAATTATTAACATAAATGATGTTGTTGAAATGTAATAGAATTGTCACTAAAGAAAACTTCTCATTATAATATTCGCTTTAAAATAATTTTTTCCTTCCAAAAAATATATTTGTGAAAAAAAATTTACACGCCAAATATTAATAATCATTCAACGTGTCTTGGATATGAACTTCATGTAAGATAAATCAATATTTATTTAGAATATCTACAATATGCAAGCCACTGATTATTCCCCTCACTGTTGGTAGTTTACAACAAGTTAAATTCCATAGTAACCGACAAAAACATGCAGGAAGCAGATTTGTATTGCAAAGAAAAAAAAGAATTTGCTCCTTTACAAACTACAAGTGCCTCGTCTTTTCTAGGTATGCAAGGCACAAACAGATGGAGTGCATTTTTAACAATTTGAACCTTAAAATTTGTTGTGTTAAAAAGCACTAGATCCTTTTATATAAATCCATGATCCATTTAGCAATTTCACGATTACTTGCGTATAAAACACCTTTATGATTCATATAGCTAGACTCTACACGGTTTAAATCTAGGGGATTCCCATATATATCGCTAACGACAGCCCCACATTCAATAAACAGGCAGCTTGTCGCGGCAAAATCCCATAAACACCCGCCACCGGTTTCTTTCTTGGGAAATTTAAAATAACAGGCGGGATGATTTTCCAATACCCAGCAGGCATTCATGACTGCGCCACCATGTTTTATGAACTCAAATCTACTCAGCCCATTTTCTAAAACAAATCTTTCAAGTTCTTCAGTTATTCGATTAAATAATAATTGGTTTTGTACCAAACTTCTATCGATATAAACCTTTATTTGTCGGTCTTTGCCTAAAGAACCAAATGAAGGCTGCCAGGGTTTTCCGTTTCTTAAAACGCCCTTGCCTTTCATTGTACTGTACAGCGTATCTTCTAAAGGATCATAAACCACACCAATTTGCGGTTCGCCCGATTTTGAAACCAGTGCAATTGAAACACTGAATCCAGGCATTGCTTCAACAAAAGGTAAGGTCCCGTCCAAGGGATCAATACACCAGAAAAAATCCTTATGAAGACGACTTGAACTATCAACACACTCTTCTGTCAAAAAACCCAGATCGAATTTTTCACAGGTTGGCAAGAGCGTCTTTAAAATGATATCCTGACTTTGAAAATCAACCTCAGTCACTACTTGTGATGCAAGACTGTTCCCTGAAAGCTTATGCTTCGGTGTTATTTTTTTATGCATATACCGTAGAATGAACCGACCTGCCTGATAGGCAGCATCTGCCGCCTGATGATGAAGTTCATATAAAATATTAGCATCCAGTTTCATTGGCCGTTCCTCAACTTATATTCAGACTATGGATGACTTTACGGGCAATGCGTTCACTATATCTGTTTTCATAGCGGCCGGGAGCCCATCCTTTAAGGAACCTGTAAAAGTCTGTCCATGCTACAGGATATAATTCACGCCATTCCGTTTCCAAAGCATCAAAATCAATATCCTTTTGTTCCACATGCAGTGCTTTTTTCAATTCTTTAAAATAAAAAGCTAAAATATCCGATTCCCAGCTTTCGCATTCATCATCATATAAGCAGCAGTCTATAAAATAGGCAACATCCTTCATGCCACACCCGCCGCCAACATATTGGAAGTCTACCGCAGCTACCCGATTGCCGTCTTCTGAAAAGCAGAAATTCTCCGGTTTGGCATCACCATGAACAAAGGTTTTAAACCGGCAGCTATTAAGCTTTCGGTCTATTGCTTTCGCTGCACTCTTTAATGCTATATCATTTAAAGCTTTCAACTCATCCGGACGGGTTTCTAAATGCCAGTATGTACCCTGTGCCCATAATTTTTCCGGTTTTTCACCCATAAAGGCAGCATGGAAATTAGCCAACCATTTTAAACATGACTGCATTTCATTCCATGGCATACTTTGTCTTCTCTTACTGAAACCGGCCGTATCAAGGTCTTCAAAAACCATTAAAAACTCATCATTATGCCACAGGAAAGCATGCCCCCCAGGAATTCTGCAATCATCTCCACATTTTCTGCTCCAATTTTCATAAAAAGCCATTTCCACTTTATAAGATTTTAGCTTTCTCTGATAAGAGATATTCCCACCACGTGTTTGCCTGGCACGATCAGGCAGACATACATTTTTAACCACCACGCTTTTTATATCAGAGCCACGCAGTCCATAACGCAGTATTTTTCCATAGCCTCCCCAAAGATCCTGTATTTCATTAATTTTATATAATTCTCTTGAATGGGTTGCTTTGAGAATTACCTTTTCAAAACTCTTATTCATAGTATTTAAACATCTCCATTTTTAAAAAAGGTCTTCATTTGTTCTTCCTATAAATCTCATGTATCGGCATTTACTCTATTCATTTCAATGGTCTAATCATATCATAAATCCTTCAGATTCATCAAACAGCGTCTTACGCACAATATAAAGTTAAAGCTCAAAAACCTTTGTTGCGATATTTTTGCAAAATTCACTGTCATGCTCCACAAATAGAATAGTTGGAGAGTTATGAAGCAGTAATTCTTCTATCTGCATGCGGGAGATAACATCTATAAAATTTAGCGGTTCATCCCAGATATGCAAATGAGCTTTCTCGCAAAGACTTTTTGCAATCAACACTTTTTTCTTTTGTCCACCGCTAAAATCGGACATATCCTTTTCAAACTGAACTCTTGAAAAATCAAGCTTTCTCAAAATAGCCTTAAAAAGACTTTCATCAATACCATGATCCTTTACATAGTCGGTTAAGTTGCCCCTAAGATAAGAGGTGTCCTGCGAAACATAGGATATTTTAAGCTGGCTTGCCTTTCTGAAAGTGCCTGTATAAGTGATGTTTTCACCGCAAATCAGCTTAATAAGGCTTGATTTTCCTGAGCCGTTTTTACCGCAAAGGGCTATTCTGTCACCCTGCTCAACAGTGAATCTTACTCCCTCACATGCCGTCTTATCGCCATAGAATATAGACACATTTTCAAGCTCCACAAGGCGGTCTGCATGAAAGTTAATTTGGGAAATCTTCAACCGCTCGGAGTTTTCAATATTTTTGAGAAGCTTAGACTTTTTATCAATAGCTGACTGCTGTCTTGATTCGATTGCCTTAGAACGTTTCATCATCTTTGCAGCTTTGTGGCCTATATAGCCTTTATCCGGCTTTGAACCCGAATTTTTTGTACCAAACTTAGTCTTTTCCACTTTATCCGACCAGTCAGATGTGCGTTTCGCAGCAGATGACAAGCGTTTAATATCTTTTTGTAGCTTTTCGTTTTCTGCAAGCTCGAAGTTGTCCTGCATTTCTTTGTTTTTCCACCAAGATGAAAAATTCCCTTTTTGTATTTCGATATTTGTTTTATTAATTGAAAGGATGTGGTCAACACAGTTATCAAGAAATGCTCTGTCGTGAGATACCAAAATAAAGCCACACTTAGAACTCAGGTAGTCACTGACAATTTTTCTGGCATTCATATCAAGGTGGTTTGTCGGCTCATCGATCAGCAAAAAACTATTTTCCTTGAGGAACAAGGCTGCAAGTAACACCTTGGTTTGCTCTCCGTTTGAAAGTGTATCAAAAGAGCGGTATAAAACGTCCTCTGAAACTTTGAGCAGTGAAAGCTCACGCATAAGCTCCCAATGAAAGTATCCCGGACAGATAGTATCAATTATATCAACAGTGCTATTTCCCTTATTAATTACCTCAAAAGGAAAATATTCAAAGTTTATGTTCGTTGAAATGTTACCGCTGTATTCATATTTACCAAGCAGCAGGTTGAGAAATGTTGTTTTTCCTCTTCCATTTCTTCCTGTGAACCCTAATTTCCAATCTGTATCTATTTGAAAACTCACGTTTTCAAATATGTTGTCATAACTGCCGTCATAGCTAAATGTCAGGTTTGTAACGCTGATTAAAGACATAAATTATCCTCCTGTAAAAATGATGAAAGCTGCAAGAAAGTCAATTCTTACAGCTCATAAATACAGCAAAGCCAAACCCATACGGGATATGACGAGGATATACTTTTAAGTGGAAGAGATCGTAACTTTCTTGCATAAGCACAACAAAACAAGCGGAATATCCGCTCTTATTATTTTATTATGCTTTAAAAATTAGCAAGAAAAATTACGCATCTTTTCAACTCCAATCATTTTATTTGTAAATACTTTACCATACTACTTTTCAAAATTCAACAAACAAAAGTGCATTTGCCAAATCTTTCTTCTAATTTAGCGTAGAAAAAAATTGTTTTTATAGAATTCCTTTTTCCCATATCCTTTTCTCCACTATAATGAGTTTCCTAAACGTGCTTTTTCCAAGGCATCCAAATCAAACTTTTTCATTTTCAAGAAAGCCTCAGTAACTCTTTGGATTTCATCCCTTGACCCATTAAACAAGACCTCATCCATGTTTTCCGGAACAATCTGCCACGATACTCCAAATTTGTCTTTTATCCACCCGCATTGCTCTGCCTCAGGTACGGCAGAAAGCCTATTCCAGAAGTAATCAATTTCTCTCTGATCTTTACAGTTTACAACAAGTGAAAATGCCTCATTAAAACTGAAATCTACGTCAAAGGCATTATCCATTGCTGAAAAATCAAGACCACCAAGCTTAAAGGCGGCATAATTCACCCTTGCCTTTGAAGACGCTGCTTCTCCCACCCCATATCTGCTGATTGTTCCTATTTTTGAATCTTCAAATACTTCGGTGTAATACTTTACTGCTTCTTCAGCTTTCCCACAAGCTTCATTTGAGAAAAGCAAGTTTGGTGTAATCTTTTGGACGGTTTGTCCGCTATCGATAAGCATCAACTGCCAGGACAAGCCATACCGGTCCTGAACCCAGCCATACCACTTACTGAAGGGGTATTCACCAAGCGGCATTAATAGTGTTCCACCTTCCGATAAAGCTTTCCATTTGTTATTAACTTCTTCTACAGAGTAACAAGCTACCATCAAGGAAATTGACGGGTTAAATTTGAAGTAAGGACCTGCACTGATTGCAGAAAATTGCTGCCCGGCCAATTCAAAACTTACAATTTCTGAATCTCCTGAAGGTGTGTTTTCTATAACTGTCACATTTAATAGTTTAGATTGGTCAAATAAACCGATATAAAATAAGGCAGCTTCTTTTGCTTCCTTGTCATACCACAAATGTGGAACTATTTTTTGCATACTAACCTCCTCTTTGATTCATCAACACCTGTTTTTATTATTATCCATTATATCATGACTTACACTAATTAAATAAGGTTTACTCTTTTAATAAAATTCGGCCGCATGCTTTAAGCTGCTTTTTTCGCCGTTATTTTATCATTATACCAATTATTTTCTTGGTTTAAACACCAAGCCAAATAGAAATAAAAATTAAAAGTAGCAAGTAAAAATATTATTTAAAACTATGATGTTGACAGTGAATTTGCTTTCTCCTTTGTTTCAATGTACCCATCCAGCTTAACAAAATCTTCTTCAATACTATTTACATAATCATGGTCTATATCTATTTGAAGCAGAGGTTTAACCTTCTTCCACGTAATTTTAGACTCATCAAGACTTGATTTCGCTTTTTCCCAATCTTCACTCCGAATATTATTTTCAGTTTGCTTTAGATGGTTTGAGAATCCGGTCCTGTTATCTATAGGTTTTTGAAGGAGCGCGCAGGAACAGGTATTTATCAGAACAACTGCTATTAATATTATATAAAAAACCTTCTTCATCAAAGCTAACCCTCCCCGAAATTTAGTCTGTTGTAGGAATTATATAATAGGGTTTGTCACCTTTTAAATCAACATACAAATTCCCTTTTGTGTCCAGTTGAGCCAACGATACTTCAGCAGCGTCATGTATGTTTTGCTTTCCCAAATGATGATATAGCCATGCCTTTGAAAGGTTTAATGACTGTAGAGCATCCATGAGAACAGACCCGTCCACTATCAAATTTGTCGGCAGGCCATCGTACTGGGTGGGAATATTTAAATCGCTTGGAGTTAATGGTTGCTTTTGAGACTTTTTTTGTATACTGATTTTGCCTCCAGGCTCAAACATAGCAAATTCTACATCTGATAAATTAAATACCCCTTGGGACCTGAGCTCTGAATTCAATTCATCTATTGGTATACGAATACTCTTTAGGTTATTCTCAAGTATTTTCCCTTTTCGACAACAACTGTTGCTTCCCCATCTACAATCTTACGAACCCATACACTTTTAATTCCCAATACTGCCATTAAAACAGCCAGGATTGTCCATATACCCATCCCCGCCAGAGTAGCCAGTGTGTTTTCGTTCACCTGTACAGAAAGAGTTCCGGCGATAGAACCGATGGTAATTCCTACAATATAGTCAAAAAAAGTCAGTTGGGCAACCTGCTGCTTACCCATTAACCGGACAAGAAACAATAACGCAAAAAATGAAATAATTGACCGAATAATAACAACTGCAATGATTGGCAAAAAACAACCTCCTAACCAAATTCTAATCAAGAACTTATATGCAATATTATTTCCCCATGTGTCTGATATAATGAGTGTTTTTAGATGTAAGATTTAGCTGTGATCCAATTTGCTTTATATGTAATATTTATGCAATTAATCTAGTTACATGCAATTTAGCAAATTAAAAAGAAAATAACTGTCATGATAGGGCATATTTATTCCTCCAATAAGCAGTATAATTCACATTACGTAAACAACAGTACCTATGTTACAGTCAAGTGCAATAACCATAAAGATTCATAAACACAAGTAGAGTACATTCCAGAACAAATATTTTACTTCATTTTATAAATAATTATCTTTACATGCACCCTTTATAAAAAACCGAATAGAATGTAGTGTCTAAAATAAATTTATGGAGGTAATCTAAATGTCTGAGGGTTTTGCAAAAAAATTTTTCGGTGATAACTGCGAGATTTTATTCTTCATTCTTGTTTTTCTGCTACTTTTCTTTAACGGAAAAGGCTTTGATAAGTGTGATTGTTAATAATACGGAAAATCTTTTGGTACATAGCTATAAAAGATGTATCTGATTATATATAAAGAATTCAAAACTTATATTCAATTTTTCATATGGGAACATTCGTAATTCCAAAAATGCTTATTTTGCGTTTTGTGGTAGGGTGTTCCCATATGTATTTTAGGTTTTATATTGAATTATTCAATCACGAAACGAGTCTGTGAAAAACACCTACTGCACAATTTAGGATAATGTTTATATGCACATGAATTGAAAATATTACGGATAATCCCTTATTTGCTTTTTCATTTCATACAATTCTCCCTGCTTAAGTAATATTTACATATTAGTGCTGCATTAATAAGGTTATACTAACCTAATGAAATCAATATTACCCAGAGGTGAAAAATGCAGCCGTTAGTAGTGCTAACAAGAACAAATCGAGTAGAAAGCATACATAAGGGTCATATCTGTGTAACAGACCCAAAAAGAAATATTAAATACTGCATAGGCGACCCGGATACAAAAGTATATTTACGCTCATCAGCAAAGCCTATCCAAGCCGTTGCCTTTGCTAGTTCAGGAGCTATGGAGAAATTTAATATAAGCCTTCAAGAGCTGGCTATCATATGTTCTTCTCATAGTGGCGAGGACTTTCACCGGGAAGCCGTAAGCTCAATCTTAAATAAAATAGGATTAAGTGAAGAAAGCTTAAGCTGCGGTGTGGCTAATCCATATAACCAAGATATGATAAATGAGCTTATAAAAAAAGGTGAACGTCCCTCACAGCTTTATAACTGCTGTTCTGGCAAGCATGCCGGCATGCTTGCTCTATGTAAACACAATAACTTGCCTATAGAAGGTTATACCGAGCCGGAGCATCCGGTACAGCAGCTTATTATGAAAACAATAGCTGAGCTTTTAGAATGTGGGACAGAGGATATCACTATAGGTATTGACGGGTGCGGTATTCCGACTTATATGGTTACATTGCACCAAGCTTCTTACCTATATTCACTTTTAGCTCATGGCTCCAATGGCACAGGAAGATATAAGGAAGCGTTAGGGCTTATTCAGAAAGCGATAACCAGCTTCCCTCGTATGCTTAATGGAGATAAGGAATTCTGTACCGACCTAATCACTCATTCGGAAGGTAAGGTTATCGGAAAAGTAGGTGCAGAAGGTATATATTGTGTTGCAGTGCCGGAAAAACAGCTTGGAATATGCATAAAGATATCAGACGGCAACGAACGTGGTGTTTACCCTGTAACTACGCACATATTAAGTGAATTAGGAGTTTTAAATAAACAAGCTATGGAAAAGCTTAAATTATGGGCATATCCACCTGTCAAAAATCACAAAGGAAAGATTGTAGGCCACACTGTACCTGTATTTAACATAAATAAAAAGGATACTGTTATCCAAATTGGTGATAAATTTAATTTCGAAGGTGATGATACATGGAACCATTAGCAGTAGTTACAAGGGATGGTTATATAGAAAGTATACACTATGGATTTGTCTGTGTTATAAACTCATTCGGAAAAGTATTATACAATCTTGGAGATTATAATACAAAAATATTCTTTCGGTCCTCTGCAAAACCGGTTCAAGTCATACCACTAATACAATCAGGTGCCGCTGAAGCTCTAAACTTTTCACCAAGAGAAATTGCCATTGCATGTGCTTCGCACAGCGGACAAAAAATACACCGGGAGACTGTAGAAGAGATTTTAAAGAAATTAAGGCTTGATGAAGTAAACCTGCACTGTGGCATAATGACACCCTATAGTGAGGAAGAAAACAAAAGACTTATTGCAGAAGGAAAATCTCCCTCCGTCTTTCACTGCAGCTGCTCGGGCAAGCACTCTGCAATGCTTGCTCTTGCAAAATTCAGAGGATATAACATAGATAATTACGAAACAATAAATAACCCAATGCAACAGGAAATTTTAAACACAGTTGCCGAGTTCACAGATGAAGACGCGGATTCCATACCCATTGGTACTGATGGCTGCGGGGCACCAATATACCTTCTGCCGATAAATAAAATTGCACTATCTTACGCAAGGCTGGTAATGTATTCACAAGATACAAAAAGCCCTTATCATTATTCCTGCAAGTCTGTGTTTGATGCTATGACACAATTCCCCGAAATGGTTGCCGGAGATTATGAGTTCTGTACAGAGCTGATGAAGGTAACCAAGAATAAACTAATTGGCAAGGTAGGTTGCGAAGCAGTATATTGCCTTGGAATAAAAGAAGGTAACCTGGGTATTTGCATCAAGATTGTTGACGGAAATGAGCGAGCAGTTTATCCGGCTGTTATTCAGATATTAAGCGAGCTTGATATTTTAAACGATACAGAGTCTTTAATGTTAAGACACTGGTATGAAATTGTGTTAAAAAACAATTTAAATGAACCAATCGGAAAAATACTGCCTGTTTTCAGTATAAAAAACCCGATAAATAGTAGGCAGCTTTTAGGCAAAAAGCTTTGTGACCTTACTACTTGAAAATTTTTACATTAGAAATCATGATTTACATTGATATCTAGTGCTTTTTAATACAACAAATTTTAAGTTTCAAAGTGTTTAAAATGCACATCCTCTGTTTGTGCCTCGCATACCCTAGAAAAGAATTACGTTCCGAGGCACTAGTGTTCACTTTCTTTATATCTGCTAATGTATATATTCCGTTATATCATCGGAACGTAGAATGTCCCCAGGTTTCCAGTTCGTCTGCTATTATAAAGTCAAATATTTCAAATGAATAATCAGCCGTATTCATGTTAATACTCTTTTTGAAGAATACGATATTTAAACAGATTTTTGATTAGCCTAAATATCCCTTCATTTAGTTCACATATTACAGGAGGAACCGAATTTGAAGCCAGAAGGATACTACATGGGAATTGACGTTGGATCTGTGAGCACAAACCTCGTTATCATAGATGAGAATGATAAAGTTATTGAAAAGCTATATTTACGGACCAGCGGCCAACCAATAAATGTACTGATTAAAGGCATGCAGCTTTTAGCTAAGAAGTTCGGCAAGCATATACATATAAAAGGTGTGGGCACTACCGGAAGCGGAAGGCAACTGGCAAGCGTTATTGTCGGCGCTGATATAGTTAAAAAAGAAATTACATCACACGCTGTTGCTGCCCAAAAAGCTGTACAGGGAGTCAAAACTATACTTGAAATAGGTGATAATTATCCTTAAAAATGGAGTTGTAAATGATTTTGCAATGAATACTGTCTGTGCTGCAGGCACAGGGTCATTTTTGGACAGGCAGGCATCCAGACTTGAAATTCCTATTGAGGAGTTTGGAGGATATGCACTCCGTTCCAAATCCCCTGTCAGGATTGCAGGACGGTGTGCCGTATTCGCAGAATCCGATATGATACACAAGCAGCAAACAGGCCACAGTATCGAAGATATCATTAACGGCCTATGCCAGGCTCTGGTAAGAAACTACCTGAATAATCTTGCAAAGGGCAAGGATATTGAAGAACCCATAGCATATCAAGGCGGTGTTGCAGCAAATGTCGGAATTGTCGCTGCTTTTGAAGAACAACTGGGTAAAAACATCATAATACCCGAGCATTATGATGTTATGGGTGCTTTGGGGGCAGCCCTTATAGCCAAGAAAAAATCTGCCGCCGGTAACTGGAAAAGAGGTTGGGCAGCATGGGTGTCGAAGTGCAAAATAATCTCAACATAAGCCGCTGGATTACAGATCATTTTATAAGGAAGATGCTTCCAATCAAGTTCAAGAAAGAACCCCATGAAGCAGGAAAAGAGTATATGAAAACTGATGATATAGGTGGGCATGGAATCCACAGTATAGGATGCTCTATTCTAAGTGCTAAAAACAACTTTGATGGGGTTATACACATATACCCTTTCACTTGCATGCCTGAAATAATTGCTCAGTGTGCATTCAGCGAAGTACAGAATAAATACGATATACCGATTATGACACTCATTATTGACGAAATGACTGGTGAAGCCGGTTATACGACAAGACTTGAAGCTTTTATCGATATGCTTAAAATGAAGAGAGAATTTGTTAATCAAGCAAACTCCTCTGTCGCGTTTTAATACATCCATTATAATTCAAATCTTACTGTGACCATGTTCTAAAAATAGAAAAAGACTCATTATTACAATCCAAACATCTCCTCTGGATTCCTTCTCCGTATATAACACGGTCTCCTGCCCAATCCACTTTATTCTTACCATTTTTCTCAAGTACCTTATCTGAGCCGCACTGACAACAAATCAGCTTAAACCCACTCAAAATCACTTACCTCCTTTGTTTGATACCGGAGCTGGCCGCAAACTTCATTTGCTGCTCGCTCATGCATCCGGAATCTTATTATTTTCTTCAAGAACTAATTTTAAACTATTTGAAAGCAGTTTAATTATATCAATATTGGTTTTATATATCAGATTTCTGAGTCCGGGAGTTTTCATAACCGTTAATAGCCGGTCAAAATCCTTGTTGGTGGCTGCATTCAATAACGGTCTAAGTGTGCTTAATTCCTTGTTCTTTTTCTTAGAGTTCCTTAGCAACAGGTTTATATCGATACCTTGTGCAATACTCCTAGCTGCCATTACACCGGTAACTACAGCATTGAACTGTCCAAAACCCAGAAATGGTTCTACCCCTCCTCCTGCAGAACCTATAAAGTAAATTTTTCCCACCCTATTTGTTGTAACATTACCAGCATGGTGCGGTAATTCCCAGGATTCCAGCATATCGTATTTTTTCAAGATGCTGTGCGACTCCAAAAACCGGTGCCAATAGTGGTTTAACTCCTCATGTTCAATATTTTGAACCACATGAGCAATTACCGCTTTATTTTTGCAGTAAGGTGCAGAGTAGATATAAACTCCTTTTGTAAGCTCGTTATCCAGCCACATTTGTAAAGTATCGTCTTCAAAGTCCCCAGCAAAGATTCCACCTTTAAGCCATGTTCTCATTACTTCCTGCCAAATGCCATACCGCGTAGGAATAGACCAGTGACCATCTGCTACAACAATATGATCAAATTCATTCTCCAGATCTTCAGGCTGGACATAACTGTTAAAATGCACCTGTGACTTAATCTGACTGTGAAGCTGCCCCTGGACGGAGTTTTCTTCTTTTCCGCGAATCATAAAATAACCTAATGAACCTGACACCGAAGCCTGATTATTAGGTGAGTAATGTATGACTTTACGGAACTGGTTTAGCGGTTTTAACTTAATCCCCAATTTTTTATCCATGTATTTATAGGATCTGCAACTGGCCGGGTAATCAATCCTAGAAAAGCTGATACGTGGGGGTGGTATTCACCGATAAAATTATTCCTCTCGAATATTACCGGATAAATACCATTCCTTTCTAATTCAATTGCACACGACAGCCCGGAGGTTCCTGCTCCAATAATGGCCACTTTCATAATAAGCACTCCATTTTTATTTAATCGATTTATTCCTTTTGTTAGTTTTTGCAGAAAATGCTAAACTATACTCTTGATAAATCGCTAACTATGCTGCATCTCTTTAGCAACGAAAAGGTAGAAGCATCCGGTTAGGGAATATTGACATGGCAGCCAACAATAACTTTCAGCCCGGATAAAACGGGCCTACATATAACCATTGAAAGGAAATGTAACACTTTTTTGCGGTAAACATAATATGGTATTGAGGTGAATATTATGCCAGATGGATTGCATAGTCATAGCTTTAGAGGAAGATCTACATTCACTGACGGTCATACACATGGATATACAGGCGTAACCAGCTTAAATCCCGATGTTCCCGGACATGTACATTATATGATGGGTGAAACAACCTTTGATGATGGACACATACACCGCTATGCCTTATATACAAGTCCTGAGATACCTGTTGACGGCGGCCATACTCATTACTACCGGGCGGCTACAACATTTAATGACGGACATATCCATTACCTATACGGCTATACTACAGTCTATGGACAGTAAGCCGAAGGTTATATATATAAAACTTCGATTATGAGAGGGTAACCTTTATGTTCAGACAGCAGCCTAGAATCCCCCAGAATTGCCCTCCGGCATTTCTGGGACGATATACCGTTCTTCCCGGTGATACTTTTTTTACCCTTGCCCAAATGTTCAGGGTAAGAATAGAAGCACTTGCAGTAAATAACCCACATATACCAAATCCTAATGTTTTATTCCCAGGAGACGTACTTTGTGTACCAGGCCTTATTCCTTACCCCTGTTGCACTGTTTTACAACCTCGCGGGCGTGTACCATTCGGAACAGGTGGAGTGGCTTATGTAAATTTTGCTCCCAGAGGAGGTCAGGCAGTAAGCTTTATGGCAACGTTGCCGCAACCAACGGTTTTTGGTAATTTCGATATGTATACGGGTGAAATTTTCATACCCGGCATCGGCGGTTTCGGCAACCAGTTGTTTGCTTCTCCCGAGGATCCGCCAACTTGGTCAAGAAGGATAGACCTTCCTACCGTTGCATCTGTTATGCCAAACTCACGCATTTCAATACGTCCTTCCAATTCATTAACCGGGGCATCTGGTCCGATAATCTTAGAAGGTATAATCAGAGGTGGAAATTGTCAATCACAATCATAAATCAAACACGGAGAAGGTAAAGTGATTGAGGCAAACGGACAAATGACCGAAGCATACAGGAATGGACAAGGTACTCTAAATTTAGCAAACACGACATTCAGTCACATCCTTTAATGCGTACTCCGTAACCAACCTGTTTTTTCCTTACATGAAATTATTCCAATGGACAGATTAATGCTATTAAATTTATCACATTAATCTGTCCACTTATCTTGTTGGTAAAGGGAAAGCCTTTATCACGGCCGAATACTTATTTTCTGCGTCACATTCCGGAGAATCACACCGCCGACCGTTTTTTCTGCGCCAAATATGTCAGCAGTGCTGCCACTGTACCAAGTACAATACAAACCGCAAATGCCACAGTTCCATATGACACAGGCATACCGAAAAGATTGTACGCCTTGACCCCGCCGAATATCGCGCTAAACAACGAAAGCGTCCCGAAGTTGAAATCCACAAACGGCCAAATTAATTTTTGTATCTCACTTCCAAGATAATTGGACATAGAGCCTGCCAAAAGAACTACGATACCTAATCCGAAAGCGGCGCTCTGGTTTTTCATCTTTGAAGAAAAAAAGCTAAGTGCCAGCCCCAAAACCACGGTCGCCAGAATAAGCCATGCTTAACCCTTTAATATCAATAAACGGTAGGAATAAAAAATGCTCCCAAGGTTACTTTCAAGTACCTCAGAAGCATTTTTTATTTAAATTTCTTATTTACTATATGCCTGTTTGAATGGTATTCCATTCCGAAGCTGTAAACATTCCTCTGACATTATAGGAGGTTTTGCTGTCAAGCACACTGATAAAATCCTGGAATTTGTCAAAGTTTGTAACTGAAGTTGATTTCTTTGGATTCAATTCTCTAAATGTATCTTTAAATGGCTGCCATCCTATTGTATTTTTAATCATCAATAGTTTTGCCATAAGACCATCTGCTGAATACTTACCTACTGCTATTGTCTTATCATAACTATTTCCTGCATCTGTTTTAAAGAAAGTAAGTATATCTGCTCCTATATAGTCTTTACCTTCAAAATTCACTTTACCGTTTAAAGCTTCCAGTGCATAACAATATCTAAAGTTTGCCCACATTTCATCATCTTGCCATTCCCAAGATTCCTTATTAGAAATTGAATAAGGTGACATATTGAACAAATGTCCCATTTCGTGGAGAACTCCTGAGCACCAATCTCCATTATTTATTTTAACCATAGTATCTTTTACTTGCATTTTAGGCCATCTCATGTACCTTGAACTACCAATAACATATGCCCAACCGACAGAATCTGCTGCAGTTACTGAATTAAGCGACATTGGCTTACCGTTAAATGGAACTCCACCTACCAAGTCATTCATTTTTTCATATGCTGCATCTAAGTTTCCAATCCAAGCTGTAAACTTTTGCGGAGTAATATTTGTCAAATCATCTGCCTCAAAAGCTGTTTTAACATGAACACCACTTTGCGTTACTATTTCTGTATCTTCTACAATCAGAAGGTTGTCAAAATATACTTTTCCTTTTGCTTTTTGATCACCATTATAATAACCCAAATCCAATCTAATATCCGTATATTCCCCTGCGTCTTCTTCTACTTGGAAACTTATTAATTTTTGCTGCCAAGCAGAAGTACCGAGAGATTTATATCCTTCACTGCTAACACATGCTGGACCTGAAATTGTTCCACCCAAATGTTTATCTCTGGAAAGCATATTCTCTACTTTTATGCTTGCATAAATTTTATAGTGTTTACCGGGAGTTAATTTAAATCCCTTTACCCATGTACCCATAGCAAAGTCACTTGCACTTATGCTTAAACATTTTGAGCTATTTACACCTGCAGATTGTTCAACAGTATATGTAACATTTGGCTCATTAGAATGGTTCCATTCGAGATTTTGGTCTTCAAAATCCTCAAATTCAACAATATTTTCGTATTCTTCTATTGTTATATTATCAAAATACACCTTGCCTTTTGCATAAGCTCCGTAACCACCTAAGTTACAGAATAACATTTGATAGTTGTCTTTAACATACCAGATAAGAGAAATTTTTTGCCAACCAGTATTATTATCTATATAAGCATATGACTGACCTTGTAATCCTATAATTCCTCTTCCCTGTAAGTTTTCACCCTTAACATAAGCTGTAACCTTATAACATTTACCAACTTGGATAGGAACATTTTTATACCAAGCAGAATCTACATCCGTAGCTGATGCAATACTCAAACATTTTGAATTGTTGATACCGCCTGAGTTTTCTATGGTAAAAGTTGCTCCGCCGCCAAAATTACTTGCTGCACTTTCACCATTTTCAAAATCAATAGTAGCCACTACTTTTTTAGATGGTTCAGGAATGATTTGATCAAATTCAACAATTTTGATTTCATCAAATGTTACTTTTCCTTTAGCAAGGTTATTTATTGTACCAAGTCCTAAAGTAATTTCAACATCTTTTGTTTTAGCTGTTTCTTTTGGTAATTCAAAGTCTACAAAAATTTCTTTATAATCACTCGTACCAGTTGAACCTACTTTGCTGCTTACTGCATTTTGTGCTGATAAGAATGCACCCATATCTACTTGTGAAGTTACATTTTCAAGCTTAACTTGTGCTTTGAGTCTGTATTTTCTGTTTGTTTCCAAGTTAACTGTTTTAGTCCATTTTGAATCTTGCAAATTTGCTGCATTAATGCTTAGAGCTTTACTATTATTTACTCCTGTTGTTTGCTCTAATGTATATGTAGTTCCTGTTTTTGCTGTATTTGTCCAAGTTGTTAATCCATTTTCCAAATTATCGTACTCATGATAATCTGTAATAACTATATTATCAAAATATACTTTACCTTTTGCTTGAGCACCATATCCACCTAAGTTACAGAAAAGCCAAGAAAAATTCTCATTAGACTTTATTACAAAAGAAATTTTTTGCCAGTCAGTAGTATTTTGAATGTATGCATATTGTCCTTGCAACGCCACAATTCCTCTACCTTGAAGGTTTTCTCCTTTTACATATGCTGTAATTAATGTAGATTTACCTACTCTGGTTTGAATACCTCTAAACCATGTTGCATCCACATCTGTAGATGAAGAAATACTCAAACATTTTGAATTATTTATTCCAGCTGCATTTTCAATTGCGAATGTCGATGTACCACCGAAATTACTTTTTGCTGCGTCAGCACTTTCACCTTCAAAGTCTATAACTCTTGTAATAGCACCATCAAGAGGAGTAGCTGCAGGAGCTGTTGTTTGTGCTGCTGTAGTTGTAGGGGTATTAGTTGGTGCGTTTGTCGGTGTGTTTGTCGGTGCGTTTGTCGGTGTGTTTGTCGGTGTGTTTGTCGGTCTAGGGGTGTTAGTTGGTGTATTTGTTGGTGTACTTTTTGGTGTGTTTGTCGGTGTAGGGGTATTGGTTGCACTTGGACCAGAAGTTACATTTACTGTAATAGTACTGCTCGTAATTGTTCCAAAAGAATTAATAAGGTCACACTTGTATGTATAAGTTCCGTTTGATTTACCTGAAATTGCTTTTGCTACTGTTTGCGCATTCGGTGAATTATCTGTTAAAGTTTGTGTATGAACCACCACATTATTTTCATAAAGTTTATAAGTTGTTCCGTTATTGCCATACCACATATTCATTGTGATATTAAAATTTCCATCTCCGTCCCAGTTATCATGTGCTAATGAAGGTGTTCCCGGTGCACCTGTTGCAGCTGCAAAAATTGCTCCACTAAAAGAAGTAATCGTGATTATAACAATCATAAACAAAGCTGCTATTTTTCTTGTTTTCATTTTTATTAACGCTCCCTCCAGAAATTTAAGTTTATTTATCTATATTAAAACCAATATGCCTATTTCTTTTCTGATGTAAGGATACTGGTATTGCTGTACACTCCTATTATTAGACAGTTTATGTCATTCCTTCTTTTGACCCCCCAGTGAACTAAAGTTTTTAGTCATCTATTAGTATACTAAAAGTCTTAATTTTGAAAAGTGTGAACTTTTTTCACCCTAAAGTCATTTATCTTAAAAACTATATCACGACTAATGATGAGGATGATGATTAATATTTTCTATTTTTTAAATTAATTATGTACCTGAAAAAAAAATCAAATTTGAACAATATTATGAAAACTTTTTTTACAGGGAGGTAATGTATATGAAATTGATCATCAAAAAAATCACTATGATCACTGCATCATCAGCTATTACCCTTTCACTTTTTACATTTTGGTAATGGCTAAGCCAGCTGAATCACCTAATGCATCAAGCACAAGTACTTCAGTAATCAGTACATTGAACTATATAAGTTGACTGAAGATCTCAATATTGAAAACAGTATAGAAGAACTTGAAAAAAGTCCTGTTCTCAAAGAATTGATTGAAACCAAAAAAGTTAAAATATTAGGAGCCAAATATGACATTTCTACCGGAAAGGTTACATTTGTAAAAAAACAGATAATTAATATAATGAATCAAATATGAGGTTATCTAGAGGCATGTTAACTGGACAGCCCATTTCACAGGGTAAAAATAAAGGGAGGAGAAAAATATGAACATAAATAAACTTGGCGCAGTATCACTTGCAGTGATTATCTTAACGGGTACATTAACCTATGCAGCACCTGTAAATAAATTAGCCTTTAGCGAAGGAATTATAAAAAATGATCTACCTTCTGCTTCAGGAATGATTTATGATGATGGAAATTATTATATTGTAGGTGACGATTCACCTTACTTGTATAAAATGGACAGGAATTTCAACATCGAAGAGAAATTATTGCTGAAAGAATATCCTTTAGATACAAACGGCAGAATACCTAAAAGTGTTAAACCCGATTTTGAGGCAATGGATAGTTTTAAATGGAAAAACGAAAATTGGATTATGATTATCGGATCGGGCTCAAAAGCTGTTAAAAGAGAAGTTGCCTTTTTGGTGAATGAAGGTGGAGCAAAAAAATTGGAAAAGAATATGGCTCCCTTCTATCAGCAGCTTGCTGCCGCAGCTGGATTCGGAAGCGAAGATATTGTAAACCTTGAGGGCTTTTGTGTCACAAAGGACCGTTTTTTGTTTGTTAACCGTTGTAACGCAGTGGCCAATATTATTTTTTCAGTTCCCAAGAAGGATTTTTTGATGTATGTGGAAGGAAAAACTACAGCAGTTAAAGATATTAAGACATACAGGTTAGAATTGCCTCAGATTGATGGTTATTTAGCAGGGCTATCGGGCGCAGAATATATCGAAGATACTGACCAACTTGTACTTACTGCCTCTGTTGAAGTAACAGGGGACCCTATCAATGACGGTAAAATACTTGGTAGTTTTGTGGGTGTGATGCCATTGAAAAATTTAAAGGACAATATGGACGCAAGCAGTTTGTTCAGCATTCTTGAAAAAGAAGGAAAACCTTTTGTGACCAAAGTGGAATCCGTCGCTGTTTCAAAGGTTTCTAAAAATCTAATTAAAGGTGCTCTTGCCAGTGACAATGACGATGGAACATCGGTATTTTACAATTTCGAGTTAAAAATAAAATAAAGTACGGTATATACTTATAATTACTGCACCTCCAATGTTTTAGACTTGTTCCAAAGTGTCTCATAAAAAGCCTTCGACGGTTGCCGGATGTAAAAAATCAATTTTGCTTAATTAACTTAAAGGCCGGGCTGGACTTAACCAAAGTTCTAGTCCTGTCTTTAAGGCAACTGTTCAAACAACATAATACAAGCCTCTTTGATTAGATTATCTGCCCTGTTGCATCTATACTTTTTATGGGTTACAGCAGGATAGCCAAATGCGGAACCCATTTGAAACAACCGGAAATCTACCAGTACCATATTTATACATTGATTCAATATACCTGTATTTAAGCAACCAGGACAGTAAAATTCTTCAAAGCTGCTTGTTGGAAAAACACGAAAAATATGCCCCCTTTTTTTTACAAGACCTTGAAGCGGCTACAAGGACGGCTATTCGGTGCTTTAAGGCAACTCTACGGCATGGGTGGAATCCTGATGCTCCTATTATTCTTCATCAGTCCCATCCATTACCTCAATCTTAAACTTCAATCCATCCCATTCCATCAACAACTGTCCAAATTCTTTCCATGAATATTCAATTCCATCGGAAATTATTTTAGGAACCTTGTCATTGCTCCTATCATCCCACAAAATAATTCCTGAAAGCATATTTCTGTCAAATTTTGGGTTACTTTCCTTAAATTGCGAAATATCGGTATGACCAACTTGATGTTCATTCATATAATTTTTTATCAGTTCAATAAATGATTCGCCATACATATCAAACTTAGTTTCTCCAACACCGCTTATATTAAGCATTGACTGTCTGTCGACAGGAAAATGTCTGCACATATCCTTTAATGTACTGTCATGGAATATGATATAGGGTGGTAAATTTTGTTTTTCTGCTATGTCCCTACGAAGGCTTCTAAGCATCTCAAACAGCTCCATGTTTGCTTTTACTTCAACCTTTTTAGTCTTGATACTCGTAGAAACAGGCGACATATCTGGAACATTCTTTTTAATTACTTTTTGGAAGACCTTTTCTTTGCCTTGTAAAACAGCATATGCCTTTTGAGTTAACCTAACGACAGGGTATTGTCCTTTAGTGACATAAAGATAGCCGTCTGCTGTCAGTTGGTTTATAATGTCAGTTATAGTACTGACATTATAAACCCTTAAAATTCCATAAGTTGACAGAGTGTCAAACTTGAGTTGGCGAATCTTTTTGAGGTTAGAACCCTTAAGGACATTCGCTACCAACTGAGTTCCGTACTGCTCACCCATTCGCTTGATGCATGAAAATATTTTTTGCGCATCAAGCGTAATATCTGAAAGGATGCTTTCGCTATTGCAGCTTTCGCAGTTACCACAGGTTTCAGAGATACCAGTCTCTCCAAAATACTCAAGAATGTATTTGCGTAAGCATTTTGTAGTATGACAGTAATCTACCATCATTTGCAGTTTAGTGTACTCGTACTTTTTCCTTTCGGGCGGCAGTTGACTTTCATCCAAAAAGAATCTTTGAATATGAGTATCCTGGGCTCCATACATAAGGATACATTCAGCATCATCACCGTCCCGTCCTGCCCGTCCGATTTCCTGGTAGTATGATTCCATGTTTTTGGGCATATTAAAGTGGATAACATAGCGAACATTTGACTTGTCAATTCCCATTCCGAAGGCGTTGGTAGCAACCATTACACGGATGCGGTCATAGATGAAATTTTCCTGGCTCTTGTTTCGTTCTCCATCTTCCATTCCTGCATGGTATTTTCCAGCGTCAAAGCCCTTTTTTATTAAAACTTCATGCAGTTTGTCAACTTCCTTTCGCGTAGCAGCATAGATAATTCCTGCTTGATTTTTATGGGATTCAAGGTAATCCACGATGAATTCCAGTTTGTTGGCTCCTTTTCTGACCGAAAAGAAGAGATTTTTACGGTCAAATCCGGTAACAAATATACCAGGACTTTTTAACTCCAACAATTTTACGATATCCATCTTTACACGTTCTGTGGCTGTTGCAGTAAAGGCAGTCAAAACAGGTCTTACAGGCAGTTGGTTTATAAATTGAGGCAATGTCAGGTAACTAGGGCGGAAATCATGTCCCCATTGAGATACACAATGGGCTTCATCAATAGCAACCATAGAAATAGAAATGCTCTTTAACAGGTTTACAAACCTTTCGGATTCCAGTCTTTCAGGCGCTATGTACAAAAGCTTGAATTTCCCGTTATATGCTAAACGCATTTGTTGTTCCAGTTCCCACCATTCTAACGAACTGTTGATATAAGCCGATGGAATCCCAATATTATTTAATGCATCTACCTGGTCTTTCATCAGTGAAATAAGGGGTGATACTACAATGGTTGTCCCGGGCATAAGAAGAGCAGGAACCTGGTAACAAATGGACTTTCCACCCCCTGTGGGCATAATGCCCAAAGTATCTGAAAAATTCATAATATTCTCTATAATTTTTTCCTGTCCTTGCCGGAAAGACGAATAACCGAAATATTTATGTAATGTTTCCAGTGCTTTTTGCATGATATATCCTAATTCCTTTCATTAAATCCCTGATATAAATTATTATATCAAACTATTCCTATAAAAGGTATAGATGCAACATGGCAGATAATCTAATCAAAGAACCTTGTTTTATGTTGTTTGAACAGTTGCTTTAAAGGCCGGACAGAACTTTGGTTAAGTCCAGCCCGGCCTTTAAGTTAATTTAAAGAAAATTGAGATTTAAAAGTTTCATTGTGTCTAATCTAGTGTAAACACATTAACAAAAGACGTGAACAAGGAACAATTCAAATACTGGTTTTGTCGTTCCTGTTTGGACTACTCTACAATACTTTATCTCTTTAACTAATAATACATGATAATCTTCTTCTCAGCACCAATCCACTCTACTTTTCCTCCAAGGTTTTCAACGATAAACCTTAAAGGCATCATCGTTCTGGAATTCATTACTTTTGGTTCAACGTCCAGGGTTTTTTTCGTACCATTAGTTTGAGCCGTTTTTTTACCCATCCAAAGTTCTATTATTTTACCCCTTAGCTTGATGGTTACTTTTTTATTTTTGGCGTTCCAAGCTACCGTGCCTCCCATATTTTCAACAACCCTTAGCGGAATAAAAGTACTTTTACCGTGGATAACAGGTTTAGTACCCCTTCCTGGATCTATTTCCATCCTTTTTCCATTCACTTCTATATAGGGACTTCCAATATATAAAACCACAACTGTTTTGTTTGACCAACCAACGACGATATTGTTGTTTTTCAAATTACCCGTTTGTGTCCTAATTTCACCACCACGGATGCTTAACGCCCCGCTTGCCAAATTTTTCAGGCTTTCTTCAGTATCCTTTTCTCCCACAATGTAAGTAAATATCAGTGAGTTTGTACCACTCCCGCCTTGGTAAGAGGCCTTTCTTCCACCATTTAAATATACTGCCGGATGCCCCGTAACATTGACCGTTTCCTCATACTTAACAGTGATGGATATTTTATCGCCAGGTTTAAATTTTTCTTTATTCTGATCGCCAATATGGCTTACAACTGGAGCCGGGCTTTCGACAGCCAAATCGAAGTCCTCTCCAATGACAGGAAGCAGCAACTCCGCATAATTACCCGCTTTATCTCCAATCGTCCCGCCATTTAAATACATTGAGTTTGCTGCGATCCTATCAATATCGGACAATAGCTCCCCTTTTTGCAGCACATACTTAAATTCCAAAGTATTTGTCCCGCTGCCTTTTTCATATTTGGCAGTTCTCCCTTTACTCAAAATCATTTGTGGAAGTGAACCCTGAATGATGACCGTTTCGGTAAAGGAAACCTTTATAGTTAAAGCATTACCCGATCTGAAGGACGACACCGAATTTACTTTGGGAATAATCCCGTCAACAATAATATTTTTACTCCCACCCAGTGAGTTTTGACTTAAAAGCGGAGGCAGTGTCAAGTTCAATGCCCGTCCACTTTCATCCTTAATACTGCCGCCGTTTAATAAAAGCGCATTTGTATTATTATAATTTAAATCAGCTGTAACATCTCCTGCATCCACTGTATAACTAAATTTCAGGTTATTGCTTCCACTGCCCTTTGAATAATTAATTTTTCTACCGGTATTCATAATGATCTGGGGTGTTCCGTATACTGTCACCTTTTGTGAGACAAACAGGTTGATGCTAATAACGTCGCCTATGTTATATATCCCATCCCCATTTTCGGATGAAACCCTTGTAACACCCAGTGGTGGTAGTACATCCGTTGACGGAGTTGGAGGTGCCGTTTGATTCACGGTATTTGTAGTCATCGGGGTAGGAGAAGGTTTTAAAATTGCAGTATGGATAGGGAGATTTGTTGGAACATTTATCGGAGCATTCGTTGCCGTATTTGTCGATGTTGATGTAGGTGTTGTTGTCGATGTTGATGTAGGCGTACCCGTCGGGGTATTCGTCGGTGTTGGTGTATTTGTGTTAACAGACATTTTATAAACATATACGTTCTCATTCGTTGCATTAACTGCTATAAAAGCATTTTTCGATGGAATATAGCGAAAACGGCCATAAGTCCCATTCGGTTGAGCATTGGTCGGTATCACGGTGTTTGTGCCGGAAGGAGTAACCTTTGTCCAAACCAGGGTATTCATATCCAAGGTATATACATTGGCTCCACCGGACCATGCCACAAACTTCCTATTGACCGCATCATACTCAAAACCTGGACAATTGGCTTTTGTAATTTCGGTAGCTCCCGTAGTCATCAACTTGCTTGAATTCAATTTACCCGCTTTGCTTATATCCCATACCAGAATTTCGCCTTCATTCAATCCCTGTGTTCCAACAGCAACCAGCTTTCTGTTCATAGGATCAATCGCAGCAGTATAAACATTCATCCAGCTTTCACTCCACATATCTCCTCTTGGTACCCAAGTATCATTCTCTGGAAAGTATTCACTCAAATATGTATGATTAGCATAAGAATGTGAAAATACATGTCCGGTTACAGGATCATAGGCTGTAAACCCTCCTGCATCAGGAACAGGTGCCTTCCTTTCCCATGTTTTGGTATCAAAATTAAATGCATCAACATTTCTGACACTTATTTGCGCGGATGGCCACATGCTGAAAGCTCCAAACGCCATGAACCTGTCTATTGAAGGAATATATTGAATATAATTTTTAGTTTCTCTTGCCCTGGGATTCCCATCAGGGTAATATCCACTGGCCTCATCGCCTCCAACATCACCGCTCGGCTCAGTTAACCTTTGCCAAGACAGGCTTTGGATATCAAATGAATAAATTTCGTTTCCTGAGTAATTACGATGTCCACCCCCCCATATGATGAAGCGGTCACGCTTAGTGTCATAAGCACCCCCATTCCAAGCACTCATGATGGCACCCGATCCACCCCAATTCTGGGGCAATGGAGAGGGGAGTACATTCTCCAAATGAGAATTAGGTATTTCAAGCCAGTGTCCCGGTTCCAATAAATCGATCGGATTAGCATTCCCATCCTGATATACTGTAACAGAATTCAAAATAAGTCCCGTCAGAATGATGAATATAAACATAATCACCAACATCAATTTCTTAACTTTCATCCCATATGCTCCTCAAAGTCAAAATTATAAGACTTAATGAAATTACCCATCGGCCTATCATTCTATTAAAAAGTCAATATAAAAGTATGTTTTATATTTGATCCACTATATAGATAACGATCTTTAAAATTGAATTACTCCACATCAAAAATCGTTACTACCCGATATTTTGATGCTCCGAAAATAAGATAAAAGGATTGATAGTATTCATTATATCAATTAAGACATATTATAACAATAAACCGTCTTATTCGTCACATAAAGAATACTACCGACCCTTTATCCGAAATTTCTTAATTACAGCTACCCTTCAACTACCTTGGAATCATAGACCAGGAAGGATCATCGTTGAGTACTGAGTAATCCAGCACCGGAAGATTGTCACTGTCCCTGCCGTTTGCAAAGAAATTCCAGGCGTTACTTCCTCTCGGAAGAAAGGTCACAAAACTCAGCGCTGCACGTGCATTGAAGGGATAGGCATTAGCATACTTGTTAGTATACTTGGTAGGTTCTGCCGTAACAAATGCCGCCTTTACCGCCGCCCATGTCGAATAATTATATTCGGGCGACAATACATTCGGGTCATCGGTATAAGTTGCAGGAATGTGATAGGATGCACCCCTGAACGGATTAAATTCAGGGTGTGAAAAACGGTCTACAACATTTTGTCCCAACCAGTTAACCAGGTTTTGAGTTTTAAATTCCATTTCTTTCATATGTCCCAGCGTGATTAATACGAAATCATCCATCCAGGGTGAAGTAAAGGACCTGACATTCGGTACCAGCGTGTCATCAGGTCTTCCGCCGTCCGAACCGCGGTTGCTGATAACGCCCCAGAAATGAAGCGGGTGGTAGTTGTTGGTGATGTATTTAGTCTCCCAAGAGCTGATATTATTATAGACTTTTTCCAAGAGGTACGCTTTTTCGGGATCTCCATCCGGGGCAAGGGCTGCCGCGTCTGAAATATTCCGGATCGCCCAAGCTTCTCCGCGAACCTGGTCACGAATCAGCCCCTGGGCATAATTTCTTCCCCAATCAGGACTAAAATTGCAGGCAGCTAAATCATATGCAGCCCAGAAGTACATCTCCTCAAGATAATAATAATCACCCGTCATCAGATAAGGTACATATGCCAAAGAAGGTTGATGTGCGCGGTCTACAGTCCATCCGCCCGTTGATGCGTTCCCTACGGCTGCCGGCAGTTTATCCTCCGGACGTGTCCATTCATACGCTAGATCAGATAGGTCTATGGTCGGCCGGTCATCAATGGTAATCATTCTGCCTGTGCCTCCGAGCTTTAAAGCCTTGTTTGCATTCGACTCCCTGAAGTGAATCGGAATCGCGCCGGATAAAAGACCATGTCCTTCTGTAATTTCCCGCATCCGTTTATCCTGGCCAAGTGTCCAACATGCTGCCCATTTTGGATATAAAGCGATTTCATCCCTTCCATCGGTAGTAGGAAAATATTTTTGCAAAAATCCATTGCCCATAAAACCTCTGTCGGATGCCAGCCATTGGGTATAATCCGAATCCAGCGTAGAGGCAGGAATTCTAAATGAATCATCATAATTGGGAAGGTGGCCTGAATCCATCAAATACCTCGGATTATACTTCACATTAATTTTCGAAGGCTTTTGACCAAGCCAAAACTCCTTCCCCCAACGGGTGTTTGCGATGTGTGCAACCGTTGAATTCAATCCTATTTCGGGCGCATTCACGGTATAGTCCACCCGCCCTCGATAATCGCCCCATACATTTTCAACAATTAAAAAGATACGGATCCCATTCCATCCCGGAAATACCCGGGCATTGGCTTTGACGTTCAGCTGTTGTGAAGGGGGTGTCAGTGTCAGATCATTCAGCATAAATTCAGAAGCTATAGCACCTTTCACCCAGTAATTGGGTGATGTATTCACTCTCTTCAGCATATCACGGATAGAAATCGAAAAGTTTTTACCTCCTGTAAAACTTAAATTGGTATTAAAATGCGTTGTCAGCAGTTGGTCTTTTGTTACCCACTGACTGTTGTTATTGTTACCGCCCTTTACCAACGTTAGGGTTAGTGTCTCCCTAGCACCTAAACGGGGCAGCACACAACTAATCAGCGCATGACGGACCGATCCGTCATCATACCGCACTTTCACATCGGTCTGAGTTGGGATATTTACTCCGTTTACACGTACGGTAACATTATTTGCGTAATCTCCCTTTTTAAATACATGGGAAATCATGAGTGGATAGTTATTTGTAGCAACTCCGTCTAATTCTTCAACTTGCAGTGTTGTAATATCGCTGCCCAAGCCACTGCCGACTGTTGTTGAGAATGCTGGAACAAGATAGGATGCATTCCCGGTTGGCGTAGCTGTAGGTATGCTGGTAACAATTGGTGTTGAAGTCGGTGTAGGTGTTGATGTTGCACTGGGCTTAGGCGTTGGTGTTTGTGTATTTGTCCATGTTGGTGTTGGCGTGGGTGTACTTGTATTTTGTGTATTGGGTAGTTTATAAACATATACGTTTTCGTTTATGGCATTGACTGCTATAAAAGCGTTTTTTGACGGAATATATCGGAACCGGCCATAAGTCCCATACTCTTGCGATTTACTTGGTATAACGGTATTCGAACTTGGTGGTGTAATTTTAGTCCAAACCAGTGTTTTCATATCCAGGGTATAAACATCTGTCCCTCCAGACCATGCAACCAGTTTCTTGCTTACCGGATCGTAATCAAATCCCGGGCATGTGGTTCTGTCAATTTCAGTTGCCCCTGTTGTTTTGAGTCTGCTTGAGGTTAGATTTCCCGACTTACTCAAGTCCCATACCAGAATTTCACCCGGATTCAATTCTTGATTCCCCACCGCAACCATTTTCCTATTCACTGGGTCAATAGCAGCAGTGTAAAACGACATCCAGCCTTCACTGTAAATGTTGCCCCTGGGTGTCCATATATCATTTACGGGATCATATTCACTCAAATATCCACCATTCGCATAGGAATGTGAAAAAACGTGTCCGGTTACCGGATCATATGCTGTAAACCCGCCTCCATTAGGCAGTGATGCCTTGTGTTCCCATTTTTGCGTATCAAAATTAAATGCATCCAAATTTCGTGCGCCTTGTCCGGATGGCCACATGGCAAAAGCGCCGAATGCCATAAACCTGTCAACAGAAGAAACGTATTCAAGAAAATCGTAGGTATGCCTTGAACGGGGATTCCCATCGGGGTAATATCCGCTGGCCTCATCGCCTTCAACATCATGGCTTGGCTCGGTTAACCTTTTCCAAGACAGTTTTTGGATGTCAAAGGAATAAATCTCGTTCCCTGAATAATCCCTGTGTCCGCCCCCCCATATGATAAACTGGTCGCGTTTTGTATCATAAGCACCTCCACTCCAGGCACGCATGATGGATTGTGCACCACCCCAACTTTCGGGCAGAGGAGATGGAAGAACCTTTTCCAAATGAGAATTGGGTATTTCCAGCCAGTCTCCCGGTTTTAACGAATCAATAGGATTCGTGCCAGGGGTAGTAACCACTGGAGTTGAGGTTGGAGTCGGAGTTGGTATAACATAGTTTGGATAATCAACGGGCGATTTGTTAAAATTCTTTATGATGATCATAATATCCGCCATGTTAATGGCATGATCCCTGTTCAAATCACTGCCTTCAATGTAATTCCCATCTCCACTCACGGTGTTGAACGATTTTATAACTTCAACAATATCCGACATATTAATGGCATGATCCTGGACACCATTGCGGACAATATCCCCCGCCCATATCAGCACAGGCATACCGCTTGAACTCAACTGGACATTTTTATTATCTACAACAATATTCCTAAGATCTCTATATAAATAATTCGGCTTGCTTATTCTTACAGTATATCCCGTTAGTTTATTAGGAATATTGGGGATTTCAAAATACCCTTCGGAATTCGTAAATGCAGTCATAGCTGCTTCTGTGATTTCAACCGTAAAACCGGATTTTAATAAATCATCATTCGCGGAAGTATCTAAGTCGGGAGCAATATAGCCGGAAATTGTGTACCGGTTGGTTGAGGTAGGCGTCATTGTAGGAGTATTTGAAGGCGATATTGTAACTACAGGTGTAGGAGATTTAGAAGGAGCTGGTGTACTTGAACTCACCGCTTCATTATACTCATATGCCCCGAAGTCTACTGCTCCCTGAATGGTCCGCACCTCAACCCCTACCGGATGCACATACTGGGAAACAGGTAATAGATTGACACCATTTACCGTACCCGGATCGGTTCCCCGGTTAATTGCCGGAGATGTTGAACTTAACCGGTAATTAAAGTTCGCCCTGTCTAATACTCCTGCGTTATCTGAAGCCAAATTATCCGTTGTAAGGTTTACACTGCCCGGACCGCTATAAACGGTGCCTGTTCCAACGAAAAGATTATTCTTTACTATTGGAATTGTTGTCCCGTTAACCTGAATAAATTTTCCACCTTGGGTCCGGTCGTTTACAAAAGTGTTATTTACCACATATAGATGCTGGTCCGGGTTGCTTCCTCCTTCAGCTGCATAAGCAAAAATAGCTGAGTTGTCAGTCATCGGTCCTTGCTGCAAAAGATTTCCGATGATGTAGGAAGTCCCTCCGTTTGGTATATCAATGGTATAACTTGCGGTACCGTCACTTTCATCCATGATCCTGTTATAAAGAATGTAGTTTTCCTTCGCACGGGTTTTTACTGTATGCCCAATTTTAGCATGATGGGAATAACTGTTTTTTATCGTAAATTTACGAATATTACCAATATACATATTATGGGTTTGTCCGTCACCAAATCCGTTATTGGCAAATTCAGAATTTTCGATTAAGATGTCCCAGTTTCCTCCATCCGTCAGGATTCCATTTTCATTATCATGGAAATAGCAGTGTCTTACAATAAGACCGGCTCCTTCCTGGCGAATCCCTGCACCATTTTCATCGGCGACCCTAGCCCCCGAGAACTCAACATCCTCTATGGTGGTGTTTGCTCCCTGTATGACCCAGAGACCTTTACCATTGGGGATGAGACTGTTTCCCTGAATATGTGGCCGGCCGCCTACGCCCCGAATGATCAAGTTATTGGCACGCCAAGTTACATAATCCCCCAAATAGGTTCCTGCATCAATTTGTACAACATCACCATCTTGAGCCGCAGCTGCAGCTTCTCTAACGGTCTTATAAGCCTTATCGGGACCAACCTGAATGACTTGACCCGCATCATACATTCCCCCTCGATTTGTAGCTCCCTTCACTGCAATTGGGTCTACGAGTATTGAAAATACACAAAGTAGACATAAAAAGAGTGAAATGCTTTTTTTCATTGTTTTTCTAACCACCGTAATACCTCCCCTAACAAAATAGTACACATTAATTCGGAGCTTGGAAGACGTTTTGTATGGTAGGCAAAAGATTTTTGTAGAAAAAAAGTCATCAGTACATTTTTTACTGATGACTTAATAGAAAATGGGTTATTTGTATTAATAATTCTTTGTATTCGAAAATACCGGTTTTCATTATTTTTAAAAATGCTCATTTGCTTAAGGGCTTTAATATTTATAATAAATCATCTTACACGTAAAGCATCAACTTCGATCGTATGTCCCTTTGACAAAGGATTCTTCTCTTTGCTGACCACAATTTTAATCATGTGTTTTTCTGCACCGGTCCAAACTTTTTGATATAACTTGGATATGGAAGGCAAGTTACTTTCAGTATAGCAATCAACTGTTGTTTCCAACATTCCATCAATATATATTTCAGCTTTTCCATAAGTATTTCCGACAACACCATACCACTCTATGAGCGCGCCATGAAAAGCATACTCCATATAACTGCCTGCACTCTGGGATTTACCCACTGTTGCATTAATGTATAATGTTCCTTTTATTTTCTCCCATTCCCCTCCGTACTTGATGTCGGTATCCGCATCATCAATCACCCCTACCGGCAATGGCTTAACTTCAGTTGTGGGTGTTGGGAGCCATGTTTCAGGTATTGGCATATCAATAATAACAATTCCCGGTTTTGGGGTCTTGGTCGGCACATCGGTAGGTTTTTCAAAGGCAGTAGGTACCGGTTTCAGCGAATCTTGCGTTGTTGGCACCAACGTGACCTCTGGGGTCTTTGTGCTTGTAGGTACTGGCGTCAAATCTTTGATTGGTGCAACGGTTTGAACAACACCGGCATCTTGTGAAGGAACAGGCGTCATAGTCGGAAAATCTATTTTTGGGGAATCCTCCAATTCTTTTAGAATGAGATCTTTGAATTCATTCAAGCTTCCTTCCTTCACATCTTCAATGGTAAGATCCATCCCTTTTTCCTTGGCTTTTTTATATATAGCTAATTTCCCTAAGGATATCTTGTTTTCATTGGCTAATTTAACATCATCCGGAGAAACAATCAAAGCTTTTGGAACGATATTTTGGCCGCTAACACTTTTCAAGTCATCTTCCGTATCCGTTAAGAAGCGCTCTAGTTTTTCGTTCTGTTTGATGGTTTCTTTAGGCTCTTCATCTTTTTTATTCAATGCTGCTGCAATAAAAATAATTTGATCATTTTCAGGTTTTAAAAATCCTTTATGCTTTGATTCTTCTACAATTTTAACCAGGGCATCATTGATAGTCATCCCTTCCAGGTCAATGCCATCTAACAATTTCCCGGCATCTTCATTCATCGGTCTTTCATCAATAACCTTGGCATTTTGATTGATTGTCAGCTCTATACTTGGATTAATATCAACATCCACATAGGCAAATATTTTTTTATCAAAGTAAGTAAAACGATATAATATAAAAACAAATAATGCTACTGCAGCTATGCCTGATAGTGCCTGAGCATACTTTACAATATGTCTTCGGGGTTTTAAAACATCAGACTCCTTAAATTCTACAACTTGCCCAATTTCCATCATGGGCTGCCTTCTAATAACCACAAACTGATTATTGCACGTATGTAAAATAGCATGTTTATCTTGCAAATCATAAATAATCCCTGTTTTCTCCACTGTCTACCCTCCTTTACATCAATTTACGTATGTACCATAAACTTCTGGTAACCTGTGTCTTTTATTTATCATCTTTCTCAACATTTTTCACATATTGTTTTGATACCTCTATATTGCTTCTTAATATCAATGAAACCGCAATAATGAATTTTCTATGCTTCTCAATTGTGCGTCTGTGAACGTTAAATAATCTTAACAATTCTTTTATTGGAAGCATTTTATATCTATGCAGTTTATCAAATAATACATCATCATCAGCAATAGTTCTAGCAATTTTAGTAAAAAAACGCATGGAATCGCTATGCTTAGGTGAATTAACAACAAGTTCCATGATGGTAATACCAAACTCGTTTAATTTTGACTTAAGCATTTGTATTTCTTCCTTGACTTCAATATTTTCGAATTGGAAAAAGGAATCCGAGGATAGATAACGTTCTTCAAATACGTTACTATCCTCATCTTGATTAAAGTATGTGAAAGGCAAAACTTTATCGTTTTTTATATTACTTCTTCGATAGTCAATAATTCTTCTTTTTATAACCATTTCTGAGTACGTCAAAAAATTATGGTTTCTTTCTTCATTAAAGGAGTTAATAGCCTCGTTAAACGCAATCAGACCAATACTATACTCATCGCTATTCTCAATCTCCACAAATTTGTTTGTGGCAGCAGAAACAACTTTGATGATAAAAGGTTTATAATCCGCCAAAACCTTCTCCCTTAACGTCTCATCACCACTTTTTATTTTTTTTAAAGCATCATTAATTGGGTATTTTGCATCTGAATCCTTTTTAAAAAGGCCTAGAATTTTCAACTACTCAACCTTCCTTTAAGTATAGATGACCAAATATAAAAGTAAAACTACAATATTTGGTTCACTGTATTTAAAAACATTGATTCAATATCTACTATCGGGTTTTGTCATTTTAACATTAGAATTAATTATATAAAGAGTTAAGTTATTAATTCGAATACAGTTATCATTTTTGTATGGTAGGTAAAAAATATTTATTGATTTATTGTATTCCCCAAAATGTTTAATAACAGTATAGCCTATTTTACCCGCTTGCTATAGCATAAATTTTATTTCTGCAATTAGCTACACCCACACCAAAGGGGGCATAATTCATGTAAGGATTCACAATAAAATTTATTTTACATTTTCATTCAAAAAATTCACATCACTTAAAAGCATGGCTTTTAAAAAGAATTCAAAAACAGCAGCAAAATATAAACTTAAAGACCGGGTACTCCTTTCGGATTAAGATTTGGGGTTATACGACGAAAAGCGCCGAACGGTGAGCGTCTTGCCGTTCGACGCTTGAATACCCGCCAAAAAAAGAAATCCGTTTGCCGTTCTACCCACGCGACTTCGTGGCTACCTACCCTGCACGGCGGTTTATCGTATTCCGCCATTAGCGCACCCTCTATCTTGCGGCAGGTCATTGTGCGCTTCGCTTGGCGGTATTCCGCTTAGACGGTCATTCAGTTTTCAGGCAACAAAAAAAGCCTTTGCCCACAATCAGTAAATGACTGATATGAAAGAAACGGCTTGTGCCTGAAATGACCGCTGACTGTGGAAACAGGCAAGAGGAAAACCCTCTCACCTGTTTCCACAGTCGGCGGTCAAAATTGAGGTCTATGCTTCCAACTTTTTGATGGTTTCTGCTCTGGCAATATCCACAGAGCCTAACGGACGTTGAGGTACAGCCCTCGACTCGTGTTTTCATATCCTGCGTCGATATGCCTTCATCGCGAATAGGTAAGCAACAACCATGATACCGACACACCACGCGAGGGCTATCCAGATATCATTTCCCACAGGTTTGGAGTTCAGCAAAGAGCGTATCGTCTCCACGATTGACGTTACAGGCTGATTCTCCGCAAAAACACGCACGACTTGCAGTAAACATAAAATTAAGCTGTAATTGGGTATGGATTTTGATTAAGCAAAATTAGGTATGTTCTTAAGGAAAGATGCAAAGAAAAGGATCTACAAAACAAATCTGTATTATGTATCATCTGTAAACTTTATATGACTGGAAACCATTAAAATTTTCTATACATCTAGGGTACAATTTAATTTTTCTACTAATTTTGACTACATACTATTGCTAAAAGTCAAAATCAATTCTACATTGGCTAAATTGCGATATACTTATATATCCTCTAAGTACAAGTCGCTTATTCCCATTTTCGTTAAAAGGTGACTCCTCTTGCTAAAATGCCCCCCTTGCACACCCCGGTGCATTTTTTCCTCATATTTACAACACAACAATGAAAATTCAAAGAAACAGAACCCTATTTTCACCCTAAAAACAACAAAAAGCCCTTGAAATCAAGGACTTTCCATTGTATCAAAATCATTGTTTTAATATGGCTGCGGGAGAAGGATTCGAACCCTCACAGACTGATCCAGAGTCAGTAGTGCTACCATTACACAATCCCGCAATATTTTTCACAAAGGCTATTATACTACATTTACATACCCTTTGCAAGTAAATTTTTATACTTTTACACCACATATTATAACCGGAATATCCCCTTATCATACTAAAATAAAACCGTTCATCTCTATGAATTAAACTGTTTCCATACTTTCTTTATTCAAATATTTATTATATAATTTCCCTATGAAATGCTACAGCCTAGGACTTAAACATATTATAATGAACAACAAGTATTTCTATTCCCGTCTTCAATACCTAAAGCTTATTGAAGACTTTAAAATTTATTGAAATGGAGAGATCGGATGTTAAAAACATGGTCAAACTTTGAAAAAATATGGTTGGGCATATTTACCCTTCTCATTCTCGCTGTAACGGTTATATTTTCTTTAAATGGGACAGATTATACCAGTACAAAGAGCATACTGTTAAACTGGGTGATTTCCCCGGTCAGCGCCATAACCGGTATTATATGTGTTGTGCTCGCAGCTCGGGCAAGCATATGGACCTATGTCTGGGGAACAATAAATTGTATCACTTACGGTTATCTGGCTTACACAAGTAGTTATTACGGAGATATGATCATTAATTTGTTTTACTTTTTACCTTTTCAATTTATTGGCTTTATCTGGTGGCAGAAACACCTTAAACCCAACAGTAAGGAATTTGTTGTTATGCGGAAACTTAGCCCCAAACAGTTCATTTCAATCTCACTTGGGGGTATTATTGCTGCAATTTTATTCGGTATGGCCTTATTTAAACTGGATAACTGGTTTATTACTGCAATGAAACGGAATATCTCCATATATAACTACCTTGATAATATGTTCCACATTCCTTATCTCGGAGCAATTTTCGATGCATCATCGGAAGTTCTTCAAATTATCGCTCAAATCCTTATGGTTTTGGCTTATGCAGAGCAGTGGATCATGTGGATACTAACCAACGTAATAACCATTATAATGTGGTTAACCGTCATTATATCCGATCGGTCTTCCCTTCCATGGTCTTTGCCAACCTTGATCATGTGGATTGCATATTTAATCAATAGCACCTATGGATACTTTAATTGGTTAAAAGGAGCAAAACAAAATGTATAAAACTGGTATTTTCCCAGGCAAGTTTACGCCTCCCCACCGGGGACATTTAAATGCAATCATTCATGCAGCGACAAGGTGTGAGCAATTATATGTGGTCGTATCCGATAATCCGGCTTTGACCCAAAAGCTCTGTAGTGAAGCCCATTTGCCCATGATGGATATGAATCTCAGGGCGAAATGGCTATCCCAGGAATTACAGGGGTTTGGCCATATCAAAGTACTCATGCTGGATGAAGAAGATATCCCCCTCTCTCCTTATAGGTGGGACTTGTGGGCGGAAAAATTAAAAATGCTTGTTCCTGAACAATTTGATGTAATCTTTGGTGGAGAACGGGAATACGAGGAGCACCACAAAATTTTTTTTGATGGAGTAGCTTATGAAGTATATGACCATCAGAGGGAAAAGTTCTCCGTCAGCGCTACAAAAATCAGACACAATCCATTGGTGTATTGGGACTATGTATTGGAAAGTTCCAGGTATTTCTTTGCCAAAAAAGTATTAATTGCAGGGACTGAAAGCTGCGGCAAAACTACCATTACCAAATATCTGGCAAAAATATTCAACACCTCCTATTCTGAGGAAGTAGGCCGATACTATTCATCCAAATACCTGGGGGGAAACGAACAGACCTTTATATTAAAAGACTTTGAAATGATTGCCTACCAGCAATATCAAGCAGATATGGAAGCACTTCAAAGGGCGAACAAGGTCGCGTTCTTTGATAGTGATGCAGTAACTACCCAGTACTATGCTCATTTATATCTTAATCAGCATAGTGATCTCGTTGAAAAGTTTATTGACCCATCCCGGTACGATTTGGTTCTATTTTTTGCCCCCGATGTAAAATGGGTAGATGATGGCCTAAGGTGGAACAAAGATGATGAAACCAGAAAAAATTTACATGAAAAATTAAAGCAGATGTACATTGACTACGGCTTTGGTAATAAGATGATCGAAATAAAAGGAAATTATAATGAGAGATTGCAGCAGAGCATGAAAGCTGTTGATAATATCCTGAAATAGTATTTCAAGATGCCCGTGAAAACGGCCAATCAAGTGCATTTTCTGCTGCTTCAAAGATAATGTTAAAAGAGTCATAATACCCTAAAAAGTATTACGACTCTTTATAATTAAATCCTTACACAAATTAATCTTTGCGTATTTTTCTGCATTCCAGATAAAATCTTTTTTCTTCCGCTTCTCCCATAGAAAATGTTTTCTTGGTCAAAACTCCGTCTAGAATAATTGTCTTAAACAATGCCTGCTTATCCATTGGCGGCAAATAAAATCCGATATTACCTTCCTTGATGCCTAATTCGGTAACAACGTCATCTCCATGAATATAATCAACTCTCGCCTGGCTGTTTTGCTTTAAATAGTCGTCCAAAAAGGCCTGCAGGGTACCCACTGCTATGTTGCACTTAGGATTCTTAACAACCATTGCACCCAAAGAATCTGCTGTTACAAAAGGTATAACATGTGCATCTTTTTTCAGGTCTTCCAGGTCCTTCTCCATGCACGCCTTGGATTCATAGGTCTTATAAAAAGCCTCTGACCCCTGCTGGACAAAAAATGGGGCAATATGTTCAAGCATATTCTTGGTATCTATATCAAAAGCCACCCTGTGAATGGGCTCAAAGCTTAACCCTTCATCATGGATATTTACCACTTCAACCAAAGCATACCTTGCCGGATGATCCTCTATTTCACTTTTCTTTAATTCCTTCTTCAGATTTTCCCAGCATGCTTTCGCAGTTGCCAGGGAGTGGTTTCCATCTCCCACTGCAAAAAGCAGAACCCCTTGTTCCTCTTCAAGACCATATTTATCCTTAAAAACTTGCGGATCTGCGAGCCGGTTTAATGCATTTAAAATATTTTCCACCATTTCCGGATGATCAACCTTATAACCCTTAATAGACATTCCGTCCATCATCAAATCAATGTCATAAAGCTTTTCAAGCTCACCGGCTTTGTCTGCAATAGGCTCAATAACCGTCCGATCCCTGTCATCAATCAAAACCATAATATGCGGCAGCTCAAGGCAGGCTTTCTCCCTTACTTTGATCCTTGGCGGAAGCCGGTCCAAAACGGTTCCTTCGGTTGCCCGTATGAGAGTCTGAGACCCTTTATTGTAATCATACATCTCCAAATCTACCGCTATTATTAAACCTTTTCTTGATGCAGCATGGGTTGTTTTTCTATCCACATAAATAAATCCAGGCTTTTGGGGAACCAGTACATTTTCTTCAAGGTACTGTTCCATGGTTTTATTTATTTTGGATATTCTTTCCTCTTTCCCGTCAACCTCCAGATACACTTCCGGAAAAATCATGTGGAGGGTCGATTCGTCATTTCCTACAAGCTCCTCTACTTTTCTCCAATATTCAGGTTGGGAAGTATACTGATCACATGCAACAACAGCCCACTTGCTTAAATCTACCTTTTTAGCAGGCAATAAGATGGCGGGCACATGGACCCCCAATTTTTTACTCAAATTTTCCATTTTAACATTCCCCTAAATCACTTTTTAAACGATATTAACATAATGTTTCTATAAATTTTATATGAAATTGTAATATAAGTCAAACTCTTTGAAATGAATTTTTTACCCTGAATAAAGAAATAATACATTTATAAGACCGTCTTTAATAAAAATGTTTTCTTTAACGTCATATTATGAATTGATTTATAAATAATTTTAATTGAACGGGAGGGATAACATGGAAAAATATAGTGAGGTTTTGGGGTTACCGGTAATATGCCTGGACACCGGAAAAAAAGTAGGCACTATTAAAGATGTTATCTTTTCTCCAAAAGATAGAGAAGTAAAGGCCTTTTTACTTGAACGCAAAGGCTGCCAGGTAAGAAAAAAAGTAATATTACTTAAAGATGTTACTCATCTGGGAAAAGATATAGTTGTAGTAGCTGACTGCTCTTTAATTAAAGACTTTAGAAAAGCGGATGAATTAAAAGACCGGAGAAATTTAACCGGACTTAAAATCTACTCAAAAACAGGTCAGGATTTGGGAATTGTAAAAGACATTTTATTTGATTATAGGAACAGAAGAATTGAGGGCATTGAAGTATCTGACGGATTACTTCAGGATATTGTGCAAGGTAGAAATATACTTCCTCTCTTTGGAAGAGTTGAGTTTAGTGATGAATTCATTGTTGTAGACAAGGAAGCTACCGAAGAGATGGTAAACACAGGTGGAGGTTTGAAGAAAAAACTTCTTGAATAAATAAACTTGCCGGGAAAAGAGGTGAAGAAAATGAATGGTGGATTTACAAAAGGATTAATTGTTGGAGGTATCATCGGCGCATCTGTTAGCATGATGTCGGGACAAAACAGAATGAAGGGCAGAACGAAAAGAAAAATGATGCGTGCAGGAAGAAATTTACTAAAAAGATCCGGAAATATTCTTGGTGATGTTGTTGAAATGTTTAGATAGAACTTTACTGAATAAAGACTGGATGCATCCAGTCTTTATTTATAATTTATATATTTCCTAGGAGAGTTTAAAATGGCTTTAAAAAAGAAAATCCTTTTATACATAATTTTATCTCTGGTTATTTTGGCAATTTCATTCTTTTTATATTATTTCAGAGGGAAAATTTATAAAATATTTATACCCTTTTTTCTCGCAGTTATTATTGCTTACTTGTTAAATCCGCTCGTTATCCGCTTGGAGGGAAAAAAAGTTCCGCGGCAGATAAGTATTTTAGCCATTTATCTGGTTTTTTCCGTTTTAACGGTTACTGTGCTTATATTTATTGTCCCTGCACTCATAAACAATACGAAGGATCTGATTTCAACCATACCGGGTATCACTAACACTTATCAAAGCTTTTTTAATAGACTGATGAATACCATACAGTCAAGCAGCTGGCCCCAGGATTTAAAAACTACCATATTTAGGGAGATCTATGAAGGCACACAATTTGTACAAAATACCGCTATTCAAACACTAAAGTGGTCACTGGGCAAATGCTTTAATGCACTCACCATGTTTTTTGATTTTTTACTTGCTTTAATTATTGCGTATTACTTCATCAAGGATGCTGAATTTTTTAGAGAATCCGCCCTCTCCCTCACCCCAAGAAGGTGGAGAAACTGGCTTATTAATACAGGGAGAGAAGTAAGTTCAATCCTTTCACACTTTGTACAAGGCCAGCTTCTAACAGCCTTAATTATTGGCTCCCTTCAGGCTATAGGGCTTTTCATAGTCAAGGTAAAATACCCCTTGGTTTTAGGTTTGTTCGGGGGGCTTGCCAATACCATTCCCTACTTTGGCCCTCTTATCGGTGCTGTTCCTGCCGTTGCCCTTGCTTTGATCGATTCACCCTTTAAAGCGCTATGGGCAAGCATTGTTTTTATCATTATCCAGCAGCTTGACAATGCGTTCATATCCCCTAAGATCATTGAAGGAAAGCTTGGGCTTCATCCGGTTACTACGATCCTAGCCGTTTTAATCGGAGGCGAATTTTTGGGAATTGTGGGAATGCTCATTTCGGTACCTCTTATGGCCGTTTTGAAGGTTTTGGTAAAAAGGTCTGTGGAAGCCATCGTATAAATCAATTCCCCTTCATTTAGTGCAAATGAGTATAAAAAACCGTTCTGCCCGGGCCTTAAATTCTTGACACCGTATATTTAATTTGTATATAATTTATTTGCCGAATGAATGTATGTTTTTGGTTAGTATGGTTTTTGGCGATACTATTGAATTTTTAAATATTAAGTACTCTCGTCTTTAGCTTTGGGCGGGGGTTTTTATATATGTGATCTGGAAGACAGTTATTTTAAAGTATACGAGGAGAGGAAGAATAACAATGCAAAAGCTAGGATTAAACGAGTTAAGAGAACGTTACTTAAGTTTCTTCGAAAGTAAGGGCCATCTGCGTCTGCCAAGTTTTCCCTTGGTTCCGCAAAATGATGCCAGCCTCCTTTTGATAAATTCGGGTATGGCACCTTTAAAACCATATTTTGTCGGTAAGGAAGAGCCTCCGAGAAAAAGAATGACGACGTGCCAAAAATGCATCCGTACTCCCGATATTGAGAACGTAGGAAAAACCGCAAGGCATGGAACATTTTTTGAAATGTTGGGTAATTTCTCTTTCGGTGATTACTTTAAAAAAGAAGCAACCGCCTGGGCATGGGAGTTTATAACTGAAAACCTTAAGCTTCCCTTAGACAGGCTCTGGGTTTCCATATATGAAGAAGATGACGAGGCTTTTGAAATATGGACCAAGGAAGTAGGCGTCCCAGCGGACCGTATTGTCCGTATGGGTAAAAAAGATAATTTCTGGGAAATCGGCACCGGCCCCTGTGGTCCCTGTTCTGAAATATACTTTGACCGGGGAGCGGATAAAGGCTGTGGAAAGGAAGGCTGTGTCGTAGGCTGTGACTGCGATCGGTATATCGAATTCTGGAATCTGGTTTTTACTCAATTCAACAAGGATGAGGAAGGAAACTATACACGGCTTGCGAGTCCAAATATTGATACAGGTATGGGGCTTGAGAGACTTGCATGCATGATGCAGGACGTAAACAATCTTTTTGAAGTGGATACGGTAAGGAACGTATTAAACTATATATGTAATCTCGCAGGTGTGGAGTACGGCAAATCCGAGAAGACGGATATATCCATCCGTGTCATTACCGACCATATCCGCAGTACTACCATGATGGTTTCGGATTATGTTATCCCCTCAAACGAAGGGCGCGGCTATGTACTTAGAAGGCTCTTAAGGAGAGCAGCAAGACATGGAAAGCTTTTAGGCATCAACAGTGCTTTCCTGCACGACGTCGCAGGGGTAGTCATCAACGAATCGAAGGCTGCTTATCCTGAGCTTTCCGAAAGATCGGAATATATTAAAAAAGTTATACAGACCGAAGAGGAAAACTTTGCGAAAACCATCGACCATGGTTTAAGCATATTAAATGAATATATCAATGAAATGAAAAACAAAAAGGATAATGTACTGCCCGGTGATAAAGCATTTGAGCTTCATGCGACCTATGGTTTTCCAATTGATCTTACCCGTGAAATCTTGGAAGAGCATAAGCTCAGTATTGATGAAGTAGGATTTAAAAAGAAAATGGCCGAACACCAAAAGGAATCACAAGGAAATAGTGATTGTGATAGTGCCGGTTGGGATGACAGCATTTTCTCAAAACTTGATAAGAATATTAAGACAACCTTTATAGGGTATACACAAAACGAATGCCCGGCAAAAATTATATATATTGTGAAAAATGATGAATTGGCTGATCAAGCAAAAGAAGGCGAATTACTCACCTTCATCCTTGACCAATCTCCCTTTTATGCAGAAAGCGGAGGTCAGGTAGGCGATATGGGCTGGATCGAATCCGAAAGCGGGTTGGTTAAAGTAGAAAACTGTAAAAAAACTGCCGACGGAAAATACCTGCACATTGGCCAGGTTGAAAAGGGTTCCATTAAAGTCAATACTCAAGTTGCAGCAAGAATTGATTTAAAACGAAGGCTCGCTATTGCAAGAAACCATACTGCAACGCACCTTTTGCACAAGGCACTCAAAAATGTGCTTGGTACCCATGTTAACCAGGCAGGCTCCTTGGTTGAACCCGACAAGTTCAGGTTTGATTTTACGCATTTTTCCTCGGTATCGTTGGAAGACCTTAAAAGGATTGAAGAAGAAGTCAATCAAAAGATTTTGGAAAATCTAAATGTAGTTACAGAGGAAATGACCATTGATGAAGCTAAAAAACAAGGTGCTACAGCTTTATTCGGCGAAAAATACGGAAGTACGGTAAGGGTTGTAAAAATGGGTGACTACAGCATGGAGCTTTGCGGCGGTACCCACCTCAATTCCACTTCCCAGGCAGGCCTTATCAAAATACTCGGTGAAAGCGGTGTAGCGGCAGGTACAAGAAGAATCGAGGCATTGACCGGTGAAGCGGCCCTTCAATACTATAATGAAAAGGAAAAGCTGTTAAATGAAGTTGCTGCTTTGTTAAAAACAAATCCTGGAGACAGTTTGAAAAGAATAGAATCCATCCTGGCAGAAATAAAGGCTGCGCAAAAAGAAATTGATGGACTTCGCAATAAGCTTGTCAGCAGTTCACTGGATGATGTATTGTCCAATGCGGTACAAGTTAAAGGGGTCAGGGTTGTCAAGGCAAGATTTGATCATCTGGATATCGAGGGGTTAAGAAATACAGGTGATATGTTAAAAAATAAGCTGGGTTCAGGCGTACTTGTGCTCGCCACCGGTTATGGAGACAAGGTTAATTTTGTTGTCACTGCAACCAAAGATGTGGTTGAAAAAGGAATCCATGCAGGAAATATTATAAGAGAGGTTGCAAAAATTGCCGGCGGTGGCGGCGGTGGGCGTCCCGATATGGCTCAAGCCGGTGGTAAGGATATCTCCAAAATCACTGAAGCCCTGGATTACAGTATAAAAGTGATCGATTCTCAAATAAAGTAAAGGAGTGATTTTATGGAAAACTGTATCTTTTGCAAAATCATCAAGGGTGAAATTCCTTCATCCAAAGTTTACGAAAGTGAAAAGGTTTTGGCTTTCAATGATATTAACCCTGTAGCTCCGGTACACGTTTTAATCGTGCCCAAGGAACACATTGTAAATATAAATGATCTTACTCAAGATAATGCTGGTGTTTTGGCAGATATTCATTTAGCTGCAAAAGAGATAGCAAAGAAACTTGGTATTTCCGATCAGGGTTTCAGGCTTATTACCAACTGTGGTTCCGGTGCGGGGCAAACCGTTTTCCACCTTCATTACCACCTTATAGGTGGAAAAGACCTTGGTTCTAAATTGCTTTAATGGTTTTTTATGGAATCCATTTAGTAAAAAAGTGAGTAATATTGAGGCTTTACGCAAAATTCTATTGACTTTGGCTTAATTTTTAATATATAATATAGTGTGTGCTGTATTTAGCTTGATTCCCATTAATATACAAAATAGTGGCTTTAGTTTAGTCTTGGCACAATTGTTACCATCGGAGGGAGGGAAATACATGTCTGAAATTAGAGTAAAAGAGAATGAGTCTCTTGATAGCGCTCTTAAGAGGTTTAAAAGGCAATGCGCAAAAGCAGGCGTTTTAGCAGAAGTTAGAAAAAGGG